>JANWWS010000046.1 GCA_025055765.1 Leptospiraceae bacterium | reverse complement strand
CCCTGAAAGAAGCCTTCGCCTTCTGGCGGCTGACTGTACAAGAGCAGGACATCCTTCTGGAAAAACGCGTTGAACATTACCGCGTACTGCGTAACTGGGGAATTGCCCTGACTTCGCTTGCACTCAGTTTTGCCATTTTTTCTGTCTTTCTCTTTATCAGGAACATCACTAAACCCATTCCCCAAATTATGACAATCACAAATAATGGGGCAAGAGGCAACTTAGTGGCTTTTGATGTTCCGCCCCGACATGATGAGATTGGTGCTATAATGCAATCTCTCGCTGCGATGATCCAGCGCCTGGGCGAGACGCTGCAGCAAGTTAAGGATAGCACCAATGAGATTGCGCTTGCCGCAGGCCAAGTGGCGAGCACTGCTGAGATGCTTAACCGCGGGGCAATGGAACAGGCTGCATATGCAGAAGAGACTGGGGCAGCATTGGAAGAAATGGCCAAGCTCATCCGCAGCAATGCGCAACATGCCATCGACACCAACAAAACTGCCGCAGTGGCGCTGCGGAACACGCAACAGGGTGTGCAGGATGTCATGCAGGCTTTGGAGGCACTCAAAAAAATTGCGGAAAAAATCCAAATAGTGGAGGAAATTGCCGCGCAGACAAACCTTTTGGCACTCAACGCCACAATCGAGGCTGCACGGGCAGGAGAGCACGGCCGTGGTTTTGCCGTGGTAGCCAATGAGGTGGGCAAACTTGCTGAGACCAGTGGTCGCGCCGCCAAGGAAATACAGCTTTTGGTCAAAGATAGCTCGGCAATTGCGGAAAATGCCGTTAATTCGCTGAAGTCGATCACCGAAAGTATGCAGGATACTGCCCAGAAAGTGAATGCCATCCGCGAGGCCTCCGAAGATCAGGACCGTGCCGCTAAGCAAATCAGCGATAGCATGGTGCGGTTGAACCAAATTACCCAGCAAACCGCTTCGGCGGCCAAAGAGCTTGCTGCCACGGCGGCAGAGATGAATTCGCAAACTGCAGCACTGCTCAATGCCCTTCAATTTTTCCGACTGGGCGAGGCAGAAAACATCGTGCCCATGGCCACCGCCAGCGAAGAAAGAGAAGAAAAAGTGGCATAGGAGAGAAGTTTCGAGGCCACAGCACCTACCGCGCTTCTTGTCGAGGCGCAGATCCCAGCGCTATCCAGCCCCCGTCTTTATGAGAAGTTTTAGCTAAGTCTCATCCGGTTTTTTGCGCTGCACGCCAAGCCGCAATGCGCGCATGGTCACCCGATAGCAAAACATTCGTTAGACGTTGGCCGTGCCAGACTTCGGGTCGGGTATATTGTGGATACTCACAACTCGGCGCATTTTCAAACGATTCCTCATCTAAGGATGCGGCATTGCCGATGACTCCCGGTATCGGGCGCGCCACCGCGTCGAGGATCACTACGGCGGCGGGCTCCCCACCGGAAATCACATAGTCACCAATGCGCACGCTTTTGTCAGCGACATGCTCTGCGATGCGTTCAGTCACCCCTTCATACATAGTGGCCGCAAATGAAAGTTAAACTTGTGGTCCCAGCATAGCGGCGCGCGATCGCCGTATTGAAAATGCGCCCGCGTGGCCACCGCGCGATAGTGTGGCCATGAACTATACAAATACTTGCACTACATGTTCGACGGACTACCCTATGCGCTTACGCGAAAGGAAATCCGTGAACGAAGACCCTGCCACTTGGCGTCGTTGCGATTCTGCTTTAGAATGGTTCATGGAAACAGAGCAAACGAATACTTTAGGGAATTACCCCCGAGGGATTTTCGGGGGGCATTTCACCCATTGATTGGGTACTTATGCCAGAAGACCAGGAACCTAACTATAATGCCGCCTGTTGAGAAGCCAAAGTGGGGTGTTGTAAGGCACGTTATTTTATGTTGCCCATCTTCCCAGCCACCACTTCGCCACAAGACTGCGCCAAACGATAACGATGTGCTGTGGTCGAAATACTCACCGCATGGGATGCTATAATAGCTGCAGCCGGCACTCAAAACGCCTTGAAGACATAGACCGCCCCGGAGCTACTGGAGTCATCCTTATCAGGAAGGCCTGGCTGGCCATCGGCATTGGTAATCGTTGTCTGGTTGGAGTCTTGCGACCAGGCCCCCACGACAATGGTTGAGCCCGAAATGGCGACGGAGGTGCCAAAGTTATCACCCCCCTCTGCATTGGATGCCTTGAGGTAGGCATCTTGTACCCAGTTGGTGTCGGAGGCGCACTGCACGTTTACGTTCTTTACGTAGGCGCCAGAAATGGTACCAGCACTATTGTGTACCATGCACACCTGCCCTGGTGGATTTCTCTTCACTGTCACATGGTATGTTTCACTTTGAGCGGTGTCGGAAATGTATAATAACCAAAGCCAGTAAACACCACCTCATCGCTGCCGTTGTTTTCGAGCACAAGACTCCCAGTATAAACACAGCAGACAAAGCCACCCACGGTATATGTGGGTGTCCCAAGCTGGTCTGGTTTATGCGCCTTATCTAGATAGCTATTGCAATTGAAAACAGCAAAAACCCAGAATACTGCCAAAATCCTAAAACGCCTCGTTTACCCCCATTGCCAAAAGTATTGCTGGAAAGAACCTCTTCGGGTCGAAGTAAAATTGCAGGCACAAACAAAACGCGAGCATCGAGTGTTCAGGTTCCATAGCCAGGCTTTTCTGGCTCTGCGGCCTATTTTGCCGCGGGAGTCTTTTGGGGAGTAATGCGCGCCTGAGAGCACCAGCCGCATAAACTAACTTGTCTCAGATGACGTAGAGCGTCAACTTTTTGGTTGTGTCAAAAAGTTAGAATGTCAAGATTCAAAAAACACTTGACATTTGGCAAAAAGCTTTTGGGGAAGAACCATGGCAGAGAAGGAAATCCATAACTTCCAAGCGGAGACAAAAGAGCTTTTGGACCTCATGATTCATTCTGTGTATAGTAACAAGGAAATTTTTCTACGGGAGCTCATTTCTAATGCCTCCGATGCCATAGATAAGCTAAAATTTGAGGCCATTGGACGCCCAGAGCTTTTGCCAGCTGGCGAGGAGTTATGTATTGAACTGGAAACTGATGCGCAAAAGCGTACCCTAACCATTAGGGATAATGGCATAGGTATGAGCAGACAGGAAGTTATCTCTCATATCGGCACTATTGCTAAGTCCGGTACACGGGAATTTTTACATAAAATACGTCAAAGTGAAAATAAAGATCGCTCTGGGGAGCTCATAGGGCAGTTTGGTGTTGGTTTTTATTCCGCTTTCATGGTGGCAAACAAAGTTGAGCTTAAAACGCGTCGGGCCGATGGTGAGGAGACGACATATTGGTCAAGTACGGGCAATGGCAGCTATGAAATTTACACCGAAGAGGGGGGAAGGCGAGGAACAGAAATAACCCTCTATCTCAAAGAGGTGGACCCCGAAAATGGAATAGAGGATTACACCAATACATGGGTTCTGGAGCGCATTATCAAGAAATATTCGGATTTTATCTCATATCCCATAAAGGTAAAGGTGAAAGAAAATGAAAAAGACGAGAGCCAGTTCAAATGGAAAACAGTAAATTCCATGAAGCCCTTGTGGCAAAGGGCAAAATCAGAGGTAAAAGAGGAGGATTACCGCGAATTTTACAAACACATCTCCCATGATTGGAATGATCCTTTAAAGTATCTATTGTATAAAGCTGAGGGAAGGATAGAATACACCGCCCTTCTTTACATTCCTAAGAAGGCACCTTGGGATTTTTACTACCAGAGCTATCGCAGTGGCCTTCAGCTTTACGTAAAAAAAGTGCTCATTAGCGAAGCCTTGGAGGATCTTTTACCCCGGTATTTGCGCTTTGTGAAGGGGGTGGTAGAGTCCGCCGATCTACCACTTAATATCTCTCGGGAGATGTTGCAGCAAGACCGACACATCGTAGCCATCCGAAAAGGTCTGACGAATAAACTTCTATCTTTCTTCCAAGAGATGCTTAATAAAGAAAGAGAGCTTTATTATGATTTTTATCGCGAATTCGGCAATGCGCTCAAAGAGGGGGTAAATTCTGACTTCGAGAATAAAGATAAATTGCAAAACTTATTGCTCTTTCCGTCTTCCAATAGTGAGAAGGGGTTAACAACGCTAAAAGAATATGTGGAGAGGATGCATCCCGAACAAAAAGAAATTTACTATATCTTAGGTGAGTCCCGACAGCTATTGGAAAACTCTCCCCATACAGAGGCTGTGCGGCAAAAAGGCTATGAAATTTTATATCTAACAGAGCCGGTGGATGAGCTTATTCTCCAAGCTATTGGTGAATATGAAGGAAAAAAGCTCAAGGCCCTTGGCAAGGGCGAGCTTGTGCTTGATGAAAAAGAAAAAGAGAAAAAGGAAAGTCAGCTTAAGAAAGCCGAAAAGGATTATGAGGAACTCTTGATTTGGCTCAAAGAGCACTTAAAGGATTATGTACGTGATGTAAAGTTAAGCCAAAATTTAATTTCAGCTCCTGCCTGTCTCATGGCCGAGGAGCTTGACTTTAGCCCGCATCTTGAGAAAATCCTAAAGCGGCAGGGGGAGCGATTTGAGAAAACAAAAAAGATTCTTGAAATCAATCCGAACCATGAGCTTATTAAGGGTTTTGCCGGATCGCTCAAAGGTCGTGATAAGGAGATATTGAAAGAGCTAGCCACTTTGCTTTTAGGCTATGCCTTTTTAACCGAAGGGGCGGAACTTCCTGATCCCGTGGCATTTAACAAGGCGCTTGTAAATCTTATGGCTCGCCAATTACAGGCTAAGGTGGCGTAGTTTTTTGCCCCAAGATGTAGGAAAAAGCCGACTTTTCCATTTTCATAAGCTTTGGAAAAGCCTGTGTGATCAAAAGGAGCTTCCCCCCGTAGATCGATTCTTAACGGAGTATTTCCGCAAGAATAAACAATACGGGCGTCGGGATAGACGGGAATATGCCGATTTGCTTTATACCGTTTTTCGCAGAGGGATTTACCTAGCCCATCGCTATCTTTCCGGAAAAAGCCAGGCTTTCGCCAAGAGCTCTCCTTCTTTACCTCACGATCCCCCCGCAGTATGGCGTCTCTTGCGCCATATTCCCTATGAGGACCTTTGGGAATACCTCCACGAGAGTCTCGAAACCTATGCATTAAAAAGTCCTTTCTTATCGATGGTCCATCCTTCTTATGAGGCTTACTTCAAAAAAAGGGCTCATTTTTCAAACTGGGGGGAAGATAGCCAGCAAAAATTCTTCTTATTTCTCAACAAACGCCCTCCCTTATGGTTGCGCCTGAACTATCCTGAAAAAAAAGCGCTAGTCCTTCATGAATTGAGGAGTTTGTCTCTAAAGGCGCAAGAATATGATTTGCCAGATATTACCGCTATCCGCGTAGAGGGGGAAAGGGGCATTTACGAGCTGCGAAGTTACCGTGAGGGACTTTTTGAAATTCAAGATTTAGCAAGTCAATGGATTGGTGCTCAGGTACAGGCGAGGCCAGGTATGTTTGTCTGGGATGCCTGTGCGGGAGGGGGAGGCAAAACTTTGCTTTTAGCTTCCGTTATGCAAAACAAAGGTGTCATCTATGCTTCCGATATCCGTGAATTTAAGCTACGCCATACCAAGCTGCGTGCCAGAAGAGCCCAGTTTTCAAACATCCGTTATGTAGGGTGGGATGGGTCAAATTTGCCTCTATTCCCCCGGGAGGTAGATAGGCACGGGGGTTTCGACCGAGTCCTTGTCGATGCACCTTGCTCTGCCAGTGGCACATGGCGGCGCAACCCTGATGCGATGTACCGCTTTTCGCTTGGGAAATTACCGGAGCTCCTAGATTTACAAAGAAAGCTTATCTTAAAGGCAAGTTGTGCCGTAAGGCCGGGTGGGCTTTTGGTTTATGCTACCTGCAGCTGGCTTGTTGAAGAAAACGAGGAGATTGCTCAATTTTTTATCCAAGAGGCTAAAGATTTTTCTATGGTATCGCAAGATATATATGGATTTCCATACCACGATTGTGATCTTATGTACGCCGCGGTATTTCGCAAAGTAAAATAAGAAAGACTTGCCTTTTTAGAGGGGAGTTGTTAGATGGTCTATGGGGGCTCGAAAAAAAACCAACGAGCAAGCTTATCGTGAAGAAAGTGGATTTTTTTCCTCACAAATAGATCAGGAACGTATTTTTTACCGCAAGTATTGGCCCGTTGAGAATCCCAAGAGGGTGTTAGTCTATCAGCATGGCTTTGGGGAGCATAGTGGCCGATATCAGAACCTTATCGAGGCCTTGGGGGGTACTCAGACCGCCATTTACGGGCAAGATCTTCGAGGTCATGGGCGCTCACCTGGGATAAGAGGGCATGTAAGCGATTTTTACTGGTACAGCCGTGATTATGGCCAGCTCGTCGAGCTAGCCTTAAAAGAGACAGGGCTTTCTCAGGCCGTGGCTTTAGGGCATTCCATGGGTGCAGTGGTTGTATTAAAGTATATCTTGCGCGAAAAAAAACAAGATATTTTTTCAGGTGTGATTTTAAGTGCTGCGGCTTTTCGGCCAGTAGTTGATTTAGAGAAATTCATAAAAAAAACTTTTGCACAAATTTTGTCCCCTTTTTTTGGTGATATCATTTTAGATGCCAATTTAGATGCTCGGCTCTTGTCTCATGACTCGGAGGTCGTTTTTCGTTACCAAAGCGATCCACTAGTACATGGGAGGATATCCTTAAAGATGGGGGATACCTTTTTCTCCAGTGGGGAAGAACTGTTGCAGCGTGCTGGGGAAATCCATACTCCTCTTTTAATTTTACATGGCGGTGCTGATGCGATCACAGATCCTGCGGCTGCAAAAGAGTTTTTTGAAAAAGTAGGATCTCAAGATAAAACGCTAAAGATCTACCCTGGTCTCTATCATGAGATTATGAACGAGCGCAATGAGGACCGGCAGAGGGTCCTCTCTGATATTAGAGAATGGCTTTTAGCCCATTAATTACTTTTTTGGAGAAATAAGGCTGCCGTAGCGGAAAGATACTGCAAAGGCTAGGGCCATGTCATTAATTTGTCCAGAAACAAAGTATGGTCCCTTTTGCAACAGGGAAATGTTGGCGAGCCAATCAAAGCTTAAGGGCCCCCAGAAATAGGAGAGCCCAAAGGATAGGCTTGAGGCAGCACTTAGAAATTGGGACCGTGAAGTAACAATAGTGCCATTACTTACCTGGGTGGACGATTCATAATTGTTGCCAGAATTTACGACATTATGGCGGATACCAAATCGTAAGGCGAAGCTTTCGGTTAGGTTTGCTCCAATGCCAAGAACAAGAGGCATACGAATTAGATAAACGGTTGTGTCGAAATTTCTCGAATCGGCTACATTGGGTATTGCTTTTGCTTTGTACACATTATGGAAGCTTTCGTAGAAAAACTCACTGCCCCAAAACAAACTGAGTTTCTCTGTCAGTGGGATTTCGTTAGCCAAACCTATTTGAAAGCGGTGGCCTTTGCGTTCGTAGATTCCCTCGCGTGAGGTGACATAATTTGTGGTGACATAGCTACGGCCAGAGCGGTTGAGATAAGTGTACCCAAGATGGGTATGCAACAGGCTTTTGCGAAAGCTGCTACTTGTACGCAAACGTAATCCTGCATCAAAGGCACCGTCGCTTTCATATCCTCCCTGAGCGGGGACGTTGTTGAAGGTTTTGGAGGCGATATTGCTAAGAGTGTGTTTCGTAAAGACAGCACTGCCAGCTATATTGCGCAGAATATCTGTATTTAAGGGAATGAGTAAACCTAAAACCAGTCGGAATTCTGATTTGAAGAGATCCACTCGCTCTTCGTTACTATTTTGGGTGTCTTTAAAAAATTGCTCGTCGCGTGCAAAACCATATCCCACACCTGCGCCGGCTTGCCATTTTCCAAAACTGCGATTAGCTAAAAGTTCTACGTTGCGGTTTTCAAGTAGATTGGCTTCTGGGTTGCGGATATCAGCGGCGGCTGCTCGCATATTTAAGGGAGTAGTACTTAAAGCCCCATTGCCAAGAAAATTGGCATTGGCAAAATCAATACGGGCAGGGTCGTCGCTTACCCCGTGAAAGAGGCTTTGGAAATCCGCTGTATTGTACGTAGTAAAATCTGTTGTACTGCCGCTAAAGATTCCCAGTGTGGTCTCTTGAGGTAACCCAATAAAGATTCCCCCCATTCTTATGGTATTGAAATATTCCAAGTAGATATTGTTTTCATAGCCTATCATAAAAGCTGGGTTTTCAAAAATAAAAGGAAATTGCCCATCTATCATCCATGATATTGCGCGATCTATACCATAGCCTGCTGAGCGTGTATAAGTTGGATGTAAGCTTCTAAAGCTTAAAAAAAACACCAAGAGAAGCAAAAGTTGGCGCTTCCACATTTAATCCTCCTTTTTCTCCTTATTTTCTTTAAACCATGAAGCAAAGTTGTAGCTAATGCCAAGCCTGGTAAGTAAGGGTATTTGAGTACCAGAAATAAAATGGGGGCCTCTTCGCAATAATTCTATACTGGCAAGCCAATCAAACCTTACCTCAGCAATCTGGCAAGAAAAGCCCATATTCACTTGAGTGGCTAGTGGGTTTTGTAGCACGGTTCTATGACTTTCTTGGAATTCACGGTCTTTAAATGCCGGATTTTGTCGGATCCATCTCTCTTGCGCAAAGACAAAGCCCTCTGCAGGCTCTCGGTAGAGAAAACTTCTTAAGGAAAAGTTTAAGAGCCATGTCTGGTTTAAACGAGTAGAAAATCCTGCAATAAGTGGCAGACGCTGGTAGCTGAGATGAGCTCCATAAGGTTCGCTGCTGTATTGAGAGTTTGTATGGTCAATACCGTCATAAAAAAGGTCTATGTTAAAAGCCTCCCAGAGCATGGCAAGGTAGGCAAAGCTATTTTGGGCAAAATCCCGCCTAAGGGAAAAACCTATCTCGTAGCGATAACCTGTGCGGGAGTAGGTATCTTGGAAATGGAAAGGGCTCAGACTGCCAGCATGGGCTCTTGCATTGGCTGTCGTGGAGTGGTCAAAAAAGGAGAGCCCTCCAAGAAAATAACTATAGACGACAGAGCTCAAGCGAATTCCTATACGAAGATTACTTTCTGTACTAAAGCTACCCGAGGTGCGGTAAGATGCCTGAATTGTCTCGCCACCGCTGCCTGTTGCTGCAAATTCATTTTTAATATCGTATACTTTTACTTTTAGATATCCGTCAAAGAGGGGGAGCGAGTCTGAAGGTGCACTAATAAACCCTAAGCCCAAGCTCATTTGCTGGCGCATGAGGGATATTTTTTCTTTGCCAAAGCCTTCGTGTTCTTCCTGGTCGCTTACCCGACCAAAATCCCAGAGAAAGGCGAGGCCTGCCGAGCTTTGGCCAAATGCCAAGATGAGAGAGAGGTTTTGTTTTCTTAAGGGCAAATCCCCAGCATCATCGAGACGACTTACTCGGCTTTGTAGGTTGCCCAAGTAATAAGCACTGTTTGTGGCAGCTGCATCAAGAGTCATGCCTGAGCCTGTTTCTACCTGGGGTTGGTAGGTGGGTTTGGCAAGATGAAACAGCCCTCCTTGGGGTGCTGCTGAGTTTAAAGCACCTTCACTGGGAGTGCCACTAAACAAACCCACACTAAGATTTTCTTGGGATAATATAAAGCCTCCACTCGGGTCGGGCGCAGCATAATCGGCTATAAAGTGATTTGCAAAGAAAAACACCGTAGCTGGATTTTCAAAAATATAGGGGTATTGTGCTGGAAGTAATGCGTAGCGATTTTCTAAGCCTAAACTATCTGAAAAGGCTGTGGTGGCTCTTAAAGAGGCCGTATTTAAGAAGACTAATAGAAAAAGGTTTTTTAAAAGGAACTTTTTCATATCTCATCCGCAAAAATATAAGTAAGACCAACCGCAAAAGAAAATTCCAGCATTTTCCCAGAGAGAGCATGAGGGCCTTGTGTAAGCATCGCATAGTTAAGCAGCCAATCGAGACTAAAATTTTCCGTAGGCAAAATGCTTAGTCCTAAAGCGGCTTGGCTAAGCACTCCTGCCTGTCCCTTTCGTTCGATTTCCATTGTCTGGTAAACATAACCTCCGGCGGAGCGACGCTGGGATATTGTCTTTTCACGATAAGCGGCAAGGCCAGACAGATTTTTTCGCCGGTTAATTAAGGCATGGTTGAGGCCAAAGCGTATGCTTATTTTTTCATGGATCTTTCCTTCAAGGCCAAGAAAAATGGGTAATTCGTTTAAAGAAAAGCTCTGCATTACGGGAGCTTTATTTCCATAAGGGGTGGCGTCCTCTCTCTTGGTATGGGTATGATAATTATAGCCATCAAAGGAGTTGTGGATTTCCTCTCGTTGCCATAAAAGACCAAAGAACCATACAAAATTCTTGTCATGCCGGATTTCATCGGAAAAGCCTAGAGAAAATTGTTGACCTAGACGTTGGTAGCTATCCTCCAGATCAAAAT
Organism: Leptospiraceae bacterium; assembly: GCA_025055765.1. GTDB lineage: Bacteria > Spirochaetota > Leptospiria > Turneriellales > Turneriellaceae > JANWWS01. The sequence goes on along the minus strand of JANWWS010000046.1, from coordinate 177,101 downwards.
AGCAGTCTGTAAATACTGTGCATAGGGTGTTAATTTCCGATTTTGCTCTCGCCGTCGTGCTTGTGTTAGACCAGCCATACTGTACACGAACATGAAATAGGTGGTTTTGTAAAAAGGCAAGACTAACCTTGGCTTGAATTTTTTGGTCGTAGGCCCCCCTGTCACGTAGTTCTGCTAGCACTTGACGGCCTTGCAGATCTTTTTCGTCATAGCGATTGGCTAAAATATACCTATCGTAGTGATAAGCTACATCGAAGCTGCGTAAAAATGGTCTTTTACTTTCCCAGAGAATTCCTGCAGAGAAAGGTATTTGCATCTTGAGGAGGTTTATGTCCTCGCTTAGTAATTTGGTCTTGCGCTCTTTTTGCAGGTGGCTGTGAGCAAGCCCTGCTTTTGCCCCAACTATGAATTCCCCCAGAGACCAGGTGTAGATCAATTCTGCGTTTTTGGTCGTTAGAGGATTATAGTTGGGTTCAAAGATAGTAGCGCTATCCGAGAGGGCAAGACCTGCGCTATTCACAATGGCTGTGTTAATGCGTAGGTAATGAGCTGGGTCAATAAAGCGGTTATCAGGAACGTATTGGGTAGCCGTATTGGCGGTATAAAAAAAACTTAAAGGATGTTCAGGAGTATTCCATATAACTTCAGAAGCCCTTTCGCCTAAGAGGAGACCTACCGTATGCTTCCCCCAGGCGAGATAAAGTGCTCCTTGGGCCGCAAGATCACCTGCTAAGTTATGGAAATCCGCAACAAAACGACTTTTTTCTGTGCTGGCATAGGCTGGGTTTAAATAAATTTGGGGATAAAGAGCAGAAAACATCCAGGAAGTCTCTCGGTTAAGACCAAGCCCTGCTGTACGAGTAAGCGTTGCCCATGTGGGAATGGCTAAGTGAAATAAAAGAGGGGCGGCAAGCCCCAGTTTGGATGTGATGCTAAAGTCCCCCCTCACAAAAGTTGACGACGGTGTCTGCTTTTCTAAGTAAACCTAAGCTCCCATAGCTCAGAAGGATAGAGCAGCGCCCTCCTAAGGCGAAGACCCTGGTTCGACTCCAGGTGGGAGCAAGTTAGCCACAATTACGCTTGCAGCTTTCTTCGCTTTGGCGGGCACCCTTGAGGCAGTTTTCACGGAGTTGGTCCATTCTCCTCACACATTTGGGTTCACCCTGGCAGCTCTCTGCGGCGAAGTTCTTCTCACATACAGAAACTTGGCTTTGGCTGCCTTTTGTGCAATCATCCAAACACCACTCTCTGCTTCCTAGCTTATTTTGCTTTTTACATATTTGTTGGCAGTTTTCGATTCCTTTACGTAAGCTAGCACTGCAAGTTCCCACTGTCTGGGATTGCCTAGCTTCAGGAAGTCTTGTGCTCCCAGCTAGGCACTGATCAAAGGATGTGGTTGCTTCTTGGGAGCAAATACAATGTTTTGTTTCATCTTTTTGGTCTTTCTGAGCTTGTTCTAATTTTTGTTGAGCCTGGCCCTTAGCTTCTTGAACTTTACCTTTGAGATTGCCCAGGTTTTGAGCCCCAAGCCCGTATACGAAAAACAAAGTCAGTGTGAGTAGAATCCGGAGCATATTTCCTCCTCAAAATGGATTTGGATTTTGCCGGATATATCTTATTTTTTTTGAAAAATGTAAAGCCAGAAAGTTACTCCATATTAATCTTTAGCCGCAAGATTTTTTCATAAGGATCTTCTTTTTGCCAATGTTGCCGGTAGGAAAAAACAATCTCACCACTACCTTTTTCCTTGGCTTCATAAGTAAATAACGTGTCTGAGAAGCCCCCTGGCAGGTAATCCCGGTTGACAATTTCGGGTTCTTTTTTTAAAATAGCGGGGGATGTATTATGTATCTCGCGCCAGCTGTAGCCTGTACCAGGCTGGCTTTCTAAGATAATTAAAAAAACCTTTTTTTGTGCCGTTGGTAGTTTAAAATTGACCGATCTGTGCGTCTCCTTGTCTTGAAGTTCCCTGAGGGAGACAAAAAGTTGGGCTTCTTCTCTTTTTTTGGGTGTGGAAAGACAGCTCGACACACAAGCACAAAAGAAAAAGATTAGCTTTGGGATTTTCATTTACCCTTTAAAATCTCAGATTGAGCTAAGACCCACATAGTGCCAAAACCGATGTTATTCGACCCATATTCAATCCACATATATCCTTGCTCCCCCCAATTTGTGCTCCAACTATTTTTAATAAGCCAGGCTTTTTTGGTATCATCCCACCCTACAATATTGATGCCATGGTTTACGTCGCTCTCCCCATTTACTGGTGGATGCTCGTCGTATATCCCTCCTTTGTACGACATGAAAAAGTCTGTTACTTTTACCGTGGAAGCTAAGATGCCATATTTGCAGAGAGCCTCTTTGATGTCTTTCACTGTGGGGATGTTCTTTCGGGGATTTTCTGAATTGCGCACATACCCCCAGGCTACGGTGTAATAATTTGTGGGCGCATGACGCCGGCAGGGGGTTTCCTTGTTTTGGTAGGGGTCTTGTTCTTCGAGAACGGCGGGTCTCTCCTTCCAAAAGCGGAAGACACCCTCATACCACCCACCAGCACAGCTACCGGCTTGGCTACAGGCTAGGACATCTTGCTCCGAGATATCTATACTCTTACCGTTGCGGATCCAATAACTTGTCTCATAAGCAGCAGCGGCCGTAAAGGCCCAGCAAGATCCACAAGAAAATTGCATTTTTATTGGGGTTACTTTTTTGGCGTCCCGCCAATTAAAGGCCTTGGCATTAGGATTACACGGATTTTCCTCCTCGGGTAGTTTTTGATCTCGATGCTCTCTCTTAAATTCTTCTTTTTTTCGCTCTTCATCTTTTAGCATTTCTTTTTCTTTTGCCTCATGCTTTTTTTTGTCTTCGTCGAGGTTTTTGGGTTTAATTAAACCGGTAATTTGTTCTAGACGGTATTTATTGGCTTCCGTAAGCCCAATACGGAATTTGTAGTTTTTTTCTTTTAAAGTTTCGAGCATTTGCTTTTGCTTAGCCTTAAATTCTTCAAGGTTTCGTCTTTGCTCTGCCATCCGTTCTAAAAGATCCTTATTTGCTTGTTGGGCAAGAATGTTGCCGTTACTTAGTTGCAAGAGGCAAGATGTCGCTAAAAGAAGAACACCTAATTTCACTTTTTTCATAAAAGCCTCCTTATTTTCTACCCCACATACCCAACAGGGTTTTTCTTATTCGCTGCTTTCCTCGGCAAGCTCTTCTTGCTGAAGGGGGGGGAGAAGCATCTTGCGTGTTATTTCTGCTCGTCTTTCGGGCGGAAAAAGGGTTAACAAATAGGGTGTTATAGAAGGATTTCCTTCGGCTTCTGCATCCTTGTCAATTTGGCGCATCACCTCAATAATATCAAAATCACGCCAATTTTGCATCATTTCCTTCGCTTTTTCTGGGGGCATGTTCACCACCTTAGTGGCAAGCTCCTTTATTTTTTTCTGGCGGTCCTCCCAGTCTTTCATAAGCATTTCTAGTTTTTTGCGCTCAGCTAAGATGCCTGCTCGAAGCTCTGCAATTTCCTTTAATTTTTGCTCTGCTTCAAGTCCTTTTTGTTCTATCTCTTTTTCACGGCGTAAAAGCTCTTCTTCTTTTTCGTAAAGCCTTTCCTGCCATTTTTGGAATTCTAGCTTTTCCATTTCGGTTGGGTAGGCGTTATCTTCAATGATGGGTGGATTTTGGGCAGCTAAAAAAGGAAGAAGCTTCTCACCTTCAATGACACCAATGAGGTTTAGAAAATAAAAGATAGATAGACTTAAGAAAGCAATGAGGATTAATAGGAGAGCCACCATCCTCCGGTTGGTCATGTCAGCTCCTCATGAAGAGCAAGTTTTCTTCTGAGACGGTTTAAGCATAAAAGGCAAAAGTGAATCTCGCGCTCCATACGCTGGATTTCCCGTTTTAGCTCTGACAGACTAAGCCAGCAGAAATTTCTTTTCGGTCGGGCAGGGATAAGTAAAGTTTTACTTTCAGCTTTGGCCATGAAGTCTACCTCCTCGGGCATTTCTTAAATTAAACTCATCTAGATCTTTGCTTTCTTGGCGAGATAGTTCATATAGATAAGCCTGATAACGGTGTTCTTTGAGATTTTCTAGAGAACGTCTTTCCTGCCGTGCTTTTTTCCAGGCCTCTTCTTTTTCTTTAATTGGTGCCTCTAAATCTGCTATTTTGGTTTCGTGGAGCCTTGCTTTTTTGCGCAAGGAAGTAAAGTAATAGCGGCGTAGGAGGGCTTTTTCTAGTGTAAATTGGCCAAGCTGGCTTTCTTCTCTTTCTTCTTGCAATAATCTCTCGATTTCTTGAATGCTGTGCTCTCGCTCTCTTTGATGTTTTTGGCGTAAAAAAGTGAGCTCAGATAGCTCAGTTAGTTTTTCTTTTTCTTTGAGTCTTTTAAGTTTGAGATAGCCCTCGAGGGGAAAAGAAAAGCGTTTCATTTTATGCTGCTCCTCTTCTTACTGCAGCAATCGGTCTTGTTTGGCGCGCCTGGGTGAGTATATCCTTCATGTTTTTAACTATTGTTTCAAAATCCGTGGTTTCGTCTACATCTTGCTTTAAAAAGCGCGATAGGCTTTCATGACAGGCAATAGCCTGGTCAATTAGTGGGTTACTGCCGCGGCTATAAACCCCCATTTGGATTAGTTCTTCGTTTTGTTGGTAAGTAGCTAGAAGTTCACGCAGCTGATTTGCTGTTTGAAGATGCTCTTTGGAGGTCACCATAGGCATGCTGCGGCTTACGGATTCGGTAATCGATATGGCGGGGTAATGGCCTTGGTTGGCGAGGCGGCGGCTTAAGACAATATGCCCGTCCAAAATGCCACGGCTTGCATCAGCAATGGGGTCATTTATGTCATCTGCTTCCACTAAGACGGTGTATATCGCGGTAATACTGCCTTTGGGGGCGTTTCCGGCGCGTTCCAAAAGTTCGGGAAGGAGTGCAAAAACAGAGGGGGGGTATCCCTTTGTGGTGGCAGGTTCGCCAGCAGCTAGACCCACCTCTCTTTGGGCCATGGCTAGGCGGGTAAGGCTATCCATCATAAACAATACATCAAGTCCCTGGTCGCGAAAATATTCGGCTATGGTCTGGGCCATATAGGCAGCTCTTACGCGGTGCATAGCGCTCTCATTGGAGGAGGCTACCACAACAACGGACTTGCGACGTCCATGCTCTCCAAGATCGCGTTGCAGGAACTCTCCTACCTCACGGCCACGCTCTCCAATGAGGGCGATGACATTGACATCGGCGAGGCTTTGGCGGGCAATCATACCTAAAAGGGTGGATTTCCCTACCCCTGAGCCAGCAAAGATGCCAATTCTTTGACCACGACCCAAAGTTAAAAAGCCGTCAATGGCCCTTATGCCGGTCGGCAAGCTCTTGGTAATTAGGGGTCTGTCAAGTGGGTTAGGTGGCATTGCATAGAGGCTGCGCCTCTCGGCCGACACAATTTTGCTCTTATTGTCAAGAGGCTCTCCTAAGCCATTGATAACACGCCCAAGCAGTTCTGGAGAAAGCCGTGCCTGCAAGGTTGTTCCCGAAGAGATGACACGACAGCCAGGATAAATCCCTTCCATATTTTGTAGGGGGGAGAGTAAGACTTCTTTTTCGGTAAAACCAACGACTTCCGCTAGGATAGGTAGGCCTTCCTCATCTGGGGAAATATGGCATAGGTCGCCTAAACGAACTTCGGGTCCCTTAGAGTAGACAAGTCGACCCACTACCCGCGTTACGGTACCTAAAGAACGGATAGTCTCCGTTTTCTGAATTATGTCTCTATATTTCTCAAGAATTTTAATCTCACCAACAATTTTCTTTGCGATCATCTGAATACCTACATGGGTCTTGCGTCACGAATGGCTTGTTCAATTTCTTTTAGTTGCGTAGAGATACGGGCGTCAATAGCACCTACATCGGTCTCTATGATGACCCCACCTCGATCAACACGAGAGTCTTCGTATATGTTTACCTTGCGTAGAGATTCCATCATTTTAATGATTTCATCTTTATGGGCAGTGGTAAGCTCAAGATCAGCAAAATTTACCCTAATGTCAATGCGGTCTCTTTCTTTTATTCTTGCTAAAGCTTCTCGGATATTGTTTAAGACAACTTCCTTGCGTTCAATAATTTCGTCTTTAATGACTTTACGAGCAATCATCAAGATCATCTCCACCATGAGTTTTTCCGATTCGCGCACAATTTGCTCGCGCACATCAATGGCATGGCCTAAAATGGTGCCCAGTCGGTCAATTAGGCGTCTAACCTCCCCTTGACCTTCGCGATAGCCAATCTCCCGCCCAGCATTGTAACCTTTTTGGTATGCCTCATGCTCTATGTCGGCTACTCTCATCTCCGCTTCTTTTACCATGCGTTCTACTTCAAGCTTAGCCCTTTCCACAATTTGCTCTGACTGTAGCCTTGCGTTTTCTTCTTCTTTTTTTGCTTTTTCTTTAGCATCCTGGATCAAACGAAAGGCTTCTGCTCTCCCTTCTTCTATGATGCGCTGGCGCTCTTTTTCTGCCTCTTTAAGTTGTTGTTTTATTTCGGCTTCTGTTTCTTCCCTGTAGCGTTCCAGTTCAGCTTCAATTTCTTCAATAGAAGGGCCTGTATATTGTTCTACAATATTGCCTTCGGCATCCAGCTCAAACTCGGTCAATTCATCAAGTTGCTGGAACTTTTTGTAGCGCTCCGGTAACTCAAGGAGCATGGCTTGTTCTACTTTCGCTAGTTCTTCGGGACGGTATACAAGTCGCGCCATAGTACTACTTGTTTATCGGCAAAGTTTCTTTACTTACTATACGACCAACTCATCTTCACCAGCACGGGCAACGACAATTTCACCTTCTTCTTCTAATTTACGTATAATGTTGACAATCTTTTGCTGCGCCTCTTCCACATCCTTTAAGCGTATAGGACCTAAAAACTCCATGTCTTCTCGCAATAGAGTAGCAGCGCGTTTTGACATATTCTTAAAGATTTTCTCTTGCACCTCGGTATCTACTGACTTGAGAGCCTTAGCTAAATCTTGGTTGTCGAGTTCCCGCAAGACTTTTTGTATGGCCTTATCGTCTAGGAGTACGATATCTTCAAAGACAAACATTTTCTTTTTTATTTCTTCGGCAAGTTCTGGATCATGTTCCTCAAGGGCCTCGATGATGGCTTTTTCGGTGCCGCGGTCGACATTGTTAAGTACTTCAACAATGGCCTCAATGCCCCCCGCACTTGTGTAATCCTCGTTGGATAAGGTGGAGAGTTTTCTTTCGAGTACCCTTTCGACTTCCCGCAATACTTCTGGAGATGTGCGGTCCATTTTGGCAATCCGGCGAGCCACATCGGGTTGTATGGTGTTTGGGAGGGAAGAGAGAATCTGGGCGGCCTTATTGGGATCTAAATAAGACAATATTAGCGCTATGGTTTGGGGATGCTCGTTTTGAATAAAGTTTAGTAGTTGGGCAGGGTCTTGCCGACGCACAAAATCAAAAGGACGAACCTGCAAGGAGCTTGTCAGTCGGTTGAGGATGTCCACTGCCTTTTGTGTACCCAATGCTTTTTCCAATATTGCCCTTGCCTGATCGATACCCCCACGAGTTATGAATTCCTGTGCCATCATAAGCTCCTGGAATTCTTGTAAAACTTTTTCTTTGTCTTCGGGTGTTACCTTATCAAGCCTTGCAATTTCGTAGGTGAGGGTATCTACCTCTGCTTCGGAAAGTCGTTTCATGACCTCAGAAGCCACATCAGGCCCAATGGCTAAGAGGAAAATAGCCGCTTTTTGTTTTCCTGAAAATTCTGTTTTTTTCTCTGCCATAAAGACCTCCTACTCCTCTGCTAACCAAGTGCGTATGAGATGAGCCACATCTTCAGGACGCTCTTTTGCAAGATTAATGGCATTTTCAAGCATTTCTCGTCTAGCTCTTTCTTCAAGGGAAAGCTCAACCTCAACTCCTTCTTCTTCAATGGCGCGCAAGGCAGCCTCCCGCATCATTTGCTGCTGGGCAGCTAGCTCTTCTTCTCTTAGACGACGACGACGCTCAATTTCTTTCTTAATGGCCTGATAGAGTAAGCTCGCTAAAGCTAAAAAGAGTAGGGCTAACAGCGCTCCTAAAAGCAAACGGCGTAACTGTTTTTGACGTCTCAATTCGGCATCCTCTGCCTCAAATTGCTTGGAGCGGTCTTTTTGCAAGTGGCGTACGGAGATCATGTCACCACGGGCGACATCAAAGCCAATGGCTTTTTTTAGAAGGTCCGTTACCTTTTGGATTTCCTCATCACTTACAGGAATGTACCGTCTCTCATAACCCTCCCCGTCCGCACGCTCCCCCACTCTCTCCCATTTTCCATCTAATATAACGGATAGGTTGACCCTCTCAATTTCCCATGGTTGCTTTGTAATGATGCGGTGGGTCTTATTAAATTCGTTATTGCGAATGTCTTCTTTCTTAGTATAACGGGCTTTTTGATAATCGCGATCCTTGTAGCCAGGCGGTATATTGGGTTCTGTACCGGCAGGACCTTCAGGTGTAAACCCATGGCCTTCAAACTCTTCGGTAACGGTTTTGGAAGATACTTCAAGAGAATCTTTCACCACGCGCTCGGAGTAGGGGGTTCTCGGATCATCAGGCACCATAACCACCGGTTCTACCTCATGGCGCTCTATTTGTTCCTTGTCCCAACGTAGCTTAAGATCAAGCCGTACAATATCAAAGCGATCCCCATAGATGCCCTCCCCATAGCTGTACTCGAGGGATTTGCGGATATCTGTTAAGAGTTTAATTCTTTCTCTTTCCTGGATTTTCAATTTTTCTGTGACTTCTTTAAGTTCCCATTTGGCCTTATCAATTTCATTGTCAAAATCATTTAAGATTTGTCCATCTGGGCCGGCCACGGAAACATTTTCTTTCTTGAGCCCTGGTACCGAGCGAGCCACTAAGGTCACAATACCTTCTATTTCTTTTCTTGTTAAGGATTCATAGCCAGGAGCAAATTGCAGAAGGACTGCGGCGGTAACAGGCTCGCTTTTGTCTTCAAAAAGCTCTTCGGGAGGGAAGGCTATATTGACCTGGGCACTTTCCACCGATTTTAGAGTTGCCAGGGTACGGGAGAGGGCTCCCATAATGGCCCTTTGTTTTTTAATATCCTTTTCAAACTGGGTTTCTGACCATTTGTCGAGATCAAAAAGCTCCCAGCCTGGTATGCCTTGGGGAATTAGGTTTTCTTGCGCCAGGGCCATGAGTATAGCATCTTTTTTATCCGCTGGTACAAAGATAGTGTGCGTACCTGAAGTAGAGAAGGGGAGCCCTAATTCTTGGAGCTTAGCGGTGACGGCAGCAAAGTCTTTGGGCTCAAGTCCTTGATAAAGCACCACCTTGCCCTTGTCAGAAGATAGGGTTCCTACCAACACAAGAGAAGTCACAATGACAGCTAGGATGGCACCAAGGATAATCTTGCGCACTAGGTCTAGTTTGGACCAAATTTCTTTGACTTTGGCGATATAGGGTTTTAAAAACTCTGGCATGTAATCCCCCTTTTTAATTTATGTGGTCCAATGTCCCCCAGGGCAAAAATTCTTTTTATCGCAGGTTCACAAGTTCGCGATAGGCGCGGATGGCCAAGTCTGCCAGATTCTTGGTTAAGGTTAATGCCATTCGTGCCTTCTCGGCGGCGAGCATGACCGTATGGGCCTCCACGGAGCCAGGATCTGCTACCATTTGAATGGCGAGCTTCTCTGCTTCAATTTGCTGGTCATTGACCTGCTCTAAAGCTCGGTTTAGTGCATCGGCAAAGTTAACCGCCGTTGACTCTGGCACCTCGCGTGGCGGCAAACCATGGTAGTGCCTCTCTTGGGTGGTTTGCAGCGGTATTATGTCTCCTTTAACCATATTGGGCGAGAGTAGCCGCGTAACCTGCATAAAGCCTCCTGATTGATAAATTTATTTTGTCAACTCATTTTTTCGGAATATATATTACTGCAACAATTTTTTATATAAACATTTGTCTATATACTAAGCCCTTCCCAGATTCATGGCTGCCTGGAACATGGTCTTGTAGCCATTAATGATCTGTGCGTTGGCTTCATAGGCTCTGGTTGCTGCAATCATATCGACCATTTCTGTGACAATATCTACATTAGGGTACTCCACATAACCCTTTTTAGGGCCAATTTTTATGGCGTCGGGATGACCTGGATCATAAACAAGTCGCAAGGGTGTTTCCTCATCTCGTTCTATCTTGACTACTCTTACTCCCCTACCCTCACCAGGACGCAGCCCAAAAGGATAGACAGGAGAGCGCCACCTTGTACGCAAATTAATGGGCTGCATGATAACCCTCCGTCTACGATAGGGACCATCTCCCTCCGTTGTGCGCGTAGTAGTGGCATTGGCGATGTTGTTGGAGATAACATCCATTTTTAGCCTTTGGGCAGTAAGACCGGTAGAGGCAATGTTGATTGTCTCGAACATTTTAGGCTAGCCTCATCACTATGTTTAATGCGCGGAAATTATTATTGAGAGCATTAGTAATGGCTTGGTAAGCTAGTTGGTTTTTTAAAGCTTCAGTTAGTTCATGTTCTGGATCTACATTATTCCCATCATTGCGCATGGTTGTGAGATAGTCGATATGAGTTCGTGGTTTTACCTCACGATAATCCATGGCACGAAAAAAGGGGATATGCCTGATATCAGTAAGTTTAGCTGGGACTTCGTTACGCTTTACATATTCTTCATGGTCTAGTGCGCGCCTTAACTGTGCCTCGTAGCTTACCTCGCTACGCTTAAAGTGAGGTACATCTACATTGGCAATGTTGTCGGCAATGACCCTTCGGCGCAACACAGCTACATCAAGCCCTTTTTCTAGTAAAAATTGTGTTTTTGCAAAATGCCCTCTTTCGATAAACATCCTTTTTTTACATCGGCTTTGTCTTGAAAAACATAAGTATTTTTTGGCGCAAGCAAGATTCGGAAAAAGGGCTATTTCTGGGCTCTTATCTCTAAAAGAAAAAAATTCCTTTTCTACAACAAGCAAAACTTAAGCTAAAGCCATGGAGATCGTAATAGCCCTATATCGCCCACAGATACCACCCAATACAGGTAATATAGCGCGACTGTGTGTTGCTTTAGACTCAGAGCTTGTCATTGTTGGTAAGCCAAGCTTCAGTTGGGATGACAAGCAGCTTCGTCGTGCAGGGCTTGATCATTGGGATAAAGTTCGCTTTACTCATATGCCGCGCTTTAAAGATTTTTATCTCTCCTACAAGGAGCGTCGCATCCTACCTGTAACGAAGGTGGGTAACCAACACCTTTTTGAATTTTCCTTTTCTCCACAAGATGTGGTGCTTTTTGGGAATGAAACAGCTGGGCTTCCTCCCAAGGTACTAAAGTTTTTTCCTATTAGTTTGCGCCTTCCCATGTGGGGGCCAGTGCGCTCTTTAAATCTCGCCAATGCAGTGGCCGTTGTGGCTTACGAATATTACCGGCAAATGTACACACGGGGTCTTGTACGCCCGGAAGTACATCCACCTAGAACTTATTACCGAGAAAAAAATTTTAGCGAGAGGCAAAGAACTTGACATTCCAGCTTCTAGCCACAGGCTTTTGCCTATGGCGAGCTCAAAAAAGACAAAAAAAACCATCAAAATTATAAAAGAGGAGCCAGCTTACCACTATGCTTTTATTGTTAACCCCGCGTCAGCTGCGGGCAGAACTGGGCAGCGTTGGCCTGCTATTGAAAAAGAAATCCAAAACCATAATCTTTTAAGTCGAGTGTTTTTCACGAAAATGAAGGGGGAGGCCAGTGACATAAGCCGTCGCCAAGTCCAGAAGGGGATACCCTACATTGTAGCCGTAGGGGGGGACGGTACCATCTCAGAAGTGGCTGCTGGTTTTTTTGACAGCAAGGGAAGGCCCCTTAAAAACTCTCACCAATGTGCTTTAGGGATTATCAATACCGGTAGTGGCTGTGATTTTGCTAAATCGCTGCGTTTACCGCTTGATTTTCACGAGAACATAAAAATCTTAAAAAAAGGGTTTAGTCAAAAAGTAGATATGGGAATAGTGAGCTTTATAAATTTCGAAGGAAAAAAAACACTTCGCCCTTTCATTAACATTGCTGATGCAGGAGTAGGAGGAGAGGTTGTTCAGCTTTTAGAGAACCAAGGGAAGAGGTGGGGAACTCTTGCCTATCTTGTAGCTACGCTGCGCACGTTGCTCAACTACCACAACAAGACCATGGAGATAACTCTAGACGAAGCCCATACCTTAAGTGGGCGTTTTCTTGGGGCCATTATCGCGAACGGCAGGTATTTTGGCAGCGGCATGAAGATAGCTCCCGAAGCTGATCCAGCAGATGGCTATTTTGATGTGGTTCTCCTAGGAGATATCAGCCGCTTGCGGGCTTTGGTGTACGGACCTACCCTGCGATGGGGAAAACATACACGCCTTAAGGATGTCCGTGTTTTTCATGCGAAAAAAGTACAGGTGAACTGCCAAGAAGAATGTCTCTTGGATGTAGATGGGGAACTTCCTGGCTATTGCCCTGCTGAGTTTGAAATCGTGCCAGAGGCTATCCGCATAGTTATACCCTAGGCTTTTTTGCAAATAGACTAATGAGATGGGCTTCTCCTTGATGGGCACTTCCTTCATCAAGTAAGCGAATCTCATCTCGAAGTTCTAAAATTTCAAGATAAGAAAAATCCTCTATGAGTTCTTCGGGGGAAAAGAGATAGCTTATCTCACGGGGTCCACCTGATGAATATTGCAGCTGGCGCTTACCAAAAGCTTCTAGTATTAAGTAGCCATTACTTTGCAAAAAGTGCTCTAACTTTTGGTGAAATCTTTTTCTAAGTAGCGGCGGCAGGTGGACAAAAAAAAGACCAATGGCCTCAAATCTTTCCCCACTATATGGCATCTCTTCAAGGAAAGCAATTTCATAGCGTATTTTAACCTGGTTTTTTTGGGCTAAAAGCCAGGCTTTTCTTTGGGCTACTTGGCTTTGATCAAAGGCAAAGACTTCCCAACCCAGGGAAGCGGCGTAGACAGCATTGCGACCTTCTCCCTCAGCGGGTAAGAGGATTTTTCCTGGCTTTAAAAGAGGGAGTTTTTCTGCAAAATAAGCGTTAGGCTTTTCTCCGTAAATATATTCCTCTGTGTCATACCTTTTGTTCCAAAATAGAGCATCCATAATTTATTCTCCATCGGCAAGCTTAAACACTTGCTGAGCCACTTGTTCGGCTAGTTTTTCGGAAAGAGAGGCTTCTTTTCTTATGGCCTCGGCTAAGCTAGGCACGGTATAATCACTTAAGGATATCTTTCTCAAAAATACAAGGATCTTTTTTTCCCGGTTTTCCCCGATTCCGGGTATGTCTCGAAAGAGACTGCGCAGGTTTTGCATAAGCCTAACTTTGCGGTGGTAGGCTAAGCCAAATCTATGAGCCTCATCCCTGGCCTGCCTTAAAATCAGCATGCCGGGACTTAGAGGGTCTGGCTGAAGCACCCTACCATCAGGTAGGTAGATCTCTTCTCTTTTTTTGGCTAAGGCTATCATGGGAATACTAAAGCCTTTCTCCTTCATTTTCTGCACACAGACATTAAGTTGTCCCTGCCCCCCATCCAGGACTATAAGATCGGGGATTTTAGATTCCCCTTTCTTGATATGCTCTAAGCGCCGCCCGATTACTTCCGCAAGCATAGCTGGGTCATTGGGCCCCTCTATAGTGCGAATCTTATAGCGCCGGTAGAGAGACTTATACGGCATAGCTTCTTTTAGGACAACCTGAGAGGCAACAGCATGCTTACCTTGGATATTGGAAATATCATAGCACTCAATAAGGCGTGGTAGCTCCTTTAAACCCAAGAGCTTCTGTAACTGCAGCATACCTAGCTTGCGGCTGCGTAGTTTTTCGTTGAGTAGTCTTTCTTTTAGAGATAACTTGGCATTTGTTATGGCCATATCAACAAGATGTTGTTTTTCTCCTATGTGCTTTGGGTCATCGTAAATAACCACAGGGGTTCCTCGTTTTTCTGATAAGAGTTTTTGCCAGCTAAGACGATCAGGGATTTTATGGGGAAAATAGATTTCGCCAGGAATGTCTCGAAAAGTTAAATAATAATCCCTAAAAAACGAAGAAATAAACTCCACAGTAGCCTCATCTTGCATGGAGGGCCAGTTTTGCTCGCTAAAGGCAAAATTTTGCCGAAAGATGAGCTTGCCCCTGCGCACTCGCAAGAGAGTAAGCTGGGCAAAGACATAATTTCCTTCACCTTGGTGAGGTAGGTCTTTTTCCTCAATGTCAAGAGCATGGACTAGTTCCTCTTGGTTATAGACGACCATGCCCAAAATATCAAAGTCATTTTCCTCAGATGCTGATTCGACCTGTTGTGATTCACGTAGTTTTTCTAAATCCCGTAAAATATCACGGTAGCGAGCTGCTTTTTCAAATTCTAAGCGGTTTGCATGGTACTCCATTTTTAACCTAATATTTTCTTCTACTTGCTGGCTTTTTCCTTCGAGAAAATCCTTGATTTCGAGAACCATTTGGCGGTATTCGTTGACATCCACCTGACCGGTACAGGGTGCCCAGCAACGTTTTAAATGAAAATTAAGACAGGGTCTTCCTGGTTTTTTTAAGGGTAGCTTCAAGGGCCTTTTACGTATGGGAAAGATTTTATGGATTAACTGCAATGTATTGCGAGCTGCTTGCACATCGCTAAAGGGTCCAAAGTATACATGATCCTGGCCAAATTTGCGACGGGTTAGAATAAGTCGGGGGTACATTTCTCCCATAGTTAGGCAAAGGTAGGGATAGCGTTTGTCATCTTTTAGCTGGACATTGTAGGGAGGGCGGTGCTTTTTAATAAGGGTATTTTCTAAAAGTAAAGCCTCAAGTTCGTTGTGTGTGGAAACCCACTCGATATCTTGGACTCTTTGCATGAGAAAGCGGGTTTTATAATCATCGGTATTGAAATAATGCCGAATACGTGAGCGTAAGTTCACCGACTTACCAATATAAAGGACTTTTTTCTCATCCCCTTCTCGTCTAATCCAAAGATAGCAGCCGGGAGTAGTGGGGATGTGGGCTATCTTCTCGGCAATTTCTTCCAGGGCAGGGTTTATGGCAAAAAGTTCTTCCCTTGCCATAAAACTAAGTTAAAATAAAACAAGACTACTGGCCATCAAGGTAGGGCAAAGGCCTGGATATCCTCAATGTCAAAAAAAAGCATCAAGAGCCGCTCAATCCCTAAGGCCATACCAGCCGTGTTTTCAAGTGACCGGCTTGCCTCTATAAGAAAGTCATCTACGGGGTATGCGCTTAGCCCTCTTTCTTTTCGTACCGCATTGCAGTAAGAAAAAATCTCTTGGATCTCTTGGCTTGAACTTTCTTCTTCGTAACCACTGGCTAGTTCCACTCCTTTGTAAAAGGCTTCGGCGCGCCGAGCAAGGGCTTGCTTGGTATCTTTTCTGGCTAGAGCCCGCAAGGGCAAGGGGTATGAATGCAAAATGATAATCGCTTTTTCCTTTGCCAGACATGGACGTATTTTTTCGTCAAAGAAAAGCTCATAGTCTTGTTGCTCCTTTTCAAAGAGTCTTGTCATGGACATAGGCAGGTCTTCCTGAAATAATTTTTTTAAGTGAGAGGGTAGCAAGATATCATGGCGATCAAGAAAATCCAAAATAGAATACGAAGCAAAACGAGGTATATCTTTACCCATCTCATTTAGGCTATGGCTTAAAAGAGATTGGAGATCTTCAATTAGCTTTTCCAGGTTAGTGTGGCGGCTATACCACTCAAGCATGGTAAACTCACGGGCATGGTATTTAGTGGGGGGATCCTTGCGGAAGGATGAGGTGATGGCGAAAATACCGGGGTAGTCTTTAGGCAAGAGAAAGAGTCTTTTTTTTAGAGAAAACTCTGGGCTTGTAGCCAAAAAAAGCTGCGCTTCGCCATCATCCACTTTAAAGGCTTCTACATAGGGTTCTACCCCAGGACTTTTTACTAAGGAGGGAACTATAGCCTCATGGTAGCCACGGCAACGAAAAAATTCTCTTAGTACATCCCGCAATTTTTCGCGTAAGAGAAGCGGAGAGTTAGTCATATTGTTTTTCTTGGAGTAAAACCACTACCATAGCAGCGATCCCCTTCTTTTGGCCAAGACTCCCGAGACCTTCGAGGCTGCGGCCTTTGACAGCTATGCGATCAGTGGTTATCTCCAGGAGACGAGAGAGACTTTCGATTAGCTTATCTCGCCAGGGTTGGATTTTAGGCTCCTCGCAAAGTATATTACAATCTAAATTGACTATAAAATAACCCCGCTCTTCGACTTTTCGCCTCGCAAAAAGAACAAAATCTTGACTGGAGCGCCCCTTATTTTCTGGTGTAGGGGGAAAGTAAAAGCCAATATCCTTCTCCCCTAAAGCTCCCAAAATCGCATCGGTAAGGGCATGCAAAACGACATCGCCATCGGAATGAGCATCGAGAGAAAAAGGGGCAGGGATTTCCACACCAGCAAGCTTAATCCTATCCCCTGGCACGCTGCGGTGGATGTCAAAGCCTTGGCCAATGCGGTAGCTCATGGGTTTAGGTCAGTTGGGTAAGTGATTTTGCGGTTTTCTCTATCACCTGGAAAAGTGTATACAGGATAGCCTTGTTCCAGCATAAAAGAGCCCTCGTCGGGGAAATCATACCTTGCTCGCGATTTTTCCAATGCCATATAAAGGGCATCCGCATAGAGCAGCTGAGGGGTTTGGATTAGAAAAAACTCTTCGCGGTTTTCGTAAGACTCTACTATACCTCTCTTCTTGCTGCGGCAAAGGGAGTCGCTTACAGCAATGGTAGGGATAAGACAGGGTTTCTCTGGCCCTAGCATAGAGAGAGCATCTTTTACCGTTTGGAGAAAACCAGGGTTTAAAAAGGGCCGGCTAGCATCATGAACTAGGATCTTGCCATCTGGCCCAACAAGATCTTTTAGTTGACGCACGCCCGCGAGAAAACTCTCGTGGCGGGACTCTCCCCCGGGGCATGCCCAAAAAAGTGTCTTGGAAAAGCGCTGACGTAGTTTTTCGTAAGCTCTTAGAAAAAACATATGAGAGAGATAATCCCTGTGAACGACAAAGCAAGCGTGGTAAAGAGGGATAGCCTCTAAAAGTAGCCGCGCAGAGCGCTCAAAAACAAGCTCATCACCGATGGGGAGAAACTGCTTTGGAGTTTCTCCCCCAAAACGTTGGGATGAGCCACCCAAAAGCAAAATTAAGGCGTTCAAGTTCCTGCTATTTTGGTAAACACCATCTTTCCTGCATTTGTTTGCAGGACACTATTAACAGATACCTTGACCTTCTTACCTAGGAGTTTGGCGCCACTTTCGACAACCACCATGGTACCATCTTCCAAGTAGCCTATACCTTGATTCTCGTCTTTGCCTTCCCGCATAATTTGGATCTCAAGTTCCTCGCCGGGAAGTACCACGGGTTTTAGGGCCAAGGCTAGATGGTTGATGTTCAGCACCCGAACCCCTTCTATTTCAGCTACCTTATTTAAGTTATAATCATTCGTTACAAGCACGCCTCCTAACTCCTTAGTTAGCCTTATAAGTTTGCTGTCCACATCACGGATTTCTGGATAGTCGTGGTAGGAGATGGTGATTTCCGGTTCTTTTTTCTTTTGCAGCTGATTCAGGATGTCAAGCCCTCGCCGGCCGCGGTTTCGTTTAATTCCCTCTGGTGAATCTGAAATGAGTTGGATTTCTCGCAACACAAAGTTAGGCACTACAAAGGGTCCTTCAACGAAGCCTGTATCTACAATGTCCGCAATGCGGCCATCAATGATGACACTCGTGTCTAGTATCTTCGGTTTCGACTTTGGCTGGGTTTTTGCAAGTTCTTTTTCTGGTTTTTCGGCTCGAGGCTCTGCTCTCGGTGTTGTTGAAAAGTATGCTTGAAAGGTGTAGCCGCCAATTGCCGAGAGAGCTGCTGCCAGAGGCCAAAAAAAATAAGAGGGCATTTCGACAAGGTTGGCTTGGAGATAAATCAGCACAAACAAGGTAGCTAACACCCCCCATAAGGAGGGGGCTGCTTTAGCTAATTCCTGTTCTTTCTTGGCTCTTATCATGAGCCATGGTAGCCACACTGCTAACCCAAAGGCAGCAAGTGCGGAGAGTATATTCTTAATATCAAGCGTCTCACCCAAGGAAAATACCGCCGAGACAATGCCTAAAAGAATAAACGTTATTTTATTCATATATCCTCCTGTGGGGAGGATCATGCCGTTACTTTGAGAGTATGTCCGAGATCAGGTTAGAGGCCTCTTCCACATTAATACCCTTGGCCAGGGCTATCTCGTTGATGATAAGACTATAGGCAGATTCATAAAGCTTTCTTTCCATAATGGAAAGTTCCTTATCCCTTGCCCTTTTGTAGAGGTTGCGGCACACCTCGGCCACGGCTAAAATGGAGCCTGATTTAACCTTGGCTAAATTGTTCTGGTAGCGTACCTTCCAATCTTCTTCTTGTTCCGTACACTCTTGCTGCAATATTTTCGTGACCTTGCTGACTTCTTTTTTGTCAATGATATGCCGCAAGCCTACTTCTTCAGCCTTGTCCACTGGCACAAGAACGCGCATTTTGGTATTTAAAAGATCTACCACGTAATACTTTTTACGTTTGTTGAGAACGACTTTTGTGGAAATATCGGCAATAACTCCGACCCCGTGCATGGGATAAACGACATGATCATCTTTTTTGAATTCTTTATTTTTCATAAACCGAGAATTCAATCCCCACCTAAGGCCATGCTCACTGAGCTTGGTCGACTGTCAAGCAAATTTTTTAATATTGCGCACACCTCGGTTAGGATCCCTTTCTAGGAGGGGTTAGTTCATCTAATAACCGAACGGTCGTTATAAAAAGCTTGCCACGAGACAAAAGATGCCTATTTGCGGGTCATGGACTGGTCTTCCTTGCAGGAGTCTTTGGGTGTTTTGCTCATGCCACTTACCTATGGCTTTGTTGGATGGCTTACTAATGTGGTGGCCATCCGCATGATGTTTTATCCCGTCGAATTTCGGGGTATACCACCATATCTTGGTTGGCAGGGGATTGTTCCCCGTCGAGCCTCGGGGCTTGCGCTAAAGGCAGTGAATACTGTATCGGGGAAGCTTTTTCGCATCGAGGAATTTTTTGCAAAAATACCTACACAGACTTTAGAAAAACAATTCCGAGAGATTTTGGAAAATAACATACCCGTCATAGGTGACCATTTGTTGCAGACATTGCCTCCCGCGCTTCTGGCAAAACTAGGTGAGAGAGACCAAAAAGAAATTTATGAAAAAGCGCAAAAAGAAAGCCTTTCCAAAATGAAGGAAATCCTCGCCAAACTAGAAGAGGATGTGGGTAAGGTCTTTAATTTTAAGAACCTTGTCTTGCGCTCCCTTACGGGGGCAAATGTCTATCGAATTATAGATATGTTCCAAACCATTGGTGAAAAGGAATTCCGCTTCATTGCGTTAAGTGGTTGGTATTTTGGAGCTCTCTTGGGCCTTGTGCAAATGGGGCTTTGGTTTTTGTATCCTCTATGGTGGACATTACCGCTGCAGGGTGCTTTTGTGGGGTATATTACAAATTACCTTGCCCTCACTATGGTTTTTCGGCCGCAAAAGCCACGTCAGTTGGGGCCATGGCGTTATCAAGGTTTATTCCACAAGCGAAGGAAGGAGGTATCTCAAAAATATGCAGAGCTCTTAGCCAATTATGTCTTAAATGGGCGCAATATTATGGATGACCTCCTTTATCGCAGGATTGCACGCGCTACGGTGGAGATAATCCAGCAAGGTTTTATACAGCTACTTTCCCAAAAAGACCTAGAGGAAAGTGAAAAAGAAGCTTTGCAAGTTTACCAAGCCGAGAGAGAGGCTAAGGGCCGGGATGATGTTATCTTAGTGGCCGACATGCTTTCCCAAAAAGCAAAAACCCTGGAGAAGATGCTCGACCGTACTATGGCCGTTGAAAAGACCATTGCGGCGCGACTTGCTGAGATGCCACCGGAAGAATTTGAACCCATTTTGCGTACGGCCTTCCAACAAGATGAGTGGATCCTCATTGTTACGGGGGCTGTGCTTGGAAGTCTTGTCGGTCTTGTCCAGGGGCTTTATATGGCTTTTGCTACGACTAGCTAGACTTTTTTAAATGCTCTTCTACTTTCGCGAGAGCCTCCATTAGCTGGGGTAGCTGTTCCACGGGAAGGGCAATGCCTTTTTTCGCCGGAGCGTAGTTGTTGCCCTCTGTTAAGAACCATACTCTTATATCAAGTAGTTTTTTCCCCTTGTATTTTCCAAGGCTTATGCGTATTTTTTCTACTTTGTTTTTGTCCCACTCAGCGATAATTTCTGAGTCTGCCACGACACAGAGGTAAACACGGCCATTGGATTTGTCAATGGAAATTTTCCCTTCCAATTTCTATGGCTTTCTTTTTCGAAGCTTGGCTTCCTTGCTGTCCCATGCTTTACACTCTGTCTTAACTTAAAGAGCTTTCCTCATGGTGAAATCCATCCGCAATATAGCTATTATTGCCCATGTCGACCATGGCAAGACCACACTAGTTGATCAAATACTGCGTTTTTGCCAAGGGGCGGAGATCAAAAAAGACACAGAGCGTATTTTAGATTTCAATGAGTTGGAGCGCGAACGGGGTATAACTATTTTAGCGAAAAACACAGCCGTAGAATATAAAGGTATAAAAATCAACATAGTGGATACTCCTGGGCACAGTGATTTTGGCGGCGAAGTCGAGCGTGTTTTGCGTATGGTCGATAGTTCTCTTCTTTTGATAGATGCCATGGAGGGGCCTATGCCCCAAACTCGCTTTGTGCTTAAAAAATCCTTAGAGCTAGGGCACAAAGTAATTTTAGTGGTGAACAAGATAGACAAACCCAATGTGGAAATTAACAAGGTGGTTGATAAGACTTTTGAACTATTTTTGGAACTGGGAGCAAGTGATGAACAAATTGACTTTCCAGTAGTGTATACAAGTGCTAAACTTGGCTATGCCTTACGCCATCTAAGTGATGAGAAAAAAGATATCTCTCCTCTTCTCGAGACTATTCTCGAGTATGCCCCAGAAGTGAAATGTAACGAAGAGGCCAATTTTCAGTTTCAGGTAACGACTCTTGATTACAATGACTACCTAGGGCGTATCTGTATAGGCCGCATTTATCAAGGAAAAATTCGGGTTAACGACCCAGTGGTCTTAATTGGAATTAATGAAAAACATGAGACAATTGTTTCCCGCCACAGGGTAACAAAACTCTTTACCTTTTTAGGTTTACGGCGCCTTGAAGTAAATGAGGCCTCCTGTGGGGATATCGTGGCTGTGGCAGGTATTCCCGAGATGACTATTGGAGATACCCTTTGCGGGGAAAAAGAGATCGCTCCTTTACCTCGTATTGAAATTGAGCCGCCCACGGTGTCGGTCTACTTTATGGTAAACGATTCCCCCTTTGCGGGTAAAGAAGGGAAGTGGATAACAAGCCGCAATTTAAGAGAACGCCTGGAAAAGGAAGCGAGAGTAAATATTGCTCTTAAAATAGAAGAAGTAGGGGAGGTCTTTAAGGTCTCTGGTAGGGGTGAGCTACAGCTTGCGATCCTTATGGAAAACATGAGGCGGGAGGGATATGAGTTTGGGGTTTCTAAGCCAGAGGTTATCTTTAAAGAAGAAAACGGCATACGTTTGGAACCTTTTGAGGAGTTGACTATGGACTTACCTGAAGAGTACTCAGGACCCATTATTCAAGAACTCAATCGCCGTAAAGGTCTTTTAACCCAAATGGAAAATTTATCCGCTAAGAGGGTGCGTATCCGCTATGAAATCCCTACACGCGGTCTTATAGGTTTTCGTAGCTTTTTTCTCACAGAAACGAGAGGAGAAGGGACTTTGGCTAGTCTCTTTCTCGATTACCGGCCCTATGCTGGGGATTTCTCTGGGCGAAAGCGAGGAGCTTTGGTAAGCATGGAAAACGGTGTTGCCAACACCTATGCCTTATTTCACCTGCAAGAGAGAGGGGATTTATTTATTGAGCCGCAAACACCCGTTTATGTAGGCATGATTATTGGCCTTCATAGTAAGGAAAATGATCTTGATGTCAATCCTATTCGAGAAAAAAAACTAACCAATGTGCGGGCTTCTGGATCTGAGGAGGCCATGAGACTTATACCTGTAAAAAAAATGTCATTAGAGGAATGCCTTGATTTATTAGAAGAGGATGAAGTCTTAGAGGTAACCCCACTTTCCCTGCGTTTGCGTAAAAAAGTACTCAATCCCTCCTTACGCAAGCGAAAATAAGGCTATATTGTTTTGTACCAATTCAAAAGACCTGCTTTTAGCTCACTTTTTGGATAGCGTTTTACGAAGAGGCGGGTGAGGTAATGCACGTTTTGATCAGCTCTTTGGGCCCGCGCGTAATAGGTAGCTATGAGTAAAAGATGGGCTCTTGGTGACAAGAGGCTATCCTTTTTTTTGGCAAAAGCAACTTGGCGTAAGTCAAGGATAGCTTCTTCGTAGCGCTGGGAGAGATAATAGGCTAAACCCCTGCTATAATAAAGCCTCTGCCTTTCTTTTTCGCTAAGGTCAGAGCGTTTTATTGCTTCACTAGCGGTGTGTATGCTTTCCGAAAGACGGCCTGCTAAGGCTGAGGGGAGGCTATATCTCACAAGTTCTTGTGAGCACCATGTTTTCATACGAGTAAACTTTGCATAGATTTTGCCTAGATTCTCTCGCTTTGGTGAGAATTTATCACAGTTCGGTGAGATTTCTCGTGGAATGAGAGAATAAAGAAGGAAAGCCCAAAATAGATAGCGCACATTAATATCTCGGCTAAGCGCAGGCTCTACTTAAAATGGCTGTGGTAATATACGAAAGGCATTTGGTAAAAGTTCCGAGAGCCTGTAGTATTCCCATTTTCCCTCCTGTACTATAAAGGAAATCCATACATCAGCACAAAACTCATAGAGAACTTGGCGACAGGCACCGCAGGGTGGGGCGCTCAGGCCATCGAGACGTGCCACAGCTATGGCTACAATGGGATCTTTTCCTTGGACGCCCAGGCTCGATATGGCAGAAAAAAGGGCATTTCGTTCCGCACATATGGTGAGGCTATAAGAAGCATTTTCTATATTGCAGCCATGAAAAAGTCTGCCTTTTTTTGTCATAAGGCAGGCACCTACCTGAATGCCCGAATAAGGAGCGTAGGCTTTTTTTGCTGCGGCTAATGCCTTTTTTTGCAGTTTTCTCCAACTTGCAGCAGAGATATCTTGAGCCAAAGTTATTTCTCGGGGTAGATCTCCCGCAGTCGGGCAAAGGGGGAATGAGTTAAGGTGCTTTGGCGAGTATCTTTTTCTACATATTGCCGGATTTCCATTTGCTCTAAGGCGTAGTCAACATCTTTTAATGATAAGGAAATACGCCGGTTTTCAGGTTCAATGCTTCTTACGACAGCCTTGATGGGATCTCCTTTTTTAAAGTGCTTTTTATGGTTCTGGGCTTGTTCTTTGCTCATGGCACTTGTATGTACGAGTCCTTCAAATCCATTGTCAAACGTTACAAAAATACCAAAATCCACAATACCACTTACTTTCCCTTCAATAACGCTGCCCCGGGGGTATTTATTGCGTAGCTCGACGTAAGGATTTGGCAAGCAATGACGAATGCTGCACTCAATTCGTTTGTTTTCGAAATCTAAGCTAATAATTTGAAATTCAACCTCGTCATTGACTTTGTAGAGTTTTTTTAGATCAGGGCTTGTATCTTCCCAGCGCACATCTTCTTTGCGCACAAGCCCATCAATCTCATCAGTAATACTTACGAATATGCCGAAGTTCGTAATTTCGCGGATTTTCCCTTTTCGTTTTTGGCCTACTTGCAGCACTTGTTTTAGCTCTTCCCATGGGTTTGTCTGTAATTGCCGTAAACCTAAGGCGATGCGCTTATCCACAGGATTGATTCCCAGAATCTTCACCTCTACTATTTGATTTAATTTTAGCACATCTCGGGCATGGTTTATTTTTTTTGTCCAGCTCATCTCACTGGTGTGGATTAGCCCTTCAAGTCCATCCCCAAGGTCCACAAAAGCACCATAGCGGGCTAGAAAAGTAACCTTCCCCTGCACAATATCCCCGACTTTAAAACGTTCCATGACAGTTGTCCAGGGATCGGCAGTTAGTTGCTTTAGTCCTAGGGAGAGCCTATGTTCTTCGGGGATGATTTCAAGAACCCTTACCTGCAACTCCTTGCCCAATGGTAGGCGTTCTCGAAAGTTTTCTACCTTTTTTTCCCAACTAATGTTACTACGATGCAAGAAGCCTTCCACACCATGGACAGAAAGAAAAACTCCAGCTTTGCTATGGCGGGTGACTTTTCCTGTGACAATATCACCAATTTTCACATTTTGGGCGAGTTCTTTCCAGCGGGCTTCGTTTTGCTCATCTTGAAAAAGCTTTCGCGACAAAACCCCTGTCTTTTTTTTCGGGTTAATTTCCAAAATACGAAAGGAGAAGGTTTGCCCTACAATCTGGGGTTTTTGCCCCCTGCGAGCTGGTCCAAGGCTGCCTACCTGGCTATGCGGCAAAAACATAGCCAGGCCCTCCACATGCACAAGATAGCCATGCTTCATGGACCTTTTGATAGTTCCTGATACACTGAGCTGGTTCTCATAGGCTTCTTTGACAATTTCCCAACCCTTGCGGATTTCTAGCTCCCGCTTTGAGAGATTGATGAATCCAGTTTCTTTATCAAAACCTTTGACAATTGCCTCAACTATATCCCCTGTTTTAGGAGGCTCCGGAAACTCCCTTAGGGGAATACGCCCTTCCGATTTGCTTCCTAAATCCACAATGACATAATTTTCTGATATGCCAACTACCCTGCCTGTTACCTCAGAGTGAAGTCGGATTTCATTTTGAGGAAGGTTTTCTTCCTTTAATAGATCTTCCATGGTAAGATGGCTTTCTTCAAGAAACTTTATTGGCATTGTGGACCTCAAAGCTCATTTGGCTTCCCCTCCCGGTTTAGGGCTATTTGCAAAGCCCGGGATGGGCATTGCCGCAGGTATGCTTCAACTATAGAGAAAGTCTCGTCTAGATCATAGTGTGTGGTGTCAAGAAAAATGGCATCTTCAGCTGGCTTCAAGGAACCATAAGGGCGACTTTCGTCTTGGCGGTCTCTTTCGGCTATTTCCCGCATAAGCTCACTTAGACTTATAGTTTGATCTGCCATTTCGGCTAAACGACGGCGGGCTCTTACTTCTAGGGTTGCTGTCACAAAAAACTTAAGTGGTGCCTCGGGAAAAACTACCGTTCCCATATCTCTTCCGTCAACTACAACAGGGAATTTCTCCGCTGCTTGCCGCACTAATTTATTCACATAATGGCGAAAATCGGGATCATCCGCAATGCCCTTAATATGTAGCGCCACCTCACGACTACGCAACTCAGCTCCAAATAATTGACCGTTTTGCTCTAGGAGTTGCTGTCTTTGCCCATTGAAAGATAAAATGAGGGGATTTCTTTCTAGAAATTCGAAAAATTGGCCTTTTTCTTCTTGGCTGAGCTCACTTTTTTGGTAATGCTTTAAGGCTAGATAAGTTAAGGCTCGGTAAATGGCTCCTGAATCGATTTGATAGAAAGCGTACTTATCGGCTACTTTTTTCGCTAAAGACGACTTCCCAGATCCAGCGGGACCATCGAAGGTTACGACTGCCATGGTGTCTTCTAGTGGCTTTTGTGGGTTAAGCAAATAATTTAGTTTTTCGTAAAAATCTGGAAAACTCGTGTTAACCCAATTTCTGCCCTCAATTTTTACGAGCTCCTCATTTGTTTTTGCGTTGCTTTTGCTTTTCAGTTGGGCAATCTCAAAAGACATGACAATGCGGTGGTCCATAAAGCTTTGGACATTTCCTTTTAAAATACGGGTGCTTTGGCCTTCTAGGGATAGTCCATCGGGGTATTCTTCCACCTCAACACCAAGTGCCTTTAGATTCTGGACCAACGCACTAATACGATCACTTTCCTTCACACGCAGCTCTTTGGCTCCTCGAAACGAAAAGTTGCCTTCTGCAAAAACACCGGCTATGGTAAGTATGGGTAATTCGTCAATGATCGAGGGGATGTCCTTGGGTTCGATAGTTATTCCCCTGAGGGAGGAAGGACGCACGAGAATATCACCCCCTCTTTCTCCGCATCGTTCTTTTTGCTCGAGGATTTGGATGTTCCCTCCCATTTGCTTGAGAATGTCTAGGTAGCGACTGCGATAGGGATTTAAGAGAACGTTGCGAATTAAAAGCTCGCCCCGCTCTGCCAAAAGAGCAAGTACTACAAAAAAAGCTGCGCTTGATACATCCCCCCATATATGGTAATTTCTAGGACTTAACGCATAGGGGGGGTGCATTTCCATTACATAGCCCTGTTCGGAGGGCCTTTTGGAAATTCCCACTCCTGCAAAGCGCAGCATATTTTCTGTATGGTCTCGAGAGGGACATACTTCTTCGAGATAAAGTCTTGTTGAGGAGGCAATGGCTGCCAATATCAAAGCCGACTTCACTTGAGCTGAGCCTAAATCTTCTCTATATGCTATATCTTTTAATTTTCTGCCGTGCACTTCAATGGGTAAAAAATCCTTTGGCGTAAACTGAGCTCCAAACAAACTAAGCGGTTCACAGACACGCCCCATGGGTCTTTTGCGTAAACTCTCGTCCCCATCGATACGGGCAGATAGTCCCTCACAGCCCGAGAGGAGGCCAAGTAGGAGCCTTGCCCCCGTGCCAGAGTTACCGACATCAATTTTTTCCCTAGGGCTTTTCCATCCTTTAATCCCTGGTGAGTTGAGATAAATTTTTTTCCTTTTTTCGTCTTTTTTTACCTCACAGCCTAAGAGCTCCATGGCTCTTAAGGTGTTTAAAGTATCTTCGGCCCATAAAAAGTTTTCTATGGTACTTTCTCCCTCGGCCATGGCAGCCAAAATGGCAGCCCGATGGGACAGGGATTTATCCCCTGGAAACTCCAGTTGGCCAAAAATCTCCACTAGGTTAGGCTAAAAAGAGGCTTTCTCTTGTAAAATACTTATAAAATACTTACTGGAAATAATAGTTCAAAATCCTCTCATCTAGACCGAGAAAAAAACATGGACTTATCCATTAAAGTTTGGCCAAAAGATGGCGAGTATGTTGCTAGCTGCCCTGAATTAGATGTATTTACCTTTGGCCAAAGCCCTCAGCAGGCAGTAGAGCGTTTAAAAAAAGTCATTGTCTTTTATGCAGAGACAGCCTCCCAGCTTGGCTATAAGATTGATGCCAAAGAACTCCTTGCCTCGCTAAATCTGAACCGCCTATGGCCAAACGAAAACCAATACCATCATTGAGACACTCTAGAGACCTAGTATTTTCTTGTAGGTTTTGGCAAAATGACTAGGCCCAAAAGTCTCTCTATGGCCATTTAGTATTTGGCTAGTTAAAATCCACAAACCAAAGCTAAAGGAGAAATGCTTGAAAATCGACAAGCCGACATTCGACGGCTTGGGGACTAGATGAGAGGTGCCTTAAGTACCCAAGATGCTTAATTAGTGCCTGAAGAGTCTTTGGGGCTCACCATCAAGCCCCAAGCTTGACAAACTGCTCTATAACTAAATTCAGGCTTGCCCATGCTTAAGGATGAAACGATCCGCGACTGGCTTTCTCTTAGGTTAAAGCGCTCGCTGGATATTCTCTGCCAAAAAGAGGGCGTGAGGCTTTCTAACTATTCTATACGCATTGATTATCCCCCTAATTTTTCTTTAGGGCAGTATGCCTCACCCCTTGCCATGCAGCTAAGTCGTTTTTTTGACAAGAAACCCCAAGAACTAGCCCATGGCCTTGTCCAAACTTTAAGAGACGATGACGAACTTATGCCTTACGTGGAGAAAATTGAGTTAGCCCCCCCTGCCTTTATCAACTTTACCCTAAAAAGTAACATTGCCTCGGCTATCTTTCCTCATCATAGTAATGGATTGGAAGAATATTTAAAACGCCTCATGCGCCCGAGGGGAAAAATCATTGTTGAGTTTGTCTCGGCAAATCCCACGGGCCCCTTAAATATTGTCTCGGCAAGAGCAGCTGCCTTTGGAGATAGCCTGTGTCGTATTTTGGCGGTGGCTGGTTACCAAGTGTATCGGGAGTATTATGTAAATGATTACGGCAATCAAGTTTATTGGCTTGGTATTTCTCTGGCATACCGCTATGCGGAAGCCTTGGGTTTGGGCTTGCCTCTGCCTGAAAACGCCTATCAAGGTGAATATTTAAAAGATATAGTAAAAAAAATTTCCGCTGAGCTTAAACTCCCCGAATTTCCAAAAGAAGAAAAAGCTTTTTTTGAGTGGGCTTGCGAGCATGCCATGGCCTTTGCGTTGCCTGCCATGCAATATATTGTAGCAAACCAAAGGCAAGACCTAAAGGACTTTAGGGTCGAATTTGATAATTTTTTTTACGAATCAAGTCTACATCCTCAGGCAGTAAATGAGACATTTCAGTTTCTAAAAGCAAATGGTCAGGTTTACGAAAAAGATGGGGCCTGGTTTCTTTTAAGTTCGGAAAAGGGGGATGACAAAGACCGTGTAGTTATCCGCTCTGATGGGCGACCTACGTACTTTTTAGCGGATATTGCTTACCATCGCAAAAAAATCGAACGAGGCTTTGACAAAATCTTAAATCTCTGGGGCCCTGATCACCATGGTTATATTGCGCGCATGAGGTCGGCTCTTTCGGCCCTTGGCTTCTTACAGGATAACCCCGAGCGATTTTCTGTGCTTATTGTGCAACAAGTAAATTTAATAGAGGGTGGAAAAACCGTAGTCATGAGCAAGAGATTGGGAAAATTCCAAACCATGCGCGACCTCCTAAACCGTATACCTGTGGATGTATGCCGCTATTTTTTTGTCATGCGGGGGGCGTCAAATCACCTCGATTTTGATTTAGAACTTGCCACGACCCAAAGTGAGCGCAATCCTGTGTATTATATCCAATATGCCCATGCTCGTATCCATTCTATTTTCCGTCAGGCAGGGCTTAATTTTGACGAATTCCCCATAGACTTTCGAGGAAAAGAGAGTTATCTTGAAGGTCATTTTCGCAAAGAATTGCTTTTCTACGTATTACGCCTAGCGGAAGAAATACAGGATATAGCCCGTAACTACGAGCTTCAATCCCTAGCAGTTTGGCTTTATGAAACGGCCCATTACTTTTCTCAATTTTACTCTTTAAAGCAAGAAAACAATGTTTTGGGACTCTACCGGGAAAAACCTCAAGAAGGAGAGGCCTTGCTTTCTTTGATAAAGTTAGTTGCCCTTGCCTTAGAAAAAGGACTCTTTTTGTTGGGTATTTCTGCTCCAAGAGCTATGCATCGCGAAGATGAAATACCTTAAATATAGTTTTGGGGTTCTCGTACTGGTCCTGGCCATTTTTGGTATTTACTTATGGCTTTATCCTCTTGTTTTAGAAAAACGCTTTGAGTTCTATATAGAAGAAAGGGCAGGCGAACTCTATAATTCTCTCACCGTAGAGAAGAGGATATCCCAGCTTTTCCACATTGCCATACCAGGTAAAGCTTATGGTCCTAAGATTGAAAAAATTCTTCACGACTGGCAACCAGGAGGACTCATTTTATTTGGGGCAAATTTGGGCAGCCGGGAGGAAATAGAGACGCTAACTCAAAAACTACAAGAGCATGCTCTCACATCAACGGGAATCCCTTATTTTATTTCCACAGATCAAGAGGGTGGGGGGGTTCGGCGAGTGGTACTTCATGAAATTGATTTCCCTTCCGCTGTAGCCCTTGGTCAAATTGGTGATCCCAAGCTTTGTGAGGCGATAGGCTTTATGACCTCGTATACCCTATGGGAGCTTGGTATTAATCTTTTCTTTGCTCCAGTCCTTGACATCAACAGCAATCCATATAATCCCGTAATTGGTCCGCGTAGTTTTGGTTCTTCGCTAGACCAAGTCTTGCGTTGTGCTCTCCCTTTTGAGCGCTCGGCAAGGCAGGGGGGTGCCCTACCTGTCGTGAAGCATTTTCCCGGTCATGGGGATACCTACCAGGATAGTCATTGGGAACTACCCAGGGTATACAAAAGTTGGGAAGAACTTACCAACTTTGAACTCATTCCTTTTTTAGGAGCTATTGAGGGTGGTGCCGAGGCCCTCATGAGCGCCCATATACTTTATCCAAAGATAGATGCCGAAAACCCTGCTACGATTTCTCGTGAGATTATTGGGAAAAAACTTCGCCAAGATATTGGTTATTCAGGGCTAATCTTTACCGATGCCCTCGAGATGAAAGCCATATCGCTCTATGCGTCGAAAAAAAATGTTGCGGAAGCTGCCATAAAGGCAGGGATTGATATTTTGCTTCTTACAAGCTATGGCAGCTACGCAAATGCCTTGCGCCAACAACTTAAGAGAGCCCTAAAAGAGGGGATGATCGAACCCGACCTTGTAGCAAAAGCAGTTCAAAAGCAAATCCGCACCAAATTAAGACATGCCCCGTCTATGTTTTTTGATTTTGCCCCCGATTATGTAAAAGACTATCTAGAGTTGCGCGAGAAAAAACGGCTCAAGACAAAGCTGTCTTGGCTTAATGTCTTCCCACAGCTCCCCCAAGAGGCAGCAAGTAGAGCCATCCGCAGTCTAGGAAGACCTTTTAGGCGTATGAGCTCTCCCCCCTCGCCCTTAACAGTTGCTGTGGAAAACCACCTAATGCGCCAAGAGCTTGAGGCTTATTTAGGCAAAGATGCACTTTTTATAAGTAAAGGACAGGATTTAAAGAGTGGGACAAATATAGTTATCGCAGATAGTTTTTACCAAAAAGATTTAGAAAAGCTCTACTTTTGGGCCATGAGATATGAAAAAACACAATTTTTCATTTTACACTATGGCAGTCCCTATTTGAAATTTCCTAAAAAAGAAAATATGTCTTTTTTACTTTCCCTTTCACCAAATCGCGAGTCGCTGCGCTCGCTCGCTCACTGTCTCTGGGGCGAAGGTGAGATCCCAAGCTTAGAATTGTTCTTGCCCCAATAGAGAAATCCAAGGCGAAAAAAAATCCACCCTTTTTTGTTTTTCTTGGAGCATAATTTGGTGGTAAACGGAGGCAAGTTCTGGCACATCCTGGATTAAATTAATTTTTTCTTCAGGATCTCTCAGGATGTCATAGAGTTCTCGTCGCTTATCCCAAGGACGGAAGAGATATTTGTGGTTTCCCACAAGAATTCCCATCCATTCCTTTTCCCAAAAGGTCTGCAAGAAAAGAATTGGGTTAGGGCCTCCACGCAAAATGGATTTTCCCCACAGATGAGTGGGGGCCGCAAGGGAGAGTAGGTCCAAAAGAGTAGGTAAAATATCGAGGTGGCTTGTGATTTGGTCTACAAATCTCGTTTTGGGGAAAAGCGTTTTATTGTAGATGAGAAACGGCACATGTATATTTTCCTCGTATAGATAATAGGGATGGTTAAAATTACCAGGGTGCTCATAAAAAGCTTCTCCATGG
Organism: Leptospiraceae bacterium; assembly: GCA_025055765.1. GTDB lineage: Bacteria > Spirochaetota > Leptospiria > Turneriellales > Turneriellaceae > JANWWS01. Next base: position 145,570 of record JANWWS010000046.1, on the reverse strand, counting down.
TCAGCAAAAATAAAGAAAAGGGTATCTTGGGCGAGGTTTTCCTCTTCAAAGCGTCTTACAAGCTCGCCTAAGGCAAAGTCGGCAAAATGGAGAGAGTTGAGATAGGATAAAAATATTTTTTTCCGGTAGGGTAGCTTTTCCCAAACAGCTTCTATAAACTTGGGAAAGTCCGTAGGTACACTATAGGGGTGATGAGGGTTAAAGGGGAATAAGGTAAGGAAAAAGGGTTCCCCTAGTTTTTTAGCTATCTCGAGCGATTTTTCCACGAGCGAGCGCTCATCAGCGGCTCCCCAGGGCAAGATGTTTTTGTCAAACCGACTATTTTTTACTTGGTCGTTGTCTAAAATAATATCGGCTCCATGGTATTTGTAAAAACGCCTCTGCCCTGCATAGTCAGGATCTCCCGCATGGAGGATGGCAGTCTTATAGCCTGCCTGAGCCAATAGCTCACAAGCGCAGGGATGGGGAAAATCCGGTTTTACGAGGCTTAGCCAGCGTCCATCGGGCAGGGCAGGCAGGGAGCAAAAGACATTAAAAAAACTATTAATTGAGAGCGGAAAATTAGCATAGTGGCGGCGAAAATAGAGCGAATTTTTTATTAGCCGATTCCACTGCGGTGTTACCTCTCGGCCCTCGTAGCGATATCCGATATATTTGGCAGGTAAAGATTCAAAAAAATAAAACACAATGTTATATTTTTTTTTCGGTAAGTATATGGCCGGATGGATTTCTTGTGAGCTAAGTTTGGCCTGCCCAGAAGATACTTTGGGCCAGTAATTTGGCTCATGTTCGCTCTCAAAAAAAGCAGTCCAAAGAGGGTTTTTAAATATGACTGGATCAAAAGACATATTCTTTCTTGGATGCGCAAAACCCTGGGGTAGGCTTGTCAGTAGAAAACTAAGAGCAAGTAGAGCTTGGCTTCGTTTCATATTTTTTTGGTAAAAGACAATAGTCAGATAACTTGTGGCAAGGCCTATAGCAAAAAAGTGAAAGAGGCGAATATCCAACTCAGCCCAAATAGAGAAAATAAGCTCTTGTATAATAGAGGAAATGTTGCGCAAAAACTTTAGCTCAAAGAGGCTCTCATAAAGCTTAAAAACGGACAAGGCGGAGGCGTAATAGGCCAAAATAATTAACTCGTAACTAAAAAAGAAAAAATAAAAACCATACCTACCCCAAAAACGCCTGCCTTGGTATAAAAGAAAAGGTACTAGAGCAAGGAGCAGGCTTGTTCCTAAATCTTGCCAGGCTGTGCGGAAAAGGTATTGACCAAAAGAGAAAGTATCTTGCTCTACCTTTTCACTTAAAATTCGAAGCTTTTCGACTCGGTAATAACTTGTGATAAAAAACTCTAGGGAAAAAAAGTAGAGTAAGGATCGCACTTGCAAAAAACCGAGAGAAGATTTTAGCCAGTCAAGAAATTGTTGACAGACCCTTTGTGTGACCCATGAGCGTATTATGTCGCATGGGTTATTTTGAAAAATTTGTCTTTTATAATATAGAGGAGTCAAAAGCATTCTCCTTTGAGATATCGCTGCCTATGCATATAATAAGCCATGAAGCTCATTTACGGGAACATCTTTCGGTTCGAACTCTTGTCATCACTCGGGATGAATTGCTTTCCTCCCTTATGCCTATTTTTTATGAACATGGATTTTCTTTTGTCATACCATTTTCCTTTTACGCAAGATATGCCCTGCAGCTAGCGGAAATTGAGCTAATCTGGCCGCAGGATCTTGCTGCCCAAATTGGCCTTGCTTTTTTTAGCCCGAGATGGCAAAAGCTTTACCAAGCTCTTTTCGAAATTTACAACTTACCGGTCGCGATTCTTGATTCATTGTCTGCTCTGGAAGAAAAAAATTACGATGTTATCCTTTGGGATCAAGATCTTTCCCATCCGGCTGCAAGACATGGCAGGCTCCACGAGTTCTTGGTTTCTTTACGCCAAATAGCTTTCTCTAACCGCCGCTTTAGTTTGTGTCTTGTTAAGGATTTTTCCCAGGCTAACTCGATGCATGATCTTTTAACGCCGTTAAAAGAATTTTGCCGAACTCTGCTGTCTCCCGTAGAAATGTATTTACTCTTGCGGGATTATCTCTATGACTACTATCGCTTTGCCTGTCTACGAAAGCTTGCTTTGTCACTAGATTATTATGAAAAGCATGGTGCGTTTAGTCTACCCTTACGTCATATACCGAAGCTTTTAGAGCACCTCGAGCATAATTTAAACAAGAAAGCACAAGACAGGGAAAAATCTTTTTATGAGGGCTATGGGCGAAATCGGCTCATCTATGCTCTGACATCTTATATGGCTCAATTTTTAAAGCAAAGCGAAGAAGAAAAAGCTCTTTTTATTTTTATGGAAAAAGACAGCTCTCGTTTGCCATAGATGCCGATTTTGGTTAGTCCCTTATTTTATCGCGGATCTCTAAAATAAGGGGTATTTCCTCACCATAGGTTCTCTTTCTCAACTCTTTTAAAAGGTAGCGGTACACAGCGGGGCTTACACTCTTTTTGTTACCAAAGAGTATGTAGTGTCTTTTGCCTGCTATTTTGGTAATGTAATGAACTTTAACTTGCTGTGTTTCTATGATTGGGTTTTTTTTTAAATCCTCTAAAATCCTGTTCAGTTGAGACGTGGTTATTTCAAGCTCCAAGCGCTCCTTAAGTCGGAACGCCTCAGAAATGGGCCTAACGGCGTTTTTTCCCGTTAGCGCACTTATAAAGTAATAAGGGAATTTCCAAAAAAGTTCCTGTAAAGATTCTACCTGCTTTAGGAGGTTATTCCGAGCTTCTTGGCCAATTAGGTCTTGCTTATTTAAGACGAGAATGACGGGTTTATTTTCCTTCTCTAACAGGTGGAAAATCTTTTTGACTTGCTGGTCAATGCCCTCGGTGGCATCCACCAGCAAGAGCACAATATCGGCATCTCGAATGGCTGCTAGGGTTTGGGATATACTGAGTTTTTCTATTATATCACCTACTCGGTTTTTTTTTCTAAGACCTGCGGTATCCGTGATTAGGAGTTTTTTGCCATAAAACTGGTAAATTTCGCCATGGCTGTCTCGAGTGGTACCAGGTATGGGGCTCACCAAAGATAATTCTTTTCTCAAAAGTAGGTTAAAATAGGTACTTTTTCCGCTGTTGGGTTTGCCAACTATAGCAAGGGATAGTTCAGCCTTATCGGATATACGCGGGGATTGTCCACTTGCGAAAAAGGCTACAATTTCATCTTTTAGTTTTTTTAGCCCTCTTCGGTTCAAAGCAGAGACGAAAAAGGTTTTCTCAAAACCCAGTCGGTAAAAATTATAGGCTTCGTTTTCTAATTGAGGGTCATCGAGGCCATTGACAACGAGCCAAGTGGGTTTGCCGAGCTTGCGCAGGTGGCTTGCCAAATTTTCTTCATAGGGGCTAAGGCCATGGCGAAAGACAACCCACAAAAGCAGATGGTATTCTTCAAGTCTTGCAAATGCCTTAGTAACAGCAAGTCTAGTTATTTCATCTAAGGCGTTTACCTGTTCAAAACCAGGAAAATCAGTGAGGGTAAAGCAAAAACCTTGCCAGCTTACTTCTTGCGAAATTAGATCTCGGGTTACACCTGGGCTGTCCCAGACGATGCTCTTCTTTTTGCCAATTATGGCATTGAAAAGGGTGGATTTGCCTACATTTTGGCGTCCCACAAGGGCAACCTTGGGCATATCGGCGGCTAATGGTATCGACTGGCATGTAAAGGTGTTTTTTGAAAACAAAAATTAAGGGGAAAAAAGAGCTGACAAAATAGGAGCCACTTATAATACTCGGAATTAGCAATGGAAGAAATATGACTTATGAACGAACCCAGATAGAGAAGGCTCCTGAGATTATGTATCTCGAGGATTTCGAGGGGGCTCGGCTTTCTTTAAACCCACAGAGGCGACTTGAAGAGGTGCGCAAGAGGGCTCGTAAATTTCGAGAGAAAATGCTTTCCATGGCCCCTGTATCTTACTTTAAGTCAATCCCCCTTGTGCGGGTGCCTTACCCAACCCGCTATGGCTTTTTCGCCGTATTTAACGAGGTAACCCTCGTAAGCCCCATATTACACATCACAAATCGGCTTTTTGTCATTCAGTACAAAACCCAGCTTGGCATGAAAACCCTGCTTTTTTCCCCCAGTGATATCATGGCTAATGCCGAGACACGCTTTTTTAAACGCTTTGCAGGGGGTATACTTTTGGGCCTTGAAGGTGAAGAATATCGTTTGTTAAAAGACCTTGCTCAACAGGTGATTGCCCCATTTTATACAACCGTAGAAGATGCTCTTCGGCGTTTAGGTATCTCTCCAGAAGAGGTGGATTATATCACCTATGACCATCTGCACACCCAGGATCTACGTCGCTGGCTTGGTGATGGCCGTCAAAAGCCGTATTTCCCTAATGCTAAACTTATTGTCATGAAAGAAGAATGGGAATCGGCAAAGGGACTCTTACCGCCGCAAAGAGATTGGTATTGCCCAGGGGGTATTGACGGGGTACCAGAAGAAAAGGTCATTCTCCTAGATGGGGATGTCCTTTTAGGGGAGGGAGTGGCTCTTGTGAAAACGCCGGGGCACACCTTTGGAAATCATTCTCTGGTTGTACGCCTTTCCAAAGGACTTTTGGTCTCAAGTGAAAACGGGATTTCTCCCGAATCTTATGCTCCCCACAATTCAGCCAATGAGGCCATACGCAAATACGCTTTAAAGACGGGGGTGGAGGTGATCCTTAACGGAAACACTCAGGAATCTGGTCTTGAGCAATATATTTCCATGGTTATGGAAAAGGAAATTGCCGGACCATCCTGGTACCACAGCGATTTTCCCTCAATCTTAAATTCGTCGCAGTTTTCGTCGTATTGGATGTTCCCGGGACTTTCCCCCACTTTTGAATTTCCTGATATAGAAGAGGGACAATATCGTGCGGCCAGCAAATAGCCTAAAACTATCTGTTAGAGAACTCAGACAGGACCGCGAGGGCGTTAAGACCTTTGTCGAATTTAGTAGGGACATCTATCGGGATAACCCATATTACGTTCATCCTATTTATGCAGAGCAGGTGCGCTTTATTTTAAAGGGGCCTTTTAATCGCATCGGAGAAAAAATTCTACTTATGGCATGGCGAGGAGAAAGACCTGTAGCACGCGCCTCTTTCCACCGCAGCTTTGCCCATAATGAGTACTACAAAACAAATCAGGGTTTTTTTGGCTGGTTTGAAGCTTACGACGATGTAGAGGCCGTAGCTGCCCTGATGGATGCGGGGGAAAATTGGCTCAAGCAAAGGGGTTGCACCTCGATGATTGGTCCCATGAATTTTACCATTTACGATGAAATTGGAATCCTCATGGATGCCTACGATAAGATACCAGCCATATTATGTCTTTATAACCCACCTTATTACCCTCGTTTGTTAGAGCAAGTTGGTTTTGTAAAAGAAATCGATTGGTACGCTTACTGGCGTGATAAAGATGCCGGTATCCCCCCCTTAATGGAAAAGGTTTGGCAGCGTTTCCAGCGAAATGAAAAGGTAAAAATCCGCCCCGCTAACATGAAAAAGTGGAACGAAGAAATACGAGCTGTGAAAAACATCTTTAATGAGGCTTGGAAAGAAAATTGGGGCCATGTTCCTTTCAACGATGAGCAGTGGGAAAATATTGTACGGGAGCTCAAGCGCATTGTGATCCCTGAACTTGCCCTCATCTTAGAGGCAGAGGGAAAGCCTGTCGGATTTTGTATTACCATCCCCGATGCTAACTATGCCATAAAGTTTGCAGAGGGGAGGCTCTTTCCCTTTGGTATCTTTAAGATACTCTGGCATTTGCGCAAGGTTAAGACGACGCGCACCATTATTATGGGTCTCTTGCCAGAATACCGCCGGCATGGTTATGACTTTGCCTTGGTTTACCGAACGATAGTGGATGGTATTCGTCTTGGCTATACCGGCTCTGATTGTTCTCTTCTTGCAGAAACGAACACTCGTATCATAGAAGGGGTCAAGGCTATGGGTGCTTATCACTACAAAACCTATCGGCTTTTCCGTAGGGATTTTCGGGCTTAGTCTTGTTTCTCTTCATAAGAGAGAATAAAGGTATAGGCTTCCCTTGGGTTTTTTGCTTCAAGGAGCCCATCGCGAAAGCTTTGGTCATTCATGAGCTGAGCTATACCTGCTAAAGTTCGTATATGTCGCTCAAACTGCCCTTTGGGCATGAGCAGCATGACAATAATCTTTGCTGGTAAAAGGTCTATACTTTCGAAGTCAATACCCTCCTTTAGTAGACAACAGACCCCTAGAGGTTTCGGCAGTCCCGCCACGGAAGCGTGGGGAAGTGCCACATGGGAGCCAAGCCCGGTACTGAGCGATCTTTCTCTTTCTATAATGGCTTCGTAGCTCTTTTGCGCTAACGTATCACCTAACTCATGAGTTTCTTTTAAAAACAAAAACAAATCTTCTATGAGATGCCACTTAGTTGGGGATTCCCGTTTTTTCTGAGCTGGCCAGCCTATCACAATGGCCTTTTCGCAGACCAGCTCAGAAAATTTCATATTGTTTTTTTAGTCAGCTTCGCGGGCCATGTATATTTCGTCTTTTACGGGTAATTCCCTTCTCAGGTTCTTAATAAAGGGGTTGGGATCTCCCATGGGCGAATAATCAGGGCAATCTATTTGAACCCGGCGGGCAACCGTAAAATACTTATATTGTTTTTCTTCTCCCGAGCGTTTGGCCCAGCGTTTTTTTGCACATTTAACACGTAAGACATACTTTATATTGTCTGCCTCAAAAACCCTAACTACGTGGCAATGTTCACAGTTTGCGCAGTAAACCTTTTCTCTCATGCTAGCTCCTGCCTAATTGGGAAGGCTGGACAAAATACTAAAGTTTGCTAATTTGTCAACACAATGGCAACAAAAAAATTCTATTTTTTCTGGCCCACTTTTCCCATTAGCCTTCCTTTGCTAGTAGGCTATGGTTTACGAGGTGTGGTCTATGCTCTCTTTGTTTTCCTTTTGCTTACTTTTTTAGATGCGCTATTAGCGATACAGTATCTATACCACATTTCTCTTGGGTTCATTCCTGTGTTAATCATTTTCTCCTTTCTTTTCTGGGGGCTTCTATATGTCTTTTTCCCTAGTGTGCTTTTTAGAAAAACCAGGGGGTGGCAAAAAAAATTTGGGGATATCTTTGTCGTAGACCCAGAAATTTTGCATGATCTTGCTAAAAACAAGCTTTATCCCCGTGGAGCACTCTCCGAGGAAAAAAGAGCGAAGTTGCTTGCTTTTTATAAAAAACGCTTATTGATCTTACCAAGAGAGCTTTGGTGGAAGGAGATCGTTGGGCTTTTCACAAAATGGATTTTAGGCCTTTGTGTGCTCCTCTCGTTTCTTCTTGTGCTCTCTGCCATAAATCCTAAGAGACTGTGGGAAAAAGAAGCCGCGCTATTGGGCTTCACTCAGTTTTCTCTCCTACCCCCAGCCGGTAAATATTTAAAGGGGAACTCTTTTGATATTAAGCTTGGCATGCTTGCCCAACCATGTTCCCTCTTGGGATTTGAAGGCGAGCCAGGTAACACTCAAAATCTGGAGATTTTGCCAGACAAAGTGCGCTTGCTCTCCTTGGAGCATACAGTAAAGCTGCGCCTTCATGTCCTCTGCGGTTGGGAACGGCGGATTTCCCCATGGCTTGTCTATGAACCTTTGCTACCAGGCATTTTTGAAAAAATCATTTTGGATGTCATTCCCCCTTCCTCACTTGGGCAAGTAAAGCCTTATAGCACGCAATCCCATCTGCTTTATCTTCATTACGGCTCTTACATAAAGGCCCGTGTCTATTATAAGGGTGAAGGGGAAGTCTTTTGTGGTCAAAAAAAACTCAAACACAGCAAAGGCTATGGCGAAATTCGCATGCAATACCCCCAAGAAACTAGTTCATCGTTTTCCTTTCGAATTAAAGATAGCAAGACGGGGATATATTTTGACTCTGCAAACTATTATATTGAAGAGATACCAGATTATGCGCCAAAAGTAGAAATTATTTTGCGAAATCCCGGCGAAGGCTATACCCTACCTGAGAAAGGTCTAGTCTACCTTGCCTTTTATGCTCGCGATGACTATGGTTATCGTTTTTTTAAGGGTTATCTCCAAAACGAAAAAGGAGGGCTTTTTGTTTTTCCAGTTAATGCCGAAGTGGTTCCCAGCTCTGGCTTCTATGAGGCAAGGGGTAACTTCAGCGTGGATCTGCGCAACTACCCAGGAAGAGTCTTTAAAATAGGGGTGGTAGCAAGAGATAACTCTATGATTTTCTCTCGCTTTTTTTTGGAACCCCCGCAGGCGGGTCAGTTAGGATTTAGTAACATTGTCGAAATACGCCTTGCTGAAAACGAAAAGGAACGCCAAGAATTAGAAGAAAACGAGATCAGCCAACTTTCTCACGATCTCGAGTCTCTTTACCAGGGCTATCTTGAATCGGAACGGGAATTCGATCAGCTTTTCCAACGCCTACGACAAAAAGAAAAGGGTCAAAAAGTAGAGAAGGATATGGAGAGATGGCTTGAACAAAGAAGAGAACTTCAAAGTCAGGTCAGGGAAAGTCTAGCCAAGACAACTCAGACACAAAGTCTCTCTCCAGAAGAGAGACAAAGGCGCCAGAAGCTAAGCGATGAGCTGAAAGCTATTTTAGAGGAAAAAATTGCCGAAAGGGAAGCAGAACTCCACAAGCTTATGGAAAACTTCCCTCAGGATTTCGAAGTAAGTGAAGCGCTATACCAAAAAATGTCACGACTGGATTATCTGCAAAGTTTAGAAAATGCCATAGAGCATTTAAAGAAAATCCAAGAGCTCAGAGAGCTGCAAGGTCTTGAGAAGAAATTACTAAAAGAAATCCGGTTTACCGAAAACCTTATGAAGTCGCTTGTTAGTGAAAAAAAGGAAAACATTGTCGAAGAGTCAGAAAAACAACGAGAGCGTCTTGAGGAAATGCAACAAAAGGTCAGTGCTAAAGTAAGGGAGAAAGGTTCTATTTATATGGAAGATCTTAAAAAAAACCAGCTAGAACTTGCTCATGCCTCTAATAGCAACGAGCAAATGTCTCGTTTGGGGGAGCGCCGTAAAATCCTGGAAGCATGGCACCAAGATCTCAAGGACCTAAGGCGCCTCCAGGAGCGCCAAGCTTATGAAAAAGCAGGTGAGGTTTTTCGCCAAGCAGCTTTAAAGGTTAATAATATTGCTCAGGTATGGCAAGAGAAAACTAGCCCTTTGCAGCAAAAAAAGACCCTTGTGCGCCAAGAGGCCATGAATATGGGATTTTGGGCAGCGGAGCTTTTAGCGTCGTTGCGTTATGAGAAAAACTGGCTAAAGCAAAAGCTAGCCCAAAGTGGTTTTTTTCCTCCTGCTGTTGAGAAACTGCTTTTAGAGACAGAGCATGTCTTTGAGGAAATACCACGGCTGGTAGCCCAAGAATACCCCTACCTCTTGCAGGAAAAAATTAGCTACCTGCGCTGGAAACTTAATCTTTTAAGTAAAGAGCTTTTGCGCCAGATGTCTTCTATGAAGATGCAAATTATGAGTCTTAAAGCAGCGGGTCAGGGTGAGGAGCTGTCGCAGGCAGAAGAGGCGCAAAAGGAGATCTCTGCCCAAGTGCGCCAATTGGCAGAGAGTAAGAGCGCCCAAGAGCAGTCGCTTTCGGCTCTAGAAAAAGCTTATTTGCAAGAACTTGCCGAGCGGCAGCAAGCAATTGCCCAGGCTCTTCGCCAACTTGCCCAACAGCGGCTATCCACTACCTGGTCTGAGGAGGATTTAAGGATACTTGAGCAGCAATTACAAGAGGAGGCCCAAAAACTAACCTTAGTGCAAGAGATAAGTGAATTAAGAAGGTTAGCCCAAAATCTAGAGGAGGTAAAGGACAAATTTCTACGCCTACGCCGAGCCCTAAAGCAAAGAGAAGACAGAGAAAGCGAAAGAGAAGCTGTGCCAGCCCGGGAGTATTATCTTAGCCCTGGGGTAGCCAAAACACCAGAAAGGCAAAAGCCTAGGGAGTTTTTGCCACCCCACGAAATACCTGGAGGGGAGCTTGGCCGCTTTTATCTGCGCTATCTGTACAATTTAAGAGAAAAATTTAAGTAAAAGTCGTTCCGGTACCATTTTTAAGAAAAAGGTACTCATGATGAGGTAGGGGGCAAAGGGAATCCTTCGATTTTCTTTTTTCCCGGTATGTTTGAGGAAATAGTTTAGGATAGCTAAAAGAGCGGCCAGTGTTGGCAAAAGAAGAGCGCGGGAGAAGCCCAAAAGTAAGCTCAGAGCAAGAGTTAATGTGGCATCGGCATAGCCTAGTTTCTTGCCTGAGAGTAAACGAATTAAGTGGAAAAGTAGGAACCAAAAGATAGAGGCACTTAAATCTAGAGTGGCCCGTAGGGTTAATAGTTTTTTATGATCCATAGCAAATACATCTCCTCTCAGGCTAAAATCAAGAATTCCTAAAAAAAGCAAGTATAGGAGGGCCAGGTCTGGTATGAGAAAAAAAAGGCGATCGGTTAGCCAAATAATGGCAAGACTAGGTAAGGCGAGAGCAAAAATTAGTTGGGAGATATGGTTCTGTGAAGTGGCGAATAGCCAGGCCCCATAAAAGAAAAATACCCCTTCCATAACGACATGTCGAATAGGGATAGGCCACTGGCAATGGCGGCAGCGAGCACGGCTCAAAAAATAACCTAAAATAGGTATAAGATAGATAGCTTTAATATATCCATGGCAATGTTCACACCGTGAGCGTCCCTCAAAAAGTTTTTTCCATTTAGAGGTGATTTTTTTTCGTTCTCGAGAAAACCACAAGTAATAGGTGCGCTCGGCTAGGGTGTCTGCGAAAGAAACTAGCGAGGCATAGAGGAAACCCCCAAAGAAAGCGAGGGTTACTTTTTCTATCATTGGCGAGCCATTAGGTATTTTTGCAAGTATTCGGTAATGTCTTGGATATTGCGGTCGATCATTTTGCGAAATTCTGGAGGTATTTGCTGTTCCCGAATGACCCGGTAATAGTTGAGTGCCTTAGTGATTTGCTTGCGTTTTAGGTATTTGTGGGCTTTTAGCAACATGGGTTTATATTTGTAATAGGCATACTCAAAAATCTGGTGGTCCTTTGAGAGAGTAAATTCATGGGGGATTTTCTGAAAATCATAGGTTAATGTTAAGAATGGTGTGTCTTCTTCTTCGGGAGGTTTAAGTTCAAGGACACCCCGAATTTCTTGAACTTCGCCCTCATTTTTTTTCTCTTCCCTCTCTTCAAAGGGTGGTTCGTATGCCTCACCACTGGGGGCAAGGGGTGCTAGGGGAGGTGGCGCAGAAACTTTCTCACCAGATGAGCCTTCCTGGGACTGCTGGGCTATATTTGTCTCGGCGACGTCTGGTGGGACATCTGAAGTGGCTATCGCGCCCCCCCCGCCTCCTCCGGAGGCGATAGCATGGGGGGCAGACGTGGGGGAAGGCTCTTTAAGTTCCGCTGCCCTGGTTTCCGGGCTTAGCGCCCTCTCCACAGCTAACTGTGTTGCCGCTGCGGGGGATGATACACCTACTATTTGGTTAGAGCTTTCCCCTTCCTGTAGAATGCCAAGACCACGAGCGGGGCTTGCTATGCTTGGACCACCTTGCGCAAGCTCTGAAGCCATTGGCAATAGGCTGCTCGCACTTTGGCTCCCAGTTTCTTTAGAGACAACGGTCGATGGGGGGGTACCAGGAGCGACAATTTGGATGTTTTGCGCCTCTATGGGTGCGTTGGCAATTTGAAAAGATGCTTTTTCGATTCTTTGTTCAATGTTTTTTGCCTCCGAGGCAATCCCAATAGACTTAGCTAGAGATAGCCGGTCCTTTTCTTTGTCTAAATAAGCTTCAATGTCGGCAATATTCCTTTGGAGCTTTTCTCGGTTTTCTTCCACAACAAGGAGGGGTAAGGTTCGGTAGAGAAGGGCTAGGGCATCGTCAAAACGTCCTTCACGTAGCAAACTTTCGGCATTTTGCAAAGTGCGCAGGTGGCTGTAGTCAGGGGTCCCCCGAACGGCAATGTCCTGGGGGTGGTAGGTAAGTTTCAGAGGCATGGGTCGATAGGGGTCCTTTATCTCTACGGGAGGGTTTTGAGGGTAGATATAATATGGCTCCTTGAGATGGATCGGATCCTTAGTGGGGTATGTTACCCCAGGAGTTGAGGCAGATCTTATTATGTCTTGGCGGTAGCTTTCTTCATAGAGGCGTGCCGTTTTATGGTCATCAAAAAAGGGAGAGGCTACTTTTTCCTGGGGGTGTGTCAAAACATGGGTTTCTTTTCCCCTTATAGCTTCGGCAAGTCTCTCGAAAAAATGCTCGATGGCTTTCTGTACAGAGGGATCAAGGCTAGCTGACTCTTCTTTTCCTCTGGTTTCCTCGTTGAAAACATGCTCAAGCACCTCATCCCCGGGGTTTGGCGGAAGACTGAGCTCTATACTCTCTTGCTCTTTCGAGGAGTCCTCTTTTTCTAGTTGCTGTTGAGATAAATTTTTTTTTTCGTCTTCTTGTTTGAGGATGTTAGCTAGTAGCTCTTTGGCACGAGCCAATAAACCCTTATGGGTTTTTTCTTGGGATGGTGTAATGGGTATTTTTTGAGCTAGTAGAAAGCTTGCTCTTTCCCGTAGAGACTTTTTTCTCCCGTGCAAAGAGAGCCCAAGTTCCCGCAATAAGGCATTAGCTCTTTCTCTTAACCCACCCTTTTTCTCGGGGATCTCAGTTCGCTGACTTTCTTGGGCAAGAGCTCTTTGGCTTTTTTCCAAAAGGCCCATGGTATTTTATCGACTTGCTCTCTACTTAATATTGAAATGGGGTAAGCTGCCACCCTTCCTAAGCTCCCCCATAGCGCTTTGAATTTCCTCGGGGGTAAGGTTTCGTTCCTCTAACAATTTTCGGTATTCACTTTCGTAAAAAATGGCATCTTCTGTTTTGTTCTGCTTTCGACTTGTTAGGTGCAAATAGTAAAGAACATCAGGAAGCTTGCGGTCAAAGGCATAGGCCCTTTCAAAGTATTCGTGGGCTGTTTTGAGATCTTTTTTACCTTTGAGGTAGAGCTGACCCGCTATGAGGTAGGCTCTCGCTGATTTAGGTTCCAGTTTTATTGCTTTTTCAATACTTTCTAGTGCCTGGGGAATTTGACCTGCATAAAAAAAATAGCGTGCCAGTTCTTGGTGGGTAAGTCCAAAATTTGGGTTTTGCTCCATGGCTTGTTTAAGATACTGGTATGCTGTGTCAAGATACTGCTTATTGCCACGTCCCCGGTCGTCCTGTGTTTTCTCATAGCGGTTAAGGTAGACCGTCCCCATATTGTGCAAAGCATTTAGGTATGTGGGATTTAGTTTCAAAGATGCCTGATAATTGCGTTCAGCCTCATCAAGATTACCTTCGGCTATCAAGTAATAGTTGCCCAACTCCTTATATGCCGTAGCTGTTGGTTCTATGGCTAGTGCCTCTTCTAGAATTTTTTTCGCTTCTTGGTAGCGCCCTTGCTCTCGCAAAGCGATGGCTTTGTGTACTAACTCCTCTGGACTTTCGCGACAGGCCAATAAAAGAACTAAGCTTAGAAGGACAACGAAAACTCTCATGATTTGTATTATATAGGACGAACCCAGCTGTCAAGAAGGAACAGAACAAATTGGCTATGCTTTAAAAAGCTCAGAGCTGATTGCCGTATTTTTCTTGCCCTAGTGTCTGTGTTTAAAAAAAGGACCTGGCTACTATGGCCTGGATGCTAAAAGTGCACGAGCTAGTTGGGGGGACTACACTGTCAAATCTCCTGCAACAAGAAAGAATACTCTTGGCTCCTGGTGCCCATGATGCCATAACCGCCCTATTAGCTAAAAAGCTCGGCTTTAAGTGCCTTTATATCTCCGGGGCCGCTTTCTCGGCAAGCCGTGCCATGCCTGATATTGGGTACTTCACTGTTAGTGAACTTGCGGATCATGTTCGTCAGCTTTATAGGGCATGCGAGCTCCCCTTAATTGTAGATGCGGACACAGGTTTTGGCGAGGTGGTGCATATCCCAAGAACTGTCTATGAGCTGGAAGAAGCGGGTGCGGCGGCAATTCAAATTGAAGATCAAAAACTGCCGAAAAAGTGTGGCCATCTTGAGGGAAAGGAATTGATAAGTGCCGATGATATGTGCCGCAAGATCGAGGCTTTTTTAAAGACTCGAAAAAGGGTACTCTTGGTAGCCAGAACCGATGCCAGAGCAATACACGGTCTAGATGAGGCCATCCGCCGTGCAAGGATGTATACCAATGCAGGAGCTGATATTATCTTTCCGGAGGCTCTACAAAGCGAAGAGGAATTTCGCACCTTTGCCCAAGAAATAAAAGTCCCTCTCCTAGCCAATATGACGGAATTTGGCAAAACCCCTTATTTTACAGCAGAGCAATTTGCAAGCTGGGGCTATAAAATTGTCATTTTTCCTGTTACCTCGCTACGGGTGGCCATGAAGGCGGTAGAGCAAGTTTTTCGTGCTATCCTGCAAGAGGGAACACAAAAAAATTACCTCGATCAGATGCAGACAAGGCAGGAACTTTATGAGCTCATCGACTACGCCGACTATGGTAGTTTTGACGAAGGTGTAGCCAGGAGCAAATACATTTAATTTAAAAGGAGTTACTATGAGCTATCCTAACTACAAACCAGGTCTTGAGGGCGTGATTGCCGCAATTACGAAAATCTCCTATCTCGACACGGAGAAAGAGCAGATTATTGTAAGGGGTTATGATCTCATTGAGCTCATAGAAAAGACCTCCTACATAAAGGTGGCCTATCTATTACTGTACAACCGCCTGCCGAGCGATGAGCAAGCAAAGGAATTTGAAAAATCTCTCATGGCCGAGGCTGAAATACCGGATAGTATGTACCAACTTTTTTCCCTTATGCCCAAAACCACTCAGGCCATGGATGCCCTGCGCACCGGGATTTCTTTTTTGGCTGGCTATGAGGATCCTGATTTTCTAATGGATACATCGACGAAAGCAAACGAGGCTAAGGCCTTGAAAATATTGGCCAAGGCTCCCACTATTGCTGTCAATAGCTATCGGGCGCTGAAAGGTATGCCTTTTGTAAGGCCTAATCGCGAATTAGGTTATGCGGAGAACTTTATTTACATGATAAAGGGAGAAAAACCCACTGCTACGGAAGTAGACACCTTAGATAAAATTTTAACTGCCTATATCGAGCACGAAATGCCAAACTCAACCTTTGCCGTGCGTGTGGTTGCCTCGACACTATCGGATATCTACGGGGCTATCACCTCTGCGGTGGCTTCCTTAAAAGGGCCTTTACATGGAGGTGCTAATGAGGCGGCCATGAAGATGTTTCTTGAAGTTCTCTCGCTAGGGGGGGTGAAAATCGCGGAAAAGTATATCTTAGAAAAATTGGCCCGTAAAGATAAGATTATGGGTTTTGGCCACCGAGTATATATGAAAAAGTATGATCCCCGAGCCTATCTTTTAAAAGACTATATACCTAAATTAGCCCACTTAAGACCGGAGGGAGCAGAACTTGCTCAAATTTACGAAATTATAGCAAAAGTTATGGAAAGAGAAAAGGGCATATTCCCCAATGCAGACTACCCCATAGCTCTCTTGTATTATTTAATCCACATACCTATTGACCTTTACACGCCTATCTTTTTATGTTCCCGTATCGCTGGGCTTGCTGCTCATCATATCGAACAGCATGAGAATAATCGGTTGTTCCGGCCACGGGTTATCTATGAGGGTGAGAGGGACCTTCATCCCTGAACCAAGCGTTGCCGGCTAAGCCCACTAGCTAAATCGATAATTAGCTTTCGGTCTTTTTCGCAGCGCCGGCTAAATTCAAAAAGAAATACCTTTTCTATAAATTCTCCTGCCAGGGGAATATCCGCCATGGCCGAGATGGAAATCCGCCGCCGGCTTCTATCCTTGCCATGGGGGGTATACCAGCCCTCCTGACGGAAACATATCCGCCCACCCATGGTTTCAAGGTAGGCAAGAGCTTTAAGTTCTTGTTTGTTGTAGTCACAGATCACAAGGTCATCTACCTCAAGGATTTCTATATCAAGATAGCGACGAACCATGGGAGGCAGTTCATTTTTCAGGCGGATGGTCCGCCGCACGGTGAGTACACCTTGTTGCAGGGTTCTCTCCTTTTCTTCAAGACTTTGAACCTCCTGCCACAATTCTGGTTTAAGATAGCGCATCTCCCTGACTTCTACCAAGTGTTCCCAGGCAAAGGGAAATTCGTGTTCGATCTCCTTACTATGCATTAGGACAACCTTTTGTGGTAGAGGAGACTGGCAATCGAATTTCAGAAGGTTTGACAAATAGGCCAAATCATTGCGTACTGTCGATGGCTATGGATAAGTCTGGCAAGAGGGGTAGAGGGTTTTTCCTTCTCTGGCTAAAGCTCTTCCTTTACATTCAAGGTTTTGTGATTGAGGCAAAAGAATTATGCATTTCATTTAGCGAAGTAAAAGAATATTTGCTTGCTACCTCTAGGGAGAAAGTGGGGGCAGTGGGTAAGATTTTACGCAGGGATGGCAGCCTCTATGGTTACCAGATTATCCGTCTGCCGCGCGATAGTCTTTTTTACAAATTAGGAGCCCGCAAGGGAGATATTATCTTGTCTATCAAAACGGATAAGGAAATTCCTCTCGATAGTCCCTGGAAACTCTATTCTCTTCTTATGCGGCTCGACCAAGAAAAAGCAGTTAGTGTACGCTACGAACGTAAGGGGAAAAAGTACGAGAAGATTTTTCGTAACCAGAGTGCAAAAATTGTTACCAAAACCACGTCACAAGCGTAGATCATATAGAGCGTCTCATGGAACTTATCCCCCTGGAAGAGGAGCTGGAGCTTATCCAGAGAGCCAAACAGGGGGATGAAGAAGCCTGGAGGCGCTTGGTAGAGGTATTTATGCAACCACTCTGTAGTTTCCTATACCACTACCTAGGTAACATGGAAGATGCCCGAGATGCGGCTCAAGATGCCTTTGTACGTGCTATTGCCAACCTTGATGGCTTTAAGGAGTCTCGGCGCTTTTCTACCTGGCTCTTTACCATTGCAGCCAATAGAGCTAAGGATATTTTAAAATCAGCAGCCAACCGACGCAGCTATACGGTTGCTGAGCTCAGCGATAATCTCGAGCGACAAGACGAAAGGAGGGTTCTTCCCCCTGACGAGGAGACTATTGAAAAGGAAATGATGCAAGATCTTCAGAGAGCAATTGGCGAATTGCCCGAAAAAATGCGGGCCGCCTTTAGTTTGTATTACTTTGAGGATATGGGTATGGCGGAAATTGCGAAGATTTTGCGTTCCAGTCATGGGGCGATAAAGGTTCAGATAAGCCGTGCCCGCGAATACATTGCCCGGCGCTATCCTCAACTAAATGATTATCTAAAGAGGTAAGAATGGAAGACTTTTGGAACAAAGAAAGAGTACGCCGTCTTGGAAAGCTGGCACTACCTCCCCTTGAAAAAGAAGTATTTGTACAGGAAGTATTGTACAAGTTGCGCCAAAAGCGAGATAAAGTAAAGAAGCCGTGGTGTTTAAGACCACTTATTAGTCCGCTTCAACTAGCATTGGTACTCAGTTTTCTGCTGGTGCTGAGTCTTCCTTTCATGTACTCTATCTATGAGCTCCGCTTAGCCCCTAGGGAAGTGGAGTCCCAACGCATGCTGAAGGTCTCGTTTACGTATACATCGAAAGAAGCTTTATTGGTAGAGCTATTAGGTGACTTCAACGGTTGGCAAAGGGGGGTACATGTATTGCAGCCTGTTGCTCCCGGAAAATACCAACTCGAGCTTTACCTTCCGCCTGGTCGCTACCAGTATATTTTCTTAGTAAATGGATATCTCTGGCAGCAAGATCCTGGATGTCCGGAAAGGGTAGATGATGGGTTTGGCCACAAGAACAGTCTTTTGGTCCTGTAAAAAAATCTTGACAAAAGAAAGAGAGCAGGACCACTTTTGGGGCCGTGCATACCATTTGTCGGTGTTTGCCGATCATCCTATTTTTCATAAGCAGTTGCCGTTCCCTACCAGAGAGACCATCTATTCATCGTGGCACTGTCCTTTTTGAACTTATGGCAGAAGGGGAAGAAAACTATGAGCTCTGTGGCAGTTGGAATGAGTGGCAGCGCAAGGTACACTTCATGAATCGTTTAGGCCGCTACCGCTATCTAGAACTAGAGCTCGAGCCTGGGGTATATGAATTTGTATTTTATAAGGATGGCTTGAATCCCTTTTTGCCCGAACACCTAAAAGAGAGGGTTCCCGATGGCTTTGGGGGAGAAAATGGTTTGGTCTATGTGCCGTAAACTTGGGGCCTTGCTTTTTCTACCAATGGCTCTTTGGGCCCAGGAGAAATTTTCCGAAGATTTGCCACCAGGGCTCTGGCGCCAGCTCGAGGCCGAAAGAGAGCGTCTAAAACAAGAAAATCTCGAAGTCCAGATAGTGGAGGCAAAAACGAGGGAAGGACTTATAAAGAATGTCCCCCCTGAGAGAATAGTACAAGTAGTGCGTCAGGAAGTAAATCTGCGCTTGCGCAGTGCTCGGATGTTACAAGAGGCGGGCCATCCGAAAAAAGCCGAGCTCATCCAAGCTATGGTTATTGCTTTGCGCCGGGGAGCACGTGAAGAAGACCTAGCAAAAGCCTTGCGTATGAAAGATCAAAGTGAGGCAGATTTATTGAAAAGAATTGATCTCTTAGGCCACTTGGCCCAAATAGGGATTCAAGGTGAAAGAGCCCAGATGGAACTTGTGCGGATAAATGCCGATATGCAAGATTTTGGGCAAAAATCCCAAATCATGCGAGAAATACGCAAACAAAAAGAGCAAAGCATTCTTGAACCTACCCGTCCTGAGATTGCCGAGCCCAGAGACGGAATTACGGCTACCGGCAGCCCACGACAAGAAAAACAACTAAGTGAAATTTACTTTCATTAATAACTTCTTGCTGTTACTAGTGGCGATTCCCTTCCCGCTTGTGGGGGGCAGTCACTGTGCATTGCGTTTTTCTGTGCAAACAGGTTATCAAAATACAGGGGGACTTTTGCGAGGACCCGTAGAAGTCCGCTATGAACATGAAGCTTTCTTTCATCTTGCTTCCCTGAGATTTGAGCTCTCGCGTTTTGATTTTCATACGGGGTTTAACTATCTTACTTTAAATTCCAAAGTCGAAACTCTCGAGAATATGCGAACGGCAGGATTCGGGGATCCCTTTGTGGGAGGCACCTATTATTTCCTATACGAAAACCGCTACCTTCCTGAATTAGGTTTCGAAAGCGAGCTTATGCTGCCCTGGGGTACAAGAGCTTTTTCTCTGGGAGAATACGTAAACCGTAGCCGTGTTCTTATGCAAAAAAGCAACTCTGGGCTTAGCCTTGGCCTCTCATTTGGCTACCTGGTCACCTTACATTATGGTGCAAGAGCGATAGGCCTATATTCGGCTCGGCTTTCCACGACCAATTTAGCTCCCATCGTATTAGGTTTTTTTGGTAACTACCAAGAGCGTACTTTGCGTAGAGCGGTCTTTCTTGCGCAGGGTGGGTTGTGGTTTGGCTATGTTGTGACAGGGCTTGAGCTTTACACTTTTTGGGGTCGGGAAACTCATGGTGTTGACGAGGGCTGGTTCTTCGGTGCTGGAATGTCTGTACGGCTTTACCAGGGGAGAATGTAAAGGAATTGACTAGCTAAACGAGAAGGCTAATACGGTATGGGTTGGGTTATGATTCGTTATTTTCGCAATTATAGAAACAACCTAGCAAGTCCCCTCTTTTTGACCTTATACCTTGCCCTAGGGGATATGAGCCATGGCCAAATAGATGAGTTTTCTCAAATCCCTCCACGAGAGGAGAAAGCGGGGGTGCCAGCAGGGAAGGAGGAGACAGCTGAGAAAGACAAAAAAGCCAAGGAGAGGTCTAAGTCCAAAGAGGCCACAATGGAAAGCCAACTTTCCGTGGGGGCTATAGATCGTGAGGGAGAATGGATCTTTGAATTTGAGCGGCAATTTGCCATACGCAAAGAAAAGCCAGTCATGGAGTTCTATTGGGGATTCAATATGCTCCAGGAATTCCATGGCTACGATAATGCAGATTTAAGGAAAGTCAACTCCACCAACGATTTTCAAATACGAACTTCCGATGATGCCCAAGGTCTTGCTCTGACAAGGGCGAAGTTTGATACCCAGTTTCTCTTTCCCGAACATCGGGTGGGAATGGAGCTATCTTTTGGTTTTGATGGGGTCTGGGGTAGTTTTCAGCTGCAGGGCAATGGCAATCCTGGTACAAGAATTGCTCGTGCTAACATCTTTTGGGAATTTTTTAACAAAGGTGGCTTTTCCTCAGATCTCGTTATTGGTCGCCAATTCTTTAGTATAGGTGGGATCCCCAACGACTACATGCTCCGGGATGTTCTCGATGCCTTAGTTGTCAATGTTCACCAAAAGGACCTAATCGATATAAAAATCTTAGCTGTGGATGTCTACTCGGGAGCCAATAGCTTTGGAGCGGGGGAAAATGACCGCTGGAACGATGAATTTCAATACTTTTCTCGCCATGAGGAAGGGAAAATGGCGGGATTACGAGGTGATGTCTCTACCTACCGCACAGGCATAGTGCTAAGTGCCATGCCGTTTTTCCGCAAGAAAATAAAAAGTAGGCTGGATCCCCGCCTTTACACCATTTATGCGCGGGTAAGGGGAAACAAGGGCGGTGCGGATAATAGTGAAAACGGTCGCATTGGTAACTATTCCGACAATGACTGGTCCTTAATTGCGGGTAGCCGTATATCCTACCGCTTTGATGACATCATGCCCATTTTCCGTCAATGGATTGTCTACGCTGATTTCGGCTACTCCCAAGGGCAGGATCTTAAAAGGCAGGGAGAGCCACGAGCTGATTATAAAAAATTGGCTTATGGAGCAGGTACTATTTTGCAAACTAAGGCTTTTGGGATCATCTCCCCCCTTGTTGAGGCTGACTTTTTTTATGCCCAAGGTGCTGAGTTTGATGAAAACGGCAACATGACCTCCCATGGGTTTATTGGCATGCGGGGTGACCGAGTGGGTGGCACCCTATTGCGCCGCTACTGGGGGGTGAGGCCCTCTGGCTATGTGAACTATAATGGTATTGATGACACACCCTTTGATGCCAATCGAAAAGCAGGAGCCATGCTTCTCCATGCGGCGTTAGGTGCTGAGCTCTGGGGCCAGCTTGTGGCCAAATTAGATTGGTGGTACCTGAAAGATACTTCTACCACTAAGGTGAATTTTAACGAGCAAAATCTAGACCTAATATTAAATCCCTGGAAATCCCGGGCAGAAATCGAGGCGCAGCAAAAATTAGGTAAAGACTTGGGACATGAGGTGAATTTCACCTTACAGTATTTTCCAAATCCCCTACTTATGTTCCAGATTACAGCTTCTTACTTTGTCCCCGGGAGTTTTTATAAAAAACCTATCGAGGATGTAGTAAGCCGAAACGGGGTACCCAAGGGTGGACCTGCTGACGCAAATTTTACCGGGATATTTTTGCGCTCCACGATTGCCTTTTAATCGTATTATGTTAAGCAAAGCTATGTGGCCTAGCTCGAGCCTAAGAAGCAGGATCGGTACTTTGGTGGGTTTTCTCCTTGTACTGCGCTGCTCAACGGAGGTGGGGGAGCCCTGGCCTACGGCTATTAATTTAGATAGGCGGCGTGGCTGTGCTACCATGAATGAGATTAATTGGGCGGGTTCGGTAAAAAATACAGGGATTCACGATCCCGATGATGATTTTATAGAGATTTTTAATCGGGACTGTAATAAACCTATTGACCTCACGGGATGGCGCTTTATCTTACGGGGGGCCTACTACCGTGAATTTGTTGTTCCCGCGGGCCAAGACAATATTGTACCTATTGGCGGTTTAGCAGTGGTGGCGGCAAAAACCACAGGAGCTTTTCGCCCATGCCTTCTTGCTGAAAATCCCAACTGTGACCCCAATTTTAAGCTAATCCATCTACCAGCATTATTTATACCCGACCGTGATTGGACCATAGAAACGAAGACAGCGGAAAATTTCCTGATAGAAAACGAAGTAAACCAGCGAAAGGGACGGCCCTTTGCGGGTGGTTTTGATGGGGTGGTAACCCGATCTATGGAGCGTACGGACAATAATTTTGAGGAAGAAGGGGGCTCTATTTCAAGTTGGTTTAGCTACAGTCCATGTAATGAAAATTCACCGGGCCTTAGTACGACCAAACTTTTGGGTAAGGGCTGTCTAGCTTATTTTCCCGGCTATTCGGGGCGGAATGTCCATCCTGACTATTCTCTGCGTACCTTTGCCTCCCCGGGTGAGATAAATACCCCTGACTACCAATAGTGTTATGGAAATCCACAGCAACAAAAAATTCTTACGTGTTGGGGCTATAGGTCTACTCTGGGCAATACTGGCGAATTTTGGCCCTTGCTCTACAAAGACCCGGGATAGGGAATTGAGACTGCAGCGCTACCGCTACTCTATTGGCCTACCTTCAGGAGGGAACCCCTGGGCTAAGGAGCAACTTTTAAAGATAATTGCCTCTGCCCAAAGAGAGATCTTGGCGGCATTTGCCGACCTCCATGACGCTGAGGTAACCGAAGCCCTTATAAATAAGGCGCAAAGAGGTCTTGCTGTGGCTATTGCAGGTGATCAAAGAAACGAGAACAAAAATCCTGGTTTTGCCCAACTCAAGGCTTTGCGCAGCCAGGACATGTTTTTAGATCAGCGTAGTGCTTTTCAAAAAGCCCTGCAGTATGATGGCAATACACTAGCAGGAAAGTCAGCCAGGGACAGAATTTTGCGTACCAGGCTTAATTTTAATCGACAAAACCGGTCTCGTAAATATAATGCGGCCCCTTATGATGGGCGAGTTGAGTACAATCTCTTAGTAGCCGATCGCACGGAATGTTGGGCTATGACAGGGGGGGTAAATCCAGATAACTTTGTTGGGGGTAGCTATAGTGTGGCTTTTCATTTTTCCTCGTTTGATATTTGTAATGATATGGCCAATGAAATACACCAGTTAGCTTGGGGAGGTGTTTTTGGCGATGAGGGAGTACCAAACTTTGGACTTTTTCGGCACAACAAAGCACAGGTGGATCCAAACACCCATTTTACCATTGATCACCTGCGGTTTCACTTTTGGTATGCCCCTCAGGAAAAGCCTATCGTTGCCACCTTAACTGAGTTAATGCGTGCAGAGCGTCGTATCTTATTTGTAGCTAGAGCCTTAACCCAAGATATGATCCAAGATATCAGTGCCCCACATTTAAATCGCAGCCATATTCTCAACATTTTGGAGTACCATGTTCGTAAGCCTCAAATCTACGGTGTGCCTTTTAGTTTAAAAGGGGTATTTGGCAATGAAGTCGGGTTGCCTGATACAAACGTGGGGAGTCCATGGGCTCCCATGGACCTAAACTACAATGCACTTATGAATGCGAGTTGCCCCACGATTAACACGCAAACGGTAACCTATCCCTATATCGATGCCAACGGAAATGCCCAAACTCAGTCGCATGCCAACCGAAGCTCCATTCACTGCGCTTTAAAAACATTACGTGATAGCATAAATGGTACAGACCAACAATCCGGGACTATTGCCATCCGCAAATACCCCCAACCTTTGCCTTTTAACCTTTTTGTTATAGACCATGACTTTCGCCACCCACGCGTGATCCTAATGTTTTCCGATCTGCGCAAACGCTATTACTATGATAATGATAACAGCCAGGATAGTGAACCACGCCGCACAAGAAATGATTTTTTCCCAATAACCGACTCACTTGTCATGATGGTGGAGCCCATAGCCAGTGAAAGTCCTCGCGGTTTTTTTCGTGATTTTGCCACCTTAGCCGAGTTTATTTACCAAGTCGCTGGTTCTGGGGGTGATGTATGGTAAAAAAGCTAAACTTAATTCTCTTTTTCTTGCTTGTATTTAGTTGTTCGAAAGTTCCTGAACAAAAAAAAGAGTTCCCCAACGGGCGTTTGCTTGAGATTTATTTTAATTACCCAGGAACGCAGCCAGAGCGGCATCGTAAGCCCGAGTTTGATGTAAGAACGGCGCAACTTATAGATGAGGCTCGCAAAGAGGTTTATTGGGCCATGTATGGTTTTTCCCGCAAGGTCATTATTGATGCGGTGCTGCGGGCGGTACGGCGTGGTCTTGACGTACAACTTGCGGGGGATTTTGGTACATACATGAGTGGTGGCGAGGGGTATTTGCGGTTTGAGGATCTCATGCGGCGCTACCCCAATGCGAAACTCATCTCAGGAAATTCCCAGTCAATCCAGCATAATAAGTTCATGGTGGTGGATCGCCGTTATGTCATGACAGGTACGGGAAATATTACAGACAGTGAAATTGACCGAAATTATAATGCTTGGGTCATAATTGAATCGAGAGAACTAGCGGAAGACTTTATTAATGACCATCAGCTAATGATGTCAGGGCGCTTTGGCCATGCCAAAGAACGGGTTGATTATAATAATGTGTTTGATGTGGGGGGAGTGAAGGTAGAGGCTTATTTTTCTCCCCATGAAGATGCCATGAGCCGTTTTTTACAGGCCGTAGCGGAAGCGAGAGAGAATATTTATTTTGCCATCTTTGCCTTTACTCATGATGCTCTTGGTCGGCTCTTAATCGAAAAACACCAGCAATTTACAAGGCTAAACCAGCTTGATGGGGGCAAGCGCCATGTGCGTGGGATTATGGATCGCTCTCAGCTAACCCATAATCAATATGTTGAAATCTACCGCATGGCGGGAGCTTGTGGACATCCTTATGGGTTTCAGACTCCTGGAACTGATAAAAACCCCTTCACGGCAACTTGGGATGTGCCCAACGCAACCAATACCCGCTGCCATGCGCCCATTGACTTTCGCATTGATGGCAATGAAAACAATAATTACATTGGAGACTGGCAGGCAGGGGGTGGGCGACTGCATGCCAAGACCATTGCGGTGGATGTGGGTACGCCCCAGGCAAAGCTCCTTCTAGGTAGTTTTAACTGGTCCCCGAATGCGAACAACAACAATGACGAAAATTTAATCGTCATCCATTCTCCAGCTATTGTGGAGCGCTACATGGAATTTTGGCGGCACATTTATAAAGATGCCGTACCTTTGAACCGTGACAGAAGGGGTTTTTGCCGCAACCGTCAGGACAGCCCCCTTGCCAGCGGAGAATGCCCAGGCTCTCCTTACCAGCAAATTATTATATCGGAAGTAAATTATGCTGGATCTATGCGTAACTTAAATGGCAAATACTATGCTTATGATGCTAATGAATTTATAGAACTTTATAATCCCCAAGATTATCCTGTGGATGTCTCTTATTGGACTATCTATTTTCCTGTTATTGAAAATTACACAGATCCGGGGGTGTACCATTCTGGCTGGCCCTTTTGGGAATCTTTGCGCAAGAGAGGGGTTTTGGGGTTTCCTGGTGGGACGGTGATTCCACCCAAAGGATTTCTTGTGGCCTGGCAGACAGATCAGCGCCAAGACATACAAGCTGATGCCTACCGCTTCCCATCGCAAGACCTTTTTGATCCTGCGGTGGGGGATCTCACTAAAAAACTAGTTGCCTATAATCCCTTTAACGGTCTTTCGAATTTTTTTACGTTGTTCGATCGCCGCACCAGCAATACTGGGCGTGCTGGGAGTTTTCCAGATTTCCACTGGCCTGAGTTTCAAAATCCAGGAGGTAAATGCCGCCCAGCATGGGTTCCGGAAGTTGATCGTTTTCCCGGTTCGGGTTATTTCAACCCCTACCACATGCATCAGGGAAATGAGGCAGGGTACCCGCACCGCACCTCACTTTGGATTGAACTAAGAGATTCAAGGGGTAACCTAATCGATATTGCTGGTAAAAACCGCCATGGCGCGGGCGCACCCATCAGTCACAGTGATGTGGGTTACTTCAAAGGAGGTTTTCATGGTTCAGCAATGACAAGTGATAGCACAAGAAATGCTGTGGGAGCTATTTTTCCAGATATCCCTACCATGGGGGATATTTTTCCTCTGGCTAATAGTAATTTGGCAAACGATGAAACCCAATCCATTAATCGTGTATGTGACATTGTGGCATCGGATAGGCAATACTTCGTTTCTATGGAGCGTAAGATCCCCTTTGGTCCTGGAAGTGATCCGCAAAGTTGGGATCATTCGACCCGTAACCCCGCTGATGGTTTTAGTGAGGACAAGCGAGCTTACATAAAACCAGAGTACCAGGAATATACGGTGGCCACACCCGGTAAGATGAATTCTCGCTGGCTAGCACTGCCATGAAAATAAGAGTGATTTTGTGCTCAATCCTCTTGGGGCTCTCCCGCTGTATCTCGGGCGTACATGATGATGTTCGCAATGAGGACATCCTAAAAGAAGCCCAAAAACTATCTTATCCTCTTTATGAAGAGGGAATTACAAGCCATGATGGAAGTATCTCAAGCCTCCTTACGGCCATCCAATCCTTGCCCGACAACAACGAGCATACGCTTAGCTCACCCATTACCATTAGCGGGATTGTCACTATCCCTTCCCATTTTGCCTTTACCATAGATAATAATATTTGTAGTAATCCCCCCTCCCCGGAAATTTATCTTCGGTCCTTTGTTCTGCAAGATCAAAGCGGGGGTATACTTGTGGCCTATGGGCTTCATCCAGCGGATACCAATGTGGCCAATAGCAGCAGCATGAAGTACTTTGCGAACGCCCAATACCATGGCCTTGCTGTTTTTGGAGATGTCTTGCAAATTACAGTAACCAAAGCGCGAAGGTATGGCAATGCAACTCATTTTGTACCTGTTGCGACGGATTTTTCTAATCCTCAGGTGCTTCAACACCGCCAACCGGTGCGGTATCAACTGCAGGCGGGGCCTTTTTCTCGGGGTCAGGATCTTTATCGCATGAGGCAGATCACGGGATTTGTGACTCTCTCGCCAACCTATAAAGAAACACCCTGTACTACGGGTCCCTACCGCTTTCAGCCGGATCACCAGCAGGCATATTGGGGAATCCTATGTGTAGGAGCTCTTAACTGGCAGGACGCCCAAAATTGTACGGGTAGTAAAATAGCCTACCGTTTTAAACTTAGTTATAATTTAGGTGCTGGCACCCTCTCTGGCTTTGACATTGATAATATGTTTAGTTACAACCTTGCCGAAGGAGCCTATGTTCGCCTGCGAGGACCTGTTATAGTGCCCACTTTCGCTGGTCCTGATAGCGAACTTACGCTTCTTCTAGACCAAAAGCATCAAATCGAAACCTTAAAGCCGCCATAGGAGGACGTATGAGAAAGGGGATAGGGGCCATAGTTGCACTCCTCTTCTATGGCTGTGTCCAGCAGGAGGAGGGTGAGCTGCGCTACAAGGTCATGGGCCAAATCCAGAATCCTGCCTGCCAGCTCCATACGGGGCTTTATCGTAACTACTATGAGGGTGTGAATATTTGCCTTTCTGGTGAGGCTTTTAAAGCAGAGCTACAAAAGAAAATTAAGGACCACCGCGTGCTGCCTTACACAAAGAATTCAGGGAGCTACCCCCTTCATTTTACGGTTGAGTATATCTCGCTAGAGAACTATTCAGAGCAAGTACCGGAGCGCTTTGATGTCTGGGATGCCTACGTGGTTTTTGCCTATAAAGGAGTAAACCCCCATAGCAGCGGTAGTAATTGCCCCCCTAACCGGTTGCTTGATTGGTACGACTACCGCTGCTATGCAACGCCTAGTCAAATTCTCAGTGTGTCAAGTGGTGGCCAACAGGACCCAGGAACAGCCGATAATTTAGCAGCCCCAACACCACTTTGGGGTCAGGAGGGGGTATACAATCGTGAGCATAGTTGGCCCAAGGATTTTTTCGAGGCAAACAGTGCCTCGGGTTATTGCCAAAGCAAGCCTGAGATCACAGGGAACACCAATTATTATGACTATAGGGCCTTCACGGACCTACACCATGTTATTCCTGCACGAAAATCGATTAACCAAACACGGGGAACCTGTGCTTTTGGTATCGTGCAAACTGAGGACTCTCACTTTCCAAGATTCAGCGGGGCAAAATTTGGTAGCCCCAATGTCGCGGCTATGCCTGGTTACTTCTTTAACTCTATCCCCGGTTGTTCTGCTAATAAGGTGTTGGAGCCACCCCCCGAGGTAAAAGGAGATATTGCTCGTAATTATTTTTACATGGCCACCCGCTATTACCAAGAAGATAGTTGTTGGAAATCAAACTATCAATTTGATAAAGCAAACATCCAAACTTGGCTTGAGAATGTGTTACGTCAATGGCATAAACAAGATCCTGTCTCGGCGGCAGAAAAACTGCGCAATGAATGGATCTACCGCATTCAAGGCAATAGAAATCCATTTGTGGATTTCCCAGAATGGGTAGATAAGATTGATGATTTTTAAAAACCTACTTCTTTCGTGGTTTTGGGTATGATTTTTGCTTTTTCCTTGAAGGGTAGGGATTATGCTTTTACCTATATGTTGTTAAGCTTTTTTATATGGCCTGATTTTGCCCACAGGGATATTCCCGGGATAGCAGAGGAGAGGATTTTAAGGAAGTTGCGCCACGTTGACTACAAACATTATAATGCCATTCTTAAAGCCATCAATAGAAAAGGAGAAGTGGATTATGCTAAGCTGCACACTTTTCGAGATAGACTTCGCGAGGTGATTCACTATTTTCAAAGTATTGATATCTCTACGTTGGCTTCGGCCGAGGAGCGACTTTGCCTTTACATAAATCTCTATAATGCAGTGGTTCTATACCAGGTTGTCCTTTATTATCCTATAGTCTCCGTCATGGAGAATTTTCCCGCAGGCAATTTTTTTGAAAACCTTTTTTATTTTAGAAAACAAAAAATTAGTTTGAATTACTTAGAACATGAAATTATTCGAAAGGAATTTAAGAATCCCTATGTGCACTTTGCCTTAAATTGCGCCTCCCAGTCATGCCCAATTCTAGAAGAGGTGGCATGGACACCTCAGAATTTACTAAAGCGATTTCAAAAGGCAGCAAGGCGCTATTTGCGAGACAATCGGCATGCCCATTATAACAGTTCTCAAAATAAACTCTATCTCTCAGAGCTCTTTCGCTGGTACGAAACTGATTTTGGCAACCTAAGAGAATTTTATGAAAAGCACACAGGGCAAAAAATCCCCCCCACGGCTTCTATAGAATTCTTGCCGTATAATTGGTCTTTAAATGATCACAAGAAAAACTAATTATTTTTTGCAATAAAGCTTTCTAAAAAGCGGTTTACGGCATCGGGTCTTTCCCGGTGAACCCAATGATTGGCTTCAAGGCTTTGTACTGTTAGGTAGGTCACGAAGTTCGTGACATTGTCATAAATTTGCGGGCTAATAGCAAAATCATGGTTTGGAATAATTAGCTGTACGGGAAGTTCGATCCGACGAGGTAAATCCACCGGCATACCTTGCAATAGCTCACGATAGAGGTTTATGGGCTGGATGGCCTGGGCTTTAATTTTCTCCTCGGGTAGCTCGTACATGGGGTCATAGGAGGGTAGACCACCTCGCCTTAGGGTGTTTTTCCAAACAAAGGACGGGGCAGCTTCCCACACAAATTCTGGTAAAAAGGGGGTTTGAAAGAAAAAGATATAACCCGACATAAGAGTCTGTCGAATTGCCTCAGCCATTTTTGTAGGCTCAAGCGACCCCAACTTGTCAATGAGGTTTTGTCTAGCCATAGCTGGGTGAGGTCCGCTTATTGCCGTAAAGCTCTTAACCCTCTTACTAAAAAGAGGATGGCAAATATACACCCACAAAATCATAGCTCCCCAGTCATGCCCCACAAAATGCAATTTGGTTTCCTCACCTGCTATGGCGGATATGACTTGGTTTAAACGCGGCAGAAGATTTTCAATATGATAGCCCGCCCGACTAGATGGTGGCTCACTTTGGCCGACTCCCGGCAAATCAATAGCAAGAAGCCCATACTTCCCTTTCAAGTAATCATATTGGTAACTAAATGTTTCATGCGAGTCAGGATATCCATGTAAGAAGAAAATCCAATCCCCCTTTTTAGGAGGATTTTCAAAATACACAAAAATTCTACCATCAACTGTATTTACCAATGTCTGTGCCATCTTTGCCTCAGCTAAACCATGTTCGCACGGGCTAATAGCCATGCAAGGTTTTTTCGTGAGTTATAACTTGAAGCCAATGTTATGCGAGTTTGCTTGCGATAGAGATAAAGAAGATGATAAAAGATAAAGCTTTGGATTAATTTCCTGCTTGGGATTTGGGATCACTTATGTTGCGAACCACTTGACAAGGGGTTTCTTAGGACTAGGCAGGCGTATGGGCTATGTGCCAACCATTGGGTTAGAGGTCCATGTACAGCTAAACACAAAAAGCAAGCTCTTTAGTACCGCCTCTTGTGGCTTTGGGGGGGAGCCAAATAGCCAAACAACGGCAGTGTGTTTAGGATTGCCTGGCGCACTTCCGGTTCTCAATAAAGAGGCGGTCCGCAAGGCGGTAAAGGCGGCTCTTGCTCTTTCGGGAACCATCAATCCTAAGAGCCGATTTGACCGAAAAAATTATTTCTACCCTGACTTACCAAAGGGATATCAGATCTCACAGTATTTTGAACCCTTTTGTACGGGGGCAAAAATAGAAATCGACACTCCTAATGGTCGCAAAGTTATTGGTATTAGTCGTATCCATCTAGAGGAGGATGCGGGAAAACTTTTGCATTCAGAAAATCCGGCTATTGCCGAAAGCTATGTGGATTTTAACCGGGCAGGGACCCCGTTAATTGAGATTGTTTCAAAACCAGAAATGGACAGCCCTGACGAGGCGGTTGCCTATCTAACAAAATTAAAGAGCATTATGGAATATATTGAGGTTTCTGACTGTGATATGGAAAAGGGCTCTTTAAGAGTGGATGCCAATGTCTCACTGCGGCGGGAAGGGGAGGTGCGGCTGGGAACTCGGGTAGAAATCAAAAATCTCAATTCTTTTAAAGCGCTTAAAGCAGCCATTGAGTATGAAATAGAAAGGCAAAGAGAAATATTGGAAAGTGGGGGGAGTGTAGTTCAGGAGACAAGGCTTTTTAATCCTACATTAGGAAAAACCATTGGCATGCGCACAAAAGAAGAAGCTCATGATTACCGTTATTTTCCCGACCCAGATCTTGTGCCTCTCATTTTAAGTGAAGAGGAAATTGAGAGTTGGCGCCAAGAGCTTCCCGAATTAGCCGAACAAAAAAAAGAGCGTTTTATTAAAGAATTTAGTTTACCGGAATATGATGCGCAGGTCCTCACAGCGCAAAAAGCTGTGGCGGATTATTTTGAAGCCGTAGTTAAAGCAGGGGCACCTGCCAAAAAGGCTTCTAACTGGGTTATGGTGGAAATGTTAGCACTTACCCAAAAGGGACATCTATCGGTATGGGATTTATTTCCACCTGAGTATTTGGCGCAGTTAATTCAAGAAATTGAAAAAGGCAATATTTCTGGTAAAATTGGCAAAACAGTTTTCGAGCTCATGGTGACTGAGAAAAAAAATCCCCGAGAAATTATTCAAGAAAGAAATTTAGCCCAGATTTCAGATACCGAATATATTGGCAAAATCATAGATGAAGTTTTGTTAGAAAACCCGTCAGCTGTAGCAGATTTTAAATCTGGAAAAGAAAGGGCTTTAAAACATCTGCAAGGTGAGATCATGAAGAAAAGCAAAGGCAGGGTAAATCCTGTTTTAACTAATGAAATTTTATTAAAAAAACTACAAGGGTGAGTCTTTACATCTTCATTATTTTTGCCCTGCTTGTTCTTGTTTTCCTTGTAGGTCATTATGGCCTTCCTGAAAAAGTAGATCGAACTGCTTTCCGTGGGCCGATTCCTCCTCATAAGATTATGAAAGGGGCAGAGCCTTTTTTTTGGCAGGGTCAAACTGACAGTGCTTTTCTATTAATACATGGCTTTGAAGACTCTCCTTTCACACTTAGAGATCTCGGCCAATTGCTGCATGCTGAGGGCCACACCGTAATTGCCCCTCTCTTACCTGGGCATGGCACCTCCATAGCGGATTTCAAACACACGCGCTACGAACATTGGTATGATTGCGTGCAGCTTCTCTATGAGGAGTACCGGCCAAAATACAAGAAATTTTTTATAGTTGGCTTTTCCATGGGGGGAAATTTAGGTCTGCGCTTGGCCATACACTATGCTCACCGGATGGCGGTTACCGGGCTCATTTTAATTTCTGCACCCATAGTGCTTAATGGTTTTTTAAATGGTCGTTTTATTTTGCGAGACTGGAGGCTTTTTTTTACCGGTATTGTAAAGGAGCTTATTGACTATCTACCGAAGAAAAAGACAAATCTAGCTTCAGAATTTATTTCGCCGTGGATTGGCTATTCCGAGGCGTATACGATTGCCCCCTTACATTCCTTAAAATTAAATTTACCACGCATAAAACCTTATCTAAAATACATCCACTCTCCTATTTGTCTCATTCAGGCTAGTAATGATAAAACTGTCTCACCGGAAAATCTCCATTACATTTTAAGAAAAGTTTCATCTAGAGAAAAACGGGCCTTTCTTTTTGAAATTCGTGAGAATATTTCTACCCGTCATGTTCTGGTCACCCACCAGGAAACTCGCACAAGGGTTTTTTTCTACATCCTACGCTTTATAGAAGATGTATTACGTGACGAGTTGGCCCTTGAAAGTCTTGTGCAAAGAAAGTCGTATTGGCAAAAACTTTTTTCTCGAGGAAAAACCCATGAATTTTAGATTTTTTGTATTGTGGATTACTATTTTTCTTGTGGCAAACGCCTTGACTTGTGCTCGCTTTCGGATATCGCATCTTTCTCCTGAGACGCTTTTGTCTCTTCCCCTTGGCCCTGATGGGGCAGAATACCCTGTGCAAAATGGAGCGATATACAGCTTGCCGCGCTCCGTGGCGGTCATTGAAAACTGGTTTGTTATAGCTGAGCCTTCACAGGAAGTAATTAAAATTTTCAATGGTAGAAAACTAAACTTGAAATTAGTGAGTAAGGGGTGGGCAGAAAAAAAATCGCAGCGGAAAGAAGAGGGGAGTAAAGAAGCTGATAGGGTGAAGGTCTTAGTAAGTGATATCCTGCGTATCCCTGGGCGACTTGTTGCAGGCAAAGATGAAGATTTCTTTGTAGAAAACTTCACTCCGCCCACAACGACGAGCGCTGGCGAGATAGTCATGGGGGGGGTCTATCGCATTTTGCATTATGATCTGACGGGAAAAGTCCTGCACACAATTGGGCGCAAGGGACAGTTGGAGCTTCCCTTTGAAAATATCTTGTGGATGGACACAGACTCTGAGGGAAATCTATGGGTGCTCTATAGTCATCTGGAGCAGCTATATCTAGACCAATATCATAAGGGGAAAGTTGTGCGTGAATTTACCCAAAAAGACTGCGAAGATGCCCTTTTTGTAGACTTAGCCAAGGAAAAAGGGCTTCTTTATCGCTGTGAATTTATTTATCCATTTTATGAGGGGAAAAGAGTCTTATATATTGGAAGGGTAGATCGTCTAATTCGAGATGCGGAACGCACAAACTACCAGTTTTTCTACCGTACTCTAGCGGCGGTAGATTTTAAAGGAAACAAGGAAATTATCTTTTCACGTCTAAATGATCCAGATGACTATCCCTACTTACCTTTTGGTGCAAGTCAGTTGTTGCTGTGGCAAACCATCGATTACCAGAAAGTACGCCTTGCGGTTTACAATCTTAGTGGAGAGCTTTTAAATAACTTGCAAATTGAATACGATGGTCGCCACAGTGATTGGAGGTCCACGTACATGACCTTAAGTGGGGAAATCTATAGTCTCAAAATCCGAGATCAAAGTTTCAACTTAGTGAGATGGAAATAAATACTTGGGTACTTACCAGAAAGGCCTGTCAAAGTTGGGATGAGCAAACCATAAAAAGGGGGCTTCCCTCGAAAACCTTGATGGCGATGGCGGCTCAGAGTGCTTTTGATATCATCTGCCAAGAGGAGTGGTTTTCACCTAACTTGCGCTTCCATATCTTAGTAGGCGGTGGCAACAATGGGGGAGATGGCTATGTCTTAGCATGGCTCTTAGCTGGTGTTATGGAGAACCCTGTTAAAGTGTATGTTTACCAAAAACCATATCGAGATGATGCTATTTTTTACCATAATTTATGCCGTTTGCATGAACGTATTGAAATTGTAGACTTTGCTGAGTTTGCTATAAAAGATTTGTCAGCTCAGGATGTTGTGGTGGATGCTATTTTCGGTACCGGTTTTAACAAAGAATTACCTAGCGAACTTAGCCATTTTTTTGCAGAGCTAAACCAAAAACAAGTAAGAAGGATTGCCATGGATCTACCTAGTGGCGTTTTTGCCGATGGTGATTTTTTTGAGCATGTTCCTTTTTCGGCAAATCTCACGATAACTATGGGGGCAATGAAGCCAGGGCTCCTCCTTCCTCCCGGTATTTACTACTCGGGAAAGGTGGTGCGCGCTGTGACGGCTTTTGTGCCCATACCGAAATCAAAAGGACGAATGGCGCGAAAACAAGCAATCCCCCCCTTGCGCAGAGTTGATGGGCACAAATACAGCTCTGGAGTTTTGCATCTCTGGGGTGGAAGTGCGGGCATGGAGGGAGCAGCGGTGTTGGCTGGGTCGGCTTTTCTCGCAAGTGGCGGGGGTCTTGTGCGCTGGTTTAGCTCAAGTGAGCATGCCTTTAAATACCTGCAAAGCTCACCGGAGCTTATGGTACGCTTTTATGATAAACAAGACGAGCTCGAAGTAGAACTCTTAAGCTCGCTTAAGAGGGCAAAAAAGGCTCTACTTGCCATGGGCATGGGACTGAGGGAAAAGCCTAGTCCAGAATTTGTGCAGGAGCTTTTAGCTATGGAAGATCTCATTTGGCTTATGGATGCAAGCTTTCTGCACTATTTGTCCTCTTATGAACAATTTTTTCAACTAAAACAGAGAAAAAGCGTATTTGTCATGACCCCCCACCAAGGAGAAGCGGAGGCTCTTTTAGGAAAAAAAATACACAACTATCGAGAAACAGCTCTTGAATTGGCACAGCGCTATCAGGCTTTTGTATATTTAAAAGGGCCAGGTGGTATCTTGGTAAGCCCGGAGGGAGAGGAGATATATTTTCATTCTCGCGCCTACAATCTTGCCACGGGGGGTACGGGAGACATCTTAAGTGGTCTTATCTGTAGCTTTCTCTTGCGACCCCTAGCACCCTTGGAGGCTATTGAGCAGGCCATTCTCTTTTATTTAGATGCGGCCTTAGAATTTCAAGATAGGGCTGATTTTTTTGCAGCCTCATGTCTCGTGGAGGTTTTTCGAAGAAAAAATGAAGTATTACAGTAGATCACCGGAAGAGTTAAGACAGCGTTTTGAAGAGCAATGTCAAAGAGAAAAGGCCAAAAACCGCTCTGTGCGCCTTTTTTTTGTCTTAAACATTTTACTTGTTGTTTTTGTCTTGGGCATTTTGCAGTATCGGCTTCGTATGGAAGAGTCTCAAAAAAAAAATTATGAGCTGCGCTGGAGTATCTACACTCTTAGGGGTCTCTGTTATGAAAGAAAATGTCTAGTTAAAATTGAAAAAAACCCGGAAGGCAGCGATGTGGGCATACACCCAAGGTATTTGGCCCTTAGACATTATAGCCAAGAGGAGAGCAGGCAAACTCTTTTTATGCTGGAACCAAATATTGTGGGAAATTATGAAACCACTATTTCTCTGGAAAAACAAGATGTGGTCTTTGCCTATCTCCTAGATGAAATGCAAAAGGAAGTCACATCCTTTCGCATTTATCCTTAGCTATGGCTTAATACTTGACTACATACGTAAGAGAATACACTTAGCTATGCCCTGGCAAGAAAGCTATGAGACGGGAATTACCAGTGTGGATTTGCAACATCGCCGACTTTTTGATCGAATAGAAAGGGTGCACACTTTTGCTCAAAAAAAAGAGTACTCAGAAAAGGAGCGTGAGGAAATTCGAGATATTATGGCTGATCTTGAAAATTATGTTGCGGCACATTTTACCTTAGAAGAGCGTCTTATGCAAGACAATAACTATCCTCAGCTCGAAGAGCATATTCGGGAGCACGAAAAATTTACGGAAAAAATCAATAGTCTTATGTCATCGCTTGAGGGCACATTAGCTGGTGAAGATGCAAAAATTAACGAGTTTTTACAAGATCTAAGCCACTTCTTGGAAAACTGGCTTAAAGGTCATATTTTAGTGAAAGATTTTGCCTATGTGCCTTATATTAAAAGCGAGCATTAAAGAGATCTGCGGTAGCAGCCACCTACTTCATAAAGAGCGTTCGTCATTTGACCTAATGAACAATAGGGGGCAGCCTCAAGAAGGGCCTCGAAGATATTTTGGTTCTTGCGTGCTGCTTGCTTGATTTTTTCCAGATAGTGTGGTGCCTTGTCACTATGGGCCCTTTGGAAGGAAAGCAAATTTTCTATTTGTCTTTTCTTTTCTTCTTCGCTTGCGCGCACAATATTGTTTGGAACCTCTGTGGGGCTGCCATCCCTTGATAAAAAAGTATTTACCCCAATTAGGGGTAATTTTCCAGAATGCTTTAACTGCTCGTAATACATTGACTCCTCTTGGATCTTCATGCGCTGGTATCCTAGCTCCATGGCTCCAAGGACACCACCGCGGCGGGAGAGTTGGTCGAATTCGGCAAGTACCGCTTCTTCCACAAGATCAGTAAGGTATTCGATAATAAAAGAACCTTGCAGAGGATTTTCATTTTTCGCTAGGCCAAGTTCTTGACTAATAATTAGCTGAATAGCAAGGGCCCGTCGTACGCTTTCCTCCGTAGGTGTAGTCAGAGCCTCGTCATAAGCGTTTGTGTGGAGGGAATTACAATTGTCGTTAATGGCATAAAGCGCCTGCAGTGTGGTACGGATATCATTAAAGGCCATCTCCTGCGCATGAAGGGAGCGGCCAGAGGTTTGGATATGGTATTTTAGTTTTTGAGAGCGCTCATTGGCTTTATAAAGATATCTTAAGGCTCTTGCCCAAATCCGGCGAGCCACACGCCCAATGACAGCGTATTCTCCATCAAGGCCATTGCTGAAGAAAAAGGAGAGATTAGGGGCAAAGTCATCAATTTTAAGTCCTCGAGCAAGGAAATATTCTACATAAGTAAAAGCATTTGCTAAGGTAAAGGCTAGTTGAGTTATAGGGTTTGCTCCAGCTTCGGCCATATGGTAGCCTGAGATGCTCACGGAGTAAAAATTGCGGATTTGGTTGTACGTGAAGTATTCTTGAATGTCGCCCATAAGTTTTAAGGCAAATTCTGTGGAGAAAATACAGGTGTTTTGAGCCTGATCTTCTTTCAGTATATCAGCTTGTACTGTTCCTCTTAGCTTTCTCAGGGTAGTTTTAAAAATATTTTCATAAATATCGTATGGTAATATGTCTTTTCCGCTTACTCCCAGTAGCAAAAGACCTAGTCCATTATGCCTCGGCGGTAATTTTCCTGTATAACTTGGGTAAAAGTTTTTCTTTTGGCGAATGTTTTCTATTTTTTCTATATAAAAGTTTTTTTCATCGCTTTGCTCTATAAAAATCTCACATTCCTGGTCGACAGCCGTATGAAAGAAGAAGGCCAAGATCATGGGAGCAGGACCGTTAATAGTCATGGAAACAGATGTGTGGGGATCAGCTAGGCGAAATCCTGAGTAGAGTTTTTTCATATCATCTAGGGTGGCAATGCTTACTCCGGAGTTTCCAATTTTGCCATAAATATCAGGTCGCTCGCTTGGGTCCTCGCCATAAAGTGTGGGGGAATCAAATGCGGTAGACAGTCGAGGAGTGCCAATCCCTTCACTTAAGAGATGAAAGCGGTGGTTGGTACGCTCGGGAGATCCTTCTCCAGCAAAAAGGCGTGCCACTTGCTCCTCATGTCGACGGTAGGGGTATATCCCTGAGGTGTAGGGAAATTCACCAGGAAAGTTCTCTTGGTAATAAAAAAGTACTTTTTCATAGGCACTGTGGTAAGTAGGAAGGGCTATTTTGGGGATTTTTTGGTGAGCAAGAGTAATGTGGAAGTTTTTTACCGTAATCGTACGATCTCTCACCTGGTAGCTTGCTTCCTCGGTTACGTAGCGTTTCTTTTTTTCATCAAATTGCAAGATGAAATCGACTACATCAGCTTTAAGCTCTTTTTTTGCTGCCATGGCAAGTTCTTGCATTTTTTGTCTGAGAGGATCTTCATCGGGTAGCTCCTCTAAAGCAAGTTGCAGAGCTTCCCATCGCTGCGCTTGTCTTGCCTGCTGTAAGGCTTCTTTCTTGAGTTGGCGGCATAGCTCTGCGATTTCCGTGAGGTAATTTTGTCGGTGGGGAGGGATGAAGATTGGCAAGGTGGGATTTTCTATTTGAGAAGAAAAAAAACTCCTTGTCGGGGAAAAACCTTTTTGCTTGAGCAAAACCAAAAGATACTCATAAAGTCGGTTTACTCCCGTGTCTCGAAAATGAGAAGCCACCGTGCCAAAAACTGGCATCTCATGAGGTTTTTGCGCATAGGCCTGGCGGTTGCGCTGCAATTGCTTTTGTACGGCCTTTAGAGCATCTTCTCCCCCTAAACGATCAAACTTGTTAATTGCGACTACGTCAGCCCTGTCGAGCATTTCTATTTTTTCTAGTTGGGTTGGAGCACCGTAATCTGGTGTCATGACATATAGACTTATGTCACTAAAGTGCGTAATAGCAGCATCTGCCTGGCCAATACCAGCCGACTCCAAAATAATAAGATCAAAGGGAGCCATTTTACAAATACGCAAGATTTTGTCTATGTGCTGGTTTAAAGATGTATTTTCACCGCGGGTTCCAAGGGAGCGCATAAAGACCTGGCTCTTAAAGCTTTGGTTCATACGCAGCCGATCGCCTAAGAGGGCTCCCCCAGTGCGCCGCCGTGTGGGATCTACAGCTAGCACTGCAATTTTGATTTGCGGGTGGTCTTCAATGAAGCGCAACAAAAGCTCATCACATAAGGATGACTTACCAGCACCGCCGGTACCTGTTATTCCTAAAACAGGGGTTGGCCGCTCTCTGTATGGCCCATCTGGTAAATTCTCACCAGTCTCAACGAGAGTAATGGCTCGTGCCAGCGCACGCCTGTTGCCTTGCAGGATTTCTTGCCAAATCATTTCAGCGAAGATGTTTTCCTTTTTTGCCTGGCATTGGCTCAAGACATCTTCAATCATGCCTTTTAGGCCCATCTGTCGTCCGTCATCGGGTGAGTAGATACGCTTAATGCCATAGTTCATAAGTTCTTTAATTTCAGATGGTAAAATCGTCCCTCCGCCACCACCGAAAATACCAATTTCGCTTGCCCCAGCTTTATTTAGACTGTCGTAAAGATAGCGGAAAAACTCGATGTGGCCCCCTTGGTAACTCGTTACGGCAATGGCATGGGCGTCTTCTTCAATGGCAGCCTTGACTATTTCGGCTACACTGCGGTTGTGCCCAAGATGTATTACCTCATTGCCGTAGTCTTGCAAAATCCGTCTCATGAGGTTTATGGCGGCATCATGACCATCAAAGAGGGAGGCTGCTGTGATGAAGCGCAGTGGGGGCATGCCCTACGAAAAAGCCAAGATTTCTTTTGTCAATACTTTGAAACTATTGACCCCTTATGTGCCTAAGCAAACCTTATCTAAGTGAAAAGACGCCGAGGTTTCGTGGTACTAATGCTTGTTTTCTTAATTTTGAGTCTTACTTTGTCTTCGGTTTTGGTTTTGTTTTCTAGATCTCTAGGCGAATACCGATCTGCCGCATATCAGGCAGGTCGTGTGAGAGCCAAGATGCTAGCACAAAGTGGTCTTGAAACAGCTATTCTTGTGGTGACCCGAATCCCTCCCGAGCAGCTTTACCAATTTGGTCTTTTTGCCTCTCCCATTAGCTTTCCCTTAGGTAATGGAATTGTCTCTTTGACTTTGCAAGAGGAAACAGGTAAGATCAACATTAACCGGTTAGTTCACTTTTTTGATGATGAGATGGATCTAAGGACGCGTGAGATGCTCGATCGTTTAGCCACCAGTTTTAGTCTCTCCTATGAAATATGGGATGCTGTGGTTGATTATATTGATGAAAACAGCACCCCCATGCCAAAAGGCTTTGAAAAAGAGCAGTATCTTCAACTAAATCCACCGCGCCGTATCAAGAATAGCCGCTTGCATTCCCTTGAAGAGCTATTGCTTATCCCGGGCTTTGACAGAAGACTTGTGTATGAAGATATTCGCAGTGAGGCTCTTCAGCAAGAAAGAAGCATGGACTTTCTTACAGAGGAGGAAAGACTTGCGGTAACGAAAGATGACTTTATTTTGGCCAATAATCTCACAACAGCCCTTCCCTATGATCCTCTTGAAGCTACCGGTGAGCGAATAAATATAAATACAGCTCCATATCACGTAGTACTTTCCCTTTCCGAATTTATGACTCCCACCATAGCCCGAAAGATCATTGCTTCCCGTTTTCGTCGTGGGGGGCGTTTTCGCAGTATGGCAGAAATGCTGCAGAGTGTTCCTGAGCTTTCCCAACGCACCACAGGAGATATAACACTTGCTCAGGAAATTGAGCAGCGCATTGTTTTCCAAGACAGACTATACAAGATTGTTTCAGAAGCATCCCTAGAGGGGCATACAGCCCACGTTATGGCCTACTTTGATGTAGTGGCGCGCAAAATCACCTCTTACCTTGAATAGACATGCCTAATTTTACGGTAAACTTGGAAATCACGCGTAATGAAATCCGTGGGCTTTACATGAAAAGCGGCTTTGCTGGCAAATCCTTTGCTCAGGCAAGTCGCTGGCCCTTAAAAAAAGATCAAGCTCTTGCAGAGCAACTTGTGCGTTTTTTAGAGGAGCGCTTTGCAGAGGCTCGCGTAGTGAATCTCAACGCTCCCTATGAAGCGATCTTTTTGAGAGAATTTACACTTCCCTTTACAGATAAAGACAAAGTTAAGGATGTTTTACCTTTTGAAATTGAGGCGACCGTGCCGTACCAGCTTGAGGAAATAACCTATGATACACTAAGTGTAATTCGGGGAAATGAGACAAAAGTAATCGTGGCTGGTTGTGCTGTAGATTTACTGCTGCCTACCTTAAAAGAGCTTCAAAACGTTGGTATTTCGATTGGCAGCATATATGTCCCCCCGTACGCCCTATATCAATTTGCTATGGAGCACAATTTAGAGGAAGCTATGGTATATTTTATTGAGCGCCATACCTCAATATTTCTCTATTGGGAAAAAGGGGAATTACCTCACATGCGCATTATGCCCCTTGGCTATGAAAGACTAATAAGTAGTTTGCAGCGAGAACTTAGTGTGGACTCACAGCTAGCCTGGGAGATTTTTCAGCGGCTCTCAAGCTTTAATTATGCGGAGATTTTGGAAGGTGATTTTTTAAAACATGTAAAGATGAACAGAAAAGAAATCCCTGCTGTCCGTCGAGTTGTTGAGGAATTTCGAGAGCAATTTCTTCGTGAGGTACAGTTCTTTAGGCAGACTTTGCAAGTCTCTAAAGAGGATGTACCAGAGTATTTTTTCTGTGATTTAGACCACTGCCTCTTATTGCAAAGTCTACTGGGTAAATCAAACCTAGTTGTTTTTCCTTATGAAGAGACCCCCTTGGCTATGTTTCCCAAAGAAATGCTCATGGCTATGGCAGCGGGTTATGCTACGCAACAAAGAAAAGGGTTAAACCTCTTGCAAGGAAAACTAAGAAAGGAAGCAAGGGTTAAGACCACTTTAAGAGGGAAATACTTTTTCATTCTATTGGCTCTATCTTTTCTTTTTTTTGTGCTTTCCTTTTATTTTGACTTTCGTTATCGAAGTCGTTTTTTGCAGCAAAAGCAAATCGAGGCTAGTCGTATCTTTGAAAGTTATTTTGGCATGGCGCCAACTAGCGATAACATTGTAGAGGAAGCCATGCTCCTTGTGGAAAAAGAGCGGCGAAAGACAGAAATATTTCGCAAATTTTTTACTGGCGAAAAATTTTCGCAAACCCTAGTGGCTTTGCATCAGAACTTACCTGTCGGTATAGGTCTGGAAATTGAAAGTATTGGTTATGACACAAAGACCCTCGAGCTTTCAGGTTCACTTCCCTCTTTTGCCGCTTTAAATGAACTAAAGACAGCTCTTCGTAACTCTGGCAGATTTGACGGGGTGGAAAGTAGTCGCGAAAAATCAATGCCTTCGCCCCAAGGCAACCGCATTAAGTTTAGTCTCATTATTAAACCCAAGGAGAAAAAGGAAGGGGCTTTATGACCCTGACATTAAGAGAAAGAGTTTTTCTTGTCATAGGTAGCATTCTCATTATGATCATGTTAGGTTTTCTTTTAACAAAGAAACTAGGAAAGCACTTTCGCTCTCTTGAGGAACGTTTAGCTGAGATGGAATCAAGTCTACAAACCTTAGAAAAATTAGGCCGAGAATATGTGATGTTGCAGTCATACCGCTTTGGGGGGGAGGAGACTTCTCTTGAAAATATGGTTCCCCAAATAGAAAGTATACTCAATTCTTTAAACTTACGCGACAAAATTACTTCTATAACACCTCGGGATGTGCCCATTGAAAATAACTATGTTAAGCGGCTTGTAAGTATAACTTTGCGGGATGTATCCGCTCTGGAGTTCCTTGACTTTATTAAACAAGTAGAGCAAAGTAGTACGGCGCTTTATAAAATTGAAAACTTTTCTTCTCGGCCTGTCTTAAAGAAAACGGGCTTATACAACGTGAGCATCACCGTAGCTGGTTTTCGAAAAAAAAGTGAGGGCTAATGGAAGAGCAAGAAGAAGTCCAAGAAAAAATAAAAAGACCCATTCTGGAGAAGGCCATCCCCATTGGTTTGGGATTTCTTTCGTTTTTTGCTGGACTTCTCTTTTTTTTCCCGCTAGAGCAAATAGCAAGAGAATTATTGCTGCGCTACACTCCAGAGACTGTGCTGCTTGACTTTGGAGATCTTTCTTTAAATCTTTGGGGCCGATTTGAAATTC
This sequence comes from Leptospiraceae bacterium, assembly GCA_025055765.1. Taxonomy (GTDB): domain Bacteria; phylum Spirochaetota; class Leptospiria; order Turneriellales; family Turneriellaceae; genus JANWWS01. The sequence goes on along the minus strand of JANWWS010000046.1, from coordinate 102,505 downwards.
ATGACTTGCGCTTTGAGCATCAGATGGGCCAAGACAAAACCGAGTTGATACTCCCTTATACCGCAGGTAGTATCTCTCCCCTACGTCTCCTTTTCGCAAATAAATTGGTTTTTTCTTTAAAGACAAATTCAGCCCATCTTGAGAGCCAGAATATGCAAGTAAAAATTGGTGAACTTTTTCTCGATCTTGAGCTTTCTCATATCCAAAAAAACAAAAATTTATTTAAGGGTCCCCTCCATTTAAAACTTGCATCCATAATTATTAACTATCAAAAAGAAGTGCCGATGTTGGGTGAAACTCTGGAGATACCTGTTTCCTTTGCAGACCTAAAGCTAGAGTTAGAGCAGGGGGTATGGCGTATAAAGCAGGCGACTCTAGACAGTAGGCTTGTGCGCGCGGACATAACGGGTTATGTAAGCTTTGATCTTGCGGGCCCCATGGAGCTTGAAGTGTTAGCTGAGCCACGTGAAGAACTCTACCTGAAATATCAAGACAAAGGTTTACGGGAAATTTTAAAAAGCTTTAGACTTTTGCGAGAAGACGGAAAACTTTTGGTGCACATTGGGGGTAGTTTACTGCGCCCCCAGTTTAGGGCTCCTGCTCTTTCGGGGAGTTAATTTAAGAGGTGTTCGTGTAGTAAGAAAATAGCGGTTAGAAATCCACCATAAAGGAGAAAAATCAAAAATATTTTAATTAGCTTTACAAAGCCCCAAAAACTTTCCTTAAGGGTTTCAAGAGCAGCATGGGCAAAACGCAGAAAAAAATGTTTTTGCGTAAGTAACGGCTTTCTCTTGGCGTTAAGGTATAGCCGTAGCGCAAACCAGAGCATGACAAGTGAGGCTAGCACAAAGCTAAAAAACTCACCATGCTTAAGTTGGAATAGAATAAGCGGCAAAAGGGTGATGTCGGCAAGCAAAAGACTCGCTATGGTTATACTAGAAAGAGCTATGAGGACAATAAAGTATTTTTTCATAAGGTAATCAGTAAATATACCAATAAACCAAGAAGTAAAACAGACACAGCTAAAATAACCAGCATGGGGTTCTTATTTTTTTCGCTTTCTTCTTTTACCATTTTTGTTGGATCTTTTGGTATCGCTTTAGCTACTTTTTGGGGTTCTTCTACTGTTTTTTCTGCGGCTATTTGGACCAAGACCTTTTCTGTTTCCGTAGCCTCACCGTATAGATTTTCATCTATTTTTCCACGAATGACAAGTCCCAAAGCATCGGCTTTGATACTTTCTATCGTCATGGGACAAGGCAGTATGTTTTTTTCACCTCGTAAGCGCATTAAATCTATAAAATAGTTGGCCCGCTCCCCTTGGGGGATAATCCGTACCATAATGCGATCTTTTGGTTTTAATTCCGTAACAGCTTTACCCCCAATAGGGTCCAGGACCAAAGAAACAGGTAAGGTAATTCCTGCAGGTGAGCTTTCGGCTACATTCTCTACTTTACTCTGTGGAGAGCTCGGTTCTTGTTCTTGTGGGGCTTCGAAATCTTTTTCTTTAATCCATTCAACCGCTGTTTCAATTTCAAGATCACTGTCTTTGAGAGAGCGCATAAAGATCATATGAAAAATTTTTGCGAGCTGTTTCGTTGCATTGGCTCGGGCTGCTTTCATGAGTTCCTCGTAAAAGCCTGGCCCTAGCATGAGCTCCTTGAGACGATCTTGTAAGTCATGGGTTACAATGGGAGCATATTGATTGCGGTATTTTAGTTCATTAATTTTAGATTCGAAGGTTCGCCAGCTGTGGCTTAGCTCTGTTTGAAAAAGCTCTGAATAAACCGATACCACAATGGCTGCGCTTTCCACGCAATTCATAACTTCATTGAGCACTATGAGAAAGAGAGCATAATAGCGATCTCTGGGAGCATAAAAACGCCCCTTTATGGCAACTAACTGAAATATTTGTGATTCCACAAGGAAAAGAATTAGTAATATAGCCTGGCGTCAAGCTAAAGGTCTTTGCTTTTGCACGCAAAGGTAAAAATCTAGTTTTGTAATCTCGGATAACTTTTTGGGAAAGCGCAACTTGAGTTTGCTTTTGCCTTCAAGTTCAAGATAGGTTTCTGTGTGGGTGCAGCCTGGTTCCTCACAGCTAACTTCCCAGACTCGCACATTATGGATTTTTAACGATCCAAATTCCTTTTGAAGCCACGATTCCAGAAGGGGGTGGATCTCTTTAAGTTCTTGCCAGGTTAAGGTCTTTTGCTTAGTAGGATGGTTCATAAGCTAGGTATGGCATGAGCCATTTTTCCGCCTCAGAAAGGGGGATTTTTTTACGATATGCATAGCTTTCCATTTGATCACGGCCAATTTTACCTACAGCAAAGTATCTAGCTTGGGGGTGGTTAAAGTAAAAACCACTGACACTTGCTGGTGGATCCATGGCAAAATTCTCGGTTAAGTGAACCTGAATTTCTTGAGGTGCTTTTATAAGATTAAACAGTTTGCCCTTTTCGGTATGATCAGGGCAGGCTGGGTATCCCGGAGCTGGACGTATACCTCGGTATTTTTCTTGTATTAGGTCTTCGAGAGTAAAATTTTCTTCTCTGCCATAACCGCAAAGCTTACGTGCTTCTTGATGAAGGTATTCGGCGAAGGCCTCTGCCAGGCGATCTGCTAAAGCCTTTGCCATGATAGCATGGTAGTCGTCATGTCTTTTTTCAAAGTATTTCACATACTCGTCTACACCATGGCCTGCTGTTACGACAAAAAACCCTAAATAATCGGTGCGTCCAGAGGTTTTGGGTGCAACAAAATCAGAAAGAGAGTAATAGACTTGCTCTTTTTCTTTTTTGCGCTGTTGGCGCAGAAAACAAAAAGTCTCCATTGGCTTTAGGCAGGACTCATCAGCAAAAACGATAATATCATTTCCCTCACTTTGAGCAGGCCAAAATGCCAAAAGACCGTGGGCGGTATAGATTTTCTGAGAGACAATTTCACTCAGTAGTTTTTGTGCATCTTGATATAAAGATTTAGCCTGAGGTCCAAGCAGAGGATCTTCAAGAATACGGGGAAAGCGTCCCCTCATTTCCCATGTTAAAAAGAAGGGGGACCAATCTATGTATTCGCGCAAGATCTGCAAATCCATATTTAGGTACTTTTTCACGCCCAAAATTTCTGGTTTTGGTATATCCACCTCATGCCAATTGGTTTTAAAGTTAAGTTCTTGGACTTTTTCATAGGGTAAAATCTCTTGTTCTGATTTGCGCTCGTAAAACTCTTCTCTTAGTTTCTCTTGCTCCTTCTGGAGCTGGCTTAGAAATTCCTTTCTCAGGTTTTCACTTAAGAGAGAATTTAAAACCCCAGTGACCAGAGAAGCATCGCTTACGTGAATCACGGGGTGGCTATAATGTGGGGCAATCTTAACTGCGGTGTGTGCTGCGCTCGTAGTAGCTCCACCAATGAGCAGGGGAACGTCGAATTTTTCCCTTTCCATTTCCTTAGCTACATGGACCATCTCGTCAAGGGATGGTGTGATGAGGCCACTTAAGCCAATAACAGCAACCCCATGCTTTCTTGCCTCAGCTAAGATCTTCTCGGCAGGTACCATGACACCTAAATCAATAACTTCATAGTTGTTGCAGCCTAGCACTACCCCAACAATATTCTTCCCAATATCGTGTACATCCCCTTTAACAGTGGCTAAGAGGATTTTCACTTTATGGGCTTGGTTCTCGGATTTTGCCTCCCTCTCCATGTATGGGAGAAGATAAGCTACTGCTTTTTTCATTACTCGCGCACTTTTTACTACCTGGGGCAGGAACATCTTTCCTGCTCCAAATAAATCCCCAACAACGCGCATTCCTTTCATAAGAGGGCCTTCGATGATGGCAAGTCCCCCGCCAAATTTTTGCAAAGCTTCGGCCATGTCCTCTTCAATGAATTCGTCAAGACCATGAACTAAGGCATGAGTGATGCGCTCCTCAAGTGGCAGGAAACGCCAACTTTTCTCCTTATCATCCTTAGCAGAAACCTTTTCGGTGCGATATTTTTGTGCTAAGACTAAGAGTTTTTCTGTTGCATCGGGCCTGCGGTTTAAAATAACATCTTCGACTGCCTCTCGTAGCTCATCTTCTATATCCGTGTATACCGCAAGCATGCCAGCATTCACAATGCCCATATCTAATCCTGCTTGGATGGCATGGTATAAGAAAACAGCATGCATAGCCTCGCGTACCTTTTGGTTGCCTCGAAAAGAAAAGGAAATATTGCTAATGCCCCCAGAGACTCGCGCGTGGGGGCAAAGCTTTTTTATTTCCCGAGTTGCTTCTAAAAAGGCAACAGCATAGTTGTTGTGCTCCTCCATGCCTGTGGCCAGGGTAAGTATATTTAAATCAAAGATAATATCTTCAGGGGGAAATTGCAGATTTTGGGTTAGGAGGCGGTAAGCTCTTGTTGCAATTTCAATCTTGTGTTCTTTTGTAACAGCTTGTCCCTTCTCATCAAAGGCCATGACAATTAATGCAAAGCCAAGTCGGCGTATTTTCTTGGCCTGCTCTAAAAATTTTTGCTCACCCTCTTTTAGACTAATAGAGTTTACCACTCCTTTACCTTGTAGGCATTTTAAACCTGCTTCCAAAACGGAAAAATGGGAGCTGTCTACCATGATGGGCACACGAGCTATGTCAGGTTCTGAGGCCAGTAGATTTAAAAAGCGAGTCATTGTTTTTTCTGCATCGAGTAGGGCTTCATCAAAGTTTACATCTAGCATGTTAGCCCCATTAGCAATCTGTTGGCGCGCAATTTCTAGGGCCTCACTTAAATTCCCTTCTAAGACAAGTTTTTTAAATTTGGGCGAGCCCGCCACATTGGTCCGCTCCCCAATCATTATGAAACCCGAGTTTTCATCAATGTTAAGCGCTTCCAGCCCCGACAGCCTTAAGGCTTTTTTCACAAAAGGCCTTTGCCTAGGTTTTTTCCCTACAAGAGCTTGTTTCAATTGCGCGATATGCTGAGGGGTAGTACCACAGCAACCGCCAGCGATGTTGAGCAACCCATCTTGGGCAAATTTTTCCATTTCCGCGGCAAAACTCTGAGGGGTCTCCTCATATTGCCCAAAAGCATTAGGCAAACCAGCATTTGGATAGCAACTGAGATAGACGGGGGCAAGGCGGGATAGTTCTTCAACATAGGGACGCATCTGGCGTGCCCCTAGAGCACAGTTAATCCCTACACTTATAGGTGAGGCATGGCTTACGGAATTCCAAAAAGCCTCAATTGTTTGGCCCGAGAGGGTTCTACCAGAAGCATCTGTTATGGTAACAGAGAGCATAATGGGTATTCTTTTACCAGCCTCGTCAAAGTAGCGAAGAGCCGCATGGATGGCAGCTTTGGCGTTTAAGGTATCGAAAATTGTTTCAATAAGTAAGAGATCTACCCCCGCTTCCACTAAAGCTACGATTTGCTCAAAATAAGCCTCTTCTACTTCATCGAAGGACACAGCGCGATAGCCTGGATTAGTTACATCGGGAGAAAGAGAAAGGGTTTTGTTTAAGGGGCCAAGAGCACCTGCAATATAGGCTTTTTTTTCAGGATGCTCTTGCTGAAAAAGCGAGATGGCCTTTTGGGCACAAGCTACCGCAGCCAGGTTTATTTCTCGTACGAGGTGGGATAGACCATAATCAGATTGGGAAAAACGATTAGCATTAAAGGTGTTGGTCTCTATAATTTCAGCGCCTGCTTCTAAGTAGTCGTAATGTATCTTGGTAATAAGTTCAGGCCGGCTTAGACATAATAAGTCATTGTTGCCTTTAAGGCTATGAGGGTGATCTTTCAGCTTGCTATATTGGCGGTAATCATCTTCACTTAAATTCTCTTTTTGTATCATGGTGCCCATCGCACCATCTAAAATCACAATTTTTTCTTCTAACTCTTCTTCAAGTTCATGCATTTGGTATTTAGTTTAACACTTTTTTTTTCGACTCGACAAACAGAAAAGCAGAGTTTTCTCTTTGGCTAAGAGCTTGACATACTTCATAGGAAAAGAGGCATAGCTTATGGACATCCGCCTAAGGGATTTGGGACAGCACAAGATACTGGAAATTTATGGCGATGTGGATCTCTACAATGTCGGGGAGTTAAAAAAAGCCATTTTTGACCTCATTGAGAAGGAGGAGGTGAAATCACTAGTCATAGACCTGAAGGCAGTGCCCTACATGGACAGCTCTGGTATTGGGGCTTTGGTGGCCGGACAAAAAAAAATGAAACTAAGAGGGGGGAAGTTTGCTCTTATGCATCTACAGGATGATGTCTTCACCATGCTTAAGCTGGCCACATTAGACCGATTTTTTACGATTTATGAGAGTGAAACCCAGCTTCAGGGGGTTGCATGAATATCTTGTTGTTATATGGAGGTAGGTCAGGAGAACATGAGGTATCCTGTGTCTCAGCTGGCTACATTGAAAAAAACCTCTTGGAACTAGGCCATACCGTACTTCCCATTTACGTGGATCGCCGTGGGTTGTGGCATTTGCAAAAGAAGGTAGCAACGGATGTAAAAAGCCAAGAATATCACCCTGTAAATATATCCCAACGTGAGGGCGGTCTTTTCCTAGAAGGTATCAAGGTCGACTTTGTCTTTCCGATGATTCATGGTACGACCGGTGAGGATGGCTCTCTGCAGGGATGGTGTGAGAGCTACGCCTTGCCATATGCCGGCTGTGGGGTTTTGTCTTCAGCTCTTTGCATGGATAAATACTTTATGCGCGAAATTTTTGCGCGCCAAGGGCTTCCCCAACGAGCTTACCTAAGGCTTGATTTTCATCACCTCGAGAAAATGGAAGAAACCATAGACAGAATATTAGAAAAACTTCATTTTCCGATATTTACCAAACCATGTAATTCTGGTAGTTCGGTGGGGGTCAATTTGGCCAACACAGAGGAAGAACTACGATTGGCAATTGAAGATTCTTTTTTGTATGACGACCATATCTTGGTGGAGCAAGGAGGCCGGGTAAGGGAACTCGAAATTGGTATATTGGGCAATTACCCCTTTTACGAACTTTCCCTGGTTGGGGAAATCTGCCCGCGCCATGCCTACTATTCATATGAGGCCAAATACCTTGATCCTAATGGGGCTGAACTTAAAATCCCGGCACCTATAGAAGAGGCTCTTGAGGAAAGACTCAGGGATATGGCGGTAAAGGCTTTTCGTGCCGTTAGGGGATATGGCTTTGCACGGGTGGATTTCTTTCTCGAGGGGGAGGATCTTTATCTCAACGAAATCAATACCTTGCCTGGCTTTACTCCTATTTCCATGTTCCCGTTGCTCTTTGAAGCCAAAGGGCTAGCCGGGGTAGAACTCGTTGGCAAGATTCTCGATCTGGGACTTAAGCACTTTGCACAAAAGGAAAAAAGATCGCTTTATTATGAAAAAAAGGGGACGCTACACGCTAAGCTTGCATAAGAAACCGGGTGAGAGAGCCCATCTGGATCTCTTTTTAGACATAGGTGAAGAAAAACTCGCCCATCTCTTTTTACCTCTTGTGGAACGTCGCCGTTCCCCCTCCTGCATTTTTTATCCAGGAGTTCCCCATCGGCGAGTTTACTTAGAAAAAGAGGGGAATTTGGCAAATTTAGGGAAGCTACGGATTGTCTCACAGGGCACCTTTCATATTAAGGAGGGGCTTGCCATAGATAAGCCAGTTAAAGTTCGTCTATATAGAAGAGGTCGCAAAAATGGAACGTCGTAGTTTTGTTCATGATATCCCCCTTGAAGAACTCTATGTAAAAATGGCAGCGCAAACAAAAGAAGAAAAAGAAAAAACAACTTTGTTGACACAGTTTGCCGAGAAAGAAGAAAGCTATCGAAAAGTTATCCAAGAACTAAGACAGAAACTTTCTGAGTTAGGAGGCTTGCAAGAAAGCGAAGAAGATCCCTTTGTTCCCGTGGTGGAGAAGATTTTACTAGAAGATGGAAAACCTGGCCAGGACTACCAGCCTTAGATTTTTTTTAGAATTTTGTATTTTTTTCACCTTGCCGCTTTCCGTAGGTTACGCTCAAGAAAACCTAGAGGAAGATCCCGGTTCTTTGGGTATAGCGCTTACCCCTCGCTTAGAAATTCTCACCTCTGAGTCCCTGCCTTCCATGGAACTTTCTCTCTGGGGACTTGCTCAAGAGTATGATATTGAGGCAGAACTTAAGGTTTTTTTTAATATCTTTTATCAAGGAAACCTCTATAAAGCCAAACCCTTTCAAAAAAATGTCTACCCGTATAGCTTAGGCAGGCTTTGTTTAGATTATCGCATGGCTCGTTTTGGTTTTCTCCAGTGGCAGCTTGGCTACCTTGTGGGGCATAAGGGTTTTCTCCACCGAGATTTTCCATATGCCGCTCACCAAGTGCAACTTGGGTTGCAAAACATGTTACTATATTTTATAAATCGTTTTCTTATGTTCAAGCAAGTGCTAGCTCTACCCCTTCCTGTGTATCAAAGAGGGCATGACACCAAATTTCTCTTGGAGTCCTCGGTAGAGCTTATCTTAAGCCTCAAAGGACGCCTTGAGCGACTTCAAGAAGAAAATTACTTTTTAAGCCTTGGCCTTGAGGGCGAGTATATTTCTCTAAATCAAGCTCAGAGAAATTACGAAGAAATGGTGTTTCGCCCTTATGTACGCGTCTATTTTTTTTATTAAATGAAGAAGATTTTAGTGATCAATTGTGGATCCTCGACTATTAAGGCAGGCGTTTTCGCAAGCGATAGTTCTCTACTAGCTTTGGCTCAAGCGACAATAGAATTAGCTAGAGAAGAAAAGGGCTTCACCTTGCGCCGATGTGGGGAACTTTTTTACAGGGAAAATATCGCTATTAATAGCATTCAAGAAGGCATTTTTTATCTCAAGCAGAAATTAGAAGAGCTAGAATTGCTTCAAAAAGATGATATTGTAGGCGTAGGCCACCGGGTAGTGCATGGTGGTGGTTTTTTTGATCGGGCGGTGTTGATTAATAAAGAAGTCTTGGAAGCCATAGACAAAGCTAGTCTTTTTGCTCCCCTGCATAACCCAGCAAATTTAGAGGGTATCAAACTCTGCCAGAGGCTTTTTCCCGTACCCCAAGTGGCTGTGTTTGACACAGCTTTCCACCACAGTATGCCTAATTATGTCTATACCTATGGGCTTCCTCGCCAACTCATCGAAAAATACCGGCTTCGGCGCTATGGGTTTCATGGCATTTCGCATGCCTATGTGGCTGAGCAGGCAGCCCTTAAACTCAAAAAGACATTGGCGCAATTTTCTGGTATCACCCTCCATCTGGGCAGTGGCGCAAGCATGTGTGCTATTAAGGAAGGCAAAAGTGTCGATACCACCATGGGTTTAACTCCCCTAGAAGGCCTAGTCATGGCTACCCGCAGTGGGGATATAGACCCTGCTCTTGTAGCTTTCTTGCAAGAAAAGGAAGGACTGAGCGCCCAGGCTGTTATGGAAATCCTGAACAAGAAGTCGGGGCTTTTGGGACTTTGTGGCCAAAAAGATATGCGTCTTTTGCTCAAGGAAGCGGAAGCCCAAAATCAGGAGGCAATTCTTGCCCTAGATGTTTTTGTATATCGCATCCGCAAATATCTTGGAGCTTATTTTTTTATTTTACCACAGGTAGATGCCCTTGTCTTTACGGGAGGTATTGGGGAAAATGCCCCCCTCATACGTCAAAAGGTATTGGTAGGACTTGAGAGATTTGGAATTTTTCTAAATAACGAACTAAATAAGACTGCCCTTGGCAAGGAGGCGCTCATCAGTGAAGAGAATTCCCCCATAAAGGTCTATGTTATCCCTACCGATGAGGAAAAAAGAATCGCTCTTGAGGTGCAAAGGCTCTGTGGGGGTTTTTCTCCCGAAAGCGCATAAATGGTTTGACAGTTTATGAGAAAAAGAGGGCAAGAATCATGCGTCGGCTGTGGTACGTTTGGGGACTCACTCACCTGGTACTGTCATGTACTCTTTTACAAAGGGAAGCTAAGCGGCTTGCCCCTAGTGTGGAGCTTTTGGACATTAGGCTCTCTAAGCTTAATTTTGAGGGTGTTGATCTTCTTTTTCTCTATAAACTAACTAACAAAGCGCAGTTTCCCATAACACTAAACCGAATCGATTTTACCATTGCCGCAGAGAAAAAGCAGCTTGTAAGCTCCCAGCTGCCCAAGGGGCTTTCTGTCGCTGCCAAGGGTAGTACGGAATTTGAGGTGATGCATAGACTTAAGTTTTTGGATGTCGTAAATAACTTTTTGGATCTAGCAAAAAAAGATGAGGTCATTGTGGAATTAAAGGGAAAAACAGAGGTTTTCCTAAACCAAGCTCTTGGCTCCGTTGAGGTTCCTTTTGAGGCTCAAAAAAATGTCCCTGTGCCAAAACTTCCCTCTTTAAGTTTTCGCAGTCTCGAATTTAAATCAGCAGATTTCAATATCTTAAATCCGAAAGCTAGTTTTATGCTGCACTTTATAGTCAAGAATCCAAATAGCTTTGATGCAAAACTTGCCTCACTGAACTATGCTTTCCGAGCTGAAAACAACCCCTTGCTCTCGGGGGCATTGCAAAACATAAACCTGCCTGCAGGTAAGGAGGTAAATCTCTCTGTGCCTTTAAATCTCAAAGGGGGGGAAGTTATTTCGCTTGTGCCCAAGTTACGTGACTTTGAAAAATTAAGCTATAGTTTTGCCGGTGACATGAATTTAGATGTGGTAGGGCAGGTAGTAAAGATACCATACCAGGTACCATAAGATGGATCCACAATTGCAAGAACATCTTTTGTTTTTCTTTACTACCGAGGAACTGCAGCAAAAACCCCAGAATTTCTTAGCACTCTTGCGCCGACGCTACTATATCATGGCACAGCATGTCCATCCAGATAAAACTTCGGCGAGTTCGGAGCCCTTCTTGTTATTGCGGGAAAAATATCTATGGCTGTGCCAACGTTACAAAGAAAATCCTGCCTCTGTTTTAGCCTTTTTTGGTCAAGCGAAGTCTAAACCAGCTGTCCCTGTGTTTAAACTCTATGTGAGCCTGGTGCGAAAGGTAAACAAACTTTTAGAAGAATATTATAGGCAGTGCCTCAAAAATCCTGATAATCCGTACGTAAAAGAAAGGGCTTATGAAAATTTAGCAAAGAGGCTTATACCTCTAGCGAGGCAATTTGAGGCTCTAAAGAAAATACTAGAAGGTACCATATGGATTCAGGATGTCCAGGCCCATTTAAAGCGGCTAGAAAACTGGCTTCTTCAATACCAGGGGGGAAACAAAGCTTAGGGAGAAAGCGCAGGGAAGATTTCCTGAAAAATTTTTTTTGCTTCCATTTCGAATCTACGAAGTTCATGAGACCGAAAAGGGCCAAAGACTCCTTTTTGGTAGCGTTTGGCAAGGGCTACGTATTCGAGACTTCCTGCAATGGTCATCAGGGTTTTTGCTTTCCCGGGTATGATCCGTACATCATCTCCAGCTGGTAGGACGAGAGCTCGAGCAGGTATTTTCTTTTTACCTCGGATAACGCAGTTGGCCATAATCATGGCACCGTCTTCAATTTCGGCATCATCGTGCACCGTGGATCCTGTGCCAATGAGTACAGCGCGGCCAATGCGGCAGCCATGGAGCATCGCCTTATGCCCAACTAAAGTGAAATCACCAATCGTTACACCTCGTTCGCTATCGGTGTGGATTACAGTGCCATCTTGGATGTTCACAGCCCTCCCTAGACGGATAGAGTTCATGTCAGCTCTTAATACAGCACCTGGCCAAATGGAGCAGCCAGGGGAGAGCTCCACAAGGCCTATCACACATGCCTGGGGGTGGATAAAGGGTTTTGGTAGTCTCATGGTCTAAGCTTAATGCGATAGATGGCGCTATCCCCCTCACGATGGCTTATGAAATAGAGATAGCCATGTTTGCGATCTAATGTGGGGAAGGCATCATGTGCTGTGGCTTGCGTTACCTGGATTATCTGTCCTGTTTGGAGCTCGAGAGCATAGATGTCGTTATTTCCTTTTGCATTAGAGGTAAAAAAAATATACTTTTGCATGAAATCCCCTGTTGGTTGAAAAGTAAAGCCGCCGGGTGAGGGAAGGTTTGATATCTTACCTGTGCTTAGCTCTAATCTATGAATCGTAAAGTTCTGAGTGCGGTTAGAATAAAAATAAATCTCTCGTCCATTTTCAGAAAAAACAGGCCCAAAATCAAAGGCACTGCCGCTTGTGAGTTTTTTTTCTTCTCGTGTGCCAAGTTCTAGGCGAAATAAGTTGTATGCCCCATCCCGGCGTGAATAATAGACAAGAAGCCGGCCGTCCGGTGATATCGTTGGGAATTCACACCATTCATTTTCTGGTGTCAGCCTTTCAGGAGTACCCCCTTCCACAAGGATCCGGTAGATACCTCCACGACCATTTTCGTTGGAAAAATAATAAATAGTTTTCCCATCCGGAGAAAAAACAGGTTGGGATTCCAGGGCAGGGCTTTTCGTTAAAAATTTTTTGCTTTTGCTTAGGACATCTAGAAGAAGAATATCCCCCTTACCATCTCGGTAATCACTGCTAAATGCCAACGTCTGGCCGTCCCAAGAAACAGCTAAACTTTGTATTTTTCCATATTCGCCGAAAATACGCTCTTCCGTACCAATTTCAAGAGCTATTACTAGCGCATGTGGGATGAGCCATAACAAAGCACGCTGTATCATCGGCGGTAATTTTCGTAAATAAAATTGCGCCAACTGATGAGATCAGAAAACTCTTCGGCAAGATCCTCTTGGGTAAACGCTTCTCTTAAAGGGGGACTGAGGGGAATAAAGTGGTCAGAGACAGGTGAGACAAACTGCAAAGTTAAGGCTACGGAAATATCGGCCAGGGTAAAGCTTTCAAATATGGTTTTGTTTTTTCTCACCTTTTGCCTTAGCTCCTGCAAAACAGAGCGCAAAACTTCCTTGTGTTGAGCTAAGGGCACTCCACCAAATGAGTACTTTCTCTCTAAATAGAGAGTTGCCACTTTAGCAAGGGGTAAGGCAAATTCATGGTAACTTGGGGGTATAAATTGAGGCATAAGTGCTTTCTGCGCTTCACTGTTATCTTCAACACGCGCGGTAATAATAGCTCTACTGGCGCGGTAGGCGACATCACATAGCGCATCAATATCGAGAATTTCTTCTTCATGGGAGAAGGGCAGAAGTTTTTCCTTTCTGCCGTGTTTTTCGCCGTAACGTACTATGTTTAGAGAACCTTCGATAACTTCCCAGGGGGTAATTAAGATAGGCACACTTACACGCCATTTCTTCGCTTTCCACATGAGTTGTAGACTATCCACAAGAGGGGTATACTCATGCCAATGATAGATTTGCCGATGGTAATCTAGAGCCCACCTTGCTTTCTCACTCCAAGGGGAATAGAAGATCCCGTATAGCTCAAGCATGGCCTACTTCTTGCTACTTAGCACTGCTTTGTAAATAGGTTTTTTTGCATACAAGGGTAACTCGATACTTGTGGAGACCCGTATTTTACCCCCTTTCCCTAAATCCGAGTGATCTTCCACATTGTGTACATATATGGTTCCGCCGTGGCGCTGGATGATTTTTTCGACAAGGGTAAGTCCTAGGCCAAAATCAAGAGTGTGGTAGCGTTCGTCCACCTCGTTGTCCAGGCGGAAAAAGGGCTCAAAAATAAGTCTTTGGTATTCCGGCTTAATCCCAGGGTACTGGTTTTTCTGAGCTTTGGGTACATTTAAGATGGCAATATCGACTAGCTCTGCTAAAAGTTGAATAATAATATAAATAGCGTTTCCTTCCTCGCTAAACTTCATCGCATTGAGGCAGAGTTCCTGAAAGGCTTCCTGAAACTTCTCTTTGTGAATATGCAAAACTTTTTCTCTCGTTGCCTGGTCGGGAAGACCAAGCTTTAGGGGTGTTCTCTTAATCTGCTCATATGGTTGCAGCTCTTTTAAGGTTTCTTTGATGAGTTCTACAAAATGGTCAAAACTCATGGGCTTTAGATCAAGTTTCTTTTGAGTTATCTCCTCAATTTTGGCAAAGACTTCCATGGCCTTTTGCGCCATTTCCGCGTTGTGGCTCACAAGTTGCATCAGCTTTTCATCAATGCAGTAATAACTACCTTCTTTTCTTGCCTGCACCTTTAAGAGAGAAAGTAAGGGTAACAATGAACCAAATCCTCCACCTTGAGTGAGGCTTGTTCTTAGATGGTGGAAAATTTCGTCCCGAAGGCGATTTTGACTTAGGTTTAAAATTTTTTCCATGTCTCTTCGAAAAGCAAGTTGTCTTTCTATACGTATTTGCCTCTCTTTCTCGAGAAGTTGATGGGCTCGTCGCAGCTCAGCTACTTCATAAGCACGTGCCACTCGATGGATGAACTCTTCTTCATGAATTGGTTTCACGAAGTAGTCATAGGCTCCTTCCCGCATTATCTTTATGACCTGCTCTAGTTCACTCACCCCGCTTGCTACAAGTACAAGTGGAGGCTTCTCGAAAGATCGCAGCGCTTTTATAAGCTCATAGCCGTCCATGACAGGCATGCGTAGATCCGTAATGACAAGGGGTATGTTTTCATTTTCCAATACAGAGAGGGCTTCTTGCCCGTGCCTTGCCGTCTTAACCGAGTAGCCTGCCTTTTTTAGTAAAGTAGCGAGGATCTCTAGAACAACTGCCTCATCTTCGACAACAAGAATCTGCTTATCTTGTGCTAAGGTCATAGACCCTAGGGATAGGTAATTGAAATTGCCTGAGCTTTTCCACCATTTTTTTCGAGCTCCAGTCATGCAAGCGGGGCTTCAACTGTAAAAGCTCACTTAGAGCCTTTATAAGGGAATTTTTGAGTAAAGCTCTACTTTTTATAGGCAAAACTAGGCTTAAAAAGAGTTCATGGCTGCGATTTTGGCGATAGGCGGGTTGTTTTGGGGGTAAGCGCAAATAAAAACGAATTGTATTTAAAAAGTCCTTACGGTAGATGAAGGTACCATGATGCATAAGCCATCCTTTTTTTCGGGCCTGGCTGTTGCCAGAAAGCTTTCCGTATCCTTGCGAGGTGAAAAGGCAGAGATCACTAATTCCCATAGGCACAACACCTGGAATGTTCTGGCTAATGGCTCCCAAAATCTTGTCATAGGATTTTTTGATAGGATAAAAATAAGGGTAACATTCGTAATTTACAAAGAAGGCAAAATTGAGGTTTCCTGGAAAATGGCAGACGGACCCCCCTCCCGAGAGTCGACGGTAAATAGGGGGGATGTGCTTATGAAGGAAGACCTCTTGCTCGAGCTTTAAGCTTTGACCTAAGATAATAGCCTTATTCGATTCATAGAAAAAAAGATAGCCATGCTGTGGCTCTTTTGGGAAAAAACGCAAGAGATATTCTTCAAAGGCAAGATTTAGCCCTGCATCTTTTGCAGGAGAGTCAAAGATATGCAGGTACACAGCGTGAAGCCAATGCGAAAATGGCTTTTCTACTGGCAATTGAATGTCTTTTGCCTGGCTCTTTATTTTTTGGGGCTATGGCCCATCGGGGCCTATACTCAAGAAAATGGTCGACTCCTGGGTGAACTCGTCGCCGTGGGGGAAGATGGTGGCCTTGAGGCCGTGGAAAATCCAGCATATCTGCCGCTACGCTTTCAAACAAGTCAAAAAAAGTGGCTCGTTTCTCTAAATGGTGGTATAGGCAATTCCTCGGCTCTCAAGCTAGGTTCTTGGGAAGAGGAAAGATGGGAGAAAGCCATCCTAGCCTATCACGAGCTTGGTATGGCTACGGGGGCCGGGAAGTGGGCGAGTGGTTTTTATTGGGGCCGTGATCCTAAAAATGCCTGGCAGGATATGGTGTATCAGGGAAATTATCAGTCCCTAAGGGCAAAGCAGGCACAAAAGATTTCTTTGCAGCGCTTAGCTTGGGCTTTAGGCTTTGCCTTTGAAAAAAAACAGGCTCTCGCTTTTTCCCTCGCCACTCGCTTTGGCGAACAAAGACATAGCAACCTCTTGACGACGATACCTCCAATGCCCCCTATCACTGCCCCTTCGTTTACCTACGGAAGCGAGGATCATGTGCAACTGCTGGGTGGAAGTGCGCAACTAGCCTACCTCACCACCACCGGGGAAAGTGATTTGGGTATAAGCTGTCGCGTGCTTTCTGTCCAAGAAAACCAAAGGAGATTTTCTGTTTATTGGCGAAACGAAATTCCTTTGCAAAATCAGGTCTTGGGATTTTCTGCTCAAAGGTTTGACATCTATACGACAAGAAATTCGCCACGCTGCACTCTTGGAATTAGCTACGTCCTTTGGGATTCCCTGCGAGCCTACGGAGAGTATGAAGCCTCTCTTAATCTCAAAGAAAGAGATAAGTTCTATGATCTCGACAACACCACTTTTCTTATCTATGAAACGCAGGATCCTAGTGGAATGAGGCAAAAACTGGCTTTGGGTGCTATGTACCCCATTTCCCTTTTGTGGTCGATTATGGGGGGGGTCTCTTATTCCTGGAATAGCTACGACCGTAATTACCGTGCAAGCGATGCCAATTATCGGATCATTACCATAGGCCAAGAGAAAAGCTGGAGTGTCTCTTTAGGTGCTTCGTATCGTTTTCGCGAATCAATGTCACTTGTGGGGGGGATCTTCACCCGCTATTTTCGCAAAGACGAAGAGCAGCTACGTTTTGCTTTAAATCAGGTTCTAAAAACGCAAGATAGCCAATCTTACTATACGACAGATTTTTATCTTGCCATCCACCTTCTCTTTGGTTAGGTGGTATAATAGGCATTAATGCGCACATACTCTTCTGTGAGATCGCAACCGTAAACTCTGGCTTTGCCTTGGCCAAGTCCGAGCCTTACCTCAAGGTGCACCACCTCATTTTCTACAAGGTATTTATGCAAGGCAGTTAGATTTTCACTAGCTATCTTTTCTGGACCCCAAAAAAGCTGGATTTTTTCTTCTACCACCCTAACTCCCGGGGTTTTTCCTATAGCCATGAAGATACGTCCCCAATTGGGATCCCCTTTGTAAATGGCAGTTTTTACAAGGGGGGAATTAATGATGCTAAGCCCAATCTTATGTGCCTCTTGGTCGTTTTTAGCCTCGAGAACGTCAACGAGAAAGAGCTTTGTGGCGCCCTCGCCATCGCGCGCGAGATGCATAGTGAGCTCCTCAGCTAAGGAAAGGAAATTTTTACGAAACTCATCTTCCGAAACAGGCCCACCTAAACCATTGGCCAAAACCAAGACAGTGTCGGAGGTCGAGGTATCAGAGTCAATACTTAGGCAATTGAAGGTTTTCTTTACTGTCTCTTTTAATATTTTCCTAAGTTGGTTAGAGCTAAGTTGGGCATCGGTAAAGAAGAAAGCAAGCATGGTCGCCATATTAGGCGCTATCATGCCGGAGCCTTTTGCTACACCTACCAAATGAGCTTTGCCCAGCGAGCGTTCGCCAAACTTAGGGTAAGTATCCGTGGTCATTATAGCCTTGGCAAAGGAAACAAAATCGGGAGGAGTTACTAATTTTTCTTTAAGCCCACTTATAGCCGTCACAATCTTTTCTATGGGAAAACGTCTGCCAATTACTCCCGTCGAAGCCGGAAAAACCCTTTGAGGATTGATGCTGAGTTCTTCACCTACTTTTTGGCAAAGCTGCAGGGCTGCTTCATAACCCTCGCGGCCAGTGGCTACATTGGAATTCTTGGAATTCACAATTAAAGCCTGGATTTTACCTTGGCGAATATGTCTTTGCGCTACTTTTACAGGATTACCACAAACTTTATTTTGGGTAAACACAGCAGCTGCCTGTGCCTCCACCTCGGAATAGATAACCCCAAGGTCAAGTGAGGTATCTTTAATTCCCGCTGAGGTAACATAGGAATAGAAACCCCTCGGAACAACCCTTATTTTCTGAGGTTTTTCCATAAGACCTGGCTTGACCTTCCTCACAAGGTGTCAACGGATAGGAGAATTATTTTTGACATAAGAAAAAACTCTCCCAACGCTGTCTTGTGGTTTTTAGAAAATATAGCCGCAGAGGCTGCCTGGTCTTATTAATACTTCTCTTCTTTTCTCATTGTACAGGGTTTTTACTACGTATAGGTTACCAGAATTTAGATATTTTCCTATATCGCCGTATTGATAACTATTTTGATTTAAACGCCGAACAAAAAGCGTGGGTGAAGGCTAAGCTAAAAGATTTTCTTACCTGGCATCGCTCCCAGGAACTGGTTCACTATATTGCTATTTTGGATGAGGTGATTGGCTATGCCAAGGATGGCTTTATCTTAGAGGAAATTGAGATAATCTGGAGAAAAGTAGAGGAGAGAAGGGATATTTTAGCTGCACAGCTAATTCCCGATGCTGCTTATTTTTTAAAGACTCTCACAGAAGAACAAATCAGACACTTTGAAGAAAAAGTCGAAAAAGAAACCAAGGAGTTAGAAGAGGAAGAAAATCTCCCCTTAGAAAAACAAGAACAACGACGTATGGATCGCTACCTGACGAATTACGAGGAATGGTATGGCTCACTAAGTAAAGAGCAAAGAGATAACCTAATTTTTTTAGCAAAAAAAGTTCCCCCTTTACGCAAAGGTCTAGCAGCCTTTCGCCGTCAGCGGATGAATGAGTTTTTGGCACATCTTCGCCAAAAAAGAGAGGATGTCAATGCTACGGCGGCTCTTTTGAGGCGCTACTTTATTAAACCAATTGAAAATTATCCCCCCGAAAGAAGAGAGCATATGCTTGCTTTTGTAACCTCTTTCAAGAAGTTCCTTGTAGAAGCCGACCAGTTGGCAACCTACGAGCAAAGGGCAAATCTTTTAGAAAACTTAGAAAAATGGCGTAATCGTCTCCGAGATTTGGCGTTTAACCCCTAGCGCTTTTGGGCTTCTTTTTTGAGCTCTTCAAAACCCTTTTGAAATTCCTCTTCTAAAAAATCTTCTTGCAGGGCTTTTTCTCTTGCTACTTCCCCCTGTCTTACTAAAAAATAATAGGCGACAAGAAAAACCACAACGAGCAAGACAAGGAAAATAATAGCCATCTTTGTTTTACGCGACATGCTTCAACACATGGAAAAAAACTTGTAGCGACAACTGTTTTTCGTTTGCTAAATTGAGCAGTTGGCAAATTTTTACCCCATGGTATCAGTGACGCAGGACTTGCGCAGCTATGCCGAGCTTTTGGCCAAAGAGGCCCGTAAGGCATCGTTTCAGTTGCGATATCTTCCAACAGAAAAGAAAAACCGGGTATTACACACCTTAGCCGCTTTGCTGAAAAGCCACCGTTTGGAAATAAAAGAAGCTAATGCTCAGGATCTTCACCAGGCAAGGGAAAACCAGTTAAAAGAATCCCTCATAGAACGCCTTATCTTAAATGATAAAGCCATTGACTTGCTCATCCGTGCCGTAGAAGACATCATTGCTTTGCCTGATCCAGTTGGAGAAGTCATTGAGGGAAAAAGACTTCCTAATGGGCTTGAGTTGCGCAAAGTGCGTATTCCCCTTGGTGTTATTGCTGTTATCTATGAATCAAGGCCCAATGTAACTGTGGATGTAGCTGCCCTATGCCTGAAATCTGGCAATGCGGTTATCCTACGAGGAGGTAAAGAGGCATATCACTCCAATAAAATATTAGCGGAACTTTTTCAAAAAGCCTTGTGGCAAGAGCAATTATCAGAGCATGCCGTTCAGTTTGTAGAAACGGTCGAAAGAGAATTTATTGGGGAACTAGTACAGCTGCGCCAATATATTGATCTTGTAGTGCCGCGGGGGGGTGAGGCCTTAATCCGCTATGTAACGGAAAATAGTCTTGTACCTGTAGTAAAACATGATAAGGGTGTCTGCCATGTATATGTCCATCCCTCGGCAAACTACCACCAGGCGGAAACCATAGTACTGAATGCAAAAACCCAAAGACCCGGTGTGTGCAACGCTGCCGAATGTCTCATTTTGCACCGAGATTGGCCATATGCGGCCCAACTTCTAGGTGCCTTGCATCAAAGTGGGGTGCTTTTGCGTGGCGATGAGGCAACCCGGCAATGGGTTTCGTCGTTAAGTCCCACTCTCCTTTGCTATGAATTAACGGAGGAGGGGTATAGCCGAGAATATCTGGCTCTTGAGATGTCGGTAAAGGTAGTAGATCGTCTTGAAGAAGCAATCTCCCACATTTTACAATATGGCTCCCAGCACTCAGAAGCAATTATTGCCCGTGAAATCGAGGCTATCCGCCATTTTTGTGAAGCCCTAGATTCAGCGGCTATTTTTATCAATTGCTCCACCCGATTTCACGATGGGGGGGAATTTGGGTTAGGTGCTGAGGTGGGCATTGCCACAGGTAAGCTGCATGTGCGGGGGCCCATGGGGTTAAGAGATCTCACTACTTTTCAATATATTGTTTGGGGTGATGGCCATATCCGTAAATGAAATTATTTCTCTATGGGGGAAGCTTTAATCCGCCCCACCTGGGCCATCGCCGTTTAGTAGAATATGTCGTTCAAAAAGAAAACCCCGAGCTCCTAATCATTATCCCCGCCGCCCAAAACCCTCTTAAGGAGGAACTCTTACCTTTTAAGAAAAGATTTTCTTTACTGCGACTTCTTTTTGAGGGTGCGCTTTCGTCTAAAATAAGGCTCACAAGACTTGAAAATCACTTGAGTCAGCCAAGTTATACAATCAATACCATCTGCAAGCTAAGAAGCTGCTTTCCTCATGCTCAAATTTATTTTATCTTAGGTATGGATTCTTTTTTAACCTTACCCCAATGGCATAGGTGGCAAGAACTAAGCAAGCTTGTGCATTTTTATGTCTTGCAAAGAGGGGAGAAAATAACTGACATTCCTTCTGACTTTGGTGATGTCTCTTACACGATAGCCCAAAATCCCCTTTGGGAAATTTCAGCGAGTCTTTTACGTAACTGGCTTCACGATTATTACCTAGCCGAAGAGCACCGGGATCATTACCTACAGGGATGGATTGCCTCTCTTTTAAAAGAAAAGCTTTCGGAAAAAGTTTTTGCAGAAATTGTCAGAAATAAATACTATTACCCTCAAGAGCTAAGATTAAGACCTTAGAGAACTATGGTGGAGCATATTGGTCCAAATCGGTTTCGCTTGCAAAAGCGCTATCAGTGTATTGTTGTAGGAGGAGGCCATGCAGGGGCTGAGGCCGCCCATATTGTGGCCCGGGCAGGTTTTGATACCTTGCTTTTGACTATGAGCCTTGACACCATTGGACAGATGAGCTGTAATCCCTCCATAGGTGGTGTTGCCAAAGGTCATCTTGTACGGGAAATTGATGCCCTTGGGGGACTCATGGGACTTGCCATTGACCGCACGGGGATCCATTATAAAATGCTTAACCGCTCAAAGGGGCCTGCTGTGTGGGGGCCGCGGGCCCAGGCAGACAAAAAACTTTACCAAAATGAAGTAAAATGGATATTAGAGAATGAAAAGCGGCTACACATATTGCAGGATTCTGTCAGTGAGCTACTCGTAGAAAACTCAGAAGTGAAGGGGGTTTTGACCCAAAGGGGTTTTGAGTATCTGGCGGACACTGTGGTCTTGACAACAGGTACCTTCCTAAAAGGCCTTATCCATGTAGGGGATTTCCATACTTCGGCAGGACGATTTGGTGATAAAAGTGCCGAGGAACTCTCACCCTGGCTTGCCCGTTATGGATTTCCTGTCGGCCGTCTAAAAACAGGCACTCCTCCCCGCTTGCACCAGGACAGTATTGACTACTCCCGGCTATTGATCCAGCCGGGGGATGACCCCCCACAACCCTTTAGCTATAGCTTTAGCTATGCCCGCATGCTTCCCCTACAGCCGCAGGTTGTATGTCATATTACCTATACCACACCCAAGACCCATGAAATTATAAGAAACAGCCTAGATCGCTCCCCTCTCTATTCGGGAAAAATAAAATCTATTGGCCCTCGCTATTGCCCCTCCATTGAAGACAAAGTTGTGCGCTTTGCGGATAAAGAGAGGCATCAGATTTTTCTTGAGCCAGAGGGACTTAAGACCAAGGAGGTATATGTAAACGGCATTTCCACAAGCCTACCAGAAGATGTGCAGTGGGCTCTGGTGCGGAGCATTCCAGGCCTTGAGGAAGCAGTTATTATGCGTCCTGGCTACGCTGTGGAGTATGATTTTATCCCCCCCACAGAACTAACTCCTTGGCTTGAAACAAAAAAAATAAAGGGACTTTTCTTTGCTGGCCAGATCAATGGTACGACAGGCTATGAAGAAGCGGCAGCCCAAGGTATTATAGCAGGGTATAATGTAATCCATCGCTTGAAGGGACTTCCGCCTTTTCGCTTAAGTCGCCGAGAAGCCTATATTGGGGTATTAATTGATGACCTTGTGACCAAGGGAGTAGACGAGCCCTACCGTATGTTTACTTCTAGGGCAGAATATCGCCTTTATTTAAGGCAAGACAATGCTGATTTTCGCCTCATGAGCTATGCCCATTTTCACGGCCTTGACCGTGGCCTCTATGAGCAAATGCGGGAGAAATACCAGGCACTAGAAAAAACAAAAAAAATAATTTGCGGTTACCGAATTGATGAAAAGCTACAAGAGAAACTTAAAGAATGGGAACTTGTGGTTCCAAAGGGGAGCTCAGGGGAGGCCTTGCTGCGCCGTCCCCAGGTACAAGATGAGGTAGCCCGGAAGGTTATTTCTCTTATACTAGAAGACAAAGGTCTTAACACTTTAAGTGAAGATGACATGTGGCGGCTAGCTATGGAAATCCGCTATGATGGCTATATTCGCCGGGAAGAGCAAAAAACAAAACGTAGGCTTGAGGCAATGAACCGTCCCATCCCACCCGATATAAATTATGACGAAATTATAGGACTTAAGTTTGAGGCGCGCCAAAAGCTAAAAAAGATTCGGCCAGTTGACATAGGTCAGGCAGGAAGAATTAGTGGGGTAGATCCCTCAGATATTGACATCCTTCTTTTGTATATTGAGAACTACTATCGCCAAAAGAAGGCAGGATAAAGCTCGCAATTGACAGCTTATTTCCTAAGAAAAAGCAAACCTCATGTCGGCTACCTTTTCCCTCTTTAGTCAGCGCCTTAGCTGTGCCGAGCTGCTCTTACCCCAGTATTTAAACCAAGAAGTGACCCTTGCTGGTTGGGTCTTTCATCACCGTGATCAGGGTGGGGTTATTTTTATAGATCTTCGCGATCGCTCTGGCGTAATGCAGCTTGTCTTTGATCTCTCAACAAATAAAGAACTTTTTAGGCAGGCAGAAGAGCTGCGCAGCGAGGATGTCATTCTAGTGAGGGGAGTTCTACGCAAGCGAGATGTGGATTCGATAAATCCTAAGATACGCACGGGAGAACTTGAGGTTTTGGTTCGCGAGCTACATGTCTTAAACAAAAGCAAACCTTCCCCCTTTTCGCTAGATACTTATGAGGAAACGGCTTCTGAAGAGCTGCGCTTAGAATACCGCTACCTGGATCTGCGCCGCTTGCCCATGCAGGAGGCTATCGCTAAGCGCCATGAATTTACCCATTACATACGAAATTTTCTGGTGCAAAATGGCTTTTGGGAAGTCGAAACCCCCATACTTAATAAATCCACCCCTGAGGGAGCTCGGGATTTTCTCGTGCCTTCCCGACTTCACCCTGGGAGTTTCTATGCTCTGCCTCAGTCACCCCAAATATTTAAGCAAATTCTCATGGTAGGCCAAATAGAGCGATATTATCAAATTGCCCGATGTTTTCGCGACGAAGATCTGCGCAAAGACCGACAGCCTGAGTTTACCCAAATAGATCTTGAGATGAGTTTTGTAAATCAAAATATGCTTATGGAACTAAGTGAGAAAATGATTCTATCGGCGTTAAAAGAAGTCTTCGCTATTGAAATTCCCTCACCCCTGCCGCGTCTTAGTTATAAAGAAGCTCTTGAAAACTATGGCACTGACAAGCCGGATATACGCTTTGGGATGAAGCTTGTTGAGCTAGGTGATTGGGCTTATCAAACAGAATTCCAGGTCTTCCGGCAAGCTGTAGAGAAAAAAGGCCGCCTAAAGGCCCTCGTTGTACCCGGGGGTGCCGAGTTAAGCCGAAAGGAAATCGATGAGCTTACCCACTGGGTTATGCAGGACTTCAAAGCCAAGGGACTTGCTTGGATAAAGATTGGTGAAGAGGGCTTTGAGTCTCTAATTACCAAGTACCTCAGTGAAGAAGCCCAAAGGGAGCTTTTGCAAAGAAGTGGTGCCCAAAAAGGTGATATAATTTTCTTTGGAGCTGGCAGTGCCGACATTGTTTTTCCCACACTTTCCGCCTTGCGCCTTAAGATGGCCGAACGCTTTGGACTTATTAACCCCAAGCAATATGCAGCCCTTTGGGTAGTGGATTTTCCTCTTTTTGAACTTGATAGCCAAACCCATTTGCCGGCGAGTATGCACCACCCCTTTACAGCACCGCAAGAAGAAGATCGGCCAAAATTGCTAAGGTTAAAAGACAAACCCATAGAAAGACTATCTCAGGAGGACCTAGAAGACTTACTTTCTATTCGCTCCCAAGCTTATGATTTGGTGTTAAATGGGGTTGAAATTGGTGGAGGAAGTCTTCGTATCTATGATAATGAGCTGCAGCGAGCTGTTTTTCATCTTTTGCGTATTTCAGAAAAAGAGGCCCAAGATCGCTTTGGTTTTCTTTTGACGGCCTTGCAGTATGGGGCCCCACCGCATGGGGGGATTGCTTTTGGGCTAGATCGTATCCTGATGTTGGCTCTGGGCCGAAATTCCATTCGGGAGGTTATCCCCTTTCCTAAGACGCAAAAAGGTACATGCCTGATGAGCCAGGCCCCTTCTCGAGTTGATGAATTACAGTTGCGGGAAATCCATATTAAGACTCTTGTGCCTACACCACCCAATCCTGGGTAGGGGTTAGTTTAATGGGAAGTTTGGCAGCCGAATATAGGGGAGCCACCTCTACGAGTTTTCCCTTGTCAAGTATCTTGAACTGGATTTCAAGGTGGTTCTCCTCTGGCTTCACAGGCAGGAACCATTGAAGATTATCTTTTTGCACAATTTTAAGTTCTGCCGGGGATATATTTTCTGTCGACACAAGTATGCGGTGCTTTAGGTCCCAAACAATTTTGGCGTAGATGCCATCCATAAGTTCCATTTGAAGGATTTCACCCTGATCTTGGGGAAATTTTCCCATAAGACAAAAGTATACCCCATAGATATTTTCGTGAAACCCCGGACCATAGAGAAGATAGCGCAGTTGGCGATGGGAAAGCTGCATGGTACTTGCATCAAAGGTAAGGTTGAATTTACCAGCTCCTAGCCAATCAAAAAAACCCGACAGCTCTCCTGTAAGACGTGGCCTTAAGAAATTGGCAGGATGTCTTAAAAGACCCCCACGATGACGAGCGCGGATACTACGGTGCAAATAAGGTGGTACCTCTTCACCTAAAAGAGTATAGACATTGCGCAGATGAAGTCGAAAGAGAGCATCAAAGTCTTCCGCAAAATGACTGAAAAAGTCATCTCCGTACCACCAAAACCAATCGCTGCCCTCTGCGGCATAAAGTTCAAAGCTTGCTTTGTCTAGCTCTAGAGTTTGACTTTTGGCATTTTGGCTTTTCTCCATGAAGCATTTTTTGGCGGCAACAAGATATTCCCAGGCCTGGTTTTTTTCCCGATGACCAATCCAAGTATTGAGGTTTGCGTATATCCAACTTCCCGAATGGAGCTTATCTAATACACGTTTGGTTTTGTGCTTTTCGAGAACTTCAGAAAAGGTCAGCGTCTCAATCCATGGATTTTCCTTTATTGATTTGTACAGGTGATTTAGAAAGGGATAGCCGTTTTGGGGGTAGTGTTCCCAGGCGTTTTCTCCATCCAAAATGACACTCACGACAGGGGTTTCTTCATTATGTAAAAAAAGAGCACTTATTTGTCGTAGCCTTTCTATAAAGTCTTCTACAGCTTTTTCATAATCCCAATGGGCATAGGTAAAGCCAATTAGATCAGACAGCTCCGTATCTCGAAAAAACAAAGCAACCTCGCCATGGGGCGTGGAGTAGAAGTACGGGTGGTACAGGTCTTTTTTATCATAAGATTTATTGGAAAGTCTTAAGGAGTTGATGAGTATCCCACTGTCGGTCGCAATGTAACGAATGTTATATTTAGCAAAGGCTGGCATAATGCTTGCGGATACCGCACCCTCTGAGGGCCAAAAGCCGCGGATTTCTTTACCCAAAAGACTTTCCATGTATTGCTTTCCGAAAGCGATTTGCTTTTCTACATCGTCTTGCATATTTGCCTCAACGGAAGGCAAGGGCAGGTTAGGAACTGACATACGGGCATTTAAGAAAGAGTCGAGCAGCGGTAAGATGGGATGAAAAAAAGGTGAGGTAGTCATCTCAATTTTGTTTTGTACAAACGCTTCTTGGTGTGCGGGTATAATCCTCGCGAGAATTTTCTTGCCAGCATTTAGTACATATTCTTTATCTTCAGGTGTAAATCCGCCCATTTTTTGACGCAAAAGTTCAAGTCTCTTGTCTTCAAGAAAGCTTGCCTCTCCAAACCACTGGAGCATGAGTAACATTTGCAAATCGAGAATATCCATCTCCGAGAAAGGATTCCCCGCTTGCCGACGCATAAGTAAGCTATGATAGCGGCTGTGTTTTTTGATCTTACGATGATCTGTTGTGTCAAAAGCATAAAGAAAAAGCCGTCGCAATTTTTCATCATCAAGATCTCTCGGAGACATCTGCAAAATAGCAAAAAGTTCATCCATAAGAGGATTTTGGGTATAATCTTGAATTTGATAAGCAAGGCTTGGCACAAAATTAAATGTTGCCTTAATTTCATTTTTCAATACAAGGTAGAGCATGTCGTAGTAGTCTTTCCAAGAGTGCATGAGTACCCAAGGCATGCGGTAAGTGTGGTTTAGGGTATCTTTATAGAAAGGTTGATGTTGGTGCCAGAGAAAACAGAGATAGATTTTTTTCATGTACTCTCTCCTCTGGAAATATCGTTAGAATCAGCTTGCAAGCGGCCCTTTCTTCGGGAAGACTTTTTTTGCAGGAAGGTTTTTTCTACTATTTCGATATGTCGTGGGGTTACCATATCTTTTAAACGGGGGATTTCTGGCTCTGCCTTTTCGATTCGGATACGCCAGTCCTTAAGCTCATCGCGGCGAAAGCCTGCGATAAGAGCATGAGCTAAAAGATAGGAGAGAGCAAAGACTACAACCACAAGGCTATATTCTTCATAGCTGACCTTCCCATCAAGAGTGAAATCATCGCGCATTCCCCACCGACCCATGAAAGCCATGAAAAAGAAAAAGAAAATTAAAGCAAAAAGAAGCTTGCCTAGAAATGAAAATATCTTTTGTGCTAAGTATTTAATCAATTTTTTTTACAATATCTTGAACAAGCTCGTAGTCACTCTTACCGTAAATGACAAATTCCACTTTTTGAAGGCTTTGACTTTTTGTCTGTAGCTGTTTCAAGGAAGACCAAATAACTTTTGCTCCCTCGGCTAAAGAAAGACCTGCTACGCCACACCCTAGAGCTGGTAAGGCTAGGCTTTTGAGGGATAAATTTTCTGCTATTTCGATAACCTTCTGGGTGCAACGCATAACGATTTCCTTGGTGGTTGTTCCCCCTGGGTGCATAGTAGCTGCATGAAGAATGTAGCGGTATGGCATTTTACCTGCCCCTGTTACTGCTACCTCGCCTAAAGCAATAGGGGCGAGGCGTTGGCACTCTGCCTGGATTTCCTCCCCCCCCTTGCGCTTAATGGCCCCTGCCACTCCTGCCCCTAGGATTAGGTTCGTATTTGCTGCATTCACAATAGCCTCGACGGGGCGTGTCGTGATGTCACCTTCTACTAGTTCTAATTGATAGGCCATGTCAATAGCGGCGGTATATCCCTACGAGTTTGCCTAAAATTTGGGGGTCGTCTTTCTCTTCAAGGCGAATCACGGGGTAGCGATCATTGGCCGGGTGTAATTCAATAGTGTCCTTTTTCCGGTAGAAAGTCTTAAGGGTAGCTTCTTGGTCAATTAAGGCAGCAACAATGTCCCCGTTTTGCACTTCGCTTTTATAATCGCTTACCTGTTTTATAACGGCAATGTCGCCGTCTAAGATTCCTGCTTTTTCCATGGAATCTCCCCGCACTCTTAAAGCAAAGAGCTCACCTGCTGCGTGGGCAAGAAAACTGCGAGGCAAGGGTATACGTTTCTCTACAGATTCTTCGGCCAGTGTAGGACGACCCGCTGCAATGGCTCCGATCAGGGGTACATAAACAACGTCGTCCTGATCTCTATCTATTAATTCTATCCCTCGAGCCGAACCAGGAAATAGCCTTAGATAACCTTTGTTGGCAATGGCTCTCAAGTGATCATGAGCTGCTTTGGCTGAAATGGAATAATAATTTGCGATCTGTCGGATAGTTGGTGGGAAACCAAGTTGACCAATGTGGGCCTTAATGAAATTTAAGATCTTGGCTTGTTTTTCCGTTAGGGAGAACTTTCCTTTTTCTTCGTTAATTCTCTTACTTTTAGCTCGGAATAGCCCTAAGGTACCCGATCCTGCCGGAAATGGGTAAACAGGCAAGCCGTTATTTTCCCCCATGGGCTTTTTTGTACTTCCTCGAGGCCGTCCTCGCTTTTTCTTTAAGCTATCGGATTCTTGCTCTATTGGTGGCTGATCTTGAACCATGTTCCCCTCGACCCGGTTAGATTAAATTTTATTGTGTTTTGTCAAGTATTTTTAAGATGAGCTTTTCTTGCGCGTTGCAGAAGTGCTTGACCGTGAAAAATGCTAGAGAAGTTTCATCTATGGCTGAATGCATCTTCTGCAAGATTGCAGAAAAGAAAATTCCTGCACAAATTGAGTTGGAAGATGATGATTTTGTGGTTTTTAAAGACATAAATCCGCAAGCACCCGTGCACTATTTGTTGATTCCGAAAAAGCACATGCAAGACATCACGGAGCTCCAAGACGAGAAACTTGCGGGCCGACTTCTCATGGGGTGTGTTGCTGCGGCTCAAAAATTAGGGCTTTTTACCCATGGTTTTCGTTTGGTAGTGAATACAAAAAATCACGGTGGGCAGACAGTCTATCATCTTCATTTCCACATTTTAGGTGGCAGACATATGGGCTGGCCACCTGGTTGATGTCCCGCAGACTAAAGCTTTTTTTCCTCATTTCAACCTTAATATTTGTACTTCTAGCAAGTATCTATATTTCTCTCTACTGGGGAATAGCCCTTTTCTTCAAAAGACAGCTACCGCCCTACCTTGAAGTCCGCCATATAGAACTAAAGGCACTAGACAGCCAAATTTGGTTAAGGGATTTATTTGTGAAAAATCCCAAGCGCTGCCCCCAAGAAGCTGTGGCAAGAATTCAGGATGTTATCATTCAAGTGATCCCGGACAAGGTTCAAATGGAAAATATACAGCTAAGAGGTGGGGACATTTATGGTGAAATTCTTAACCGTTGTGGCATACCAGATCTTGGCGAAGGTATTCCACATGCCGACAAGCTGGTACCATGGCATGGCCTTCCTGTTTTTCTGCGGGGAATATACGTATACCTGCCCCACGTAGAAAGCCCTATCTTGCTTGAGCAAGCAAGTCTCTTACTGAGACGCCAACAGGGACTTTATAGGATAGCCATAGAGAATGCTCGGGCTAGGGATCCCTGGCAAGGATCTCATGAGGTTTCTGGCCAGGGTGAGTTTACTTTTGCTGGCCCGAAAAAAGATTTCCTTGCGAAAGTTACAAGTCAAAGCAAATACACTACTCTCACATGGATGCCCAAAGAACTCAGGAAAGCTTTAGGTGAGCTTGAGGGTCAATTACAGCTACAACTCGTATGGTACATAAAAGGTGAGTATTTCGGGCTAGAAGGAGATATCAGATTTTCACCCGAGAATAAGAATGAATTTGCTCGAGACCTATTATTGTCACTCCTTACCAATGATGAGGGAGAAGTCGTGCTAAGTATAAGGCTGCGCCACGAGTATAAAGAAGGTTTTGCTCTATTTATGGCAAAGCTAAGGCAAGAATTTGAGAGAAAAGCCCAACAAAAGATTTCCGAAAAACTAGAGATTGTAAAGTCGCTGCCAAAATTTCTTTTCTCTCGTTAAGAAAAAGAGATTGGCCGATTCATGAACAACGCGGCGAGATAGCTGACACTCAAGCAAGCTATGGGGGATTTGCTGGAAAATTTTGCACCTGAGGGTAGGCCACTCGTTCCATTTGTGGCCTTCGGTTGTAATAGTTTTCGCATGATGCAAGTATCGTAAGGATTTTTTCTAGAGTCATGGCATTTTGCGGGGGCCACCTCAGCTTACTTTTGAGATTTTGAATAGAACAGAGAGTTTTCCTCTTTGCTCTCGCCTGCCCCGTGGTAAGAGTTAATGCCGCTTTTTGCTTAAGCTTCATTGCAAAAGCACCGCGGCGTGGCCTTGGGAGCCCTTTGTGATTAAATTCAAAGCAGTATTTCTTGGTAAATTCTTTGATGCTGGCATTGCATTTACTCTGGGTATGGTATTTTTTTGCCATATTTTTCAAAGCAAGCTAATAACTCTAAAGCAGCTTCTCTATCTGTTATGTGAATTCTTCGAAGTTGGGAGTGGTGGTCGAGCCTGGCGACCCAGAAAAGGGGTTTCCAGGCGGATTTTTAATTTTGAGTGCCGCTGTCTCGATTTGGCAGCTTTTATTAGTGCTCCAGCAATGAAGCCCTTTGTTTTCGGGAGAATTTGGGAACCGGAGGCTTCTACCTTTAGCACTCTTACGTTAAAATCCGTAGCTACGCTTAAAGCGCCTTGCAACGAACGCCGCAGCCTATGACTTAAAATTTGCAGCGCTTCTAGCCTTAGCTCCACCTTGCCCGAGCCTCGAATATTTGTGTGGCAAATGTAGCGCAAGTTTTTGGTAGGGAGAGGTCACGTATTTTGGTCGTCTTTTATTAGGGGCTCATTTTTTTTGTTTCTAGCAAAGCTGCTTCCATGCATCTCTCAAAAACACTTCAAAAAAGATGTTGCCGAGATAAATTTAAAAAGAATGCTTCCTAAAGTTCTTGACACAATGAGGTGATTTCTCTGGCAGGCCAAAGGCTAGCTTATAGGAGTTTTGTATGGATGAAGTAGAGCGCGAAAAACAACAGTTTTGGGCTATGGGGGATGACGAGTTCGAAGATGAGGAATATGAGGACGAGGAGACGGATGAAGAGGGGGAGGACGAAGAGGAAGAATACTACCTGAGCTTTGCCTGCGAAGATTGTGACTACCGGTGGGAAATTGTATTCGATGAGGAGAGCGAAGATATAGAAGAAATCCCATACTGCCCTATGTGCGGTAGCTCTAATGTCACTCAGATCTAGCACCTTTGATCATGCAGACAAGAATGAGCCTTACCATTGTTCTATTGGTAGCCTTTTGTATCTTGCTTTTATCGAACTTTCACGAAGTGGAATTTCGCTTTTTCTTAATTACATTTCGAATCCCCCTAATGTATGTAATTACTTTTTCTGCAGCGTTAGGCGTCCTACTGTCTCTATTGTTTATGCTGATGGCCTCAGGATATCGTAGGCTAAAACTACGCTTAGACAAACTTAAAGAGCGCTAATGAGGAGCACTTTGCTGGCGGATCTCCTCTGCAATTTGATACGCTTTGATTTTTCTGTCAAGGGTAAGCCGATTTAGACCTAATTGTGTTGCTGTTTTTGTCTTATTAAAGAGATTATTCTGCAAGACAATTAGAATAAGCTCCTTCTCAAATTTTCCAATAATATCTTTATAGTAATGACCAGCACGGGAGTTATGGATTTCCTTGATAATCCATTCCCGCAGGGAAAAAGAGGTAGCTGCGCTTTGTCCTATGACAGTCCCTTTGGGTGATAAAATCTCCTTTCTTGGCTCCGTTAGGATTATATCCTCGGCATCAAGGATGGGCTTGCCAGTGAGGACAATGGCCCTCTCCAATATATTTTCGAGTTCACGCACATTACCGGGAAAATCATAAGCCATGAGCTTTTCAAGAGCTTTGCGGGAGATATCATAAGTAGCCTTGCCGGTCTCATGGGAAATTTTTTGAATAAGATGCCTTACAAGTAGGGGGATATCTTCACGACGCTCTCGTAAAGGAGGAATTTCCAGCCTTATGACATTAAGCCTGTAGTATAAATCCTCACGGAATTTTTTCTGAGAAATAAGCTCCTCTAAGTTGGCGTTAGTCGCTGCAATTATACGCACGTCAACCTTGTACACCTTATTGCTACCGAGGGGGGAGAACTCCTTTTCTTGTAATACCCGCAGCAACTTCGACTGCAGCCTAAAATCCATTTCGCCAATTTCATCAAGAAAAAGAGTTCCTTTGTGGGCGAGCAAAATCTTGCCAGGGTGATCCTCGTGAGCACCTGTAAATGCCCCCCGCACATATCCAAAGAGCTCACTTTCCAATAAATCTACCGGAATAGCCGCACAGTTTATCTTAACTAAATTTTCATCCTTTCTAAGGCTATTTTGGTGTAAGGCTGTGGCAATCATTTCCTTTCCTGTACCAGACTCCCCCACAAGGAGGATGGAGCTTGAGGTATCGGCTACCATACGCATTTTCTCAAACAAAGCCTGCATTTGGGGGGATTTGCCAATGATGTTCGCAAAGCGATATTTTTCCGATAGCTGTTTTTTGAGAGTTATATTTTCCTGGCGAATGTTGCGGCTTTGATCTTCTAATAGCTGGCGTATGTGCAGAGCCTGACTAAAGAGAGAAGTGATAATCTGTACCAAGTATTGGTAATCCTCAAAGAATGAGGGAGAAGTATAAGGGATTTCCATACTAAAAACCCCTTTTACCTCGTTATTGAGGTAAACTGGTGCTGCAAAAAAACTGGTGACCTCTCCCTCCGCCCTTTTGCGCCCTGTTTTATTGAGAAAACTATGATCCTGGCTGATATCTGCAATAGCAATAAACTTCTTTTCTTGATAAACCGTGCCTGTTATACCTTCCCCTGGTTGAAAGCGTGCCCGAGTTTTTTCGTCTTCTGTGTAACCTATGGATGCGATTAACCGAAGTTCATCTTTCACTTCCTCTAACAAGAAAACAGCGGCTCGCTCTATCCCGATTTTCTCACTAAGATGAGACATAATTAGTTGAAAGTTGGTCGAAAAATCCGTGTTTTTCGTGACGAGAGGTGTGATTTCCAACAGAGCTTGCAGGATTTCTGTGCGATGCCGTAAATTAGTGAGGGCTTGATGATGAGTTAAGATTTGGGCGGCGTAACTGGCCAAGAGTTCCAAGTATTCCTCATGTTCAGAAGTAAAAGCATAGAGCTTCGCTGAGTCAACGGAGATAACTCCGAAAGTTTTCGATCCCACCTTAAGCGGGACAGCAAGCTCACTTCGAATATCTGGTCTGATCTCCACATAGTAGGGATCTTGGCGGGTGTCTCCCACGTTACGTCGTCTGCCCGTCAAGAGACAGCGTCCCGTGACCCCCTCTCCTACACGTAATTTGTAGCGTTCGCTGGCATCAAACCCCAAACCCCGTTGAGCCTTAATTTCCAGATATTTGCGTGTTTCATTGAGAAGACAAATAGAACCTGAATCTGCTTTTGTAAATTCAATGGCCTGATCCAGTATGGCATTTAATAATTTATCAGCATTTTGCTCAGAAAGTAAGCTAAGAGTAAGGTCATGGAGTGCCACAAGTGGGTTATGATAATTAGACAACATGTTTATATTTTAATCATGAAGATGTGGTGTCCAGCTGAAACACATAGGATACGCTTTTCTTCAGCGTCCTCAATTTCGTATTGTGGATTTCCAGGAATGGCCCGTGCTCCCTGAATTTTGAAAAAATCGGAGGAATTTGGCTTTTAAAGATTTTAGGATTTTACCATGAACGCATGGTGGGGTCTTACCCTACCAGCAAATCCCCAAATGTGGTGAAGCCCTGTTTTTGCAAGGATGAGCTGCTAAAAGAGCGGTTATTCTGTGTCCAAAATTGTCCTTCGTCTCTTACAGGATTTCCATAATGCTCAAAAATTAGCCACTTTGCCATGCATAAAGTTAAAATTTTTTCATTTCAGAGCAAATTTTCTTCCTTTTTGTGCAAATTTTCCGAAAAATTGGGGTTTTATATAGGCAGAGGGATATATGATCTTGAAAAGAAGAAATTGTCATGACAACCCGAAAGGTCTTTGGGATCTGCGCCTAAATCCGGCCCTTATGGCAAAGTTGCGCGAAGCGGCAGCGAAATCTAACACAAGCATGTCGGCCATTGTTCGCTTCTGTGCCTTTAAACTCGCCCGCAAGAAAGTGGTTCACATGGACAAAATGCGGGAACTGGCCCACAGGCTCAGGGAGAAAAATCAGAAAAACCCCGTTCCCTCGCATGAGCTATGCAGGATCAATGTGGTACTTCATGGAGAGGATGAGCGGCTTTTTTGTGAGCTTAAGTATCGCTTTGGGCTTACAACGAGTATGGTTTTACGTATTGCGTTAGTCCGTTATTTGGATAGTTTTCTTTCAGGGGTGATACCCTACTGGAGGGTATTCTGGTATGGTACCAAATTTGTGGCCAGGCACAAGTGTTACTATTCGACCGTGGTGGGGATACCTATTGTGGATTTCCATACTAAGGAGTTATTTTCACCAGAGGATTACCATGGTAGACCTGGTGGGCCACTACCGATGTATTTGCGCTATTATTGGCAGCGACGTTCCATAAGTTGAGATTGCCTCTTAGGAAAGCTACAGAAAAGCTTGAAAATCAGCTTATCTCATGCCAGGAGGCATAGAGGATTTCTCGTTGCCGTAACTTTGCCGCTTCGATAAAGGTAAGTTTATATCCCTCTTTTTTGGGGAGAGTGTGCGTTTTCTATTAATCATCTGACCTTGTTGAGGCAGCCATCATGAGTTCATCTCTTTTTAGCTGTGTATAGAAATTTTGGCGTGGATTTAATTTTGGACTGGGGTAAGAAAAGCAAATCTCTTGATCAATTTTTATGGAAATCCCTAACGATCTCGTTTGAAAATCAACCCAAGACCCAAGATTGTAACACCTGGGAATACAGTTGCCACCTAAGGAGGTTGTGGAGAATTTGCCATAAAGTTTTCATTCCATACCCCTTTCCCTGTCTTTTGTGTAAATTTTCCGGATTTTGGAATGGTTGTTCACGACGCCGCAAAGGGGGGGTGCCATGCGCATTGTTAATTTCGACAGTCGGGGTGTCGATTGACGGCGTAGCCGATGGATCTTTTTGAAATTTTGGGCGGGCAGCTAATCAAGTATTATTCATCCCTGAGGCGAATATTGCTGTGGCGGGTTTTAGGTAAATTTTGCTAGAGGGGGTTGTTTCTGAGTAGTCTTTTCTTAAGGTTTCTTTTAGTTTTTTTCCAAAGCCAGAGTTCAGCCACTCGTCGTAAATACACTCAAAAAGTGTAATATATCTCCCAGAAGTCCAGAAGCAGGAAGCGGTTATTGTTAGGAGTGACCTTCGAGAAGATCTCTGTCTTTATTCGTAAATCTTTACAAAACCCATATCGGCTTCTAGTTGAAAGGCAAGATCGATCAAGATTCCTTCTTCTCCCTGGGCAGCCATAAGCTGAACGCCAATTGGGTTACCGTTGCGGTCAAGTCCCAGTGGTAGAGAAATGGCAGGTGTTCCTGCCGCGTTGTTAAGCGGTGTAAAAAGTACATATCTTTGCAGTTTTTCCATTAGGGAATCATATCCCTGTTCGGGTGAAAGATGCCCAAGTGGAGGGACAGTATGAGCCAAAACAGGGGTCATAATCGCGTGATAAGGAGCGATTAGTCGTTCATAAAGCTCCCGTGATCGCCATAGCCGGTACATAGCTGCCGGTGTTTGCCAAAAATTTTTCTTGTAGTAGTCAACTAAACCTTTGGTGAAAGGGTCTAGTCGCCGTGGATCAAAATCGGTTCCCAAGATCCATTTCCCAAAACTACCCATAAAAAAGCCTAAAAGAGACCAGTAGAGAGTAAAATCAGATACAAAATGTTCGAGACCTGTATTGCGCATATCGACTTCTAGTACCACATGACCTAATCTTTCTAGTTTACCAGCCGTTACCAGGAGAAGCTGGCGGATATCTTCTTCGGTTTTTACTCCTGTTGGGCTATCCAGCACTAAACCAATGCGGTATTTTCTTTTGGATGGACCTTCCCATTTACCAATTGGTTTGAGTCGGGGGTTGCGGTAAACTTGTTCCATACCAAAATGAAAGTTGGCCGTATCTCTCACCGTGCGGGTTAATACCCCTTCGCTTACAATATTAAGTGGCATGCTTTCTGCTACCTTACTGTTGATGTGTCTGTCGCGGGTGGGTTTTAGGCCAACCAACCCACAGCAGGCGGCGGGTATACGGATGGATCCCCCACCATCGTTGGCATGGGCTATGGGTACGACACCGCTTGCCACAAGGGCAGCGGAGCCTCCCGATGAACCCCCTGCGGAGTAAGCGAGATTCCAAGGATTGCGCACGGGATTTTCCCCTTCAAATTCGGTGGAGGCGTTAAAGCCAAATTCAGGCATTCGCGTCTTGCCAAGTACAATAAAACCTTGTTTCAAAAATTGCTCAACATATTTACCGTGCTCCCTGGCAATCTTAGGGGAGTAA
This sequence comes from Leptospiraceae bacterium, assembly GCA_025055765.1. GTDB lineage: Bacteria > Spirochaetota > Leptospiria > Turneriellales > Turneriellaceae > JANWWS01. The sequence goes on along the minus strand of JANWWS010000046.1, from coordinate 65,938 downwards.
GCTCTGCTTCCGTTTCTTGTGGGAAAGCCTTCTAAATCAGAATTGTCTTTTATAAAAGTAGGAACTCCAGCAAAAATGCCATCAGCAAAATCTTTTTTTTTGGCTTTCTCATGTGCATCGGCAAAGGCATAAATTTCAATAGCCTCAATATAAAGTGCGACTTTTTCCGCCCTTTTAATAGCAGCCTTTACCACCTCTTCAGGGGAAAGTTGTTTTCGTCTTATTTTTTCCGCGATAGCTGTCGCATCTAATTTGCCAAGAATGTCGCGGCTAAAAGCATGGATTCTTTGGGCTTTCTTCCTGGGCGACCCAGCGAGTGGGCTTGCCAAGGGTCTCTTTTTTTGTGCCATGCACAAAAAAGTGACGTGAGCCTAGCCTGTCAAGACTTCCGCATAGTAAAGGATTGACGGTTGAGTTGTAAAAATTTTTTTGCCTTATGGTACACCCAAACGAAGCCCTTTTTAAAGGTGAAAAGCCATTTCCTATCATACCTAGTTGTGAGCATTTTGCTGGGAGCGAGAAACTTATTCGCAAAGCATTAGAACTTCAAGAAAAACTAGGTCCCATTTTTGACATAACCTGCGATTGTGAGGACGGTGCTCCCACGGGACGTGAAAAAGAACATGCCGAGATGATTGTAGCTGTGTTGAGCTCAGATGCGAATAAATATCGGATGGCAGGAGTACGCGTACATGACTACCACAGCCGTTACTGGAAGCAAGATGTCGATATTGTGGTAGGCGGCATTGGCAACATAGTGAGCTACCTCACTATCCCGAAGCCTACCTCTTATGCCCAGGTGGCAGAAATGATTCAATATATTCAAGAGCGTTGCATGAAGGAGGGTTTAAAGAGGGAGATTCCCATCCATGTGCTTATTGAAACCCATGGAGCTCTGCGAGAGGTGGAAAAAATTGCCTCTCTACCGTGGGTTCAGGTACTTGATTTTGGACTTATGGATTTTGTCTCGGGTCACCATGGTGCTATACCGTCCTCGTGCATGAGAAGTCCGGGGCAATTTGAGCATGAGCTTTTACGTAGGGCTAAGGCTACCGTCGTAGCGACAGCTCTTGCGTACGGTCTTGTTCCCGCGCACAATGTTACTTTAGATTTGAAAAATCAATACCAGACCTATAGCGATGCCTATCGTGCCCGCCATGATTTTGGTTTTTTACGAATGTGGTCTATCTATCCTGCACAAATACAACCCATTGTAGATGCCATGAAACCAGATTTTTCTGAGGTGCAGGATGGAGAAGCCATACTCATGGCTGCTCAGGATGCGAGTTGGGGGCCCATCCAATACAAAGGCGAACTCCATGACAGAGCAACCTACCGCTACTATTGGGAGGTTGTGCAAAGGGCACGGCTTTCGGGCATAAAACTCTCTGAGGAAGCAGAAAAACGTTGGTTTTCTGCTTAGAGCCTCAGTAGAAAGTTAACTACTTCGTAAATTCCGAATAGCAAATTCTGCTTCTTTTTTTACAGAGGCAGGATAGCCTGATTGCAAAACCTTAATGAGGCCCACAAAGGCGGGTCGATATTTGAGTCTGCCGAGGGAGTGCACGAGGTTCATGACCAATTTTATATTAGCCTCATGAGGGGCTTCCGTTCTTAGTTCCTGCTCGAGTATTTCCAAAAGACTTTTGCCTGCTTCGTTTGGGTTTTGGTGAAAAGAACCCAAGGCTTGTGCACAGCTAGCTTTTACCTCAATATGGGTATCGAGTTGTACCTGCTTTTGCGCTAGTCTTAAGGCCTCACTTGCATTTGGGGAAGAGGCATATTGAGCTAGGGATGAGCAGATTTCTCCTCGTATCAGGTAATGACTATGAGGTGGATTATCGTCATTGTGGCTTGTGAGGGCTTCTCGATAATGTGACAAAATTATATCCGGACTCACACTATTTGAATTTTCTTTGTAGATCTCGGCTACTCGCCGCACTGCTTTTACTTTCACCATGGTTGCCATATGGTTTGCCTTGAGAATTTTCAAGAGCTCTTCTAAATCATGTACCCCTGCCATGCGTATAGCTGATTCTATGGTGTCGAGGGCTATCAGAAGCTGGGTAAATAAAAAGAAAGTCATTACAAGCCAGTGCATAGCCTACCTTTTCCAAGCTCCGCCAGTATGGCAAGATATTTTCCTTAAGTAACCTGGTGCGGTGCATAAATTTTTTCTCCCGAAATGTAGAAAAAATGCTTTTGTCTTTGAGCTTTTCTTTTAAACTTGCCTTTGTAAAATAACTCAAGGGGGAAAAATGCCGTTACAGGTAAAAAATATTGCAGATCTTTACAGTGAAGCTGCTCGTGTTTATGGTGATCGCGCTGCCTTCGCCACTCGAGAAAAAAGGGGGAAGCATTGGCGGCCTATTACATATAAAGAGCTTTATGAACGTGGCCTTGAACTTGCCACAGCTCTCATTGATCTTGGTGTGAAACCCCGTGATCATGTGGGACTCTTAGCCGACAACCGCATGGAATGGATTATAGCCGATTACGGGGTCCAACTCTGCGGAGCAGCGGATGTCCCTAGAGGTGCTGATGTCACGCCCGATGAAATCCTCTATATACTCGATCATTGTGGAGCCAAAGTTACTTTTGTAGAAAATCTGCTAGTGTATGAAAAATTAAAAAAGGTACAAAAGCAACTTAAGCAGCTCAAGCATATCATACTAATGGACCCCGATGAAAAAGCCCCAGCGGGAGTCCATACTTTACAAGAATTGTTAGAAAAAGGTCGAAAGCTACGAGAAAAAGGTAACCGAAAAGCCGAGGAGCACATGGCAGGTATTAAAGACGATGACTTATTTACTCTTATCTACACTTCTGGTACCACAGGTACCCCCAAGGGGGTTATGCTCACCCATGCGAATATTATTTCGCAGCTATACCGCATACCTATTAAAATTACTCCCCTAGATCGTGTTTTGTCGATTCTACCAATTTGGCACATTTTTGAGCGGGTTATTGAAATGTATTCCATATTCAATGGCTGCTGCACCTATTACACGAATGTGCGCAATTTAGGGGATGATCTAAAGGCTGTGCGTCCCACCTTTATGGGATCAGCTCCAAGGCTTTGGGAGTCCATCCATGCGAAAATCATGGCCAATGTAGAAAAGGCACACCCGGTTCGGCGCTTCCTCTTTCATGCGGCTTATTTTTTTAGCCGGATGTACAAAAGCTCTTTGTTCTTTTTAAAAGGCAAGAGAATCGATCTAGAGGGAAGAAACCCACTTGTCTCGTTTTTCCTTGGCATTTTCCATGCTATTAGGTGGTTTTTAGTAATACCCTTATATGGGCTTTTTAATGCCTCCGTGCTCGAAAGGTTAAGGCAGGCGGCTGGAGGCGATCTTAAGGCATCCCTCTCGGGCGGCGGGGCCCTGCCACCTCATATAGACGAATTCTTTAATTACATTGGTATCCCGGTGCTCGAAGGCTATGGTATGACCGAGACCTCACCCGTGATCTCGTGCCGTACCTTTGACGATCTCGTGATTGGCACGGTAGGTAAGGTAATAAAAGATACGGAAATCCGCCTAGTAGATCCCAATACCGGAGAAATTATCTTTCCTAACCCCAAGTACAAAGGGCAGGGAAGGGGTCGCAGAGGGGAGATCCACGTCAAGGGTCCCCAAGTAATGAAGGGCTATTACAAGAACCCAGAAGCTACAAAGAAAGTCTTACACGATGGTTGGCTAAATACAGGTGATTTAGGTATCATGACCTTCAACAACTGTCTCAAAATTGTAGGGCGCACGAAGGACACGGTGGTTCTAATTAGTGGCGAAAATGTAGAACCAGTGCCCATTGAGGCTCGTCTTCTCGAAAGCCCTCTTATTGATAATGTCATGGTGGTAGGTCAGGATAAGAAATATCTCACGGCTCTCATTGTACCATCCGTGGAGGGCTTTAAAGAGCAGGGAATCCATGGGGATGTCGCTAGTCTAAGCAAAAATGAAAAAGTAAAGAGTATGATTGCCGATGTGATTTCGAAGACAATCTCGGCCGATGCTGGCTTTAAAAACTTTGAGCGCATCGTCGACTTCAGATTGGTACCAAAGCCTTTTGAAGTTGGGGATGAGCTCACCAACCTTTACAAACTTAAAAGACATGTTATTACCGAAAAATATAAGAAACTCATTGAAGAAATGTACAGGAGCTAACTATGGAACTTTCTTTTCTTACTGCTGACTTAACTCAACTAATTTGGCAAAAAGTTCAAAGTGGGGCAGGGATGATAAATAACCGGGAGAAGCCTCTACTGGCTCTCATGGTATTTGTCATCATGTTTGGCATGGGGGCAACACTAAGCCTTCAGGATTTCAAAAATGCCCTGAAGAAGCCAAAGGGGATGATTACGGGTTTTCTATCTCAGTTTGGGGTTATGCCCCTTGTGGCCTTTACTCTGTCGCTTATACTGAGGCTCGATCCCGTAAATGCCTTGGCGCTAATTCTCGTGGGATGTTTGCCAGCGGGTTCCACCTCCAACATGTTTGCTTATTTTTCACGTGGGGATCTAGCCTTGTCTATTGCCATGACATCAGCCTCAACTCTCATGGCGATTATCATGACTCCCATCTTGCTTAACTTCTATGGGCATTTAAGTTTATTTGGCATACCCTCCATTGTGGATCAAATGACGGAGCTTATGCAGAGTATGAATCTACTTGAAAGTGGCAGTGGGGTTAAGTTTCAGATACCAAACAAGGATATTATTGTCTCGCTTTTCCTTGTGTTAATACCAGTTATTTTGGGAATGATCTTGCGCAAGAAATCTCCAGGTTGGGCAAAAGCAGCTGAGGATACGGCTGGATTTATGGCTGTCATTATTATTGTATTTCTACTGGGAAGTGTGGTGGTTCGCCATAATGATTTGCTCTTGGCCACAAGTGGAAAAATTTATTTTGCGGCCATTATGGTCGGCTTAGGGGGTTTCTTGTTTGGATATCTCTTTTCCTGGGCACTTGGAGTTCCCCCGCGGTGGAGACGTACTATATCCTTGGAAACTGGGATTCAAAACGGCCCACTTGCTTTTGCTATTGTCATGATGAGTTTTAAGGAGCCACTCCAGAGCCAGATGCTATGGCTTCCCATTATGTATTCTGCCTTTATTGTACTTACGAGTAGCCTCTTGACACTCTTCTTTCGCCGCATTGGGAAGGAGGATTATGAGCTATTCGTTAACGAGTCGGTACAGAGGGAACTATTTGGGCCTAACTATCGCCAAGGGATGTCTGGCCCTAAGCCTGCTCAATGAGTAGTTGATGAAAGTCCCGAACAAAGTAGGGACCATAGTAGATGAGGCCGGTATAGATTTGCACGGCTTGGGCTCCCAGTTGAAGTCTTTCATAGGCCTCCTGGGGGTCCATTACCCCACCGCTTGACACTAGGGTAAGCTTGGATTCAAGGCTATGAGCCAATTTAAGTAAGTTGCGGCTACCTTCCCTTAATGGCTCTCCTGAAATACCGCCTTGAAGTTCCTGGCCTGTTAGGTTTCTTATGAATGTGGGATCTGAGGCAGTGTTCGTGAGAATGATCCCCGCAATCTTTTTGCTTCTCTGGCAAAGTTGTAGAATTTGGCGAAGATCTTCTTTTTTTAATTCAAAAGAAAGCTTAACAAGGAGGGGGAAGCGAGTCGTGGGCAGGTTTTTTAACAGGCTTTCGAAAAGCTCTCTTTTTTGAAGTTCCTGGAGTAAGGCAGTGTTGGGAGAGCTTATATTTAACGTTATATAGATATTCTTGGCTGGCAGGTTTTTGTCTAGATATTGGAGCATCATCGCATAGTCGCCGAAGGCTTTTTCTATAGGGGTATCTCGTGACTTTCCGAGACTCACACCTAAAATAAAGTGCTTCGGCACCTTGTGTATGTTTCGTAATATATTTTTCAAGCCGACCTCAATGCCGGGGTTATTAAAACCCATACGGTTGAGTAGGGCTTTTTGATGAGGCAGGCGAAAAAGACGGGGTCTTGGATTGCCCACCTGGGCTTTGGGTGTAAAGGTTCCTACTTCTATCCCGCCAAAGCCTAGCCGGGCAAGATGGGGGAAATAAAGACCTTCTTTATCAAAACCTGCTGCCAAAATTAAAGGGCTTTGGATTTTAACTCCGAGAAACTCCCTTTCGCAGAGCTGGGGTGGTTCATGTTTTGGTATGAGTAACGGTACTTTCTTGATTACTTTTAGGACAAGCTTATGGGCAAATTCCGCATCGAATTGAAAGAGCAGGGGTCTTAAAAGATCGTAAAGAAAGAGCATTACTATTGGTAAATAGGGCGCCTACGGATTTGTCCTGTACTACCAAGTTCCTCATTCGTAATTTGATGAGCCTCTTGAGCTAGGTCGAGAATACTCCTGGATTGAACATGATTGCAGTCGCATTTTTCGCTTTGAACGGCCTTTACCTGCCCATTTACTTTTAAGGGAGCCGGGATAAGGGTTCCCACAAGTTCTTTGTCGCAATCACTGTTTGGCGTTTTGTAGGTATAACGACAGACCCCTCCCTTGAGGACCCCTTCCGGAGCTTTTTCATCAAAAGGTTTGGGAAGAGAGCCTCTTTTCTCGTACACCCGACGCATGAATTCCCCCCAAGCCGGTGAGCAAATAGCCCCCCCCGACTGGCCATAGCCTAGGGTCATGGATCCCTGATCCATACCGAGCCATACGATGGCTGCGAGGTCGCTTGTGAAGCCAACAAACCAGGCGTCATTATGGGAAGAAGTTGTGCCAGTTTTGCCGGCGGCTGGCCCAACATAGCCTCCATCCACTCTCACTCCTTTAGTTGCTGTTCCACCATTAACCACATGTTCAAGCATTTGCTGCATGATAAAGGCTACACTTTCTTCCACAAGTTGCAGGTTTCCAGTCTGTTTCTTGTAGTTGAGGTTTTCCATAACTTCCTGTTCTATATGCAGAACTATGTTCCCATCCCGATCCGTAACATAACGTATGGTGTGGGGTATAATATCTTGGCCCTTGTTGGCAAAAACAGAAAGGCCCAGTAAAAGCTCCATCGGTGTAAGCTCAGAGGCTCCTAAGGCTAGTGCTGGGCTTGGTTGGAATCTCTCTTGAGGGGCTTTGGTGAGGCGACTGGCAAATTCGACAATTTTTTCTGGTCCTACCAGATCGTAGATTTGTACAGAGACAATGTTTAAGGATGCGGACAGTGCCCGATAGGCAGGCACATAGCCCATGTAGCCTCCTTCGTAATTAGACGGAGCCCATAAGGTGCCATCCGGTTGCACATTAATTAAAGGCGAATCTAAAAAGCCCATGGCTGAATGCAGCACTCGCTCCTCAAGAGCCGCACCATAGACAAAGGGTTTAAAAGCGGACCCAGGCTGTCTCTTGGCTTGTAGGGCCCGGTTAAACTGGTCGGATGCCTTAAATTCGCGGCCACCTACCATGGCGGAAATGCGGCCAGTGAGGGGCTCCATAGCTAAAAAAGCCCCTTGAACACCTAAATCAAATTTAAACTCTCTTGTGGCTTTTAAAAAATTCTCAGAAACTTCATTAGCCGAGGGCACACCAAGATAGAGGGTTATTAGCTCAAAAGCGTCGGAATTCGACTCTTTGAATTTTTGGCGAAAATCTGAGCGCAAAGAGTACATTTTTGTTAACGATGGCAAACTTAATATCTGGCGAAAGTTTAAGTAGAGTTCATAAAGCTTGAGGTCTACCGCACTTGCATAATAACGATTAGCACTACGTGCAATAGGGTCTTGCCTCCTTATGAGCTTGGTCATAACCTCTTCTGCTATTTGTTGGTGGTCGAGGTCAAGGGTGGTGTAAATTTGATAACCTCCATGGTAGAGTGTCTCCTCGCCAAATATAGGGATGAGTTCGTGGCGCACTTGCTCTGTGAAATGAGGGGCCAGGTTGCGCTGCTCCGTAAATACTGTGAGATAGGGAGGGGTTGTGACTACCACCTTCCAATACTCTTGCCAAAAAGTATTGTAGAGTTCATTGGCTTGTTGCTCGGTGAGGTAACCTAGTTCAACGAAACGCTGCAATACCAGCTTGTTTTTTTCTCGGCTTTCGTGAGGGTTGCGAAAGGGAGAATAGGTGTGGGGGGACTTTGGCAAGGCAGCTAAGACAGCTGCCTCCATGAGGTTGAGCTTTTGCACAGGTTTGTTAAAGTAAAACCTAGCTGCTGTAGCTAAACCGTAGGCACCATGACCAAAATAAGTTTGGTTAAAATACATTTCTAAGATTTCGTTTTTGCTGTAAACTTTCTCAACCTGCAAGGCCAAAATAGCCTCATAGATTTTGCGAAAAATGGTTTTTTCACTTTTTGTATAAAGTCCCTTCACGAGTTGCTGGGTGATAGTAGAACCACCCTGAACAATGCGGAGATTTTTTATGTTTTGCCAAAGAGCCCTAACAATGCCCTTAAAATCAAGTCCAAAATGCTTGTAAAAGTTAGTATCTTCCACTGCTAAAAAAGCAGCCACCACATGGTTTGGAATTTCTTTTAACGATATGAGTTCCCGCTGGTGTTGAAAAAGCTCAGCAAAAGGTCGCCCCTGTAGATCGTAAAGAGTAGTTGGTACAGAGGGCCTAAATTGGGAGAGTTCCTGGATATCCTTCGAGGTCTCAATGGAGTAAACGAGGTACCCTAAGAAGATTCCCCCAGCCAAGGCAATAAAAAAAAAGAGATAAAGAGTGTATATTTCCAGATGAGGTAGGTCAAAATGGCGGGTGAGAGTCGTTTTTATTTTTGCTTTTAGATTCTCCATAAGGTAAGGTAGTTACATCTCTCTAAGGAGCTGGGGGTTAATTAGGCCACCGTGATTTCTTTATTTAAATAGACATCCTGAATGGCATTAAGGATTTCCACACCTTCTTTCATGGGCTTTTGAAAGGCTTTACGGCCGCTGATAAGTCCCATACCACCACCCCTTTTATTGATAACTGCGGTCCGTACAGCATCAGCAAGATCATTTTTGCCAGATTCACCTCCGCTGTTTATTAGACCAATACGGCCCATATAATTATTGGCCACCTGATAGCGTACAAGATCTATGGGGTGGTCTGAGCTAAGCTCCGTATACATTTTCTCGTTAATTTTGCCATAAGGGCTTGTGGAACCAAGTGCTTTAAAGCCACCGTTATTGGTGGGTAATTTTTGCTTAATGATATCTGCCTGAATGGTGGCACCTAGGTGATTGGCTTGGCCGGTTAGATCGGCAGCATTATGGTAATCCTTGCCTTCTCTTTTAAACTCATTATTGCGCAGATAGCACCACAATATGGTGAACATACCCAACTCATGAGCCAAAGCAAAGGCTTCCGAGACCTCCTGGATCTGTCTTGTCGACTCGGCAGAGCCAAAATATACCGTGGCTCCCACACCTACGGCGCCCATGTTGTAGGCGGTTTCAATTTTGCCAAATAGGACTTGATCGTACTTGTTGGGGTAGGTTAAAAGTTCGTTGTGATTAAACTTAACAATAAAGGGTATTTTGTGGGCATATTTGCGCGCAACAATACCTAAGACCCCGAATGTAGAAGCCACAGCATTGCATCCCCCTTCTATGGCAAGTTTAACAATGTTTTCGGGGTCGAAATAATCCGGGTTTGGGGCGAAGGAGGCACCTGCACTGTGCTCCACACCCTGATCTACAGGTAAAATATTGAGGTAGCCTGTGGAGCCCAGGCGCCCATGGCTAAAAAGCCACTGGAGGTTGCGCAGTGTGTTATTGTTGCGATCAGATGGAGCAAAGATACGGTCAACAAAATCACTTCCTGGTAGGTGCAATTTTTCTTTGGGAATGGTCTGGCACTTATGCTCGAGAAGGCTGTCTGCCTCACTGCCCAAAAGCTCGCGTATTTTATCCGTCCCCAATTTCATACTCCCTTCTATACTATTAGAGATAGGGGGACAAGTAAAAAAGACCATGGGAAAAATATTGCTTTCCTCGGTATCTGATTTGGCAGAGCGGGTAAGACTGTCTCGTCCATGAACGAGGAGCAATATCTCTTGGAGAGACTTTATCGGCTAGGCGATAGAATTAACCGTTTGCTGCGCCAAGCCAAGCCCATCCCAAATGCAAAGGTAATCTCTATTGGCAATATCACTACTGGCGGGACGGGGAAAACCCCGGCCGTGATCTACTTTGCGCAATTACTCCAATGGGAAGGCTACCATGTGGGAATCTTAAGTAGGGGTTACCGAGGGGAGGCCATGAAAATTGGAGCTGTTCTTTCGAATGGACAGCAACTGTTTCTAACTCCTCGGGAGAGCGGGGATGAAGCCTATCTCTTAGCAGTTAACTTAAGAGGTATACCGGTGGCAGTGGGAAGAAACCGCTTTGCCTCTGCGTCAAAGCTCCAACAAGACTATGGCGTAAACTGTTTCATTTTAGATGATGGCTTTCAGCACTATTCTCTCCAAAGAGATGTGGACATTGTGCTTGTGGATGCCACAAATCCCTATGGTAATGGCCACCTCATACCAAATGGCATTTTGAGAGAACCTAAGGAAAGTCTGCGGCGAAGTGACATCTTAATCCTTACGAAATGCGATCTTGTCTCGCGCAGTCGGGTGGAGGAGCTTATTCGAGAACTTAGGGAAGTTAGCGGCCACGAAATGGTTTTTCAAGCTGTACACCGACCAGTTGGTTTTGTAAAGCTCCCCATGGCCTATGGCTTTGAAACCCATGAAAAAGATCTTAAGAAATGTTCGTTACTTAAGGGCAAGAAAGTCTGGGCCATTTCAGCAATTGCGAATGAGAGAGCCTTTGAGAAGACTCTCTTAGAACTAGGGGTGAGTGAAGTACAGCCCATAAGCTATCGGGACCACCATAACTACACAGAAAAAGATATAGAAAACATATTAGCGCGCGTTAGACCCCAAGACTATGTTATCACTACGGAAAAAGATTGGGTTAAGTTGCAGGTGTTTTCTGAGAAATTAAAAATTCTCAAGAATTTCTATTATTTAAAAATTAAATTCCACATTTTAGAAAACGAAATTTTATTAAAGGAAGGGCTTAAAGCAAAAATTCTCGCAGGCAAGGCAAGGCTCAGCTAAGTTAATAAAAAAATTCATGTTTTTTGGTAGCAACCCAAGCACCCCTGTCTTGGCGATAAAAGCTCATTTCCGCCAAACGCTTTTGCTCATCGTAGCGGTAAACTACCTTGCGGCTGCCGGTAAAATCTGTCTTTGTGCGCTCAAAAAGAAGCCCGTCTTTTTGCACATACACAATCTCTCCCTGGATTTGTCCGTGGCCGTCGAAAAGAATTTGTTTCTCTTTTTGTTTGCTATCAAAGCGAAAGCTTTCGGTTAGCTCAGCCCCAACATATCTTTCTCCGGAAATAATTTCCCCACCATGAAGGGCAAAGTGCCAGCGTAAAACCTCTTGTGAGTTTTCGTTCAGTACCCTATAGCCAGCAAGATCTCCTTTCTTATTATAAGTGTAGACCAGCTTTTCTAATAACTTACCTTGCGAGTTGTAAAGAAGCTCTGAAGCTATTTTACCGCCTTCATATTCGTAGCGCACCTCTCCTTCTTTTGTTTGGTTTTTGTAATAAGAGGTTTTGGTAAGTCTGCCATGCGCGTCATACTCATGTTCGGCAAGGGCTACCCCTTCAGGTGAGGTAACTATTTCCCGCCGCGGTCCTTGATAGGGGGGGCGTTCTGTCTTGAAAGGCCAGAGGTGATCCAAACTGGGGGGAATTGCCCAAACGAGTTGAGCGATTATCCCTAATAAAATGGATATCCTATAGAGCATTTAGTTTATTATCGGATGTTTTGGATAAAGTCAAGAATATTTTTTAGTTCCCTTTCGTCTTGTGCCTCTACAATTACCCTTATGATCGGCTCCGTGTTTGAGGCTCTTATGTGCAACCAAGGTACACCAGAGCTGTGGCTAAGGCGCAGACCATCTTCTTGGTTTTTCTGAAAGTGGGGGAACGCTTTTTCAAGAGCAGAGATGATTTTTTTCATGCTTCCCTGAGTCTCTTTTTTTAGGCTCAGCTTTTGCATAAATAGCTGGGGGAATTCTTGGCTTAGAGCATAGGGGGTTTTCTTTGTTTCTTGTATGAGACATAAGATATGTGCCATCGCGGTAAGGGCATCACGTCCATAGGAGGCAACCTTTGGGTCGATCACACCACCATTGCCTTCTCCTCCCATGGCAGCCTTGACCTCCTGCATTTGGCGAACTACATGGGCTTCACCAACCTTAGTTCGGTATACTTTTCTACGAAAGCTCTGTGCCACACTTTCACTGACCCAGGAGGTAGAAAGGTTGATAACGACAGCACCTGGTCTCTTGGGCAGCGCACTGCGCAACACAAGGGGCAGGGTGAGCTCTTCGCTTAGGACCACACCCTCTTGGCTGGCAAGAGCCAAACGGTCCCCATCTGGATCAAAGCCAAATCCAGCCACACAATCCTTTTTTTTGGTAATTTTAGCTAACTCGGCCAGAGCATGAGGGGAAGGTTCGGGCGCTCGGGGGAAGTCCGATTTGTCTTCGTGGTTTATCAAAACGCATTCGTAGCCTAGTTTCTCTAGAAAATAAGGACCAAGTCTTCGCAACGTCGCACAGACAGGATCTAAAGCAAGACGCATCCCACCCTCAAGGCGGCAAGGCAGAGCCTTTAGGATCTCTTCGATGTGGAGATCAGCAACCTCTTCTAAAGAAACATGTCTTACCTTGCCTATCGCGGGTGCTCTGGCGTAAGAAGGTTTTTTTTCTAAGGTTCTTAGCCAGGCTTGATTTTGTTCTTCGTTAAAAAAAAAGCCCCCAGGTCCTATGAATTTTAGCGCATTATAGGGAAGGGGATTGTGGCTTGCCGAGATCATAATAGCCCCGGCAAGTTTCTTTTTGCGAGTGTAGGCCTTTAAGCTGGGGGTAGGAACAATCCCTAAAACATGTACATGGCGGCCAAGTGCGGTTAAAATCCCTATGCTTAAGGCTTCCAATATCTCCCCGCTTGGGCGGTTATCCCGTGCGAGAGCTACCTCACCGGGTGGAAGGGTCTCGCTAAAGGCTGTAACAAAAGCTAGTAAATTTTGGGGATTTATATCCTCGGGATATAACCCCCTAAGCCCAGAAACCGAAAATTGCAGGGTGGGAGATTTTGGCAGTTTCATCAACTATTCTTAAAGATGGCCGCCATTTCTTTCTTGGCCTCATTTCTCAGGTGGGCTACCTTAATAGTGGAATAAACCCAAGCTAGGCCATACACAATAATGCCCAAAAAGATAGCCGCAAGTGAGATAAGGTATGGCCAGTTTTTACTCTTGCGACGCCAAAAATAAATAGCAGGAACAAGTGCCAAAACCCCTCCCCACCAAGAGACTAGGGGCAGAAGGGATAAGAGAAAAGCAATTATAGCAAGAACTTGAAAGAGAAAATGAAAAAAATATTCACGAATAGGCTTCATCATCTGCTCCTATGGCTGGGATTGTACGACTTTGTTCATCTCTCTATTTTGTAGATCTTTGTGCGTAAACTCCTCTTTTTTATGGCTTTCCCGAAAAATCATCTTGCCCAGTCCCCGCATAAAGCCAAGGCTATCACCTTCCTGTTCATCTTTAACGTTAACATACATTATCACGGCAGTGGTAGCCACAAGGAAGAGAAAGTGCGCTGCTAACAAAAAGGCTCTTAAAAAAGCAGGCTTGCCCTTTTTTCTGCGCCGACGCCATAATATAAAGGCTAACAAAGTAAAGAAAAACTGAACGAGTAGTAAAAACGCCGCTGGTTTTAAAGGGATAAGGGGGGTTAAAAGCCAAATGATGAGGCTTATGAATAAAAGTAGAAAAAGTATGAGGGAGGACATCCACCTCAGCTTGAGAAATGAACTAGAGTTGTCAATGAAATGTTGCATCAAATGATCCTAAACTTTACTGTTTTACAGTACAGTCTTATAGTTGACAGCACGCCCAGAGAAGCATTACCTTGGCTATGGGGAAGACCCAACCCCGCTGGGATGGCGTTATTGTTCTATCAGGGCCTTCAGGTACTGGTAAAAACACACTTATTAGTGAGTTATTGAGAACTAGGGGGGATCTCCTACATAGCATCTCTTGTACGACCAGACCCCCACGTAACCACGAGCAAAATGGGATTCAATATTATTTTTTATCGAAAGAAGAATTCTTAAGAAAAATTGAGGAAAACGCCTTTGTTGAGTACGCTGAAGTCATGGATCATTATTATGGAACCTCCTTTGCGGAGCTTGAGCGCATTCACCGGCTTGGCAAAATACCTATTTTGGATGTGGATGTCAAGGGTGCTCTGCAATTGCGCAGACGACTAAGCAAAATCCTCTTAATTTTTATTAAGCCACCATCATTTGAGATTTTGGAAGAGCGACTGCGCCAACGTAAAACGGAATCCCAAGAGGAAATGGAAAAACGACTTGAACGCGCCAAGAAGGAGTTAGCCTACGCCCCTTACTACGACAAGGTAATTGTAAACGATGATTTACATAGGGCTGTACGTGAGCTTAGTGATTATCTAGATAACTACATCTATGGAGGGAAAACTTGAGCTAGTTATTCTCACGGGACCCACTGCCTCGGGAAAAAGTGCAGCGCTTTATGCCTTGAGTGAAGAGGCCCCCATTGAAATTATTAATGCCGATGCCCGGCAAGTCTACCAAGATATAGAAATTGGCACGGCGCTTCCCGCTGTTCATGAGAGGAATAAATTTAAACATCACCTTTTTGCATTCCTACCACTTACCGAAAAGATGTCGGTTGGTCTCTTTTTCCATGAAGCCAAGCGACTTATGATAGAAATCTGGCAGCGAGGTCGTATCCCCGTGATTTGTGGGGGGACCTATTACTACATTAAGACCTTGCTCGATGGTCTGCCCGATGAACCCCCCATAACAGATATGGTAAAGGAAAACCTAGCCAAGCTTACATATGAAGAAAAACTCAAACTTATAGAGGAGAGAGATCCTAGTTTTTATGCAAGACTAGACAAAAAAAACCTGCGCCGGGTTGATCGTGCAGCCCTTTTGCTCTTAGCTGGCAACAGGAAAGTATCTGAGTATATCCCTCGTGGTGGCATACGGGGAAAGCTCAAATACGAAATTCTCTGTCCAGATGTAAGTCGGGAGAAATTATATCAGGCGATTGAAGAAAGGACCTTAAGGATGTTTGCCCAAGGTTTTTTGTCCGAGGTTTTGGAGCTAAAGAGGAGAAATGTCTCTGTCCATGCCATGGGACTTAGTGCTATAGGTTATCGGGAAATCTTGGAGATGGCTGTTTCCAAAAATTGGCAAAAAGAGGAGGATGTAGACCCGAAAAGCAGGGAATATCTCATGGCACTTGTGACAAGAAAGACCAAGCAATACGCCCGTCGCCAGCTTACTTGGCTTCGCAGAGAAAAAGAATTAAAAAAAGTTGACCCCTTCCAGCTCAGCCATTACCTGTCCCAAAAACTCGGCATAAGACCGTAGTTTTGGCGCGCATAGACTTAAATTTACAAGTAAAAAGAGAAGCTCATGACAAAAGAAAATTCCCAAGACAAGCCCGTAGGGCGCAATACCCTACAAGACTTTTTTTTAAATACCGTACGCAAAGAAAAACTACTTATCACTATTTACCTTTCGAATGGGGTACCCATCAAAGGTAGGGTGATTAGTTTTGACCACTTTACGATTGTCTTAGAAAACGAGGGAAAGCAAAGCATGATCTATAAACATGCGGTGACCACTATTACCCCAGAAAAACCGGTGAGGTTACACAACCCGGAGGGAGATGAGAATTAGCCAAATCCATGAAGCGCTTAGCGCAGCTCTCTCTCGAGGCTCTTGCTCTTGCCTCTATATTTGGTATTGCTTACTTTAATATTTACACTGTCCCCTCTGGATATTACGGTCTCCTAAAGGAACGGGCCTTGGGTTTTGAATTCCCAGTATTGAAAGAAGGCCGCCATTGGCTGTGGACAGGTTTTGTTCCTGACAAATGGCAACTTTATTTAATCCCCATACAATCCCCCCCTATGGAGTTTGTCTTTCGCCACAAATTGCGTTATAGTGAGTTTTTGCTCTTGGGAGAAGAGGGAGAAATTCTGCTCAAGCTGCGTGTTTCTTATGCCATACCGGAGGAGGCTCTGCCCCTCTGGTTGCGACTAACAGGAGGAGAAATCGACAAAATCCCCCATCTTATCATGGCAAGGGTACAACTGCAATTAAAGGAAAAAATGTACAGCTGGTACCAAAAAGATGATGATTTAAGGACCTTAGATAAGAAAATTTTAAGCTATTTTGCGCAAAAGGAAAAAGCTGAGTTTGTGATAGATTTCCAAAATTTTCTACAAGAAGGAGAGATCTCTTTGTGTCAACTGTTAAGTTTTGAACTCCTCGAATTAAAGATTCCGGATTTTGGGCTTTATGAGCTGCAAAGTCGCAACATAGAAGAAGTAAACCGATTTCGAAGAGAAGCCTTGCGCAACAAAATCTTATTAGAAGAGAGGATTTTGGAGAAACAAATGATGGATAAGTTAGAAAGGGAACATTATGAAAAATTAGCGGAAGTTTTGCGTCGCTATCCAAATTTGGTGGAGTATTTTAAAGCGCGCAGCCACTATGAAAGATCTTTGGTTTTACCTGAAATAGATAAGACAAGAGAAAAGCCAAATGTCTCGGGAGGACCTTAATGGAACAACCAATAGTACTAATTCTTGCTGGTGGCAGCGGTACAAGACTCTGGCCTCTTTCCCGAAAAGAAAAGCCCAAGCAGCTTTTGTCTTTGTATTCGAACAAGACCTTAATTGAAGAAACCTTTAGGCGAGCTCAGCTTTTAAGCGACCCTAAGAGTATCTATGTGGCGACAACTAGTAAATTAGCTAAGAATATCCGACCACTTTTGCCACTTCAAAGGCAGAATTTCATTATAGAGCCCCAGGCGAAAAATACAGCGCCCATCCTTGCGTATTTCATGCAACTTATGCAGCAAAAAAAGACAACCAAGGGAAGAACGGTTGTTGTCTTGTCGGCAGATCACTATATTCAAGACAACGAGACATGGCAGAAGACTCTGCTGCGAGCGCTATCCCAAAAGGAATATCTTGTCTGCATTGGGATTAAACCTACAAGGGCCGAGACAGGGTATGGATACATTGAGGTCGATAAGCGCAAGGCTTTAGGTGAGTCACTCTACAAAATCGAATCCTTTAAAGAAAAACCAGATCTCAAAAAAGCCCAGTTTTATCTAAAATCTGGAAATTTTCTCTGGAATAGCGGGATGTTTGTTTTTCCCCCCGCTCTTTTTTTAGATGAGCTCAAAAAACATGCCCCGCAAATATACGAATTGAGTGAAATGGCCCTCCAAAGTACTGCTAAGCTTAAAGATGCTTTTAATCAGATGCCGGAGATATCCATTGACTATGCTTTACTTGAGAAGTCTTCTCGCCTTGCTGTTGTCCCGGGAGATTTTGTGTGGGATGATGTAGGTTCCTTTGAGGCCTTGGCTCGGATCCTTAAAGCCAATGACGATGGCAACTATGTTTATGAGCAAACGACCTGCAGGTCGGTTTTCGCCCGGGAGAATATTGTACTCGCTTCTCGTAAAAAAGTAGCTCTTTTGGGTGTGCAGGACCTCGTGATTGTGGAGGGAGGGGATGTATTGCTTGTCGCTCATAGGAAAAGTCTTGAGCAGATTAAAAAATTAAGGGAGCTTTTTCCCGAAAGTCAATAGAGTCAGGGAAGCTCTTGACGGATGGGCTCTTTGTTAAAGTGGCATCCACGGTGAAGCAGGTGCGCTACATTTTTGTTACGGGGGGGGTAGCAAGCTCCTTGGGTAAAGGGGTTTCTATTGCCTCAATTGGAGCTCTACTTGAGGCTCGCGGCTTTTCGGTTACCATCCAAAAAATGGATCCTTATTTAAATATAGATCCCGGGACCATGAGCCCGTTTCAGCACGGGGAGGTCTATGTAACTCAGGATGGGGCAGAGACCGACCTTGATTTGGGTTATTACGAGCGCTTTACCTCAGCAAAGCTTAGTCGAGAAAATTCAGTGACAACAGGTCAAATTTACTACACCGTCATTGAGCGCGAGAGAAGAGGGGAGTATCTTGGACGAACGGTTCAAGTGATTCCCCACATCACCAATGAAATTAAAAATCGCATACTATCTCTTAAGCGTAGCAACCCTGAGGTAGATTTTATTTTAGTGGAAATTGGTGGTACCGTGGGAGATATTGAGTCGGTGCCTTTTTTAGAAGCCATCCGACAATTTCGTTTAGATGTTGGCACAGAAAATACCATGTATATCCACCTGACCCTTGTGCCAACCATCACAATTGGTGGTGAAATTAAGACAAAACCTACCCAGCACTCGGTGAAAGAGCTTTTAAAGCAGGGAATTCAACCAGACATGTTAATTTGCCGCTCTACAAATTATCTCTCTGAAGAGGTAAAAGAAAAAATATCCCTTTTTTGTAATGTAAAGAAAGAGAGGGTTATCTCTGCTCCCGATATTGAGCACACCATTTATGAAATCCCTCTCATATTCCATCGAGAGCATCTTGATGATGAGATTATACGTTATTTCCGCTTAGAAGAAAAATCCCCTCTTTTCTTGGAAACCATGAACCCTATGCTTAGTAAATGGGAGACCGTGGTTGAGCACTTTAAAAAGCCCAAAGGGATGGTTAAAATTGCCCTGGTAGGGAAATACATGCAGTTAGCCGATGCTTACCGCAGCTTATTTGAGGCTCTACAACATGGAGGTATTGCAAACCAAGTAAGGGTGGAGATGATCAAGCTAGATTCGGAACAGCTAACCTCTGAGAATGCCCATGAATTGCTTGGGGAAGCGGATGGGATTCTAGTTCCCGGCGGTTTTGGCGAACGAGGTATTTTAGGCAAGATTATAGCTATCCGTTATGCGCGTGAGAAAAAGATACCTTATTTTGGTATATGTTTAGGTATGCAGACCGCGGTCATTGAATTTGCTCAGAATGTAGCTGGGCTTAGGGGAGCTAATAGCACCGAATTTGAAACGGAATGCGAACATCCCGTAATAAGCTTAATGGAAGAGCAGCTTTCCGTAACCTCGAAAGGGGGGACCATGCGTTTAGGTGCTTACCCTTGCCTTGTTAAGCCCCACAGCTTGCTTGAGGAAGCCTACCAAAAAAGGGAGATTTACGAAAGACACCGGCATCGCTATGAATTTAACAATCGTTATAGAAGTTTGTTGGAGGGCATGGGTCTGGTAGTATCAGGTACTTCTCCGGATTCTGGTCTTGTGGAGGCCATTGAGTTACCTCGTCATATCCACCCCTGGTTTGTTGCGGTGCAGTTTCATCCTGAATTTAATTCAAGACCTCTTGACCCCCACCCCCTTTTTGTAAAATTTATTGAAATGGCGAAGAAAAAAAATCGCAGCGAGTGGTAATGCCTAAAGACGGATTGGGACTTTTTGATCAGCTAAAGCCACCTTTATGGGTAAGGCTGCGGCCCCGATCTTTTCAGGAGTTTAATGATTTTGCTTCTCTTGGCTATTTGAGGGAGCGCTTCTTAGAGGAACCTTTTTCCCTCGTGCTTTATGGTTCTCCCGGAACGGGGAAGACCACCTTTCTTGAAATTCTCGTGAAGGAAAGTGGCTACCAGGGAGCTAGCTTTCCTGCGGCCTCTGTTGGCGTGGAAGAGGTACGCGAGCTTTTGCACAAAAGTGTACGACCAGTTGTCTTAATTTTAGATGAGATACATCGTTTTGCCAAGTCCCGCCAGGATGTTTTGCTAAACCCAATAGAAAAAGGAGAGCTGATCTTACTTGGCGCCACCACAGAATCTCCCTACCACTATTTAACTCGTGCTCTTTTAAGCAGGGTTGTTGTTAAGGAAATCCATCCCCCTGATAAAATTAGGTTTCGGTCAATATTAGAAGAGAGCTGGAAAAGACATGATCTTGAGAGCTTTCCTCCAGTTATTTGGGAGGAAATCGCCGAGAAAGCCTGGCCTGACTTGCGGCTGGCCTACCAGGCTTTGGAGCACATCCTCCTTTACAAAAAGAAGAACGAGACAGAAGAGAGATTACTTTATGAGTTGCGTGAGTTTTTTAGAAACAATCGGCCGATCCCTAGGGACATAGTCTCGCGTGAGTACGAACTCATGAGTGCCCTTATTAAATCGGTGCGTGGGAGCGATGTGGACTCAGCCTTGCTTTACCTAGCCACCCTACTTCACATAGGCAGTGACCCTGTGTATCTAGCCCGTAGGCTTGCCATTCTTGCTGCTGAGGATATTGGCCTTAGCGAGCCACGGGCCCTCGTCTTGGCAAGCTCGGCACTTACTTTAACAGAGCGCATAGGTTTACCTGAAGCAAGGATTATTTTATCTGAGCTTGTGATTTATCTTTGCCTTGCCCCCAAAAGCAACAGTGCCTATAAAGCCATAGAAAAGGCCCTTGATTTTGTAGCTGGCAATGAAGTAAAACCTCCGGGGCACATCGTTAACACAAATCCTGAAATTGCGGATTACAAATACCCTCATGACTTCGGTGGCTATGTGGAGCAAGATTATTGGCCCAGAGACTTGATCAAGAAATCTTTTTATAAGCCGCCGGATCTTTTAGATGTCTTTACCTATAACGAAGAAGAAAAACTAAGACGCCAGTGGCAAAATTTTGCGGATTTACGTGAAAAAAGTTCCCGTTAAGGAATATTTAACGTCTTTTTCTTGGCTTGGGGTATTGGTATCGGTCCTTCTAGCCCTCCTGTGGCCTGATCCTGGAGAGAAATACCTAGCACCGTTTGTCCGCTATTTTCTGATGCTGCTCATGTTTTTGGCAAGCCTAGATGTGGATTTCCAGAAAGCAAAGTTAAGCCGTATTAGTCTAAGAACTCTTGTTTTTGCTCTTGCCGTTATTCACTTTGCCACAGTGATTCCTGTTTGGCTCCTGCAGCATTTTTTTGATCCAGAGGTTTATATTGGCTTCCTGCTCATCGCGGGGACTGCGACGGGCATGAGCAATATTTTTTTTTCGCAGCTCTTAGGTGGGGAAGTTTACCTTGCGCTTGTTGTTGTGTCACTTTCCAATTTACTTGCCCCATTGATTATTCCCATTATAATTCTTTTTTTTGCGCAACAGAAATTAGCTTTTCCTCTGGCAAAAATGGTTTTTTCTTTAATGGAAATTGTGCTTCTTCCCATGCTACTAGGGCGAGTTGTGATTTTTTGGGGACTTAAACAAAAAATAAAGGAGCTTTCTCCTTATCTTTCTTTTGGGGGGATGTTTTTTCTTGTCTATGGGGTGGTGGCTCCTATGACGGCGAGCCTCGCCAGAAACCTAAATGAGACCCTGTCTTTATCTTTTTTGGTTCTTTGTTTTCTCAGTGTGAGCTACCTCTTGGGTCGTCTTTTAGGTAAGAATAGGCCCGAGCGTATTACCTTAAGTCTTAGCTGCAGTTTTAAAAACTTCACGATGGCTATTGTCATTGCTCAGGAATTCTTTGCTCCCCTAACTGTATTACCTGCGGTTGTGTATGCCCTGATTAGCAATTTTCTTCTGGCCCCCCTTCAATACTACTACCTAAAGAAAAAGCATTAATCCACAATAATCTTGTGTAAGCCACGTTCTCTTAGATAGCGGGGGTAGAGATCGTAGGCTGGCTCGAGTATCGGTAAGAGCCGCATCACCGACGGCACATCGCCCTTGGCGATGACTTCCCGGCGAGCGAGAGCTTGAAGGAGATTTGCTTTTCCATGCCAAAAATAGTGGGCAAAATCGGCCTGCATGGACATTTCCACTTGGGCTTGGAATTTTCTAGCCTCTTCTCCTTTGAAAAAGACCACTTCGGGCCCTCTGCCATCTATGGCGATTGAGGAATCAGGGTTTGCGTAATTAAAACGCACAGAAAGCCCCGTGGCATGGAGTTTGGGGCCAATTTCCGGGTGTTCTTTTAGCTTCTCAAAGAAGCCCAATAATATGTCATAAAGCATTTGTTCATCCTTAAAGACATTTTTGGGTCTTCTTTTTTCGGCATGTAATTTCGCGGCCTTAATTTCCGCTTTTCCTGTAGGGATAGCTGGCCATTCTTCTTCGTATGCCCGGCGTATCATCTTCCGGATTTCTTGGGCATCGGCAGGGCGAGGGTTGTAGAGGTGGGCACCGTCATCCATAGCCTTTTGGACAACCTCATCGAGCCTTCCAAGACCATCCTCTATGCCGGCTTCCCTGAGATTTGTGGGTAGTCCCGCAAGTCCCTTAAGCCTTTGGTTGAGTTGCCGGATGTATTGAATGAAATATTGGGCTTTCTGCAAGGCCAACCACTCGTCTACAAAAGACAGGTTTTGGAGCAAGCTATGAAGAGGGGGTAAATGAGCACTTAGTTTAGCTAATTCTCCTGCGGGTTTTAGGTTTAGTACGCCAATAGCTTCCGCCAAGCGAGCATAACGGTGGGCTGAGCTCTCTAAATTGTACTCCATTCCAAGAGGGAGCATGATGCTGTTGGCAACCCCATGGGGGATACCATAGACTCCGCCCAAGGCATGGCTCATGGCATGAACAATTCCCACACCAGCATGATTAAAGGCAACACCAGCCAGGAAAGATGCCACAAGCATCGCCCCTCTTGCTTCTAGGTCATCGGGGACGGCACAGGCCTGTAAAATGTTGGCATGGATCAACTCAACAGCATAGATGGCGAGGGATGAGGAAACAGGGTTCGCTTGGTTTGATACAAAGGATTCGATGGCATGGGTTAGGGCGTCCATGCCGGTGGCGGCGGTTAGCTTAGGCGGCATGGACACCGTTAGTTGGGGATCAAGGATGGCAAAATCGGGTAAAATGGCTTCTTCGGTAAAAGGAAGTTTTACTTTATTTTGGGAATCTAGAATGACGGCAAACTCGGTTACTTCGGAACCAGTGCCCGCCGTTGTTGGGATAAAAAGACTTGGCAGCAACACTCGCCCTTCAATGAGCTGGGCTCCCATATGCTGGTGTATATCTCCCCCCTTTACCATAAGGATGTTCACTACCTTAGCTGTGTCCATGACCGAGCCCCCGCCAATGGCCATAATAAAATTGCATTTACTCTCAACCCCTAGCTGTGTGGCTTTTTCCACCACGCTTAGCTCTGAATTTGGGGGGATATCATGAAATATGGCGGCTATTTCTAGCTGGCTTCCCTGCAGACTCTGGCGGATAGAATCAATGGTGCCATTTTTCACCAAGAAAGGATCGGTTAGCAGTAATACCCGATAATTTCCCTTAAGGTAGGGCCGCAATTCTTCCGCTATGCGCTTGCTAAGGCCTGGGCCATAGAGTACTCTAGTTGGTAGATAGAATTTGAAAAATTCCCACATCATAAGCCCATAGAGACGCCTTCTTACAGGATGGCAAGACCTTTTATTCTCTTTTACCGGTCGTTAAATAAATAAAAGAAAGCTTTTTCTCCTCACCTTGAAAAAACTTTGCTTCTTTTTACTTTTGTAACAGATTTTAGGGGAGGTTGCGTCAGGGAAAAGGGATTGACAGGGCAATCTTTCTTCAAAAGGTTTTGAGGCCAATGAAAAAAAGGGTGTGGCGACAGATAGAGAAGAAAATCCAAAAATGGCTAACGACTCTTAAAGCCAGAGGCAATGAGAGGCTTACTCTTATGATTATACCCCATAATGAGGCCCATATTTTTAGTTTGCAACTAAGCAAATTTGCTATCCTTTATGCCCTGCTCATCATGCTCACCATTATGGTTACCTCAGGTTTTTCGGTGAGGTTGCAGCAAAACATAAGGGAAGAGGCAGCAGAGCTATACTTAGCCGAAAATGCTTACCAAGAGGAAAGAGAAAAGTACATGCAGCACTATCGCCGGCTGCGGCGATTCCATGAAGGGTTTCGTGAAAACCTGCAGGTGTTGCTGACCAACTCGGAGCTGAGCCTGGATGAGGAAATTCTCTATCGAGAAGACAGAGAGTTAAATAAGCTTGCAGAAGAAGGCCTCATGCGAGAATCACAGGCCCTTTTAAGGCTTTGGCAAACGGCCCATGAAGAGCAACAAAGTGGTGGCCTATTGGAAAAAAAGTTTCTGTTAAAGGAGGAAAAACTACCTGAGAAAATCACTTACGGAAGTGAAGTAAGGCAATTTCGCAAGCTGCACCTGGCTCTAAAAGACACACTTGGTGTTCTGCGTTTTTTCCGTAATTTTGTTAAGGAAAGAGAAACCGTGCAGAGAAGCCTCCCTTATTTTTGGCCATTAGCAGGGGGACACTTTACCTCTTTCTATGGCCCACGTCTGTCACCCTTTGGTTATGCACGGGATTTCCATACCGGCATTGACCTGGCTGACGAGATAGGCACGCCTGTGTATGCTGCCGCTGATGGCTATGTTACCATGAGTGGTTATAACGGTGGGTATGGCATACACATACGGTTGCAGCACCGTTTTGGATATCAGACTCTTTATGGTCACCTAAGTGCGAGCTATGTCTATCCAGGACAGGTGGTAAAGAAAGGACAGATGATTGGCCGTCTTGGCTCTACTGGGCGCTCCACTGGTCCTCATCTGCACTACGAGGTTCGTCTTTTAGACCGTCATCTCGATCCCCTCCCTTATTTAACTTCTCTTTAATGAGCGAGGGGTTGCGGTAATAATCGAGAAGCATAAGATATTTAAAATAAGTCGCAAAGAAAGTTGTCAGAGCTACAGTAAATCCATCAAAGCCATAGAGAAAGCCAAGCTGGTAGATGTATTGTTTCATAAAAGCTATGGTGGCATGTATAAGAGCTTTACCTCGAGTTGCCCGTTTGCCCTGTAAATAAAGCCCCTGAGCAGCCATCTCGCTGTGAAAGCGCAATTTCGTGAGCCAATCGGCGTAGCTATCATAGGTATAATGTATAAAATGGGCATTTACTTTTTTGATTCGCTTTGCCTTAACATAGGAATGATAGGGGAGGGGGAGGTAACCAGCCCTCTTGCGGTGGTAGAGTCTCACCACATAGTCTGGATAAAAACCGGGGGCTTTTAGCCATCGCTTACCTACATGGTTTCGTCGGCGGAAAGCATAGGCATCGCAGCTACTGTTGCTGGGGTCGAAGCGTTGTAGAAAGGCTAAAAGATCTTGGTCAAGCCTCTCGTCGGCGTCAATTGACAAAATCCAATCGTTTTGAGCGTAGCTGGCACCTAAGGCTTTTTGAGGTCCATCTCCTAAATAAGGTTCGACATAGACACGGGCTCCCAATTGACGGGCTAGCTTTGCTGTGTTATCGGTGGTTTTGCTGTCAACAAGAACAATGATATCGTCACATATCTGTTGCACTGACCTTATACAATCTTGGATGTCCTTTTCCTCGTTATAGGCTATAATGGTAGCGCTAATACTCATTTTAGTTGCCGTTTTTACGGCATTTGCCGATAGAAGGAATAGGTATAATGTGTCAATTGCATAACCATAAGGCATGGCGCCTCCATTACACAAAGACAAAGGCAAGGCTTGTCTATCCGGATGAAACGGTTGTCCGTTATTTTTCAAAATACAGGAGTTATTTTCCTAAACCCTTGGTGCTTGATTTGGGATGTGGCTTTGGTAGGCATCTTGACTTTCTGAGAGGGGAGGAAATACCCTGCGTAGGCTTAGATTATGCTTTTGAGCCCCTTATTGGCAGGCAAAATGTCATCCAAGCCACGGCTTGTTCCCTCCCCTTTCGAGATGCTGTTTTTGATGTGGTATTGAGCTGGGGGGTAATCCATTACCTCAAAGAGGAGGAGGTGAGCGTATTTTTGAGGGAAGTCCACCGTGTGTTAAAAAAGAAAGGGGTATTTCTTTTAACTGTGCGCTCGGATGTCGACACTCACTTGCAAAAAACCGTAGAAAAAGATTTGGCTGGTGCCTGTGTTACAACCTACTCGCGTAAGGAAGCGGAAAAGACCCTTCGGCCATTGTTTGCGACATTGCGCTACGGCTTTTTGTTACGCATGCCTCTGGGTGAGGAAGAAGTGGTAGCCCACCACGTCTTTGAAGCTATAAAATGAAGCCCAGCTGCCCTGTATGCCTCAGTAGCAACACCAGATGGCGCTATGAGATTACCCGCTTTAAGCCATCATTTCATGTCCACCTGTGCCAGAGTTGTCATTGCCTCTTCCAGTATCCCCAGCCATCGAATCCCTTTGGCTATTATCATGAAGGCTATTATGCCGGGCATGCTCCTTATGCCTACCAAGACGAGCGAAAGCAGTATGAATATCACAAACATGTTCATGAAGCAAGATTACAGACACTTCTAAAATATCTACCACCTTCTTTACATGGTGGTAAGTTTCTGGATGTAGGTTGTGGTTTTGGTGGCTTTGCTTTATCTGCATCACGCTATTTTAAGGCTTATGGGCTTGATGTCTCAGCCTATGCCATTAATGAGGGAAAAAAATGGCTTCAAAGTTATAGCACAGACAAGAGTGTTAGACTTTTTCGTGGAAGTCTTACTCAGCTACCCAAGAACAAAGAACTAAGAGGGGGATTTGCCGTTATAAGTCTTGTTGAGGTTGCGGAACATTTGCCAACCCCCCGACAGGATTTTCAAGCGGCTTACCAACTTCTCTTGCCGGGGGGAATTCTACTTGTCCAAACAGCTAACTTCTCTGCCTGGCAGGCCATTCTCGCTGGAGAGAAATACCACTATTTCTTACCAGGCCATCTTGTCTACTATACATCCGAGGGACTCAAAAACATGCTCAAACAAATTGGATTTCGCCACTTTGTTGAATTTTTTCCCGTGGATTTTTCGCTAATGGCAAAATGGCGCAAAGCTCGTGGCAACTGGAAAAATTTCTTAGATTGGCGACATGCGTTGCGTATCGGCTACTATCATATCATAAGTCGATTCGAGTTTGGGGGAAGGAGACTCACTTCTTCTTATGTCCTCTATGCTATCCGCTAAGGTTTTGGATGATCAAATAGTCTTACGATCTCGCTATGGCCTCTTTCCCATGCCAACTGCCGGGGGGTTTTCCCCGAAAAATTTTTCGCATGGGGGGAGGCTCCCTTCCTCAATAGAAAAATAACCATGTCTTTTTCTCCTGCGATGGCTGCTTCATGGAGGGGAGTGTTGCCCAAGTTATTTGTTGTATTAAGCTCACTGCCATAGAGCAAGAGAACCTCCGCCATGGCCACCTTACCTCGTCGAGCGGCGTAGTGGAGTGCCGTCATCCCTAAATGGGTCTTTAAGCGGGGGTTGGCTCCCTTCTCTAAGAGGTATTGAACAGTTTCTGCATTCCCTGTATTTGCTGCCCGGTGTAGGGGGCTATCGCCATACCGGCTGGCTCGGTTTAGTTGACAAGGGCCCTCACACATGATTTCCAAGAGGCGCCTCGAGCCCCGCTTTGCTGCTTCATGTAAGGCTGTGTATCCCTCACTGTCCGGATAATTTATATCGGCCCCCTTGGCGATAGCCTGCCGCAGTCTTTCCTCGTCATTATGGCGAATAGCCTCTAGTAGCTCATGTTGAAGCTCTTTTTGTTTAGGTAGGCTCTGGCAGGTGACTAGCAGGCCTACCAAGAGTATTAAGTACACTAGCTCTTTCCTTACAAAGAAATTAGGAATCAAATAGAGCAGCTTTATAGCGGGACGAGGGCAATTTTGCTGGCTGGAAGTGGTCATTTTGCCGACATTGCTTGACAACTCTTCCCAAGAGTAAAGTGCATTCCTAAGCTCATGTGGAAAAAAAACTCATTGTTCTTGGGAGGGGTGGCGCTTCCTGTTCTTATTTTTTTTGCTGCCTTTGCCAATAAGCAGGATAGCGATTTTTTTCGTGAACAAGCATTAAAGCCTGTCAGAGATGATAGTTTTGCACAAAAATTTTGTCCCCAAATAAAGGCACATCCTCAGTATGGCTCTCCTTACCGGATGCTATACCGTTTAGGGATCGATAATTCCGGTGGATTTTATTTAGCCTGCCATCCTGTATATGAAAAAGAAGAAAACCCCCATGAGGGTTTTCTCCCACTTCTTAGTAGATTAGTGTACACAGGGGGACTCTCTTTGCAGAAAATTATTTTTGGGCCCGAGGATGTGGAGCTCATTGAAGTACGGATTAATCAAAAAGGAGAAATCTATCACATAGGCTACGAGGATGCCGAAAATTACAACCCAACTAGCTTTTCTGTTAAACACCGACCGCTGACTTTACTTGGTGGGAAACCCCCGCTGTGTTTTGGCATAAGGTCATGGAACCACATGGTCTATCCTTTGCCAGCAAAGGATTGTCGCGACAATACAATAAAAGTGGAATATTTTAGTGAAGGCCTTTGGAAAAAATACCGGATGTTTAAGGAAAGAGAAGGTTTTCTTCGAAAAAGCAGGCGATTTGCCTATCCCTGGGAGCCTTACACGGTTATCAAGGAGGAGATGACGCAATGAAAAAGAATTGCCAGTTTGGCAGAAGATATAAAGGGGACATTTTAACTCGACCATGGCAAGCAGAGAACGGAAGAGAACGCAGAGAAGTGAAATCCAGAGCATAGAAAAGCAGGCGCTAAAGACGTTGGAAGAGAACCTGCCACCTGGGCTTGCTGAGCAATGGGAAAAGAAAATCTTTGATTTGGAGCAGCTAGTACATATTTCGAAGGCATTAAGTTCCAATTTAGACTATGATGCCCTAATAGACAATATTCTCAACATAACCCTGGCACAAAGTCGTTCGCTGCAAACAGGGATCTTTGCTTCCCTTGAAGGCGAGTTCCATGAAATTACCTTCCATCCGAGGAGTATTGGTTTTGAATTTGACCATGCCAACCCACCAAAGATCTCTCTCAAAAGTGAGTTTGGCCGCTTTTTACTTAACCATTGTCCGCGCAATACCGGCATTTTCATCTTAGATTTGGAAAAAAAAGCACAAGGGGCCCATGCAAACGAGATTGCCATGCTCAAATCTCTTTCCGAAGAACTCGTGCTTTTCCCGCTTAGGGGTAAGGGAGGCAACCGCTTGGTGGGGTTACTTGTCATAGGCCCCAGAGTGGATGGATCTCCTTATATGGCCGATATCATGCGTTTTTTGGCAGACCTTTCCTCGATAGCGGCGATTGCCGTAGAAAATGCCCGACTTTACCTTTTAGCTACAACAGACATGATGACGCGGCTAAAGATCCATCATTTTTTTCAAACCCAACTTAGGGAAATGCGGGAAGAAGCAAAGGAGACTAATCGGCCACTGTCTCTCATTATGACGGATATAGATCATTTCAAAAAATTCAATGACACCTATGGGCACCTTACAGGAGATATTGTCTTAAAAAATGTGGCGCGCATCATTATGGACAATGTGACACCGGAAGAGCTGTGTGCCCGTTATGGGGGGGAAGAATTTGCTGTGATATTGCCAGGTAAAGATCTGCAGATTGCCCAGCGTATGGCTGAAAAATTGCGCCAAGCCGTAGAAAACTCGTCAGTAGAAAATCCAACAGACATTGGTGACAAAAACCTAAAAGTTACCATTTCCTTGGGGGTAACAACCTATTTGCCCGAAAAGGATCGCGAAAATGCAGATATTATTGAGCGTTGTGACAAAGCTTTGTATCAAGCTAAGCGCAATGGCCGCAATAGGGTTGAGGTGGTGGTGGAGTAATGTCGGAGTCGCTACGCAAAAAGATCTCACTTTTTTTTCTCCTGTATATTACTATAGAGCTGCTCTTTGCAGTGGCTTTACATGCGGTGACAGTAGAACAACAGGTGTTCAGTACCGAAGAAAAAGACCCGTTTGCTCGGACAACGTCGCCGCGACCCCAAGCTCCCTTGCAAGAAATGGGAAAAACGCCAACCATGCCTCAGATGGGGCTTGTTCCATACAAAGACCCTCGATTGGCATGTCTATTGTCTCTTATATTACCGGGTTCCGGGGAAATCTATTTGCGTAAGGATCTCAAAGGAGCTACTTTTTGCCTAGCCACCGCTGCTACCTATACCGTAGCTTTTTATTATTACTATGCTGCTTTTGTTCAACCGGCTGCCCTGCAAAGGCAGGGTCTACTTATTGGTTCTGTGGCTTTGCTAGCCGGTGCCATCATTCACATTGTATCTATGGTTGAATCCTACAACGATGCCGTACAAATAAATGAGGCTCGCTATTATTTCTCGGAGTGAATAGGAGCGGAAAACTCGTTAATGTCAGGGATTTTATCAGAAGGAATAACCTGAAGTTCATCGCCGCTAGCCGTTTCTCTTAGAATCATCCAACGGTGCTCTGCATCTTTTAATTTTTTCTCACAAAATTGCTTTAGCTGTATACCACGCTCGTAAAGCTGCATGGATTCCTCAAGGGAGGTGTTCCCCGACTCAAGCTTCCTTGTGATTTCTTCAAGTTCATCGAGAGCTTTCTCAAAAGAAAGCCCTTCTGTTTGCCACCTCTGCTCTTCTTTTTCCACAGTCCTCTATTGTAAGCGGACGTTGGGATGTAAACTTATTTCCTCGGCTGATTCCATGTCGTTAGCTTTTTGTTCCAAAGCATGGCAGATTTCTTGGAAGCTCGCCCTCTTTATATTCTCACTGGCCATTCGCCTAAATAAACGCGCATGTGGTACTCCATGCCATAAAACTAATAAAGGCTTCAAAAGTGTGCGAGGATTTTCGTTAGTGAGTTCATATTCATGAAGGGCGTAGCGTAAATATTCTCTTAAAATTTCTCGCCGGAGTTTTGGTTTTACAGGCAT
The DNA here is from genome assembly GCA_025055765.1 of Leptospiraceae bacterium. GTDB lineage: Bacteria > Spirochaetota > Leptospiria > Turneriellales > Turneriellaceae > JANWWS01. Next base: position 35,329 of record JANWWS010000046.1, on the reverse strand, counting down.
GCTAAAGATCCTAAAATCAGCTTCGTGAAAGAAGTAAGGATTTTGGGCAGCAAGTCTTCCTATCATAACTCCATCAACATATCTTAGGTGAAAGCTGATTTCTTCATATGTTTTCACCCCACCATTAAGGTGTATATTAGCCTCTGGGAAATCTTCTTTGAGACGGTAAACCTGCTCGTAATCTAAAGGGGGAACTTCTCGGTTCTTTTTGGGGGATACATTTCCGAGAAAAGCCAGTCGAGCATGCACAATGAGTCGTTGAGCGCCGGCTTTTAGCATTTCTTCGGCAAAGTTAGATAAAAACTCATAGCCATGCCTTTCACTGCTCCCAAGCCGATGTTTGACTGTAAGGGGCAATGAGGTGGCTTTTCTTAGTTGGCGTATGAGCTGGCCCGTTTTTTTAGGTGTATGCATGAGCATGATCCCAAAACACCCGGCCTGAACCCTGGGTGAGGGACAACCACAGTTAAGGTTAATCTCGTCATAACCCCATTTTTCTCCAAGTTCCGCTGCCCGACAAAGCTCGTCCACCTCATCTCCCCCCAGTTGCAAGACAACAGGTTTTTCTAAGGGATGGAAGCGGAGTAATTTCTCGACGTTGCCGTAAACCAAGGAACGAGCATGGATCATTTCGCTATAGAGAACAACCTTTTTGCTTATTAAGCGCATGAGATAGCGAAAATGCCGGTCTGTGATGCCCATCATGGGCGCAATGCTTAGGCGATGATCAACTGTTAGCTTTGCCATGAATGAGATAGCCTCCCTGCTTACAAGAAATGGTGTAATGGTTATCTGGCAAAGGCCAGATTTCCCCGTCTCTTTGCAGACTCTGGGGATGTAAGAGACGCACGCTAAATTGCCGGCTTTTTATGTATATCACTTCTTTTTGACTTAAATGTTGGCCTCTTTTAGATAACAAAATGATGTAGATGAGGCGCCACAGGGAACAATCGCGCACGAGAATTAAGTGGATGTAACCATCGTTTATCGATGCCGGAGGTACAAAAAAAAATCCCCCCGCCCAATGACGTATTTTTGAGAAAAGGGCAATGTGGAAACGCCCATGCAAGTGTTCCTCCCCATGGATTTCCATATCAAGGACGTTTTTTTTGCCTAGCGCAGCATAGATAATAGCAAAAAGTCCCAAAAAAAACTGAAACTTATAGAAGTAAGGGTGCTTTTTCTTAAAAGATTCCACAAAGGTATTTACCCATACCCCAAGGCCAAAATTTACCTGTCCTAGGGCTATACCGTGCTGTTTTGGGGTCTTTACTTCGAGGTAGTCGCAGCGGAGAGGTGGTGTTTTCATCATTTTGGCGACTTGAGCAAAATTTATAAGCCCAAGTTCCCGGGCTATATCATTTTGAGACCCAACGCCGAAAAAAGCAAGTGGTATTTTTTTAGGAATTAGTTTTTCTGCAGCGAGGGTTAGCGCACTGTCCCCGCCTGCAATAGCAATCCCGCAGTAGTTTTGGGCCCGCGAGAGTTTTTTCCAAAATTCGAGAAATGTTTCGGGGATGCACTCTTCAAATTCTATATTCTCGTCTTGCAGAGCTTTTCGCAGTTGGGGAAGTATCTTTTTGGCTTTACCACCACCAGCCTGGGGATTTACAAGGAGCAACCACTTTTTCTGCATGCCTGGCTATCTCCATGCAAAATTTGGGTTTAGTATGGCAAGTTCTTTGCATGGCTACCCCAAAGTATGGGTAAGACAGGCTGTGGTAAAAGAAATAAAGGGTGGGCATCCTTGGGTTTTCTCAAAAGCCATTGAAAAACAAGAGCCCATAGCAGACGGAGGTTTATGTCACATATACTACCAAAATACTTTCTTAGCAACGGGTTATTACAATTCCCGTAGTGATATCCGCATACGTATTTTGAGTCGAAGACAAAGCTTTATAGACCAAAATTTTTGGCAAAGTCGTCTAAGTGAACTATTGCAGCAAAAAAAAAGATGGCTTTCCAACACAAATGCCTTCCGCTGGGTCTTTGGCGAAAGCGATGGTCTTCCCGGACTTGTCATCGATGTCTATGACCGCTATGTGGTACTACAAATCCACACTCTAGGTATGGAAAAACAAAAGGAAATGATTGTACGCGCTATTTGCGAAACTTTTTCTCCGTTAGGGATATATGAAAAAAGTGATCTTTCTGTGAGAGAAAAAGAAGGACTTCGCCGATATGAAGGTCTTCTTGAGGGGGAGCTCCCCGATGAAATCCTCATCCAAGAAAATGAGTTTCGCTTTTGGGTAAATATAAAGGAAGGTCAAAAAACAGGATTTTTTTTAGACCAAAGAGAAAATAGAAAAGCCATCTTGCCTTTTTGTGAGGGTCAGACAGTACTTAATTGCTTTTGCTATACCGGTGCTTTTTCGGTATATGCAGCAAAAAAAGCAAGCAAGGTTATTAGTGTAGACGTTTCTCAAAAAGCCCTGGAGCTGGCTCGCAAGAACTTTGCAGTAAACGGTCTTGGCTTGCAGGAGCATGAATTCATAGAGGCTGATGTCTTTGAGTTTCTGCCTACATTTCCCAAAGGTGAGGCACAAGTAATTATACTAGACCCCCCTGCGTTGGCGAAAAACCGGCTGCAGCGGCAAAAAGCACAAAATGCATATTTAACTTTAAACGCAAAGGCCGTGGAGAAATTACCCGACTATGGCATACTTATTAGCTCCTCCTGTACTACCCATGTGGATCATGAATCTTTTTTGAATATCTTACAGCAAGCCGCCCAAAAAAACCATTGCCACCTAAAACTATTGGAAGCTAGATATCAACCATTTGACCATAGCTACAATCTAAGCTTCCCACAGGGGCGTTATTTAAAGTTTTTTATATTACAGAAATGGCCATTTAGTTGAGGGGATGGAAAGTTATGCTTTACGTATTACCCCTGTTCCTTACGATTGGTAGGGGGGAGGAGATGAATTTCGAGGATGGATTGCTTGTAGCAGAATCCATGGATGATCTCTATGCCTTTGCCAATAAAATGGGAGGCGTCGAGAAGATAGCCTTTCGGGATCCTGTTCTTGATGACAGGAAAAAGGTCTTAGTACAGGCAAATCGAAACTTATCTCCGTCTATTGTAAATCAGCTGACCGCTCGTGAAAAGAGTTTGCAGATAACTTATGTCTTAGCCAATACGCCAGAGCTACGCGCTCATGTGGCTAACATGCTGGGAAATGAAATTCAAAAAAAACTTGCCTTTGAGGCGAGTTTTGCATCGTCTCTTGTTAAACATAAAAACTTTGATATTTTTACTGTTATGCGCTCTGCTTTAAATAACGACTCTTTTTTCACGATAATGTGCCGATGCCTTTATGAAGACTTTAAGATATTCCCCCATTTGCTAGATGTGGCCTTGCTTTCCACAGGACTTTATGCGGAGGCTAGATTAGGACAGGCCCATATTTCGGAACTTGTCACTGTTTTTACCGCAGCTATGCTGCATGACTATGAAATCATGAGCAGCCCCCTCTGGTATGAGAAAGACATTTTTCCTGCGGAAGATGACCATGATATACGTAGTTACGGCAAATTAGCCGCAAAGGCCTTACCGGAAGGTGTTGCTGAGATGGTACGAATGACGAACCGCCTGGAGGCTCGCTTTGCGCATGCAAAGAATGCGAAAATCACGGACAAGTGGTACAACACCACCGTAGAGCTGGGATCTGCGGTGTTAAATATTGTTGAGTATTTTATGACGGCTTTGCGTGAGTATAATACAGAAGAACATTCCCCCGGAAAAGACAAAGCAAGCGAATTACAGGAAATCTTGTTCCTAATATCCTACCAAGCATCCATGGGAGTATTTGCTAAACCACTAATATATCTTTTTGAGCGACACTATGAGAAGTATGCCCGTATTTTTGCTTATGGGGAAGAAATAGCCAAAATTGAGCAGTCATGTAAATACAAGGTCCTGGCATTGGCATATCCGAAACCTAGGGCCGTGCAAGTTGTTTGCCGAGATGAAAGTGTTCCATGCCCCTTACGAATATCGACAAGCCCCTTAAATGTAATCCAAAATGTAAACAAGTCCGTAGTGCGTACTGGCAAACCCCTGAGTCCTGGCTGGTACTTTAAGTGCCAACTGAGTGACCAGTTGCCGCCGCCACCTTTTGACCTGTAAGTTTTAGGCGACGGACAAGCAAGTTTTGGATCCGCTCATGGCGCTTTGCCGTCAGTGGCATAAAGAGAAATACAATGGCTCCTAAAATAAAGAATAGTCCAACCCCAGGACCAAATAATAGCCCCAAATGCCCAGAAGCCGCGGAGAGGTCTCTTTTTTGGTCGACACCAATGGCACTTAAGGCAAGGCCAGAGAGAAATAAGCCAAGAGCTCGGCTAAGTTTCACAGCCATTTTCCAGAGACCAAAGTAAAGCCCCTCGCGGTGTTCCCTTGTCTTTAATTCATCATAATCGACAATATCCGCTACCAAAGAATCAAGCAAAACTATAGAGCCCACGAGAAGTCCCCCCACCACGGCTGCTAATATAGGCCATAGCATTTTGCCAGCTGGGAAAAGGGGATAGCCAAATGTAGTCATAATGCCTAGTAGGAATACCCCCCAGAACCCGAGAGTTTTCTTGTCCAAGCGACGAGCAAGGGTCGACCAAAGGACTAGTGAGAGAGTCCAGACAAGTAAGAATACAATTAACACAACTCCTGTTTCTTGGCGATTAAAACCTAGAAAGTATTCGTAGTAATAACGTCCTGTTGCTGAGTTTATAGCAATTCCCGTATAGGCAATAGTATAGGCAAGGACGAGAGGGCGAAAGTAACCATTTTTCCACAAAACCTTTAGGGAGGAAAAGAAATCTACCATAGATTTTCGCAAACCTATCTTGGTCTTTATAGGATAGCTGGGTACTTTTCGTACCGCAAAAAAGGAGATTAGGGCCGTGAAAAAAACGATAGTCGAGACAAGGCGGCTTGCGTTCTGAACTTCAAGCATGGTTAAAGCAAGCAGAGCTACGAAAAGTCCAAGATTACCAAAGGTGAATCGCAAAACAAAGACACCCACTCTTTCTTGGGGGTTAAAAGCAAGTTCTCCACTAAGGGCGGCATGAGGGACCGAGAGAACGGTAAGGGCTGTGTTTAAAGCCAAGTAGCCTATCACTAGATAAAAAAAAAGCAACCAGCTATTCTTAACATCAGGGGGATGGAAAAGAAAGTAGTTGCATATGGCGAGAAGAACTCCACCTGCCAGCAAGTATGGTCGGCGGTTTCCCCAACGGCTTTGCGTATGGTCTGAAATATATCCCATTATGGGATCACTAAGAGCATCCCAGATAAGCCCCAGAGCTACGCCTATCCCGACTAGATAGGCGGATACTCCCATTTTTTCTTGGTAAAATTTAAGGAGTTCTAGTCTTAAAAGGAATTCTTGTGCGAAAATCCCAGTTTCTGCTAGTGCGTAACCTGTTTTTTCCCAAATTTGTCTCACCGCTCTCGGGAAAATATATAGACAATGGCAGAGCTGCCCACAAAATGCAGCAGCTCTCTCATCAAATCGACAATTAGGATTAGCCAGGAAATTCCTAAGAAAAGGTAATGTATGATAAGCGCGGGAGACAGAATGATAAGATAAGCCCAGAGCCCAACTCTCACAGCTTTCATAAGATTTTGAACACGCAACAACTGCAATAAATGGTAGAGACCCAAACTAAGCAAAAAGCTAAAGAGGGTGGATAGAGCATAAGGCAAGAGGTTTTCGGTTTCTAATGCAGCCAATCTCTTGAGTTCCTGTGCTAGGTGGGGGTAGTAATGTAGCCACTCTCGATAATAGAGAAAGGCAAGAGCCTGCTGCAAAATAGCATTGATGGCAAAGACAAAATAGCGCTTCACTTAGATCTATTTAAAAAGCGAGGTTAATGCTGCAACATTGATTTACACCCCGCTATTTATATAGGTTATGGCATGTATGCTTGATTTGCAGCTCTTGCGCAATGAAGATACTCGAGGGAAAATTTTGGATCTGTTGCGTAAGCGCGGTGTTTGTGAAGATGATCTGGAGCTACTTGTGAGAACTCTAGAATTGCGTTCCCAGCTCATGTTTCAGCTAGAAACCTTACAAAGGGAACGCAATCAAGGAGCAAAAGTTCTAGGTGAATATAAGCGTCAAGGTCGCGAAGAAGAATTCCATGAACTAAAAGAAAAAATGGAGGTGGTGAAAAAACAAATAGAAGGGATCCATCCTCAACTCTTGCAGTTAGAAAACAAAATTGAGGAAATAGCACATAACCTACCCAATATTTTTTTGCCAGATGTACCTGTTGGCAAAAGCGAGCAGGATAATGTAGTCGTGAGGGTATGTGGTGAAAAACCCAATTTCTCGTTTCAACCCAAGCCGCATTATGAAATTGCGGAACAGTTGGGTCTAATTGACTTTGCCCGAGGAGTTAAGTTATCTGGCTCTCGCTTTTACGTTTACAATGAGGAAATTTCAGCTCTTGAGAGAAAGTTAATTAATTTTATGCTCGAAATGCACATAGAAGGGGGCTATCGGGAAAGAACGGTACCCTACTTAGTGAATGACAGTTGTATGTTTGGGACAGGGCAATTTCCCAAATTTAAAGATGAATATTATCGCATTCCCCAAGATGGATTAAATCTTATACCTACGGCGGAGGTACCCCTCACGAATTTGTACGCCAATGAAATTTTTTCGGAAGAGGAGCTGCCGTTGTACCTGACGGCAGCCACACCTTGTTTTCGGCGGGAAGCCGGAGCCGCGGGAAAAGATACCCGAGGGCTTATTCGTGTCCATCAGTTTATGAAAGTAGAGCTTGTCAAATTTTGTGTTCCCGAGCAATCACGTAAGGAACACGAGCTTTTGCTTCAAGATGCAGAAAAAATTTTAAAACATTTCCAACTCTATTATCGAGTAGTGCAGTTATGTAGTGGTGATCTAGGCTTTGCCTCTGCTCAAACCTATGACTTAGAGATATATATGCCCGCTTCCCACAGGTGGCTTGAGATTTCCTCCGTGTCAAATTTCTTAGATTTTCAAGCCAGACGTGCTAAAATCCGGTTTAAGCGAAAACATAGCGGAAAAAATGAGTATGTGCATACCTTAAATGCTTCTGGTGTGGCAGCAGGAAGACTCATTGCGGCTCTTTTAGAATATTATCAGACACCAGAAGGGCAAATTGATTGGGGAAAACTCCACCATTTGCTAGAAAAAAGATATCTTAGAGTTCCATAGCATACGAGCGAAGGCGCTCGTATTCCCTTTGGGATATTTTTTTTTCTTGAAGCAGATTTTCCAAAAATTCAAGTAAGGCTTCTTTTTTACTAGCAGAGGAACGGAAAAAGCGAAGAAAACGACTGCCTTTTTGCTCACTGGCAAGATTATAAAGATATTGCCTTAAAAAACGCTCGCGCATGGCAGGGATGTGGTTTACTAAGTTAATGAGCTTTATTTTTAAGAGAGAAAAATTTCGGACCGTAAACTGCAAAAAATGAGCAATATCTGCCTTTGATACGAGTCGGGAATAACATAGGAAGAGCCTACGGCTTGCATCATAGACCACTCTATATTGAAAAGGTCTTTCTGCAACAACATCAATTTCAAAAGAATAAATAAGCTGATCATCATCCCACGAACCCCATATTTCTCCCCGGCGCAAGTTGCCATATTCAATTTGGTTAATTTTTTTTTTACTTGCTTCTTTTTCAAATTTGCGCAGCAAACGGTTCATCCGTTTGGTTAGATAGGCAGCTTTCCATAACTTAAAAAGACTTTGCATGCTCCCCTGTTTTGGCAGGAAAAATTCTATGTCAAGTTTTTCGCAAAAATTGCCTGCCTACAAACTAGAACGGGAATAATTCATATGCTTGTATTAGAAAGCAGTTTTGGCCAAGAAAGCCAATGCCAATTAGTACTGTCGCTAAATTTCATTTTCTTTAAAAAACGAGCTTTTTAGAGATGGTACAAAGACTCTACCCTGGTCAAAAATAGGGATTAGTTGCCATGGCGAAGCTAAGAAGTAGCTAGGCCATCTTTTTTATCTTGCGTTGTCTAAAAGAGGTTAGCTACGGCGGCCAGAGCCTGGTCTCGAGAAAAAGCAACGCAAGGGCTCTTTTTTAGGATGTGGAGACGAGAGAGAAAAAGACTCTAAAAGAGCATAATTTTTTCCGAAATAAAGATGTGGAACTTATTATTTTCGTTATTTGTCTTGGACTGCTACAGGGTATAACGGAATTCCTACCTATATCCTCAAGTGGCCATCTGGCTCTTTTAGAATCCTTACCGATCTTTCAGCATCACGTCCAGCAACTCGAAAGACATTTTCCTCTCCTTGCCTTCAATGTCATCTTGCATATGGGAACTATATTAGCGATTGTTGGGTACATGGTTCAAGAAGTTAAGGATATAACCCACGGTTTTTTTAAAGCACTGTGGCAAAAAAATTACCGATCCCGCCACTTCATGACGGGGCTTCTCATTTTTGCGGGAACAGTCCCTTTAGTTAGTGTTCCATTTTTTAAACACCAGGTTGAAAGGGCGGTGAAAAGCCTCGAGGCTATTGGCTACTTTTTTTTGGGCAATGCTTTGCTGTTACTCTTAGCAGATATTTTCTTTCGCAAAATGAGTCGCACAAAAAAACCCAAAAATATATATGAAATGAATATGGCGCAAGCTCTTGTTATAGGATGTTTTCAAGCGCTTGCTGTTTTTCCGGGGATATCGCGCTCGGGAGCCACGATAACTTCGGCTCTTTTTATGCATTTTGAGGGAAGCTCAGCAGTCCGCTTTAGCTTTCTTCTCTCCATTCCCGCTCTTATTGGCGCTTTTGCTTTTGAAATCTTAGATGTACTCCAGCACACCACCACTCCTCAACTTAGAGTTGATTTAGCTCTTTTGGGAATTGTCTCTGCGTATGCTTCAGGTGTTTTGTCTATTCGCTTTTTAGCTTGGCTTGGTCAGAAAATGCTCTTTTATCCTTTTGGTATCTACACAGCTATTCTTGGGCTTCTAGTTTTATTTTATCTCAAGTTTTATGCTGTGGTTTGAAAAAAAAATCATCTCCAAGGAAGAAAAGTTACCCTGGATTGAAGTAGTCTACCTACAAGATGAGGTAGCTAACGAAAAAGAGGAGTTTTCTCGAAATCTTGAGCAAAAACTCAAAGAACTAGAGGGGTCCCTAGATTTGGCAGAAGCAACACCCCAAGAAATAACTGCTTTTGGGGAGGATAAGACAAGTAAGCAAAGTTCTATGGAAGAAAAAGGGGAAAGCCAAGCCCGATCCAACATAACATATTATCCAACAAAATTTATCTATGTGTGGGAGAAAAAAGAACAAAAGTCCCAACCTTCTTGCGAATATTTTTTCCCCTTGTCCTCTCTTGCCAAAAGAGAAGAAAATCCTAGGCAAGAAGAAAAATGCACTCTAGAAGAGACAGGTTTTTCTCAAAAAGAAAAAATAAAAGAGGAAGAGAAAAGGCAAGACAGGGAAAATACCTCGGCTCATAGCGAGGAGTATGAGAGAGCTTCCATTACGCCGGTTGTGCGACGACTCGGGGGAATAGACGAGCCATGGAAACTCCTGCGCAGTGGCACCTCGATGGATGGTGTGGTAGATTTTCAAGAAACCCAAAGTGTCATTTCCCGATTAGAGGAAACTTTACAACAATTTGGCATAGAGGGGAAGGTCATTGGTGTCCAACGAGGGCCAATTATTACCCGATATGAACTTAAACTTGCTCCTGGTATTAAGGTAAGCCGTATTTTATCGCTAACCGATGAGCTTGCCATGGCTTTAGAGGCGCTGCGCGTGCGTATTGAAGCCCCTATTCCTGGGCGCTCAACAGTTGGGGTCGAAATTCCTAATAGGAAACGCAGCCAGGTAAGGCTAGGGGATCTTTTGGCAGAACCAGCCTGGGCCGAATTTAAAGCAGAGCTAGGTTTACCTTTGGGCCGAGATATTGCGGGAAACCCCGTTTACATAGACCTTACAAGAATGCCCCACCTACTCGTCGCCGGCGCCACAGGTTCCGGTAAATCGGTGGCCATTAATGCTTTTATTTCAAGTTTTATATTAACAAAAACACCTGAGGAGATACGCTTTTTATTGGTGGATCCCAAGCTTGTGGAACTGTCTCATTACAATGATATACCCCACCTCTTGCATCCGGTAATAACGGATGCCCAGAAGGCAGTTTTGGCCCTAAACTGGGCTGTCGAAGAAATGGAGAGGCGCTACGAAGATTTAGCTGAGATGCGGGTGAGGGATATACGATCTTATAACCAGCGACTTAAACAATTACAAAATGAGAAAAGGATCATTGACGAAGAATTTCCTCCCATGCCGTATATTGTAATTCTTATAGATGAGCTAGGGGATCTCATGATGGTGGCTGGCAAAGAGGTGGAAGGCTCTATTATTCGACTTTCTCAAAAAGCCCGTGCCGTAGGCATTCATTTAATCTTAGCCACTCAGCGCCCATCTGTAGATGTCATCACAGCGTTAATTAAGGCTAATTGTCCCGCACGTATAGCGCTTCAGGTTGCCCAAAAAACGGACTCACGTACTATTTTAGACGCCAATGGCGCCGAACAACTTGTGGGACAGGGAGACCTTCTCTTTAAACATCCTAATCGAGGCGAATTATTACGTATACAAGCCCCTCTTGTGGAAGATGAAGAGGTGGAAAAAGTCGTCGAATACGCCCGTGGGCTTGGGCAACCGTCTTATATTGTGCTCGAAGATCCCAAGGCTAATTCTGCCCAGCTAGAAGAAGAGGATGAAGAGCTTTTTGAGGTTGCCTGGCAGATTATTTTGGAAAGTGGCAAGGCCTCGGCAAGTTACTTGCAGCGCCGATTGCGTATTGGTTATAACCGTGCTGCCAGGCTCATTGAGGCCTTTGAGGCTCGAGGGATGATTGGACCACAGATAGGTTCGAAGCCAAGAGAAATTTTGCAGCGCTAACGAGGCATATCTCGGAGGCCACCTGCGTTGGTCACCTTATAGCCCTTTTGCTCTAGAAACATCTTGGCTGATGAGCTACGGGCACCAGAGGCACAGTAAACAATAATTTCTTTTTTCTTGTCTAGCTCTGATAAACGAGCGGGCAGCTGATCCACCGGGATGTTAATGGCACCAGGATAGTGGCCGGCATGGTATTCCATGGGTGTGCGAACATCCACGACAATTGCCCCGTTTTTGATTTTTTCCAGTATGGGATGGCTCATTTGTCTTTTTACCCCCTCTTGGTTTACTTTCTCGGCAAAGACCTTGCCACTATAAAAAAAGAGTAAGGCCAGGGTTATGGCCAGACTGTCAAATCGTTTCATAAGGGAAAATTACAAAATCTCTTTCAAATTAGCTAAAATTTATTTACCCTACACCGTATAGTATATGGCACTATCCAAAACCAATCTTTCCAGAGCGGGCGGAGTACCAATGTCGATTATCAGAGCAGTGAGGTCATCTTCAAATCCGCGCTTACCAGCAAAGTCCACAAGGCTTTGAAAAAGATCTTGTAAGCAGTTCTGCCCATTTTTTTCGCGTCCTTGCAAAAGCTCATACATTAAGCGCTCCTCGCCAAATATTTCCTTGTTGTAAGGGCTACGCACCTCGTAGACACCATCTGTATAAAAGAAAAACCGATCGTTTGGTCTGTAGAACATCTCTTTTTCCTCAAAGCGTACCTTTGTCGATAGCCCTAGGCAAGCTCCCTTGGCGCGCAGGGGAGTTATTTCACCAGAGACTCCTAAGTGGTAGGCAGGTGGGTGTCCCGCACTAGCAAAGAGTAATTTTTGCTCCTCAGGGAAGAAAATGGCATAGAACATGGTTAGAAAATTACCGGAGAGGCGGCGATAAAGTTTTTCGTTTAGATGCGATAATAGCTGGGCAGGTCGAGGTAGCTCGTAAACAGCTTGCTCGTAGAGCATGCGTGCCATCGAGGCTATGAGTGCAGACGCCACTCCATGGCCTGAGACATCGCAGACGAGAACAGCGAAATTGCCTTTTCCCAAATAACGGATGTCAAAAAAATCACCACCTACTTTAAAGTAGGGTAGGTAAAGATAACTTGCCTTCACTTGAATGTGGGGATCCAGTTGTTGTGGCAAAAGGTTGGCATGCACATGACGCGCTAAATCTAAATCTCTTGCGATTTCCTCGTGTTTTTTTCTCAGTTCCTTGGTTCTTTCGGCGACCGTCTTTTCGAGATTGCGATTTGTTCTTTGCACAGAAAGAGTTTTGCGTATGTTATGCAGCAAAAGCCTTTTGTGACGTAAACTACCATAACCAGAAATAATGCCACTTATCAATATAAAAAAAGCCTTAATACCTTCGTTATCAAGGGAAGGTCTCATCTCGCGCACCTGACCATGGGTGACACTACGATAGATGTCCCCAAATACCTCATTTTGTAGTCCTACAAGGACAACAAAGAGGTAGCCGGCCATGGACATGAAACCTGAAAAGACGGAAGCGGTAAAGCTGAGTCTTAATACAGAAAGAGTAGTAAAGAGAAAATATACTCCGTAGGCCGCGGATAAATACATCGAGCCATAGGAGGCATGCAAATCAAAAGCATCACCAATTATCACAAGTGTTATAAGAGTTGTCTCCACGATGGGGCTTAGATAGCGCAAATTGCTTTTGTAGCGAGAAGGCGTTAAAAAATAAGATAGGATTAGGGAATACAGAATACCAAGAGAGGGGCCAGTTAGAGCGATGATGTTGCCTTTGGAAAGCACAAAGTTGTTGTTCGCAATCGTGATAACAATAAGCAAGGGGAAAAGAAGACATAAAAAGAGACGTACGTAGTTAATGATTCGCTCTCCTTCCAGTTCTTGCTGGCGTATAATTTCATGATATTGGGCAATTCCCATGAGCTGAGAAAAGTCTTTCCGCAATACCAAAATGTCAATATTTTTAAGAAACTATTGTTATGGGTTCCTTTGAGGCAATCTCACCACCTATTTTTTTATTGCTGAAGAGTCTCCTATTAATGTTTATTTCGCCACAGGGTTTTCTCACATGAGACGGCCTCCTCGCTTAGCCATCGTCGTACCGTGCTTTAACGAAGAAGAAGTTTTGCCGCAAACTATTCAAGTGCTTAAAGCTATTCTCTTGCGTCTCATTCAAGCTAAGAAAGTAAAGGCAGGGAGTTTCTTGCTCTTTGTGGACGACGGTAGTATCGATCGTACATGGGAAATCTTGGGTAGAGCAGCTAAAAAAGAAAAGGTCATAAAAGCCCTTAAACTATCTCGAAATTTTGGCCATCAAAATGCCCTCCTTGCTGGTATGGACTTTGTCGCGCCTAAATGTGACTGCTGTGTAAGCATAGATGCGGATTTACAGCAGGATCCCCAAAAAATAGAAGAGTTTGTCGACAAATACCGGGAAGGTTTTGACCTCGTGCTTGGGATAAGAACTAATAGAAAAAGTGACTCTTTGTTTAAAAAAACCACAGCAGTTGTTTTTTACCGCCTCATGAAACTTTTGGGTGTGAATGTTATACCAGACCATGCAGACTATCGTCTTTTAAGCCAAAGGGTGCTGCAGGAGGTTTTGAAATTTAGCGAAGGAAATCTGTTTCTGCGAGGTATTGTATCTAATGTGGGTTTTAAGAGAGCCCATGTCTATTATGAGGTGAAAAAAAGAGTGGCAGGTAAGTCCAAATATTCTGTCGCTAAAATGATATCCTTTGCTTGGACCGGCATAACTAGCTTTAGCACAGTTCCATTAAGATTGATAACCTTTCTGGGAATCCTAATATTTATTCTCAGTGGGTTCATGAGTATCTATGTCTTGTATATCGCGATTTTTACAAAGCGTTCTGTGCCGGGATGGGCTTCTACGGTGCTGCCCCTCTACATGTTGGGGGGTCTGCAATTTTTGGCTTTGGGTATTGTTGGCGAATACCTCGCACGTATTTATCAAGAAACCAAAAAGCGTCCCCGCTATATCATTGAAGAGCAGCTGTAGGCCTAAATAGCTCTTAACGATAGAGAAAATGCAATAGGCTTTTTTGTGCATGTAGCCGGTTTTCTGCTTGGTCAAAGATAACAGAGTTTACGGATTCAAAAACAGTTTGGGTAATTTCTTCTCCTTTGTGGGCAGGGAGACAGTGCATAACGAGGTGGTCCTTGCGCGCCTTTGCTTGCACTCTCTCGTTAAGTTGGTAGGGCTCAAGAAGCTGCTTTTTTTTATGCGACTGATTCTCCTGGCCCATAGAGACCCAAACATCTGTGTATAGCACATCCGCACCGGCGGCAGCACGTTCTGCATCACGTTCGAGTTCAACATGCATTTTTTCTGCTTTGGCAAATTCCAAGATTGCTTGAGGTGGGGATAGTTCGTCAGGGCATGCTACGGTTACATGGGCACCAGCATAGGCGGCAGCCATAATCAGGCTATTGCAGACATTGGAGGAGCCATCTCCCAAGAATACAATTTTAAGACCAGAGAAGGTACGGCGGTTTTCCTTGATGGTCAAAAAGTCAGCTAATGCCTGGCAGGGATGAAAGGAATCGGATAGTCCATTTATGACGCTTACTTGGGATGCTTGAGCAAAGGATATGAGTTTTTCATGGCTAAAGGTGCGTATTACTATGCCATCCACATACCGTGATAATACGGCGGCGGTATCCTCAGGGCTTTCCCCTCGAGAAAGCTGGAGCTCTTGGCCTGAGAGAAAAAGAGTATGCCCACCTAACTGGTGGATGGCTACCTCAAAGGAAACTCGGGTGCGGGTTGAGGGTTTTTCAAAAATGAGGGCAAAGTGCCTATTTTCTAAAGGGCGGCCGGCTAAAAGGGGGTTACGCTTGATGGCTAGTGCAAAGTCAATTATGGAATGAAATTCCTGCCGGGATATATCTGAAATACTCAAGAAATGGCGTGGCATTAGGATACCTGACGAATCAGTACTTCGAATTGGCTTTTGCGCAATTTTTCAGCTAAAGTCTGGAGTTTTTCTTTGGATGTGGCGCTTCCAACTCGCACAAACCAATAAAGACGACCCCTTTCGACACGAGCTGCAAAGCCCTGCTCTAAGAGTTTGGTTTTTAGCTTTAGGGCATCTTTTTCGTGCAAAAATGCCCCCACTTGAATTGTGTATTTTGTGATAGATTGGTCTATTTTTTTCTCGCTTTGTCTTTGGCGTGAGGGGGGTGGGGTTATAAAAGGATCTTCTAAGTGTAGGTTTATTTCCTGGGGCTTTGCCTCTTCTTGCACAAGGGGCTGATCTACACTAGGCAATACCATATCTTGGGGGGAAGCAGCTCTAGATAGTGATTGTGTTTTCTCACTCACTATAGGGATTTCCTTTTCAAAGCTATTCGGCTCTCTTGAGGCGAAAGTATAGCCCACAAATAAAGCAAGTGATAGCACAAGGAGAAATATCCCTGAGAGCAGAAAAATCCGACTGCGGTCTAAATGAATTACATAGACCTTACGCATAGTTTGTTCCTGTGCTTAGCTTTGGGTAAAGGCTTTTTACCTGGCGGTAGAGTTGGCATAGATTTCCGTTGTTATCAATGACATAATCGGCCATTTGACATTTTTCTTTTAGGGGAATTTGGTGAGCTAGTCTTTTTAAGAGATCTTGGCGTGAGAGACCTGTGCGTTTTTGGGCTCTCTCGAGAGCTTTTTCTTGATCACAGCTTACCACTATGGTCCCTTTGAGCTTTTTATGAAGTCCAGCCTCAAAAAGCAGGGGTACATCATATACAATGAGTTCTTGTGGGGGTAGTTGCGAAAGCTTTTGCTCAAAAAGTTTTTCGACAGCAGGGTGGAAAATTTGGTTTAATTTTTGCGTCTTTTCCGCAGAAGCAAAGGCAATGGCCGCAAGTAACCCTCGGTTTAGTTGACCATCTGGAAAAAAGAGAGCCTCCTTTTCCTGAAAAAACTCAGTTTCTAAGCTTTGCCGGATTTCCCTATAAAAGGGGCTTTGAGGCTGGGCAACTTCTCGAGCAAGGCTATCGGCATCGAGGACCTTGGCTCCTAAGCGAGCCAGAATTTTGGCCACGGTGCTTTTCCCGCTACCTAGAATACCCGTAATTCCCCAAACTCTCCCGTAGGGATTCGACATAATGCCAAAGTTGGGAGAAATAGTGGTGGGGTAAACCAGCAAAATGCTCTTCGAAGCGCTTTTTATCTTCTTCGGTGTACTCAAAAAACTCCTTACGGTAGGGGAAGTTATCCCTCCTTTTTGTAAATTGAGTTGGGTCCTGAGCAAAAAGTTGTGCTTCTTCGCTTAAAAACCAAAGTTCACCTTGAGGGTACTTTACAGGGCCCAGGAAGGGAAAAATCTCTCGCAGAACCTTTTCGACACCCCCAAGACGGCCTCGGGTACTGTATCCGGCAATATGTGGGGTACTAAAGCGAGCTGGTATGATCTCCGTTGGTGGCTCTTGGGGGTAAACATCCTGAGCCCAAATACGATTTTTTTGCCCTAACCATCGTAAAGTTTGTGCCTCAATAACCCGACCTCGTGAGGTGTTCATGATGCGGGGAGGATTCATAGGGAGAATCGCGGAGTGGATCATGTTTTCGGTAGGGTAGGGTCCCTCTTGGGTTAAAGGAACATGTAAGCTCACCAGTCCCGTCTCTAGGACATGAGCCAGAGTATGACTGCCTTCCAGGAAAGGATCGTACCACCTGGTAGGTAGTTCTATTTTTTGGAGATAACGATAAAGTAGCGAACCAATCCGGCCCCGGCCTATTATGCCAATGCCAGAGGAGATCTCTGAAGGATGTTCTCGTACCCAATGGAAGATGGCCTGGACACAGTATTCGAAAACAGCAAAAGAATTGACACCTTCTGCACTGTAGAGGTCTATTTTTTGTTCTTGTATGTAACTTAAAGGCAAATTATCTTTTCCTGTAGAGATAAGACCCAGGGTCTTAAGCCTAGGCAAAAGAGAAAGATCTTTCGCGCAAAGCCAGCAATTTGCCCGAACGATAAGACAGTCTGCATCAGCGTGGCGAGCAAAAATTCTCTCTTTTTCCTCCGGATTAAAGAAGATGAGGGGGGGTAGGGCTTGTCTATATTCCGGCGGTAAGGGGATTCCCTCTTGCATGAGGATTTTATGGACCATGAGAACTCTAGCGAAAAGTTGCTTTTCATATATGCAAGGAGCCGTAAAGCATACCCATGAGCACTCCGCACATATCCCCGACAGCCCATTATACGGGTGCTGTGTGGTATGCTCATGGGCTCTCCTATGAAGAGCTACGTACAAGCCAGGGAGAGTTTTACCTTCATGCCCTTCGCCTTCTCAATCCCCTCCTCGAGTGGAATTACGGGGTTAGCCTGGAGAACATGCTCTTGCAACGCCATCTATTATTAAACTACCTTTTAGAGCGAGCAATCCAAGAAAAACAGATAGCCCAAGTCGTGGAAGTTGCCTCTGGTTTCTCGCCCCGGGGGCTGCGCTTTGCCGAGCGCTTCGATCATATTGTTTACATCGACAGCGATCTATCGGGAATTATAGAACTCAAGAAAGACAAACTCAAAAACCGTAGGAAGCCCCCTAATTATGTTATGGAAGAGGTCGATGTTCTCTTAGATATAGGCAATGATTCGTTGTTTGGGCAAATATGGAATAAATTAGATCGGGAAAAGCCCACAGCCGTTCTAAGTGAGGGACTTATTAGTTATTTTAACCGCAAAACGGCCATCACTCTTTTGCGGCGAATAGCTCGCTTCTTGGAAAATTTTCCTTTAGGTATCTACCTAACAGATGTCCATCCTCAGGACTTAAATGAAAATACTCTCCTGGGCCCCATCTTTCGCGAACTCCTAGGTCTTTTCGTGCAGCAAAAACTTGTCCTCCCCTTTTACTCGCAAGCCGATTTAGTAGGAAACCTACTGTCAGGTGGCTTTGCCGATATTAAGGTTTATCATCCGCACGAATGTACTTATGTGCCAGCAATGCCCTACAGTGATAATTCACCTGTGATTGTGGTGGAATGCCTCATCTTTTAGTCATGGATGAAATTTCCTGTGATGCTTTGATCGTAGGCAATGGACCAGCGGGTATAAAGGCAGCCTTAACCCTACGCGAAAAGGACCCAAAGATTCGTATCTGCATTATTTCAAGAGAATCGTTGTATTTTTATAGTCGGCCAGCGCTCATGTATGTCTACATGGGTTCCCTACGGCTAGAAGATACCTACCCCTATGAAAAAAATTTTTGGCGAAAAAAGAATATATGGTTGCTGCAAGATAGCGTTAAGCTTATTGATCCTCAAGCAAAAAAGGCGTTCACAGAACGAAACCAAGTCATTTCCTTTCAAGTATGTCTTTTAGCTACAGGAGCAAGACCCAAGATATTACCAGCACTTGGTGAGATCCCTCGGGAAGTCTGCTACTTTACGAATCTGGCCGACTTAAAAAAACTGGAAGAGCTTACCCATAAACCTGAGCAAATCAAAAGAGCTGTCGTTATTGGCGGAGGTCTTATTGGTGTAGAGTTGGCAGAAATGCTCTCCTACCGCAAGATAGCTGTGAGTTTTCTTGTAAGGGAAAACTATTTTTACCCTAAGGCACTCTCAGAAAAAGAAGGGCGTCTTGTGGAAAAAGAGATATGCCAACATGGCGTTGATCTCAGGCTTAATTGTGAGGTTCACGCATGGCATCAAGAGCAGGGCAAGTTAAAAGGGGTGGTTTTAGCTAACCACAGCTTTTTGGAGGCAGAACTTGCCTGTGTGGCAATTGGTGTGGAAAGCGAAACGGAACTAGCAAGAAATTCCCACATTTCCTGTGGTGAGGGGATCCTTGTAAATCCAGCTTTACAGACCGAATACCCCCATATCTTTGCTGCTGGCGATGCAGCGGAAATAGTCAAAGGTGATACGAGAGAACAATATTTTCTATGGTACACGGCTGAAAAAATGGGCCGCCTTGCTGGAGAAAATATGTACGCATACCTAAAAGGTTTACCATTACAGGACTTTGAGCTGGGATTTTGGTATAACAGCGCCAAGTTTTTTCGTTTAGATTGGCAGCATTTTGCTCTTTTTCCCCATCTGCGACAAACAGAAAGGGAGATATTTTTTTCTTTTGAGCAGGGAAATAAATTGCTTCGCCTAATAGTCGAAAAAGAAACCATCTCTGGCATGAGTGCCTTGGGCTTAAGACTTAGAGAAAGATTTTGCCATCAGGTACTGGCTGAGAAAAGGGACGTGGAGTATTTTTTAAAAAATGCGCAGCATGCTTTTTTTGATCCCGAATTTTTTCCCAATTATGGTAAAGACCTAGAGAAGTATGCCTTACAAGAACATTAAAACGGGTATACGCCGTCGCAATATACTTGCCTGGTTTTTAGCCATTTTCTTAATGCTATTTTATGCATTGCTCTATTGGGACAAGGAAATCGATGAGAAGATTATCCCTTTTTTGCAAGTGCTTTTTCCCGGTTTTCGTTTTTCTTGTGAGCAATTCATGGCAAAGCTTTCGCAAAAAGTCGACTTTTTATCTTACCCTTTGCGAGGGAAAGGAGCCGATAAATGGTTTTTTTATGGTTTCGTTTATACTCTCTTGGTTGTGGTTATGGGCTTACGTTTTATCAGGCATTACCGACATGAGAAATACCAGGTTTACCGCACGGTAAGCGTTATGGGGGTACAGCTTGTGTTAGCTTTTCTTGTGCCCTCACTTCTGCAAAAAGCTAATGTAAAAGAATTTTATTTTTCTTACTTTTGGCCGCTAAAAATAGAGTATTTTCTACCCTCAGCCTTGTATGAGCTGCCGCGTGCCTTTTTTTATTGGGGAGTATTTATGTCTTTTATTGCTGTGCCTGTGCTGACCTATTTTTTCGGCAAGAGGTGGTATTGTTCCTGGGTTTGTGGGTGTGGCGCCTTAGCTAACACGGCAGGCGATGACTTTCGCCATCTCTCAACTAAAACTGAGTTTTCCTGGAAGCTCGAAAAAATCACGATTTACTCTATACTTGTCATAGCGATAGTGATGACAGCCATTTTATTTATTAACCACTTTCGAGCTATTCCTGACACTTTTTCAGAATTCGCCTTTGCCCTTCAACGGTGGTACTTTTTTTTTATTGGGGCAGGATTTGCTGGGGTGGTGGGTACGGGTTTTTATCCTCTGGCTGGGACAAGGGTGTGGTGTCGTTTTGGCTGCCCACTGGCGGCTATCTTGGGTATTTTACAGGTCACCATCTCTCGCTTTCGTATTACTACCAACCATGGCTTGTGTATTGCTTGCGGCAATTGCTCTACCTACTGTGAGATGGGCATTGATGTGCGTGCCTATGCTATGCGTGGAGAAGATATACGTAGAGCGGCCTGTGTGGGCTGCGGTATCTGCCAGGCAGTCTGCCCACGGGGAGTGCTGCGGTTAGAAAATCGGGTTTTAGGTTTGCGACAAAGCAAGTAAATTTCTAGTTAGGTAATCAAAAGCATCATCTACCGAATCCGATAGATGGATTAATTCGAGATCTTCGGGAGCAATCATTCCCCATTCTACAAAAACTTCAAAGTTAATTAGTTTTTTCCAATATTCTAGACCATAGATCACTATGGGTAAAGGATGCTGTGCTTTTTTTGTTTGTACTAAAGTTAAAAGCTCAAATAGTTCGTCCATGGTGCCGAATCCCCCTGGGAAGATGACCAAGGCCCTCGCTGGGTTCATGAGCCAGTACTTACGCATAAAGAAATAATTAAAGTCAAAACATAGAGAAGGAGTGATGTAGCGGTTAGGTTTTTGTTCAAGAGGTATGGAAATATTCATGCCAATAGATAGACCTCGGGCAAGAGAAGCACCTCGGTTGGCGGCTTCCATAATACCCGAGCCCCCACCTGAGCAAATCACAAACCGTTTTTTGCGGCTAGTACGAGGGAGGGATTTTGACCAAAGTGTGAGTCGGTAGGCAAGTTGGGAGGCTTCCCGATAATAGCGAGAAAGGGTTTCTAAGTTAAAGAGTTGCTTGCGCTCAAGGTCAGAAAGCTTGCGCTTAGCAAGAGCTCTCTTCATTTTACGAATCTCTGCTGGTGATTTTATGCGGGAGGAGCCGAAAAAAACAATAGTGCTTTCAACATCAAATTTCTCAAACTGATTTAATGGGTAAAGATATTCCGCCAAAATACGCAGAGGTCGCGCCTCTGGCGAGGACA
Organism: Leptospiraceae bacterium; assembly: GCA_025055765.1. Taxonomy (GTDB): domain Bacteria; phylum Spirochaetota; class Leptospiria; order Turneriellales; family Turneriellaceae; genus JANWWS01. The sequence continues at coordinate 14,227 of JANWWS010000046.1, read as the reverse complement.
TAAATTCGCTATTTTCGTATGCTTTAAGCCCATGAGGCATCCTTCTAGCCATAGTACACCATCGGCACACACATCGAGATTTTTAAGAAAAGAGGACCTTCAAAGGTAATGTCCTGTAAATCGTGTTTACAGGAAATGCCCAAAAGCCATCTATGTCTATGGGAGCGATATTCACCCACCCTTTACTCAAAAAAGAAAACCTAACCCCTAAAGAGCAAACTCTTGTCTTTCCCCAGGAACTTGTCTTGACCAAAACAACTCGGCAGAATTTAGAACGTATTTTGTACCCCCTAAGTGAAGGACGAAACCTGTTGCTAGTAGGCGATGCAGGGGTGGGAAAAAACGCTCTCATATATTACATAAACTCGCTGCGAGGCTTGCCCACTATACGCTTTGGTTTTAACCACGACACCCTACCTGAAGATCTCATAGGAAGTTTTCGCATAACTCCCCATGGTTTTTGCTGGAACGATGGCCCCCTTCTTCATGCCATGAAATCGGGCTATACCTTTGTAGCTGACGAAATGAACCTGGCATCAGCAGAGATATTAAAGAGATTCCTAAGCGTATTTGAAAAAAAAAGAATCACCCTCATTGAAAAAGATAGGCAGGAGATAGTTGCCCATGAGAGATTTCATTTTGTAGCCACACAAAATCCAACATTAGGTTTTGAAGGAAGAAAAATTTTGCCTGAGAGCATAAAACGCTATTTCACGATAATCCATCTCGATCCATATCCCCTAGAAGAAGAAGTGGAGATTATGGCAAACCTCTTTCCGCAAATGCCAAGCCATCTTTTGGAAAAACATATATTAATTCAGCGTACCCTAGAAGGACTTTTGTGGCAAAGCAAGTTGGCTCGAAATGATTTTGAGCACTACCATTTTAATATCCGCACAGCAATACGTTTTTGGCGGCGCTTTCAAGGACAAAAACCCTCGCGAGAGGAATTTCTCGAAAACATCTTTCGCTTCTATGTCTTCCTTTTCCGCCATGAGGAAGATAGAGCCATAGCACGGGAGGTTGTTCAAAGTATACTCTCCCCCACTATGGAAGAAATGAGAGAAGTTGAAACCAGGTTTCATGAGGGAGCCGAGGAGGGTATCGTTTATGTGCCAGAAGGTAGCCAAGATCTCTTTGCTCTTACTGCGAAACGTCTTTCTCTTCTACGCGAGATGCAACGCAGTCTTGAAGCAGGAGAAAACCTCTTACTAGAGGCCGATGAAACTTCAAGACCAGAAATTCTCTTCGAACTTCTAGCGAAAATACAAGAAAAGAAGGTGGAATTCCTATATCTATCCAAAGGGGTACACACCTCAGATTTAATCGGGGCCTTGAGACCACTTGGCCAAGGACAGGAGATTGTTTGGCTTGATGGACCCCTTACCACAGCTGTGCGGGAGGGATATTACCTTGTGCTCGATAACCCCGAGTCATGTGGCAGTGAGATTGTAGAAAAACTAAATATGCTATTAGATGATGCTGGTATGCTAGCTCTTCCTCCAGAATCTGGGGAGAGAATGGTCTTAAAAAGACATCCCAATTTTCGCCTCATAGCCATAAAACGCCATAGAAAGACAAAGAGTGTGCCCACCATTTCGAAGGCTTTGCGCAATCGTTTTTTCTCTCTGCAAATACCTCAGATAGACAATGACGAAATAAGGGAAGCATTATACCTTGCCTGGAACTATTTTTTTCCAGGTACAGAAAAGGAAAACAAACTATGCGAAAAATTGCATCAGTTTCACCTTGCCATAAATAACTGGCAAAAGGAAAAAAGAAGCCTTGATCCTGCTCAAACAGAGCTCGTTTTTTATGAGGACCATCTTTTGCGTACCGTAAGCCATTTCGCTCGCTATTTAGCAGAAGCACAAGAACCCCATGAACTTATTGCGCAGGCTATTGAAATTCACTATTTAGCCCAAATTCCCTCGGCGCAGGAAAGAGAAGAGGCACGCAAACTTTGGGAAAACTTAGCTCAAGAGATTTCCCTGGAAATCTTTTTCAATAAGCTAAAAGAAGACTTCCTGAAAAAAAAAGCCCTGCCCTTAAGAAAGGATCTACCTTGGGATGCTCAAAAACACTTTCGTGAGGCTATCACTGGCCGAGCCAAAGCTTCTCTTTCCGGTCCCCCCCTGAAAAAAGGCATAGCTATTAATACCCCCGAGACAGGAGGCGAGATAAAGGAAGGCCCTGATGCCTGGTATGGCAGGGATACCCTAGGTAATAAAGGGGTAGGTGAACCCCAAGGGGGAGGTGGTGGCTGGGGCTATAGAACGAAAGAAATCTGGGAAAATTTTTTGGAAAAATACAAACCCCATTGGGACTACACCATCCACCTCGGATTGCAAGATTTTTACGATGCCTTTGGCAGGTCTCTAGCGGATCTAGAAGTAGATTTCCATAACTTCCTGGATAGTGATGTGACTGTAAAGAGAGAATATTCTAATTATGGTAGCCGACTGGATAGTCGCAAGTATCTTACTTTTACTCTTGGCCTAGGAGATGACCGGATTTTTGATCGCCGGAGTATCCTCCCCGATGAGGAAAAATGGAAAGGTCTTGAGGTTATTTTTCTTGTGAATAAAGGCAGAAGAATTTTTAACTCCAAGGCATGCCTTGCCTCTCTAATCGCTCTTCAGCTTTCTCTGGAAATCCTGTGGAAAGAAAAAATAGCCTTTCGGGTTTTTGGCTACTCGGATTTTGGCAATCGCAAAAAGCAAATAAATCTTGCGGAGTATACGCAAGGCTTTACTTTAGAAAAACCAAGTTACGAAGAGTGCTCCCGCCTTTTCTCAGAAATCTGCACCAACTGGCATGGGGATACGGTTGAAGAATCGCACATTATGGCGCAAATCCCCTGCTTCTTTAGCGCTGACTCTAGAACCCGCCTTGCTGTGGTTATTTCTGATTTTCGGGGACACAGAGCAAAAGCCACTCTTGAAAAAGAGCTGGGTTCCCGGGAGCTACAAGAGCTTTATGAGGCCATCCACCAAATGGAGGATAGGGGGTATGTGCTCTTAGGAGTGGGTACAGGCCGGCGTAATCTTGCCCAGGCTTTATTTCGCCAATGGCTTTGGTTTCACGATGCCAATCTTGGGGATGCCTGCTTTCTCCTTGCTCATAAGTTAGGAGAACTCATTAAGACCCACTATACCCCTATGGTTGGATCATTATAACGAACGATAGATATAGGAGGCTTAAATTTCCTGGTAAGCCCACTGCCGGTATGGATTTCCATAACAAGGGGATGGTGAACTACCCCCTCTCGTGCAGCGGTACATAGCTACGCCGCTTGGCTCCCATATATATTTGGCGTGGTCGACCAATTTTCATGGCTGGGTTTTCGATCATCTCTTTCCATTGAGCAATCCAGCCAGGCATTCGACCCATGGCAAACATAACGGTGAACATATTGGTGGGTATACCTATGGCCCGATAGATAATCCCCGAGTAGAAGTCAACATTTGGGTAGAGTTTGCGTTCTATAAAATAGCTGTCTTTTAAGGCTGCTTCTTCCAGTCTTTTCGCTATATCAAGCAAGGGATCATGGATGCCTAGCTTATTGAGCACATCATCGCAGGCTTTCTTGATGATTTTGGCGCGAGGGTCAAAATTCTTGTATACCCGATGACCAAAACCCATGAGGCGAAAACCTGAATTTTTGTCTTTGGCCATAGCCACAAACTTATCTACATTACCCCCCTCTTCGTGGATGTGCTGCAACATCTCGATAACGGCTTGGTTGGCTCCGCCGTGCAAGGGGCCCCAGAGGGCATTGACTCCGGCTGATATAGCGGCGAAGAGATTTGCCCGGCTTGAACCTACCAGGCGCACGGTTGAGGTGGAGCAATTTTGCTCGTGATCTGCGTGTAAAATAAGAAGCAGGTCCAAAGCTTTTTCTACCACTGGATCTAGAACATATTCTTCTGCGGGAACGGAAAACATCATATTCATGAAATTTTGCACGTAGTTTAATTTATTTTGCGGGTAAATGAAGGGCTGCCCCACCGATTTTTTGTATGAGTAAGCGGCAATGGTGGGTGTCTTTGCCAAGAGACGATGTATGGAAATTTCCCGGTGGCGGGGATTTAAAGGATCTGAAGAATCAACATAGTAGCCGGAGAGAGTGTTAATCATGGAACTTAAAATAGCCATAGGATGGGAGTCTTTGGGAAAACCATCATAGAGTCTTTTCAGATCTTCATGGATCATGGTATGGTAGGTGATATGGTGGACAAATTCTTGGTATTGCTGCTGTGTGGGTAGTTCTCCATAGATAAGCAAGTAAGCCACCTCAAGAAAGGTGGACTTTTCGGCTAGTTCTTCAATAGGATAGCCCCGGTACAAAAGGATGCCCCGTTCCCCATCCAGGAATGTGATATGGCTGATGGTACTGCCTGTGTTTACATAAGCTTCATCTAAAGTTATTGCTCCGGTCAGGGCTCTTAGGCGGGAGATATCAATAGCTACTTCACCCTCGCTTCCCACAACCACAGGGAATTCGTACTCCTTTCCTCGAAAAATTAATTTAGCTGTTTCGGACATATGGCGACTGTAAAAAAGCCTAGCTTATCGTCAACCCCTGTTTAGGGGGTTATTCTTTGAGCTAACAGTTAGCCATTTTTCAAGGAGTTTTTCCCAAAACGGGGTGATGTTTTGCTTTTTGCTTACTTGAAGCAGACGAAGAAGATCTTGGGGCAAATCAAGATCCATAACTTTCGGACCAAGTTCGTAGGTGAGGTTATATTTTTGAAAATTGCGTACTTGTTGGCGAAATACCTGGCGACCTCCCCAGGCAATATTGTCAAAAATTTTTTCATGAAAATTGGCTCTACTTAAGGCAATAAGGGCATAGCCTCCATCTTGGGTCGGCACGAGATAGTTTTTTGGATAGGATGTATAGGCTTGAGAAAACAACTCTTCGCTTAAAGTCGGTATATCTGCTCCCCAGATAATCACCTGGTCAAATTTTTTGAGTAGTGTCTTCGCACAATCTAGCAATTTGCTGCCAAGATCCCCTGTTTTTTGATAAAAAAATTGTGCGTTGATGTGGGCATATTTTAAAAATAAAGCTCGGCTTTTAGCTAAACTCAGGTTTTCAGGAGCTAGAAACACAAAATTTTTCCCCGGGAATTTATGACTTTCAAAATAAGAGAAAAAATCTTGTTGTAAGTTTAGCAAAAGTTTGTATATGGAAAGTGCTTCTTCTTCGCCTAAAAAATTAGCAAGGCGTGATTTTACCTTTCCAGGGAGGGGGAGTCGGGCGAAGAGAACGCGCGCGCTACGATGCATCGGGAGGGAGTCTACCGTTGTGTTGGGCAAGAGTGCGATAGGCTTGCATCATTATGTCTCGAAGTTTGGCCAGTTTTTGTTGATCAGAAAGAGGGGATTTCTTATTGGCAGGATGTAAGTCGTGGGTCTTTTCGATTGGGTCTAAAATCAGAATTGCTGTCTTATGTGGCCACAAGTAAAATCTCTTCCCTTTATCGCTAATTTGTTGGGTTCCATATACTACAATTGGGACAATAGGAAATTCTCCCTCCGAAGCAATTCTTAGGGTCCCGAGCTTAAAAGGGAGCATCTCTGCCGCATTGGGGCTACGTGTACCTTCAGGGTAAATCAATACAGCATAGCCTTGCTTGAGCTCGCGGATTGCTTCTTTTATTGACAAAGCCGCCTTGGTGGGGTTTTCGCGGTCTACGGAAATGTAACCCATCTTACGCATAGCTGTACCCACGAGTGGGATGTTAAATACTTCTTTTTTTGACATAAAAAGGAAATTTATGGGATAAGCTGCTAAGGCAATAAGTATATCAATTTGTGATTGGTGGTTACTGGCAAGTACAAGAGCTTCATGGCGCAAGTTTTCCCGTAATTTGCCGTATATTTTGGGGTATGACCAAAGGAGTGCCATACCTACCCTTCCCCAAAAGACAGCCAGTATATGCAATTTTCTAACTAGGTACTTTGGCAAAAAGAGGGATATGAATAAAAAGATTAAGCCAAGCACCACTGTAAAGGGAATAAATAGAAGCCAAAAATAGCACCAAAATAAAAAACCGAAAATCCGCTTGATGGCTGTCATGGATGAGCCTTCCTTTTTTACCTACTTTGTCAATCGCAAAGGGTAGTCATGAAAAATTTCTCTTTTCTTGACATTTTAGCTACTTTTGGAAGAAAGTTTTGCTTACACTTATGGGCTACACAACTTATATTGCCCACCTCGTGAGAGATGACAAAGGTGCTTGGCGGGAACATCTCTTGATAGATCATTTATGCGCGGTAGCTGAGCTTGCGAAGGGCTTTTGTGCCAAATTTTCTGCTGCAAACATGGGCTATGTGGCTGGGCTGTGGCATGACTTAGGGAAATACCAAAACACGTTTCAAGAGCGCATTCGTAAATTAACGGGCTATGATGTGGATGAGGAAGGACTTTCTGGCAGCACTCCCAATGTCGACCATTCCTCAGCTGGTGGAATCTTAGCTGCCCAAAGATGGGGTTTAGATCATCCCATTACTTACGCTATCTTGGGCCACCACTGTGGTTTGCAAGATCGCGAGGATGTCAAATACCGAATTGAAAACAAGAAGGATTTATTGCAGCTATCACTTCAGAATGCTGACGAGAAAGTCTACCAAAGCATTTGGGTACTCGAGAAACCGTGCTTAAAAGCCCCTGATGATGTGTCTTTCTTTTATCGTATGCTTTTTTCTGCACTAGTGGATGCTGACCGCCTCGATACGGAAAAGTTTTGTGAACCAGAAAAAAGTGCTATTCGGCAACATGGTTTAACGCTCGAGGAATATGATAAAACTTTAGACACATACTTAGAAGACATAGAGCAAAATGCCCCTAATACAAAAGTAAATCAGCTAAGAAAAAAAGTGCGTAGCCATGTTGTTGCCCAGGCCAAACTCGAGCCTGGTTTTTTTTCGCTGACAGTACCCACGGGGGGAGGTAAAACTCTCACTTCCCTGTCGTTTGCTCTAAAGCATGCTGTCGCACATAAAAAAGATCGTGTCATTTATGCCATACCATACACCACAATAATTGAACAAACAGCCGATGTTTTTCGAGGCATTTTTGGCGAGGATAAGGTTTTTGAGCATCACAGTGCTGTGGATCCGCAAAAAGAAAGCCTAAAAAACAGACTCTTAGCGGAAAACTGGGATTTCCCACTAATAGTTACTACCAATGTGCAGTTTTTTGAGAGCTTATTTTCTGCAAATCCCAGCCAATGCCGTAAGTTGCACAATATTGTAAATAGCGTGGTTATTCTTGATGAAGTGCAAACCTTACCTCTTGCCTATTTGAAACCTATTATAGTGTGTTTGAAGGCACTCGTGAACAATTTTAGGGTGAGTGTTATTTTTTGCACGGCCACCCAGCCTGCCCTTTCTTCCCAAAATACAGCGGACATGAAATTTAAGGGCATTGACAACATCAGGGAGCTAGCTCCTGATGTTAAAGAACTTTTCTCTTTGTTGAAAAGAGTAGAAATTCGTCTCCCAGAAGATTTAAATCAGAGGCAGGAATGGGCCAAGATAGCGGAAGAACTTGAGAAGCATAGGCAGGTTCTCTGTATTGTTAACTCACGCAAAGATGCCCGGGATCTTTTTAAATGTATGCCCCAAGGGACAATCCATCTTTCAGCCCTGATGTGTCCGGCGCATCGCAGCCATGTAATACAGAGATTAAAAGAACAACTAGCGAATGGGGAGATGGTTCGTGTTATTAGCACACAATTAATAGAGGCTGGTGTGGACATTGATTTTCCTGTGGTCTATCGTGCGCTTTCTGGGATCGATAGTATAGTGCAGTCGGCAGGTCGCTGTAATCGTGAGGGTAAATTGCCAGAATTAGGGAAGGTATATATTTTCGTTCCTCCTAGCGAATCTCCGCGGGGTCATTTACGCATGTGTGAGCGCACTGCCAAAGCTGTCATAGAGGATTTTGGAGATCCTCTTGCCATGGAGAGCTATAAGCGCTATTATGAAGAGTTAATATGGAAGCGTGGGGATGGACTCGATGAGTGGCATATCTTAGAGAAAATGCGAAGCTTGCAGTTTGCTAAGATCTACGAAGAATTTCAAATGATCAATAATGATGGCATCTCTGTACTTGTGCCGTATGGTAAAGGTAAACATCTTATGGAGGAACTCATGAAAGCCTCTGAGCAAACGCATATTCGCGCCCTCTTGCGTGAAGCGACCCGCTTTATGGTGGATATACCCCGCGCTAGTTTTATCAATTTGCAAAAAAATGGATGCGCAAGATTCTTACATGATGCAGTTGGTGTCATTGAACGGGATGACCTGTATGATGAGAGCTTGGGTCTTTTGTTAGATGATCCATTTTATTACAAAGTGGAGGGTTTGATCATATGAAAGAAGTTGTCGTAAAAGTGTGGGGAGATTATGCCTGTTTTACGCGGCCTGAAATGAAGGTTGAGAGAGTTTCCTATGATGTTATGACACCTTCGGCTGCTCGTGGTATCCTGGAGGCGATCTTGTGGAAGCCCGCTATTCGCTGGCAAGTTCGCCGTATTGCCGTTCTAAAGCCCATCCGTTGGATACAGTTTAGGCGCAACGAACTAGGCAGTAAAATTCCCGTAATAAACGTGATCACGGAAATGAAGAAGGGCAAGGGGAATCTTGGCATGTTCATAGAAGATGATCGCCAGCAACGTGCGGGACTTTTCTTGCGGGATGTGGCGTATTTAATTTATGCTACTTTGATGCTTACCGACAAAGCCAACCCCTCAGATAATCTCGCTAAATTTCAGGAAATGTTTCTTCGGCGCGTCGAGAAAGGTCAGTGTTATGTGCAACCAGTGCTTGGATGTCGAGAATTCTCAGCATATTTTGGTCCTCCAAGTGAGGATGACAACCCCATACCAGAAGATAAAGATTTTGGGTGGATGCTCTATGACCTTGATTTTCGAGATGTCAATGATATCCGACCAATATTTTTTGACGCCAAGATGAGAAAAGGTATTGTGGAGATACCCGAGCTATGATTTTGCAAGAACTTTATCGATATTATCAACGAAAAAACGAGGAGGGAGAGCTGCCACCTCCCGGCTTTGAAAAGAAAGAAATCCATTACACCATTGTCATTGATAACAAGGGTAATTTTGTACGTTTTGAATCAAACATATACAAGGAAGGTGATGAAGAAAAAGTAAGAACCTTTTTGGTCCCAGCATCTATTAAACGCTCCAGTAATATTGCGGCAAACTTACTGTGGGACAACATAAGTTATGTTCTTGGGGAATCGAGCCCAGGCGAAAAAGAAGACCCCAAAAGGTTAAAACAACAAAAAAATGAATTTTATAAGAGGGTAGAGGAATGCCTTGAACAAACAAAGGAAAAGAGTCTCGCAGCTGTGCTTGCATTTGCCCAGGTGAACAAGAAAACTTACACAAGTGATCCTTTATGGAAGGAAATCATTAACAGAAAAACAGGAGCTAATCTATCGTTTAAACTTCATGGAGAGAAAGAGTTAGTTTGTGCAAAGAAAACAATCATAAATTATGTCATAAAGAGCCTGGAGAGCAGTCATAGCGAAGGGGAACTTTATACTTGTTTGATATCGGGAGAAAAAACGGAAATTGCCGAAATCCATCCCGCAATTAAAGGTGTTTACGGAGGACAACCTACAGGCACTAATATCGTTTCTTTTAATTTAAGTGCTTTTGAGTCTTATGGTAAGAAGCGAAGCTACAATGCACCCGTGGGGAAGTATGCTGCTTTTGCTTATACGTCGGCACTTAATTCACTGCTTGCCAAAGACAGTACTCAGAAGCTTCAGGTTGGGGGCTCAACGGTGGTTTTTTGGTCCGAAAAGAAAACAGAGTTTGAGAATGAATTTGCGTCCTTCTTTGAGTTTAAAGATGCGGACAAGAACTTGGAAAATAAGGTTTTAGAATCAAGAGCTTTGGTGTCCTTACGCAAGCTATTGGAGTCACCTCAGCGTGGTAAAATGGGGACCCCAGAAAAAGAAATGAAATTCTTCGTTCTTGCTCTTGCTCCCAATGCTGGTCGACTTGCAATCCGCTTTTGGTATCAGGCTTCTATTGCCGAAGTCGAGAATAATTTAAGGCAATACTTCCTTGATTTACAGACGGTACATCCCCCCTATCTCAGCGAGGTTCTACCTCTTCGCACCTTACTGCGCTCCACAGCTGTAGCAGGTAAAGATGAAAATATCCATCCTCTTATGGCGACAGGTTTATTTTCTGCGATTTTATCGAACAAACCCTTTCCTCGTGTTGTTCTTTCTTCTGTGGTAGAGCGCATTCGTGCAGAGCCTTCAGCCTCGTACGAGTTCGAGTATAGCCGAGCTGCTTTGATAAAAGCTTATATTAACCGCCTTGTGCGGGCAAGACAATACAACACAAAATTATTGGAGGACAAAATGGACGAAACAAATACAAGCATAGCCTACCGTTTGGGACGACTGTTTGCCGTGTTGGAATATCTCCAAGCCCGGGCCATTGGGAACCCCAATGCTTCGATCCGTGATCGATATTATGCCGCGGCTTCATCTCGGCCGGCAGTCGTTTTTCCGATTTTACTAAATCTAGCCAATCATCATATTTCTAAAATAGGGTGGGGTGACAAACTTATCGAAGATATTCTTATGGTTTTTCCTGCGGAGAACCCTTTCCCTCGCAGCATGACTTTAGAAGAACAGGGTCTTTTTGCCGTTGGTTACTACCAACAAAAACAGGTACTTTATGCTAAGAAAGTAGAAAACGAAGGAGGAAAAGATGAGTGAGATTATTCAAAATCGGTACGAATTTGTGTACCTCTTTGATGTTAAGGATGGCAACCCAAATGGTGACCCAGATGCAGGCAATACTCCAAGGGTTGATCCTGAAACAGGGCATGGGTTAATATCCGATGTCTGCTTGAAGCGCAAGGTCAGGAATTATGTGGCCATTGTCAAAGGCGAAAAGCCACCTTTTGACATTTATATCAAAGAAAAAGCCGTTTTAAATGATATTCACGAAAAGGCTTATGAAGCTATTGGGGAGAATCCTAAAGAAAAGAGTAAAGAGGGTAAAGAAGCAAGACGCACGGGTGAAGTAGTCGAGAAGGCACGCGAGTGGTTATGCAAAAATTTTTATGACATTAGGACATTTGGTGCCGTTATGGCTACCGAGGTCAATGCAGGGATTGTTAAAGGACCAATTCAGTTAACTTTTGCCCGTAGCGTTGTTCCTGTGATTTCTCTGGAGCACAGTATTACTCGTTTGGCAGTGACGAACAAGAGAGATCGAGAGAGCGAACGGACCATGGGTCGCAAGCACACCATACCTTATGGTTTATATCGCTGTCATGGCTTTGTATCGGCACATTATGCAGAGAAATCCGGATTTACGGAAAGTGATCTTGAGCTTTTTTGGGAAGCGTTGCGCAATATGTTCGACCATGATCGCTCTGCAGCACGTGGAGAAATGAATTTCCGCAAACTTGTGATTTTTAAGCATGTCTCTAAGGATCCCCATCAGGCTAAACTAGGTACAAATCCGGCTCATGTGCTACTTGAGTCTGTAAAAGTGAAGTGCTTGCGGCAAGACCACGAGCCAATACGCTCTTATGAGGATTTTCATGTAACCGTGCCTCAAAGTAGTGACTTTAAGGGTATAGAGGTTATCGAATACTAGATAAAGGCTGTTGGCATGATGGAATGCGAAAATTACGTACCCATTTCTGCCATCAGCCATTACCTTTACTGTCCCCGCCAAGCTGCGCTCATTTATAATGAGAGCAGCTTTGAAGACAATATCCTTACTGTTTCCGGATCTTTGGGGCACGAACATGTGGATCGTCCCCACAGAGAAATTGATCAAGGAGTGATAAGAGAATATTCTCTGCCGGTTTATTCTGACAAATGGCAGATAGTAGGCATAGCCGATGTGGTAGAATTCCCGCCAGATGGACCACCCTTGCCTGTCGATTATAAACACGGCCGCATAGCAAGCTGGAAAAATCAGGAAGCCCAGGTGGCAGCTATAGCGCTATGTCTCGAAGAAATGCTAAATGTTAAGATAACAACTGGCGCTATCTATCATATTCGCTCAAAGAGACGGCGCAACTTTCAAATTGATGAACGACTACGTGAATTAACTATAAAAACTATTGAAGAACTCCATAATATGTTCAAGGAAAATTATCTCCCTGTTGGCACACCTAGCAGAAAATGCGTGCTATGCAGCCTGCAGGGTTTGTGCATGCCAAAACTTGCCGTAGCGAAAATTCCAGATGTATTTACGCCTTTGGGTTAGTGAAAGTGGCCGAAGTTCGCCAAAACATCCTCTATGTAACACAATCGGGTTTATACCTTCATCATGAACTTGAAATGCTTAAAGTAAAAAAAGGTGATGATACCATCCTATCCTTACCTTTGCATCATCTGCAAGGTATTGTGATCTTTGGTGTGAGTTCTATGAGTCCTTTCCTCATGCGCAAATGCTTGGAACGGAATATTCACGTGGCTTTCTTAACGGAAAATGGCCGGTTTCTGGGGATGATCCATGGTTCCTTTAGTGGAAACATTTTACTGCGATATCATCAATTCCAAAAGAGTCAAGAGCCATTTTTCCGTTTGAAAATAGCAAGGTCACTCGTAGCAGGAAAAATTCAGAACCAGAGGCAGCTTTTGCTACGTCGGGCAAGGGAAAGCAAGAATGAATTAGAAGAAGCACAATTACGTGAGGCTGCTAATTTTTTAGGATCCATATTGCAAAAACTGCCCGATGTGGACAATCTCGATAGCCTACGAGGACTCGAGGGAGAGTCTACAAAGCGTTATTTCCAGTGTCTTAACTTTAGCCTCCTAAGATCTAGAGAAGAATTTTCCTTCGACAGGCGCACACGAAGACCTCCGCGTAGCCGAATCAATGCTCTTCTCTCTTTTACCTACACTTTACTTACAAATGATTACGTGAGCGCTTGCCTAGCTACGGGATTAGATCCATATTGTGGTTATTATCATACATTAAGGCCAGGAAGACCAGCTCTAGCTCTCGACTTGATGGAGGAGCTTCGTCCTTTTGCAGACAGATTTGTATTAAGCTTAATTAATTTAAGACAAATTAATCCTGATGACATTGAAGAAAGACCCGGAGGAACATATTTCTTGCGGGATCATGCAAAGAAGGTTTTGTTAAAAGCCTGGCAGGAGCGCAAGCATGAAGAAATTACCCATGATTATTTAGGCCAAAAATGCATGATACTGGAACTACCCATGCTGCAAGCTCGTATCTTGGCCAGGACAATCCGTGGGGATATAGAAACTTACGTCCCCTATCTTTGGAGGTAATATGTTGGTCTTGGTGTGCTATGATGTGAATACCGAAACTGCGGCTGGTCGCAGGAGACTTCGTCAGGTGGCCAAAAAATGTGAGAGCTACGGCCAAAGAGTGCAAAAATCTGTATTTGAGTGTCTTATTGAGCCCGAAATGTACTTGAAATTAGAACATGATCTTGTGCAAATTATGGACCAATCCGTGGACAGTTTGCGGATTTACTTCCTTAATGAGGAGATGCGGCGAAAAACGAGGGTTTTTGGGATATCCCGGGTTATCGATCCGGAGGCCCCTATTGTATTGTAGCTCCTGTGCTTTACCTGCGCATACCTGTAGGGGCGGCCAACTCCCCGTCACTACGCGCAAAAAATTCTTCTTGGAATTATTAAATTACGTGAGAAAACTCTGGCTCTTTGACAACGTCCCTTATGGGTTCGCCGAAAGGGGTAAGATAGCCGAAGATAATAAGTATTTACGGCAAGTTACAGAAAATTATCGTAGATCCGGTTTCTTCTGCTCTTCGGAGCAGAAGTGGATTGAAACTACCGATGAATGACGTTAGTTCAGCCATATTACGTTTCTTCTGCTCTTCGGAGCAGAAGTGGATTGAAACTGGACTATTTTGGAGATAGACGGGAGGTCACAGGGTTTCTTCTGCTCTTCGGAGCAGAAGTGGATTGAAACGGGGGGCGGCTCGCGCCGTGCAGGAGTCGGTACGGGTTTCTTCTGCTCTTCGGAGCAGAAGTGGATTGAAACTATACTCCGCACCTGTTCTCTCTATTGCATACATTGTTTCTTCTGCTCTTCGGAGCAGAAGTGGATTGAAACTTTGGACGGCCGTGTCTATTCTATTCGCTGTGATTGTTTCTTCTGCTCTTCGGAGCAGAAGTGGATTGAAACGCGGC
>JANWWS010000010.1 GCA_025055765.1 Leptospiraceae bacterium | reverse complement strand
TTCATACAATGGATTTACTGTAAACACAAAACTATTGCTGAAACCGAGGCGAGGGATTGCAGAGGTTTTGGAAAATTACAAACGATATTGGTTTGACAACTTTGTTGATTTTGCGGGCAAAATCAGTTAATTTGAAATTATAGTAATGCCAGCGAAGCTGGCATAAAAATCATCGGCTCGCCCGCGAAGCGGGCAATGCGGGCGGGCAAAAAGGAAGGGGGTCTGGGGGAAGGAATTTTTGCCCGCCCGCCAGTTTCGGGTGGTGGGTGGGTGTGCGTCGCCTTCGGCGACGCACAAGTCAGTCAAGATTTTGTTCAAAATAGGTTCGTGCTTCGTTCAGTAATTGCGACATGGCATTTTATGAAGTAAAACATCCGTTGGTCGCGCATAAGCTGGGCTTGTTGCGGGATGTGAATACACCAAGCTCACATTTTCGTGAACTATGTGCCGATTTAGGGAGTATTCTTTTTTACGAGGCAAGTCGCAAGCTTCCCTTGAGAAAAAAGACCATTAAAACCCCACTTGAAGAAACTGAGGTAGAGGAGTTGGCCGTAAAAAATCTCATTCTAGCACCGGTCTTAAGGGCGGGTCTTGGGATGATTCCGCACATAAAAAGCAGCTATCCGGAAATAAAGGTAGCCCACATTGGTATTTTTCGTAACGAAGATACCCTAAAGCCAGAGCTATATTATCTAAAATTGCCAAGAGAGATCGAAGATAGCGTCTTTTATATCTTAGATCCCATGTTGGCTACTGGGGGTAGCCTTGCTTATGCTGTAGAGAAACTTAAAGAACATGGAGCCAAGAAGATCGTTTGCCTATGTATTATAGCAGCACCTGAGGGGGTAGCGTATTTAGAAAAAAGCCATCCTGAAATAGTTATTTTTGCAGCTGCTCTTGATAGAGAATTAAATAAACATGGGTTTATCTTGCCGGGCCTTGGGGATGCCGGTGATCGTCTTTTTGGGACATAGCACTTGCTCTGGCATTTTTTTCGAGAAACAGCCGAACAAGTTTTAGAGGTAAATACTCAGCTCCTGCTTTCCCCCCTGGGGACAGAAAAATATAAGGTTATTACAAGCCAAGAAAAGCTAAATAAACTTCTGTACCACAAAGTTGTTGAAAAAAGCCAGGAGGTGCTTTCGTTTAAATTGGTTTTAACGAAAGGGCGGGTCCACTTACGTGGTATTATTCGGGAGCCAGAAAAAGTGCCTTGGAATTTAAAGCTAGGTGAAATTTATTTTAATTTAAGCCTGGTTAAAGAGGAGGTCAGAGAAGACAAGCTCTTTGTGCGTGTCGTGAAATTTTCTGTCTTCAATCCCAAAAAACGCCTTGATTGGATACGCCTAATCGACCGTTATAGTGAGAAAATCCGCAGGGAAATTTTAGATGGTCTTTGCGAAAACTCACCCCTTAGTGAAATAGAGCCTTTTAAAGTTTTAGCTTTTGATTTAAATTTTATTTTAAAAAAAATCCCAAAAGAAATGAAGCCTCTTGGCAAAATTAAGATTTTAAATGTGAGTTTTGAAAGAAAAAAAATAATTTGGTATATTGAATCAAACTTTTTGCAGCGATCTCTTTTGGATTTGTTGGGGCCTGAGTATATCGAAGTTGAAAAAATAGACCCAACCTTAGATGCACTAAGACTGCTTACAGATTTTCCTTTTGACCTACTGCGCTAAGCTTTCCGTGCAGTGGTCCCCAAAGTTCCATTTTTCTTTGGCGATAGAAAAGAACGATTTGCTTTGCAGATATTTCTCGTTCTTCTTGTTGAATCGAGGGATTGCCATGTATGGTAAGACGCTCTTTTTCTTCTTCTAACTCTGCCCACCCTCCCTTAAGAAGGGTTTTTTCTGATGAGTGGGTAATTAAAATTTCAACCTGGCCGCGGGCTTGTATGCGACCGAAGAAAATGTTTCTTTCAAAACTATCGGCTTCTACGACAGCTGAGTCGGAGCCGTTTTCTGCAAAGAAATAGCCACGCGGCCTTCTCTTTTGACCATTTTGGATGACGGTATCCATCTTGGCAATGCCTAAAAAACGGTAAAACCAAAGCTTTTCTCCTTCAAGGTAGGAGCCATCTTTTTTCTGGACAGCCTTAACTTCTTTTTCTAAGAAAACTTCTTCACCATTTTCTCCCCAGATTTCCGCTTTTTTTGCATAGACCACAAAATCCCTATGTCGCAGACTCACTGGGCTTCCCCAAAGAGTGGTTTTTTGGCCAAGATGTATTTTAGGGGATTTTTCTAATAAAAGTTCATGGGCCTCCACTAAAGAAGAAACTTTTTTTTGATCTAGGTAATAGATCTTAACGTTGTTTTTTGCATAAAGGGAATCTCTGTCTTTTTGACGTGAAAGTACCATCTCATCAGCCATGAGGATATGATCTCTCTGGAAAATACGGGGATTTTCCTTTAGGGTTAGTTCAGATTTCTCTTCATGGAGAAAGGCCATTGCCGCAAAGCCGGAAAGCTCTCCTTTTTGAAAGCGAACTTGTTTGCGGCAAAGGGAAAATTTCTCTTCAAAATTTCGCTCAAATTCCTGGCAAATAAGCACAGCTTTTGTGCCTTCTTTAGGAAAAATTTTTTCAGCCACGGGGTTACCTTTAATAATTAACCGAGCTTCGCCCCGGTAGTATTCGGCGAGGGGGGCCTTTACGGTCAAATGTTCTTTTTTGTTTTGAAAGAGGATATTACCCGTAGCGCGCACATAGGCCGCATCCTCTCCAAATACCTCTATTTTATCTGCCACAAGCGTATAATTTCCTCGACGAAAATAAGCGTGTCCGGTAATGCGCAAAATTGTTCCCTCTCGTGGATTTTTATTTGGTACAATCTCTCGACTAAATTCATCACCTGAATAGTAGAGAGGGGGGCCTTCTCTTTTTCGTGCCGGAGAGGCTTTACGCGCCTCTGCGGCTTTTTTAAAGGAAAGCTCTCTACTTTCCTCCAAAGTGATGGGCTCACCTACAAAGTCTTTTTGTTCCGGTACGGCGAGGTCCTCTTCTAGGAGGATCGCTTTTTCTTTTTTAGGGGGCTTTGGGCTTTGGCTTTCTCCTTGGGAGGTATAAATATTCCCTTTGGAGGCACAACTTAAAATAAGAAAAAGCAGGAGGAAAAAGGCTTTCATAAACGTATGGGAAAGCCCTTTTGAGATAGAAATTCTTTTAGCTGGGGGATGGAAATTTCTCTAAAGTGAAAAAGGCTTGCGGCTAGCACAGCATGAGCACCTGCGTTTAAAGCCTCGGCCATGTGTTCCATAGTTCCTGCCCCTCCTGAAGCAATGACGGGAACATGTACTTTGTTTGTTACCTTGTGGATTAGCTCTAGGTCGTAGCCACTTTTTGTGCCGTCGCGATCCATGCTTGTCAATAAAATTTCACCAGCGCCCAGTTCGCATACCTCTTGGGACCAGAGAATGGCGTCTTTACCGGTGCGCGTTCTGCCGCCATGTAAGTATACTTCGTAGAACTCTCCGTTAAATTTCGCATCGATGGCAGCGACAATGCATTGGCTGCCAAAATGAGAGGCTGCCTCGCGAATAAGGTTGGGGTTTAAAAAAGCCTGTGTGTTGATGGCCACCTTGTCAGCTCCCTCAGAAAGCAAGAGCTGTATGTCCTCAAGAGATGAAACTCCACCCCCTACACAAAAGGGGATGAAAAGTACTTCCGCAACTCGCTTAACTAGCTCAAGCACAGTCTTGCGGCGATCTACGGAGGCCGTGATGTCCAAAAATACAAGTTCATCTGCTCCCTCTTTGTGGTATGCAAGAGCGTTTTCTACTGGGTCCCCTGCGTCTCGTAAATCGACAAAACGCACCCCTTTTACTACCCGACCTCTGTTGACATCTAAGCAGGGTATAATCCGATAAGTAAGCATAAGGTTGCTTTTGCCTAATTTGTAAATGGAAATTTGGCGACAAAGTCTTTTTGATTTACAGAGCAGTTACTGCAAGAAAATTCACTTATGCATTACGTCCTACTGCTCTTTCTTACCAGTCTCTTAGTATATTGCAGCCGGCACGACGAGGCCAAGAGAGTTGATCCTTATAGTGATGCCCAGAACTTTCTTGTAGAAGAAGAGTTGGGTCCCACACGTTGGGATGCGGGAGATACTACCATTACAAATGAAGCTCGACTTGATTTATACTTTCCTTATGTACAAAATAAGCGGGGGGTCTATGTGGGAGTAGGCTCCATCCAAAATTTTATTTTGGCTTCCTGGGCCTCAGCTGAGGCTGTCTTTCTTTTTGATTTCACAAAAATCGTGGTTTTCGCCGACAGAGTACATGTTGCATTTTTTAAAAATGCGCTAACCAAAGAAGAATATCTGTCTTTTTTTACGAAGCCAAAAGAAGAAGAGGTTGTGCGCTTGTTAAAGAAGGAATACCCCGCTTGGGATGAAGCTTCTATCCAAAGCAATTTTAGGCTCGTGGCCCAATACTTTCGCGATTATTTAGCAAAGTTTCAGAAATTGCAGCAAAACTACCCCTATGGGGTTTATTTTACCGTAGATGAGCAATATTTAAGGCTAAGGACACTGGCCTTGCAAAATCGTCTTTTTGTCTTTTCTGCAGATCTTCGTGGCGAAAAAGCCCTTTTGGCCTTGGCTAACTTCTTAAAACAAAAATCCCGGTTTGTCTCTTTACTATATCTCTCGAATGCCGAGGAATATTTCCCAAACTATTCGCCAAGCTTTCGGCGTAACATTAGTGAGCTACCCGTAGAAAAAAATGCCCTGCTCTTGCGCTCCCTTGCTGTCCAAAAACACCACTATAATTGGGCCCCTGGTAGCGAATTTCTTACACAAGTGGGCTTTCACTATAATGTTATGTCGCTTCCCTATTTTCAAGCTCAATTGCAGCAGGGATCACAGGATCTATCCCTAAAAAAGCTTATGGTCCAAGCTACTTTTGTCACAAAAGACAAATCATTGTCTGAAATTCTCTTGCCTCAATAGGGCAGAGTTTCTTGGCCGTCGTCCAAGCTTTTTTCATATCTCTCTTCGCTCTTTTCTGTGCGCAAGTGGTTCTTGTAACGAGTGTTTCTGGCTTGGGTGGATTTACCCCTTTCCAGGTGTATGCTTTTCTGAGTGATTTTTTTTATGGCATCGGGTAATTTCTTGCGTATATCGATTTCCCAAAATAAAGCTTTTTGTATAAGGTCAGAGCGCTCTGAGGCTCTTGCTTGAATTTTATAAAAAATAAAAGATTCGAGAAAATAATCTTGTTGACGAAAGTCCCGCACCCAGCCTCGGCGATCCTGTGCGTCTCTTAAAAAGACATTCTGGGAGGCGAAGATTTCGATAAGTCGCTCTTTTTCCCTACGGGAGAGGCCAAGCTCTTCTTCAACTAAGCTAAGAGCCTCGCGCCATTGTTTTTCTAGCTCTCTGTCGACAAAATTTTTTTCGTCCACAGATGGCTGTAAAGGTAAGTTGCAGAGATCTGCTGTGAGAATGGCATAGTAAATGGTGGTATTGATGTCCTCATGCTCTAAGATCATCTTGTCTGCAATGGCGAGTCTCTTGCCTAAGGGGTACTTGTAAAATTCAGACTCGGGTACCGGTGAGGTTTGGTGAAAACTCGCTCTATAGATTTGTGGGAACATGGCCTCGAGAAGCCCTAGCTCGGCTAAAATCGCAAATATTTTTGTACTCTGACCCGTGCGGAAAATTTTATTATACTCTTCATGGAGTCTTGCTCTCGATGCGCGCGAGATCAAATGGCGGTATTTGCCAATTGCTTTTTTTAAAGAGGGGTCCATGTTAAAATTCAAGAGGGCAGCAAATTTAGCTGCTCTTAACATCCTCACTGGATCTTCGGGTAGTGAAATTTCAGGATCTCCCACTACCCGAATAATTTTCTCTTGAATATCTTCGTAACCCCCTGTGTAGTCAATAAGGGTTTCGTTGCGCAAATCAAAAAAGAGCGAGTTTATGGTGAAGTCTCTGCGGGCGGCATCTTCTTTAAAAGTACCATATTGGTTGTCTCTTTTCAGCATGAGTTCATCTTTTTTCTTCGAGCGAAAGCGGCTTTCTGGTAGAGATCGGGCTGTGCTTACCTCGACAATCTTGCTACCTCGAAAAACAATGTGAACTAACCGAAACCTCCTGCCTATGAGGCGGCTATTAGCAAAAAGCTTACGCACATCATTAGGACGAGCATTAGTTACCACATCAAAATCTTTTGGTTGTCTCTCGAGTAAGAGGTCCCGAATACTGCCCCCAACAATATAGGCCTTATAACCATGCTGCTGCAAGCGAGATACTACCTTTGTGGCATCGGGGTCTATCATATGGCGTCTTATCCCATGAAAATCGGGGTATATTCTCTTTCCCTCTGGGTAGCGGAGGATTTTTTCTAAGGTCTTTGCTTTGCTTTTTGACAAAAGTTTGCGCAGCCAATGCCACATAATACGTCTGTATAAAGAGGAAACACTTTATCAACAAAAATAAGTTGTCGTCACTCATTCCCTTAGTTTTTTGTCACAAGGGGTAAAACATGTTCCCCTCCACAGAGGAACATCCTTTTTTTTACTTCAGGAGAAAATTTGCAGCCTACTGGTATAGATTTCGAAAAAATAGGGAGGCAAAAAGGGGATACGAAGACAGGGTCAGACGGCCAATTTTAAGTCGTCAGGATCTCGGAGCACAATCCTTGTTTACCCTGCTCTTGGTTTCTCACCGCGGTCGTAGGTTATTTGGCATTACCCTAAGTTATCTTGTGAGCTACTTTTTAGTGGGAGTTGGGCTCATGGTATTTGTTTTCTCTGTTGCCGCGACATATTTATACTTTAAGGGCATGGACTTGCGAGAGCAGCTTGTGGAAGAGAGCCAACAATGGGAGGTGAACCTCAAACTCATAGCTCTAAAAAATAGGGAAATCAGGGAATACCTTCGAAATCTTGAAGCTATTGGCAATGAGATGTACCAAACAATTTGGAAGGAGGAAATTCCTAGTTCCAAGCGTGCCCTTTCTTCTCTAAGCCAGGAATTTTATGAGCGAACGCAGGGGCTCTTAAAGGCTCTGCGGTTTTTTTATGCTCGCGAAGATGCGCTGCAAAATATGCCCCGGGGTATGCCTCTTGAGTCAGGCTATATTACCTCCCTTTATGGGCATCGAATCTCCCCCTTTGGATTTGAGGTGAACTTTCATTCTGGCATTGATCTGGCTAACAGCATTGGTACTCCTGTACTAGCCACTGCTGATGGGGAGGTTGTAACCGCCAAAACAGAGGGGGGTGGGTATGGAAAGCATGTGCGTATTTTGCATAAATATGGTCTCGTGACTTTGTACGCGCATCTACAAGCACTAAAAGTAGAACAAGGGCAAAGGGTGAAAAGAGGTGATGTTATTGGGTTCTTAGGCCAATCGGGTAATGCCACAGGTCCCCACCTACACTATGAGGTGCGCCTGCGTAACCCTGATATAGAAAATGTACTTGAAATAACCTTAAACCCATGGCCTTTTATTAAAGATCCCCTATGAGCTGTTACTTTATCTGGGGGCTAGGTTTTCTTGGAACGTCCTTGGCGCGGGATTTACGCAAACAAGGCCATCTTGTGGGGGGCTGTGTTATAGAAAAAAAAGCACAAGAATATCTCAAAGACAAGTTAGGTTTTGAGCATGTTTTTCTCACCTCAGAAGTTACCAAGCTCAATGCCTTTCTTCACCAAAGTGAGCTTGTCTGTGTGGCTACACCTGTTTCTACTACCATTGAGATATTAGGCGATCTCTCCCGCCTTTCTGCCAATCCTCCCTTTGTTGTGACAGATATGGGTTCAACGAAATCGGAAATTATGATGGCTGCAAGAAAGCTTTTCCCCAAGCTCAAGTTTACAGGTTCCCATCCCATGGCGGGGAGTGAACTTTCGGGACCTGAAAACTCAAGAGAAGGTCTTTTTCAAGGATCTACGGTTTATCTCACTCGAGGTCTTTATCCCGAAGCCGACGAGAAGGTGCGCCAGTTTTGGCAAATGCTTGGATGCCAAACGGTATTTATTTCCGAAAAGGACCATGACCGGCAATTAGCTTACCTAAGCCATGGTTTACATCTCCTCTCTTGTGCGGTAGTGCATCTTTTAGGTGACCATATTCCAGAAGTGCTTGACTCCCCCTATCCGCCCGCAGGTGGTAGTTTTCGGGATATGACAAGAGTATCTCTTTCTAATCCTTCTCTATGGGATGCCATCTTGCGCTCTAATAAACAAGAAGTAGTAGATTACCTACAGAATCTGGAAAAGCTACTTTCCAATTGGAGGGATAAGCTAGAACGCCAAGAGCTTGATATAGTAGGTATTTTTGAAAAAGCACGTGAAATCCGCCAAAGAGTGGTAAGGCAAATATATGAGCCACCAGCATGAGCATCACAGTCCTATTGCCCTTGCTTTTTGGCTAAACCTAAGCTTTGCCGTTATCGAAATCCTGGGCGGATTTTACACTAATAGTATGGCGATCCTAAGCGATGCCCTGCATGACTTGGGGGATGTCTTTCTTCTTTTTTTGTCGTGGCAACTTGAGAAGTTTTCTCAAAGGAAGCCAGATTATCGCTATCATTATGGCTACCAGCGCTATTCACTTCTGGCAGCTCTTTTGACAGGTGTGGTGCTTACGGTGGGAGCTGTTCTTGTGCTGCGAGAAAGCATCCCCCGTCTTTGGGAAGGTTCTCCGGTGCATGTACCTGGTATGGTGCTGCTTGCTCTTTTGGGTGTTATTGTCAATACGCTCGCGGCTAGCCGTTTTGTGGGTAAGAGGAGGTTAAATCAAAAAATGATCCAACTTCACCTAATGGAAGATGTTTTTGGCTGGCTTGCCGTATTGGCAGGAGCCCTGGCTATGTGGTATTGGAATATCATGTGGGTTGACCCAGCTTTGGCCATAGGTTTGAACTTTTTTATTATCTACAATGTTTACCGTAACCTAAAGGAGACCGTGACCATTTTAATGCAAAAGGCTCCTGCTGAAGTAGATACAAAAATCTTGGAAAAAGAGATTTCCCGGATTTCCGGAGTTTGTGATATCCATGCCTTATATCTCTGGACTTTAGATGGCCAAGAGCACATCCTCTCCCTACATGTTGTGATAGACAAGCAATACCCCCCTGAGAAATTAGCTCTTATTAAGAAAAAGATCCGTGAAAAATTAAGCCGTTACCATATTCACCATGCGACAATTGAGATAGAGTTTAAACGAGAAAAATGCGAGAGTAGGCTTGTGCCTCAGCTTTCCTCTTCAAGTACTGTGATGCCAGAATAGCTCTCGTTGTGGGAGGAGCTATCTTTTCCATCTTTTCCTAAAGATGGTTTAGCCATGTGTGGCAAGTAACCTAGGGTGGTGTTGTCAGAAGCCAGCGTCCCTTCTAGGGGTGAAACTTTTAAGATAGGGGGGAGCTGCCCTTGAATTAGAAGGGCAAGATAGTCGTTGATTTGGGGGTCGTTATCACTTAAAAGCTGCCAAAAAGAAAAGCCTGCTAGCCTATGGCGCCGCAGTAGATCCATCTTACTCTCAAAGGCGCGCCGATTCATATAAAAGGCCACACGGTCACATTCTCCCTCTCGGTACCACAAGCTGCCATCCTCGTAGATTTTCCCTTCGTGAATATGGCGGAACTTTGTAAGATTGTGCCAACTGCCTCTTCCCTCTCCATGAGAGAGTATGAGGCTAATATTAGTGGGCTGCTCATCCCTTGCGCCTAGTCTTCTCAGTCTTTCGACATCCGACCAATAAACGGAACGGGCTGGGCTGCGACAATTGAGAGACCAATCGTAGCCGTAGGTGGGGATGGCCATGTAAAGTTTGTGTGCTGGTACTTTGGCCTTAGCATAGCGAATGATTTGTTCCAGCCAATATTGGGGAGCCTGTGGCCCAGGGCCAGGATTTTCGTATTTGCGTGGATGAAGTTCGTAGGCCATAACTTTGATTTTATCAGCGTAGCGGGCTAGGAAGGCATAGTCATGGGTTAGGGGTCCTCGCCAAAGTTCTTTAAAGTCAATGTGGATCTTGTTTTGAAGGCCAGGGCACGATAAAAAATAGGGTTTTTTACCCACAAGGGGTGTTTTGGGATGGACAGCTATAGAGAGAATTTTTCCTCGCTTTTTTAATTCCTGAGATAATAGCACAATAAATTTTTCGAAATTTTCTTTTTTGTCGCAAGTCATTCCCTCGTAGTCGATGTCAATGCCGTCATAGCCATAAGTTTCGATTTCTCGAATGATGGCCAAAATATGTTTTCTTAGGATATCTTGGCGACCCTTCATGCCAATGGCTTCATTAATTTTTTCATGAGGATTTTCCCAGCGAAAGATGGTGGGTATTATTTGAACACGAGGGTTGAGCCGGCGGAGTTCTTCAACGCGATCTTGTCTTTGTTTTTTGGTCCATATACACAAGAGCTCTCCTGTATTAGAAAGCCCACCCTCTAGCGTATAAATAAAGGGGTGTATATTATCGTAGAGGTGTATTACCTTTTTCATGGCTTCGTAATCAGAAAACCAGGTTGAGGCTTTAAAGGAGTGAGGGGGGCTAATCGGCTGTAGCTGAAAAAGAAGCACATTTTTTTTTCTTTCTTTGGTAATTTCTTGTATAAATAGCCAGAGAAAGCTTGCGCTTAAAACAGCGGTTAACAAGATACCAAAGCTTTTCTGAAAAATTTTTCTTGTGCCATGGATAGGCTCATTTTGAATGCTTTCTTCGCTCGCATGGATTTTTATTACCTTTACCTGATAGTTTACGAAGTCTTTTTTCTTTGGCATGCTCTGCCCTTTTTATCGGCAGCATGGTATACCAAGTCGAGCTGAAAAGTGAAATTTTGCTTGACAGTATTGAAAAATTGGGTTTGCAAAATCGCAATGTTTGTCTGAAAAGGAAAGCAAAAGCATCTATGTTGGAGCTAAGAGAGCAGGCACCTTATTATCTGCAGTTGGGCGAACAAGACTTACAAAATTTTCTCGCTGCGGCTGGTATTCGGGAAAAAGACGATGTGCTGCTTTTTAGTCAAATTTGTCGCTATGCTCGCGAAAAGGAGGTAATAAAAATTGATTTAGATGAATTTGCTTTGGAAGTAGTCCACTGGGCTGAGCTCAACAACATAGTTAGGTTGCGCCATTTGCAAAATGTGCAGAGACTTCTTGGCCAGCTTTTACCCCGGTTAAAAGAAAAGGATTTTTGTGAAATTCGCGAAAAAGACGGCGAGATTTCGGCTATTATCTTAAAAGAGCCAGGCAGTACAAAACAGATAGAATTGCTAAAACAATTTGTCGAGTCTGCGGCAAATCCCTTCCCTACTCGTCAGGATTTGCCTTTCCCCATGCCTGATAGCTATTTTTTTGAGATAAAAATTCAGGAACTCACTCAGGCAAAAATAAATGAAGCCATTGAGGCAGGACGTCCTGTTCGTATTAGCTTTGGGGAAGTGGAGGGGGATATCTTTTTCCCTGTGGGTATGCTTACGGAACTTTCCCGATTGGCACGCCTTAAAATTAGAGCTATTCTCATGCCCGGCAACCAGCGCACCAAGCTTCTCGAGGATTTGGTTAGGGATTTAAAGGCGGTTATGCCAGAAAAAGTGATTTCTGCAGAAAGGGTCATACATGTTTTGGAGGGGAGAGAAAATGAGGTTCCTCTCTATCTTTTAAATCTCAGCAATCGCTTTGTGAGCTATATGCAGCAAGAAAAGGAACTCAAATATAAGCTCACCGCGATTCAGGCCGGCAAGATCCTTTTGCAATTAAAATTAGATGAAGAAGAGCGCAAAAAATCAGAGCTTGAGGCTCTAGAGCGAGAACAGGATCGACATCGTGCCCTTATGATTTTGCGCGATGTTAAAAAACCCCTAAGCCGCAGCGAGATACTTTCCCCTGAGTTAGAAAAAAGTTTATGGGAGCCATTAACTAACAGATACCATGGGGCCTCGCTAAGACTTTTGCTTTCTGAGCTTCTCGATGAAGCAAGTCGGTTAGTCTTAAAAGAGGATAGCCAAAAAGACAAGGATATTTTGCCCCCCTTGGTGAAGTTTAAAGCCAAACATGAAGAGTATTACATACACCGGGATTCTCTCATACCATCCTTACTTAGCATGAGGGAAAAAATCCACCAGGAGCTCACTTACTATTATGTTTCGAATTGGGCTGAACTCATTCGCTCTGGTATTTATGAAAATGCTATGGAATCGGATGCTTATTTTGCCAAAGATGTGGAAAAAAAGGTGAGGCAGCGCTATGGTGAATTTGATCTAATGTTAAGCCAGCCGCAACTAGTGATGAATGCTATTTTTTATTCTCCTTACTCAGAAAAAGAAAGATCGGAGATTTTACTTGATTTCTTTACAAGACCACCAGAACCTATCTTTAAGGCGTACCATAACATTTTAAAACTAAATCGCCAAGAGCTTTACCGACAGGCGAAAGCAACTCTTCCCATCATTTATCGTATTTTTCTTTTTCGACTTATACTTTGGTTTTTGGAATTATTTCGCTCAAAGAAAAAATCACACAATGAGAGAGAACAAAAGTCAAGAGAAAGTCACGAAGAAAGAGAAGATGAATCTCAGTCAAGCGAGCCAAATTTTCTTCCCAGCGAGATTGAACAGCTAAAGAACCATTATCTAGGCTCAGCGGATTTTCACAAAGAGCTTAAGAAGCTCGAGGAGGCATGGAATATCAAAATTGGTCCTGTGCGTGAGGTTTTGTTAGAAAAAGTCCAACGCGAGGTTCATGAAAGAACTAAACGCTTATACCAGTTCTTAAAAAAATCTCCCCGTTATAGTGTAAAAAACCTTCAAGAGGAGCTAGAAAACATGGCAACAGACATGGTTCGCAAAGCCGGCAACGATGTCCCTGATAAGGGAGCCTATCGAAAATATGTGGTGCTTCTTGCCCTTGATAAACTTAAAGACCTTTAGCTTTTCTTTCTTTGATGACAGAAAGGATTATGGAGACAGCAAGTACAAGGGCAATAAAGGTTAGGGAAAGCACAATGGGTACTTTATAATAGTGGTGGATGAGCATCTTGATGCCCACAAAGGCTAATATAAGAGCAAGACCATATTTTAAATAAGAAAACATTCCCACAAGCCCTGCAAGCGCAAAATAAAGAGATCTTAACCCCATAATGGCAAAGACATTTGAAGTATAGACAATAAAGGGATCTCTTGAAATGGCCAAAATAGCGGGGATAGAGTCAATGGCAAATACTACGTCCGTAGTTTCAATTACTACGAGGACTAAGAAAAGCGGGGTGGCCACATATTTTTTTGCCTCTCGTATAAAAAACTTTTCCCCATGGTACTCGTTGGTGAAGGGAAGATGTTTTTTTAGAAAGCGCAAGAGTTTATGTTCATCAAGCTCAACCTGCTCCTCCCCCGCGAAGCCAAGCTTAAGCCCTGTAAGAATTAAAAATCCGCCAAAAATATAGATCACCCATTCAAACTTCTGTATAAGAGCCACCCCTGTGGCAATAAAGACAGAACGAAAAATAAGAGCGCCTAAAACCCCCCAAAACAAAACTTTATGCTGGTATTTTTCTGGCACCTGAAAGTAGGAGAATATTACTGTAAATACAAATAAGTTGTCGACACTTAGCGATTTTTCTAAAATAAAACCAGTGAAAAACTCAAGGCTTGACTCAGGTCCGCGCCAAAAATAAACAAAGACATTAAAAATAAGGGCAAGTGCAATCCAAAAAGCACTCCAACCCAGAGCTTCTTTTATTTGAATTACATGGCTTTTGCGGTTAAAGACACCTAAATCAAGGGCTAGCATGATGACGACGAAAAGATTAAAGGCAATGAAATGCCAAAAATGAGATTCAAGGCTCACTACTTCTTCCATGGAAATCCTCGTGAGGGTTGTTTTTCTTTTTGGTTTGGCAATGTAAAACCCTAAAAGCGTAAATCATCGAGAACTGCTGAGCGAAAGTTCTCTAGTCTTCCCAGAACAAACTTTTGCTTTTGGCGGATTTTGCGTTCCCCTAAATTCTCTTTTTTTTCGCTAATTTTAGACAAAAAAGTAGAGAGACTCTCGTTTGGCATAGGTACGTTTTCGAAAACACCCTCATAAAAAAAATGTACCTCGTATTCATAGCCGCGGTTTAGTCTTTGTAAATGTTCATCAAAAGAGTAATCCCATTTGTGCGGGCGAAATGCTAGGATTACCACAAGTCCATCAGAGCGATAAAAATAAAGATAGTTGCCTGCCTGTGCTTGGTAAAAAAGCCTAAGCGTTATTTTGTCACCACTTCGGTGATTTTCTTGGAGAAATTGTGCTGTTAAAGTTTCTTTTTTTAAAGTAGCTTCGTTTTGGGCTAGAAGCTGGGAAAGTACTATAAGAAAAAGCCCTAATTTTTTACTCAGGATCCACATTGGCGAGGCTTTCTTCTTTTTGACCCTTTTCCATTTTTTCTAGAATTTTTTGAGCTTCTTTTTGTACCCGGGGACTTGTGTCGTAACTTGCCTTAAAGCGCAGTAGCTCTTTGACATTTTCGCGTGGGAATTGAGATAGTTGGCGGATAGCCCTCAGGCGCACGGTTTCATCGTCATCGCGGGCCATTTCAAATAACAATTTATCTATATTCTCTGCCTCAAGTTTAATTAAGGCGCTAATAAGCTGTAGTCTTAGCCGGGCATGTTTTTTCTTTTCATCAGAATCTGTAATATTATCAATTTTCATGAGTATTTGGAGCAAGAGATCTTTTAAGTTGCGGTAACCGAGCTCTCCAGCTGCATAGACGGCATAGCTGCGAAGTGTAAGACTTTCTTCTTCGCTTTCAGAAAGTTCTTTTACTACCGTAGGAAGCTCAGGATGCTTTGATTTTGTTACGGCAAAATAGCGTAAAATTTGGTTGCGGTAATCTGGGTAGGTGTTTTTATCTCTTAGTTTTTCCATAAGAAAACTGTCTAGATCTGAGGTTTGATAAGCAGCTAAAGAGCGTAGCAAATCTGCGATTTTGTTACCTGCCTGTGTGAAATCAGCTTCTTTAATTTTTTCTATAATTTTCATGGATGCGGAAGGGGGTTTTTTTTTCTCAATGGCAGCACAGGCTGCAAAAAATACATCGTCACTTGGGTGACCAAGGGCAACGGCAAGATGTTCATCAAGATCCGAAAAGCTAAAAGAGCCAATGGCCTCAACAAGTCGGCGCTGGATCTGGGCATCGCGGCTTTGGGTAAGCTCTTTTAGTTCGGGAAGTAGGCTCTTTTGCTCATCTGTAGAAAGCCGCGTGAGCTTAACTAACGTTTCCCTTACTTGTTGGGAATTGCCGTACTTAAGAATTTGGCGAAAGCGCTCTATTTGGCTGTCTTTATCCTTAAGGGCTTCGGCAGCATATAAGTGGTTATTGATAAAAAGAAAAAAAAGAATAAGGCGAAGCAAGAACCTCATAAACGAGCAAGTATGCTTTCGATTTCCTTTTTACGAGGATGGTCAGGCTTAAGCTTAAGTATTTTACGAAATAGCCGTGCTGCCTCCTCTCGGTCGCTCAAATGACGATAGTAGAGATAGGCCATGCGCTCAAGAATGCCTACATGGTTGGGGTCTTTTTCGGCATAGCGCCGGTAGTAGGTAATAGCCTCTTGATGGCGATTGGTTTCCTCAAGAAGTCGGCCATAACCTAAGTATGCCTGTGCTTCCCCTTTGGTGTTCTTAAGAAGCCATAAGTATTGCTCTTCTGCTTCTCCGTACTTTTTCTGCATAAGTAAAACTTTAGCTAAATTTTGCCGCACCTCTTCATTTTTCTCTGAGCTTAAAAGAGCCTCACGCAAATGTTTTTCTGCTTGGGCAAGCTCGCCCCGCTCGCTTAAAACAAGAGCGAGGTTAATCTTGGCCGGTAGCAAGGATGGCTCGAGGGAAAGTGATTTTTCATAATAAGCGAGAGCATTTTCTTTGCGGCCCTGGTCTTGCTCTATTTTGCCTAGGGTATAATAGAGCTCTGCCTTTTGCATGCCACTTGCCAAAAGAGGCGAGAGTACATTCTTTGCTTTTTCGTAATCACCCAAGTGACTGTAGAGTAGTGCCTGGTTAAAGCGAGCTTCGTAATAATTCGGCTTAAGAGAAATTGCCTTTTCGTAGTACTTGAGAGCCTCTTTCTTATCTCCCAGTTTATGAAGGACTTGGGCTTTTTGAAAATAGTAGGCAGGGTCATCATGAGGGGGGATTTCTTCAAGTTCCCTCAAAGACTCTCGGTATTTTCCCTTTTCTTGCAGCAGCACCGCTAAGTTAAATCGAGCTTCTTTTAAGTTAGGATCCACTCGAATGGCTCTGCGGTAACTATCCTCGGCTATATTGAACTTGCCTTGTTTTTCTTGACTTAAAGCTTGGGAGTAAATGGCTTTTGCCATTTTAGGGTCTTTTTGGGCTGCGCGTCCAAAGGCTTCTTCGGCCTGGGGGTAGAGCCTTTGCTGGTAAAAAAAGCGCCCTATTTGGTAAAGCTCTTGGGCATCTCCCTCGTGCTTAAGCGCCTGGTGGTAGCTTTTGGCGGCTTCCTCGGGACGGGAGAGCTTTTCAAGAGTTTTTCCTCTATAGTAATGGTATGGGAAGGAATCTTGGTTTTTAGCAAGCGCTCGATCAAAAGCTTCAAGCGCCTTTTCCCACTTACCTTCCGCGAAATATTTTTTGCCTTGTTCAAAATCAAGCTCGCCTTTATCTGAGGTTTTCTCGGCTAGCTTTTTTTCCGTGGCTACTTTCTCTTCGCTTGATTTCGGCCCTACCTCTTCTGTTGGGAGATTTTGATAGTCTTTTCTCAGGGCTTCGTTACGGCTGTCATAACTTAGGGCTTCTTCGTAATATTGCTGTGAGGTCTTGTGATCTCCCTGGCGGCGAAGTGACCTTGCTTTTGCCCAAAGGGCTTTTGCATTTTTAGGGTCTTTCTTGAGGATTTCCTCCCATAAGCGAGCTGACTCATCATAGGCGCCATCTTTTTCTAAGGCCTGAGCTAGTTTTTCTGCGCTCCTAATGGACCTGTCTTTTTCATAGGCTTTTCGGTAATACCGCAGAGCATCTTTGGTCTTACCCTGGCGCATGAGGAAATCCCCCATAGCTAAATAGCCCTGGGGGTGGTCTGGGCTTTCCTGGATAGCCTTTTCCAGAAAACTTTTCGCCTTTCTATAGTTTTTATTCCTTTCTTCTAACCGGGCGAGATTTTCATAGGATTCGGGGTCTTTTCGGTCAGCTCTTACTCCTTTTTGGAACTCACTTTGAGCAAGCTTTGTCTTTTTTTCTTTTAGGTGGATGTTTCCCTGGGTGTTGTACGCACCTGCCTTATGGGGATGTTTTTGCTTGAGGGAGGAGAGCAAAATCATAGCTCCCTTTTTATCTCCTGCCTCGGCTAAAAGCCGGGCAAGCTCTCTTTGTAGGCGATAGATTTCTTCTTCTGGTCTTTGTTCAGCTATGGCTAAGATAACCGCCTGGCGCATAGCCTTTAAGGCGCCGTCTAGGTTTTCATAATATTCCTCAAGGCGGGAAAGTCTTTCGGCATCCTGCGAGCTTGCCTTGCCTCGCAAGAGAAGACCTTCAAGGTAGAGTTTCTCTTCCAGCAGGAGGTCACGAAAGCTTGTCTTTGGTTTCTCTAAGGAAATCCATAACGCGAGAAAGGCCAAAAGAGTTAGAAGAAGGGCAATGGCAAAACCAACTTTTTTTTGCCATTTTTTCCCCATACGGTCATTTTCGGCAGCTTTCTAAAAAACAAAAGTATTTTTATGGTAGGATATCTTGCAAAACCTTAAGTTCTTTTTGATACTGGAATTGCTGCAAGTCTCGGTAGATTTCTTCCCTGATTTTCTTAGAGACATAGTAGAGATTACGTGTATAGGGCTTTTTTTGGTAAGGTTCAATCCACTGCACTAAAAGACCATCAGCAAAATCCCATAGATAAGCCCCTCTCTGCTCCTTTTCTTGAAATACGCGGTTTGTGCGCTCCCCGTATTTATCTTTTAGTTTTTGGTAAAGATCTTCGGAGGAAACAAGAGGGAACATGCTCTCGGCAAAAAAGAAGACCGCCTGGTTTTGATTATTATTGCCGGCAAAGTCATCGGTATTTGGGGGGAGTTGGTTTTGGGGAAGAGGAGCTGTAAAGGGTTTTTTATAAAAAACAAAGCGGTAAACAATGCCCTTGCGCAAAATTGTAATTTCTCTTTCGGGTATGTCTTGCAAAATTTCCACTTTATCTTCTGTGGTGGGACTTTGGGCGAGAGACACAAAGCGATCCTTTACCTGTTGGTATGGGGTTCCCCAATTGATACCGTCAAAGCCAGGTAGAGAGAGCTGGTTTTGAGCCACAAGAGAAAAACCAAGGCTTAGCAATAAAAAGAGTCGGTAAGCCATTGTCTATTCATCTTCGGGTAAAAGATCTTTTTTCTCAAATACTTCTTTTTCTTCTAAATAAGGTGCCTCTTTGTCTTTTGGCAAAACTTGCTGGGGCTCGCTATAAGTGCTGCCGTAGCGTAAAAAATCCAAGGTGCTTGCGAGCGTAGCTTCTTGGGGCAATTCAAAATTCGGGTCTTCCAAAACCCTAATAGCTTCTTCAATTTTATCGGCTTGTGGGTCTTGAGGATCTTGCGCTAAAAAGCGGCGCCAATAAAAAATAGTGTTTTCCTTATTGCGCTCATAAAGCAAACTAATATAGCCAATTTGAAAAAGGCAGCGGTGTAGGGAAGGGTCAATCTCATAGGCTTTTTGAAAATGCCCCTTGGCTTCCTGGCCTCGTTTTAGAGCAAGAAGTGCCTGGCCAAGCCGGTAGTGCTCGACGGCAGGCTCATCGGAGAATTCGAGGGCTCGTTCGTAGTAACGGATAGCCTCTTCATAACGAGAGTTAAATAATAGAATATCCCCCATAAGAGCAGCGGCACGGCTGTTGTGCGGATCTTTGGCTAGCTGACGCTCGAGATATTGGGCAGCAGTGGCAAATTTACGGGCAAAATAGTACTCCTCGGCTAGGGCAAGGTCTGATTTCAGCCCCTCTGCTCCGACTGCCGTGAAAACAAGGCTTAATAAAATGAGAGTGGCCATGCCCTATAAATTATATCGGCAAGTAAAACTCGGCGAATTAGCTCGCCAAAATACGTAACAAAAAAATAGTATATCATGACAGACTTTTTCTCTGGGGCTTCACTGGCGCGCGCTAGGTATTTCCTCTAATGAGCTCTCGGTACCACCAGGCACTTTCTTTGGGCAGACGCTCCTTTGTTTCGTAGTTTACGTAAAAAAGCCCAAAGCGCATGCGAAAGCCCTCAGCCCACTCAAAGTTATCCATTAGGGACCAGACAAAGTAGCCACGCACAGGCACACCTTCTTGCCTTGCCTTCTCTACCATGGCCAGATGCTGTTTGAGGTAGTTTATGCGGCGAAAGTCATAGATCTTACCGCCAATGACCTCATCATAAAAAGCAGCCCCGTTTTCGCTAATGAGAATTTCTTTTATTTCTGGGTAGCTACCAAACTTTTTTAACAAATCGTAGATCCCCTGGGGTTCTATTTCCCAGTCCATTTCGGTGCGGGGAAGGTCCCGGCGTATTTCCCGGTAGTGCACATAGGGGACATACCACGCGTATTTAACGAGTTTAGTCGTGTAGCTATTAATACCCCAAAAATCAAAATCAAAGCATATTTTTTCCAGGTCTTGGGGTGCAAAATATCTCTCCGCTTTTTTCAAGACAGGCAATTCCTGGGTGGGGTAGCCCCGACCCACAACAGGGTCAACAAAGAGTCGATTCATGAGGGCATCAAAGCGAGCCAAAGCCCGTAGATCTTTTTCTTGCTGTCGGTAGGGGTAGCCCATAACGCAAGATATCGAAGTTCCAAGTCTTACCTGCTTATTTTGGGCTCGGATAGCTCGAGCGGCCTCCGCCTGGGCCAGAAGGGCATGGTGCATGGCCTTTAGGAAATTCGCAAGCCCTCGACGCCCTGGCGCATGGATGCCTAAGAGATACCCCAGGGCGGTAAAGACAAGGGGCTCGTTTAAGATAATGTAAGAGTCGATAAACTCGCCAAGGGCTTTGTCCACCTTGTGGGCGTATTCCACAAACCAAGAGGTGATGTCTCGGTTGGTCCATCCCCCCTTGTCTTCAAGGCTCTGGGGCAAATCCCAATGATAGAGGGTTACATATGGCCGGATGTCATTTTTCCTAAGGGCTGCCAAGAGCCGCTGGTAGAAGGAAACGCCCTTAGGGTTGAGCTCTCCCCTTCCTAGGGGTATCAGGCGTGACCATGAAAGGGAGAAACGGTAGGCATTGACACCCAGCCATACTAGGTTTTCCACATCTTTTTGCCACAGGTGGTAATGGTCACAGCCAGGGGAGGGATGGCTTCTATCTTTAATTTTTCCCTTCTTGCGGGCAAAAACATCCCAAATAGAATCGAGTCGTCCATCCTCCCATGCAGCGCCCTCAATTTGGGCAGCCGAGGTGGCGACACCATAGAGAAAGTTGTCTTTCGGGGCGATGGGCAACTACTTATTTCTCAGGGATTCCGCCTTTAGATAGGCCCGCAATAATTCCCTTGTGGTGAGGTTGGCATCGGCGCCTAGGTTATCATCAAAAAGGCCAAGTTTAACAGCATCTTGGTAATAGAGGCTTTCAAAGCCCAAAAGTCGGGTGAGAAAGCTCTTGGTGAGCTGAAAGTGTTCCATTAGGGCCCGAGCTAAAGTTCCCCGCCGCAGAGGTTTATTGCCTATCTCATCCATAAGCCCACGCTCTTTTAGTAGCCGCTCCATTTCTTGGCGCTCTTGTGGATCTATATCGGTTTCTTGGCCTGTAAATATGGCTTTAATGGAATAATACAAGAGTTCTGCGGCATCACTTGCCGTGGCCACACTATCCCCCATAAGCCGGGTAAAAATGTCTTTACCCAGGATAGGGGTGCCTACGACAATGGCGAAAAGCGCTATAGCCCAAACTCTCATTTCCCATACCAAAATACGATGTTCGCCTGAAAAAGGAAACATTTTTTTCGAAAAATCATAAACTTGAGGTTTCTAGGTATGGATTTCCACAACATCGAGTAGATATTCTTTTGCACGAACTCTCAAAAAAAAAAATTGTTGCTATTTTATGGTTATGCTCGTCTCAAGTTATGGGGTGTGGTTATGAGGAGATATGTTTTTTTTGGGGTTCTTTCGCTTGCTTTTTTCGCTTATTGTTCGGGTGGTGCAGGTGGTGGAGGTGAGCCTGAGGCAGTGACCACGGGTGACCAAGGTGGCTCTGGCGATGATCCGGGTGGAGGCGGTGGCTCACCGACTACAGTTGAAAATCCCACCTTCTCCCCGCCGGGAGGGGTTTATGGCAGCGCCCAGAATGTTACCATTACTTCTGCTACCCCGGGTGCCACGATTTGCTACCGCACTGACGGCACGGATCCCACGGCACCCACGCCAGGTACATGTGGTACGGGCTCTACGACCTACACGGGACCGGTGAATGTTTCGAGCACCACGACAATTAAAGCTCTTGGTACCAAAGCAGGGATGACCAACTCGTCGGTAGTGAGTGCTACTTATACTATTGATACAACGGCGCCTACACCGGGCTCGGGAATCACCTTTACAGGTACGAGTGATACCCAGACAACGGTGAACTGGGGTGCTGCGACGGACAGTGTTACCCCGGCAAGCCAATTGCAATACCGCCTAATGCGCAGTATGACTAACAATATGGGGAC
>JANWWS010000003.1 GCA_025055765.1 Leptospiraceae bacterium | reverse complement strand
CAACCCACTGCGATTGCAGCCACAGTTGCAACCAAAATTAACTTTTTCATAACTTTACCTCCTTGCTATAGTCTAAAAAACAAAGTAACGAACGCCCACTTTGATGGACGCCCCACCCAACACAACAGGGAAAGCTAGGCGCTTAAACCAGTTGGGGTCGCTTTGGTAAAGCGTCTCGCTCGAAGTGACGGTCAAAAGCTTTTGCGCTCTGTCGGAAAGCTCACTGCTATAGACCGTCTGCGCAAAGCCCGAGGCATAGAGCTCAATAAAAGCTCCCAAAAAATCCCCCACGAGCATCTGCTCTAAACCCATAAAGTAATGGATCGAAAGCCCACTTGCCCGGAATTTGACGGTCTCACTGAGACTACCACCACCTGCCGCTGCCCAATAGTTGGTAGCCGTGTTATTGGTCAAGTTAATATGAGTTCCCAATACATTGGCATATTTCTCATCAATGTCGAGTTTGACATCCCAGCCACCATAGAACCAGCTCGCCCCAACCCCGGCATAGAGCTTCGTCTGATTGTTATTGAGCCGGGCATTAAAGCCAATCGAAACCGGTATCTCCATCCAAGCCGCGCCAAACTCCGTCTTCATGGTACCACCGGCGTACTCTGCGCCTGATTTGCCTGTCTGGCTAAGCAGGAGTGCGTTAAGTCCACCATTTTGAACCGTCGCATTGCCCAAAGTCCGGCTCATCGAGCCACCACCAATGTGCACCATGTACTGAAAACCAGGGCGCACAAAGAGGGGTATACCTAAAATGTCATCTAAATCATACTGAACATTGAGCCCTAAATCAAGACCGGTAAGAGGCCCCCCAGCCTTCGTGTCAGAAAGCAAATTATAAGGCGAATTTGTCGAGGCTGAGTTGTGCTTAATAGCAAAATTATCCCGGTCTGACATAATCACTTTGCTCGTCGAATAAACCTTGCGAGCAACCGTGTTGGGATGGGTGTCTATCGTACCATCTTTCGTGATGGTAGAGCCCAGGTCCGCAAGGTTGCCCTTAAGACCCGCACTCACCGCCACACTTAAGCGCTTGGCCCCTCCCGTTGCCTGCGCCATAAGGGCAGATGTCAAAGCCGCCATCACACCCAAGACTAAAGCTAAGCTTTTCCTCATACACATCTCCTTTTTTGGTTAAATTTGTGACGCATACTGGTAAATACTATACCATAGCTGTCAAGCCATTTTCGTAAATTTTTTTACTCTTTTTGGTGCGCCGCACCAGATATGCTTCTTTGTACAAAAAATACCCCAAAAGCTATGAGCATACTGACCAGAGGCAATCCGGCAAATAACCACCGAAGACCTATCTCAAGACGAGAACTTAAATTACCCCCAGGAGAAAAACCAGAAAGCTCGAGAACCATCCCCACAAAGAAAACCCCCGTAGCCATGGCCGCCTTATTCGTAAAGGTAAATAGCGCAAAATAAATCGCACTACGGCCCTTTTTGTCAAAAAAAGTACTCACCTCAGCAAGCACCAGCGGATGAATGGTCAAAAGAGCCCCAGCCAAAAAGCCAATGAAAGACCCCACCCCATACAACACCCCAGACGGATAAACCCTCCCCACTGGCCAAGCCAAAGCAAACCCTACCACAAGCAACCCAAGACATCCCCCCCAAACCCTCAAGTAACCCTCCTTACTTATAAGCCCCACCCAAAACGGCACCGATACCGTCGCCATCACCAAAAAAAGCCCCGCCACAATAGGCCCCATCATAGGCTTGCCCAAAACATACTCGCAAAAATAAAGATTCGTGGCAAGCATGGCCGTGGCCGCAAGCTGCGAAAAAAAAGTTATCACCAAAACACCCCAACCAGCCCTATTCCTAAGCACCTCACCCAAAGAAGGAAAAAAAGAACCCTCCACGAACCGCCCCCGTAAACCACCACCTAACCTCCTAATGGGCCAAAATACCACAAAAAAAACTAAGAGCGAGAAAACTATTTCATGATAAATAGTTTGCACGGGCGCCTCGTTCTTCATGGCAACAAAAAGCACACCAAGAAACGTACCCACATTCTCAGCAACACTGCGACTGCCAAAAAAACGTGCCTG
Organism: Leptospiraceae bacterium; assembly: GCA_025055765.1. Taxonomy (GTDB): domain Bacteria; phylum Spirochaetota; class Leptospiria; order Turneriellales; family Turneriellaceae; genus JANWWS01. The sequence continues at coordinate 55,737 of JANWWS010000003.1, read as the reverse complement.
GTCCTTGGCCGAAAACTCCGCACCCAAAGCATAATGGGGAATATAAAGCATCGTAAGCCCCGTAAATAAAACCCAAAGAGCTACACCAAAAAGCCATGCCCGAACTATACCCCCCTCCCCCACCACATGGGGGATGACAAAAAGCAAAAAATACCCAGCCGCCATAAGAGCCCCACCATAACCTATAAAACCACTGCGCCCCCACCTTGAACTACGATCACTTAAATACCCACACAAGGGATCCGTCACCGCATCATAAAGCCGAAAAACCGCAAAAAGAGAACCCGCAAGAGCTGGGGCAAGATAAAGCACATCCGTGGCATACTTCATTACATAGTTCGCTAAGACAAACTGCACAAAACCACCACTCACCATGGGCAGAGCATAGTAAAAGGCCAATCGACCTACCCCTACCTTTTCTTCATGAGCCACTCCCGCCTCCCTCAAAACACATTGTCGAGTAAGACCGCCCTGCGGGTTTTTTACCAAAAGTCAACATCTAGGGGGAAATTCAATAGGCTGGTTGAGTGCACGCATGGGCTCATCACTTGTTATGGAATTCCTGATCAAACACAGACCGTATGTCCTTTAAAAAGCACCGCCCGCGCTCGCATTGAAAATGCATTAAATCTTCTATAAACAGCAAGGACTCCAAACCCATGCATAAACTTAAGATACACGGTATCTCACTAGACCCACAGCAAAGACGCTTGGCAGCCCTGTTGAGCATGAATCGCTGCATCAAGAAAATTGCCTAACTCAAAGCTAAGAATGAATGCCTGAAGTATGATGCCTCCTGCCGCTGAGATTAAGCTAGATCAGGAATTCCATAACAAGTATTGGAACAGAATCGCTTGCTATAGCTTAACTGAAAGAAAAAACCCCCTTATAGCATTCCTATCAAAAATTTTATTATGTTTTTTGTCTCAATAATGCAAATTTTGGCCATTTTTGGGGTTTTATATGGACAAAGGGCAGGATGATTTTAAAAAATAGAAAAAATTCTCGCGGGGTGACAGGAATCTGGGAAGTCTTGCTTCATCCCAGATTGATGGCCAAGGTAAGAAGGGCAGCAGAGGTGAATGGGGTAAGCATGTCATGGGTCGTACGATACTGCGTATTTCGGTTGGCTCGCAAAAAAGTGGTAGATTTGGAAAAACTCCATGCATTGGCCCGGTCGCTACGGGAGAAAAACCAAGAAGATCCTCTGCCATCAAATAAGCTTTGTCGGCTTAATGTATGTCTTTATGGGGATGATGAAAGACTTTTTTGCGAACTAAAGTACCGATTTAGGTTAACAACAACGATGGTGGTACGTGTGGCTTTGGTGCGTTATTTAGACCTACTGCTTGCCCGCCGTGTGCCTTATTGGCGGCTTTTTTGGTATGGGATCAAGTTTGTCTTACAGCATTTTTCTTGCTATTCTACAGCGCCAGGGTTCCCTGTTGTGGATTTCCACATAAAGAGGTTTTTTGATTACCAGGATTATTGGGCAGTGCCTTCGGGCAATATTCCTTTTTACCTGCGCTATTTTTCAGAACGTCTAACTAGATCGTGATTTTTTATCAAACCCCGTAAATTAACTGAATTTTACATTGAGGTTACTAGAATAAATCCTACCCTCAGAGGTATTCACAAAGAATATTTAATTCAAAGAAAAAGATCTAGAGTGAATTTAGGATCCCTAGATAGCCACTCGTGCATTAAGCACAATTTTCGCAGAAGGAGCCGATGCTCCTTCCTTGCAAACATTATCACTAGTTGTGGAATTCCATAACGTTATTTGGGCACGATATCTCTCCCTCCTTGGTATTCCATAAAAAGGGTTTTCTTGACGGCCCATTTTAACCTTTGGCCTTTTCCATGGCCAAGCCTTATGAAAAAAAAGACATCTGCAAAAAAAGCGAATTTTTCCAAAGAAAGTGAGATTTTGGTTATTGGTGCTGGGGCTATTGGGGGGATTACCGCTGGTCTTTTGAAGCGGGCAGGCTATGTTGTTGAGGTCATTGCCAAGCATCCGGGCTATTGCGAAAAAATCGAAAAAGAGGGGCTTCATATCTTTGGCATTCGGGGGGATCACCGCATCAGGCTGCAAGCCTACCCCACTCTTGCGCACACCAAGAAAAAGTATGATATTGTGTTTGTGGCGGTAAAAACCTATGACCTAGATTCTTTAAAGAAAGATCTACCTAAATTGTTGTATGAAAACTCAGCTGTTGTCTCTTTACAAAATGGTCTTGTGGCAGAGAAGCTTGCCGCTATTGTAGGAAAGGAGCGTACTATCCCTGCTGTGGTAGGCTGGGGTGCCACCATGCATGAGCCGGGTGAGCTTGAGATGACCTCAGAAGGGGAATTTGTCATTGGCTGCTTGGCTAACTATGAGCACGAGGCATTGCCTTTTTTGCAGGAGCTTTTAAACCACATCCTACCTACGCAGATCACAACCAACATCATGGGTGCTCTTTATAGTAAACTTATTATCAATGCCTGTATTACCTCCCTGGGGGCACTCACAGGGCTTTACTTAGGTCAGCTTTTATCCCGAAGAAAGGTACGTAATATCTTTATTGAAATTATGCGGGAGGCCATGGCGGTTGCAGAAAAAGCTGGTATAAAGGTAGAGACTTATGCGGGCAAGATCAACTACTATCGTTGGCTTAAGGGAGACAACTTTTGGGCGAACTTTCGCCGCCATTTACTTATTCAGCTTATTGGATTTAAATACCGGCGGCTTAAGTCAAGCAGCTTGCAATCCTTGGAGCGGAAAAAACCCACTGAAATAGATGATTTAAATGGTGCTATCGTTAAATTAGGTAAGAAGCACAAGGTCCCGACGCCCATTAATGAAGCCATTGTGCGGATGATCCATGAAATTGAAAAAGGAAAAAGGCAAATAACCCCAGAGAATTTAAACGAAGGCGTTTTTGACCGCTTCGAGTAAGATGGTTCTTTCTGCCGAGGAGCAATTTCAGGAGTTAAAGCGAGGTTGTCTTGAAATTATCCCTGAAGAGGCTTTCTTGCAAAAACTAAAAGAGAGTGTTAGGACAAAAACTCCTTTAAGGGTGAAAGCGGGTTTTGATCCCACGGCTCCAGACTTGCATCTTGGGCATAGTGTTTTACTGCAAAAGATGCGCCAGTTTCAAGATATGGGCCATGAGGTTTATTTTCTCATAGGTGACTATACAGCGATGATTGGCGATCCCACTGGTAAATCCCAGACAAGAAAACCCCTTACAAGAGAAGAGGTAGAGCAAAATGCGAGGACCTACGAAAAACAGGTGGGTAAGGTCCTCAATTTAAAGAGAACCCGAATTGTCTTTAATTCAACATGGCTGGAAAGACTTTCCTTAAAAGATGTGATAAGGCTCACGGCAAACTACACGGTGGCTCGCCTTCTAGAAAGAGATGATTTTTCGCAGCGTTACCGTATGGGTCAGAGTATCTCTCTTGTGGAGTTCCTCTATCCCCTCTTACAGGGTTACGACTCCGTGGCTTTGCAAGCCGACATTGAGCTTGGCGGAAGTGATCAAAAATTCAATTTACTTGTAGGTCGTGACATGCAGCTTGCCTATGGGCAATCCCCGCAATGCATTATGACGCTACCATTACTTGTGGGTTTGGATGGCCAAAAGAAAATGAGCAAATCCCTTGGTAACTATGTAGCGCTTGAGGATGAAGCTATCGAGATGTACGGGAAGCTCATGAGCATAAGTGACGAGCTTATGTGGGAATATTATCTCTTGCTCTCCTCGCTTTCTCTTAGGGAAATAGAAGAGCGCCGTCTCCAAGTCAGAGAGGGCAAGCTCCATCCCAAAGAGGCGAAGTCAGAGCTTGCCTTTGAGCTGACGAGTCGCTTTCATGGCAAAGAGAGGGCTCAAGAAGCTCGAGATGAATGGGAGAAAATCCACACTCCCCAAAAGCGTGGCCTGCCAGATGATATGCCTCAATTTGAAGTGGCTTTAGAAGGCAAAAGTGGCTTACCCCTTTTGGAAATAGTGCGTCTTTGTGGTTTTGCTTCCTCCAATTCTGAGGCTCGTCGGCTTATGGAACAAGGGGGGCTGCATTTAATTCACGAACGAGGCGAAGAAACGCTGACGCAACCCAAAGCACTTCTCGGTCGGGGGGAATATGTCTTCCGTGCCGGTAAAAGGCGCTTTGCCAAGCTGCGGATCCTCTAGCGAACCAGGTGACGAGAAAGCCACTTCTCGGCATAGCGGTCTGTCATACCGGCAATAAAATCGGCGATGGTACGGTATAGGCCTTCTTTTTCTCCACGCTTCAGGTAATCCTGTGGCAAAAGATGGGGATGTCTTTCTAGGAGACCAAAAATATCGCAGATGATTTGTTTTGATTTCTCATGGGTTGCTTCAATCTCGGGATGGTAGTAAAGTTTTTCATAGAGAAAGTGCTTAAGCTGCTTAATTTTATAAGCCACTTCTTCAGGATATTCCACTAAATTCTTCCCTAAATTTCTCTGCCCAAAATAAAGCACATCTTCGACCGTTTGGATGTTGTAATCGTAGAGGTTGCTACGGGTTTTTTCTAGCAACGAAGAAACCATGAAATTAGTGAGCTCCCTGATGGTTTGGCGAATCTGCACAAGTTGAGAAGCATGGGGATAGGCTTTTTTCACCTTACGAAAAAATTCATCCCAAAGCTCCACTTGGTCTAGTTCTTCTAACTTTAAGAGCCCGCTTGCGATACCGTCGTCGATGTCATGGTTGTTGTAGGCAATCTCATCACAGTAATCCACCACTTGAGCTTCAAGAGAATGGCTTAACCCACCTGGTAAGACTTTATGCTTTTGCAGGCCATAGAGGGTGATTTTCATTAGATTTAGGCCTGGGTGGTGGGGGTAGCGTTCTTCGAGGTAGCATACAATGCGCAGCGTCTGCTCGTTATGGTCAAAACCACCGTGGTCCTTCATTAGTTCCTGCAAAACCTTCTCTCCTGCATGTCCAAAGGGGGGATGGCCCAGGTCATGGGCTAGAGCGAGGGTTTCACAGAGGTCTTCGTTTAAACCGAGAGCTCTTCCCACCGTCCGGGAAATCTGGGCAACTTCTATGGAGTGGGTTAGTCGGGTGCGGTAGTTATCACCTAGGTGGTTGACAAAGACCTGGGTCTTATATTCAAGCCGGCGGAAAGCCGCACAGTGTACAATGCGGTCTCTATCTCTTTGAAAGTTGGTGCGCCAAGGGTGCTCCTCACATGGATATTCCCGCTCGGTAAGCACCCCCTCTCTTATCGCATAAGGAGACATTAGCCGTACCTAAAGATAAATTTCGTAAGACCTAGTTGGATCTCATCAAAATCATGGAGTCTTTTAGGCCGCAAGAGCTTTTTGCCATTGAGGTAAGTTCCGTTTTCCGAAATAAGGTCGTAGAGGATAAAGTGTCCATCCCGGTATTCGATCATGGCGTGGCGTAGGGAAACCGCCCCATCTTGGATAACAATATCACTTTCTTGGCTACTGCCTAGCTTAATGGGGCTCTGGCCAATGCGGTAGCGTCGTCCTGCATGGGGACCTTCTTTTTCTACAAGATAAGCCTGCAGGGTCGGTGGTAATATTTGGCTTGGCTTTACTGCTTCCGCTTTTTTTTCACGAGGGGAACTTTGTTCGACTTCTACAGGTGGCAGGGAGGATTCCTGAGTTCTTTTTCTGTGGCGCAGCAAGAGATAGATCACCACTAAAAGCAAAAGGACGCTTAGACCTGTAAGAAAAAAAAGGTAGCGGATATCCCACGGCATTATTAAGGGAGATTTCTCTATGACAGGTATTGGTTTTTTTAGCTCAGGGATATAAAAAAAATAGCGGTCTTCTTCTGTATAGGTTTTACCGGAGGCATCCGGTAAGACAATCTGCACTAATAGTTCTGACTGGGTCTTGTCGGCTCGAAACTCAGCTTTGGACTCATAGGAAATAATATAATTTGTCTGAAAAATTACTTGCAAGAGTTGAAAAATCTTCTTTAAATCTTGAAAGCTTGCCGCATGGTAAGCCTCTCCCCCACTGAGTTTGGCTAGTCGGGTAAGGGCTTTGAGCTTTTGTCGGTGACCGGTACCTGCCACAAAGACCGGTACCTGGAGTCTTTCTACTCTTTGAACTAAATCGTCCATTTTAATGAGAGAGGTCTCCTCTCGACCATCGGTAAAGATGATGATGGCATCGCGGCCATCCCCAAAGCGTTTTCTGCCCTCTTCGATTTTTTGAAAGGCAAAAAGGAGAGCATCATAAATAGCGGTATGCCTCCCCCCTTGTTTAACCTTTTTTAAATTTTGGGCTAATCTTTCTCCGTCATAGCTATAATCTGCCACAAGCCGAGGCCTGTCATCAAACGAAATTATGCCCACGAGGTCTTTTTCCCCCTTGGCCTTTACGAAAGCAATCGCCGATTTGATTTCTTCTTTAAAATGAGCCGGTCTAATGGAGCGTGAGGTATCCAGAACAAGAATCATTCTCAATGGTTCTTTGGCCACTTTTTGCGTGGTAAGGGAAAAGTTCTCAACGGCCCTACCATCCTCAGAGAGCCTAAAGTTTTCTTTTGTCAAATGCTCATAGGGAAGGATTTCCCCCACGGTAAGTTCGGCCATAACCATGGGGAAATTATGGGTACGTACTTGTACGATACGTACGACAGGTTTTGCCCAAAGAGTAAAATAGAGAAGTGAAAGAAAGACAAGCCCGCGGTACATCTTAGTAGATACGTTTAAAGATGCGGTCCCAACGTACGGATGCGTCTGGGTAGCAACCCACCATCCACTGAAGCATGGTAAAGATGGGATTAATTTGGCCCTTTTCACTGCAGTGTGGCTTGGGCCTTCCCCAATTTACCGAAAAATAGGTTAAAAGCACCTTGCCATGGATGTTTTTGCGTGGTATAAGCCCCCAAATCTCAGAGCCCGCGGAAAATTCGCCCCTCTCACAACTCTGCCTTGCTTCGAAACCTGCCACCATGTTGCATCCTCGAGAATCATCGGAGCGCCCTCGGTTATCCCCTGCGACCATGTAGTAGCCTTCGGGGATTACCCAAAGTCTTTTGGGATAGCGCATGCCTGTAATATCGATATTTTCTCGTCTTCCCTGAAGGTAGCGCAGGGCTAAATAACTATAAACCCGCTTATAGACCCCCTGCATGGCCTGTCGCACCTGCCGAGTTATTGGATTCTTTATAATTCTGCCAAAAAGAGCGTGGCGTGATGCTCGTTTGGGCCACTTTAAGATATGATGCTTTACCCGAAAAGTGCCATCAGGATCCCTGATGGTTTCTTCATAAAGTAAAAAATTCTGGAGCTCTTCTCGGCCATAGCCCAAATCAAATATTTCTTTTTGATCTGCTAGAACCTCGGTTTCATACTTTTGCCCATGTACAAGTACCTCATGGTCATATATTTGAATAATATCTCCTGGCACCCCAATAACCCTCTTTACTAGGGTTTTTCCCTGTAGAGACGGGTGGGCATTTTCATCCGGAGTAAAGGTCACGATATCCCCCCTCTGGGGAGGTGAGAAATGCCAGAGTCTTATATCCGTAAAGGGGATATCTAAGGTATAGCGCATCTTGTTGACAAAAAGCAAATCCCCTACTTTTAAAGTAGGCTCCATAGAACCCGAGGGAATGTTGTTAGCATCGAGTACCGAGCTTTTAAACACAAACACCCAAAAAAGAATATTGCCAAAAGATAAAATAAAATGAACTGTGGGGCGGTTGCGGGCAAAACTCTTCAGCTTTTCACGAAAAAGGTAATATTTTTTCAGCATGTTAATTTCCTTCCCCCACCTCAACCTGAAGCGTTTCGTGGCAAAAGCGGCAATCAGCCAAGATAGCTTGGTAGCCCTCGGCCATTTTTTCCCATAGCTTGCTTTTATCTTGGCTTGCTAGAAGAGCCTTTAAGTTTTGCGCTGTTTTTTGCAATGAGGTAAAGTATTTTTCAACTCCTTTTTTTTTCCATTGGGCAAGAACGCGCTCGAAAGGTTCCCTTAGCTGTGGGTGCGAGAGCATTTGGTATTCGCTTAGCTGGCTGAGCTGATACATAAGCTCCTTTTCTGCTCCCAAGGCGATTATGGAAGCCAAATTGCGGATAGCGATATCTTTTTCAATCATCTCCCGGCGAACAGCTACTTTTTCTGTAGCGGGCAAAAGTTGGGCCATTGAGGGGAAAATGGTGGCAACAAGCATGCCAAAAACAAACTCGAGCCTTGCTTTCATGGGAAGGGTCATTTGAAAAATAAAGGGGGGGTGTCTATTCGAAAACCAGGGGAAGGAAAAAAAGATTTGCCACGGGGTTTCATATATACACAATGACTTTTTTGGCTAAGAGTAGCAGGGGGGGAAGAGAGAGCAACATGTTAAGTAAAGAAGTGAAGAAAGAAATCCTTGCTAAGCACCAGCGCCACAAAAAAGACACGGGATCCATAGAGGTACAGGTTGCATTATTAACACAGAGAATCAACCAACTCACCCCCCATTTTCAACAGCACCCGAAAGACCATCATTCCCGTTTGGGGTTGCTAAAAATGGTGGGTCGTAGGCGCCGGTTGCTAGAATACTTAAAGAGAAATGATGAAATGCGATATCGCCGGCTAATTGAAAGTCTTGGTATCCGAAAATAGGCAGGGCCAGGGCATGGCACGCCATGGAATACACAGTAAACATAGAGCTCAAAGGGCAAACATTTAGCATAGAAACAGGCAGGTGGGCAAGGCAAGCTGGTGGGTCTGTTGTAGTTCGGTGGGGCAAGATGGTTCTCTTGGCCACGGCCACAGTGGCCAAAGAACCAACAGAGGGGATTGATTTTTTTCCCTTAACGGTCGAATATCGAGAAAAGTTTTATTCCACCGGGAAGATCCCAGGTGGCTTTATCAAGCGAGAAGGTCGACCTACAGACAAAGAGATTTTAGTCTCCCGCCTAGCAGACAGACCAATACGGCCTCTTTTCCCGGAAAACTTTTTTCAAGAAGTACAGGTATTTGTAACTCTTCTCTCAAGTGCTAGTAACTTGGGAACCGATATCCATGCCATCACTGCAGCTAGTGCTGCTTTAATGGTAAGCGAAGCTCCTTTTGCGGGCCCTGTAGCAGGGGTGCGCATTGGCCGCCTAAACGGCCGCTTTATATTCTACCCAGATCTTGACGAATTAGAGAAATCTGACTTAAATCTCGCCCTTGCGGGTACCGAAGAAGCAGTTACCATGATTGAGGGAAGTGCCCGAGAAGTTTCGGAAGAGGTTATGCTAGAGGCTATCCAACTAGGGCACCAAGAAATACGCAAATTATGCGCCATACAAAAAGAACTTGCCCAAAAAGCAGGAAAACCCAAGTTACCTGTAAACCCCCCAGAAGACCACAGCGAACTCAAGAAATATCTGAGGCAACTTGCCTATGATGATCTTAAAAAAGCCAATGCCGTTCGGGGCAAACAAGCTAGGCAGGCAGCCGTAGACGAGGTTTTTGAGCAAACCCTTAAAAAATTAGAAAACGAGTGGCTGAATCTAGAGGAGAGCGAAAGAAGCCAAAAATTAAAGATCGCGGCCAAGCTTTTGCAGCAAATGGAAGTGGAACTTGTGCGCCAGCAAATCTTCCAGGAAAAACGCAGGGCAGATGGCAGAGCCCTAGATGAGATAAGACCACTTTCTATTGAAGTGGGGATTTTACCAGGCACCCATGGCTCGGCCCTTTTTACACGAGGTGAAACCCAATCCCTAGGGGTAGTTACATTAGGTACGGAAAGCGATGCGCAAGCAGTCGATGACATTTCAGGGGAAATTTCCCAACGCTTTTACTTACAGTATAACTTCCCTCCCTTTTCTGTGGGCGAGGTAAGGCGCTATACCGGACCTGGTCGGCGGGAAATTGGCCATGGAAAACTAGCCGAAAATTCACTTTTAGCAGTGATACCGGAAAAAGAAGAATTCCCGTATGTGATTCGCGTGGTATCTGAGATACTAGAGTCAAATGGCTCTTCTTCCATGGCCACTGTTTGCTCTGCTTCGCTCGCCCTCATGGATGCCGGTGTGCCCACCAAAGCACCGGTGGCTGGCATAGCTATGGGACTTATCACAGAGCAAGATAAGTATGCGGTCCTCACAGATATTGCGGGACTTGAGGACCACTTTGGTGATATGGACTTTAAAGTGGCCGGAACAGAAAAGGGCATAACCGGCTTTCAGCTTGACCTTAAAGTTAAAGGTATCACCCCCGAAATCATGCGCGAGGCTCTTTATCAAGCCAAGAAAGGTAGACTTGAAATTCTCAAGGCCATGAAAGCCGTGCTCCCTGCGCCACGACCTGAACTTTCAGAAAACGCCCCCCGAATCACCACCATCCAAATTGACAAAGACCGCATTGGGGAACTTATTGGTCCAGGCGGCAAGAACATCCGTGCCATTATTGAAAAATCGGGTGCCCAAATCAATATTGATGACAATGGCATGGTGTCGATAGCTGCAACCAATGGGGAAAGCGCCCGCATCGCACGTGAGCTTATTGAAGGCCAGTTTGCAGAAGCCGAAGTTGGCAAGGTCTATGAGGGAGTCGTCAAGGCGGTGGTCGAATATGGTGCCTTTATTGAAATCTTGCCTGGCAAGCAAGGCTTATGTCATATTTCCAAGATCTCCGACAGAAGAGTTAGCAATGTTGCGGATGTCCTAAAAGAAGGCCAAAAGGTTAAGGTACGTGTGGTGTCCATTGACCGAACGGGTAAAATTAGCCTCTCCATGAAAGATGTCTAATGCAAAAAGCTACCATCCTGCTAAACCGGCTGTGGCATAGACACAAAGTTGATAAGCTGCGCCTACTTGAATTAAAAAATGGGCTTACCGTTGTTTTGCACAATATGCCCTACCGTCGCTCTGCTACGGTAGGGCTTTGGGTACCTGTGGGTTCTGCTATAGAAAACAAAAACCAAGAAGGCTATGCTCATTTTGTGGAACACATGCTCTTTAAGGGGACGAAGAGACGCAATTACAGCGATATCAGCCGTGAAATTGAAAGCCTGGGTGGTTACTTTAACGCCGCTACAAACCGAGAGACCACATCTTTTTACATTAAAATTAGCGGACGGTACATAAAAAAAGCCCTGGAGGTTTTGTCGGATGTCTTTTTTTATTCCACTTTTCCTAAAAAAGAGTTTCTTAAAGAAAAAGAGGTAATTTTAGACGAAATCCGTCTAGCAGAAGACAATCCTTCTGAGGTTATTTACGAACTCTTCTATGAGAAGTCCTTTGCTGAGCATTCCTTTGCGCATTCGATTGGGGGCAGTAGGGAATCTATTTCTACAGCAAGCCAAGAAAAACTCTTTAACTTTTACAGGAAAAACTACGGCCCCAAGGGGAGTGTGCTATCCATAGCAGGGGGACTTTTTAACTCAAAAAAAGAAGAAAAAGAGCTTGAGAAAACCATCCGGCAATATTTTGAGCACAACAACCATGAGCTTGAGGGAGAACCATCTTTGCAGAAAATTTCGGAAAGCAACTTCACCCCCGGGGTTTTTCTCTACAAAATCCGTAAAGAACAGCAACAGGTTTTCTTTATTTTGGGAATGCCTGCGTTAGATCTACTAGCAGATGGCCTAGAGGAACTATCTCTCTTCACGAACGCCATGGGTGGTTCCATGTCTTCACGGCTTTTTCGCAGTCTGCGTGAAGATAAGGGTCTGTGTTATTATATTGGCTCAACCTTTGTCTCTTATTACCGTACCGGGGTGTGGGCAACCGATGGTGCTACTTCTCCCGCAAAATTAACAAAAAGCCTATTTCTAGTGGGTCTAGAATTACGCCAAGCATTGAAAGACGGTCTTCATCCAACGGAGGTACAGGAAAACATCCAAAACCTCATTGGTTCTCTCGAACTCAGCCTTGAATCACCCCACCAACTGGCACGTTTCCATGCGGCTTCCTTACTGATACATAAGAAACCATATAGTTACGAAGAACAAATAGACAAATATTCTGCCATCACAAGAGAAAGAGTCTCTAATTTACTAAATAGGCTTTGGAAAGGGAAAGTTCCAACATTGGCTATGTTGGGGCCTAAAATCCCGCAAAGGGAGTTAGGTGAGCTGCGCTCTTTTTATAAAGAAGCCCTATTAGCTTGAAAGAGCTGCCACAAGCTCCTTTAACTTTTCTCTTACCTCTTGGGCTACCTCAGCTAGTTTTTCATTGGGAACCGCTGCCATAGAAGCTACCGGGTCAATAGCCGATACTTCCACCTTTCCGGGGCTTACTTCGCGCACCACTACATTGCAGGGCAGCATAAGGCCAATATGAGGTTCCTCACTCACTGCCTTTAGGGCATGGTGAGGGCTGCATGCCCCCAGTATTATGTAGGGGGGATGGTCTACGTTGAGTTTTTTCTTAATAGTCTCGGCAAAGTTAATCTCACTGACAATCCCAAACCCCCTCTCCTGCAGAGCCTCCTTTACTTTACTTGTCACCTGTCCTATCTCACCTTCTAGCGTAGCCGCGTAGTAGTACGACATAGCCCATAGACGAAAAACCCCTCCTCCCTGTCAATTTCTCTAAGAAAATAGGGCTCTAAACCGCGGGGGCAAATAGGACACTTTTTTGAAAGGCTTTTACCTGGTGGGATTTCTGCAAACTTTCATTGCAATAACCCTAACTCATTGCCCTCCACAACAGACACACGCCAAAAAAGGCACATGTTTCTTTGGAAAACGTTGACGGAAAATGTATTTTCCAATCCCAAGAGTTCAAAAAGCCACGCGGCATTGAAATTGGCGCAAAAAACAGCATTTTTTCACCACCAGGCACATGAGAGCAAAATGGCAAGACAAGCTCCTTGTCTTAAGGGGCCTAGCAGCATACCGCATAAAAAGTTTCTTTTCCCTTAACATGAGGGCTTAAGAAAGTTCAAAGCACCGAAAAAACTTGACATACCCAACGGGGTATAGTATATTGTATTTATGAAGACAAAATTTCTCTTTTACCAACTTCTTGATTACGAAAGCAACACCTATACCTACCTTCTTGCTGATGGGGAAAAGGGCGAGGCCGTGCTCATTGATCCAGTGAAAGAACAGGTTGACCGCGACCTAAAGCTCATAGAGGAGCTAGGGCTAAAGCTAAAGTATGCCCTAGATACCCATGTGCATGCTGACCACATCACCGCAGCAGGCACCTTGCGCGAGCGCACCCAGTGTAAGACAGCCGTAGGTGAAGGAGCCAATGTAGAATGTGCGGACCATACGATAAGGGAAAATGACAGTTTTTGCTTTGGTGATTTTACCTTAAAAGCTATCTCTACTCCCGGCCATACCGACACCTGTATGTCCTTTTATCTACCGGCGGGGGCCCACAATCCCTCTATGGTCTTTACAGGTGACTGCCTTTTAATAAGAGGCTGCGGTAGAACTGACTTTCAGCAAGGATCTGCGGAAAAAATGTATTATAGCATAAAAGAAAAACTCTACCGTCTAAGTGACGAAACCTTGGTCTATCCAGGCCATGATTATCAAGGAAGAACTCACTCTACCATTTATGAAGAAAAACGCTTCAACCCCCGTATTCACGAAAAAACCACCTTAGGTGAGTTTCAGGAAATCATGGCCTCATTGAAGCTCGCCCCACCAAAGAAAATCCAGATTGCCTTGCCCGCTAATCTTGTCTGCGGATCAACCGCTCATGTGGCCCTCGCCTAAAAATGCCCTTTTTCTTACTTTGAGCATAGCGCTCGCTGCCAAACTTGACGCCCTTACGGAACATCCGTCTTTTGCAGAAAAGGAAACTTATGAGGCAATCGCAACTTACTACAAAAAAAAAGCTTGGGATAACGCGGTAAGCTCTTGTGAAAAAGCTCTTGAACAGTACGCATCTTCTTTGCCCTTCTACGAACTATGTGGGCATGTCTATTTGCATCGCCCCGGAAATATTGATACAAAAAAAGGCGACTACGGAAAGGCCATTCGACTTTGGCAAAAGGCCTTAGAAGCCTACCAGCACAATCTACGTAGCCGCAAGGCCTTGAGTGAACTTCACTTTTATCTCGGATTAGCCTACCATTTTAGCCGCAATTACGACATGGCAATATCTTGGTACTATGAGGCCCTGCGACAAAATGACCTCTTTAGTGCTGCTTGGTACAACATGGCTGCCTGCTATGAAGCACAAGGAAACATTATTGAGGCAAACCGCGCTTATTTACGCTATTTGAGATCTTTAAGGCAAAAAGAAGATGAATTTTAATGTTCGGCTTTGCGTAGTCTGTTCATAATAGCAAGACCAATACCTTCCTCCTTGACAGCCTCAGCAAGAATTTCCTGGGCACCAGAGAGATCCAGTTCATGTAAATAACTAAAGAGATTTGCTGCTGCTTCCACTAAACTGCCTTCTCGTGACAGAATTCGGTAAGCGCAAAATCCAGCTGGTTCGAAATCCGGGGCTTTAAAAAAAAGAGCAGCCCTAGTTTGCCTCGCATCTTCTGGATTAATTTTCGAAACTACGGTTAACGAAGTCGATGGTGCATAGTGCGATTTGGACATACCGGGCACAAGAGTCTCAGCCTTGCTCACAAGGCGCACCTCTAGACCACTTACAGACTCAAGCATACCGGGACTTATAGGACCAGGCCGCAGGATCTCAATATGGTTTGAGTAAAGCCTTATAATGGTAGATTCAAGCCCCTTTTCTGTTTTCCCCCCATCTAGGATGAGTTTAATTTTGTCTCCAAAATAATATAACACATGTTCGGCCGTCGTCGGGCTCAGCTTACCAAAGGGATTAGCACTTGGTGCCGCTATAGGCAAATTCACCTTCTCAAGAAGAGCAAGGGCTACAGGATGTGCTGGGATACGTACCGCCACTTCGGGAAGTCCTGCCGTCACAATATCTGGGATGTTTTTCTTGGGAAGTAGTATGGTCAGAGGGCCCGGCCAAAACTGGGAAGCAAGTTTTGCTATCACCTCATTCGCGGGCCATTGGGTATATGAACTAACCATAGATAAAGACGCACAATGCACAATGAGGGGATCAAAAAGGGGGCGGTTCTTTAAGGCAAAAACCTTAGCCACTGCCTGAGGATCTGTGGCAACGGCTCCTAGACCATAAACCGTCTCGGTGGGAAAAGCAATACACTCACCTTGTAATAAAAGCTGGGCAGCTAGCTTGAGCATTTCCGCAGAGGGTTTAACTACATGACCCGCGCTATTTGGGCGGGGTAACATAAAAACGGCTCAGTTCACTTAAATCAAGGGTAAGTGTCGTGGAGACCAATTGCCGGCGGGGATCTGGGGAGACAATTAAAGACTCTGTAAGGGTGTTAAAACCTTGTTCTGATAGAACTTGTTTAATCACGTAAGCACCAAGCCCAGCACCGCCTTGGGATTCATCTAGGTATTCTTCAATTCTATTAATGTCAATATTTTCTTCCCTTTGTAATCTTTCAATAACCCGACTTCGCAACCTATGGATGGCGATGTCGTCGAGATAACTTCGGTTCACAATGGTAAAAGAAATCTCTCCGGCCGTAGGATGGATGCTTAGCCGAACGACGTTCTTTTTGTCACGACAGAACTCTCGGTAACGGCGATTGAGTCTCTCTAAAGTGTCTTCTTCGGGTGCAAAGAGCTCCCTTGTGCCGAGCTTCTTTTGCCGCTCTTCTTTTTGTAGGATGTATTGGGTACGCTTTAAGTTAAAGTCCCTTACCCGATCAAGGAAGGTCATGGAACTTCTAAGATGCGCTAGATAGCGCTCAAAACGAATCAGCTTCTCAGGTTCTTGCCGACCCGCCTCTTGCATGGCAGTTAGGTGCTCTTGCCAAAGACAACCCGCTAAAAAGTAAAAGTAGTTCTCTCGCAGCGCGTTGTTGATAAGCTCCACAAGCAGAGTACGCAAAAGAAAGCTAAAGGTCTTGTCAAGACCATAGCGTTCCGCCACCGCTTGGACCATGTCGGAGAGAACCTCTTTGCTGTGCTCCCCATAGTGCTTTATTAAATAGACAATACTTTCGTAACGCTGCAGCTTTTCCCTTAGCCGCCTGCGGTAATCTTGCCGAAAAATTTGTCCCTCAGTAACCACCAAATCCTCTCACGAGCGCTGCATTTAGCCTTCCCTTTTCATCTTGATCCCAAGAGTACTTTAGGCGCCCATAACTGTTATAATGGCGACCATTTTTGACTGTCCATTCTGGGTATTGAAAGTTAATATACCCCCTCTTAATAGTACGGCTGGCATTGCCATGCACAAATACAATGGTACCTTCCTCTGTAAAACCAGTCACAACCCCCAAATGCGTGAGAGGGTCATCTCTTTTTTGATTACGATTTTTATCATAGGTGTTGTCAAAGACAATTATGTCCCCTAATTTTGCCTGACGAGGCGTATAGCGCAATTTGTTACGCAGCAAGGCCTCCACAACTACCACCCCAGAGCCAGAACCTTCCTTTAGTGAGCCCGTAGCGAAGGCTTCATAAAATAAGTCTGTTTTGCCACCTGAAGCTACCCAATAGACAGCACGCACAAATTGAGCACAATCCCTATCGATGCGGTAGTTTATGCCTTGTATTTGCACCTCATTGATTTTATTAATGAGAAAAGATTCTGCCACCTTGGCCAACTTTTGGCGAAATGTTTGTTCCCTGCTCTTATTTTCTTCTTCAGTCTTTAAATGGGCAGGCAGCACAATTCCAGATAACTTAGTGTCTTCACGCATTTCTTCGTCAAGCAACCACGGCGGTGCAGAGGCACGTATCTGACCTGGCAATGTAAAGGCAAGCTTAACCCAACGCGAGGGAGGTTTCTCTTGTGCGAGAGGAAGTCTCTCGTATTCATCCCTCGTATTCTCACTCACCGCCGTCTCATGCATCTCCTCTTCTAGTTGGAACTGCACCAGCCGATGCTTCTCCTGCCTCGAGAAAATACTATGCGCCACAACCGCAAAAAGAGCTGCGATTTTTGATAGCTCTCCCATGCCCCAGGGGCTGTGCTTGGGACATTCCTTTTGACGGCAAGAAAAATTTTTTATACCCTTTTGCTATGTTTCGCGAAGGAGAACAAGCTCTTTTAAACAAACCTCCACATATAGTGGAAGGGGTTATTGTCATGCCAGGGACAAGAGTAACCATCACCAAAATTCATGAGGACGGAACCTATGATGTGCTTTTTTATGACCGGGAGCAAATGCCACACACCATTCATGCCGTCCGCCCCGAAGACTTGTCAGCGCTTTGAACCCTGTGGGTCAACCATGGGAACAAAGCGTACGGGCAAGAGGGACTCTTTCTTTAGCTTTTGGCCTTTTTTGTATAGGCGCACCAATTCTTGGAAATAGGTTCCTACTGGGGCAATGAGAATACCGCCGTCCGCTAATTGTTCTACTAACTTAGGCGGTATCTCTGGGGGTGCTGCGGTGATAATGATCCGGTCAAAAGGCGATTCTTCTGGCCATCCCGCATAACCATTGCCACAGCGAACATGTATGTTCTTATAGCCAAGCCGCTGTAAAGTGTTTTGAGCCCCTTGGCACAAACTAGCTACAATTTCCATAGAATAGACCCTTGCCCCTAGTTCTGCCAACACCGCCGCCTGGTATCCAGAACCTGTTCCGATTTCTAATACCTTCATACCGGGCTTTACGTCAAGTGCCTGGGTCATATAGGCGACAATATAAGGCTGGGAAATGGTCTGCCCCTCGCCAATAGGGAGGGGATAATCTGCATAGGCCTCAGAGCGATAACTCGGCGGAACAAATTCGTGGCGCCTCACCTTCTTCATAACCTCAAGCACCTTTTCATCTGTGATGTCTCGTCGACGCAACTGCTCCTCTACCATCCGCAAGCGATCTTGGATATAGGGATCTTCCATCTTCCTCTCCTGTCTAGCAAGAAGGGGCTTAACACCCCCTCCAAAGCCTAACACCAAAACAAAAAGCCAAGGTTTCCAAACCATCGCAAAAACCCTATTGGGCGGATCTATGCAAGAACATCAATCCTTTTTAAAAAATGATTTACAATGCCCTAGACCTCTTGGCGAGGTACTATGCCCCTCTTTGTGGTTATTGAGGGAGCCGATGGATCAGGCAAGACAACTCTCGCTGCTCTCTTAAAAGAGAGGTTTTTCCCCCATAATAAAGTTGTGATGTTCGCCGAGCCTACCAATGAGACAAACGAGAGCAGGAAAATTAGGCAAATTTTGCAAAACCATACCTCGCTAACAGAGGATATTCGCCTAGAACTACTTCAACTTTTTTACCTAGATAGATTATGGGATATTGAAGGGCGCATCCGACCTGCCCTGCAAAGAGGTCAACATGTCTTACTCGACCGCTATTTTCTTTCAACAGCAGCCTATCAAGCCCGAGATGAAGACGAAGCAAGAGAAATCTTAGATAGCTATCTAAAAGACTGCCGTATGCTTTGGCCGGATTTAGTGCTTTATCTTGATGCTTCCCTTGAATGCCTTATCGCACGCCTTACAGCCTCCCGACGGGGGAAGGATCTTTTTGAGCAAGAATCCTACCTCAAGAAGGTGCTTCTTCATTATGAAAAACTTTTACCTACCCTTCCCTTCCCCGTACGTAAAATCAACGCAGAGCAAAATATCCAGGCAGTCTATGAAGAAGCTCTCGCCTACCTAAAGCCTCTCCTTAACCATGAAAATTCTAATAATCCGCTTTAGCTCTCTCGGAGATGTGGTCCTGAGCACTCCCGTTATTGCTGCCTTGAGAGAAAAATTTCCTCATGCAGAGATATTTTTTCTCGTGAGAGAAGAGTATGCCCCTATCTTACCAAATGGGATTAAATGCCTAGCTATAGAGGGAAGGCCAAGCCTACAAAAATTATATGCATTAGTGCACAAACATGAACCCTTCGATGCCATCCTTGATTTACAGTCAAACATCCTTTCCAGACTTTTATCCCTAATACTACGAGGCCGAAAAAAAGCTCATTTTCAAAAGCCCTATCTGCGCCGTCTACTTACGGTAGTTACCAAACGAAATTTTTTGAAAAATACCCCACCTGTAGCAGAGCGATATTTAACCACCCTGCACAAACTCTGGCCCGACTATGATTTTCATCCTCCCATGAGACCTCTGTTGCGGCGACAAGCTCTTCCGCCATCGCTTCATAGAACACTGCAAAAAAATCCTTATTTTGTAATAGCACCTGGCTCAAGACATTTCACAAAAAGATGGCCACTCAGCCACCAAGAAAGTCTTCTCTCCCTTTTACAAAAGAAGTGGCCCTCATCTCTGGTTATTTTTATTGGTAGTCAACGGGAAAGAGAGGAGTGTGAATATCTCAAGCAAAAAACTAAGCTTTCCTCTTATAATCTTGCTGGCAAACTTAGCTTGCCACAAATTATTACCCTCATAGACAAGGCCCGCTTTGTTCTGTGCAACGACAGTGGCCTCATGCACCTAGCAGCTGCCACAGATACCCCCATCTATGCTCTTTTTACAAGTACAATACCCGAGTTTGGTTTTATCCCTCTCTCCCCCCAGGCAAAGATTCTCATGGCAAAAGATATTTCCTGCCGACCATGCAGCCATATTGGGCTAAGTAAATGTCCTAAAAAACATTTTCGCTGCGCCTACGAACTTACCCCACAAATGGTTTTCCGCGAAATCGTAAAATGACGGAAATTATTTATTCCACCAAAACGGAAGAGCTTTTTGCGCAGCTTCTTCAAGAAATCCAAGAAAAACGCCAAGATGATCCATTTCTGCCTCTTGTTATTGTGGTACCAAACCGCCATGTAGAAAAATACCTCTCTTTTGAATTAGCCCAGCGCCTGCCTGTGGTGATGAATGTGCATTTTCCCTTTATAGAAATTGCCTTGCAAAACCTTTGGCTTAATTTACGCTATGAGGCAGACTTTGGAGAAAAACCCCACCATAGTTATTTTTTGTCTCCACGGACATGCCATACCAAAATCCGCTGGGCTAACCGAAGGCTCTATCGTCTCCATATTTTAAAAAAACTTCTCCACCCTGAAAACACATACTTTGCCTCTTACCTCAGCGATAAATCACGCCGCCTCAAGGAAAGCCTCGCCTGGGAGCTAAGCCAACAGCTCTCTCATTTATTTTATGAATACCGCTATCACCGACCTGAGATAATAAAGGAATTTAGACAACATCGAGAGCGAATACCCCAGGAAGGCAAGGAGCAACTTGAGCTTTTATTTGAAGTGGAGGAGGAAATCTATCGCTTAGGATATGAAGATCTCTTTCTAGCCTACGAGAGGCTTTCTCAGTATTTAAAAACTAGCCAAATTCTAGAACACATTATTTTTTTTACACCAGGACAGATCTCAAAGTTTCACTGGAATTTTTTAGCTAAGATCGCCCAAGCCATACCTACCACCTTTTACTTACTAAAAGCCCATGAAGAGCAGCTACAAGAAGGTCTTTGGTCCGAAATCCTTGGCTGGGCAAAAGCAAGCGTAAAAAATAAAAACCTCTCTCAAAGAATATTCCATACTGTATTCCAAAATAACTTACCTCAATTGAGGGAAAGAGAGGCTAAAGACCAAGAACACTCCTTTCCAGAGGTTATTTTCTTAGAGGCCACAAGCCAGCGCCGTGAGGTCGAAGAAGTGGCGCACCAAATCATTTCTCTTTTAAAAGAAGGCTACGCTCCACAAGAAATTGCCGTGCTCACACCAGATCTCCAAAGCTATCTGCCTCTCTTGAGGGCAGTTTTTAGTCAAAGCCTCCCTGAAATTCCGTATAATTTAAGTGATGCCTCTCTTCATCGACTTAGCCACTATGCCCAAGGAGCTTTACAACTCTTACAGCTCTTGGAAGGACCATTCTTACGCTCCCACATCTTTGCTTTGTTCCTAAATCCGTGCTTTCTGGAATGCTTCGGGTTAGATTACCAAGATATCAAAAATTGGATAAACCTAGCAGAACAACTTCAGGTTTTCTCTGGGGCAGAGCCTCGGGATTTCTATGCCCCTGAATATTCAGCAGAGCAGTGCCGCGATTGGCAAAGTGCCTTAGAACGCGCTCGCCTTAGCCTAATCTATTATCCAAGCGAAAAAAATCCTTTCGACATGGTTGCACAAGAAAAGGAAAGCTACCTCGTTTTTCTCGAGGTAAGCGAGGAGCTCCGTCGCTACCATATAGAATTGAGACACAGGCAAAATCCTCGAGATTTCTTGCAAATTTACCGGGGGGCTTTAAATAAATTTTTGACCCCTCCTGCCAACGAGCCCTTGGAAGAGGGCGCCAAAGAGGCTCTCTTGGCCAGACTTCAGGCTATCGAAGAAATCCTCGGCGAAGAAGAGACTAGCCCTATGAATCTTTTCTTGCTAAGAAAAATGCTCGAAGAAGAAATCCAAGAAATCCCCCTGCACGACCCTAAGGAAATCGCAAGTGGTGTATCAGTGGCTAAATTAGCCTTAATGAGACCACGCCCTTTCTCCTGTGTCTTTATACTAGGCCTCAACGACGCCATTTTTCCTCGTTCAGAAAACTACCACCCACTTGATTTACGGCAAAGCGTGCTCCGTGCCGAACTAGAGCCATACGGCGATCTAAGCGACCTCGTACCAGAAGAATTTGATCTACAACTTTTCTACGATGCTGTATTATGTTGCCGCCAAAAGCTTTTTCTCAGCTATTGCAATCTAGACATTTTAAAAGATGTCAAAAGACTGCCCTCTTTGCCCTATAGGTATCTTAAAGCAAAATATAGCGCTTGCCAGGAACAATCTCTCCAAAAATCACCTCTCTTTCCCGAAGAGTATCTTATAGAACAAGAAACCGTTTTTCTCAACTCTGAGCCAAGCTTACCAACTAATAAAACCAAAACAAAGAGAAAATATAGCGCTTATGAGCTTGCCGCATACTTAAGAAATCCCATGCTTTTTCATCTGCGCCGTGAGGGACTTTTGCAGCTACACCTGCAAAATTTCTATGAAAAAAAAGAACAAAGCTTTGAAAACCCCCGATTTACCAAAAAACAAAGAGTGGCCTTTTTGGAAAAATGTCTTTATGAATTTTTAGAAAAAGCCAAAGAGAAACATTTTCCTTTACATGAATCTATCAAGACATATGCTTCCTTTTTTCACGAAATAGTGGAGAAGCAAATTTGGGAGCAGAGACAAAAACTCGCGTTTCCTTACGGTTTTTATGGCGAGCTTGAGGAAGAGACACTCAAGACCATGGCTTCTGTACTATTGGAAAACCTGGATAAAGCGAGCGATTTTCGCTGGTATGAACTTCAACGGTTGATTTTAGGCAAAGCCACTCTTGGCCTAGAATATTTGCCACATATTCCAGAAAAAGAGATTCTGCCGTCTTTTTATTTGGAAGGCCCCCTTCCTTTTTACTATAAAGAACCTCAGGGCTTCACCATTTTGCATCTTTCAACGCAAACATCCGCCCAAATCTCAGCTAAGATGACCATTAGCGCTCACCTCGAAATCCTACCATTATATTTACCAGTTGTGTCCCTAACTGACTTAGCGAAAAGTGAAAGAATAGAATTGTCCTTCTACGAGGTGAATCTTGAGAAAATATACAAAAAAAAGATACCTATGATATCTTTTGAGATGAAATTAGAAGATTTACTCTCCTATCTTCAAAAATTAGCTCAGTACATAGAGGAGCCACCGGATTGCTTTGTGTACACGGAAGAACTCGAAAAATACTGGGAGGAATCTCATGCTCGAAATAGCAGTTGGGACATTGAAAAAATAAAATCCATTTTATATGACAACTGGAATTCTTCATTTTTTGGTATGGATAAGACCATGCAAGATATCATCCCCTTCTTTCTAAAAGAAGATTTTCAAAAGCGATTTGACGAGCTTTATGAACCCCTAAGAAAAATACTAGGTCCTAAGAGTTTTTGGACATGAATACTCCCAAATTACTTTATGAAAACTTAAGAAATGGTTTTTGTGTTTTTCTAGAAGCTTCCGCGGGAACCGGAAAAACTACGACAATTATTGAAACCGTGGCTCTTCTTTTACAGGATCAAGATTTTACAGATCAGTTTCGAAAAAAAATACTCTTGCTTACTTTTACAGAAAAAGCCACTGCCGAAATGCAAGAAAAACTTATGGAAAAAGAAAACCTTGCTTCGCAATGGCTGCGGCAGGTGGAGGTGCGCACTATTGATGGCTTTTTTGCGCATCTTTCGCGCCAATTCTTTTTAGAATTAGGCCATGACCCACGTGCCCAGTATATTGATGAATCTCGGCTCGGGGCCTATATCTTTGAAAAACTCATCCATAGAGATTGGCTCTTAGATGAAACCTCCCATAAGGCTCTCAAAGAACTCTGCCTCTGCGAAAAAGCGATTTTTGGATCCATCGATTCATTGGTCTATGCCTTCCTGAAATTTGATAAGATAGTAACGGATAGCGGGGAAAGCTGGGAAAAATTTCAAGATGCCATAATACCACGAAAGACAAGTAGCGCTTTTTTGACCCTGTATCAATCCTGGAAAAAATCTCTAGAACAAAGTCGCAAAGAGCTCGCCATAAAATCATATAGCTCGCTAATGTTCGACATATTAGCTATGTCTTCTCAAAAACAAAAGCTAATCGACATAATGAGGGAGCGCTATGCTGCTGTCTTTGTTGATGAATTTCAAGATACTAATCAAGCCCAGTGGAAAATTTTTGAAAATCTCTTTGTAAGAAATGGCGTCCCTTTCTGCACGGTGGGAGACCCCAAGCAATCCATATATGCCTTTCGAGGAGCAGATCTCTCTAATTATTTAAAAATCCGCACCCAAATAGCCAGGGGAGAAAGGCACCAACATAACTTTGTTTTTCTTAAGCTCACACAAAATTACCGTTCTTCTTCCAAACTCATTGAGGCCCTAAACTTTTTTTTTGGTGCTAGAGGAGCTAATAGCTTTTTTCTTTTGGGAGAATCTCTCCCTTACATAGAGGTAGAAGCAAGCGCCACACTCGAGCAAAAATACCATGCCTTTTTCCAAAACGAAACCCCCTTTACCTTGATCTACCTACCTCAGGGCCAAAAAAAAGGAGACAATCTTGAATATATGGCACATTATTGCGCCGAGAAGATCCAATATCTTTTCCAACGTTATGGAACGTACGGAATTACTTATAGTGACTTTGCTATTTTAATAGAAAAAAGAGATTTTTATAATAGGCTCTCCCCCATTTTAGACCATTATAAAATACCTCATTTTTTCTATAAAAGAAGAGGACTTTTGCTTTCTGAAGCGGCACGGCATTTTTTAATTTTATTAGAAAGCCTCTCCTCGGGAGAAAAACAAAAAGAGCGTCTTTCTTTTGTTACTGCTTTCTTAGGATCAAACATACACGATGTTTTAAATGCGCAAAATTTGGGTCCCAAAGAGGAGTATTACACAAAGCTCTTACATATGGCGCAAAGACGAAATTGGACGGAGTTTTTCCGTCTTCTTAGACAAGGATCTCTTTGGTCTTTTCTAAAGCTCTATCACAGAGATCAATATGATGCCTATATAGATACCTACCGGCAGATTTTAGAACTTGCTGAAAGCTATGCCCTGCAGAGTGACTGTAATCTATTGGAGCTTGCGCACTACTTTTATGAAATAGCAACGAGAGGTGAAAGTGAAAACGAACTAAACTTGTTTCGTCAAAGGGACTCAAATTCGCTAACTATCATTACTATGCACCAAAGTAAAGGACTTGAATTTCCGTTTGTTTTTTGTCTTTTTGATTTAAATAAAATGAGAAGATATAGTACGTATTTTCCAGAAAAAATAGAAGGCCCTCAAGATGCCGGAAAGGATCCAGAGATAAAGATTTTTCTCACAGACCTTGCCATAGAGGATGATACAAGCCAAGCACGAAATGAAATTAGAGACCTCTTACGGTTAAAACAAGATCAAGAAGACCGTCGGTTAATTTATGTAGCTCTCACAAGAGCTAAATATGGCCTTTGGTGTTTTACCGCAAACCCAATACGGGGTGCAGATGGTAACTTATCTGCAAAATACCATACATTACAAGTATACACTGATAAAGCCGAATTAGATGTATTTTGTAAAAACAATTTTATAAAATGCGAGGACTTCTCACCGAGCACAAAAGACTTTTCCGATAGACAGGCGCGGTTATCTACCCATAAAAAACCTTCTCTTGCCCTGCCAGTTGAAGATATAGCCCAAAAACAGGAATTCCTAGAACTGCGCAGAAAAATTTATGAAAAAACTTTCGAGCTTTTATCCTTTAGTTCTCTAAAGAAAAAACAGCAGGCTCAAACCCTAATGGTCGATTTTCGGGAATCAGGCGAAGAAGTGCATATACTTGAACAAACACAAGAGTCGCTTCTGCCCCCAGGTAAGGTGACAGGTATTTTATTACATGAATTTCTGGAAAATATATCCTTTTCTTGGTTTCGAGGAAAAAAGCTAGAAGACCTTTACCGAGAAATTGCCTCTTCCCAAAAACACCCTATAACAATTTTGTTGGCAGAGCTCTTGAACAAACACCCAGTTGCGATGGCTACTTGGCAAAAGGCAGGTGTGTCTCTTAGCTATAACAAGGCTTGTGAGCTCTACCAAAAGGAAATTCTCAAAATCATTTACCATAGTCTACACGCCAAATTGGGAGATCTTGGAATTTCTTTAGTTGATATCGACGACAAGGATACTTTAAGGGAGTGTCGATTTTTATTTCTAAATCAAGATGATAAAGAGCTTGCTAGGCTCAGCTATCTTACCGGAGCTATTGATCTCATTTTTCGCCATGATGGCCTCGTGTATTTTGTAGATTATAAAAGTAATCTCCTTGACCTTGAGCATTTGGCATATGCAGACAAAACTCTTTATGGACTTCAGCAGGAAATTTATGAAAAGGCAATGCGCCGCTTTTTAGCTTCTCAGCTTAAATTTGGCGGCTTTTTCTACATTTACCTAAGACTCACACAAGCTAAGACATCGCAAGGGGTCATCTCACGCCTTTATGACAGAACATATTGAATTTTTTCGACGCAACTTACCGCTTGTGTACACACATCTAGCACAGCAGTTGGGAATCAAGGGGGATGGTTCTTTACTCTTGATTTTTTATCTCCTTGCCTTCGAGCGCGAGCAGGGAAGTGTAGCTCTTCTGTTAAGTGAAAAGTCTCTTCAAATTATTTTTGAAAAACTAAATCTTCCTCCTATTCCTTTGAACATGCTACGGCAAGCCCTTCTAGAAAGCGATCTCGTTCAAATAACAAACTCTCCTTATGCCAATCCTCTTAGTCCTATGGTTTTACTTAATTATGGGGGCGAAAATTATCTTTATTTTCACAGAGAGTTTATCGCAGCACAGCGAGTGGGCTTGGCTCTACGAAAGCTCAAGCAAAAGATGGCCACAAAACCTCTAGCAGTTTGCAAGCAAAAGCTCGACGACATGCTAAGCTCACATATTCATGGATTACAACTAGCCGCAGAGCAAAAACTAGCTCTTTGCCATGCTATGGCTTATCCTTTTACCATTATTAGCGGTGGCCCAGGTACGGGAAAAACTACCATTATTCGCTACATCCTCAATTATTTCTTGAAATATGCAGATGTGGGAGAAAAAATTAGCCCAAATGAGGTAAAAGTAGCAGCACCCACAGGTAGGGCCGCGCAGAGAATTAGCGAGAGTCTTTTAGGATTTGCCAGTGATGTAGAATGCCAA
Organism: Leptospiraceae bacterium; assembly: GCA_025055765.1. Lineage (GTDB taxonomy): Bacteria > Spirochaetota > Leptospiria > Turneriellales > Turneriellaceae > JANWWS01. Next base: position 29,130 of record JANWWS010000003.1, on the reverse strand, counting down.
ACACTACATCGGCTACTGGGCTATAGTAATGGTCATTTTCTATACCATGCGCGGAATCCTCTGCCACTTAAGCTTTTGCTTGTTGACGAGGCTTCCATGATTGATGTCTATTTGCTCGATGCCCTTTTGTCGGCATTAAGCGATAATTGCAGGTTGGTTTTTCTCGGCGACCGCAACCAGCTTCCTCCCGTGGGAAGCGGAGCCATGCTTGCAGAACTTGCACCAGATATTCTAGAGTGCTGCTATAGCACAAAGGAAACCCAAAGTTATGTTGAACTCTTTCCTGAATTAAAACTCCCATTAGGAAAGAAAGAAGTCTCTCGGGTTGTATTCTTAATGCAGAATTTACGGGAAAACCAAGAAAACCGAGATCTTCGATTTAGTATTTCCCGGCTCTCCCATTATGTTTTGCGACAAGATGAAGAAATGCTCCACGAATTCGTTAAAGAAGGCATAGTTCATAAAATGGATGAACAAGACGGTGGCTGCCATTTTCTTAAAGAAACTACCCCTGATGTGTTAGCTTACGTAAGTGATTTTATAGCACCCATTTTCGAGCAGGCAAAAAACCTAGAGCAAAGACAAAGCGATTTATTTGCAAGCATAAAGGAGCTTGTCTCCATGCGGCGGGTCCTTTCTTTTACACGTGAGTTTCAAGAAGGAACCCAGTACTTAAACGCTGCCTTAGATAAGATTTTTGGTGCGGACGAAGATTTCTACCATGGTAGGCAAGTATTAATTACAAGAAATGACCCCCGCACAGGACTTCATAACGGAGATATTGGTGTGGTCCTCAAGCTTGAGGAAAAGAAGGTGTTTTTTATTAAAAACAATGCCCTCCTTGAGATAAACCCCATGGCACTCCCCCCACATGAAAGTGCATGGGCCATCACCATACATAAAGCACAAGGTTCAGAGTACGAGGAAATTCTCATTCTCTTACCAAGACACCCTGAACATCGCCTAAATACCAGGGAAATGCTCTACACGGCTATAACTCGTGCCAAGAAAAAAGTATACTTTCTAGGCAACCCACAATCTTTCTTAGAAGGAGCTAAAAGAAGACTGGAAAGGGAAAACGGTTACCCTTTTTGGGAAATGAGCGAGTCAAGCAAATTTTCCGTCTCTTGAACCTGGGCACGCATCCTTTGCTCAAGCTTTTCTCTTTCCTGCTCTAGTTCTATTTGGGTTAATTGACGAGGCACTACATAAGGTTTGCCAATATTAATTACCGTTTTGGAAAAGGGCCTCGGCACCAAGAAGCGGTCCCAGGAACGAAAGATCCAAGCTGGCCTTGCAGCAAAACAAATGGGGACAATCTCGCACTGGGTTAGCTGTGAGAGAATTACAGTGCCCATTTGAAAATGATACATCGGTCCCCGAGGACCATCTGGGGTGGTAACGACAGAGCTTTTTTCCTGACGAAGAGCTTTTGCCAAAACCTGCAATGCTTCACGACCACCACGGGAGGTTGACCCACGGGCTAGCTTTCCCCCCCATCTTTCCACGACCCGGGCGATAAGCTCCCCATCTTCGGAACGACTAATAAGCACTGTAATCATGATGTTATGGCAAAACACATAGCGCAGGAGAAACCAGGAACTATAAAAAATACGATTATGCCAAAAACAAAAAATAACGGGCCTGCGGTTTTTCAATAAATCCTCCAGGACATCATGGCCCTCAATTTTTAAAAGCCGTGTGGAATCCCCCAGTATTTGAATTATATGCTTGAGTAACCAAGAAGCTAGCCTAAAAAAGAATTCTTTACTTTTTTTGTGCTTCATAAGTTGGCTTACTTTTCCAACGACGGTGTACCCAAAAATACTGCTGCGGATTTTGCCGTACCGCCTCCTCCAGCGCCGATACCCACAGATCCGTTAATTTCGCAATTGCTTCCTCGACAGAGCCGTAATCTTCCCGCTTCACTCTGTCGACGAGAAGCTTTGTCTTTAAGCGGTATTTGCCTTTTCCAAGGTAGACAAAAGTGGCTAAAAACAGGCGGGCTTGCCCCACAAGGGCAAGAAGAGCTGGACCCTTAAAGGTGGAGGCAGGTCGGGAAAAATAATTCACAAAAACACCCTCTCCTCCCGCATCTTGATCCGCCACAAGCCCAAGAATCGCTCCTTCTCGGGCAAGCTTAACCAGCTTTTGTGACTCTTCCATATAATATATTTGGCCACCATATTTTTGACGAACCAGATGTAAAAGCCTGTCGACATACGGATTCGACAGGTGCTTGGCCACAAAGTGAACCCGAAAGCCATGCCGAGCATAGAAAGGAATAGCTATCTCCCAATTCCCATAATGGCCCTCCACTCCTATGACAGAGCGATCTTTCACCTCAAGAATTTTGATATCCTCCTCTTCGTAGAGAATATGCCGATCTACAAAACGAGACGAGCTAAATTTGTGCATCTGCATCACTTCAAGGAAAACCCTGAGGTTATGAGCTAGGTTTTCCCTGATGAAACGCTCCCGCTCTTTTCCCTGTAGGTCAGGATAGGCAAAGGAGAGGTTCTCCCTCACCCTCTTTTTCAGGGAACCCAGCACTGGGTTTAGCACAAAAACAAGAAACCGGGCAAGGCCGTGAAGCCAGGCAAAGGGAAAAAAGTTTACAAAGACCACCAACGGCAAGAGGAACAGGATTTCCATAACATGGGACGCCCTTTTCACAAGAGGTACTTTTTTTTTGTAAAGTCCCATTAAAATTGAGGCAATCTCTCGGGATATACCTCGTTGCCCTGGCCTCTCCCCAGCCCTACAAAAACTCCTCCCGTGTAGAGTCTCACCATGCCCGAGGCAGACGGACGCTTGATTTTTCCCCCTTTCAAGAGTTGCAAGTACTCCTCTTGGCTCAGCTCAAGTGCAGGCCAAGACATAAATGGCGCATCGGCAGGCAATAGGTTTTTTTCGTCGATTTCCTCAACAAATCTCGCATCGCTAAGTTTTACCGGACCAATAGCTGTGCGGATGAGCCGCCGAAGGTGCCCCACTGTACCGAGAGCCTGGGCAAAGTCTCTCACGAGGGCCCGAAGATAGGTTCCTTTGGAGACTTTTGCGTAGATTGTCCATACATCTTTCTCTGTGGTTCGGGACAGTTGCAGCTCATGCACAAAAATTCGCCGAGGCCGAAGATCCACCATTTGTTGGGACCGGCTCAAGACATGGGCTCTTTTGCCCCCAATTTTGACATTGGAAAATCGGGGAGGCTTCTGCTCTTGCTCCCCCAAAAAGCAGGGGATTGTCTTTCGAATTAAATTTTCGTCGAGATGTTCTGTTTTTCCATAACCCGTCACTTTCCCTGTGGGGTCCCCACTATCAGTATCCACTCCAAAGACAACCTCGCCCTCATATTCTTTGGGATATAGGTGGAGGTATGATAGGAGCCGGGTCGCAGCCCCATAGGCAGCGATGAGTAGTCCCTGGGCAAAGGGATCAAGGATTCCTTCAAGCCCCGCCTTGCCGGGAATCCGCTTTAAAAGTTCATCTAAGACAGCCCGCGAGGTGAGCGAAGGTCGTTTATGGATATATACAAAGCCATGCCTTGAGAATTGCCTACGTCGCATAGAATTGCTCAAGCCTAAGCAAAGCCTTTTTCAAAAAAGGGTCTGGGGTATAACCCCCAAGAGAGGAGCAAGCTACCACTCGGTGACAGGGAATAAAGACTGGTATGGGGTTTTTCGCCATAGCCTGCCCAACAGCCCTACCTGCATGCGTATATCCGGCCATTAGCCCCAGTTCTCCATAGGTAACTGTCTTACCATAGGGTATCTTATTTAACGCTCGGTATACATTTTCTAGAAAGGGACTTAGCTTAAGCCGCAGCGAAAACGTATGGCTTTTATTCTTGCCTTGAAAGTATCCTTCAAGCCAGTCATAGACTTCTTGGCCAAAGCTAGATTTGGGCAGAATGGTTATCTTCGCATCTTTTCGCCAGCGCGCCTTCATGATCTCTCCTTTGTCTAGGAGAACCTCAAAGGTGTATCCTTGCCAGAGCAAAGAAATAATTTCAGGAAAGTACATCCACCAAGAGCCCGCGGATTTGGCCCATGAGGTGCAAGGCCACAACCACATCCTGGCGGCGGTGCAGGAGATTTTGTTGGATTTGCCTTAACTTTTCATCGACAATACGAACCACCTGGCAGATTTTTTGGGTCTTTGTAGACGTCTCTTCAATACGGTAGGCACGTTCCAAAAGATAGGCCATAATTTCGCGGACTTTCTTGCGGTACCTTTGAAATTCGAGAAAGCCTCCGGTTTTGGCAAACTCTTCTTCAAGCACTTCGAGATCATGAAGCTCCTCCTCAACATCCCATGATACCGGGGAGGACGGTTGCAACTTAAGCGATGAGCTTACCATTTGCAAAAAGGAAAAGGAGCTCTTTTGAGAGGAGAGAGTCTTTTTTGCTTCTCTATTGGTCCTAGGCGTGTTTTCGCGGATGTCCGATATCTTCATGAAGGGAATCCTGTAAACTGGTTAATCTTGGCGCGGCCTTCAAAGATCACACCTTCTTCCACAATTAAATTTGCTGCAATGATATCTCCATATACCTGAGCCTTAGCAAAAAGATGGACCGCCTCTGTGGCGTAAATATTGCCGTCAACGCGGCCTGCCACAATCACTTGTCTTGCCTGGATGTTTGTCTTCACATGTCCTGTGGGACCCACAATAACCTTGCTATCGGAAAGAATTCTACCTGAAAAAGTCCCATCGATGCGCAGATTTCCCGGTAAAATAAATTCTCCCCGAAACTCAGCACCCTCGCCAATTATCGTATGAATACTCTCCTTGAAATGGAAAGATTCTTTTTCCATGAGGGCTACCCCCCTAGGAAACTTAAGTAAGGCATGGGATCAACAGGTTCCACACCAATATGGATTTCGTAATGGAGAACAGCTTCGAGCGAATCGGGGGAGAGTCCTAGGTAACCAATAAGTTCCCCCTTCGTTAATTTTTCTTCTGTGCGCACCGTGACTCGATCTAAGCCATGATAGACTGTTTCATACCCATAGTTATGCCGAATACGCACGGTATAGAGAAAACGAGAGTCTCGTGTGATAGAGACTACCACCCCAGGAGCCGTGGCCACCACCTTAGCTCCTGGGTGAGAGGCGATATCGACACCACGATTTTGGGTAACATAGAGTTTAGCGGCATGCCGAATATAGCCAAATGGGTTGAGGATATAACCCTTTACTGGCCAGAGCGTAGGAGTATTGCGGATGATTTTCTCACGCTTGTTGAGAAAATCCCGAACATCTTTTAGTTTATCAAGAGAAATGCCCAGATCATGGGCAATACGTTCTAGCAAAAAAACCTCAAGGGGAATGTCTGCACCCTCAGCAAGTTTATCCCCACCTTCCCATCCACCCGCTGCAAATAGAGAAGCCTCTTCTTTACCCTTGGCATAGCTATAAAGTGAAGAAATGATGTCCCGAAATTCTTGAAAGGTATTGCCCATCGCGCGGATTTCTTCACGTATTTTTGCAAATTGGATTTGCGCATCTTTTTGGGAAATCTTCATTTTGTCCACTTCTTGCACGGTGCTATTGTGCAAAATTACCAAAACAGAGCTCACCACAAGCAAAAAGCCCACCACACCTAAAATAATAGTCAGGCTTAGATTGCTGATGTGAAAATTACGGATAGATCTCTCGTTGTGGGGGATGAACATGATCGTGAGGCGCTCCTCTCTCTTGCGTTTTAGGAGAGCTTTCCAATCCAGGTACCATCGCTCGAGCTGGCGGGATAGGGATTTCCATAACCGATGGAAATAACTTCCCCTCCCTCTTTTTTTCTTTGCCAGGCTTTGCTGGTTCATAGAAAGATCTTCTGTCGGTATCTCAAACTCTCGGGGAGCCTTTTTTTCTGGGCGGCTTGGCTTTTTTTTAGATCTCTCCATGAGACCTTGTTCGTCCCCCTTTAGATTTTCGGCAAAAAAGAAAGATGGTAAAGGAGAGTCAAGCTTTTTCGCTCGTGAGGGATGCAGAGCCAAGCAAGAGGCTCCTAATGCTAATTGGGACCCTTTTCGCCTTAAACAAGCGATACTGAGGATTTTGTCTCCTTCATCCACAAAAATTGCTTTTTTACTTCCCTTTTTAGCTCGTGGTCGTCGTCTCGCTTTTGCGGCAAAAAGGCTTTGCCCCCGATATGAGTACCTTAACTCTGTCGCTATGTTTTGGGACAAGGCCACGGGCGAAACTCCCATTTCTTGGCCTCTAAATGTACCATAGACCCAAAGCCCGTGGCTTTAGTTAAAGAGAGCATGGCCCGTGCCTGCGTGAGCAAGACACCTAACCCATAAAGGTGGTAGTTATTCGGGAGGGCTCAAGAACTTGGCTTCTACATCATCTCTCCGCACAAAAATCACCTGAAAGAAGCCTTTTCTAGATGTTATGCTTGTTCAAAATGAAAACACCACGCCAGGGGAAAAAATAGCCTCATAGCCTATCTTTGCCTTTGGCAAAACATGGGCCTCACAGGGGCTTTTCACGAAATAGGGATCTCCACTTCTTATTAAAAATTTGTGAAAATATCGACCCCCAAAGTCGGGCCCTGCCTAAGAGCTCCCGTGTCATGACTTGCTCAAGCAAGACATGCGATTTTGATTTAGAATGGCGGATTTTCTCGGGAAAAATATGCTCGACAACATGGAACTCAGCGAAAAAATTAATTTCGGGTGGCAGGAAAGTTGCGCGCTTGGCTGCGTTTTATGCTTATTTTGTCTTGTTATACTCTTGCCTGGGCTAGCGAGAGAACCTATCATACGGTGACGGTCAAACAAGGGGACACTTTGTACAAAATAGCGGCCCAGCACCTCCAGGACCCTAAAAAATGGCGGGAACTTTTGAACTACAACAGTATTGTGGATCCTAATGTAATAAAGCCAGGAATGGCTCTCAAGATCCCTGCATTTTTAGGAAAAATTTTATGGGGGACGGTTATTTTTCGCTATGGGGGTGCTGAAATTACCCATGGCGGCGAGTGGCAACCTGTGGAGGTACGAGATCCGGTATATGAAAAAAGCTCTCTACGGACCACCGCGAATGGCGCGGTGCAAATACAAAGCGAGGAAAGTGTTATTATAAAGATGGGTCCCCACAGTGAACTGCACCTGCCCACTTTAAAAGAAAAAGAAAAAATTGTCTCTTTTCGCTTAAATAAGGGTCGGCTTAATGTCATACTTAAAGAAAAACGCGATTTTCGTCTCTATACACCGGCGGCGATAGCTGCCGTCAGAGGTACTGAATTTGACACCGAGGTTGACGAAAACCGAAAGACGACCTTGCGGTGCTATGAGGGGGTGGTTGAAGTAAGCGCTCAGAAAAAAAGAGTTTTAGTTCCAGCGGGCTTTGGCATTATGGTGGAATATGGCAAGGAGCCTGGCGAGCTTTTTCCCCTACCAGGTGCTCCTAAAATAAAACAGAACCGTTGATGAGGTATGCGCCAATCGCTGGTTCTTTTGCTTGCAGCAAGTTTAATTGCCACTGTCTTTGCAGGGGTATTTCAACTTGAAATTGAAGAAGATCCGCTGGCAGTAAGTTATGAAATTCAATGGCTGCAGAACCCAGAGGATCCCGCAGAGCTTATGCGGGAAGACTACGAGGTTCTGCCCGGGCGGCAAGTAGTCTTTCCCCAAGCAAAGGCCCCCTATTTTCGACTACGGGCGAGAAATGCCATGGGACAGCCTGGGCCCTGGTCTTTGATTTACACGAGCGATGAGTTCACTCAAAAAGAATTTGTAGCCACCTCCGGAGAAGGAAATCTTGTTCAAGAACTGGAAAGCGAAGAAAACTTTAAGCCAGAAATGGCTTTCCTTTTTGCAGATGGGGAGACATACCTCAAAGAAGGCCGCATCTACTTCCCACCAGACCACAGAGGTGAAATTTGGCTGCAAATTAATGGGCAAGAAAAGTTTCGCTATGAACAGGAGATTTACCTAGAGCATAACCGTATTTATGAGATCTTACTTGAATATAGAAATAGTATGGGCAGGGTGTTAAATCAAGAAAAATACCGCTTTAAAACGGATCTGGTACCCCCACAGACCAGGCGACTTATCTTTTCACCTGCCTTTGGGGGAAAAACTCTTATGCTTACACCCCACAGCCGCATTATCTTTGTGCCCTTTGATGCTAATTCGGGAGTAGAAAACACCTTTTGCCGCTTTTCTGAAGAAGAGGAATTTATTCCCTGCCATAAATTGGATAGTGTGCCACAAAAATACCAGAAAGCTTGCCGACGCTGCCTTGTGTTTCAATATTACTCCATAGATAAAGCTGGGAATAAGGAAAAAATTAAGCAAGAATACCTAGGTTTTATTTATTAAATGAAAAAGATCACAGAATTTTTAGCTACGGGATTTTACACGGGGTACATCCGACCTGGGCCCGGCAGTTGGGGATCGTGGACAGCTCTTTGCCTTTACGTTATTCTTGCAAGAGTCCTTCCTTTTCCTGCAGAAAATATAGCTCTTGTCTTGGCTATTCTGAGCTTCTTCATTGGGCTCGTAGTGGCCCAAGAAGCCGCCGAGACCTTAAGGGAAAAAGACCCCCAATGTGTGGTGATTGATGAATTTTGTGGTACTTTTTTAACTTTTGTAGCAGTGCCGTTTAGTTACACAGGAGCCATTTTAGGTTTTATTTTATTTCGTTTTTTTGATATCGCAAAACCTTATCCAATCCAACTGTTGCAATCCTGGAAGGGATCTCTTGGCATACTCATGGACGATGTCTCTGCCGGCCTCTATGCTGCCCTTTCGTTAAGTTTTCTTTTACCCTGGGCCGAAAAGGCCATAGAAATATACTTTGCTAGCTAAAAATACCGATATTGGACTATGGCCCACGCAAAATTGCAAGATCTCTATATCTTGGCCGACGAAACTCTGCGCAAGGCGCAGGAAGATTTAAGACTTTTAGAAAAAGAGGCTCGGCGCATCTCACCTTACTTTGAAAACCTAGAGAGTAGGCTTGAGACTTTGGCCAAGGCCCTGCCAGAAGAGAGATTCCCGCGTCTAGCCAGGCGGCTTTCGCAGCTACGGTTTCACTTTCGCCGACTCGCCTATCGGCACAGTTATGCAAGTGAGTTATTCGACGCCTTGGAGAGGGCTCTTCACATCGCCCGCCGTCGCATGCCCCACGAAATCATACCTCCTGTTCTTTTACAAAGGTTAAAACCTAGAGTATTTCCCGTGGCCCCTACCGCAAAACCAAGTGAAAAGAAGCTAAGAGATCACATTCTTTTTTATAGAATTCGCCATGGTAGTATGTATTTTCTTATACCGGCAAGGAAGCTTGCCTTTCGAGCCGTTGTACCCCGACGAGAAAAGTTAACCATAGAAATACGCAAGGGGGATTTTAGGGGTCGCCACCAATTTCAACTGCTTCCAGGGGAAGACCCTCTCGATGAGCTTTCAAAACAAAAACAGGCTTTTTTATTTCTTCAAGACAAAGGTAAAACCCTCGCTGTACTTGCCGACGAAATACTCGGCAAAGCCTACCTAAAGGCACATCTATTGCGACGTATGGTAAACTATCTCAAGATTGCCTCCGACTGGTACGAAGCCTTTGTAGTGCTGGAGGGGAAACGATATTATATTTTGCGACCCTGGCTTGATAAACTCCCCATCCACTTACCCCATGGCTAAGAAAGTGCTTGTCAATGTAGCAATACAAGCTAGCTGGGATCATGAAGAAAGAGACTTTAATATTAGCTTTGGTCCTCCTTGTCTCATCATGCCAAAAAGAAAAGAAGGTAGATTACAGTAAATGTGAATTTAGCTACAACCCTCAGGCTACCACACTTACATGGACTGCCTACAAATTTAGCGAAAAAGTTGGGGTCTCGGGTAAAATAGAAAACTTTTCGCTGAGGGACTTCAGAAAAGGGAAAACAATCGAAGAGATCTTCCACAACGCCTCCTTTAGCGCAGACTACACAAGCCTAAACTCAGGTAATCCCGAAAGAGACGAAAAAATAAAAAAATACTTTTTTTCAAAATTAAGCTCAGCGGAAATTAATGGTAAATTCCTTTATGAGGGCAGTTGGCAGGTTGAGCTAAATTTCAATGGAAAAAGCCAAAAAATACCCATCCAGTTAGAGCAAAAGGATCCCCTTAATTACGTAGCATCTTTTCAAATGGATGTAAACCGATACGGCGGCCAGAGGGCCATCAAGGAATTGAACAAGGCCTGCTACGAACTGCACAAAGGGGCGGATGGCATAAGCAAACTCTGGCCAGATGTTGCGGTGAAAATTGAAACAAAACTTGATCCACACTGCCCTCCGTAACGAGTTTACCGCTTAGGTGCTCTGCAAAAACTGCCCCAGTGAACCTACTCTTAACCAACGACGATGGTATTGATTTTCCTGGCCTCATCGAGCTTAGGCAGGAGCTTGCAAGCTTAGGAAAAACATTTGTTTTTGCTCCTAAAACGGAAAAATCAGCCACAAGCACCGCTATAACGGTCTTCGATGATGTCTATGTAGAAAAAATCAATGATACAACCTTCATGGTAGAGGGATATCCTGCGGATTGCGTGAACATAGGCCTACATGGGGGACTTATCTCTGAAAAAATTGACCTTGTCATAAGCGGTATTAACAAAGGTGTCAACATGGGTTATGATGTGTTGTATTCCGGTACCGTCGGGGCCGCCCGCCATGCCTATGTGCATGGCTATTGCGCACTTTCCATCTCATGTGGACATACATCCACGCAAGCAAATTACCGCCCCGTGGCACGCCAGGTTCGCCATTTTATGGAAAATTACCAAGATTTATTTAAAAAACCTGTGCTCTTGAATATCAATATCCCTGTGGAAAGACCTATTTGTGGCATAAAATGGACTAAATTAGGAAAAAGAATTTACCGAGATAGTTACAGAAAATCCCACCTAAATGACAAGAGCATGCTGCTTAATTTAGGGGGATCAAATTTAAATTTTGTGGAGGAAGAAGGCACCGATTTTGAAGCCTATTATGCTGGCTTTATTTCGGTAACACCACTGACACTCGATGCAACCGACTACACACAGCTACACGAATTTCTCGCCGAGCTTTCCACTAGCTAGGAAAGAACTTCTGCAAAAAATACGCTCGAAAAGTGAAAATCTCCCCCACCTAAAAGACTCTGTAAGTCTTACAGAAATAAGTAGTACCGCAGCTGTGCACGAGTCGATAACCGACTTAAGAAAAGAAGCACAGGCCCTCCAAAAAAGGAAGCACTACCGTGAGGCCTTGCAAAAGCTAGAAGATGCTCTCCTGCTCTCACCGGGAAATCTCGATATTCTCTATGAAGAGCTTTTTTGCCTTTTTCCATTAAAAAAATATGAAGCTTGTGTTAAGATAGCACAACATATCCTCCGGGAAAAAAACGACAAAAGCTACCCGCACTTAACAAAATTTTTACTTCTCTCCCTGTGTAAGCTTGGTAACTATGATGAGGCTGAAAAAATAGCCCTCGAAATTCTTAAAGAAAACCCGTTCGAGTTGCAAATCATGAATATTTTAACCTTTGCTTTAGAAAGACAAAAGAAATTTGAGGAAGCGGAAAAATGGGCTTACAAGATCTTAGAAAAAGATGAAAATAACGCCAGCGCCTGCAATAACCTAGCCTACATCTTAGTCCAACAAAACAAAAACCTAGAAGAAGCGCTAAAGCTAGTCAAAAAGGCTTTGCAAAAAGAAAAGTCAAACCCAAGTTATCTTGACACCTTAGGGCTCATTTTAGCAAAAAGGGGCAATCTTGCCGCCGCGCGCAGAGTCTTTCGACAGGCCCTTGAAAAAGATCCTGGCAACAAGGAGATAGAGGCCCATCTAAAAGCCGTCGGCGCTTCTTGACATGGCGCTTGTTGATGTCGTAATACCCACATATAAGCGACCTCATTTAACCCAAGAGGCGGCAAAAAGTGTTCTCGAGCAGACGTGCGCCGAGTTAAAACTATACATCGTCGAAGATGGTGATTTTTCCTTTTCTCAAGATCCAGCCTCGAGGCCCATCTTAGACGACCCTAGGGTGGTAGTAGTGAGGCTTTCTACCCAAAAAGGTGTTGCTTTTTGCCGAAATTTTGGGGCATCCCTTGGTAATTCTCCCTATCTTGCCTTTTTAGATAGCGACGATTTGTGGCTTCCTAGAAAGTTAGAGCTGCAGCTAGAATATTTTGATAAGCATTCTGACATTCACTACCAACACTGTGAGGAATTATGGCTAAAAAACAACGCACAGATTTTCCCGAAGAAGCGCCACAAAAAACAAGGAGGATTTTTTCTGCAAAGGGCCTTTGTACTTTGCCTAATTTCACCCTCTGCCGTTATCTTCCGTAGGCCTTTTTGGGAAAAATATGGCTGGTTTTGTAGTAGCTTTCCCGTAGCGGAGGACTACGAACTGTGGCTTAGGCTCAATCTCTACTTTCCTGTAGGATTTATACCAGAGCCTCTTGTCATAAAAAGAAGTGGTCCCTGGCCGCAATTAAGTTCAAGAATAGAAATAGATCGCTACCGAGTTTTGGCCTTGCACCGTCTGTTGCGTCTTGAGGGGAAAAAAGCAGCCCTTGCTCCCCATCTAGACTCTCTCATACAAGAAGCGCTGCGCAAATGCGATATTTTAATAAAAGGCGCGCAAAAACACAACAAGCCCCAACGCCTTGCCCAATATCAATCTTGGAGAAGGGTATTCTTGAGATGGCGTACACGCAGAGAGAGCATCTTTGAGGAGGGTATTCGCAAGAATTCGTCCGCATAGTATTCCAGCATGGCCTCATAAATCTCCCTTTTAGCTTGCGGTGGTTTTTGCGCCAGAATCCGAGCGGCCAGTTCTACAAGTCGATAAGCGGCCTGCGTTTCTAGAGGATTTAGTTCATGAGCGGTCTCATAATGCGCCAGAGCTGCCTGCAAATACGCCTCTTCCCATGTCTCGCGTGGGTCAGCCACTTTCTTTTCCCTTCGAGGTAAAAGCATGGCACTATAGAGGATTTCTCTCTCTTTTTTCTCGAGCCAGGATAAGAGCCGAGTAAGGGGCTCCGTCGCTAAAATGTCATATAGCTTTTCATACAGCAGAGCCTGATAGTAGTGGTAATGTGCATCGCGAATAGCTATAGAGGAATCATCTTTATCTGCAAAGCTATCCCCAAAATAGATAAACCCTTTTCGAAATTGATGGTGATCTTCTTTTAGGGAAATAAGCGATTTTAACAAATCTGCTTTTGTCTTAGCTCTTTCTTCAAAAAGGGCGAGTTTAATCTCTGTGTAAAGGGTGCCTGCCTTAAGGTAATCGAGGGCTCGTTCAAAATGTCGGCGGTTCTCCCAGGCCTCTTGGATATGCCTTTCTGCCTCAGAAATACGCCTTGACTGCCAGGCCTTCTCTGCAAGGCGTAGATGGGTTTCCGGTCTTTCTTCATCTAACTCAAGACTTTTGCGGTAATAGGCGTAGGCAACACCTTCCTCGCCCAAGCGCTCATACCTTTCTCCTGCTTTGTAGTGAACTAAAGCGTCAAACCTCTTCTTACGGATATCGCTAACCGCTATAAATTGCTGAGGGCGCACCATAGAAAGATTCCCTTTTGCTGTGATCATCTTGCCCTGAAAGCCAGTTTGGTAAACAGCAATAACTTCGCCCTGCGCCACAATGAGGGCCTCGCGGTATTTCCTGTGATCGGGATCCTTCTGCACCACATAAACCAGGTCCCCAATACGCAGTGGGTAATCCGCAAACAACCTGGCGTGGAAAATCATTTGGCGGGTATCAAAACCTAAAATTTTCTGCCGCTCTCCCATAAGATGGGAACGGGTTAGAACCTCCCCAATGAGTTTCATTTTTTCATGATAGGGAGAGGTATAGCTACGAAAGGCGTGGATTTCCACACCAAAGAGGATCTCCCCCGAAAAATACACAACAGATATTATGACCCTTGCTTGCCGTCTTAACACAACAAATTATCGACCAGCTTAATCGTTTCTCTTAATCTTGAAAGATCATTAAGGAGCCACTATAGCAAGCCACCCATACTTGTTTTGTCTGTCCGTCATAGGCTATTCCTATGGGGTGGTGGTTAACTTTTACAGTTTGCAAAACTACCATGGATTGCGTATCAATTTTGCTTACCGTGTCGGAGCCATAATTCACCACATAGAGGTAGCGACCATCATCAGAAAGAACCATACTGCGCGGTTGGCTGCCCGTGTTTATTTTAGCCACAATCTTTCCTGAGTCGGTCGCTACCTTACCTACTTTTCCTTCTCCATTAAAGCTCACATATAGATAGCTGTCGTCTTCTGACAAAAGAAGATGCCGAGGGGAACGACCTAAATGCCTTAGCCAGGTTAACTCAAAACTTTTGAGATCTAGGACCGCCACATCATAGGAGCCCATCACCGCAATATAGGCTTTTGCGGAATCTTTGGTAATGGCAATGCCCCTCGGGTAGCGGCCTACTTTTACGGAGTGCACCGTTTCATTGCGCTCTGTATCAATGACGCTTATATCCCAACTGCACCAATTAGCTACCAACACATATCGGCTATCGGGTGTGCTTGCCTGAAATTTTGGCACCGCACCCACTTTTATTACTTTTTCAATAACAAAGTTTTCTGTATTAATTTTATAAACAAAGGATGGGTCATGCTGGCCCGCTGGAGTGCAACGGTCATGACCTGGGTTAGAAAAACCGGGTCCATACATCTGATATTGACTCACCCAGATATATTTTCCGCCATGGGTGAAACTCGCCTCCACAGGAGCACCTCGGTACTTTTGACCTTTAGGATAAGCCCGGTAGCCATAGGCGTAGAGTTCCACGCTGTCAGGTATTGTCTTAATGTGCTCATAGCGGCGGTTGTAGACCGTGATGGTATGGGAATACATCATATTTTGGGCAAAAAAAAGGCCGTTTCCAGCGTGTACGACAGATTTTGGGGAAAGACCTCCTGTAATGACTTTTTTCAATTCTAGGGCATGTAAAGTTGCGAGAAGATGACTCACCAAGAAAAAGGAAGGGCAACAGCGGAAAAAATGTGACATAATGTGGCAAGCTTGGGTAACGAACAAATGCGACAAGTAATTTTTTTAAAAGAACTTAAGGTTGGTACGTAGATCCGCCGAGATCGTGAAAATTCGAGCATCGTAAATCCTTCTTTCTGGCAGCGAGTAGAAATAAAAGCGGCGATAGCGCAAGCTAAAGGAAAGGGGCTCATAAAAAAGAAAGGTCAGAGTATTCGTTAACTCGCTACGTATTTGCCAACGCCCTCTAAGCTCGTAAGTGGAGAAGAAGCTATCGAGAGAAAAGCGGTAGACAATTTTTTGCCAGAGCGTAAAGCTATATTTCGTAGTGACCTCAAGCCCCCAGAAGGGTATGTCCACAGGATCGAGAATTTTTTTCTCAAAACCAAAACCAAGCCTTCCTGAGATTTGAGCAATGTTTAACTGTAGCCCGATGGTTTCCCTAATAAGAGTTGGCCTTTGGTTATTCACCACCCTTACCACAGTATCTATTTGAGATTTATGATAGGGATGTAAGAAAAAATCAGGGTGGTAGTTGTAAGTAAAGCTGCCTCTCAAGAGATTTTGCAAGTAAAGCGCATCCTGGCGTGCATAGTTTATGTAAGGGGACAAGATAAATTCATGATAGCGGTTATAAAAATAAAAATCGAGCATATTCTCAAGCCCATATCTTAGATAACTTGCTCGTGGCTGGCCAGGTGGGGTCTTTTGCTGAATTTCATTTTCAACAGCTGCATTTTCAATTAAATTAGAAAGCTGGCCCTCTAAGCGAAACCGCCACAATTGATCTGCTTCATGGGCAAGCTCTGCTGTGGACACAAATTCTCGGTTACGGATACGATTCGCAGCAAGGCTACCGTGGGAAAGCCAGCTATTGCGAGCCGAGTATCTTTTGCCTAAGAGCTTTTCTACCCTTTCAAGCACCCTTTGGGAAGAACAAACCAAATATTCTTGCCTAGCAGCCAAGGGATAGCCCTGAATCTGCCCTGCCTTAAGCCCACTTAACATAAGCTGTGCATCTTTTCGAGAGATTTGCTCAAGTTCCTCGCCGCTTAGTTTATACCAAAAAATGCGATAGTCATCGAAAATTCTTTCTCTTAGCATCCCAGGGGAAAGTCGACCCTGAAAACGCTCTGGCTTTACAGAAAGAGGGCTTACAATGGCAACCTCGCAGCGCAGATCACGACGTGCTAAGGCTCCTAAAAACGCCACATCGAGAGAGAATCCCTCTGCCGGTAAGTCTACAGCCTGCGCTGCCTCAGTGCGTAGGTAGCCATGTAGCCACAACTGGCGTCGTCTTAAAAAATTGCGCGGAATATGACGGTTGTCTCTGCGTTCCTCCACCGGGTGATAGCTTAGGTTTTCTACCTCAAGGCGCCCTTCCCGAAAAGCCAGTTTCATCCGGTAAAAACCCATGTTGCTATTTAGGGCAACCACATGGCGGCCATCTGCTAGCTTGATGTGCGAGATTTGCTGACCTGCTAGCTCTCCGCTGTAATCCCCTCCTAAAATAATAAGGCTAATCTCAGAAAAACGCCCCAATAAACCAAGGGAGCTTGCCAAATCTTGACCACTGAGTAAAATAAAATACATAGCCCCCTGAGCCTTCGCTTCCGAGATAGCATTTGCTAATTCCTCAGCACCGTCCTTAATTTCGGTTTTAAAAATTTCCTTTTCGGCGTAATCAATGTTAGAAAAGGGATTTGTTAGGCCTATAAGTGCGATTTTGTTACCCCCTGCTTCTATTATGTGATAGGCGGGGAAAAGTGACTTTCCCTTGCGCACGATGTTTGCGGATAGCAAGTGCAAGCCTCGGGTTTTGCGTATAAAGTTGAGATTATCTGCACCTAGATTTAAATCATTAGCTGCTACAAGAGCCGCATCAAGCCGCAGCATCAGAAAAAAATCTGCGGTAAGGCCTCCGTAGCTAAAGCGGGAAAGCGCACCGGGGTAAAAGCCATTTCCTAAATCTATATAAAAACCTCTCTCTATGCTGCGTGCTTCATTTAAGGCGGTTGCAAAATCGAGCATAAAATCCTTTTCCGATAAATCGTGAGCATTAAAACGCCCATTAAGATTTGCACTTAAGTAAAGGGTAATGCTGTATAAAGGACCAATAAACCCAAGTTTTGCAAATAAAATCTTCATGGTGTGGGTGCAGCTTTTTGACCTTCGCGCAAGGCGTCACGAGGGCGCAAATTCTGCAACTCAAGACTCACTTGTTTTAGCTGTTCCTCCAAATCGCGAATAAGAGCATTTTTCTCTAAGATTTGCTGGCGAAGGCTTTCTACTTCTTTTTGGCTTTTGAATTCAAGCTCAGCTAGTTGTTTTTTTAAATCTTCTTTCTCTTGCAATCGCATGAGCTTTTCCTTTTCTAATTCGTCCTTAAGCTTACTCATTTCTCCTAAAAGTTGCCGCTTTTCCTCCTGATGCAATTCGGTAAGCTGCTGAATGCGACCTCCCGCCTCTTTTTGGATAACTCTCATTTGCTCTTCCATAGCTTCGGAGCGTCTGTGCCAAAGTTCTCGCTCTGCGGCATATTTTTCTTCTAAAATCCTTTTTTCTTGTTCTAGCTTTTCAAGGGTTGTAGAAAGGTTCGAGTTTTCTTTTTGCAAAGCTAAATTATCTTCGCGCAAGACCATGTTCTCTCTTTCCAGAAGAGCTGTCTTGCGGGCCACAATGTTTTCAATGGCCTCTTCTTGTTCTTTCGTAATACCTTGGCGGGGGGTAAAAAGATGGCATCCATAAAAAATCATGATGATCCAGGAAAAGCGAACCACTACTTTACCCACACATATTGGCAGTATGGTTCGGGATTTCGCCCCTCACCTACAGCTAGAATTTGTTCCTGACAGGCAGGAAAAATCTGAGACGTCTTAATATTGCCAAGTGACACCCAGTCATAACCAAACAAGGGACCTTCAGGTCTTATTCTTATCTCCCCCTCCAGAGAAGAGATGCGAAAGACTATCTGCACAACTTGCGCTTTTTTTAGACGAGGATCAGGTAAAACCTCCCCCATGAATAAGAATTCTCCTACTTTAACTTGCACATTGAGCTCCTCCCGCCATTCTCGTTCCAATGCTTTCTGCATTGACTCGCCAGGTTCTTGACCCCCACCCGGCAGGAGATAATATTGACGGCCATCGCGCTGGTGTTTGACAAGCAAGACTTGCCCATCTCTAACATAAAGACCTGCTGTCCGGATGCGAATGCGCCTAGCCATTTTCCATTTGATCTAATGGTTTTAATAAGACAAGTAGCTCTCCCTCTGCTACCTGCATTCCTTCCTGTACATATACGTCGACCACCTCAGCATCACCTAGCGCCCTTACTGCATGCTCCATTTTCATAGCTTCAAGAACAAGCAAAACATCGTCTTTTTTCACAAGACTCCCCTTTTGCACATTTAAACGCAAAACTTTGCCTGGCAGTTGTGCACGAAATTCTCCTCCACCCACCTCATGCTGAGAACGAAAATCCCCTAGCGGCTCAAAGGAATAACTATACCCATTTATCGCCACCACAAGAGTTTCACCTTCAAAAGCAAACTTCCCTTTGACGCTTTCCCCTCGATACATAAAGGAGAAACTATTGCCCGAAATCTCGAGATCATAGCTCTCTAACTCGGGGATTTTTCTTTGTTCGTCAAAAAAGCCAATACCTTGGGCACTTACCCATATCTTACGATATAGAACTGAGCTTTTGAGATTTATTTTCACGATAAACCCCGATAAAGCTCAAAATTAGCCAACAATCCGAAGTAACTCTCTTTTTCTTTTTTTTCTCTGTCGTAATAAAGCGCAGCCGCTAAAGCAAAAGGAGGGAGCGGGTTTTCCCGAAAAGCAAATTGCTCAGAAATATACCGCGTGTGCATTTGAGCGTGCTCAAATACCGTAGAGGACAAAAGATCTACCAAGAGAGGAATGTTGGTTTGTACTGGCGCGATATAAAAATGCTGAAGGGCATCCCTTAGTTTTATGGTTGCCTCCATCCGGTTATCCCCATAAGCCACTACCTTAGCAAGCAGATTGTCAAACTTGGAAAGTACTACACTTTTGTAGCCGATGCCACTGTCGACCCGGACTCCTAAGGGCTCTTCGTATAAAAGTACAGTACCTGTAGTGGGTCGAAAACTACCATCGGGGTGTTCGGCACATATACGGGCTTCTATGGCATGGCCGCGGCAGCTACTTTCGTATCGGCCACTATAACCCATGGCTATTTTTAACTGCTCTTCTACTAAATCAAGGCCACTTGTTAGTTCCGTCACAGGGTGTTCCACCTGGAGCCGTGTATTCATTTCAAGAAAATAAAAGCTCTCCCGAGATGGATCATAAAGGAACTCGATAGTACCCGCATTTTGGTAGGCAATACTATCGGCCAAACTTACTGCTGCCTCATGGAGGGCTTGTCTTGTCGCCGCTGATAGTTTCGGTGCGGGTGCTTCCTCAATGATCTTCTGTTGAAAGCGCTGCAACGAGCAGTCTCGGTCACCAATTGCAAAGTTTTTTCCTTTGCTGTTACCTAAAAGCTGCACCTCGATATGACGGGCATTTGGCAAGAAGCGCTCGACCACAATGTTAGCACTACGAAAAAGACGAAGGCTCTCTTCTCTCAATGATTCAAGCTGGCCAAGCAGATGTTCCTCATGGTAGACTATCCGCATACCCTTACCTCCGCCTCCGGCGGAGCTTTTCAGCAACAAAGGAAAGCCAATTTCGCGAGAGCGTGCGAATAGTTCCTCTCGCATAAGGGGCTCTTCTTCATTTATTTTAAAGCCCGGCAAAACAGGCACACCTGCTTTCGCAGCAAGTGTTCTCGCCCTTGCTTTGTCCCCCATCTCTGCAATGCTTTGAGGGGATGGTCCTACAAAAATAAGGCCCTCCTTTTCCACAAGTTCTGCAAAGGAGGACTTTTCGGAGAGAAAGCCATAGCCTGGGTGAATGGCATCGGCTCCTGCTTGCTTGGCAAGATCCACAATTTCCTCACCATCTAGAAAACTACCAGAGAGTTCAAGAGCAAGATCGGCTTCTTTGATGTAGAGAGCCCCTTTTTCTTCTTTATCGTAAATGGCCACCGTGCGTATTCCTAAGCGCCGAGCTGTGCGGAAAATCCTGCGGGCAATCTCGCCTCGATTAGCCACAAGCAGGGTCCGGATTTCCCTTTTATGCATACAGCAGTGATCCCGATAGCGTCGTATCGGCCTTTATGAGGTCAAGCTCTTTCGTTTTTGGCGTCAATTTTCTTGTTTGACGAGTATGCATCCTAGCCTAATATTTGATATGGACCTCTACCACCCAAAACCAGAACACAAAGAATTACGCGAGCTTGTGGGAACTTTGGGTCAAGACCTTTTGGAAAAAGCAGCGCGCCATTATGACGAGCAAGAGAATTTCAATGAAGAGCTTTTGCGCGATTTTGGTAGAAAATATAGCTTATTTGGACTTACGGTCCCCCTTGAAATGGGAGGCCACGGGCTCGACGCCACAGCTGAGGTAATTGTCCACGAAGAACTTTCCATGTACGACCCAGCTTTTACTCTAAGTTACTTAGCACATGAAGTTCTGTTTGTCAATAACCTTTACCATTCAGGCCAGGATACGCTTCGCCAAAAGTACATCCCTCCTGCGCTTAAGGGAGAATTTCTCTGTGCCATGGCCATGTCAGAGCCACAGGCGGGTACCGACGTACTTGGCATGAAAACCATGGCTCAAAAAAGGGGAAACCTTTACATTTTAAATGGCACAAAACAGTGGATTACAAACGCCGAATGCGCTGATGCCTTCTTACTATACGCACGTAGTGGGCCAAACAGAAAAGACATTTCAGCATTTGTCATAGAACGCCGCTTTAAGGGGCTGCGCATAGGAAAAAAAGAAGCTAAAATGGGGATGCGTCAGTCTCCCACCTGCCAGCTCATCTTAGAGGACTGTGAGGTACCAGAAGAAAATCTCATTGGTCGCGAAAACGAAGCTCTCTTACATATGATGCGCAACCTCGAAATAGAGCGCCTAGCTTTAGCGGCTATGGCCCTTGGCATTGCACGCCGCTCATTAAAAGAAATGATTACTTATGCCCAGCAAAGAGAAGCGTTTGGAAAAAAGATTTACGAATTTGGCCAAATACAGCATCTCATTGCCGAAAGCTACGCTCGTTATCGTGCAAGCCGCGCTCTTGTATATGAGACAGCTCTCTGTGTAAACCCACAGGAGCGGCAGAGTCTTTCTGCAGCAGCAGCCAAACTTTCAGCTACCCAAATGGCTGAGTTTGTAAGCCGCTCTGCTATACAAGTGCTTGGTGGAAACGGCTATACTCGCGATTACCCTGTAGAGAGACTTCACCGAGATGCTATCTTGCTTTCTATTGGGGGGGGTACCAACGAAGCCATGCAAAAAAACATCATGAAGGATCTGGTCCAGCTTGAAAATCTTGACATTTAAATTTGCGGCAGCTTTTTTGTATTTTCTTCTTAATAAGCTCAAAAAATTATTGCTTTGCCATGACTTATCCGATACGCTCCCTTATGCACCAGCACATAAAGTGCTTGTGGTTATCATTAGGGGTAATTCTTTTCCACACTCTTTCCTGCAGCCAACGCGCTGAGACCCCCGAACAAGCCTTTGAGATGTTGCGCGATGCCTACATGCGCAAGGACGCTGCCAAATTTGTGCAACTCCTAACCCCCGAATCTATTCAAGGTATCGAAAAAATGATTGAGCCCATACGCATGGCTTATTTAAAAATGGCTGATGACGAAAAAAAGCGCCAAAAAGCCTTTGAGCCCATGGCTAAAAAAATAGGAGTGCCCGTCTCCCGTTTAGGCAGTCTCACAGTCGAGGAGTACATCGCCATTATTATGGGCAGCGATGAAAGTGAGGGTAAAGGTGCGGATACAACCTTTTTTCCCAAAGAACTCTTGCAACATCAGGAAATCCTCTCCCGGGAGATAGAGGGAGATAGAGCAATTCTCTACTTTGCCGAAAATCGAAAACTTCAGTTAAGAAAAACCAAGAAGGGTTGGCTCATTGATCTCGATCTTTCTCTCCCCGATCCCAACTATTACCCATCTCCCGATTGAGATTTTTCTTGCTGCTCATCAAAAAGCGCGAGCGAATAGTCTAAAATAGTCAAAAAATCATCATAGGGAATATCGATGAATTCCACGGCAGTAAAGGGACGCTCCTCATATTCAAAGGATCTCACCACAATGGCCTCGGCTTCTATTTGTCTGTTTATGTCGGGGATGGTAAAACGAAGCCGCAACCTTTCTCCACGCTCTAGCATTTTCTCTGTCTCAAAACAAACACCACTGGCACTTAGGTCATGGGTGTGAGTTGTCTCTACCACTCCTGTACCTAGGGAGGTGTACTCCACCTTTAGCCTTACGTCTGCGCGTGGGTACCGACGCATATCTTTTCGCGGGATGGCCATATCGGGTAAGTATATCGCCATCGCATATTGTCAAGCATTACATGAAGCTGTCTAGTCTATATGGTAACTTGCTCCAAAGGTGGGCTGCAAAGCTAAGGCAATAGGTGTTGTGGGCATGAAAACAGTGCGCAACTCACCCTCTATGCTAACTGACTTTGTGAAACGATATTGAAAGCCTGCGCTTGCAGAAGCCACAAGATAAAGGCCTAAATCGAGTGATTTTGGTTGGCCTCCCACTAGGTGGGTTATGAGGGGTATGCCATATCCCCCCTCGAGACTAGTGTAGATCCCTGATAGGGGTTTTGGCAAAAAGGTAAAAAAGTAGCGAACACCTCCTGTGATATTTAGGAAATCCACATTGGTAAAGACATTACCGGTAATGCGGCGTACTTCACTTTTATAGATAGGGAAGTACCAAATTCCTCCTGTATATTCCAAGATAGTACCCCGCACGCGCAAATGCGAACCAAAGGAGACCCCTCCGGTACTGTATTCGAAGCGACACTGGGCCCTCGTCAGGCCTTTGCAGCCATCGGGGTCTGTACGAAGCCGCTCCCCTAAACCCATGGTAAGCGGTCCCAACTGCAAAGCCCATGCGCCCCATGCCGTAACATAGATATCGTATTTTTTGGGTCTTGTAGGATCGACGGGAACAGCAGCGTGCTCTTGAGAGAGGCGCTCCAGTTGTTGAGCCAATGGGGGTGTGTAAACTCCTTCTTCATAGCCGCTTACCGAGAACCAGTGTTCAAACTCCGCCCGCACCATGTGGTGCCAGTGCACATCGCGGTTCATGGCAAATTGGTTGCGCCGGCTTAGACTTTCTTCAAAAGTATTCCCAAAAGCCGCGTGCACATTGGAAAACTGCGCTCCATAGAGCAGGCGAATTGTTGGGCGACTATAGATTCCCCTGCCCGCGGGATTAATCGTAAAGCCTGTTTTTATTTGGTAAGTGTGCTTGGTGTCTGTATCTCCCCACTCAAGACCATCAGCGTCAGGCACACCTCTTGTATTGCTTTTCATAGAATTGAAATGCTCTCGATAGCGATTCCCCACGGTAGATTTTTCCCGAGCATAGACTAGTTCTATTAGGTAGTGCAGCTGCTCCGTGATATACCAAATAGGTCGAAAGACAAAGGAATAGATAAGCCTGTTATGATCATCTGGCCTAAAGCGGTTGTCTTGGTCCCAACTACGGCCAAAACCAAAACCGGCGTTAAGATCAAAGTAGTTTGGCAATAAGCGAAGCTGCAATTCGTCGAAAAGCATCAGCTCATAGCGCTCATCCGTAAAGCCACTTATGTAAATATCCTTGGTTTCCCCCTCGTAGCTTTCGGTGACCGCTATTTGGGGAGGTTTTTTCTCCAAACGCAAGCTAAAATCATTCCAGTAAAGTTTTATGGGACCAAGTTCAGGGCCAGAAAAACCTGTCCAAAAAGTAGCTCGTCCGTAGGTGACACTCATTGGTTGTGCCCAGGGAAAGTAGTCGGCGCTTCCTGGGTTTTCGAGCATGAATTTTTCAAAAGCCTCGCCCCGCAAAACATCCTGATAGCTTACCTGGGGGGTTTGGTGTGGGCTGCCTCGGAGGTTCTCGTTTTGTCTCTCGTACATGACCTGCACCGTCGCCCCCATCTGCCAAAAGGGTAAAAAGCGTGCCGTAAAAGATTTCAAAGGGCCAACCTCGTAAAGATTGACCCTCACAAGTGCCCCCACCGTGGGGATATTTGCGTATTGGTGCCCATGCCAACCATCGCCGCGTCGACTACGGTATATCGCCCAACCGCTGTCTCCATATCCCACAAAATATTCAAACGTGGGTAAACGGTGGCCTACCCTTATACCAATAGTCTCCCAGAAAACCTGTGCTGTGAAGTTGTCAAATAGTCCAATATAGCCAAGGTTGTACCATAGGCTGCCTGTTTGGGTAACCAAATGTCGCATGAGCACGTTTTCTGTTTCAAGCCAAATATGGTTAATATTGTAGTTTCCAAGAGTACCCTGGGATGCATCGAAGCTTCGGTAACTGCCCCCCTCGATGCGTAAGAAAAGAGTAGCGCGAGCTGCCCCTGGAGATTCTGGGCGCACCACGTGATAGCCAAAATCCGCCATGAGCCAAGGCGTTTCATTCATGAGCCGACCATAAAATGGCCACCAACCCAGGGTGGGCGCATTGTAACCAAAATCATCTTGCACGCTAGCCCTGAAGTACATGTTAAAGAAAAAAGGCTTGGGAATCCTAAAGTTGACGCCGCCTTTTTCCGAAGCGGTCTTTTCCTTCTCTTCACCCAAGTCGAGAAGCTCCTCTTCTTGGGCAAGATCGCTCTGCCTCTGGCTCATGCGGCGGATTTTAATCTTACCCTCTTCGCTTTGCTGCTCCTGGGCTATTATCATGGGCGTTAAGAGGCCAGCTATTGCTAAAAATAGAAGAAACTTCTTCTTCATGGTACCCAACGTTTTATTCGGCTTGAAAGATTACGATAGTACGTGGTGGCACACCATAGTTCCCAGTTACGGTATTCAGACATTTCGGCGAGCTTGGGTTAAACCCGGGTTCGTTATAGTTGGGGCACCAGTTTCCTGAAAGCTGGCCATTAAAGCCTTCAAAATATTCTTGGGTATCTACAAGCACCCTCCAGTTTCCAGGAGGAAGTTGGGCATTTTTGTGCGTTGTACCTAAATTAAAGACAATATAAATGAGCTTTTTCCCAGCTGGTGGATTTGCATAACAAAGAGCAATGACTTTGTCTGTTCCCCCCCAGGCCAACGCACCAGCTGTATTGCTATTACAGCTTGGACTAACGATGTCATTCCAATAAAGCTGCATGTTATGGTAAGAAGTCTTACCAAAAGCCCATAGATTGTCTTTACGAAAGGCTATGATTTTCTTAGTAAAATCATACATTCGGTAGGCCACCGGGTCTGCCAACCATACTCCCCACCGAAACCAGTTGTATTGATTGTCAGCGCCCGCCGTGTAGGCGTTGTTGTTGCCATATTGCGTGCGCATCCACTCATCGCCCCCAAGGAGCATAGGAGTACCAATACTCAGTAAGAGCAAGACAATTAGGTTTCGAAAATTTTGCCTTTTGAGCCCCTCGTTCCATCCCCAATCGCGAGAGTAGTTGCTATAATCATCACCAGAGTAAGGATCCACCCCATCCGGATTTAGCGGCCCTCTGCCATTTCGCTTCTGGTTATAACTTAAAAGATCATACATGGTAAAACCATCATGGGCCGTGATCTTGTTAATATTGTGGTAGGGCTGTCGGCCATCCCAGCTTTCTGCAAATTTCGCCGCACTACCGGTTAAAGCTCCACCAAAATCAACCGGTGAGTCGCTATTGAGTCGGTAGTCGTCATGGTTTACAATACGCCTTGTTACTCTTTTAAATAAATCTGACCATTCAAAGTAAGCATATCCCGTACTGTAGGTGGTATCTTGGTTGGCACAACCAGGTTCATAGCCTGTATAGTTTAGACCATCAGGACCATAGCAATACGCTTTGGGATGATCTCCATAACGATAGCCACCTAAAGACCAGGGCTCAGCCACCATTCGGATATCATAGCGCTGAAAAAGCGGATCATTGACAATGTGCATAGTAGCCGACATGTTTCTCCGATTGGCTACCGCCGCACTGTCTGAGTCAGGGCCCCAATGCTTCCAATAATCATAGGCATTCCAGTTCCCCGTCTCTTGGCCATCCCTTTTTTCCAAAACCTCACAGAGATCAAAACGAAAGCCGTCTACATGCATCTTCTCCACCCAGTATTTGAGACTATCAAGTACCATACGTCGGACAGGTGGATATCCCGTACGCAGCATGTTTCCTGTTCCAGTATGGTCGTAGTAAAATTCCTTGTTGGGTCCAGTCAGAGCATAATAAGCGTAATTGTCGATTCCCCTATATGAGAGAATGGTAGCGGTTTCCGGTGGGTCATATCCCCAAAAATGGTGAGGGTTATAGGGATTTGTAGGATTGTTACCCTCCACATTAGGAATCCTCTCTCGCCATAGACCCCCCTCCCCCGTGTGGTTGTATACCACATCTATCCAAACCTCGATGTCGTATTTATGGAACTGCTCCACCATCCAGCGGAATTCATTTACTTGGGATCCTTCTTTGGGCTTATAGGCATACGTTACCTCAGGAGCAAAGAAATTTAGGGTCCAGTATTTCCAATACCCGCCGTCACTGCCTGCCTCATGTACTGGCAAAAACTCCACAGCGGTCACCCCAAGCTCTGCTAGGTAAGGGGCAAGCTCCCCTGCTCCCCGAAAGGTGCCTGGATATTTCACCTGATAGTTTCGTGGTAGACCGGGAATATTAGGTACGGCACCCGCAGAGAGACCCTTGGGATGAACTTCATAAACAATAATCGAATTTCTCGGTCTTCGGGTCGCTGTGCAAGGCTTGCCGTCAACTACCTGCCCAATTTGCACACATTGCTTACGGTGCCAGTAGTCTTTTTCGGTTTGCGACCATTCGTAATCGTCTTCCCTTAAGACAATGCCCTTAGCAGCCGCGGCGGTTGTATCCTGGTGACGGTGGGGACCAGAAGCAGCCATGCCCCTAGACCAATCATGCTTACGGTGCACTGCTCTTGCGTAAGGATCTAAAAGCAGTTTATTTGGGTTAAAGCGGTTTCCCTGGTTATCATAGTCGGATATAAAACCATACATGGTGCCTGGTCTCCAAGCTGGGTCATAGTCAAAGTTAGGACCCCATACTCGGTAGCCATAGTAGGTCTTATGCCCCACCCCTTGAACAAAGATACTCCATACATTCCCAAAACGAGACATCTGGTATTCCTGCAAAGGATATTTGCTCTCAGGATCATCAAAAATTAAGAGGTGTACGCGAGTAGCACGCTCACTGTAAAGAGTGAAGTTTACTCCACCATCGACAATCTTAGGGCCCATCACCTCCAGATTCTTTATTTGATGCACCGTAAAAGAGGGAGCGTGGGGAAGTGCATCATACATCCGAAAAAAATCCTCCTTAGGCCCGGCGCAATAACTCGTCACAAAGAGTAGAACAAAACTTATTGTGATCGCGAACCCAGGCGAAAGTTTTCCCTTATTTGTAGCATTCTTTGTGATGCAGAAATAGCTCAATATGCGAAGACATGCCCTCCCCATAAAATACCCCCTTTTTATATTTTTTTCTTTGTCAACTCATAATGGCACAAATTCTGCTACAAAATTTGTGCAGCGCACCAAATGGTAGGTCTCTCAACGAGAGGCCATCTTTTTCATGATACTTATGCTTGGAAGCTGCAGACTGGTGATATAAATTTACGCGTAAAGAGCTCGCCATTTGTTAATTTTAATCTTAGCCCAATCTAGCTTTACATCCAAACGAAGAGCCATTTTCTGAGATCTCTCGCTCAAAGCCTAGCACCACCGCAAACTCCTCTCGAGCGCATAGGACAGATAGAATTTTGAGCAAAATCGCCGTTAATTTTGGTAAACCGTTTTCTCCCACACGGTCATCTTTTCGACGCCTCCTCGGCGCTACAGCCATGACTTCTTCAATACCATCATACGCGAAGCCATCTCCCTCAAGATCAACATATTCCTCACGCCGAAAATAAAGCCCATGATAGCACGGCTTTATGGCTGTCGCAACCGTAGCCATATTCCCTCTTAGCCAAAAATTTCTTTGGTTGTGACCACGAGCCCCGGCAACAACTTGCTATGGAATTCCATAACGCCTTGCACTTTCTCCCAGTGGTCTTTGGCATTGTACCACACCTGCAGGGTCTTGTTGTCCGGGTCGGCAATCCAATATTCTTTGACGCCGCATTTAAGATAACGCTCGGCTTTGACTCCTAAATCCCGCTCGCGGCTAGCCGCGCTCAATACCTCGCAGACCAAATCCGGGGTGCCGTGGATGTGGGTTTTGACAATGTGTAAATTTTCGTTGAGGATGAGGGAAATATCCGGACGCAGCGGATCGCCGCCGTCAGGCAGGAAGACATCGACTTCACAGGCAACTTTACCCAACGGATTTTTTTGCAAATAGCCCCGAATCATGAAACCCAATGCGATCTGAGCATCACCATGTTCAAAATTTGGACTCGGTGCCATGTGCATTACCCCATCGATGACATCATACTTGAAGCCATCCTCTTCAAGATCGAGGTATTCTTCGCGCGTGACCTTCAGTCCCTCATAGCGCGGTTTTGTGGTTGTGGTGATAGCGGCCATATTCCCTCTTAGCCAAAAATTTCTTTGGTTGTGACCACGAGCCCCGGCAACAACTTGCTATGGAATTCCATAACACCCTCCACTTTCTCCCAGTGGTCTTTGGCATTGTACCACACCTGCAGGGTCTTGTTGTCCGGGTCGGCAATCCAATATTCTTTGACGCCACACTTGAGATAACGCTCGGCTTTGACTCCTAAATCCCGCTCGCGGGTAGCCGCGCTCAACACCTCGCAGACCAAATCCGGGGTGCCATGGATGTGGGTTTTGACAATGTGTAAATTTTCGTTGAGGATGAGGGAAATATCCGGACGCAGCGGATCGCCACCGTCAGGCAGGAAAACATCGGTTTCTATGACTGCCTTGCCGATCGGTTTCCTTTGCAGGTAATTCCGTAACACAGTGATGAGTGCACTTTCCGCATCATTGTGTTCAAAACTTGGGCTGGGCGCCATTTGCATCACCCCATCGATGACATCGTATTTGAAG
>JANWWS010000025.1 GCA_025055765.1 Leptospiraceae bacterium | reverse complement strand
CCATGTGAACCACCTTCTTGCGGGCCAGTTTAAAGGCGCAAAAGCGCACAATGGCCGACATGCTTGTGTTGGATTTAGCTGCCGCCTTGCGCAGCTTAGCCATAAGGGCCGGATTTAAGCGCAGATCCCAAAGACCTTTTGTGCCAGATTTGCCTCTTTCTCTTCTGACAATCATACACCCCCCCTGCTTATATAAAACCCCAATTCTACTAAGAATTTGCAAGAGAATACGAATTTTTTTAAGAAACGACGTTTCTTATGGGAAGGTTGAGGACTTCTATGAGTAAAAAGGAAGTAAGAAAGATAATGGATATGGAATTCCTGAATAGTCAGGCTAGACTTCACTTCCCAGGGGAAATCTTTCAAAAATTCTTGCCGATAATTTGGCGGTGTTGTAAAAAAAAGAAAGGAGTACGCAGCGAAGTGCCATGTGGTAACCACCCAACGATTTGCTTGCGAGTTATGTCACATTTTGTATCCTATCCTCAGTGGCAGCAAAAGTTGCCTGGGAAGGGGTTGAAAATGTTAGCCATGAAACAGGCAAAAAATTTTTTATCATCGAAGAAAAGATGTGGTACAAAATCCTCCACAAGTTAGAAGAGCACAAGCTCCTAAAGAAAAAAATTTACCATGGCTTTTCTGAAAAACTGCAAGATAACCTAACACAACTGCTTTTCGGGAAGTAGAGCAGGCAGAGCCGAAAAAGGAGAAAACGATCACAGTTGTTGCGCACTAACATGGGTCTTGTGGTTGCAAGAGTTGGTCGGATAAACGGCCACATGTCGAGCGCATAATTGAACTCTCCGAGTCAGAGAGCTTGCGAATGCTGCGGTGGGAAGCTCGTGGAGGAAAGCGCCAATCGGAGCGGCTAAAGATGGGCTAGTGAGCCGTGTATATCGAACGTGTCATTCGCAAGAAGTATGCCAGCACTGCAGAGGCAAGTGAGGAACCAGGAGATACGGCCCAATACTACAAGATCTTATGTTGGGACGCAGGTGGTAAGGACTTATGTTTTGCACAGAGCTTTATCGCCTAGAGAATGAGGCACGCGAGGCGAATTTTTCGAGCGATGCTTTAGTCAAGTTTCGCCAAGAGAAATGCCAACCGTTGATGGAATCATTGGGCAACTAGCTTTATGAGCGCCGTACCAAATCTTATGGTGCCCACAGCATGCTGGATAAAGCGGTGAATTATGCGCTCAACGAGTGGCTCCCTTCATAATGGCTAAGGTAGGTTTTATTTTTGGGCGACTTGCACATCCCTTTGGAGAATAACGCAGTAGAAAATATAATCCTTCCTTTATGGTGGGTGGCGGAAACTGGCGCGGTAGCCCACGCGGTGCGGAGGCGAGCACTATGTTTTATTCCCTTGTGGCCACTGCGCGATTTTGTGGCCATGAACCTTACAAATACCTTACTTGTTCGAGCGACTACCCTATGCGCCCACGAGGAAGGAAATCCGTGAACTAATGCCCTTCCACTTGCCGCCGTAGCCATTCTGCTTTCGGATTTTTACGGGACAAATAGCAAACCAAAATTGCGGTCTTTGTTCTCCAAATTGGCGTCTAGGAGGGTTGTTTTCATCTTTGGGTGGGTGGTTATCCAAGGGAAATCCTTCAAAAATTCTTGCCGATAATTTAGAGGTGTTGTATAATGAAAGATGCACGCAGCGAAGTGCTATGCGTGGTTTCGTAGTTTATTAAAAGGCTTGACATACGGAATTATTTTTTGATTGTGGTGGGGGTTAAGCTGCCCGCTGGTTATAGAGCAGGGGAAACACCCGTTCCCATCCCGAACACGGAAGTTAAGCCCTGCATCGCCGATGGTAGTGGTTCCTTCGGGAACTGTGAGAGTAGGTTGCTGGCG
>JANWWS010000039.1 GCA_025055765.1 Leptospiraceae bacterium | reverse complement strand
AATAATAATTCCCCTTCCTAATTATGCCTCCCATTTCACCCACGCCCGAGCAACTATTGCTGTTCCTATGCAAAGCTTATTTCCTCGATTGCCTGCATTACTTCTTCCCCTTCCTCTTGCCCTTGCTTCCCCCTAACCTTTCCCCCACTTTCCTAAGCGAACTCCTAGATGCCCCCTTGCCCAACCAAAAAACCAAACGCTATGCCGACCTCCTGGTGCAACTCCCCCTACTAAACACCCCACAACCCCTGCTCCTGCACCTGGAACTCCAAGCCTACCCACAAAAAAACTTCCCCCAACGAATGTATTCCTACTTCGCCAGACTCCAACAACAACACCCCCACAAAAAAATCCTAGCCAAAGCCCTCTTCCTCGATGCCTCCCCCACCTTCCAACCCAACGCCTACC
The DNA here is from genome assembly GCA_025055765.1 of Leptospiraceae bacterium. Taxonomy (GTDB): domain Bacteria; phylum Spirochaetota; class Leptospiria; order Turneriellales; family Turneriellaceae; genus JANWWS01. Next base: position 2,090 of record JANWWS010000039.1, on the reverse strand, counting down.
ACTACCAATTCCACAAAACACAACTCCACTACCAATTCGATACCTTCAAACTCGCAGAAAAAACCATCGAACAATATCAAAAAGCCGCCTCCTCCAACCTCTTCTCCATCCTCATGTGGGTACTGCGCATTCGCATCCAGCCCCTAGCCGATGACCAAAAACTCCAACACCTGCAACAAGTACTCGAACACATCCACCAATGCAACTTCCCCGCTCAAAAACAAAAGGAACTCTTGCATGTTATCCTCAAAATTTCGAAATTCAAGCTAAGAGCCTCTCATCAAGCGCTAGAAACCATGGTTCAACAAATCTTTGGCTTTACTACAATGACTAGCTTTACAGAACAACTCCAACAGTGGTACCAACAACAAGGACTCCGAATAGGACTCCTAAAAGGCAGAAAACAAGGACTACAAAAAGGACTACAAAAGGGATTACAAAAGGGATTACAAAAAGGACTACAAAAAGGACTACAAAAAGGACTACAAAAAGGCATTATCAACATGCTTAAGGCAGGAAAATATAGCGAAGAAGAAATCGCTCAAATTTTTGAAGTACCCCTAAGCTATGTACAGAAAATTAAAGAAAAAATAAATAAAAATCATTCATAACGTAAAGCTTCAATGGGGTCAAGGAGGGCAGCCTTACGAGCAGGATAAATACCAGAAATTATACCTACACCTAAGCAAATTACAAAACTTAAGCCTATCCAGAGCCAAGGAATTAAAAAGCCACTCTGAAGCCAATACCCTATCACATTTCCTATCGCTAACCCTAAAATAATACCTAAAATTCCACCCAACTGCCCTATCGTAATAGCCTCGGTTAAAAATTGAAATAATATTTGGCGGCGTGTAGCACCTAAAGCTTTACGTAAACCAATCTCCATCGTACGCTCCGTAACCGATACCAACATAATATTCATAAGCCCCACACTAGCCCCAAAAAGCGAAATAGCCGCAATAAGCGTAGCAGAAAGCGTAAGAATCTTTAAATTTTCAAGTAAATTATTTACAAAACTATCACTAAGCACAACTTCAAAATTATTCGGCTGCCGAGGCTTAAGATGACGTATAATGCGAAAAGCTATCACCGCCTGATCTATTAAAGTCGGCATCTCGTGCAAATTATCCACCACTACATTAATCGTAAAGCTGCGGTTGGGCTCAGAGTAGTCTTTTAATAAAGTAGTAATAGGAATCATACATACCTTATCTCCTGGCGAGCCAAAAGCCGTTCCCTTCTCCTTAAGTACCCCCACCACCTTATAAAAATGCCTATCCACTTGAATAATCTGATTCAGTGGCGAGCCATAAGGGAAAAGCTTCTCCTTTACCGCATGCCCAATCACCGCTACCGCTTGCCGCTGCTCTATATCCTGCATAGAAAGACTGCGCCCTAAAACCACTTCATACCCTTGAGCAGCCAAAAAATTTTCATCCGTACCTATCACAGAAATGTTATTATTCGTCTTACGGCTCCCATACTGCACTATAGCTGCAAAATTCCCTACTGCTCGAATATTAATAGTTGCTAAAGAGCATAAGCGCTCCGCTAAAGCCTTGGCTTGCAAGTAAGTAATTACAGGATTCTCCTTCTTGCGCTCGCGCTGCACGCCCCCAATGCGTACCTGCGTAGCTCTATGCTCTATTTTAAAGGCATTGGCCCCTAAAGTGGAAAAAGTACGCCGCATCCAATATTTAATACCATCGATAGAAGTCAATACCCCTACTATCGCCATAATACCCGTGGCTATAATTAAGATGGTTAGAAACGCCCTTAGCCGATTAGCAGCTATGGCCTCCAAAGCCTGGCGTACATTTTCCCCAATACTCATTTAATAAATTACTAAGGAAAAAAAGTAGCCTTTACCTTTAGCGCCTCCTGCAAACGCTCTAAATATTCCCCCTGCGAAATTTCAATGCAGCCAAAATTACCTAAATGCGGCGTATAAAACTGCGTATCCCATAATACAAAATGGCGCTCCCCCAAACGCTGATGACAATAATACAAAGCAAACTTATCCATCTCAGGCTTAGTACGAAACATCGACTCACCAAAAAAAGCCCCCCCCAGCGCAACCCCATATA
>JANWWS010000043.1 GCA_025055765.1 Leptospiraceae bacterium | reverse complement strand
GTAATTCCGGGTCCAGGGCTACTTCTTCTTCCAGGGGCGTGTTTTCGGCTACGGTGAATTTGTAGCTCTCCAAGAGGGGAATCAGCCCGCGCGTGCGGTAGGCTTTGTTCCTCGTGCCATACACGGCATTCAGATCCACTTGCCTCTCCTCCCCAAAAAACAGGTGGTCGGGCACGATGGCTTTTTTCCTAGGGTTTCGGCTAAAGCCGTCCACGTATTCAATTTTCTTCTCCTCGTTGAGTTTGTCCAGGCAGTCAAAGAGCCCGCCGTTGAGAAATGGAATGTCGTTAAATAGCTTTAAGACTTCATCTTCTGGGATAGTGAACAGGTCAGCGTAGCGAAAAAGGTTTTTTACGCCGTATTCTTCCTTGTTGGTGATAAAGTCGCCTTCTTGGGCAAACCGGCGCTCTCCCTTTCTTTGATTCAGCGTGCCAAAAAAGAGGTTCTGCAAGATGGCATTGTAATAGTTATGGGCGTTTTTGTCTTTTAGGAAGTCCTTAAGATTTTTGGCCACCTCATCCTTTTTAAACAGCCATTCAGGCACGAGGCCTTTTTCCTTAATGAACCAGATGAAAATGAGGCGTGTAATTAAGCGAATCAGATTGGTGGCATTGCGGACTTCCGGGTCCTTTTCCACATCGTCCGGGAAGGACACTTCATTCATCGCCGCGAAGTACCAGTTGGAGAGGTCGCGGAAGAATTCTTTGTTCAGGATCTCTACGTCCAGCACTCGGAGCCAGTGTTTATGCAGGGCATTGAAATCTTTAACTTCAGCTGGCGCACTTAAATCCTGCAAGATGCGCAGGTGACCTGCGTGCGGTTTACGGGTATGGATATCGCGCAGGATAATGACCTTCCCCACTTTTTCACCTTGCCGCCAGTTTTGCAGGTATTTGAATCGTTCACTAAGGGCAATGGAGATAAAAGATTCGCCCTCCAAAAGGGATGTTGGAGGGTACTTGAGGAGGAGGGCCACTGGCATCTTAAGGCTCAAGCGATTAAAAGCTCGAGTCAATTCCGCAATCTCCGTTCTTTTGGGATATTTTTTGAGTTCTACTGCAAAAAGCATGAAACCCTCGTACTTTTCATTGGCTTTTTCAAGGGCTTCTGGATATGTATAATTTTGAGAACTAAACAGGGTCTTGGGACTAAAGACAGAATCATCAATGAGACCTAGAAAATGAGTGTTTATGACAGCCTTGTAGGTATCGTTCTCTTTACAGTGATTTTTTAAAACGTTTTCAATGGTCATAGACTCCGTAGTGATGGAGTTCAGTGGGATTTTTAACTGCTCAAATAAGTGAGTGGCAGCGTCAAACAGGCTTTTATCCCGATGATTAAATTGGCTCAGGTCCATGATTCAGGTTTAATTGGAAATGATAAACCAATTTATTAAGTCAAAATTTTCTGGTTGAAATTTTTCTTCTATTTTCTTTTTTTCAGGGGAGATTTCCTTAGGTGTTTTAACTCCCGAAAACAGGTCATGAATTTGATCAATAGCGACTGTCTGAACTTGGTCTTCTATCCATTTATGAATGGCCTGGGCCAGTTTTTCCAGCGCCTGGGGGTCGCCCTCATCAATGTTTTTCGGGACGTAGCGCGGTTGCTCCTTATGATAACGAAGCAGGGACAGTATTTCCTGATTGTTTTTCAAAAGGGCCTCCCCCCGTGGGCTGTTTTCCACGGGTTGATGTAAAAGATAAATTTCTTCATATGTATGGTCTGTTGCTTCGTCGGGCCGTTTGGGATATCCCAACACCGCCACGATGCTTGGCGGCATGGAAGGCCACTTGGCGCTGGGCTTGAATCGGAAACCCGTAAAGACACCGTTGGGGATATTTTTGAAGAACTCCTCGTTCTTTTTGAAATACTCGTATAATTCCTGGCGGAACTGTTCCAGAGAAAAGTCGTTGAGTCCTAAGGTTTCCTCGCCGGTTTCCACGTCCTCCCAGGTCATTTGCAGTTGTTCTAGCATTTTTTGGGCTTGTTTGGGTAACAGCGGATTTTCCTGGATCATTTCTTCCAGTTCTGGCGTCAACTTATCTTCCAACTCTGTACCTACCACGGTCATCAGAGCCATACGTCGTTCTACTCT
>JANWWS010000007.1 GCA_025055765.1 Leptospiraceae bacterium | reverse complement strand
GCCTTTAAGTCCACGTGTGGCGCGTAAAATTCTGGATGACGACAATCCCAACCTGGCGCAAAATCCCCTGTCTGAGCGTGAGCTCGAAATCCTAAATTTTATCGCGTTAGGGCTAAACTATCGCGCGATTGCCGAGGAGCTAGAAATTAGCCCTAACACCGTGCGCGTGCACATTGGGCACATTTACCAAAAGCTCAATACCAACAACAAAGTCGAGGCGTTAAACCGCGCACGGCAGATCGGGATTTTGGAGTAGGGTTAGCAAGAGTGCCGACCCGAGCTCCATGAAGAGACTTAAGTTATCTTTTAACTAAAATTGCTTTCGCCTAGGTTTTCACTTCGGCAAGCTATTCGGTAATTTATCTTGCTTAAGCCAAGTTCTACATGGGATTTTTCAAGTGGACATGATATTTTTCTACAATAAAATAGCGTTGTCGATCCCATCGATTTTTTCAGAAGCCTCCCTTTCGCTTCCTTGGATGGAAGGTCTGTTAGGTTAGCCTTCGCAGCTTTAAGCTTTCCCCGCCAGTTAAAAAGAGCCAGGGAGTTGCCACGGCAGTAGATAGCTTTTTTTACAAAGCCTTATTTGAGGCAACTGCCAAAAACTCTTCAATTAAAGAGGAACCTTTGTCCCTTGGGCATAGGATTTACCGTAAATTATTTGACTTGACAACTAATAAAAGCCAATGCCCTTTTTCCTATGCCTAAGGTGCTTGCCCTAGTGGCGCAGGGTTTTGAAGAGGTAGAACTTATTACCGTTGTCGATGTTTTGCGCCGCGGCGGGGTAGAGGTGGACCTAGCTGCGGTAGGCACCTCGGATCGAAAAGTAAAGGGTGGGCACGATGTGGTGCTCGAGGCTGATTTGTTGCTTCGTGAAGCAGATGTAGCTTCTTATGATTGGCTTTATCTTCCTGGTGGCAGTGGAGGTGTGGAAATCCTACTGTCGAGCGAGGAAGTAAAACAGCTACTAGAGAAATGGAAGAACCGATCCATCGCGGCTATTTGTGCAGCTCCTAGGGTCTTGGCAGAGGCGGGCCTATTGGCAGGACGAAAAGCCACGAGCTATCCGACCGTAAAAGATGTCCTAGTCACAGCGGGAGCCCAATACCTAGAAGACGAAGTTGTCGAAGATAATCAGGGGGGCCGCATTCTAACCTCAAGAGGACCAGGAACGGCCATGCGTTTTGCTCTAGCCTTTTTAGAAAAACTCCAGGGCAAAGAGGTGAGTCGAAGCGTAAGCGAAAAAATGTTGGTACCCTATAGCGCGTAGGCTCCTTTCTAGGGACATAGGGGGTTTTTATGTCAGATGAAAAAATCCGCCAACTTACGGAAGAAAATCAGAAATTGCAAGAAAAAATCAAGGTGCTTGAAGCCACCCTAAAAGGTTACGAAACCGTCTTGCGCCTAAATGATGAGGAAATAAGCAACTTAGAAAAACTAGTACAAATGTACGAGCAAATCGTGGAATTTGCTCGCAAAGAATTATTGGATGCTCGCGAATATGCGAAAGCAGCAGAGCAAGTATCGGAATTTTCGCGTCAGGAGCTCATTGATGCTCTTAGGACTATGGAAGCAAAAAACCAGGTTGCCGAGCTTAGCCGTGAGGAGCTTCTGCGAGCTTTAGCAAAAATTAAAGAGTTAGAAGAAGAAAATCGTCGTCTAAAACAGCAGCGTTTGGCCACGGGTCTTAATTTAAAAAACCCAGAACAATGATAGCATGGAAGACATAATATCACTTATTCTTCTTGCTGGCATCGGGGGAATCTTTATCCTCTTTGCTGTTTATATCTTTAAGACATTCGTTATCCCCAAGAAAATTGAAGAGATTGCTGAGATGCTCAAAAATGGGCAAACAGGTATTGCCATAAAAAAATTACAAAAAATGCTCGAAGAAAACGATCGCGATCCTTACATCCATTTTCTTTTAGGGGAGGCCTACAACAAAGAAAACAATATTCAACAAGCTCTTTTGGAATACCGGCAAGTCTTAAAGATTGGTAAATTCGACAGTCGAGTTCGGGAAGAGACAGTACGTAGTAGGCTTGCCAAAATCTACCTACAAACCAAAAATCTTGAAGAAGCCAAAAAGGAATTTCTTATTTTGACAAAACTCGATCCCACCAATGCAGATAACTATTACCAAGTGGGTCTCTTATTTGAAAACGCTGGTCTTGGCGAAAAGGCACTACCATACTTTAAAAGTGCTGTAAAGGTACAAAAAAACCATGCTGATGCCCACTACCACATAGGGGTCCTCGAGTACAATATCAACAACATCCCAGAAGCCAAAGTTGCCTTAACCGAGGCTGTTAAATTAAATCCCCAACATTACGCAGCTCATTATTACCTGGGGCTTTGCCTCAAGAGCCAAAAAGATTATGATTGGGCCATCAAGGAATTTGACATGGCCTTAAAAGACGAGAGCTTAAAAACGAGAGCCTATTTGGCTAAAGGACTTTGCTATTTAGAAAAAGAACAATACCAACAAGCCATTTCTGAGTTTGAAAAGGGTCTTGCTATTGCACCAAAGTCATCTGAAATGGAACTGCAATTACGCTATTTTCTATCGGTTTGTGCAGAACGACGTCGGGATTTCCATACCGCCATTGCTAACTGGGAGAGAATACACGATGTTAACCCCCGCTTTAAAGATGTAGCCGAAAAGCTCAAAACCTATGAAGAATACCGTACAGACGATGCGATTAAAGACTTCATGATAGCCTCCCCAGGAAAATTCGAGCAGATATCCCGTCGTATGGTGGAGGCCATGGAGCTGTCTGTATTAGATCTTGAGGTCATTAGTGACAGTGAGGTGCATATCCTAGCGACAGAAACGGAGGGGAGCTGGCGAAATACAAAACGCAGTAACAGGTTGGTATACATTTTCCGTACGACGGATCCTATTCCCGAAAAAGCCCTACGCCAAATGCATGAGGAAATGCGCAGCAAAGGTGCTATTCGAGGTCTTGCGTTAACGACAAGTGAATTCACGCAACAAGCACAACTTTTCTGTCAGTCAAGGCCCATTGAATTAAAGGACAAAAAGGAGTTTATTGCCCTGCTGCGGGCTATTTCATGAGTCTATTTGCTTCTGTATTTGAATTTTCTGGTTTTACCAATAAAGAGCTTGCTATTCTCGAGAGACTTTCTTGGCAGGAGAGAAGTTTTCCTCCCCAAGAAGATCAGCTCTTCATAGTCCTCAAAGGCCGTCTTAGATGGTCAAAAAGGCATTTTTTTCCTGGCTTCTTGGGGGGGATTTTGCCTTTTATTCGAAATCCCAGCGGCGAATACCATTATATTCCGGGCACCAAGATTTTATCTTTGGCCACCAAAGAGCTGGCATATTTTCTTTTAGAAAATCCGGGTGCCATGCGCTCCTATCTCGAAGCCCTGCGCATCCAAAAATATGACATCCTCCCTCGCTACCGCCAATTGCCTGTGATCATTAGTCTTGCCACACTTGGCTCAAGCTTGGCGCTTGACTTGTGGAAAAATTTTTTGAAAAACTTTGTCTTTGTCGAAAGCCAAGATTTTCAAGATGAGCTTTCATGGGCTAAATTTTTTTATGAAACTTGCCAAAAAGGAGGGCCGGGGATTGTTATTCATGGCGAACTTTCACCGTATATCAACGACTGCTGCCAAATCCATATTGTAATCTATGACGAGGCAAAGACACTAGCGAAAAGCCTAAATTCACAGTTTTGGCCCGGGGTCCTTTTTTGTGTGGAAAGCTTAAGGCTAAAAAACAACACCGAGGTTTATTTAAAAAAGCTTAAGCAACTTCTTGAGGCTATGCAAGAGAGGACAAAGGTTTTCCTTTGGGAGGAAGTGGCGGAGGCAAAAGCAGAAGCTTTGGTGCAAAAATTAAATGGTGTACTTTCTCGAAATACAGATTCGCTGCAAGTCTTATTTGGCAGAAATGCTTTTTTTTGGCTTGGCTTCAATAGCAAGGAAATAAGTAGATTAACGCAACCCATCTATCCGAAAAAGGCTTTTTTTGATATTAAGTATACGGTGAATAGGCTTTCTCGCCTACTAGGGGAAAAAAATATCGACTTAGCCACCACGCCATTTCTTTTAGCGGGACCATTATGGTTTGGTTCTGGCAAGCTCTCTCATATTCTTCCCTTTGCGGCTTTGCCATTAGGTATGTTTTTCTCATACGATGAAACCTCCCTCATTAACCCCCACAGTAGATCTTTGAGGTTAGCTCTCACGGGCTCTATTCATGCCGCATATTACGAAACTCTTCTTGCTGCCAAATTAAGACAAAGGGTCTTACCGCAGGATTTTCCTTTTCGGCTCTACCAAAGTGACTATGAAATTATGTATTAAACGCGGCTTTCTCGAAGCATGTGGGCAAATTCTGCAAAAACAACACGGCCATCATGAGGTCCCGGTGCTGCCTCGGGGTGGTACTGCACGCTTAAGATTTTCTTATCTTTGTTAAAAATAAGAAAGCCCTCGCTGGTGTTGTCATTAGGATTTGTTTCACGTGCCTGCGTTTGCAAAAGAAAATCTGTGCTTGCTTCATCTACGGCAAAACCATGGTTTTGTGAGGTAATGATTACCCTAGCGCGGTGAGTTGCTTTTACAGGTTGGTTGGCTCCATGATGCCCGAACTTCATTTTATAGGTTTTGCCGCCTAGAGCCAGGGCCAGCAGTTGGTGGCCAAGGCAGATACCAAAGCAGGGTTTGCCTGTTTGGGCAAGTAAACGGATATTTTCAATACCTGTTGAAACTGCGGCAGGGTCTCCTGGTCCATTGGAAAAGAAAAAACCGTCAAAGTTCTTAATTTGAAAATGGGGATTTTCTAAAATAGGCTTACTTCCGGCAAAAACGGTGGGATAAATGTCGTGTTGCAATAGGTTTTCTAATATAGAGTACTTAATACCAAAATCTAAGACTGCCACTCGATACATTTGGGAAGGGTCTTTTCCTAATTGGGCAAGCCGCGCCTTCACAAATTCATTAGCCATATGGCCATCAAAGCCCTGCGTAAGGTCACTGCCTTCCATCGGGGGCGCTTCTTGGACCTTCTTTAAATACATTTCTAGAAGTTTATCATCCTCATATGGGTCTTCACTTAGGTAAAAGAGCCCTGCTTGTTGCGCACCTTTTTCACGGATATGGCGCACGAGGGCTCGCGTGTCTACTTCACACAGGGCGGGAAGGCGGTGCTTCAATAAGAAATCTTCAAGGGTATACTTAGCCCTGTGATTTGAGGGTCGCTCGTGGTAATGGCGTATAATGATACCCTCAAGCCAGGGTTTATGGCTCTCGTTGTCTTCGTCGTTAACACCATAATTACCTATGGAGGGATAGGTGAAACAGACAAATTGTCGATAATAAGAAGGATCGGTAATGACCTCCTGGTAGCCGCTCATGCTAGTGTTAAAAATAACCTCTCCTAGACGGCCTGTTTCTTCAAGGTAGCCAATTAGGTCCCCCTTGAAAAAACGGCCATCGGCTAAAAGCAGTACTCCTCTTGGGCGTTTTTTCATATTAAATTATGTCTTTTTGCGGTCTCAAAAATGTTGCCACATTGTTTTTGCTCTTCCATGAGATGGGGTTCCGTCATAATTTGCTGAACAACCTCTTCAGGAAGTCCCTGCCAATTGGCGTAATTGGCCTTATAGTCAGAAATGTTCATTTTGGCAAAAAATATGTTACTTTGGAAATAATGTACCTGATGGGTAATCAGAAATCGTAATGTGTCGAAGTCATCGACAGCCTCTGCTGTAATAATAGCTTCCCGGTTATCGGCCAAGCGCACACAATAGTCAATAAATGCCAGGTTGTCTAAGAATTTTGTATGGTCTTCTTCTGGTTTAAATTTAAAGCTTATAGGGTCTAACTTAAACTCCTTTATCATTTCACCAAGATCAAGTACAATTTGGTGACTCTGGCTTTTTACGCCAAAGTCATCCGCAGCAAAACTTATTCCGTATTCCCAAAAGTATTGGCAGACATCTTTGAGTTTAACATGCTTTTCCTCGTATGGTTTCTCCACAAGTTCTAATCGTACATTACGAGGGTTGATTTTTTCCCGATGTAGCAACTGGTTAAAACGGTAGACTTTCTCTGCCGAGTGAAAGGTATCGATTAAGGTTTGGGGGGATATATTAAATTTTAAAAGACCAGGGGCCTCGTGACATGCCATAACCAGTTTTTCTAAGATAAGCAGTTCAATTCGGCGCCGATCCTGGTCAACAGGAATATCTTCCATGAGATCGGCGTAGCCTTGGTAAAAATGACCCCCTACAAAAACCTCCCCCCCTCTTACAGAAAAAGTCGCTTTCTTGGGGTCATAATAAACAATGGGTTGGATAACAGCACTAGCCTCTTCATTTGCAAAATAATCGTTAGCACGATTGAAATAAGTCCAACTCCAGCGAACCAAGTTGTCTTTGAGATTCTTAAGGGAAGAACGCAAGAGTTCTTCGTATATTTCATCCACATCCGAGACAAAGTTGGCTTGGGTGCGTCCTACCCCAAAATCAAAATCACAGATGCCTTGGCGCAAAGCCTCGTCATGGAAACGACCAAAAGCGCCATCAATGTTAGGTAAGGGATAGGGGATCTCTTTACCTTGACCAGTAACCACAATGCCAATCAAAAGCTCCTTTTCATCTCCCAAAACATAAAAATTAGTCTTGGCAGTGGCATCAGGACTTACCCGCGCCAGGTAATCTGGGATTTTACCTAAGAAATCCTTTACCGTGATATTCTCTAAATTTTGGCAGCGCACCAAAAAAAGAGGTTTGCCTCGGTTTTTTTCAATAAAAGAATGCTTAAAGGTGCGCTCGGCATCGGCCATCCCAAAAATACTAAAGATGGCATCGGTTATAGTGCGCTGCAAAGTGGCCTGCATAGGGCTTTTAAAACAATTTTACTATGCGCCTGTTGAGTTGTAAAGTTAATTTATTATTGAAAAAATAATTGACTCTTAGATAAAAACTAATAAAATTGCGAGCCAATACTCGAAGGAGGGTTTCATGAAAAATTTCCAAACCTTTACGGAAGTTATTGAGCACAGCTTTCAAAATTATGGCCCAAACTTAGCAGTGCGCTGGCGTCCAGAAGGGAAAGAGGAATTCGAAACTATGACCTATTCCCAACTTGAGGAAAAGGTAAAGGCCCTGGCGCTTGCGCTTATAAAAAGAGGAGTAAAGCACCAAGAACATATAGGTCTTATTGCCGATGTTTCCCACTATTGGCTCATGAGCAACTTAGCGATCCAACTTATAGGAGCGGTGGATGTACCTCGGGGTACCGATTCCACAGCGGCAGAGCTAGGCTATATCATCAATCACGCCGAATGCAGTTTTGTCTTTGTCCATAATGGCGCGCAAATTGAAAAAATAGAAAAAGGTCTAGAAAAATACCCACATAAGGTTCAAACCTACATAGTTTTAAATGACAGCGTACCTAGTGGAGAACGTAGGGCTATTGGGTTGTCAGATTTGTTAAAGGAAGGCTTGGCTCTTCTTAAAGACAATGCGGCCCTCGCGGAACTAAAAAACCGCTCTGCAGCCGTGAAACCCTCGGATCTTGCCACCATTGTCTATACTTCGGGTACCACGGGCGAGCCTAAAGGGGTGATGCTCACACAAAGCAACTTTGCCTCGCAGCTAAACATTTTGCCAACCATCATACCAGCAGATCCTAGCGATAGGGGGCTTACCCTTCTGCCTCCGTGGCACGTTTTTGGCCGGATAGCCGAGATGCTTTTCTTTACGGTGGGTGCCTCTATAACCTATACAGATATAAAACATATTGGTGAGGACCTAAAGATAGTCAAACCTACTTATGTCCCTGCCGTACCCCGTATTTGGGAAGGAGTTTACAACAAAATCATTGGGAATGTACGTAAACAAGGGAAAGAGGCTATTTTTAATAAATTCCGCAATGTGGCGCTAGCCTACCGCAAGAATCTAAATCGGCTTTTAGGTGCGGAAAGGCTTTTTCACAAGCGAAATTTTTTGGTAACACTTTATCTAAAACTTATTTCCTTGGTGAGTGTTATCTTGCTCTTCATTCCCAAGAAACTAGGTGATATTTTGGTTTTCCGCAAGGTGTTGGCAGCAACGGGGGGTCACCTCAAGGCTTCAATTTCGGGAGGGGGTGCCCTACCTGGATATGTGGATGATTTCTTTGCTGCTATTGGTGTGAAGATTTTAGAGGGCTATGGACTCACCGAAACCTCTCCCGTTCTTGCGGTACGGCGGCCTAACCGTGTTATTCCAGGGACAGTGGGACCTCTAATTCCCCAAACCGAAATGAAACTCATTGATCTTGAGGGTAGGGACGTAACTAACATCCCAGGAGCCAAGGGTACTCTTTATGTAAGAGGTCCTCAGGTCATGCAAGGCTACTACAAAAATCCCCAAAAAACAAAAGAAGTGCTCAGTGACGATGGTTGGTTTAACACAGGGGACCTTGTCCGTGTAACGATTACCGGTGAGCTGAGCATCGTGGGTCGCTCCAAAGACACTTTAGTGCTTGTCGGTGGCGAAAATGTGGAGCCAACACCCATTGAAGAAAAGCTAAAAGAAAGTGATTACATTGACCACGTCATGTGTGTAAGCCGCGCCCGAGGAGAAGACCAAAAGTATGTCGGGGCTCTCATTGTGATTAACGAGGAACGAGTGAATGAATACCTACAAAGTATGGGCGAAAAGGGAGGCTCCATGGCGGAGCTTAGGGAAAATCCACTAGTGAAAAAATTGATTCAAAAGGAAATACAGCGGCTCATTAGCACAGAAAATGGCTTTAAGAGTTTTGAAAAAATCGGTACTTTTGCGATATTACCAAAACCCTTTGAACCAGGAGATGAGTTAAACAATACGCTTAAAGTAAAAAGGCATGTGGTGGCAGAAAAGTATGCGGATATTATCGATAAAATGTACGCCGAGTAGATAAAAATTTCTTGACAAGAATAAGACCCACCTGACCAAGGGGTGGGGTGGGTCTATACCGCAAGTTCACCGTGGGGTGGCTAGCCTTACTAATAGGGGCTGGTCTCTGGGGCGCTGATTCTCTGCCAGAGGGCATTGGAATAGAGGAAAAGCTTGGTCAGGGCATCCCAGTGGGTCCTGAGTTCTATCTTGAAAATGGGCAAGTTGTGGCGCTGGAGGCATTTTTAAAGCGCACACCTGTCGTAATCATAGCCCCTGTTTATTACACCTGCCCCAATTTATGCAACTTTGTGTTAAATGGTCTTATGAGAGCTATTGCAAGAGAAAAAAGCCTAAGACCGGGGCGCGATTATATTGTGGTAAGTTTTTCTATTAACCCCTTGGAAAGCTATACCTTAGCGCAAGCAAAAAAGGACAACTATCTTAGTAAACTGCATGAGGAAAGGCGTGACCTCACGAGGGAAGAAATGGAGAAAGCCTGGTTTTTTTTAACAGCTGACCGAGAGGAAAACATACAATCCCTAACGAATGCGCTGGGCTTTTATTACCGTCGTGAGGGCATCGAATACCTTCACCAGGCAGGGATTATCTTCGTTAGCTCGGAAGGTGTGATCAGTCGCTATTTATATGGGATTGACTTCCCGCCTAATGATTTCAAAATGGCCATACTCGAGACAGCCCAGGGGAAACTTGGGGGTCTTAGTGAAAGGTTAGCCATGTACTGTTTTAGCTATGATCCGGTGAAGAAAAAATACTCTCTTGTGGCTTGGCGGGTTATGCGCCTAGCTGCAGGAGGCGGTGCGCTAATCTTTCTCGTGATTTTGGGTTTCTTATGGTATAAGGAAAGCCAGAAAAAGAAAAAAAGAAACAAAGGAATGGAGCAACTAACATGAGTGATATTTACCCCGCATTAGTTTTGCCACCATCGGCCTCAAGTTCGGCACCGGTGGTTGATTTTGCCTTTTGGCTCGTCATGATTATCTCTATATTGGCCTTTCTTGTAGTAGAAGGCGTTCTTATTTACTTTGTAGTACGCTATCGCCGACGCAAAAACGAAGCTGAGCGGGAAACTCCTCACCTTACGCATAATACAACTTTAGAGATAATATGGACGATAGTGCCATCTTTAATCTTGCTTGTGCTGTTCTATTATGGATATGTGGCCATAAAAGAGCTGCGAAATTTTCCCCAAGACAGTGAGGTCATTCGGGTGGTTGGTCAAAAGTGGTTCTGGAACTTTTACTATCCTTATTGTGTAGAAGACCAAGCTAGCGGGAAAAAACTTTGCATCTCCGGTAATACAGAAAACATCAACCCCGAAAAAGGTAGCGGTCAAACACAGCTAGCCAAACAAGAAAACCAATTTTTGTTTAGGATCCCGAAGGGGCGCAATATAACCCTCCAAATTGAATCCCAGGATGTCATTCACAGCCTTTACATACCAGCATTTCGGGTAAAACAAGATGCTGTGCCTGGCCTAAAAACCCGTCTCTGGTTTCAAGCGACGGAGTTAGGGGAGTTCCCAATCTTTTGCACAGAATATTGCGGTAAGGACCACGCTGGTATGGCGGGGAAGGTTTTGGTAATGGAGCCTGTTGCCTTTGAACAGTGGAAGGAAGCAGAACTTGCCAAGTTACGTGAGAAGCTAAAAACAATTGGTCAGGTCAAAGATGAGGCAACCCTTATTGCCGAGGGGACAAGACTTTTCACAGCAAAGGGGTGTAATGCTTGCCATGGTCTTCAGGGAAACCGCCTGGTAGGGCCGCCGCTTAATGGTATATATGGCAAGCAAGAAGAAATGCAGGATGGTAGTAAGTTGACGGTAGATGATGCTTACCTCAAGGAATCCATCCTTAAGCCCATGGCGAAAATTGTAAAGGGGTACCCCCCAGCTATGCCTCCTCAAAATGTAACAGAAGACGAAGTTGAGGCACTTGTGGCATTCCTACGTTCTCTAAAAAACTAAGAGTGGAGGTATAAAATGGCACATGCAGTAGCAGAGCATGCTCCGGTAAGTTACCTTGAGAAAAAGGGGATTTTATCGTGGCTCTCGTCGGTAGACCATAAGAGAATAGGCATTCTTTATCTAATCACTACTATGTCGGCTTTTCTTGTGGGCGGCGTTTTTGCTCTTCTCATGAGGGCGGAACTTGCCCGGCCTGGAATGCAATTCATGGACCCACAAACCTACAATGTACTGATGACACTTCATGGGTCTATCATGATCTTCCTTTTCATTGTTCCAGGTATTGTAGCTACCTTTGGCAATTTTGTTTTGCCCATCCAAATAGGTGCTAGAGATGTTGCCTTTCCTGTCTTAAACCGCTTTAGTTTCCAAGTGTACCTGGCGGGACTTTTTATTATTGCTCTTGGGCTTGCTAATCCCGCCGATACTGGTTGGACTTTTTATCCACCTTATTCCTCAACCACAGACACCAATGTGATTACCCTTACCTTAGGTGCTTTTGTGCTTGGTTTTTCGTCCATTTTAACGGGTATTAACTTTATTGTCACGGTGCATAAAATGCGAGCACCGGGTATGACTTGGTATCGACTGCCTCTTTTTGTGTGGGCAATTTACTCCGCTTCGCTCATCCAAGTTATCGCCACACCCGTTGTAGGCATTTCTCTTATATTATTGGTCGCGGAACGCGTATTTGGGGTGGGTTTTTTTACACCAGCCCTTGGGGGAGATCCAGTCCTTTTCCAGCATTTCTTTTGGTTTTATTCTCATCCTGTGGTATATATAATGATCCTGCCAGCGATGGGTGTGGTTTCCGAAATACTACCGGTTTTTAGCCGTAAGCCCATATTTGGCTACAAAGCTATTGCCTGGTCCTCAGTGGCTATCGCCGCGGTAAGCTTCGTTGTTTGGGCCCACCATCTCTTTGTGAGCTCTCTTTCCACCACAGCGGGGATTGTATTTTCCTTTTTGACTTTTACAGTAGCTGTACCCACTGCTATTAAGGTGTTCAACTGGCTAGCCACCCTCTATAAGGGTCAAATTGAATTAAAAACCCCCATGCTTTATTCGCTAGCCTTTATTTTCCTCTTTATCATAGGGGGTCTCACGGGTCTGCCCCTTGCAATGATTGGGGTGGATGTGCATCTCCATGATACCTATTTCGTAGTAGGCCACTTCCATTACACCATCCAAGGTGGCACGGTGCTTATGATGATCGCAGCCCTACATTACTGGTGGCCAAAGATAACTGGCAGGATGTATAACGAAAAAGTAGCCGCCTTTATGTTTTGGTTTGTATTTATTGGTTTTAACTTAACCTTTATACCCCAATTTATCTTAGGCATTGGTGGTATGCCTCGCCGTTATGCGGATTATCTACCGGAGTTTGCTCCCTTACATCTTATTTCCAGCATTGGGGCCTACACCTTGGGTATTGGCTATTTCGTGACTATATTGAACCTACTTATTTCTCTTAAGAAAGGCGAAAAGGCTCCGGCTAATCCATGGAGAGCCAATACCCTCGAGTGGCAAATTGAAAGTCCTCCCACGGAACATAACTTCCATGAAATTCCTACGATCACAAGCTGGCCCTATGATTATGGCCAAAAAGAGGAGCGTAAGAAGGAGTCCTTATGAGTGTGGCAACAGCAGTGAAAAAACTACATGATGGTAGTAAGTGGGGAAATCCGCCGGAGCTAGTCTATGACATGTCCCGGATGGGCTTTTGGCTCTTTTTGGCAACAGAACTGTTGCTTTTTGCTGTACTTTTCACCGCCTACGCGGTCTACTACTTTCACGATCCAGCTGGGTTTCATGCCTCAGCCCATGAGCTAAGTGTAGGTTTTGGTGCTGCGAATACCATTATTTTGCTCGTTTCTTCATTTACCGTAGCTTGGTCCATTGAGGCGATAAAGCAGGGTAATATCCGGCTTATGAACATACTGCTTGCGTTTACCATTGGATGTGGCCTTGTTTTTCTGGGGAATAAATATTTTGAGTATTCTCATAAAATGCATGAAGTAGAACTCGAGGCCGTTGCCCTGGCAAAATCTCCTGCTCTCCTGAAAGATTTAAAAGAGCAGGGTAAGTGTTTTACCAATACGGCTGGTCAAGAAGTATGTCGAGTGATACCCTTTAACGTAGCGAATATTGGCAGTGGGGATCCCCTCACGAAGCCAGCCTTTGCCAGTATGTTCTTCTTCCTGTACTTTTTTCTCACTGGTGTACATGGCCTTCACATCGTAGTTGGGGTGGCCCTTTTGAGCTGGGTTCTCATAAAAGGGTTACGAGGTGAGTTTCACCCGGGCTGGTATACCCCCGTAGAGGTAGGTGGTCTCTACTGGCACCTCGTAGATTTAATTTGGATTTACCTCTTCCCTCTGCTTTATCTTGTATCGTAAGGAGAACAATATGGCGGGTAATGGAAAATCTCATGTTAAAGAGATGGCGCTCACCTTAGCAGCACTTTTAATTCTGACCGTTATTACGGTTTGGGCTGCCCATGTGAATTTTGGTTCGCTTGCTATAAATATCGTCATTGCGGTATTGATTGCTACCATTAAGGTTTCGTTGGTCATGTTGTTCTTTATGCACCTGAGATGGGAGAACAAATTGGTTGTTGCTTTTGCGATTTTGGCCATCCCGTTTATTATCTTGGCCATTGGTGCCATCATCTGGGATACCACAATTCGTGTGGGTGTAGAAAAGGTTTTTCCCTAAGAAAAAAACATATCGAAAAGAAAAACCCGCCTCTGGCGGGTTTTTTTATACCTTATGCATGCGCAGTCACGAAAAGTTTACATCTGCAGCAATTGCGGGGAAAGCTACCTAAAGTGGCAGGGGCAATGCCGTAGTTGCGGCTCCTGGAATTCGCTTCAAGAGAAGAGTGTAGGCCGGGTGGCAGTTCCTTCGGTAGAGCTGACGAGAGCGACACAGGCGGGTCAGCTGAGGCGAATATCCACAAAAATTCCCGAGTTAGACCGCCTACTTGGATCTGGACTTGTTGCCGGCAGTGTGATTCTTTTAGGAGGGGAGCCAGGGGTAGGGAAATCCACACTGCTTTTGGAGTTGGCAAAGTGTGGCCACAAGACTGTCTATGTAAGTGCAGAGGAAAGTCTCGAGCAGGTACGAGACCGCTGTGAGCGCATTGGCGCTATAGGCGAACATTTATTTTTTATTCAAGAAAACCACGTGGGCTCCATAATCTCTCTTTTAGAAAAGGCGAGAGCCGAGCTAGTACTTCTTGACTCGATTCAAGCGGTATGGCAGGAAGGTGGACGTGGTTTTTCGGGTTCCCTTGCCCAAATTAGAGAGTGTGCCCAGCTATTTATTGAGTTTGCCAAGAAAAAAGCTACGCCTGTCATCATGACGGGGCATATCACCAAGGATGGACAAATAGCGGGGCCTAAGTTGCTCGAACATGCTGTGGATGTCGTGCTGTATTTTGAGTCCACTCTAACAGGACAGGAGCGCATCTTAAGAGCCGTGAAAAACCGCTTTGGGCACACCGGAGAAATCGCCCTCTTTGAAATGACATCCTCTGGATTAAAAGCTTTACCGGAAGGCCATTATTTAATCCAAGTAGAACAAACTGGGGGTATAGGCAGTATACTTTTCCCCCAAAGGGAAGGGCAACATATCTTGCCTCTTGAGGTGCAGGTACTCGTGGCTCCCAGTGGATTTACAAGTGGACGGCGTATAGGGGAAGCTATTGACGTCGCTCGCATACATCTCATTGCCGCTATTTTAGAAAAATACGCCAAATACCGTCTCTCCCAATGCGATATTTTTGTGCGTATTCGTGGAGGTGCACCCTTAAGCGAGCCTGCTGGTGATCTTGCCCTTCTCTTGGCTATGGCCTCAAGCTACTTGGAAAAACCTCTTCCGCGTAAGGTGGCCGCGGTTGGAGAAATTTCCCTTACGGGAGAAATTCGCTCGGCAAGTTACGTGCAGGAACGCCTAAAGTCTCTTGTGAGGCTTGGGATGGAACGTGTTTTTTGGGGGGGAACCCCAAATGTATGGGGGGATATTCAACAAAGCTTTTTTGTGCATGTAAACCAGCTTTTAGAAGAAGTCTTTGCATAAATTTTTGCCAGTGAGAAATTTTTTTATAATTTAGAATTATTCTAAATTATAAAAAGGAGAGAGATATGGTACAAGTAGGACAAAAAGCACCAGATTTTACTGCCGAAGCAGTGGTGGGAAAGGAGTTTAAGAAAATTTCCCTTTCTGACTACAAGGGTAAGTATGTCGTGCTGTTTTTCTATCCGCTCGACTTTACCTTTGTATGTCCCACGGAAATTACTGCCTTTTCTGACCGCTACGATGAATTTGCGAAAATAAATACAGAGATTTTGGGTGCCAGTGTTGACAGTAAATACAGCCACCTTGCTTGGATTAACACACCACGCAAGGAAGGAGGGCTTGGAGAAATCCGCTATCCTCTAATTGCGGATATTACAAAAGATATTTCGCGTAGCTACGGAGTGCTCATTGAGGAAGCGGGCATCACCTTACGTGGGGTGTTTATTATTGATGGCAAGGGTATTCTCAAAGCCTCGATCATTAATAACAACAATGTGGGGCGCAATGTAGATGAAGTTTTGCGCCTAGTGCAGGCAGACCAGTATTGCGAAAGCCATCCCGGTGAGGTATGTCCTGCTAACTGGAAGCCCGGTACCGATGTCATGAAGGCGGATGTCACTAAAGCCAAAGAATATTTTGCCAAGCACGCTTAAAGCTAGGGGGGGCTCCCCCCCATAACATCTACAATTACAAGAGTAACATCGTCATCAAAAGCTTTTCGCTCGCAACTACTCCTAGCTATACGGATAATTTCATCGCAGGCTTCTTGAGGAGGTAGACTTAAGGTCTCTATAACAGCTTGGCGTAATTCTTCCTCGGTGTACATCTTGCTCTTATCGGGGGTCGAGAGCTCAAGAAGACCATCTGTATAAAAGACAAGTCGCGATGAATTAAGTTTGCGTTCTTTTTCACTATAAATAAGTCCCCGGAATACACCAAGGAGTTTACCTGCGGCCTCTAGGGTGATAACTTCTCTCTTTTCTTTTTCTGCTAGCAGCGCATTTACGTGGCCTGCATTTCCATAACGAAGCATCATGTCTTGTAGATCAATTACCGCATAACTTGCCGTCAAAAAGTTTCCTGCTGTGCGGCCAAGAAGTAACTCATTTAGTTCCTGAAGAAAAAGGGATGGCCTTTCTAGTATGGCCCTATCGAAAGTCTGCGTGAGCATGTTAGCCATAATAGCAACCATAGCAGCACTTATCCCATGACCAGAAACATCGACCACCAAAATACCAAGTTTTGTCGGTGAAATTTCATAAAAGGTATAATAATCACCGCCTACTTCGGAATAAGGAATGTAACGAAAGGCAATCTCACATTTCTCTTTTTGAGGAACATGGGCAGGCAAAATGTTCTGTATTAGGCGGCGCGCACGTTCGCGGTCTTCTTTTTCTCTGTAGAGTTCTTGGTGCAATTGGACATGGCGGATGGTAAGTGCCAAGCGAGCTGCGATGGTTTCTAGAAGACTAAGGTCGCTGTGGGTAAAAGCAAACCCATTCTTTTTATTGTTTATACTAATAACACCAATGAGTTTATCACCGACAAGTAAGGGAGCCGAAATGAGAGAATCGGTCTCATAGGTGTATTTGGCGTATTTGTTGTACCTAGGGTCAGACGGGAGATCTTGCACGAGAACAGCTTTTCTTTCACGAGCAACCCACCCTGCAATACCCTCGCCCACGGGAACAACAATTTCATCATAGGCCTTTCGAGGTAGACCTCTGGCACTTAGGATCCTTAAGATGTTTTCCTTATCGTCAAGAAGATAAATAGTACCTACTTTGGCCTCTAAAAAACTCAGACATTTGTCAAGTACCCATTCGCCTAAAACATCGAGGCGCTGTTCAATTGCCATCTCATGCTCAAATTCGTAGATAATGGTTAACTCCATGACCTTTTTGCGTAAGCTTTCTCTTAGGCGGGCGTTTTCGATGCTAACAGCCGCTACATCGGCTAAGTGGGTGAGAATTTCAAGATCATCACTTGTAAAGGTAGTCCCGTGTATTTTGTTTATCACTTCTAAGGTACCTATTAAGCGGGACTTAAGAAACATGGGTACGCAAATCAAAGAACGAGTGCGAAAACCACTTTTCTTGTCCCACTCGGGATCAAATCTAGGATCTTGGTAGGCATCTTCAATCATAACGGCTTCTCTCTCTTTGGCGACCCAGCCGGCTATGCCATGGCCAAGCTCAAGGCGAAGAAACTGGCGTAAGATTTCGCCTCTTTCTCCTAGGGCCACCTCACAATAGAGAATGTTTTGTTGGTGGTCCAAAAGAAATAAGGAGCAGGCTTCTGCTTCGAGAATATCTTTGGCGCTCAGCATAATGAGGTGCAAAACTTGAGGCAGCTCTAGGTCTGCGTTGATAATGGTGGCGGCATTGGCTAGAGCCAAGTAGCGACGCCGTAGCTGTGTCGACGACTGCATGGTCCTCTTTAGAAGGTAGAGCCTAATGTACAAGCATTTTGTTTTTTTCTGAGCTCTTTTCCAAGAGCTATGCTAAAAAGAAAAAAAGGAGACGAAAAAAAGTCATTTGCCAAAATTTCTTTCTTATATGACTTTCAAAGAAAAAATAATCCCAGCTAAGGGCAAGGGCAACCAAAATATAAAACCATAGAAGGCTTGATGGAGAAATCGTTAATCCCAAGAATATGGCAAATTGACTTGCCAAAATACGAAAATGCAGGGACTTTATTCGCATAGATGGCCAAGGATAACCTTTGAGCCAGAGATGGATAAATTCAAAGAAAAATCGCCAACTTAAAAAGAAGGTCAGCGATAAAAAGGCACGTGACCTTCCTTTGCGACGAAAAAGTTTCCCAGAAGAAAACCACAAGGTTAGGAAAAGTCTCTCCGGGAGAGGATAGCGGCTATAGCTTTTTTGTTTTGGTTTTGGCAGCCGTCTTTGTCTTAGCTGGCGTAGCTTTTCTATATCCAAGCCAATCAATCCCCAGCGGGCATCTTGGAGTGGCAAAAGGAGGGTGCTCCAAAAGTTACCAGGTCTTGGCTCAAGAAGAGCTACGGCTTCTTTTAAATTAAGCAAATACGCAAAATCCCGATAGTTGGGTAGAATTTGGCTTGGGAGGATTAATATTTTCTGGCATCGTCTTAATAAAAAGATAGGCAGGGCTTTCTCTGGAGAGCTTTCTCGCAAGATAACCCCTTTAGGTAATTGAGGCAAGAAAAGCCCGTGGCGGCTTTTGGCTAAAATAACCGGGTAAAAAAAAATATTGGAACCTGCAAATTTTCCTATGATAGCGGTTGTCTTGCGGAGCTGTAGATGAAGTAAACGAGTTTTTGGCAAAGAGCTATTCTCTTCCCAATATAATATTATACCAACACCAACTGCTTTTTCTTGCCCAAGACGATGCCCCATCTTCAGCACTCTAGCGATGCAAGCTCAAAGGCAAGGCTGTCGCTAAAAAGCAAGGCTTCGTCTCTAAAGGCAAACCTATCCCCTGTAAGAATAGATACTTTGTTCTCAAGTTCTAACTGGCCAAGTTTTTTCTGCAACAGTTTGATGTTTTGGGGTAGAAGTCGGCGATAACGGTGAAGGGATTGAGGGTTTGAAATTCGACTAGCCCCAATAAAGTATTCGAGGCGAGGGTCTGCTTCTTTTATTTTTGGTGGGGTGCCCGCTAAATATTTCTCTAAACTGCGGCATTCCTCGAAGCGTAAATTTTTCATAAAGGAATGCGCGGAGACACCAAGTCCCATATAAGGTCGATATTTCCAATACAGCAAGTTGTGTAGACAAAAATAACCAGGTCGACAATAATTAGAAACTTCATAATGAAGAAAGCCGTGGTCCAAGAGAAATTGGCGGGCTTTTTGGTAGTGAAAAACCTGGCGGCGCTCGCAGCCTTTCTTTTTTAGATCTAAGTTTATTTCATGGGAAAGTCGGGTGTGGGGCTCTATCGTAAGGGCATAAAGAGAAATATGGTGTACCCCTTCGTTAAGAGCCCAGGTTAAATCATCCCTCAATATACGCCATCGTTGTCCGGGAATGCCATAGATGAGATCCACACCCACGCAAGGAAAACCCAATTTTAATGCTTGTGACACCACCTTCTGGTATTTTTCCCTGTGATATAGCCGACCTAGATAGCGAAGTAGGGATGGATCCCGGCTTTGTATACCGAAGTTGATGCGGTTTATGCCCAGCTGAGCCCATGCTCTTGCTTTTTCTGTGCTAAAAGACTCAGGATTTACCTCTATGGAGATTTCCAATTTCTTTCGTCGACGCAAGTGAAATTTTTCTAATATGTGCGAGAGAACTTGCTCATAAAACCAGAGGGGAGCCTTACTGGGGGTTCCCCCACCGAAAAAAATCGAGCCTAGGCGATAGCCCTTATCGAGATAAGAGTATTTTTGTTCTAGATCTTCTTTAAGTCGAGAGAGATATTTTTGCCAAAATAGGTTATCTACGTGACGTCTGGGCAGAGAGTAAAAATCACAATAGGAACACTTTACATCACAAAAAGGTATATGGATGTAAAGGCCAAATAAAAGTCTCTCCATCTCAATAATGAATGAGGGAGAAAATCTTTTCGCTTTTTACTGACTTGATATTCTTTCTGCCTTGCAAGAAATCAAGTTCAATGAGAAAACTAACAGCTACAATCTCAGCTCCGCATTGCTGTAAGAGTTGGCAGGCGGCTTCGGCGGTTCCCCCTGTAGCCAAGAGATCGTCAACTAAAGCCACCCGATCGCCACTACGTACAGCATCAACGTGCATTTCTAAAGCATCATTTCCATATTCCAACTGGTAGCTTACTCTGGCCTTTTTTGCCGGGAGTTTGCCCTGCTTACGCAAAGGTATGAATCCTACACCCAAACGAGCAGCTAAGGCAGCTCCCAAAATGAAACCACGGGATTCAATGCCAGCCACCAAATCGACTTCCCCTGCTGCATTAACGGTTAGGCTAAACCAATCAATCGCCATGCGAAAACCACGAGCGTCTTGCAAGAGCGGCGTGATATCCTTGAACTGGATACCGGGCCGTGGGAAATCAGGTATCGTGCGGATCAGTTGCCTGAGGGCATGCTCCATGGGCAATTTTTGAGGTTTATTCTAATATGGCAATATCTTTCCAGGCAAAGGTAAGGTCACGGATAGGAGCCTTGTAGGTAGTATACTTTACCCGGTAGCTTAATATCAGGGAACGTAACTGAAAGATCATACGGTAAAACCGTCTTTCCATAATTTCTTTTTCACAATTTAAGGAGACAATAAGGTAATCTCGGGGGCTTAAAATATATATAGAGTCTTCATGCTTTAGTCTAGCTGTAATCTCGTCCCTTATGCCATTAACTAAAAACTCCCCAAAGCTTTCACCCCCCAAAACTATATACTTGTTTAAATCCTCAAAGCGAAAGTAAGTAAAGGTAACGGCTCGCCCACTTTGCAGGGCAGGGGCTGTTTTTTCACATATTTCTTGGTTAAGACTTGGGAAAAATTCAAGAAACCGTCTATCTGGATAAAGGCTTTCTGGTAGGTAATACCTTAAGAATATCTTGTAGAGGCGATGGAGTTTATCTCGGTTTAAGGGTCCGGGAGGTAAGACAGCACAGAGGTAAAGTTCATGGTCATGGTAGCGGATAAACCGGCGCCAGAGTTGGAAGTGATGTTCATGAAAGAAAAAACTTTGCGTTTCGCTTATGCTACCATCGTCTATTTCCTCCTGAGTTTGGCGGATAATTTCCGGTATGGCTCCCACAAGAATCCCGTATTGGTGTAGCACCTTTTTTGTATGCTTTTCGTAAATAAAAACCAGTATAATACCACTTTGGATCGATTCAAAAAAAAGGTAGTATTCAAAGTAGTGGTGGTATATGCTGTCTCGAGGATCTTTGATCCGCATTTCCCAGTAATTGACGAGATTTTGAGCCAAGGCTGGGCTAAGTTGATACTTGGTAACTAAAGCCTCTAGATAGGAAAAATCAATTTGGTCAAACTCTTGCCCTACAAGAGATGTTTTCATGTCTTTTGCCCTAGCTCTTTTTGCTGCCGGATTTTCTCTATGGTTCGTGAAGCCAGATAGCTGCTGCGCACAAAGGGGCCTACTTCCCAACCAGCAAAGGACAGCTCTTTTATATAATGTTCAATTTGGCGAAATTCGTCGCTGGAGTAGAATCGACTTACCTGTCTTTCCCTTATAGAAGGCCGCAAATATTGACCCACGGTTACAATCTCAACCCCATGGCTGCGCATGTCCCTTAGTAGTTCAAAAATTTCCTCCATAGTTTCACCGAGACCAACCATGAATCCACCCTTTATTATTTTCGACGGATAGTTTTCTTTAAAAAAGTTGTATACTCTTAGTGAGCGCTCGTAATCAGCTTGGGGCCTTACTTCCTTGCTCAGCCGGCGCACTGTCTCCATGTTATGGGCTACGACAAGACAGTGTGAACGTCCTATTATATTGAGACAATCAGCTCTTACATGAAAATCTGGTATCAATAGTTCACTTTCTACACCTATTTCCCAAAGGGTGTTGCTAATATCGGCAAAATGCTCGGCTAAAGCTAATTCTGCGTCATCTCGAGCTACTGAGGTGATGACCACAAATGCCAATTTCTTTTCTTTGACATATTGAAGGATGTCTTGCTTTTCCTCGGCTGCTATAAAGTCTAATTTCGTAGGTTTTCCTGTGGCTATATGACAGAAGCGACAACTGCGGGTGCAGATCTTTCCCCCAATAAGGAAAGTTGCCATACCGAGAGAGGAACATTCATGGCGGTTGGGGCAACGGGATTCCTCACAAACCGTATGCACATGGGGATAACGCAACAACTCGACTTTTTTGTCGAAATCCCATCGGATTTTTTTAACAGGTAATACCGTTATAGAGGGTCCCATATCCTAAAAATAACCTAAGAGGTATGCCATGTCAAGCTTTCCCCTTTAAGCCATATCAAGCTTTCAAACTAGCTTACGTGTCTTCACAGGGTTTTTCCAAGAAGTCATGGGCATGCCCATGTTCCATTTCTATGGCACTGGCTGGTCTTACCCCTTCGATAGTGACATCAAAATTTAAGTGCTTTCCGGCTAGCGGGTGGTTGGCATCCACAAGGACCCCATTTTCTCGTAGCTCTTTGATCTGCAAAAGGAGCACCCTCTCCTTTGTATGCAACTCGAAGACCATTCCCACATCGATCCTTTGATCTGTGGGGAAGACCTCATAGGGCAGAACTCCCAAGAGTTCTTCATTGTAGTTACCATAACCCTCTTCGGGAGATAGGCGAAATTTTTTTCTTTCGCCTATCCTCATTCCTGTGAGCTCACGCTCTACGGCAGCTAGCAAGTTTCCATGCCCATGGAGGTATACAAGATGCCCCTCGTAGAGCTGGGCCCCTTCATCGTCTTTAACGCTAAAGTGCATGCGCACAACATTATTTTTTGCAACTGTTGACATTTTTGTCCGATAATACATCTAAGGCCGTCTGTCAACAGGAATTTTTATGCCTCTTTTTTTCATGCGACTCAAAATTTGGCAAAAGCTTGTTTTATTAGCTGCCCTTACCTTTAGCCTTATTGGTCTTAGTATGAGCTATTTAATATCCCGTAGGCAGCTGCAATTGGCCTTGGACCAGCAGCGGCTTTTTGCCGATAGTATCGAGCAAATAACCCTGGCAGGATTAACGAGTATGATGGTTACGGGAACCGTGAAATATCGCAATCTTTTTTTGGACCAAATACGGCAAAGCCGAGGTATAGAAGAGTTGCGCGTGCTAAGAGGGGAGGCCGTTACCAAGCAATATGGGGAAGGATTCGCAGAAGAAATGCAAATGTCAGCTGAGGAAAATGAGGTGATGGACAAAAAAAAGGAAGTAGTGCGCATTTTTAAAAAAAATAGACACAGTTATTTGCAAATTATACGCCCCATTTTGGCCTACCAGAGTTATTTGGGGAAAAATTGTCTAAGCTGCCATCAAGTTCCTGAGGGAACTCCCTTGGGTGTCATTAGTATGACACTTTCTTTACAAAAAGTAAATGAGGCCGGTCAAAATTTTGCCTTTCAACTTTATTTTTTTGGCTTTTTACTTTTTCTTCTTCTTACGTTATCAATGTATTTTATCTCATGGAGATTTGTGAGCCGACCTCTGCGCTATGCGACGCATGAATTAGGACGACTTGCACGTGGGGAATTGGATATCCGCATCAGGGTCTTAGGCCAGGATGAGGTTGGCCAGATCTTGCAAACCATTAACAACACGGTAATGCGCCTCCAAGATATTGTCCGTCGGGTACATGAATATGCCCAAGGTTTACGCGGGCAAAGTGAGCAGATTTTAGAAATTTCCGAAAGTTTGCGACACTCCGCGGCCCAGCAGCAAAAACAGCAGGAGACAAATGCAGAGTCTCTTATGCATATGACCCAAAGCATTCAGAAAAACCAGGCCTATATCGATGAGGCGCATGAATCAGCTCAAAAGGCCGCATCTCTGGCGGACAGCACAGCCAAGACCGTAAGGGGAGCTATAAAAGCTATGAAAGATATTAGTGACAAAGTCCATGTGATCGAAGAGATAGCCTCCCAGACAAACATGCTTTCGCTCAATGCTACAATTGAGGCGGCCCGCGCAGGGGAACACGGCAGAGGCTTTGCCGTAGTGGCAAGTGAAGTAGGAAAACTCTCCGAAATAAGTCAAAGGGCGGCTCGGGAAATTCAAGAGCTTACCAAGAACACCTTAAAGGCAGCGCAAGAAGCCGAGGAAGTAATGGAAAATTTATTACCTGTAATAGAAAGTAATGCGCAAAAAGCAAAGGATATTGCCGAAAGTTTCAAAAAACAGGTGGCTAAAATAGAAGAACTCAATGAAGCTAGGCATACTCTCTTGGAAGATGCTCGAAAAAATGCACAGCTGTCTCAATTGCTTTCCGAAACAGCCCAAAACCTAAAAAGCCAAGCAGAAAGCTTAGACCAACTTGTCGAATTCTTTAAGCTCTAGTTAGATGCAAAATTCTTTGAAAAAAGCTTGCCTAGTGACAAAAACTTTCTAACGCAAGCCTGTGGATCACAGTGATAAAATTGAGGTACAGCTTGACCCTGAAATTCTAAAGGGAGTCTATGCCAATGTGACAAATATTGGCCACAGCAAAGAAGAATTTATTTTGGACTACCTTATTATACAGCAACATCCCGCTCCCTTTGGAAAGCTCGTTGCCCGCATTATAATATCACCAGGCCATGCCAAACGCCTGCTCTACGCTTTACAAGAGAACATACGTAAATACGAAGAGCAACACGGCACCATTGATAGTGGATTGCCCCCCGTCACAAACCGTACCCTTCAGTGAAAAACGCCTTCTACGAATTGGATGAGCTAAAGGCTTTCCTCGCAAAAAAAGGTTCTTTTCGTTGGGGACTTGTTTATTGTGGAAATCATAGTGTCATTGAGCAAATTCAAAATATCTGTTTTGAAACATTAAAGGCAATTTCTCCCTCAACGGAACTAATTAAAATTCATAGTCATGAGACAAAACTTGAAACAGTTTTTCAGGAACTCTCGAGTTTTCCCATGTTTGGGGAGCATCGCTTGGTGGTTCTGCGCTACGCGGAGGCTCTTCTTGCAGAACTTGAAAAACAGGCCAAAGAATTTCGTCGTGCAAAGATAATCGAAGAGTTTCAAAAGTATGTCTGTGATCCTCCCCAGGGCATTCACATCATCCTACATTTTCAAGAAAAAAAAGTTCCTGAGAAATTTGCCAAACTCCAAAATCCCGATTTTGTTTTTGAGGAAAGAGATTTAAAAGACAAAGATTTACTAGCTTATTTGCTGCAACGAGCCAAGGTTTTAGGCTATGAGATGCACCTTGATGCTGCCGAGGAACTTTTACGCAACTCTGCATATGATTCACGTAAAGCGTTGCGTTATTTTGACCAGTTGCTCTTGTTTAAAATTCAAGATAAGAAAATCAATAAAGAAGATGTCACCGAGTTGTTTGACGGGGGCCAAGGGGATTTACGCTGGAAATTTCAAGACGCGCTTTGCGAAAGAAAAGGTAAACTAATGCTGACCTACTTCTTATCTTCTTTTCCCGAAGAAGGGCATGTGAGTTTAGGTTTTTACTACAAATCTTTCCTTGATCTTGTACGTTTTCGTTTATTGCAGAGAGCAGGGCTTTCGACAAGCGAGCTAAGAGAAGTATTGGGGTGGAAGCACCCGGCAGCAGGTGATAGGTTGCGCTTAATGTCGCAAAAATATCCCCCCCAAGAGATGCCAAAGATCCTAAAGAATTTCCTCGAATTTGATTACTACCTGCGCCAAGATGCAAACCCAGTGCGTAGTGGGCTTATTCTCACCTATTTTCTTCTTTTTCTCGCTGGCGAAAGGGAATAATCTTTGTCTCGTGGTGGCGTAGGGTTTTCCCTTTGCGGTACCAAAGACGAAATTTCCCTTTTTCTGTGAGTTCATAACGGAACCCACAATGGGTTAGATGTTGTCTGAGATAAAGTTCGTAAAAGCTAATAAGACTCCCTGGTTTTTCATCGATCATGGCTCCTCCCTGAACCATTTTTTTTATCGGAAGGCCAAATGTCTTATTTTAAGCGTGTGGAGCGTAATTTTTCTTGTTGTTCAAGACCCTTTTTTTGCAGGGGCTCAAGAAGCAAGGAGGCGAGATCAGGCAGGGCTCCGGCAAGCTTGGCAAGGGTGGAGCGGAAAAACGGGAGGCTTACTTCTCTTGGTCTTTCTATTATAGCCTCTATGATGGCCTCGGTCACTTCTTGAGGGGTAAGGGGTTCTTTCCCCGAAAAAGTAAGGGCCGCTTCGCGATAGGCTATTTGGAGCTCAAACATGGGAGTTGCAACAGCATCGGGGCATATGACCGTGACTGCCACATTGTCTCTTCTCAGCTCTTCTGCTAAAGCTAAAGTGAAGCCCCGAACTGCAAACTTAGAAGCCGTATACAAAGCAATCCCTGGAATGGCAGAGATGCCAGCTAAAGAAGCAATGTTGATGATATGTCCTCTACCTAAGCGGGAGAGGTGTTGCGCTGCATAGAGGCTCCCAAGCATTACCCCCTTTGTGTTTATATCGATGTGGAAATCCACATCTTCCGGCTTTGCGTTTTTGACATAACCAGGTTTTATGACGCCTGCAGATTGGATAACCCCGTAGAGATTTTCGCAAAAGGGCTTTTTGAAAATATTTTGCCAGTCTTTGCTATGGCGTACATCGAGCTCTGCTATTTCCAGGCGGTTAGCTTCACCCCCCCACTTGGCCAAGAGGGACTCCAATCCATCTAAACGGATATCACAGGCTAAGACGAAGGCACCTCTTTTGAGCAGTTCTTCTGTTAGGGCAAGGCCAATACCACCTGCTGCTCCTGTTATTAAAAACCGTTTTTGGTTGAAATCAAAACTCACAGGTCAGCATTGTGTAAGCCCACACCAAAATGAAAAGCGAAATTTCTAGATTGACACACCCTTTGGGCAAGAAAATATCCCTATGATGAAATAAAAAAGTTGACACTTTGTTCACTTTTTATAAAGAAAGATAAGGAGGAATTTATGGTAGGTGAAGTAGTCTTAGAAAAGCGGCCTCGGGCGGCCTCAAGTAATGTTGGTGAGAGCCGGGAGAGAGTGTTTGACATTGTTATTGTAGGGGCTGGGTTTAGTGGTCTTGGGATGGCAAAAAAATTACAAGACCGGGGTTTTCACGATTTTATTATTTTGGAGGCCGCCCACGAAGTGGGGGGCACCTGGCGAGATAGTCGTTATCCCGGAGCGGCGGTAGATGTCCCTAACCATCTTTACTCATACTCCTTTGAGCCGTATGGAGAGTGGAGCCGCATGTTTTCCCCCTGGAAGGAGATCCAGGAGTACATTATTAAGGTTTCCTATAAATACAACCTAAGGCCCAAGATACGCTTTCACAGCCGAGTGGTGGAGATGATATTTGATAGCAAGAGGAATCTCTGGAGGCTAACATTGCAAAACGGCCAAGTTGTAGAGGGCAGGTTTGTGATTATGGCCATTGGTCCTTTTGCAGAACCCCGAATTCCCGATATTCCAGGTTTACAAGATTTTGAGGGAAAGATGACGCATACCTCAAATTATGATGACTCACTTGTCCTTCATGGGAAAACCGTGGCACTGGTGGGTAGTGCCGCATCGGCCATTCAGGTGGGTCCCGCTATACAGCCCATAGTAAAGCACCTCTATATTTTTCAGCGAACACCAGCTTGGGTTATACCGAAGCTGGACTATGTCTACAGCGATTTGGAAAAAAGCATTTATCGCAATTTTCCTATCCTACAGAAAATTCGTCGCTATTGGATTTTTGCTATAACGGAACTTTTGGCCACCGCCATTGTTTGGGATACCCCGATGACAGATTTTCTCGAGTGGGTAGTAAAAAAACGCATTGAAGAAAATATCCCTGATCCCGAGATGCGAAAGCTCGTGACCCCCAACTATAGGCTAGGCAAAACGCGAATGCTTATATCCAACGACTGGTATCCCACCCTGGTGAAGCCCAATGTCACCCTAGTGCCTCATGGAGTGGAGAGACTGACCCCCCGGGGGCCAGTGGCGGCAGGCAAGGAATACCCTGTAGAGGTTATTATATGGGCCACTGGTTATAAGTCGCCAGCTGAGGGTTTTCCTTTTCTGGTAAAGGGGCTTGATGGACGGGATTTAAACTCGTATTGGGAAAAGGGGGCTCGGGCCTTTAAGGGTGTGGCGATTGCTGGTTTTCCAAATCTTTTTACCCTCATGGGGCCAAACACGGGGCCTGGTCATACCTCTGTATTGGTCTATGTTGAGGCGCAGCACGAATACATTTTGCAAGCCCTAGAACTAGCTAAGAAAAGGTCTTACCGCAGGATCGTGGTGCGCCAGGAGCGAGAAGATCAGTACAACGAGGAGCTGGCAAAAAAAATGAGCAAAACCACGTGGGGTTCTGGTGGCAAGAGTTGGTATTATACAAAGGATGGGCGGAACACCACTCTTTACCCGGGTTTTGCCACGGAATATGTGCTAAGTGTCCTTAATTTCAATCCCGGAGATTATATTTTATCTTAACACCCTTGCGAAAAAGCTTGCCAAGGTCTAGAACCCATTTAGGCGAAGGTATGGATTTCGACTATGTGGTGGTGGGTTCTGGCTTTGGTGGCAGCGTTAGTGCCATGCGGCTAGCCCAAAAGGGCTATCGGGTGGCTGTATTTGAGATGGGTCGACGCTTTCGCCCCCAAGATTTTCCCAAGACCAATTGGGATGTGCGGCGTTTTTTTTGGGCTCCTAAACTTTTTTGCTATGGTATGCAACGCTTAAGCCTATTACGCGATACTTTGGTCTTAAGTGGAGCTGGAGTTGGTGGGGGGAGCCTAATCTATGCCAATACCCTCTATGTTCCGCCCGACGCCTTTTTTGAGCATCCTGAGGTAAAAAAGCTAGGTGGCAAGAAAGAACTTTTGCCGTATTATGAGCTCGCCAAGAAAATGCTCGGTGTTGTCGAGAATCCTCATTTGGGCGAGGTCGATCGTTATATGTACGAGATAGCCGAAGAAATGGGGAGGGGTCATACCTTTGTGCCTACGCCTGTTGGTATTTATTTTGGTGCAGAAGGCAAGGAAAGTGATGATCCTTATTTCTATGGGGAAGGTCCGCGCCGAAGTGGCTGCAACCAGTGTGGTGGTTGTATGGTAGGTTGTCGCTTTGATGCTAAAAATACCCTTGACAAGAATTATCTATACTTTGCAGAAAAATTTGGAGCACAGATTTTTCCAGAAACTCAGGTTGTGGATGTAGAGCCCTTGGGAGCTGGGGGCAGGGATGGTTACAAAGTTTATACCCGAAAATCGACATCATTTTGGGGCTTTCCCCGCCGATGTTTCCATACAAAAGGGATTGTTTTTGCTGCAGGTGTTTTAGGTACGTTAGGGTTGCTTTTCCGTCTCAAAGATAAGGGGCGTCTACCGCTTCTTTCTCCTTGTTTGGGAGAGCGGGTGCGGACAAATAGTGAGTCTATTGTTGGGGTGAGGTCCCGGCAAAGCGATGTGGATTTCTCGAAGGGAATTGCTATTACCTCAAGTGTACATCCTGATAATGTAACTCACATAGAGCCTGTGCGTTACCCGGCAGGCTCGGATGCGATGGGTTTTCTAAGCACTATTCTTGTTGATGAGGGAGGATTTCTCCCACGGCAGCTACGGTTTATTGGCACTATCTTAAAAAAACCCATGGACTTTCTGCGAGTTCTCAATATATGGGGTTTTGCCCGGCGCACGATAATACTGCTCATCATGCAAACGGTAGACAATAGCTTAAAGCTGAGCTATCGGAGAACTTGGCTTTGGCCCTTTACAAAAAAGCTAACGAGTCAACCAAGTGAGGGAAAGCCCATACCGAAGTACATACCCATTGGGAATGAATTTGCCCGGCGTTTGGCTCGCAAAATCCAAGGGATACCTCTGTCTAGCATAAACGAGGTTTTGTTGAATATACCCATGACAGCTCATATCTTGGGGGGATGTCCTATTTCGGATTCGCCCGAAACGGGGGTGCTTGACAAAAAAAATCAGGTTTTTGGCTATAGCCATATGCTTGTCTGCGACGGCTCTATGATACCCGCTAATTTGGGGGTAAATCCCAGTCTTTCCATTGTGGCTTTTACCGAAAGGGCCATGTCTTTTATACCGGTGAAGCCTGGGGAAAAAATGAAATGGCTAAAAGCCGAAAAAAAATGGAAGGTAGAGTCTCTGTTACTACCAAAAACTTCCTCAATATCAAAATATCAAATATCAAAAAAGAAGAAAAAACTCTCCTGAATACTAGGCATAGCTTGCCGATAATGAGTTAAGCATATGTCTAACATTAAGGAGCGCGCAACTCGGCCCTATCAGGTTATAACCGAAGAAGAAAAAATCGAGCACATGATTAAAACCTACATGCTGGGCAAAAAATACCTGCTTAAGGGCTATTTTGAAGAAATTTCCGTAAATGTTGAGGAATTCTTGCCCAAAACTGGCATGATTGTCTCATGTTTTTCCGAACTTTCCGAAAACGTGGCCTTTTATCGGGTGTTTAAAAAGTACATGGATGCCACCTGTTATGTGGAGGAAAATTTAGGTAATGACCGATACAAGGTTAGAGTAGAGGCGTTTCGTATAGCTACCAATGAAAGACGGTACCCTCGTATTGAGGCAAATCCAGATGCCGTAAGCATTAATAGCATTCGAGCTGCGCGCAATGTAATAAAAGCGTCTTTATTTAATGTACCGACCTCTGTAAAGGTACACTTTAGTGAATACGAGCGTAGGCTCAAAAACTATGCTGATGAGGTCCATGTGAAGGTTTTCGAGAGCCATGATGAAAAATTTGAACTCGTGAGAAAAACGGGCAAGGTTTTTTGGATTAAGAATACCCAGGATATTAATTCCTACATTCCCGAAGATGAGAATGCCTTTGTGGACTACCGCTCTGTCTTACATGTAGATATTGCTGATGTGATGAATGACTACCGCAAAAAAAAGATTGTCTCAGAGTTAATTGTGCCGGTAATCTATGTGGGGCATGATGGTGGTTCGGTGCCTTTGGGCTATATTCAGCTCATATCAAAAAACAAGGAAATAGGTCTTGAAACTATTATGGAGTTAAAGGCACTGACCTTTGAGATGGTAGACCGTATTCGTGACTCAAATACTATGATGATTAACAAAAGGCAGGCTGTAACCAATGTTTCTTTGGGGGGGTTGCAAATACGGATTTCTGATCCGGAACTAAAACAATTTTTGGTACATCAAAAGGGTTTTTCCTTTGATATTGTTTTTCGTATGCAACAGCCCATCACGGTTTCTTCGGAAATCGTCTACACGGGGGTTGATCGAAATCACGATATGATTATTGGTGTAAAAATTATGGGTTGGTCTTCCCGCAAGGGTGAAATGGAGCGTTACTTCCAACTAGTGAATGAGTTGGCTAAGGGTAAGATTTAAAAGACATGTTTTTTTTCTTGTTTGCTTTGTTTGCCTTTACTTGTGGCAACCCTGAGCTTAATTACTATTTGTTACACAAAGACACGGAAGGTAGCGCAAGAAAAAAAGAAGAGCTTTTACTATTAAAAAACCCCCATATTTATTTAGAATCGCCCATGCCCTATGAGCTCGATCTATTGGGCGACCAATTAGGACTTGCTTCGGAAGAGAAGTATTATCGCCTGCCACCCCTGCAGATATTTCGCTTTCGTCTTGAAAATCGAAGTAACGAGAAAAAAAGTGTCTATTTTTACGATTGCCTTTTTAAAGAAAAAAATGGTGAAAACTATCCCGTGGTTGAGTCCACAATTTACACCAAGCGCTTTACTTCTTCCGCTTACGGTAAGTTTCCATACAATTCCATTTATGCCTTTTATTTTACAAAGCATCCTGAAAAAAAGAAACGGGAATTTGGTCCTTATTTTGATCGTGTTTTGCCTGGCGAAGAAGTAGAACTCGTGCCGGAAAGTGGGGGCTTCCAGCTGGTGCCCTTTGAACTTTTACCAGCAAGGGACACCGAGCTTGAGCTCTTTTGCGAGAAAATGGGGCTTAGGGTTAATTTTCTCTATCGGACAGAGAGATCCGACAAGCCGAAATACCAATAAGAAAGCTTTACCGTAGAAGTGAGAGTTTTTTCTTGGAAAAGTGCGCTTTTTAGCAAAAAGGGCCGCTTATTTAGCCTTTGTACTTGTGCAAAGGCTTTATCCGCGTTCCGCCGAGCTTTACCTGCACATAAGAGCTTTTTTGGTTGCCACCTTAGTTTTCTTGGCTGGACTTTTTATCTTTGTTTTAGCCATATCTGATGTGGGGGAAGTTTATCGGCTGAAAAGTTACCAACCTCCCACTCCGTCTCGTTTACTTGACCGCAAAGGCAGACTAATCACTACTTTTTTTCAGGACATGCGCGTGTTAGTTAATATCGATGAAATTCCCCTTATTGTGAAGCATGCCTTTGTGGCCATGGAAGATAATCGTTTTTATGAACATCCTGGAATTGATGTGCAAGGGATATTAAGAGCTTTTTTCGTTAACCTCTTTGCAGCAGACATAAAACAAGGGGGTTCAACCATCACGCAGCAGCTGGCCAAAGTGCTTTTAACAGGAAAAGAGAGAACCCTCAAGCGAAAATTAAAAGAGGCCCTTCTTGCCCTTGTACTTGATGCCCATTATTCGAAAGAGGAAATCCTGCATCTTTACTTTAATGAAATTTATTTTGGTCATGGAACCTATGGAGTAACGGCAGCATCCCAATTTTATTTTAACAAAGATGTCAATAAGCTCTCTCTAGGAGAAGCAGCCTTGTTGGCCACCTTACCAGCGGCGCCTAATCTCTATTCGCCGGCAAAAAACCCTCATCTTTCAAAGGAGCGCTTACTTTTAGCACTTGCCCGCATGGTGGATCGTGGTTTTATCACCAAATCCCAGGCCGAGAAGGCTTATCAGGAAATGCAGGGCTATTATGCCTCTCTTAATATATCTCCAACTGAGACAGCCTATGGGCGCAGGGTGGATGAAGCTCCTTTTTACTCGGAAACGGTGAGGCAGATCTTAGAAAAGGAGTTAGGAAAAAGCCTGCTTTATGAGGGAGGGCTCACTATCCATGGTACTCTAGATCTAGACCACCAAAGGGCTGCGCAAGCCGCTCTTTCTGAGGGTTTAAGGCGACAAAATGCTATATCCCGCAATTACATTTTTACCCGTTATGAGGAACTGGCGGCCAAGCATGCGCCGGAACTTGAGCTTTTGCTTTATGCGTTTAATCTTCCCCCTCTGGCAGGAGGGAAAAAGCTCTCTCAATTCACCTGGCAATTGGCTTTTTTTAATGACCACTTTGAAATTCTAGATCTCTTGCATCTCACCTTTGGTGAAAAAAAACTCGAGAACTTTCTTCATTCTATTCGTTCGCAAGATCCTTTTTTAAACCGGACAGCCTCCGTACAAGGCGCTCTCCTGGAAATAGACCATAAGACGGGGGAAGTTACGGCTCTAGTGGGGGGTAGTAGTTTTAATGCCCAGAACCAAATCAACCGAGCCTTACAGATGCGCCGGCAAGTGGGTTCGACTTTTAAGCCTATCCTCTATGCGGCCGCTATTGATTTAGAAAAAGTAACAGCGGCAACGGTCTTCTCAGACAGTCCTGTGGTTTTTTTAGATGAACAAGGTAGCGAATGGCTTCCTGAAAACTACTCGGGGGTCTACCGGGGCTTTATTCCTTTAAGGGAGGCCCTGGCTATTTCAGCGAATATGGTGTCGATAGCTGTAGCAAGGGAGGTAGGGCTCTCTCTTCTTCTACCAAAGCTAGGCAAAATTCTAGGGATAAGCGAAAAGCAGATTCCCTACAATCTCTCCGTGGCTTTGGGTTCCTTTGAGCTTAGCCCATATCAGATGGCAAAATCTTTTGCTCTCTTTCCCAGGGGGGGGCGACAGCTTGAGCCTTACCTCATTCGCTATGTTGAGGACAGAGAAGGACGCCGTCTTTTGAGCATGAGTCGTGATAACAGTGTTGGCGAGCAGCTGCTTAAGCCAGGTACTGCTGCTATTGTTACCAGCTTGCTTGAGGAAGCAGTGAATCGCGGAACGGGCCGATCCATCCGACAAGCTGGTTATGTGGGCTATGCTGCAGGAAAAACGGGTACCACGAATAACTACCGGGATGCATGGTTTGTTGGCTTTAACAAACGTTATACGACTGCTGTTTGGGTTGGCTATGATCGTCCTAGTTTAAGCTTAGGGATAGGTCATTCTGGGGCAGGGGTTGCTGCCCCAATTTGGGCTCAATTTAATCAAAAGATTCGCAACCTCGTAGAGAAAGAAGAAGAGTATCTTGTTTTTGAAGGGTTCGTAAAAGTACCCATATGCCGCAAGCAGCGTCTTTTACCCAAAGAGACCTGTGCCGAAACATACGAAGAACTTTTTTTGCCTGGCACCGAGCCTAAGACTGAAGAGGCTTTGGCCCCTCTTCCCGAACTCCCTAGGCAAATTAGAATTGACGATGAGGAATTTTTCGCTAACGATGATCGCACCTAGAAATGGCTGCCCTTGCTCTTCGCTACCGCCCTCTAGATTTTGAAGATCTTGTGGGACAGCTGCATGCAGCGCAGAGTTTAAAGAATGCTATAGATTATGGCAAAATCCATCATGCCTACCTCTTTTTTGGTAGCCGTGGGGTGGGCAAGACAACGACAGCTCGTATTTTAGCACGCTGCCTTAACTGTGAAAAAGGACCTACTACGAAACCGTGTGGAATATGTAGTGAATGTCAAGCTATAAGTGCGGGTTATAGCCAAGATGTAGTTGAAATGGATGCCGCTTCCAATAGGGGCATTGAAAACATACGCAATCTTCGGGAAAACGCCCGCTTTTCGCCCATGCGGGGCAAGTACAAAATCTATATTATTGATGAAGTCCACATGCTTAGCACGGAAGCCTTCAATGCCCTTTTGAAAACCCTCGAAGAGCCACCAGAGCATGTGGTATTTATTCTAGCTACAACGGAATTGCAAAAGGTACCGGAAACGATTGTTTCCCGTTGCCAGACATACACTTTTCGCAAGTTCTCTATAGAAGAAATCGTCGGGCGCCTCAAGTATGTGCTTCAAAAAGAAGGTATATCTTTTGAAGAAGAAGCTCTCTATCTCGTTGCCGAGCGAGCAGAGGGGAGTATGCGGGATGCTCTCTCTCTTTTGGACCAACTAATTGCCTTCTGTGGCGAGGAAAGCCTTAATGCCGACAAAGCAAGGGTGGTCTTTGGCATAGCGCGCTCGGAGAGTTCTCTTGGCTTTGTGGAGGCTCTTGTAAAAAAAGATCTCTCTCGGCAACTAAAGCTTATCTACGAGGTATATCATGAGGGTTTAAACTTAAAGCGCTTTTTGTGGGAAACTCTAAGCATGCTTAAGGATATGGTCTTGGCGGCTTGGGAGGTGAGTAATTATGAAAGAAAAAAGCAAAATCCAGAATTTGCTAGGCTTGTCCAGGAAATAGACAAACAAGAACTTTTGGCTGTTTTTTCCCATCTCTACAAACTATATGACCATTGGGGTTTTTACCAACTCAACAAGAGCAACGAAATAAGGCTTAGCCTTGAGATGGCTCTTGTAGAACTCCATGCAAAACTACAAGCTCCCTCTATATCCAATATTCTAGTACGTCTTAACAGTTTGGCGCGCGCTATTGAGACAGGTCGTGAATATAAGGAAGAAAAACCTCAAAGTTCATCCCCACAAGAAACGGATCTTTC
This sequence comes from Leptospiraceae bacterium, assembly GCA_025055765.1. Classification (GTDB taxonomy): domain Bacteria; phylum Spirochaetota; class Leptospiria; order Turneriellales; family Turneriellaceae; genus JANWWS01. Next base: position 111,382 of record JANWWS010000007.1, on the reverse strand, counting down.
CCACCTCATAGCTCGCGAATTTCTAGCAGAAGAAAAACCTCTCTCTAGCAAGGAACGGCTTTTCCCCTAGCTATACATGGAGCGGATAAGATCTTCGTATTTTTTTGTTATGACATTGCGTTTCATTTTGTAGAGATTCGTTAGTTCATCCCCCACCTCCATAGGTTTGGGCAAAAAGCGGAAGTCAGTGATCCTCTCAAATGCCTTGAATCCATTTTCTGCAGAAATTAGTTTCTTAATGATGGCAGCATAGTGCTGCCTAATCACTTGGTTTTTATTTAAATCTTCGTCATCGGAGAAGACAAAGCCAGCCTCGCGCAATTTATTCTTGTCAGGCCAAATTAAGGCCGTGAGGCTTTTTTGGTCTTGTCCTACAACAATGACCTGGTTAATGAATTCACTTTGTAGTAACAGATTTTCAATAGGAACCGGCTCTACATTTTCGCCTCCCAAAAGAACAATAGTGTCTTTTACTCGACCCCGTACAGATAAAGTGCCGTTGTAACTGAAAAAGCCCAGATCACCGGTATTGAGCCAGCCGTCTTTAATGACGCTTTTTGTGGCTTCTTCGTTTTTATAATAGCCCTTCATGACCTGGGGACCTCGTACATGGATAACCCCAAGCTCTCCAATAGCTGCAGGCTCTCCTTTTTCATTTAAAACCGCAATTTCGGTGCCATCGGGAGCAACGCCAACACTTCCCTGGACCATGTGATTTTTATCTCTTACGGATATAATGGGCGAGCATTCCGTCATTCCATAACCCTCGTAGACAGGTATGCCGATTACGTTAAAAAATTCATCTACGTGAGCTGGTAATGCTCCTCCACCAGAAATAGTACCACGGAAGGCCCCCCCTAGAGCTTGGCGGATTTGGGAAAAGACGAGCCCATCCAGGATTTTTGCAGGTATAAATAAATTTACCGCCGTAAATAAGGAGACAGCGGATCTTGTTAGTTTCTCAAGCTCGGATTCCGGCTTAAGTTTAAGGTCATTTCCCTGAAGGTAGTCGACACTTTGCCGCCAGATCCTGTTTACTTCATAGGCAAGGTCAAAAAGTGCCTTTCTCCAAGGCTCGGCTTTTTCAACCCTGGCTTTAATCCCTTGGTAGATGCTTTCCCACACACGGGGAGCGGATGCCATGAAGGTTGGTTTGACCTTGGCAAAGTCATCGCGCAGATCTCTTACATTGGTGTAGTAAATAGGTACACCTAGAGCAATGGCTCCATAGTCCATGGCGCGTTCAAAAATATGCCATACGGGTAAGATAGATAACATGCGGTCATTCTTTGCCAAACCCACCATAGGAGGCACTTTAACTATATTATAAATCATATTGCCGTGAGTCAGCATCACCCCCTTTGGGGCTCCTGTTGTCCCCGATGTGTAGATAATAGTAAACAAATCATCTGGTTTAACCCCTTTCTTGCGCTTTTCCAACTCAGGTAGTTTTTCTTTGCGCAACTGTTCCCCTTTTTCAATGAGTTCATAGAGTCCAAAGGTTTTCTCTCCGTCCCCTTTGAAATTCTTATCCATGACGATGATTTTTTTTACCTGAGTTTTGGGTAAAATGGGCTCCATTTTTTTGAGCATGGGCTCATGCTCCACAAAGCAGAGCCAAGCTTCTGCATGGCTTAAGATATATTCAATTTCCTGTGGGGTGCTATCGGTACCCCTGGGGGTATTGCACGCACCTGTCATGAGGGTAGCCATGTCGGAGATTATCCATTCGGTACGGTTATCTGCCATTTGACCCACGCGATCACCTGCTTTGATACCAAAGTCTATAAGGCAAAGAGCTACGTTTTCGGCCCGGTGTAGGGCTTCGGAAAGCGTTACCCCATAAAAATTTTTCTTCTCGTCCTTGTTAAAAAACATCGGTTTGTCACCATACATTTTACGAGCTACATCAAACATCTCAACCAGGGTGGTATAGGGTTGTGACATAATTCCTCCTTGATAGGCAATACTCGTGTCTACCCCATGCGGATGTACTGGCAAGTCAACATTTTCTTGTCAAGACCACTATAAAATAAATTGGGCTCTTGAAAATAGTTGACAACATGTTTTGTTATTTTAGGCAAACGGCACCATGAAGCGAACCTTTCAGCCATCAAATGTGCATCGCAACCGCACCCATGGTTTTCGTGCCCGTATGGCCACGAAAGCCGGCCGAGAGGTTCTGCGGCGCCGCAGAAGAAAGGGGCGTCATAAGCTCACCGTATCCGATGAGCGGCGAAGGTGGCATCGCTATAAGTAAATTTTGAAGCAAAAGGAAGTCTTTACTTCCCTAAAATCAAAAAAGGCTTTACAAGAGTTATTTACAACTGGTGAAAAACGTTTTAGCCAAAACCTACTTTTACGCTATTTACTTTATCCTCATTGTGATCCTGAACTTAAGATTGTGATTGCCATTCCCAGAGATATAAAAAAAGCGGTTGAGCGCAATAGACTTAAGCGTGTGACCCGAGCAGCTCTTTTTGAAGCGTTGCGCCTTAAAGGTAAACCTCAGGTGTGCATACATGCGGCCCTTCATGTGAAAAAGTCCTTTGCAGACAAAACTTTGGCCGAAAGGTCAAGGGAGCTAGCACGACTTTTTGACCCTTTCTATGAAAAATGAAGTCACTCCTTAGTGAATTAACGCGCGCCTTTTTTTTAAGTTTAATTTCCTTTTATCAAAAAGTGATAAGCCCTCTTTTGCCTTCTCACTGCCGTTTTTACCCCACTTGTTCGGAATATGCCCGTATCTGTTTTCAGCACCTCAACCCATCTAAGGCCCTGTGGCTTACTCTAAAAAGGTTGGGGCGATGCCATCCTGGTAACCCAGGAGGTGTGGATCTTCCCCCTATAAAATAAAGCTATCTTTTCGAAGCAAAATAGCGGCGTAAGAGAGCAGAAGAATCTAAGCCAGGCAGCGAAAGTTTTTCCCATTCAATGGTGTGGTTATGACCCTGTAATTGGACTACTTGGCGCAAGGCAGGCTGGCGAAGTTCATCCGCTAAGAAATATACCTTGCGGATGCGTGCGAATAGTAAAGCTCCTGTGCACATGGTACACGGCTCAAGTGTAGAGAGAAGCTCGCAACCTACGAGTCTCTCATTCCCCAAAACTTGAGCTGCTTTGCGAATTGCTAGAAGCTCTGCATGGGCCGTGGGGTCCTTCGTTTTTACCGTGAGATTGCTTGCCCGTGCAATGAGCTCACCTTCTTTTACCACAACCGCTCCTACCGGTACTTCGTCAGCATGAAAAGCCGCAAGAGCCTCTTCATAGGCCATTTGCATAAAAAACCTTAGTTCTTCTATCGTGTACATCTTAGAATTGAAATCCCAAGGTTAGCCGGATGGTTCTGCCAACCACAGATTCTACAGGTGCTCTGTAAAGCGTGTCATAATAATGCCTTTCCTTGAGTTCCAGCGAAAAATGGTTTAGATTATAAAGATCGAGAGCGGCATAGTAAGCGAGACTTTCGCCCATTTGGCGCCAGAGAAGGCGGATGTCCCATTGAAGATAGAAAGCATAACGTCCTAGCCCAGATAAACCACCACCGCGAGAAGAATATTGGGCAATAAGAGGACCCTGGGAGAGCCCATCGACGAGCCGTACTTTCCCCAAAGGGACGCCATCCCGGTACTGCAAACTATTGGTGATGGAAAAGTTCTTAAATGGGAAAAAACCATGAAAGATCTTCAACATATAGCCGCGGTCATAATCGGTACGGCCAAATAGGTTTAGTCTACCATTGGGATCGGCAGTGCTATAATGTAAAACCCCAATGTCGTTGTAGAACCCCCCATTGCCGGGAGGGGGGTAGGCTAAATGCAAGTAAGCTCCAGCACTTGTGTTTAAAAACCAGTCTTGACCATTTCCTAGGCGGATAAGCTGCCATTCGAGCGAAGCAAAATGAGCTCTTTGGTGGCTATTTTTTAAGACGTAGAACTCTTCTCCAATGTGAGAATCGGTCCTGTTGTAAACCGTGTGGCCTTCTATTTCGGGATGGTAAAGCGGTGAAAAGGTGGCTTTCATGTTCGGGGCAAAGCCAAGCTCATAAAGCCTGTGGTAGAGTCTATAGGTAAGTAAAGCGTTTAGCTGCCAGCGTTTAGACCAACAATAGGAATAGCCTAGCGAGCTTTCATAAAAGTAAGGGAAGCTTAGACTAGTATCTGGCTGGGTAAATTCTGCCCCAAAGCGGGGTAAAGTGGAGGAGAGCTCGGCCGATTCTGGATATAAGTTGGCGTTTGTGTCATTCCATAGATTTCTCGTGTAGGCGCGATTTGAGACTAGAATAGAGGCTTCTTGCTGGGTAAGTGGGGGAACATCTTGTCGCAGCGAGAAAAAGACCTTATGTCGTGTTTCATTTAAGAATGCTTGGAATTTAAGTCCCGTCTGCGGGGCAAGACGGAGGTAACTCTTCTTTAAAGACCACAAAAAATCGGAGGCCATGGCTATATCATACTGAAGTTCCCAGCTGTCATGGCCATGAAGTACGAGGGCACCAACTTTGCCAGAGAAGAGGTTACGACGAAAGCTCTCCCCTTTTTCAAGCATAATGACATCGAGCGCCTGGTGGCTATAGGTGCGAGCCAGAGTATAGAGGGGCGGGATGTCCTCTACAACCCATTCCCAGCGTGCCTTTACAAAGGGAGAGATTTCCTCTGCCAAAAGAAAACCGGTAGGGATAGTAAAGGAGATCCCCTGATCCCCCAAAAAAGATTCCTGTTTTTTCGGTGGAGGAAGGGGGCGGTGATTTACTTCATCTTCGATGGCCCTTAGACTTAGTTGGTCTTGCAAATTGCCTTCTCGGCTATAGGCAAAAGCAAAAGCGGCGTGAGCTTTTACAGGGGTATTTCTTAGGTTTACCAGGGATAAAATGCCAAAATTTTCCCTAAAACTCACTTGGGGGTCAGACCACTCGGCCCCTTGTTGGTCGCGATAAGCATATTCGGCACCAGCCAAAATATCTAGATACTTTGTCTGCCAGCCAGCAAAAAGACTTTGTCTTTGGCTTTTTTCTGCTTGTGGCGTCGAGACAAAGTTACGTTCATGGATGATACTCTCAAGAACAAGCCGCTTGTCTTCCTGGCCAAGTTCGGCAGCCAATTCATGGGAGGGCAGAAATCCCCTCCTCTCAGTGGGAGCTCCCCACTTCTGGGCTGGCTCACGATCAAAAAGGCCTGAGCTAAAAAAAGGGGGGCCATTTAGGGTGTAAACCCACGAATACTGTAAGTTTAGATAGTTACCAAAGGATTGGGGTAGTAGAAAATGCCATCCCTCCCCCGTGACGCCATCTCTTTGGTGATAGACAAATTTTAACTCTGAAGGTAAAAAAAAGGGAATCTTCACTACAGGCCTACCGGGCTCTCCTGGATGGCTAATGTCGGCACCTTGTAAATAAAAGCGCTGCCAAAGGTAGGAGCTGCCATAGTGGTTTAGAAATCCCTCCTCATTTAAAGCAAAGGAGGCGGTGTCGTGGTTTAAGGCAAGAGAGGCAAGATACAAGTTATGTGCCGAATACCAGGAAGGGCCAAGAGGTAGGACAATAAGCTCTTGGCGCAAGAGTCGGCTATCTTCTCCTGGGTATAAGCTGGTTGTGAAAGAAAAGGCGGAAGTGGACAGGAAAAGAAAAATAACAAGATATCTCATGGGGTAAAATGGGAGCGGTTTATGATAAGAAAAAGCTTTGGCTGGTCTACAGAGAAGTGCAGGGGTGGTGAGTGGTAATATGGCTCATGAGGTTCCGCCTCGCCATTTTGGTTTTGGTCGATAATAAGCTGGATTTCCAATTGATCTATGTTTTTGCCGAGAAGATGGCTAAAGTAAAGTTCGCTTTCTCTGGGATAAAGATAACTTGGGTATTTAATGAAAAAATTCAGTGGCTCTCTAAAAAAATAAAGAAGGCGCTCTTCGGGGTTTAGGCCGTTTACTCGGATGATGAGTTCCGCCAAATACTCCCTTTTTTCTTCTTCGCTGGGAGGGGTGGCGTCATAGTAGCAACGAGCTAAGAGAAAACTAGCCATGATTACGGGGCTTAAGCTAGTCAGCCTTTGATATAACATACTGTGGCAAATTGCTTTTAAAACCACAAGGAGTCAATTTCTTGATGGCATGGAGGCGCTTGTGCTTTCTGCTTTACACTTGGTAAAAAAAAGGAAATTCGGAATATGCCCCTAGTTGAGTGGGATTCTTCCTTGTCTCTTAATATCCCTGTTATCGATGAACAACACCAGGCTTTGTTTCGGCTGTTATCGAAACTTGTCGATGCGGCTTTTGAACAGAAAGAGCTAGCGCTCGATGAGATTTTTAATGCGCTAAACGATTATGTGCACAATCACTTTAGTTTTGAAGAAAAGCTCTTTCGGCAATTCAACTATGAGCATGCAGAGGAACACAAAAGACACCACGAGGGGTTAAAAGAAAGTTTAAAAGCCTATTACGAAAAATTTAGTCAAGGTAACCTCTCGGCAGCTGAGCTGATGGAATTTCTCCAAGGTTGGATTACGGGACATATTGCCGTAGAAGATAAGAAATACGCAGAAGTCTTGAGGACTAAAATCAACAACCTTTTTCCCAAGTGATAGATGCAGTTTTCGCTTTATCTGCATGGTTTTTCTGAAGACGAAAAAACAAGATGGGAAAAGGAACTTTTACCGAACCTACAGAGCCACTTAGCGCAGTATAACTTTACCTACAGCGAACTTGAACTCAACAGTCTTCTAATTCGCCCCCAGGGTCCTGTGCTGGTACTCTATTATCTCTCGTCCCGTCGGCCTCAGGATCGGGACTTTGTTAGCTATTTAGCGCAGTTGCTAAAAATTCCGGTTGTGATTGTGCACACCGAGGAAAACCTCGATGAATATGCTCTCTTTGATTTAGGCATTGAGGATTTCCTAAATCTCTCTCAATTTAACTATGATCCCGAGACACTAAAAACACAGTTGCTTAAGATTCTGGTTCGGCATCATAGTAGAGAAAAGGTTTCGGAAAAGGAAAAACTTGAGCAAGAAGGAATTTTCTTGCGCGAACCTAAAATTCTTGTGGTAGAGGATGACGAAGTCCTCTCAGAGGGTATTAGACGCATCTTAGAAGAAAAAAATTACCAAGTAAATTGGGCTAACTCCCTCGCCGGGGGAATCATGGAATACACGACCTTTCGCCCAGATCTTATTCTTCTCGACTACCAGTTGCCTGACGGGGAGGCCCGAGATTTTATAGAGCATATACAAAGTGAGGCTCAAGAAGTCCCGATAGTGGTACTTACGGCGAGGCCGTATGGCTCGTGGTGGAATGAGATTTTTTATGAGGTGGAAGATATTATCAATAAACCCGTCAATCTCCACGAACTTGAAATTAGAGTTCGCCGTTTGTTGCAAACGCACATCAAGCTACGCCGCTGTCAAAACGAGCTTACGAAGTTAGAAAAATTTACGAGGTCTATAGAACCTTTCTTGCCGCCTGATATCCAAAAAAGAATGCAAAGTGGTGAAATCACGACAAAAACAGGAGGACATACCCAGATTGCCACAGTTGCCTTTTTTGATTTACGTAATTCGACAGCCCTAGGTAATCGTACCGAGGCCGGGCGATTTGCGGAAATCCTCAACAGTATTCTCCATGATGTCATGGATTTAGCTGTAAGTCATAGAGGATCGGTAAATAAGCTTCTGGGAGATGGTTTACTTCTAACATTTGGAGCTCCGGACCCGCGTTATGGTGATGCCGAGGATGCGGTGAGTTTTGCCTTAGGTGTGAAGGACCATTTTCTTATGTTGAATTCCGTGGATGCCTTCTCTTTGGGCGAGGCAATTAAGTTTGGTATTGGTATAGCCAGTGGTCTCGTCTTTGCGGGGAACATTGGTTCTATCCATAGGATGGAATTTACGGTTATGGGAGATGTAGTGAACACCGCCGCGAGACTCGAGACGCTAAACAAAAAACTAAATACCCAGATTGTCATCGATGAGGCGACTTACCAGCAAATTACTCCCGAAAAACAGGGACTTTTTCAAAGCCACCGGATAGAAATACGGGGCAAAGGTAGCTACGTCGTTTGGGCCTTGAGGGCATGATTTTAGTTCTAGTGGCCCTTTATGACGAGGCCTTTCCGTTGTTGCGCAAATTGAATTTTTTTCGCATGCATGGTATTTCTCTTTATCAAGGGCGGCTTTTTGGTCAAGAGAGTGCGTTGGCTCTCATTGGTGCGGGTGTGGCACGCAAGATGAGGCTTTTAAAATTAATGAAAGACATTTCAGCCCAATATGTTATTAATATTGGCTTTGCAGGTGCTCTGCGACAAGGATTACAGGTGGGCGAGGGTTATGTGGTAGATCGCTTTGTTATGTTACGCCAACAAGAAAAAGAGTTAAAAACAAGTCTTCTTCAGAAAGTGTCCTTATCACGACTTACTCTTTTGACTCACCATGAACTCATAGAGCAATCCCAAGAGCGACTTGAATTATATGACCTCATAGGGGCCGATCTTATTGATATGGAAGGTTATTTTTTAGTTCAGCTTTTAGAAGAGGCGCGGTTAACAAAACGTTTTTTGTGTATAAAGATCGTGGGAGATAACCTGCAAGACAGTGTGTACTTAAAATGGGAGAAAAATTTTCGTTCTTTTTTTAAAGAAAAATCCATCCTGCGCCGCGCGGGGGTTATCTTGCGTACAGGTCTTTACCCCTCTCTTTATGTTTATCAGCGCAAAAGATTTTTGCAAGAACAGTTGGTGCACTACTTAGAGTATATTTTCAAAAAGCTATCCCACCATTAGGTATTCGGTAGGGTAGTCATAGTGAACTTCTTTTTTTTTAGGAATGAGGAGTAAAAAAAGATTAAGCACACCCACCCTGCCCGCAAACATAGTTAAGCAGAGAATGATTTTGCCTTCTGTACTAAGAGCGGGGGTTATGCCACGAGAGAGTCCCACTGTCCCGTGGGCCGAAAAGACTTCAAAGACAACATCGAGTACCTCCTTATCCGCTTCCAAGTAACTTAAAGACAGAAGGCTAAAGAAAACTAATATTAGGGAAGTAGTGGCAACCGCGAAAGCCCGCACCTGGCTGGTAACGGAGATAGTTCGTCCGCGAATATCGAGCCGGTTTTTACCCCTTAAAAAGCTAAGAACCGAGAGGAAAAGAAGAGCTGCCGTGGTGGTCTTAATTCCTCCACCTGTCGAGCCAGGAGAGGCCCCGATAAACATAAGGGCAAGGCAAAAAAGGGTGGAGCCAAACTTTAGGTCATGGATATCCATAGTGTTGAAGCCAGCTGTTCTTGCAGTTACACTCAAGAATAGTGCATTTAAAATCTTGTATTCTTCTTTTATAGAGCGGAAAGCATGCTCTTTTTCGCTAAAGTAAAAGACAAGTGTTCCTGCCAAGATAAGCAAGAGACTTGTCATGATTACGACAAGGCTTAGCGTAGATAGGCGTTTGTTGGTTAGCCAAGATAAGCTTACCAATTCCCCCAAGACAGAAAAGCCTAGTCCCCCTGCGACAATGAGAGTGATAATGGTTATTAAGTAGCCAGGATTGTGGGCAAATTTTGTGAAGTTATCTTGGTAGAGTGAAAAACCTGCATTACAAAAAGCAGAAATAGCATGAAAGAGGGCATAAAAGATTCTCTCAGAAGAGCTCATATTTTCCTCTGGAATATCAAAAAGATATAAGAAAAGGGCACCGCTAGATTCTGCCACAAGGGTAAGTAAGGCTATCTTAAGCAAAAGCTGCTTTATATTGGCAAGGGAGGATTCGCTCAAAAGATCTTTTATAGCTAAATGTTCCCTTAAGGAGACACGGCCTGCCAGGAAGTAAGAAAAGAAAGCTGTCAGGGTCATAAGGCCGAGTCCCCCAATTTGTATTAGTAATAGCAAGATAGTTTGGCCTGTGCGTGTTAGATCTGTGCCGATGTCTATCGTCGAAAGTCCAGTGACGCAGACGGCACTGACTGCTGTGAAAAACAAATCGATGTAGGGGACTCTTTCCCGATGGGCTTTGGGAAGACAAAGAAACAAAAAGCCAATGAGAATTAGGAGTAAAAAGCTTCCCGCAAAAATTAGAGCAGGGGGAACCTGCCATAATTGTAGTTTCTCGAGTCTTCGTAGCAAATGTAGGAGATTTGTGGAAAGCAAGGTAATCTGGCTTATCCCCAGAACCAATAGGGCGGCCTCACGGGGGGTGAAGCCGTAAATGTCTAAAATAACCGAGAGAATGGTATCATAAAAAAATAGTTGGAGCAGAACCCCTAAAACTACTATTAGTTGATAGCGCCGAATGTAAATTCTCTGGCGCCAATCTTTATCGCTAAAAACCACCGATAACAGCTCATAACAGACCATATAGATGATGACAACTTCAGCAGAGGTCTCAAAAAGGTAACCTACTCTCTCAGAATAAGAAAAGCCAATTTCAGAAATGAGAATAGAGAGGGATAGCAATCCAGCAATAAAATAAAATAAAGATAGAAAAGGCTTGGCGTACTGTAGGTAAAAATAGGTGAGTAGAGCGTAAAGTCGCCGTGCCCCGAGATAAGTCTGCCATAATTTAAATTGGAACTTGCGTATATGCATGCGCAAGCTGTCGTTTTTTCGGAAAGGGTCTGAATAGCAAGAAAGAAAAGGGGCGAGAGCTCGCCCCTAAATCTTAAGCACCTGTATTTTCTTTTTTACCCGTGAGATCGTCAATCCTGGTTTTTGCCTGGGCTATGGTATCGTTGATGAGTTTCTGCGCTTGGTCGGCAATCTCTTTAATGGTTTTCGATGAATTAGAGGCTACCTCACTTATGCGCTTTGCCGCGTCAGTGGCAAATTCCCTGATTTGGCGGGTAGTCTCATTGTCGATCGTCTCTCCCTTGGCGATAAGGTTATTCGCTTCCTTTTCGAGACGATTGAGAGCCTCACGGGCAGCCTCTTGGATGCTTTCTACAGCACCAATTCCCAGGTTCACTAATTTTTTGAGTGTTTCCTCCATAATGAACTCCACACAGTTTTTTCACCGGTTTGTGCCGGCCACACACTAAATTGTGCGCCGCACAAAAAGTCAACTCTTTTTCGCCAAAATGATAAAACTATGGGAAAAGGAAAAATCTATGAGAAAAATCCCGCGCAGCTCGAAACACCCTTTATATTTACCGCTGCCTCTATCTTGTCGAGGGTTTGGTGACAACATTTGACGAAATTGGGTTTTTGTTGTAAATTATACCATTATGGCAAACGTATTTCCTGTTCTCGTCCAGGCGGGACTAGCAGTCCTTGCTTTTATGGCATTTCTGTGGCTTGTCCACATTCCCCTAAGAAATGCTGCCCTGGTGGATCTCGGCTGGGCGCTTTCATTGCCTCTCTTGGCCTTGTTCTATCATGCTGTTATGGAAAACCACTACCTCTACCAAAAGGTCTTCTTAATCATGGTATCTATTTGGGGTGTAAGGTTGGCCTTATATCTTTTTTTTGCTCGGATCTATAGAACCCCGGAAGAGGGTCGCTATGTGGCTTTGCGGCAGAAATGGAAACAAAATATCCCACTAAAGTTTTTTCTTTTCTTTGAAACACAAGCTCTCTTAGACTTGTGGCTTTCCCTTCCTTTTCTCTTAGTCATGGCTTCAGACCAACGAGAACTCCTAGCCATACAAATAATGGCTCTTGTGCTCTTTGCTGTTGGCTTTATAGGGGAAACAGTGGCTGATCTGCAGCTGTATTTTTTTAAGAAAAGGCCTGAAAATCAGGGCAAAATCTGTACAACGGGGCTCTGGCGGTACTCAAGGCACCCCAATTATTTTTTTGAGATTCTTGTGTGGTGGTCCTATGCCCTTTATGCCATAAGTGCGCCCTTTGGTTATCTTGCCATTCTTGCTCCCATAACTATCATGTATTTCATCTTGCGTATTACAGGTATTCCCGCCAATGAGGAGCAAAATATGCGTAGCAAGGGAGCCCAATACCTCCTCTATCAGCAAAGAACGAACAAGCTGATTCCTTGGTTCCCTAAGAAAATTGCTTAGCTGGGGCCTCTCATGTGGTACGAGACACTTGTTGGCACAGGTTTTGTGCCTGATTTTGTGCTTAGGCTTGCCATACGCCATTTAAATAAATTGAGATTAAAAAGCGAGATGCTGCCTAACCTTGAAAAGCAACAGCAAAAATTAAGTGAATTCATAGAATTTTTAAAAGGCTCACCAATTGCTGTCATGCCCGAAAAGGCTAATGAGCAGCATTATGAGCTTCCAAGTGAATTTTTTGAACTTGTCTTAGGCAAGAATAAGAAGTATTCTTGCTGCTATTTCGAGAAAGATAACACTTCTTTGGATGAAGCAGAAGACAAGATGCTAGAGCTTTATGTTGAGCGTGCCGAACTCAAAGATGGACAAAAAATCTTAGAATTGGGCTGTGGATGGGGATCGCTTACCTTATATTTAGCCCATAGGTTTCCTCACGCAAAGATTTTAGCGCTTTCTAATTCGCGTACGCAAAGGCAATATATTGAGGAAAAACTCAAAGAAAAAAATCTAAGCAATATCAGGGTGCTTACTGTCGATATGAATGATTTTCAAACAAAAGAAAAGTTTGATCGTGTTATCTCCATAGAAATGTTTGAACATATGCGCAATTATGAAGAACTTTTGCGCCGCATTTCCTTGTGGTTAAAGCCAGAGGGAAAGCTCTTTGTTCATATCTTCACGCATCGTTACCTCGCTTATCTTTTTGAAGACAAAGAGGCATCTGATTTTATGGCGCGTTACTTCTTTAGTGGGGGTCTTATGCCAAGCGACCACTTGTTGTTTTACTTTAATCGTCACATGCGTATTACTAAGCATTGGCAAGTGGATGGCTGGCATTACCATCTTACCGCTGAAGCATGGCTCAAAAATTTAGACCGTAATAAACCAAGAATATTAGCTCTTTTTAAGAATATTTATGGTGCTAAGTCAAAGATGTGGTTTCATTTTTGGAGGGTTTTTTTCATGGCTGTTTCAGAACTTTTTGCCACAAATAGAGGCAGAGAGTGGCTTGTAAGCCATTATCTTTTTGAAAAAGCTAAGGGGTAGTTTTAAAAAGTTATCGTCAATCCAAAGGCTCCTCGAAAAGAGAGCTATGCTTTCTTTTTGGAGCCAGAAACTCAAAAAAAAGGAAACCTCTCCCGAAGAGATTTTAGATGAGTATTTAACCAAAATAAAAAAGTTTGATGAAAAAATAGGGGCTTTTATTGAAGTAGAGGAAGAAGATGCAAGAAACTGGGCAAAGGAAGCAAAAAAAAGGTGGGAGAAGGGCCAAAACCTATCCGATTACGATGGCATACCCATAGGTATTAAAGACAACATTGTTACTCAGGGTAGAAAGGTCAGCTGTGCTTCCAAAATTTTAGAGGGATATATCTCTCCTTTTTCGGCTACCGTAATAGAAAGACTGCAGGCTTTGGGCTTTAACACAATGGGTCGGCTCAACATGGATGAATTTGCCATGGGGAGTTCAACGGAAAATTCAGCCTATAAAATTACCCGTAACCCTCACGACCTGTCACGTTCTCCTGGCGGCTCATCGGGAGGAAGTGCTGCCGCTGTAGCTGCGGGCTTCGTGCCTGCTGCTTTAGGCTCTGATACAGGGGGGTCAATTCGTCAGCCTGCGTCTTTTTGTGGCATCTATGGTCTTAAGCCAACTTATGGCACCGTGTCTCGCTATGGTCTTGTGGCCTTTGCTTCAAGTTTAGACCAAATTGGACCTCTCACTCTTACGGCAAGCGATGCCCGGCTCCTATACGAATGTATAAAAGGGCATGATCCTCGAGATTCCACTACTATACCAGCAAGTAAATATAGGGTGGTGCAAAAACCTATTGAAGAATTGCGAATAGGCTACAGCGAAGAGCTTTTGGATGGCTGCCAAAGCGAAGTAAAAAAATCCTTTGAGGAGCTGACCCGCATTCTAAGAAAAGAAGTTATAAAATCGGGGGATCTTTTTCCCATACACTTGCCTCACCAAAAATATGGTATTGCTGTCTATTATATCACAGCAACTAGTGAGGCCTCAGCCAATTTAGCTCGCTTTGATGGAATACGCTATGGCTACCGCTATCCCTCAAACAATTTGCTGGAGCTATATGAAAAGTCTCGCACCATAGGTTTTGGAACTGAGGTTAAGCGTAGAATCCTGTTGGGAACTTTTGCTCTTTCAAGTGGCTACTATGATGCCTATTATGCCCAGGCCCAAAAAGTACGACGGCTTATCCGCCAGGATTATCTAAATGCTTTTCAAGAGGTCGATTTAATTCTTTTACCTACCTCGCCGACCGTTGCTTTTCTCTTGGGGGAGAAGACTCACGATCCCGTGCAGATGTATCTCTCTGATATTTTTACAGTGGGGGCATCCTTGGCGGGGATTCCGGCACTTTCTATACCCGGTCCTACACAGGGACTGCCGATTGGCATGCAGCTACAAGGTCCTTATTTTAGTGAAAATCTGCTTTTAGACTTGGCTCAAAAACTAGAAACTGCTTACGGAGCCAAGATGGCAAAGCTAGGGTAATTTTATGTACCGTTTTTGGCAAATAGAGGAAAAAAAGGTAATTTTACCGCATGGTGGCGAAGAGGTGTATACCCTTCTTAGGTTAAATCATCCTCCATTAAATGTTTTGTCAAAAGATGTTTTATGGGAGCTCAGTGGGGTAATCGAAGTTCTTCAAAATAAGACGCGCGTGGTGGTGCTTACAGGCGAAGGTAAGGCTTTTGCGGCGGGAGCAGATATCGCGGAGATGTCTAATATGGATGAAAACCAAGCCAAGGAGTTTTCTTTTCTTGGTCAACTTGTTTTCGAGAAGCTTGAAAAAAGTTCTTTTATCTCCATTGCCGCTATAAGGGGAGCAGCCTTAGGAGGAGGGCTTGAGCTTGCCTTAGCTTGTGATATACGTGTTGTCTGTGAGGATGCTCTTCTTGGGCTTCCTGAAAGTACGCTTGGACTTATTCCCGGCTTTGGAGGCACTGTTAGGTTAGTGCGCCTTTTGCCCTATGGCAGCTCTCTTTACCTCACCCTTACAGGAGAGCGTTTTAATGGGAAAAGAGCTTATGAGCTGCAGCTAGCGCAAAAGTTAGTAACCCAAGAAAGTCTATTAGAAGAATGTGAAAAACTAGCAACCTTGCTTTTGCGCAATGGACCTGAAGCCCTTAAAGCGATCAAAGAGCTTTATTTAAAAACCAAAGCCCCTTTTTTTGAAGCACACTTAAAAGAAGAGGAGTATTTTAGTCAACTTTTCGCTCATGGGCAGGCACAGGAAGGTCTTAGGGCATTTCTTGAAAAAAGACCAGCACGATTTAAGCCATGAATGCACATGTCCCCCTTGCGGAGATCCGTCGAGAACAAACCATTAGATTGAGAGAGACCTATTGCGACTTTGTATATAACCCTGACTATGCTAAGGTTACTGAATTTTTCTTTAGTAAGATTTACGACACATCTTATAAAGATAAGCGAGATGAGGCCTTTAATCGGCTTTATGAGAAACTATTAGCTGCTGTGGGGGAAGAGCGCATTACCCGTGTGACCATGCTTAAAGAGTTAAATGAACTCACAGATGAATTAGATTTGGCAGTGGCGCAAAAACATCAGGAACTCTTTGGAGCGGCAAAAGTGAATCGGCGATCTTATGAAGAAGCTTTTGCCCGCACTGACCGAGAAGAGGATCGAGAAAGGCAGGTGTTTCTCTTAATTGAGACCACGCGTTTTTTTCATAAATTAGCCCATTTACCTTTCTTAGGTTTTGTCATAACTCCTACAAAAATTGCGGCCCGAGTCATGAAAATGGAGCATCTCATGGACTTTTTCATGGAAGGCTACCATGCTTTTAAGAGCGTAAAGAATGCTGATCCTTTTTTTGAAGCTGTTGAGCGAAGAGAAAGGGAGTACCGGCACAAACTCTATGAGCGCTATGGGGTAAAACACATTAAAAGGTCCAAGTAAGGGACATCTCACCACGAAATAGAAGTTCTCGATAAAAATTAAAATAGTTTTCACTGCGCCAAACAAGGAAATCCCCAACGGCAAAATACAATAGATTTACAGAGTAAAAGACCTGATCTTTTTTAGGTGGGCCTTGGCCAATGCCTTCTGTTATTGCTCCAGCTGTGAGAGCAAAGTCGTTTTTCTTAAATTCCAAATTGCCTCTAAAAGAAAATATATTTGGCCGATAGTATTCACCTCGTAGAGCAAGAACACTCATTTTGTTAGCCAGGCGTAAACCTAGATAGCTGCCAGCTAGGGAGGAGCCTCTTAGATGAGGTAGATTTTCGCGTCCAGGAGTTAGAGAGGAAAGATAAGGACCGTAGGGGTGCTTGGCGGACTGATAGAGCAAGCCAAGATCAATAAGAGTTAGCCTATAGGAAATAAAAAAACCCCCACTGTATTGATAGAGTCTTTCTCTTGCCCTCAAGATATATGCGAGACTTTGTCTCTGTCCCAAAAAGAGTGCTTCCCATTGCCAGAGATAATTTTCCATTTCAAAGCCTGTTCCATGGCTTCTCTGGTGCTCATAAAAGAGCTGAAAGCGCAAAAGTAGGCTTTTCCAAAAATTTTTTTCACTATGTGCCATAGGGTGCCAACTATAGCGTAGAAAGCCCAGTTCAAAGTGGGTCAAAGGGGAGCTATATATTTCAAGGTCGTCTAGACGCAATATTAGCTGGTTGCCCAGGTAGGGGGCTAGGGGGTCATAAAGGGGATTTCCCCACAGGAGATTGCCGTAACTATTCTTTATTTGGGCTTGTCCTATTCCAGCGAAAAGAGTATTTTTTCTCAAAGAAAGCTCCTGTAAGAAGAGCGCATAGGAAGAATTCTTGGAAAAAAAGGCAGGGCCAGGGGGGTTTTTTATTGTTGGATATACAAATTGTCCGTTTTCATGAAAAAGCAAAGGTAGCCTTAACCGAAAGGCAAAGCTTGGCTCTTCCTCTCCTATATAGTTGGCTTGCCAGACTCCCCCTGCCAGGACCACTGGGCCATGGGCTTGCAGAAGTGTTCCAGCTGTGAAGGAAGTCTTAGCAAGAAGGGTTGCTGCTGAGGCTAGTATGAAAAGCCCTCTATAAAGGGGCCTCATGAGCTGAGGTATTCATATAGCCAATTGGCATAGTCGCTATTTTCATAGCGAACCTCAATGGCTGTTATTTCCGGAACGGTGTAACTGTGGTTTTGCTTGATAAAGGATATAAGCTCGGCCTTTTTATCTACAGAGGTTTTTATGAAAAGCTTGTACTCCTCGTCACGAACAAGCTCCCCCTTCCAGAAGTAATAAGAAATAGCTGGACCTAGAATATTTACACAGGCCGCTAATTTGTGGCGAACAAGGGCTTCAGCAAGCTGTTCCGCCTCCTCACGCTTAGGTGTCGTTGTTAAAATTAGGATCCCTTCTTGCAAAGGCTTAGTCGCCACGGCTTGAGGCTGCTTTCGCTGTTGGTTTTTGTAGGATTTTTTCTGCAATAGGAACAGCTAAATATTTTTCGGGATCGACACTATAAGTAAAATATCCCACATAATCTTTATATTTGTAATAGTAAGTATATGGGTCAATTTCAGATCTCTCATAATTGCCTTCCTTGAGTTCGGCTTTTTGATAATCGGGGTCGTTAAAATAGCGCAATAGGGCTCTCTGTAGGGAGCGCGAAAGGGTTTTCTCAAGCTGTTCTTTGCGCAGCTGAGCGTTGTCTCTTAGCTTTTCAATCTCATCTCGGGTGCGGTTGTACTCATCTTCTATGGGCCCAGCCAAGAGCGTTGTTGTAAGCAAAAGACCAAAAACGAAACCTTTTCCCATGAATTACTCCTTCGTGTGGGTTTGCCATATTTTTGGTTCCTCTCCTGCCACAAGACGCCTTATGTTAGCGCGGTGGCGGTATATCACAAAGCTAACCATGACCAAAAGCAAAAGAAATAAGACAAAGTCCTGCTGTAGATTATAAAAAAGCAAGTAAAAAACAAGTAGACTTAGAGCTCCCAATATAGATCCTAAGGAAACATAACGACTTATAAGTACGGTAATAGCAAAAACCACTACAGCAAGGAGGGTAATTTCGGGCAATAGTGCTAGCATCATGCCAAAACCCGTAGCTACCCCTTTGCCGCCGCGAAACCCAATCCACACAGGGAAGACATGCCCAATTACGGCCATAGTCCCTGAATAGAGGGCAACAAGCTCTTGTTGGGTTACCATGAGTGATAGAGAAGCCGGGACATAACCCTTTAGGGCATCTATAAATAAAATAAAAAAGCCCCATTTCTTGCCTAAAATGCGTCCCGCATTGGTTGCTCCTACATTGCCACTGCCTACGGTGCGGATGTCAATGCCTTTCCTCTTGCAAGCTATATAGGCGGTTGGGAAAGACCCTATGAAATACGAAAAAAGAGACAGGAATATGTAAAAAGCCAGTGGTTGTGTTTCGTAAAATTCAAAAAGCATTCTATTTCTTTTTCGGCGGATAGATTTCTTTTCTAAAATTGAGACGGCGTACAAAGCGGCGATATTCGTCAATTTCTTTTTCTGTTCGCATAAGCAAGAAGGCTACTCGCCGGTTAAGCATAGCCTCCTCGGCTACAAAAGTACGTGGCATGGCTTCCCCCATGCCCTGCACAATGACTCTTTGTCTCTCAAGCCCCAGGGAAACCAAGTAATCTGCCACAGCCTGCGCCCTTTTATCAGAAAGGGTTTTGCTCCAAGTGGCGGGCCCACTAAAATGGGCATGTCCTTCTACCACAATGCGGTAATGGGGATACTTTTGCAAAACCTTGTAAAGATCTTGCAACACAGGGTAATTTTCTGATAAGAGCTCAGCTCTATCTGGTTCAAAGCGAATGTTTGTCATGTTGATTAGTAGTCCCCTCTCTGTGCGGCTAACAAAAATATCTGTCTTAAAGTAAGCTCGGTTAGATTGACCAAGACCCTCGGCTCCGTCTTTTACAAATAATTGGGCATAGTAATTGGTCGCGCTGTCAACCACAATGCGGTCTTCTCTTTTCCCATCCCAGGTCAGGATTTGGGGCAATTCTCTACCAGACGACTCATAAACTAGGATGTCTTGCTCCCCTGGCTCGCTTCGCCAAATTTGAAGCTGCCAACTATCTATAATTTGACTTGTTTGCACATTGGGCTCAAGTTCCAAAATATCATTTTCCCCGTCTCCATCGGGTGAGAGAATAGTGTTTTTTAGCCGAAGTGTGACACGAGGTACTTCAACAATATACCCAAATGCCTCTTGAACTAGAGCTAGTGTTAAAGGGTAGTTTTTCAGCTTAAATTCCTGGCGTGCTTTTACCTCAACTTGTCTTGCTTTGTCTAAGAGCTTTTGGTTTATGAGCGAATTCTCCCTAGCAAAGAGCAGTTTCCTATGCAACGATTCTAATTGAGCTTCTGCTTCTGTGCGCAACTTTTGGGAGTTTAAAGCCATCTCTTCATAGAGTTTTAAGCTCTTTTCCCGTTTTTCAAGAACTTGCTTCCATAATTCAAAGATCTCCCGGCGTATGTTATCTTCTTCAGAAGGCGGGGAAACTTCTTGGGCAAAAAAACCGGGGCAATTCGAGCTAAAAATAAATACAATAGCGCTTACAAAAAGAGAAAAGATAGGTCTCATACTATTTCTTAGCTTTGTGCGCTCTTTCTTCGTCTTCAAGCTTTTTTAGTTTTTCACTAAGTTTTTTTAATTTTTCTATATCTTCTTGTAATTCTTTTTCGAGAGCCATGGCCTGTCGATAGTTTTCGGGAAAAAGATGAGCTGCATTAGCAAGATCAGCTTTCTCCTTTGCTTTTTGGGTGAGTTCTTCGGTTTCTCTAGCAAATTCTTGCAGAGCTTCATGATAAGCCTTTTGAGCCTCTTCTCGTGATTTTATGGCATGCTTGCGGGCCTTGTCGTATTCCTTTTCTTCCATTTGTTTTTCTGCTTTGCTGTACTCTGCTCTTGCCTCGTTAAAGTTATTAGGGGCATATTGTGCTGCCTTGAGTTTGGTAGCTTCATCTATAGCCTTCCGGGCATTTTCCATTTCAAGTCGGGGAGGGGTTCTGCACGAAAGTATAAAACACAAGATGAACAGAGTACAACGCAGCATAAAGCAATTTCTTTTTCCCTTTGCTTATGTCAAGTAAGTCTATTTCTTATCATCGGTAATGAAGATGGGGGTGCGGCCGTCGGTTATAATAATTTTTGTATTAGGTGAGTTTGCTAATTCTCGAAAAGCTTCTATGGAGCGCCATTGGAGGGCATTTTGCATGAGGCCGGCAGAAATAATTTTTTGTGAATCACGAATGCCCTCTGCCTCGACAATGCGTCGCCTAGCCTCAAGTTCCTCTCTTTGCAGCACAAATTGCATGCGTTGGGCATCTTGTTCTGCTTGAAGCTTTTCCTCTATAGAGCGCGCAAGTCCTGGTGGTAGGACAATGCTCTTAAGCATAACCCCCTCGATTTCAAAGCCACGATGGTAGAGTCTCTGGTTCATGAGCTCTGCAATTTCGTTGCCAATATTAGTTCTCTCGGTGCTGTGCATGTCTTTTGCAAAATGCCGGGCGGAGACATCGGCAGCAGCTGAGCGAAAGGTAGTTAAAATTAAGGTGGCTTCGTAATCTTCGCCGGCATTTTGTAAGATCTCGTGGAGTTTGTCTTCCCTGACTCTGTAGAGAATGGAGATCTCGGCCTGAATTGTTGTGCCTTCTTTTGAGGGAAGGCTTAATTGAACCTCCTTATTTATGGTGCGCACGGGGATGGTAACGACATCCGAGAAAAAGGGGTTGTACCAAACTAAGCCTGAGAATGCACCGTATCTTCAAGGCGGCCAAATGTGCGCACAATACCGCGCTCATCCTGCCGGATGGTGGCGCAAGCGTATGCTAAGGAAAAGGATATAACAGTGATGATCTTTATGATGTATCTTTTCATAGCTACCTCCCTAGATCTCTTTTTACTTTTCAATTTACTAGCTTACTAGCTTGGTGCCGCAAAACCATGGTAGCGGTTATTCAACGCGTTAAAAAAGCCTCAGTTGAGGTGCGAGGTGTGGAAATAAGCTCTATTGGCCATGGCCTCGTTGTTTTCCTAGGTATTGCCCTTGGTGATACAGCACAAGAGTGTGATAAATTTTGCGATAAAATTTTAAAACTGAGAATTTTTTCAGACAGTCATGGTAAGATGAATTTAAGTTTACGAGAGGTGCAGGGAGAGGTTTTGCTTGTCTCCGAGTTTACCCTCTTGGGTGAGTTAAAGGGCCAAAACCGGCCATCCTTTGCTAAAGCAGCAGGAATTGAGGAGGCTCAAAAACTCTACAACTATTTTGGGCAAAAATTGGCTTGTGTTGTACCTACGCGTTGTGGTGTCTTTCGCGAAGAAATGCAAGTGCACCTGACCAATGACGGTCCTGTCACCTTTGTCCTACGCTCTGGGGAGTTCTAGTAAAACTGGTAGTGTAGGTTTTCATAAATATAGCGTTCTAGGTGGTATAGGTCATCCGGCCTACTTTTAAAAAAAAGAACCCCTGCGTAGTAGAGGTTATCTTTTTCAAAGTAGCGAACAATCTCACCGCTAATTTCGAGTTCCCTGTCCTCAAGGGGGATAAGCATCTTAATGCGCCGGTTCTTCTGTAGGTAACGATAGAGTACTGCGTCCGAAAATTCCATAAGTAGTCCACTAAGTGAGATGTTGACCACCCTGGTTTGCACAGAGCTAACATCAAAATGGGAGCGCCTAATGCGGATTTTCGTGATACCATAGGAGAATAGATCGGCTACCATGCTAAGCTCTTCCGCCTGGCTAAGCGCTAAAAAGTATTTATCAAATTGATTTGTTTCTAGCCGAACATAACCTAAGATATTGTCAAAAAGAGTAAAGGGAACCATCATATATGAGACTAAGAACTCCTGAAGATCTTCTTTTTTTATTTTCTCCATCTGCAAGATGGCCCTGTATTCGCCCATTTGGGATACAAGTTCCTCATAGTAAGAATGGAGGTTGATAACTCTATTTGAAGGGATTTTGTCAATATAAGATCCCAAGCGGGCGACATCCTCAATAAAAATCGTTTTGCCTGTTTTTAAAAGTAACCTCTCAAAAAGGGAGAGTTCTTTTTCTTCTCGGCCCTGTAATATTTTTATTTCAAAGTTACGAGATATTTTTTGGATTTCACGCACAAACATTTGATAGACAACCTTCAGGGAAGGTTCATCTTGAAGAACCTCTGAGAGAAATTCACTGTAGCGCGCTTCCATGTACTTCTCTTCAGCTCGGTTTTGCAAAATGGGGGAATAAAGTATAATAAATCGCATGAAAAGATCGTCAAAGCGTAGCCTCACATGGCGGCGCCTAGCATAGTAGTATATCTTTTCCGGAAAAGGTAAGAAAACACCTTGCTCATTGCTGCGTAAAATCAGAAGAGATGCCTGATAGTAGCGGTTTAAAGCTTCAAAGCTAAGTACAGCCCGCCTTTCGGGGGTTTCTTGAAAGTCCTCAATGATAACCCGAATAAAGTCATTTTGGATTTCTTCAACAAAACCTTTGTAGCGAAAACCTGCATAGTCAAGAAATACAGGAAGAAATTTGGCTTTCACAAAATAAAATAGATTTAATATGCTGTAATAATTGCTCTCCTCATAAGGTGTGTCGCTGCCTTTAAGGCTCATTGGGATCCCTGTGAGATGATTTTCGACAGCTCATATATGTAAACTTCAAAATGCTAAATTTTGAGTTTACGTATAAAATAGCTTTGTTCTTTTGTTGCGGTCAAGAAAAAGGTGCTTTTTGATGCAACGTATATATTTAAATCCAGCCGCTGTAAGCCATCCCGAAATGAAAAAATTTGTGGATGGACTTCAGGTGGAAAACGACAACCTAATTTTGGCTCTTCATGCGGTAGAGAACCATTTTGGTTATATCCCGCGGGAGGTGGCAGCTTTTTTAGCAGAGCGCTTTCGTATCCCTATGGCTCGAATATACGAAGTTATTACCTTTTACCATTATTTTCGCACAAAGCCACCAGGGAGGCATCTCATTACTGTCTGCAACGGTACTACCTGTTGGCTTTTCCAAAGCGAGAAATTGCTACAAATGGCGCACGAGTTCAAAACTAATCTACCCGAAGAAAAACAAAGAGAGGTGTCTATAGAAGAAGTACGTTGCATTGGTTGTTGCGCTCTGGCCCCCCTCGCCTATATCGATGGGCAATTACACCCTTATTTAAATGCAGAGATTTTTCAGCAAGAATTAGAGAAGGTTATCAGCTGTGAAGATAAGGCTTAATTTTGACTCAAACGCCATAGCCGCTGGGGCAGCTTACGTGGGGGAAGCCCTGCAAAGAGAACTGGGCAAAACCTGGCAAATCATAAAGGTCGGTACCAACGGGCTATCTTATGCCGATCCTCAAATTGAGGTCGAAGCCGAACACCTCCCTGCGGTTATTTTTGGCAAACTTAATGCACATAACATAGCTTATCTTCTCGAAGATTTTTTTCAGCATGGTTTGTTCCCCCGTGAAGAGTTTTTTCGCTCAGGCGGATGTATCCTTGGGGGCAGAACTTTTATGAAGAAGAGGGGGGGTGCTATCACCC
Organism: Leptospiraceae bacterium; assembly: GCA_025055765.1. Classification (GTDB taxonomy): domain Bacteria; phylum Spirochaetota; class Leptospiria; order Turneriellales; family Turneriellaceae; genus JANWWS01. The sequence continues at coordinate 87,851 of JANWWS010000007.1, read as the reverse complement.
ACATTTTGGTGAGTGATACTTCACTTCCCTTGCAAGATAAAAACCGAGCCTATGTTCTCTCCCTTCTATCACGCTTTTTTTCGCCAGGGCAATATGCCTGGGCCCTAGACTTTGGTTTTTATAATAGAGGTTTTGCTATCGAGATTTTCCCCCAAAGCGAGGTATATGCTGGCTTTAGCATAGAGGAATTGCCAGAGCTCTTTGGGTTGCTCTCGCAGGGTCAAGGTTTGGCTATCCACAAAAGATTTTCCGAGCCTCTACAGTTGCGCCTCGTAAGTAAAAACTGCGGCCGCATGTCTGCAGAGAGTATCGAGGAAGCTTTGCAGCTTGGGGGCTATGATGCCCTTCAGACTTCTTTAAAAAAGCTTAGCCCGGAGGCGGTGATCTCGGAAGTTGAAAAAAGTGGTCTTAGGGGCCGGGGAGGAGCTGGTTACCCCACTGCTCTTAAGTGGAAGCTTACCCGCCAGGAAAAAAATTTCCCAAAGTATGTTATATGCAACGCCGATGAGGGAGACCCCGGTGCTTTTATGGACCGCTCTCTGCTAGAAAGTGACCCTCATCGGGTCTTAGAGGGCCTCATATTAGCTGGTTATGCGATAGGGGCGGAACAAGGCTATTTTTACATCCGTGCCGAATACCCTCTTGCCACACAGAGGATACGACGAGCTGTGGAAGAAGCACGGCAGTATGGTTTTCTGGGCAAGAATATTTTAGGCAGCGGTTTTTCCTTTGATGTCAAGGTGCGCCTTGGTGCTGGCGCCTATGTTTGTGGAGAAGAGACTGCCCTTATAGCTTCCCTCGAGGGCAAAAGAGGCTCTCCTGTTCCGCGTCCACCATATCCAAGCCAAAGGGGGCTCTATGGCAAACCTACTTGCATCAACAATGTAGAAACCCTGGCCACCATACCCGAAATTATTTTGAGGGGAGGGGATTATTTTTCTACGATAGGCAAGGGCAAATCCTTAGGTACCAAAATCTTTGCTGTTTCAGGCCAGATCGCCAAAACTCAACTTGTGGAGGTTCCCATGGGTATGCCTTTAAAAATCCTAATCTATGATATATGTGGGGGACTTCCTGCAGGCAAACAGTTGAAAGCCGTACAGACAGGGGGACCTTCTGGTGGATTTGTACCAGCGTCTCTTTTAGACATCCCCCTCACTTACGAAGATTTTCTAGCTATTGGTTCCATTATTGGCTCAGGTGGGCTCATTGTACTTGATGAGAGTGTAAATTTGGCTGAGTTTATGCTTTTTTATTTAAACTTTAATGTAGATGAGTCTTGCGGCAAGTGTGCGCCTTGCCGCATTGGTGGTTTTCAGTTGCGCCATTTATACCAAGAGCTTTTGGCCGGGGCAGATGCGGAAAGGCAAATAGCGAAAATTAAGCGAATTGCTTATGCCATGAAACTTGCCTCTCTGTGTGGGCTAGGTAAGGCAGCCTGCAATCCTATCTTTTCTTCTTTGCATTTCTTTCCCGAGGATTACAAGCTATGGGCCAAGAAAAATATATCCACTGTACCATAAATGGCATACCCTGCGAAGTTGTTGAGGGTAGCACCATTCTAGAGGCTGCCCAACAAATTTACCTCAAAATCCCAACTTTATGTAAGCATCCCGATCTTGTAGCAACAGGCGCCTGCGGTATTTGTATTGTGCGTGTTAAGGGCATGGCAAGTCTACCGCGAGCTTGTACCACACCTGTTGAGGAGGGTATGGAAATTATAACTCACGATGAGGAAATTGTGAATGTGAGAAAAACTGTATTGGAGCTAATTCTTTCAACCCATCCAAATAGCTGCCTTACCTGTGGGCGCAACCAATCCTGTGAGTTGCAACAGCTAGCCTCTGATTTTGCTATACGGGAGTCCGCTTTTGCTCCTTTTTTGCCTAATTTGCCCGTGGATAGATCTACAGGGTCACTTATCTTTGAATTTGATAAATGTATTAAATGTGGCCGCTGTGTCTATGTCTGCCAAGAAATGCAGGGGGTATGGGCCCTTTCTTTCTTAAATCGAGGGATGAACACCCGTATGGCTCCGGCGGGAGATATTGAACTTGCCGAAGCTCCCTGTGTGCGCTGTGGCCAGTGTTCCGCTCATTGTCCAACAGGTGCTATTATTGAACTCGACGAAACGGCCGAGGTTTGGCAACTCCTCCATAATCCCGATTATCATGTGGTAGTCCAAATTGCTCCTTCTGTAAGGGTTACCGTGGGGGAGGAATTTGGTTTTCCGCCTGGGACAAATCTTACTGGTCAAATATATGCGGTATTGAGGCGGCTAGGATTTGACGCTATTTTTGACACGAACTTTGCGGCAGATGTTACGATTATGGAGGAGGCCAGTGAGTTTGTGGAGCGATTTGTGCATGACAAGGGAATACTGCCCCTCATTACCTCATGCTGCCCTTCTTGGGTTGATTTTATGGAAAAAATGTATCCGGATTTCATCCCTCATTTTTCCTCTACAAAGTCCCCCCAGCAAATCCTAGGTGTTCTTGCGAAAACTTACTACAGCGCTAAGAAAAACATTGACCCTTCCCGTATTAAGGTGATCTCAATTATGCCATGCACAGCAAAAAAATATGAATTAACACGTAGCCATGAAATGTACGCTTCGGGCTATAAAGATGTTGATATTGCTCTCACAACAAGGGAATTAGCCCGCATGATTAGGCAGTCGGGTATTGATTTTGCAAAACTACCTCCGGAAAAGGCGGATTCTATTTTAGGCGAATACTCGGGTGCAGGAACAGCCTTTGGCTATACAGGGGGGGTTATGGAAGCTGCCTTGCGCACGGCTCAGTTTTTTCTTACCGGTAGCAAAATGCCTCGCCTTGAATTTGCAGAAATCCGCGGATTAAAGGGGGTGAAAGAAGCAAGCTTGAACTTTAACGGTAAAGAAATAAGGGTAGCTGTCGCCCATGGTTTAGGCCATGTAAGCGATGTTTTAGAGAGAGTTCGTGAAGCCAAAGCCAGAGGTGAGATCTTATACCATTTTATCGAAGTGATGGCATGTCCAGGTGGCTGTATTGGTGGGGGTGGGCAGCCATACGGTATTACCAATGAAGTGCGCAAGAAGCGCATAGAGGGGCTCTACCAAGATGACCGCAGTCAAAAAGTTCGCTGCTCCCACGAAAATGAGGAGGTACAAGAACTTTACCGCTCTTTTTTAGAAAAGCCGCTTTCCGAAAAAGCCCACCAATTACTGCACACTACCTATCATGCCAGACCAATATACCGAAGGTAATTAACCGGTTTCTCCCTTGCCGTATTTTACAGGGGCGGCATCGTAAAGCCGCTTAGCTTCGGGGAGATTCTTGCGCATCTCCCGAACTCTATTTTCGGACATAGGATGCGTGGAGAGAAATTCAGGGACCTTTGGCTGGCCTTTGCTAAGCTCGGCAAACCGCTCCCAAAAGAGTACAGCTTCTTCGGGATCATACCCCGCTTTTGCCATATACATGAGACCTAGTTTATCGGCTTCGTATTCGTGTTCTCGGCTGTATGGTAAAAGCACACCGAGGGTTGCCCCAACTCCCAACGCTCCTAAAATTACATTACGGTTCTTGCTATTTCTTGTGACGGATAAGTCTACGGCAGTAAGAGCCCCCTGCACCGCAAGCTGCTGGGAGATACGCTGGGCTCCGTGGCGAGCGGCTACATGGCCCACCTCATGTCCCATTACGCAGGCAATCCCTGCTTCGTTTTGGCAAAAAGGCATGATACCTTCGTAAAAAGCTACCTTGCCACCGGGTAGGGCAAAAGCGTTAACTTGCTCCGAGGCGATGAGTTCAAATTGCCAGCGATGGTCCGGGCGGTGGGAAACGGCAGCGATACGTTGGCCAACTTTGCGTAAGAGATCGGCCTGCCTCTTATTTTTGCTTGGTTTCTCTTGGGCCATAATCTCGGTAAAGGCACTTTCTCCCAGCTTTGTCTCCTCTTCTTCGGATATCAGTATGAAGGCCTTCTTTCCGGTGGGGGTCGTGGTGCATCGCACAAAAACGAGAGAGCTAAAACCAGCTGCTCCTAGAGCCCCAAGGCAACTTTGTAGAAATTCCCTGCGTGAAACTCCCTTTTCCCAAACGAACATAGAGCCTCTTGACATCTTTGTCATCATTTGGCAAGAACTTTTGCTCTTTACAGCTTATCTGGCTTTGTAAATGATTTAAATAAGGGGGAGAAATGGCAGAACCTAAGATTTTACATTATGCTCCAGCTGATTATCGGGTAAGAGACCTATCCCTTGCTGAATTTGGAAGAAAGGAAATTGAACTCGCAGAGAAAGAAATGCCGGGGCTCATGGCTGTTCGCCAGAAGTTTGGTCCTCAAAAGCCTCTACAGGGTCTTCGTGTGACAGGTTCTCTGCACATGACGGTGCAGACAGCGGTCCTAATCGAAACTCTGCGAATTTTAGGGGCGGATGTCCGCTGGGCTTCATGTAACATTTTTTCTACGCAAGATCACGCTGCTGCAGCGATGGTGGCGGCAGGGGTTCCCGTATTTGCTTGGAAAGGAGAAACCCTAGAGGAGTACTGGTGGGCTACCGAAAAAGCCCTTACCTGGCCTGATGGTTCGGGGCCCGACCTCATTGTGGATGATGGGGGGGATGCCACACTCCTTGTCCATAGAGGGGTGGCCGCTGAGAAAAACCCTGCTATTTTAGATGAGCCAACCGATAACAAAGAACTTAGGATTATTAACAGCTTGTTAAAAAAGAGCTTACGAGAAAATCCAGGCAAGTGGACAGCAATGGCCAAGAAAATCCGGGGTGTTTCGGAAGAGACCACCACAGGGGTAAATCGTCTCTACCGCATGCTCCAGAGGGGAGAGCTGCTTTTTCCCGCCATTAATGTCAATGACTCGGTTACCAAATCCAAATTTGATAACTTATATGGTTGCCGAGAGTCCCTAGCTGATGGTATTAAGAGAGCTACCGACATTATGGTAGCCGGTAAACTCGTGGTAGTGTGCGGCTATGGGGATGTAGGGAAAGGTTCTGCACAGAGCATGCGTGCTTTCGGTGCCAGAGTGGCTGTTACCGAAATTGATCCCATATGTGCTTTACAGGCGGCCATGGAAGGCTATCCCGTAGTGCGCGTGGAGGATGTGGTGCGTGATGCGGATATCTTTGTCACCGCCACCGGAAACCGAGATGTCATAACTCTTGAGCATATGCTCCAAATGAAAGATTTAGCCATTGTTTGCAATATTGGTCATTTTGATAATGAAATCCAGGTAGACCGCCTCGAAGCTTACCCTGGAATCAAGAAAATCAACATTAAGCCGCAGGTAGACCGTTATATTTTCCCCGATGGCCATTCTATTATTTTACTTGCTGAAGGTAGGCTTGTGAATTTAGGCTGTGCAACAGGGCACCCCTCTTTTGTAATGAGCACAAGTTTTACCAACCAGTGCCTGGCTCAAATTGAGTTAGCCACGAAAAAATACGAAATAGGGGTCTATCGGCTGCCAAAGCATCTCGACGAAGAGGTTGCCAGGCTCCATTTGGAAAAGTTAGGAGCCCGGCTTACCATCCTCACCCCCGAACAGGCCAAATATATTGGGGTACCTATTGAGGGTCCTTATAAAAGTGAGCACTACCGCTATTGATTAACGGGCCAACAAATCCTTCATGAGGATGGCAGCCACGAGCGAAAGGATTGCATAAAACTCAGGAAAAGCTGCCAGGATCATGGTTTTGCCAAAGGTATCGTGACCACTTGCTAGTGCTGAAATACCGTTAGCGCAGACATGCCCCTGTTGTATGGCGGAGATAAGGCAGCTTAGACCCACCATGAGACCTGCACCTAAAATAACACTTGCATCAAAGAGGCTAAGGTCGCTACGTAACTCGGCGGTATAGAGTATAAAGGCAACAAAGCCATAAAGGCCCTGGGTTGCAGGAAGAGCTGAGAGCACCAGGCCATTGCCGAAAGCCTCGGGTCGGCGCTTTACCATGCCTAAAACAGCAGAACCACCCATGGAAAGGCCAATGGCCGAACCACCTCCAGAAAGCCCAATCATAAGCGCTAAACCAACATTTGCCACAATTGTCTCCATAACTACTCCTGTGTTATAGGATAGCTTATTCTGCGGAAAGGTTCGTAAGCCCTTCCGCCACCGTGAAAACCTAGATTTTTATAAAATTCCACAAAAGTAAGCCTAAGAGGATGCACCACGGCTCCTAGAAGGGAGAGGGCAAAATTCAAAGCATGGCCTACGACAAGTACAAGAACAGATAAAGAAACTCCCCAAACAGGGCTTTCCTGTAGCATAAAGGCAATTTGATTGAAGGCGTTACCCAAAAGTCCCCCAGAAAGAGCCAGGGCAAAAAGCCTTATGTAAGAAAGAAAATCTCCTAGAAAACCAGTTGCGAGCTGATAGAGTTCCCACAAAGCAGCAAGAGGTCTCTTCAAGATGCTTTGGGAAGGATTATGAAAGAAAAGAAAGGCCAGCAAAGCAACACCAAAGAGGAAATATGCCAAGTCTGCGGGTATTGAGCTAAGCCAGTAGCCGACTCTCCAAGGTCCCACTGTGAGTTCAGGGTCAAGTCCCAAAGAGAGAAAACGAGAATGAGTAGCTAAGACAAATAGAGATAGCAAAATTATAAAAAAAGAAATAGGCCTTATACTAAAAGCCAACCCCTTTCTGTGGGCCTCGTTAAAAGCTTGCAAAAAAAGAGCGACGCTTATCTGGAGAACGCCTAGAAGTAGAGCCAGCGACAAGGCCGGATATACCGTCTTACCTTGTACCGTATAGGCGGCAAAGAGAGCTATTTTTTCTCCGTGAGGAAAAATACCGGCCTGGCTGCCTAAGGTAAATAAATTCTTACCGAAAAATGAGTTTAAGAGTATTCCTGCTACTAAGGTGGCAGAACCTAAGATAAAGCCAAGCTTGCCTATGGTTTTCCAGTCCTTATGGCGAAGCAAGACAAGCGAGGCTATGATAAGGAGAAGGCCGTAGCCAGCATCAGCTAAAGCAAGACCAAAAAAAACGGTAAAGAAGGGAGCAAAAAAAGGAGTGGGATCCACCTCTTGATAAGAGGGGAGAGAAAAAAGGCGAGTTATGTTCTCAAAAAGCCCAAGGGGAGGGGGGTTTTTTAAAAGCACGGGAGCATCCTTGCTTGCTGGTAAAATAGCATAGGCAAATTCGTTTTGGGCACAAAACTCTCTAATGCTTTGCTCTTTTTCTTTGGGAAAGTAACCACGGAGTATAATAACACGGTTTTCTAAGACATGCTGCATTTTAGCGAGGGTTAATTCCCTTTGGGTTTGGTTGTGAAGAGCAGCTAAAGAGCGAGCTAAAAGTTCTTCTTGTTGACTTACGTAAGCAAAAAGGGCCTCTTTTTCTTTTATTTTTTCTTCTAGAAACACTATATCATTTTCTATCTCAGCTAGAGAGCGCGAGGGGAAGCGGTGTAGTACAAAGGGTATTTTAGGGGGATTTTTTTCTTCAGAAAAGACAAGAAAATAGACATGGTCTTTTTCTCTGCGAATTAGCAATGTCTTGATTTTATCAAAACGATACTTCTTAAAGAAGCGATATGATCCCGAATAAAGAAAAAGATAAAGACCATGCCTGGCTAGGGAAAAGTATTTTTCGGGATCTGTGTTTTTCCAGAGAGCAGCTTCTTTTCTCTCTTCTTGAAGCTCACTGAGAGCCTTAAGGAGTTTTTCATAAGTATCCCATTCTTTGGAAAGAAATTCATGTAAGAGCAAGAAAGATGCGACAAGCTTAATTCTAGGCAAATTTTGTTTTTGATTGCGAAATTTGCGGATTTTCTTCCACAAGGCAAGGAGTTCTTCTTGCTTTTGTAGCAAAGTTTGGTTTCGGGTAGGTAAACTCTGCCAATCTACATCCACTATACCGAGGGATTGTAGTTTTCTTAAAAAGAGCTTCTTTTCTTTTTCGGGTACAAAAAAGACTATTTGGCGCATGGCGGCGATCATGCGGGTCTCCTTTTTTTGATGATTTTTTGCGAGGCACGGGAGAGGTTTTCCACATCTTCTAAAAAGCCCTTTATGCGCCTAATGGCATTTTGAAACTCGGGGATCTGCACTTTTTCGTAGAGATTTACTTTTTGAGTTGTCTTTCTACGGGCTTGTGTGAGTAATTCGAGATTTTTTTTCCAAACCCTGCTTTCTAAGACAAGTTTTAGCCTTTTTTTTAGGAGTTCGGTGCCTTCGACCACCCAGGCCCTTTGGTGAAAAAGTCCTGCGCGCACAATTTGAAATTCAACATGACTTACCTGAAATATCTTTATGCCGGCAATGTTTTTTTCTATTAACGCTACATGGGAGATACTCAAGAGATCTGGATACTCGGCCCACAGACTTAAAAATTGCTCCATAGTTTTATTGAGCATGGCAAGTTCATTTTCAATTTCGCTTAGCCTTTGTTGGGCTTTTTTTACCTCTTGGCGTAGGGCAGTTTCTTTTGCTTTTAATGTTGGTAGAGCTCTTAGACGTATTTCTAGGTCCTTTTCCAGTTTTTGGAGAGATATCTTGTTAAATTGGTATTTCATGGAGATTTTACGGGCCAATATTTATCAATGAGATCCTGCCTAATGCCTGTTTCGGATTTGTCGAAATATTTTGCCATAAGTTCCCACCCTTTGTTAAGCATGGCTTCAATATTCAAGTTGACATCAATAGCTAAAAGCTCCCGGGAATACTCTCGAGCAAATTCAAGGGCTCTACGGTCGTAGCGAGTCAGCTCAAAACCATTTTCCAGCTTTGTTTTGGCATTGGCGGCATCAGCAAAGAGTCTTACAAGGGCATTCATAACCTGGGGGTGATCTTCCCGTGTTTTCTTGCCAATAACAATTTGTTTGAGGCGGGAAAGAGAGCGAAATGGATCTACAATAACCTTACCCACGGTGGTGTCACGGCGTAAAAAAAGCTGTCCCTCGGTGATGTAGCCCGTATTATCAGGAATGGCATGGGTGATATCCCCGTCATTAAGTGTGGTTACCGCAATAATAGTTATAGAACCTCCTGTGGGCAGTTGCACAGCTCTTTCATAAATGCGGGCAAGGTCACTGTAAAGTGATCCTGGCATCGAGTCTTTAGATGGTATTTGTTCCATTTTACTGGAGACAATGGCAAGGGCATCAGCATAGAGGGTCATGTCAGTTAAAAGCACTAATACTTTCTCGTGCTTTTTTACAGCAAAGTACTCGGCAGCGCTGAGACACATATCAGGAATTAAGAGCCGCTCCACGGGAGGATCCTCTGTAGTATTTAAGAAAACCACGATGCGATGTTCTGCCCCTGCATGTTGAAAAACCTTTTTATAGTAAAGGTAGTCATCGTGCGAAAGTCCCATCCCCCCTAAAATGATCTTATCAGATTGGGCCCTTAGGGCTACCGTGGCCATCACCTGGTTGTAAGGCTCATCTGGGTTTGCAAAAAAGGGAATTTTCTGCCCTGTTACTAGGGTATTGTTGAGATCGATGCCAGCAATTCCTGTAGCAATAAGCTCCGAGGGTTGGCTGCGCCGAGCGGGATTGATGGTCGGTCCACCGAGTTCTACGTAATCTCCCTCTACAGGCGGTTTGCCATCAAGGGGTTCACCATAAGCATTAAAATAGCGACCAGCCAGCTCCTCGCTTACCTTAAGACGTGGAGGATGGCCTAAGAAGAAAACACGTGCCTTTGTGCTGAGCCCTTCCGTGCCAGAAAAGACCTGTAGGCTAACCTCTTGTCCCACAATCTTAATTACCTGGGCTAGGCGGCCATCAATAATGGCAAGTTCCTCATAGCTAACTCCCTCAGCCAAGAGGCTTACTGTGGCTTTAGTAATTTTGGTTAGCCGAGTATAGACCTTTTGCACCTTCACCCCCTTCCCTTGGTGGCCTCGTCAATTAGTTCTCTTACTTCTTTTTCATAGCGTTGAAAAGTCTCGGAGGCAAAAGCAGAATAATTCATTTGCTTTAAAAGATGTATAAGCTTTTTAAAGAAGGAGCTTACATCCTCAAAATGGCTAAAGGGGAAATTTTGGCGACAAATCTCAAGTACCAAGCGTAGCATATAGACTTGGCGTGCCAGAGGGGTGTTCGCATCAATTTTATCAAAAGCGTCTTGCTGCAAAATAACAAAATCAATAAGCTCGCCCTTCCAGAAGATTTCATGATAGTCTACGGGTACCGAGTCATCTCCTAATATAGAAATTTGCTCTCTGGCTTCACTACTTTGGCGCAAAATATCCCTTGCTTCTTCCACAAGTTCTGCCCAGCCGGGAGCCATAATGTCGTTGAGTTTTTCTCTAAATTCGCCATACTCTAAATACTTGGAATAGGAGTCTAAGGGATCAATGGCGGGATATCTTTTACTATCAGCTCGTTTTTGAGAAAGGGCATAAAAACAGCGAGCTGCCTTGCGGGTGCTTTCGGTTACCGGCTCTTTTAAATTGCCACCAGCTGGGGATACGGTGCCTAGAAAAGTGACAGAGCCGGTTCTGCCATTTTTTAAAATAACTTTCCCTGCTCTTGCATAGAAAGCCGTAATAGTGGCAGTAAGATCCATCGGAAAGGCATCAGGCCCAGGAAGCTCTTCGAGGCGGTTCGACATTTCGCGAAGTGCCTGTGCCCACCGGGAGGTGGAATCGGCAAGTAAGAGTACCTTTAAGCCCATAGAGCGATAATATTCGGCAATGGTCATCCCAGTATAAACCGATGCTTCCCGGGCTGCTACCGGCATATTCGAGGTATTGCAAACAATGGTGGTTCGCTCAATGAGTTTTCTACCTGTTCGCGTGTCTTCTAGCTCTGGAAAGGTCTTAAAAATTTCTACTACCTCATTGGCTCTTTCTCCGCAAGCGACAAGGACAATAAGATCGGCATTGGCGTTCTTGCTAATGGCGTGCTGTAACACTGTCTTGCCACAGCCAAAGGGACCAGGGATAAAGCCGGTCCCCCCCTCGGGTAGGGGATTTAAAGTGTCTATGGCTCTTACTCCTGTCTCTAAAATGGTATCAGGTCGGATTTTTTCTCGATATCCTAAAAAAGCTTTCTTAACAGGCCAGCGTTGTACCATGGTAACCTTATGCTCTTGGCCTTCCTGGTCTAAGAGTATCGCTACCGTGTCGTTAATGCGCAAAACCGCGGAAGGAGATATAAACCCAACACGGAATTGCCCCTTGAAGGTCAAGGGCACCATAATCTTATGAGGGATCCATCCTTCCTGAACCTCACCTAACCAATCACCTGCGCTTACTACGTCCCCTTCTTTGGCGAGGGGGATGAAGTTATATTCTTTGTCTTCATCTAAAGGAGATGAGTGGGTCCCTCTTTCTAGAAAAAGCCCGGGTAGTTTTTCCAGGTCGTTTTGAAGGCCATCGTATTTTTTTGATAATAGGCCAGGGCCTAGGGTGGCCTCTAACATATGACCTGTAAAGACAACGGGAGTATTTATTTTAAGTCCCCGTGTGGAATCAAAAACTTGGGCTTGGGCGACATTTCCCGTTATGCGAATAACTTCTGCCATGAGTCTATGACCCTCATGTTCAATAAAACATATTTCGTTTTGGCGTGCAGGACCTTCTAGTTCAATATTTACTAGGTTACTTATAATCGCGCTGAGCCGTCCTGTTGTTTGGCTTTCGTACATGTTCATAAAGCTTTTTGCAAGATGTGCTCTGTTAGCTCCTCAAGAGCTATTTTGCCTACACGAGGCGAAAGTTCAAGCCACCGGTATCGCTGTGCCAAATCAATGTAGTAGCGTATGAGATAATCAAAGGAGAAGTTATCTGGGTTGCGCACGGAGTCGATATATTCTACAAGCACCAGGTCAATTTCCTGTTCTAACTCAACAAGTCGTTTTTCATCCAATAGTTTCTCCCATAGTGAAAGGAAAGGAAAGTCCTTGGCAAGTCCCTTGTACGACTCTTGGGAGCGAAGCAAAATTTCGGGTAGATCATAGTTGCCAACTACGATATTCTCAAGCCTGAGATTGTGCCGGTAGGCATTTATGGCAAGCAAGAGGTTTTTCATGTCCCTTTTAAAAAGAAAGATTTTTCGCACAAGAGGATTTCTATGAGATATACCTGCCTCATAATAAAGCTCTACAAGAAGTCTTTCCCGTTCCTGCAAGCTAAGCTTTTTCTTTTTTTCTTCTTCAAGAAAGAAAAGCCAATATTCAGGTACTTTCTTTTCACCGTCGTATTCCTCAATGTAGATGTTTTCGATTTCTACAAAGCTAAAGACACATGGCTCATGCATAGATACGCGATCTAAAAGAGAAATTCCATCTTTTGCCCGCAAAAACTTTAAGAGATTTTTATTGTCGTTGCGAAAAATAAGAAAGCGCAGATCTTCAAGATCTTCTTTTTTGAGTTCTTCTTCCCATTCCTCTAAAAGTTTGGGCAAAAGCCGAGCTGATTCTGTAGATATCTCGGGTAGCCCTGAGATAAGGTAAATGTAACGTGCCACTATGGGTACTTTAAATAAGAAGCCGAGGCTTCTTTTAAATATTTGGCAAAAAAAGCAATTAAAGTGTCGTCACTAAATTCAAGTGCATAACCCCTCTCTTTGGCTTCAATAGTGAAGCCCTTGCTTTGGCCCTCAACTTTAATTTCCATTTTTTGAAAAATCTTGCCAATATCTGATTTAAAGTAGTTTCTTAAATCTTCTGCTAAATCTTCTGGTACTCTTAGCTCAAAGTCTCCTTCTACTTTTTCAAGAACAATTAAGATGGCCTTTTTTAGGAATTCTCTATCTTTAAGCATATCTTGCCTAACGGGCTCTTCGACACTTTGGCGCAAGATCTCATAGCGCAACTTTTCCCGTAGTTCTGCTATGGCTGTATGAATGGCCATCTTTAACTCACCCTGCAGCTCTTCATAAATTCTTTTTGCTTTTTTTTCTGCCTCCTGCCGGATTTGCATAGATTCACGTTTGGCTTCTTCCATTATTTGCTGGGCCTTTTGTTCTGCTTGTTGTAAAATTTCACGCGCTTCATCCTGGGCGCGACGAACCCCCTCTTCGTAGAGTTTTTCCACTAATTTGTCGACAGAGACATCCATAGCTCATGTTGGCCTTGGTATTTAGAGGGCAAGCATTTTCCACTGCAAAATTCTTTTCAGTGTAGAATGAGACGAAAAGCACGTTATATGCATGAGGAAGAGCCAATGAAAAGAGAAAAAGGCGAGTTTTTGGAAAACCTTTATGGAAAACTCTCGCAAGATCAACCAGGTCAAAAAGAAGAGCTCAGATACCACCCCCATGGTCAACTCTCCTTCGAGGAAATTCGCAGTTTAGATGAAAAGTACATTTTACCGACCTATAGCCGGCTCCCTGTCTCTTTTGTCTATGGTTCTGGGGAATTTCTCTACGACAGCGAAGGACGAGAATATTTAGATTTTTTGGGGGGTATTGCTGTTACATCGTTGGGTCATGCCCCTGCCGACCTCATTGAGAGCCTTACTCGCCAGGCTGATATGCTGTGGCATACCTCTAATCTTTTTTATAGCCAACAACAAGTCTTACTAGCGCGTGCCCTTGTTGAAATTAATTTTCCAGGAAAGGTCTTCTTTTGCAATTCTGGGACGGAAGCAAATGAAGCGGCTTTGAAGATCATGAGAGCCTATGGCCAAAAGAAAGATAAGCACAAGTTTAAAATCATTTCTCTTTTAAATAGTTTCCATGGCAGAACCTTTGGTTCCATGAGTGTTACAGGACAAGAAAAGATCCATGGTGGCTTTGGTCCTCTCTTGCCAGGAGTTGAGTACGTTACGCCCAACAACACCCAAGAATTGGAGGAGAAAGCAGGCCCAGAGCTATGTGGTATTATCTTGGAGCCCATTCAAGGCGAGGGGGGAGTTTTGCCATTAGAAAAAGAATTTATTCAAAAGGCAAGAGATATCTGTGACAAGCACTCAGCCCTTTTGTGTTTTGATGAAATCCAAACCGGCATGGGACGTTGTGGAAGCTATTTTGTTTACCAGCAGTTAGGTATCCTACCTGATATTTTAACTATGGCAAAGGGCTTAGGGGGTGGATTTCCCCTAGGTGCTGTGCTTGTCGCGGAAAAATACTGTGATGTGCTTGCCGAAGGTATGCACGGTAGCACCTTTGGAGGAAATCACCTAGCATGTGCTGTGGCCTATGAGGTCATCCGCACTATGGAATCTCGCAAGCTAGTAGATGAGGTTAGGTCAAAAGGTATTTATCTTGCAGCAGGTCTCAAAAGGCTTGGCGAGGGATTCCCGGAGCATATTGTAGGCATAAGGGGTCTTGGGCTATTGCAGGGTATAGTTCTCAATGAAAGGTTGGAAGCTCGTAGACTTGTAGAAAAAGCCCTTGATGAGGGATTAGTTATTGGTAGGGCAGGTAAGCATGTGCTTAGACTTGCGCCCCCACTTACGGTAAGACAAGCGAGTATCGATCAGGCTCTTGGGAAACTCAAGAGCCTTTTTTCTAAAATTTAACAAAGTCTTTTTCCTCGAGTGTCTTCGTTGGAGAGGTGAAGACTTTTATGTAGGGTTTGGTTTGCGAAGTTTCCACTTCCTTTGGAGGTGCTTCATCTTTTCTTTCGGCTAAAGCCGCCTCGTAGTTTTCCTTGGTTATGAAAAAATCGACAGCATGGCGTAGCTGAAGGGAGCGATTGGCCAGGTTTTCCGCTGTGGCAGAAAGTTCTTCGGCAGCCGATGCATTTTGTTGGGTAAGTTTATCAAGGCGTGCCATGGCCTGGCTTATTTGCTCCACACCAATTCGCTGCTGCTGTGAGGACTCTGCGATTTCCTGGACCAAATGAGCCGTTTCGGAAATCTTGGGCACAATAACCTGGAGCATCTTACCTGCTTTTTCCGAGATTTCCATACTGCTGCGAGCAAGGCTCATGATTTCCTTAGCTGCGGCTTGACTTGTCTCTGCGAGTTTGCCCACCTCTGTCGCTACTACAGCAAAGCCTCTGCCATGCTCTCCAGCCCTTGCCGCTTCGATGGTGGCATTGAGAGCTAATAGATTCGTTTGGGAAGCAATTTCATCGATAATGGTGATTTTTTCCATAATTTTCTTCATAGCTTCAAAGGCTTCTTGAACAGCCTGGCCTCCCACTTGGGCTTCGTTAGCTGTTTCTCTTGCCATTTGGTCGGTGTGTCGCGCATTTTCGCTGTTTTTGGCGATCGAGGCGGCCATTTCTTCAAGGGCCGAGCTTGTCTCTTCGACGCTGGCCGCTTGTTCGGCAGCTGACTTACTTAAAGCCTGAGCAGTAGCTTTGAGCTCTTGAGAGGTCGTTGCCACGCTTACAGAGTTTTCCCTAATGTTGCCAATAGTTTGGTTTAGCTGCTCTGTCATAAGTTTCATACTTTCAAGCAAATCGCCTACCTCATCCTTACGGTTTGTCTCGACATGTACTGAGATATCTCCCCCCGATATCTGCTTTAAAAGAACACTTGCCTCCTCCAGTGGTCGGGTAATGCTACGAATAAAGATAAAAGCAAGCACGACTATAAGAAATCCCCCCAAGGCTAAGCTTACTAAGTTTATAATTAATCGGCCTGTGAAGAGACTATGGAGCTCCTCACGGGTCTTGGCGGCCCTGACCTGTTTGAAATTAGCTAGTGTCTCAAGCGCCTCTAAACCTTTTTGGTAAGCGGGCATGAGATCATCGCGTAGAAGTGCTTCCACGGCTTGGTAGTTTCCCTGGCGGTAGAGTCCAAGAGCAGGCTCGATCCCCTTTCTTACAAACACTTCAAACTCGCGCTTAGCGAGTTCGTAGATTTTTCGTCCCTCTTCGGTAACAATACCATGGTCAATACTTTGGAATAATCTGTCCATCTCGGTTTTATTTTGTTCTATTTGAGCTAAGTGTTTATCCACGCTATGACCCAGATGTATAAAAGACTTCCTAGAATCAGGGTCATGGAATTGGGCAAGAAGAATGTGCTCATAAATTCCGGCTATATTTTTTATAAGCGAGTTGATATTTACAATGACTAGAAGATCGTTTGAATAAATGTCATCGAGGTCTTTCTTGGCTTCGTTCATGCCATATAGAGCGTAGAGTATAAAGATAGCATTAAAAAGGCTCATGAGAGTGGCCAGTAGAGCCAAGCGATGCTTAATCTTGAGGTTTTTTAGCATATGGGGCACCCCTTTACTTAGCTATGAAGATCGGCATTTTTTTCGGCAGAGTTACTCAAAAAATGGCTGAGTTTTCTTAGTTCCTCCATATCCAAAATTTGGTCGGCATTTAGAATGACGACGAATTTTTCATCCCGGAGCACCGTGCCCTGGATATGACTTTTCTGGGTTTTTTGCTCAAGTTGGGGTAGTTTTTGTATTTCTTGTTGGGAGCAAGCAAACACTTCAAGTACCTGATCTACGTAGAAACCTAACGAAAAAGGATTTACTTCACAGACGATAATAGCGGGGGTCTTGCTTGTCGTAGAGGTTTTTTTTGAAAAAATAGCGGCAAGGTCTAAAATGGGCAGGGCTATTCCCCTTAGGTTGACAATCCCCAGAAGGTAGTTGGGGGCAAGGGGTAGGGGGGTAATCTCTTGTGAGGGGATAATCTCCAGTACGACACTGATAGGTAAGGCGTAGAGATACTCACCAAGACGAAAAGCTAGAAATTGTTCATCTTTTCTATTGGACACGGTTAGCTTTTTTGGTGGCTTGCGAAGTGATTTATGATTTCCTGAGCTATTTTGTCAAGGGGTAATACCTTATCTACGGCACCCCTGATAATAGCTTCTCGGGGCATGCCAAAGACAACCGAGCTTTTTTCGTCTTGGGCGACGCAGAGCATACCTTTTTCATGCATCTCTACCATACCCTGAGCTCCATCATCCCCCATGCCGGTGAGCAAAATGCCAAGCGAATTTTTCGCTGCATTTTGAGCTACTGAGCGAAAAAGCACATCCACAGAGGGGCGGTGGCGGTTAACGAGGGGGCCGCTTTTGACAGCAGCTACATAATTCTGCCCTCGTTTTTCCATAAGCAAATGAAAGTTTCCCGGTGCAATAAGGGCCCTTCCCCACCGTAGAAGATCGCCATCTTCTGCTTCTTTGACTTCTATGGCGCAGAGCTCATTGAGACGCTCAGCAAAGGCTTTTGTAAAACCAGCAGGCATGTGCTGTACAATTAATATAGGGGGAGATTGGGCAGGTAATTTTGTCAGGATATCCTCAATGGCTACCGTACCACCGGTTGAGGCACCAATGGCCACTACTGCCTGCTGGCTGCTAGCCGTGGTTCGTGTAGGTGGCGGCAAGATAGCATCGGCGCTCAATTTTGGTCTTTCGTCAAAGAGCTTCGTCTTGGGTGTCATCTGCCTTTTCTGAGCTATTTTGGCTTGGGCTGCCGATTTTACAGCATCAATAAGTGTGGTTTTAGACTCACTTAAAAAATCTTTAAGACCTATTTCCGGTTTTGTGATAATTCCCACCGCACCTGCCTCGAGCGCCGCCATGGCATGAGAGGTCCCTTCTTTAGTTAGCGAGGAGCAGATAACCACAGGAGTCGGGTGCTCCTGCATAATTTTATGTAAAAAAGTAAGTCCATCCATCCTCGGCATCTCAAGGTCAAGAATAATGACATCAGGCCAGTCTTTTTCTAAGTATTTTTGGGCAAAAATGGGATCAGAGGCTGTCCCCATTACTTCAATGGTGGGATCTTCGGATAAGATCTCCGTTACTACCTGTCTTACTAGAGCTGAGTCATCAATAATGAAAACCTTTATTTTCTGTGGGGTCATTTTCTATATTGGTGCATGGCGTAGCCAAACATCACCACTCCACAAGTCAAAGATAATATTGCGATGGCCACTGCCTCCCACATGTTCTGCCACAAGCTGAAAACCATGTTGGGCAATGAGCTTATGCGCCATCTGGATATTCTTTTCTCCTATGTTTAGCCCTGATTTTGTAATATGCCGGAACATATCGCCACCACCAAAGAGCTTTACTTGAAAATCGGCTGGGTTAGCCGGGATTTTGCGTATTTCTTTTAGGAAAAGCTCAAAGGCTTCATCAAGATAACGAGCAGAAAGCTCATCTGTTGAGGTTTCTTTCCCTCTTGTTGGCAGAAGAGAATGGCTCATGCCTCCCACCAGAAGACGAGGATGCCAGACTGTAAGCGCAACACAACTTCCTAAGAGAGTTTTAATACGTGTATCAGAACTTCCCCAATAGAATTCCCCAGGTTGCAAAAATATTTCAACGATAAAGTCAGGCTGTCTCATGCTTTTTTATAAATTGTTGGCTCAACTGGCTTTAGTTTTTTGGTGACACCGAGTAAGGTCTCCGCATGGCCGACAATAAGAAACCCCTCTGGCTTTAGATGTTCCGCAATGCGCTCGACAATATCTTTTTTTGTTTCTTGATTAAAGTAAATCATGACATTGCGCAAGAAAATCACATCGAAGAGTCCAAGATGGGAGGGTAAACTTTCTACTAAATTAATTTGCTCAAAGTGAACATTTTTTTTAATTTCCCTAATTATAGTAAAGCGGCCTTCTTGTGAGTTAATGCCCTTTAAGCAAAATTTCTTTAACAGATGTTCGGGAATATGCTGGGCTTCCTCTATAGGGTAGACACCTAGGCGAGCTTCTTCAAGCATTCTTTGACTAATGTCCGATGCAAAAACCTCCCAGCCTTCAAGGCCTAATACGTCTGCAAGCACAAGGGCAATCGAGTAGGCTTCTTCGCCGCTCGAAGAAGCGGCACTCCAGGCACGGAAAAATCCCTTATGTTTTGGTAAAATTTTCTCGCGCAAGTAGGCAAAGTGGCGCTCCTCTCTAAAAAAATATGTCTCGTTAGTAGTCAGAAGGTCAATCATGGTTTGCTTTTCCTCAGGATGCTCCTTGCTTAAAACAATCTTTAGATAGTCACCGTAATTATTAATGTTATAGTAGCGCAGTCTTTTTATTAACCGACCCGCTACTAAGGCTTTTTTTGCTTCGCTTAGAGAAATACCAGTCCATTCATAGATTAATTTTTGAAATTGGCGAAACTCGCTGTCACGAAGTGGCTCTATAGCAAGTGGATTAAACACCATAGCTCATATATGCAAAGCTTTGGCAACGCTGACTTAATGGTCAAGTTTTTCGATGGATTGCCGATCTACAGTAATTTTTTCTCGGCTAAGTATAGCTGAACTAAAATCTGGGCGGTTGTATCATCTACCCCCCAAACATTGCGCGTCGCGAGAATTTGCCAGGAAGGCGGGTAGCTTTCGGTTATAATGCGGCGCATTACATGAGCAAAAAAGCGGCTTGAGAGAAAATTTTCTTTTGCTTTGTTGCGAAGCTCAAAAAAATTTAAGCCAGGATTTATTTCGCTAAAAGCCGCAAAAAGAATTCTTGCAGCAGGGTCCTTGAAACCTTGAAGGAGAGCCCGGCTATGTTCTTCCATCTTGAGCAATAAATTTGGATCACCAAAATATTTTTTTAGGATAAAAGCTAATTTTTGTCTTTCATTTAATTTCTTAAGTTTTCTTATTTCGCTTAGGGTGAGTTTTCCTCGGTAGGCTAACCTTTTATTAAAACTAACTTTTGGTTTTTCTCTCTTGGGCTTTTCGGCAAGAGCTTCCTCTGGGTAAAATTCTCGCAAGATTTCTTCAAGGCGACTTAAAAAAGGAGGTTCGGCTTTTGCTTTCTTTCGTATTTTCAGTAAAACCTCTTTGAGTTGGGGTTTTTCCCGATTTTTCTCACGAGGGGCAAGGTAGTTTAAAATGGCAAGCCTTAAAGCTAAGCTCTCTTGGTAGTTTTCTAGTAATTGCAGTAAATGGCTATAGCCACCAGGAGCGTGTGCCTTTTCATAACTAGAGAGAGCTTCGTCCCTAAGTTCGTTATTAGGTGCGGTGGCAGCGTAATTCAGTAACAGCATCTCAGCACGCTTGGCTAAATCCTTTTCTTCCCCACCTTTTTCAAGCGAGGGCAAGAATTCTTTTATTGGATCAAGTTCTTGTTTTGTTCCTTTTTCTTGACCCTTGTCTTGGGGAGTTGGGGTGTTTTGTGGGGGACTCTCGGCTTCTCTTGACTTAGTTAAGTTTTTCTTTAAAATTTGCCCAATGCTCTCTAAAATAATAGGATCATTTTCTGGCTTTCGGCCGAGGTGATTTCCCAAAAGTTCAAGTAAGCGCTCGTCATCGCCCTCCGCACAGAGTTTGTACTCATAGGGGGTAAGTTCACGATATTTTTGCCCATTGGTAATTAAGATATCGGCTAGTTTGGGTTCCGTATTGCCTGAGGAAAGCCAGAGTTCGAGAGCACGTACACGCACATCTGGGTTTTCATGATAAAGGTAAGCCTTTGCTGAGTTCTGTACCTCAGGTTGCGCCGAGAAAGGTTTTAATTCTTCAAGGGTCTGGGAGAGCTGGGCATCTGGTAACTTGTATGCTGGATCGAGATTTTTAAGCAAAGCTTTTTTAGCATTTTCTCTGCCCTCTCGCGCTTTAACGCCAGCTTCCCTAATTTTTTCGCTTTCACGAATAGGGCCACTTTGACAAGAGAGAAAGAAAATCATCTTTACGAGAAAAAAAAGCGCCAAGCGCATGGCTAATTATCGGATAGCTCAGCTAAATTTTGAGCTTGGCAAATCCGATAAAAAATCAGGGAGTAATCTATGTCTTTGGTGAAAAGCATGCGGTTCTTTTTGCTCTTAATAAGTCCAGCTTTTTTGCTTGTAAATGTTTTTGCAGAATCACCTGCAGAAAAAGCCAAGGCGAAGCGCTATGAGACTTTACACGACCTTGTCTTTATCGATATCCCAATCCGGAATTTTGGTGATGAAGATAAGAAAACCCGCTATAATGAAATAAGAAAGAAATACTCGAAGGCACTGGGTTTTTTCTTTGAAGAAAATTATGTGGAGTCGTACCGGTCTTTCCTTGATGCTCAAACAGACTTAGACAAGCTTTATGAAGAAATGGCAGCCCAGTATCTTGATCGTACTCAGGCTATCTTACAGGATGCCTTGATGCAGGTGGTTGAGGTAGAATTAAAATATGCACCGAACAGTGAATTTGTAAAGCGCTTTTTAAGAGATAGAGAAGCGCCTAAAGAAAAAGTGCTCTATGATCCCAAAGATTTTCATTTGGTTTATGACAAATATGCTATTGTGGATGCCATAAACAAAGGTTACGAACTTCTTGGCATTTCCAGAAGAGCCACAATAGAGGCACAGGAGATCGAAAAGGTGTTTGAACCTCAGCTTGAAAGCGATGATCCGGCCATAAAAAACATGCGGATTGAAAACCGAGATCCTAAGATAAGGCGCATGCGTCTTGATACCTACCGCAAGGTCATTGAAAATTGCCGTCAGTCGAAACTCAATGCCCTTTATGTATTTCAACTTCTCCACCGCAATAGAATGTACCTTGTCCAAAAGGGTGAATTTAGTTCAGAAGCACCCTATGATGCCAAGCAGGGGGAGTTTAACCAAAACTATTATGTCAGGGAAAAAAAACTCGATCCCATTTTTGATCCCCGCATACCCGACAAATACAAAATAGATGGTTCTGATAGTTTAAATCGCTGGCATGACGAAGAAATTCGCATGCGCTTAAAAATGGAAACCATTCAAACAAAACAAAAATAGTTATACCCGATAAAAATACCAGGCAAAGGCAGACCAGACCCTCAAGATTTCTCTGACTTGGCTCAGAGAAATTTTATTGTCACCATGAGAAATAAAAGAAGTAATGCAAAGCTTAACGGGTTTTTTCCGGGCTTCTAGTTCTGTGTAAAGAAAGCTGCTTTCTGTGGGAGGAATGACGGGGTCATACTTTCCGTGCAGCAATAAAAGCGCGGCTTTTAGTTTATCTAGTGCTAAGACAGGATTTATAGCTTGAGACAAATTTTTTATTTTTGGTAAAAAGCGGCGAAAATGATAAGCGGCTGTTTGGCGATCTTCTATTAAAGAAAGTACAAGCTTTTTATCTTTGGGTTTTAATTTTTTTAGATATTGGGGAAACTCTTGTTCTTTTTCTTGGCGGCGGTGCCAGTTATCAGCAATTTTGAGTTCAAGAGCACGGCGCAACGCCGGGTTTTTGCCCGTGGAGAGTTCCACGAAATTTTTTAAAATAATAAGACGGGCATATTCGTCTCCAGTTTCGTGTTGTAAGGCATACTCGATGACATGATCTACATGGGCAAAGGTACCAACACTGCAAATAGCGCTAATCTTGTCTTGAAGGGAGCGGGAAGAGGCTGCCCTTATAACTAACGCTGCGGAAAAACTAGGTGCAAAAAAAGCTATTTTTTCTTTTTTGGCAAGATTTGGGTCTTTTAAGATCTCGAGACTACTTTCGACAATGTTCTCAATAGATTTTTCTGTAATACTTGTCTTACTAATTTCTTGAAAAAAGGGGGCCACAACTAGGTAACCTGCGCCGGCAAGTGAGCGGCATACCATAATCTGGCGGGGATCTCGTGAGCCCATAAGGGTCATGCCATGGACAAAGACAATGGTCCCCTGAGTTTTTCTATCCTTGGGTTCATAAATATCACATAAAAAGCGGCCAATTATCTTCTCTCGAGAGCTGACAGCTAAGGATTTCCCTAAGGCCTGTTGTACTAGAAAAAGCAATGCTCGGCAAAAAGCAGAGAGCATTATTAGCTTTGTTTTTTTCTTGCTTTTTTTATAAGTCCAAGGATAATGCGGTGGCTTAGAGAGGGGAATATTCGATGAAAATGATACAAGAAGGCTGATTCAAGGTTACAGGTGATTAAAAATTGGCCGCGTTCTACTCCCCGTACAAAGGACTCGGCTACCTCCTGTGCTGTCATAAGCTTGGCGGTCTTTGACAAAGCCATGGTTTCAGGGGGCTTTGTCTTGTTTTCTTCATGATAGCCCGGGGTATCGGTATCTGGAGGACACAGGACACTCACTTGTATATCGCGAAAGTAAAGCTCTTGGCGCAAAGTTTCGGCAAGCCCCATGAGGGCAAATTTGGCGGGTGCGTAGGCGGAGTAACCAAAAACACCCATAAATCCGACAACAGAAGAAGTAAAGGACAAGAGACCACCTTTGGCTACAAGCTCAACGAGCTCACGGCTAATTAGGGCAGCACCAAGGTAATCAACGGCCATGGTTTTGGAAAACTCTTCTATAGGCAGTTCATGAAAATAGCCAGGATAGGCATAACCAGCGTTATTGATTATACCGTTTAATGTTGCGCAGCTGCGTCGAATTTGCTTGGCTGCTTTTTGAATACTTTCAGGCTTTGCTAGGTCACAAGTAATAGTTTGGCAAGATATGTTATCTTTGGCTAAAAGTTTTCTCGCCTTTTCTAGTTTTGTTTCGGATCGCGAAAGTAAAAGTAGCTCACAATTTCTTTTTCCTAAGATACGGGCTATCTCAAAGCCAATCCCTTGGGAAGCCCCGGTAATGAGATAGCGACCATGGAACCGATGAGGCATATTATCTTTCTTTTGTGTTGGCGGCTTTTTGTAAATAATTTTCAAAATCCTAAACGAGATCCGGCGCTTTTACATCCTCTCTAAATAGCGGACCATGGCCCACATTTGTTCGCGGCTGAGCTTTTGAGCAAAGCCAGGCATGCGTCCTTTCCCATCTCGGATAATTTTATAAATAGCTGTGCGCATAGCATCCCCACCAAAGAAAAAACCCATGCGCATGGCGAAGCCTCCTAGTTTTTTAGGTTTGGGCTCGACAAGAAGGCTCTTGGATGGATCTCCATCGATACCATGGCAGAGGGCGCACATGTCCCTCCAAATTAAAGCGGCTTCTTTTTTTAGTTCTTCGTCCTCTTCTCGAAAGGGGGTATCCTCTCGTATTAAGAGGTCTCTTTTTTCCGCTTCACTTGGCAGGATACCAAAGTGGGCCGCTCGCAAAAGGATCCAATCTTGGCGGCTATGGGGTTTTTCTTCGGGTGAGAGATTTTTTACATTGCGCCCAGCACACGAAAGCATAAAAAATAACAATATTAGTTTTTTCATAGATCAAGCCAAAGTTCTTGCTGGGAAGGTGATCTTGGCTGGGAAAGGACCAGTTTGCCATCTAGGTATGCCATGACCTTTTTAATATCCTCCCAGACATCTTTTTTTAATGGGCTTTCCTCCCCCCCGTTGCGTAAAACATAGCTGGGGTGGTAGGTGGGCATAACGGGAATGTCACCATGCCATCCCCACTTTCCGCGTAACTTAGTTATGCCAAGTTCTGTCTTTAATAAGTATTTGGCAGCAGGTCCTCCCAGGGCTACAATTACCTTAGGCTTAATAAGTTGAATTTGTCGCTCAAGAAAGGGAGAGCACTGGGCCACCTCCTCGGGAGTGGGGGGTCTGTCTTTTTGAAAAGCTAAATCAACAGTGGGTCGGCATTTGACAATGTTGGCGATGTAGACTTCGCTGCGGGGGATTTTCATGCCTCGTTCAATGATGCGGGTTAAAAGCTCACCCGCTCGACCTACAAAAGGGCGCCCCGTGAGATCTTCCGTTTTGCCAGGTCCTTCGCCAATAAACATAACCTTGGCATGTGGATTGCCTTCTCCAAAAACTGTCTGTGTGCGTGTGGTATGCAGTATGCAGCGCACACATGCCGATACTTCTTTACGTAATTTTTCAAGCTCCTCCATTATTCGACTACCACCCTAGAGAAGTTTAATTGTACATAGTCGAGAGTCTTTGGCCGTGAAATGTAGATTTTTTGAGGAAAATAGCGTCCCTGGGCCATGGATGTTCCCTCAAAAGTTATGGCTACTACTTCTTGGTTTATCTCGTTTTTGTAGAAGAGGTTGCGCAAGATACCTTCCTCGATGACAGCGCGGGCGTCAAAATAAGGGGTCTTAAATAAAAATCTAATTTTACCCTCCTTTGTTTCTTCGTAAACCGTATCTTCTAGGAAAATCTCATTAGGAAGGTAGCCTTTGAGAATGGGATAAAAAAAGCGAAAGGGAAAAAGCCGCCCAAAAAGCACCACCCAGCGGTATTCCTCAAAGGGTATGGTCTCTTTCTTGTCCCTGAGATAATCTATTTGAATTACCTTTTCCTCGTCAATTTTTATAGAAAAAAGGGGAGATTTAAAGATACTGTCTTTAAGCAATACAGAAAAAGACTTTTGTTTTGAATCAAGGATTCCCTCATAATAAATTTCTTGGCCATCCACCTTTCCCTTAAGGGTAAAGTAAGCTTGCAGCCGTGCGTAGGCCGGGTAATTTTGGCGCAACTTCTCATGGAGAGCTTGCTTAGCTAAAGTAGGGTTAGCTCTCTCTTTGCCGTGGCTTTGTGTAGAGGCACAGCCAATGGGGGAGAGAACCCAAAAAATGACAAAAACAACAAAATTCATTTTTGGTATAGTTCAAATTCTTCTTGCAAAAACCACAAAAGGGTAGGGCTCTCGGCTGCTTTTTTTAGATAAAAGTCCAGTTCCTCATCGCTTATTACGGGTGGGGTCGGATGGATCCCATTTTCCGCTAAGTAGTCTTTTAGGCTCTTTTGGCCATGCTTTGCTTCTACATCTAAACGATATTTACGGAAAATCTCTAATACGAATTCCTTTAGTTCTTGATCGCGAAAGGTTTCATGCAGGGCTTGAATAAAAAGCTCGTCTCCCTCCTTGCTACTCAAATTATAAAAAAAAGCAGGTTTTTGGCGCACAACGAGATCAAAGGCAATTTCTTGAAACTCGCCGATTTTGGCTCGATTGGCTGGATTTAAAATAAAATTTTTAGCAAGTTCCGTGATATGTCCCATAAAAGGGGTAATAAACTCGCGTATTTGTTTATCAAGACCAAGAGCTGTGAGCCCACCAAAAAAGGGATTGAATTTGCGGTTAAACTCTATGATGGAATCATGTATAATAGTGACAAATAGTTCTCGTACAGCTGGTGCATCTACGAGAGTAGAGACAGTTTCTTCGTCAAGTTCTAGTGGTTTTCCTACAAACTTGCGCCATAGAGCGATGGTGTTGGGTGAGAGTACCTCTTGAGGGGCTTTGTCTCTCTCTTTGATGCGTGCGCTTACCATATCATGTATGTCTCGGCCCATTTTGTCAAAGGCACTGTGCCAAGACGGATCAAGTGGAAATTTTTGGATCTGCCACTCCACAACTTGCAACATTTCTAACATGGGTGTAGAAAGAAATTCGGCCCAAGCCTTTTCATGGAGCTCTCGCACTCTTTGACGAAATGCAGGGGAGCGAACTCTACTTTGCCAATATTCTTGGAAATTTCCCATACAAACTCCTACGGTTTCTTGCTTTGGCCATTGCGGTATGGCTGCAGCTCACCTAGCCTAAGCCTAATGTAAGCTTCATCTAATTTTTCTGAACTTTTGTCTATATTTTCAAGAGTCTTAGTATAATAGAAATGGGCAAGCGAGTAATCCGCTAACGAGTAGTAAACTTCTGCCAAATGATAAAAAATAACGGCATCGGTGACATTTCTTGCCGAGGCAAAATTAGCAGCAAGGATAAGCTGCTCCAGTGCTTCGCGGGGTTTGCCCATGCGAAACAAAATCCATCCATAGGAATCAAGATAAGCTTCATTTTCGGGATCATCTTCAAGGGCACGTAAAAGAAGGTCATGGGCTTTTTCTAATTTTTCATTGCGCAAGGAGTATAAATAGCCCAAGTAGTTTTGAAAAGAGGCATTATAAGGCTCAGCTTCAATGGCTTTCAAAAAATACTGTTCAGCCAAAGGAAAGTTCCCGTTTTTTTCAAGTGCCATAGCATAGTAAAAGTAGTAATTGCCAGGCACTCTATTTTGCTCCGGGTTTTCCTCTTTATTTTTTTCAGCCTGGTTTATGGCTTGGGAAAGATAGGGTTCGGCCTGGCGGTAATAATCTGGGTTTTTTTCACCCATGGAGTAGAGTATTGCGCCTTTAAGAAAAAGAGCAGTGGCTCCGGTAGGGATAAGCTCCCTGGCATGGTCTAAGTATCGTAAAGCTTGTTCGTATCGGGCCAATTCTTTAGCTTGCGCAAGCCATGCTTGGTTAATCCAGATTTGGTAGGCCTTTGCTCTCATGGGGTCTAATTTCTGATGTTGGTTTGTCTCTTTGTACCACTTGAGTAAGCGGTTAGCGTAGCGCAAAGCATGAATGTTATAGACAAAGGCCAATCGCGTTTGTTCTAAATTTTCTAGGGTTTCTGCATGAGTTGCGTAAAGCTCTGCATAATCAAGGGCTTGTTGCTCTATTTCTGGACTTAAGTTTTCCATGACGGGAGAAAAAAAATGATTCACGAAATTCATTTTTTCAGATTCCTCAGCCATGACAGCAAAAACAGGAACCACATAAATTTGAGCAACAGGGTAGGCGCCCACCTTTTGGGAGAGAACTACTGCCGTAAAGGCTTCATTCTTAAGGGTTTTCTTATCTCCCCGCTGCTCAGCGATTCTAGCAAGACCTATATGAGCGCTCAGTCGATTTGGATTTTCAGAGAGAACTTCTTTAAAAAGTCGTTCACTTTCAGAGAAATTTTCTTGGGCAAAATAATAGATGGCTTGCATGAGTTTTTCCCGAGCTTTCTTCGTTTTTTGGATGTCCCGCAGATAGCGATTGAGTCTTTTATCTGCTAAAATAAACAGCGATTCTACAATAGACTCTAGCGCCGCTTCATAAAATGGCTGCCTTTCTAGCAAGGACTCTAAGGCTTCAACTGATTTCGCAAAATTACCTGCAACTTTATAGAGTTCACCTAAGATAAGCTGGTTGCGTAAATTTTGACTATCTAGATCTACTACCTTGCGATAATAAAAAATTGCTTTTTGATAGTCGCCCTGATGATAGTAAAAGTTACCGAGAAAGGTATAGGCTTGATAGAAAAGCTCCGGGTTGTTGCTTCCTTTTTGTACCGCTAAAATTAGCCTTTTATAATACGCCGCAGCTTTGCGCCCGTCATTTTGGTGATAGATATAACCTAAAGCAGATAAGGCACGCTCGTGAAAGGCATCATAGCTGAGAATTTTTTCTAAGCAATTAATGGCTTGTTTGGTTTTCCCCATTTTCAAATACAGCTCTGCTAAAAGCATGAGGGAGTCTAATGGTTTTGCCTCTGCCTTACTTGCGCGCTCTAAGTAACTTATGGCCTTGTTAAGCTCGTTGCGTTCGATATAAATGCGACCCAAGTACCGTAACGGTACCTCGCGATCTCCGACAATCTCCACGTATTTTTCAAAATGTAACAAGGCTTGATCAAATTCCCCTTTAAAATAAGCGTCAAAAGCTCGGTCGAGGATATAGGAGGGGGTTTGCAAGGCTCTTTGTTCTGACCTAGTCAACATTTCCTGAGGGTATAAGGAAATTGTGGTGGCAACGAAAACACCGAGATAAAATCGCATGGGGCTATGGCCAGCTTTTAGGAAAAAGCAGCCTGACAAGAATTTTTTAGCTAAAGTAAAAAATCTAACTGGTTTTGGGCATAATATAGCCATTCTGGGGGCTCTGGCTACTTCCCTCACGAAAGTTCATCGCATGAATTTTTCTTGACAAAGAAAAAGCGAGCAGGCAATTCAAAATATGTATCGGCGCGATTTCTTGCGGCAAGCAGCAGGTGCTACCCTGACGCTTTTTGTGCCTGTTAGTTTTTTTTCATGTGCTTCCGACGAGGAGGAGGGAGAAAACTTAAGTGGTAATCTTACCTTGACTCCCGAACAAAAAGCAGAGCTCGATGAGCAGGGCTTTATAAACTTAAATGGAGTTATAGTGCTGCGGGTGGGAAACGAATACCGTGCTTTTGGGCGGCGTTGTCCCCATCAAGGTGGTGAGGTAAAGGCCATTAGCTCAACCCAAATGCAGTGCCAACGTCATAAAGACCAATACTACAATGATCAGGGTCAGGGCAATGGAGCTCGTACCACACAATCTCTTGTTCGCTACGAGGTGGTGGTAAACAGTGAGGGCAAGGTGGTAGTTCAGTCCTAAAATGTACCGGGTTCTGGTCATCGATGATGACCCCGACATGATTGAATTGGTACGGCGCAGTTTGCCATATGAAGACTTTGCTGTTACCGGTGCCAATGGTTCCATAGAGGCTCAGAACAAGTTGAAGACGCAGCGGTTTGATGCCATTTTTCTCGACATCGACCTTGGCCAGACCGATGGGTTAGCTTTGCTGAGATTTTTTAACCACTTGGGAATAACGCGAAGCATACCGGTACTTATGCTAACCTCAAATGCCTCACGAGAACAGGTGTTGGCTGCCGCGGAAAATGGTGCCCAAGCTTTCTTAAGAAAGCCTGTTAAGCTAAAAACACTGCAAGACCAACTCTACCGGGTGTTGTCCTTGCGAGATATCCAACAGGAAAACAAAAAAATAAATCCACCGGAAAAACTTATTGAGTTAGAGATTGAGGAATTATTTACAAAAATAATTATACATGACAAACTGTCAGACCGCCTAGTGCGCGAGATTTTTAGCCATTATGAGGCTCTTGAGGAAAAATACCCTGTAATAGCCTTAGATTTACGTAACCAAAGCTTTCTAACGGCTGAGAACATTGTGCAGCTAAAAATGCTCGAAAAGCTTTTAAAGCCAAGCCGCCTTATCTTATTAGCAGGACGAAATTTTGGAGACCTAATTGTGCCTTTTGCCGAAAGTAATATTACTTTAGTCATATCCGAAATAGACCTTCGCCGTCAATTGAGGCAAGAGAGAGAACAAATTAAATAATAAAACTTGACCCCCGATAGCTTTTTTTGTAGCTTTACCATTTGCTTAAGAAAATTGCTGGCCTAAAGGGAAGGGGGATGATCAAGCCAATTAAAAAACTAAAACTTTACGGATTCAATAATCTCACCAAGACACTTAGCTTTAACATGTACGACATATGCTATGCCAAGTCTCCAGCTAACCGTAAAGCCTATATTGAATACATTGACGAGATGTACAATGCGCAAAGACTTACGGAGATCTTAACCAAGGTAGCCGAAATCATTGGAGCAAAAATTCTCAATATTGCTTCCCAAGACTATGATCCTCAAGGGGCCAGCGTTACTATGCTTGTGGCAGAAGACCACCAGAGGGATCCTAGTGTGCCACAGGATGTGGTGGTGCAAGAAACAGAAGTACCAGGTCCTCTTCCGGAAGCGGTAGTTGCGCATCTCGACAAAAGCCATATAACAGTTCATACCTATCCAGAAAGCCATCCTGACAATGGTATAAGCACCTTTCGCGCTGACATCGATGTCTCCACCTGTGGTCAAATTTCTCCTCTAAAAGCCCTCAATTTTCTCCTTTATTCGTTTAACCCAGACATTGTCATGATCGATTATCGGGTTAGGGGCTTCACGCGAGATGTCGAGGGAAAAAAATACTTTATAGACCACAAAATTAATTCGATTCAAAACTTTATCTCTGACGAAATGCGAGATAAGTACACTATGGTAGATGTAAACATTTACCAAGAAAATATCTTTCACACCAAAATGATTGTAAAGGAATTTGATTTAGACAATTATTTGTTTAATACAGCAAAGAAAGATTTTATGCCAGGAGAGAAAAAACACATTAAAAAACGCATTAAAAAAGAAATGGCTGAGATTTTTTACGGTCGTAATATACCAAAAATGTAAAAACAGCTTTACTGGAAAAATAGCTGTTGCCACAAGCCCAGAGCATGGGTTTTTTTATTCGGCTCTTGAGGGGCGTGCGTGATCTTTCCATCAGCACCAAACTTATAGCTATTATCTCTCTCTTGGTTCTGGTTTCGCTTTTACTCTTAAGCGCAATTGTGGTGGGAATTTTTCAAGAAGATATGCGCAGCATGGTAGCGTTGTTGAATTCTCGCACAGGGAAAGTTTTAGCAGAGAAACTAGAGGGAGAACTGGAAAGGCTCACAAAAACCCTAAATCTTGCCCTTACTTTAAAAAAAGATAAGTCCTCTGCATCCCTAATCAGAAAGCTTTTTCAAGAAGAAAAATTTATACTAGCTGTAGCCGATAGTCATGGCATTTTCTGGCAGGCCGAGGATAACTCATTGGATGCTAAGTTGCTTGAGAAAAGCTATAAAGAACTTCATCAGATCTGGAAAAAAGGTTCATCTCAAAACCTGTTTAATTTATCAGCTAGCGTCGATTATCCCCTCTGGGGTTATGTTCACGAGAGAGAAAAAGACAGGCTCTATGTTCTGCTGGTGGCAGAAAACTTGCGAGTAAGCTTTATCCTCGACATGCAGATGATTGTAGAGAAAAATTCGCTTTATTCAGTTATGCTCTATAATAAGAAAGGTGAGCTTTTACTTCATAGTGATGCGGAAATTATGCAAAAAGGAGATTTAACCCCCCCAGCGGTCATTGAGAAAATAAAGAGGATGCCAGCCCGCAGTGGTGTTTTGCGTTTTGATGACCAAGGTGTTGCTCATTATGGAGCTTTCCAGAAATTTTGGAAGGATGAGCTTATTTTAATTTCTAGCGTAAGGGAAGAGGTGGCGTTTGAGGGGGTGCGCATTGCTCGCTGGCGCTCTCTCCTAGTTGCCCTTTTCATTATCACTTTGTCAGTTCTTTTCGTATACTATTTTGCCCGCACTTTATCTGTCCCCATTAAAGACCTCGCCCATGCGGCGCAAGAAATACGCCATGGCAATTATGACATCCCCATTGAAGTAAAAAGTAAGGATGAGATAGGGGAGTTAAGCCAGGCTTTCCTCGAGATGAAAGTTGGGCTTGCAGAAAGGGAGAAATTAAAGGGAGCTTTGAATAAATTTGTCAACCCTGAAATTGCCCGTATGGTTTTACAGCGCGATCTTAGCTTGGGAGGAGAAATACGAGAGGTAAGCGTGCTTTTTTCTGATATAAGATCCTTTACGGCTCTTACGGAGCACATGGATCCCCGCCTCGTTGTTGATTTTCTTAATGAATACTTGTCAATTATGGTGAATATCATCCATCGCCGCTCCGGGTTTGTAGATAAGTTCATAGGGGATGCTATTATGGCTGTTTGGGGAGCTCCCATTTCCTATGGCAATGATGCCAAAAACGCCGTGCTCTGCGCCCTCGAGATGCGGGAAGCCTTACTTCATTTAAATGAAAAGAGAAAGGCTGTGGAGCTGCCGCCCATATCCATAGGCATCGGTATTGCCAGTGGAAAGGTGCTGGCAGGTCAAATTGGTTCTCAGGACCGCCTCGAATATACGGTAGTGGGAGATACCGTGAATTTGGCGAGCAGGCTGCAAAGCCTCAACAAGGCTTTTGGAAGTGATATCCTTATCTCGAAAAGCACCTATGAGTTGGTGCATGATTTTTTTAGAACGCAACCGCTTGAGAAAATTTTAATTCGGGGTAAGAGTGAGCCACAGCATATTTATGCTGTCTTGGGACTTAAAAGTGATCCAAATGCGCCACGAAGTCTTGAAGAATTACAAAAACTCATTGACACGAAGCCACTGGGCAAGTTAAAGAAAGCAAGACATGCCTAAGAGAAAAATAGAAAAGAAAGATGTATGGGTGAGCCTTATCCTTCTTGTGCTTGCGCTTTTTTTAGGGGTAGCCATATATCTTACCTACGAAAGAAAACCTCTTACGATAAGTGGTGAGCCTGTTGGGGTGGTGCAATATAAATATCATGTAGTGATGCGCAAGTTTGCCGACCGCATGCTATGGGAAGAAGTTAATCCCGGTAGTGATTTATTTCTTTATGACAGCATATTAACGAAAGATGAGTCGGATGCCCAGATTCTTTTGAAAAATGGGCTACATATTTTTGTAGAACCCAATAGTCTAATCGTTATTGAACCAACAGAAAAAGAGTTAGCTATAAAATTGCAGGAGGGCTCTTTATACACTTCTGGATCAGCCAAAAAATCCACTATTCTACTCTCAGAAAATACAGAACTTGAGGTACACCAATCTCGCGTTCGCATTGTAAAAAACCAAGACAAAATATTTTTGCAGGCTGAAGAAGGGCCTGTGATCTTGAAAAAGGGTAAAAAAGAAACAAAGCTAGCTGCAGGAGAGTCTATTGAACTAGACAGAGATGGTGTTGAAAAAAAAGAGCGTTTGGTAATTGTCCAACTTTCACCGGCAGAAGGAGCATTGATTCGTACAAGAAAGCCAACGACAAAATTAGCCTTCCGGTGGGAAAGTCCATTAGGCAATGAGCAAAAGCTTGTACTCGGCAAAGATCCCTCTCTGAAGAGTGGACAAAGTGTAGAGGTAAAAGACAAAAGTGAGGTGGAGCTTGAACTTGCACCGGGCAAATATTTTTGGCAGGTGAGAGACAAAGATAGGGCCACGAAAGTCCAATCTTTTCGTATCAAAGAAGCCATTCAGTTGGAAATTTTATCTCCAAAAAATGAAGAAGTGTTTCCTTTGGGCAAAAAAATTTCTTTTGAGTGGAAAAAAAGTGATCCTGGAGAAACTGTACTCTTAGAAGTCTCGAAAGATCGATCTTTTTCAGAAATTCACACTCGACTTTATACAAGTAAGAACCATGTAAAACTTTCGTTACACGAAAGTGGCAGGTATTTTTGGCGCATAAGTGTTGGAGGGGAATTTACAAGTGAGGTGCGCCATTTTGTGGTAAAGTCTGGAGATGAATTTGTTCAAAAAGAAATAGCTGAGGAGCAAAATACTAGAGAAAAAAAAGAGATAAGTAAGAAGGAGATAAAACTTGGCCCACCTGTTATCATTCAACCACTACCAAATGAAAAGTTTGCTCATGGCGAAAAGGTGCTCTTTATGTGGAAGAAGGACGACAGAGTATCCCGATATGTATTAGAGTTGTGGCAAAAATCGCCATCGAAAAAAGAAAGTTACAAGACAGAGCGCAATAGCTATGAGTTAACCCTTGAGCAAAGTGGTCGGTGGTATTGGCGGGTAATTGCCCAAAGAGGCAAAGAAAGGCGTGAAAGTGCGGTTTCCAGCTTCGTGGTGCGCTCAAGTGTTGTTTTAGATCCGCCTATAATTAAAGAAGTTAGAGTGGAGTAGCTAAGGTAAAGTAAGCTTTTCCTGAGCTGAGTTACCAAAGTTGTCTTTTAATTCAATGAGATAGTTACCGGGCTCAGCATTTTCTAGTAGTAAAAGTTTTTTCGTCTCCCCCTCCTTTATTTTTTGGCCACTACTTTTCCATAATACATAGCGCACTGGTGGATTTTTCTCTTGAAACCAAATCTCATACCTTGGCCCATTTTGATGCACTTTTTCTATTTTAGGGGCACTGAGATCCGCATGTAGCACGATACGATTTAGTTTTTCTTTGTTTTGTGCTAAATCTTCCGCATAAAATTCAATGTAAACTAGCTCATCTGCAGAGAGTTTTTTTTGCTCTAAAGTAAAGTTGCCCCTGTATTCCTCAAAATCGCCTGGTGGCATGGAAGAAGCAAAAAGACGAAACCATATTTTTCGCACACCACTAAGGTTATCTTCCGCTCGTAGTTCAATAGGGGAGTGATAGCTTATCCACAGTTGGGAACCATCGAAAATGACCGGTTGGTAAAAGCCTACCGTGGTTTGGGGAGGGGTGGTATCCATAATCACGCGTAAATTGCGGTACTGGCTCTCTGCGAGCTGATTGCGGTAGAGAGCGATGTTGTAGCTCCCATCACTCGTAATATCGATGGGTTTTTCATAAGGTTTTATCTCACTTTCATTAATAGAGTAGTAGGGTGGCCTTTCGTTTGCTAGTTGTTCTAGATTGACAGGGTTTTGGGAAACGACATGACTTTCTATTTCTTTTATTTCCTCTTGTGGGGTTTGGGACTTCACTGCGTCTTTAAAGTTTGGTTTTTCTTTTGGGAAATTCTCTATATTAACTGCTTTTGGTTCATTTTGAACGAAGTCCTTGTGCTGCGTATCTTGGGCCGTAGGTTGTTCTGGCTTTGGGGTGGACATAACATCCCCTTCTTTTGCCGTGAGTTCCTGGGAGGGTTGATCTTCTTTTCCCGTGTCTTTTGTTTGTGTTTCTCTTTCATAGGTGATTTTCTCGGTTAAAGACGCAAGAGAATAAGGCTCAGTCCAAGGGCTATAGTTTTTGCCAGCCACAGAGCGCATGCGGAAATAAAGATAATTTGCTTTTACTTTGCGTACCACGGGGGAGCGGTAGATTTTCTCAATATGAGAGCTGGTCTTGGCTTGGCGGGGATCTTTCTCAAGCCATTCGATCTCGTAATATTCTGCCCGAGGATCTTCCACAAAAACAATGGTGACTTGGCGGTAAAGTGTGGCTCTCAGAAAGGAAGACCAAAGAAAAACTATTATGAACATATGATAGCGCATACCAAATGGACCTCTGGTTTTGCACTCATGTCAATCTTTTTCTCATGCGTAAATAGAAGAAAACCCTTATTTCTAGATTGTGAAAAGACGATAATTAATATATGCTAGTAAGAGCCGAGGCAATCCCCCACGGGGTCATCTTACATATTGAAGTGCCACGTGTGGATATGTCGATATCCCGTAGGTTTCGAGAAGAAATACAGGAGATTTTGGCTCCCAAACCAAATGTCGTTATCATGGACTTTGAAAAAACGGATTACCTAGACTCCTCTGCTTTAGGAAGCCTTGTATCTATTTTGCGGGATGTGCGTGGTTACGGGGGTGATCTGCGGCTCATTCACTTAAATCAAACCCTAAGAATGCTACTTAAACTTTCCAAGCTAGATGCCTTGTTTAAAATATACGACAAACTAGAAGATGCCATGAAATAGCTATCTTTTTGAAAATTGGGTAGCTCGTCTAGCTTTGTGAAATCCGTATTTTTTCCTTTCTACCATACGGGGATCACGAGTTAGGAAACCCGCTTTACGTAGCTCAGCCCTTTTTTCTGGCAAATTTATGGCCAAAGCACGGGCGAGGCCTAAGCGAATGGCTTCGGCTTGACCACGTACACCCCCTCCATAAACATTGGCAAAAACGTCATACTGGTTTTCTACGCCGCAAAGCTCGAGCGGTTGCTTAACCACATAGAATAGATCTTTTCGACTAAAATATGATTCCATTTCTTTTTTATTAATAAAGATTTTTCCACTACCAGGCTTTATCTTTACCCGTGCCACCGCTGTTTTCCTTCTGCCGGTGTATAAGCCTTCTGGGCCACGATTCCTAAAGCTACCCGAATTGGTGGGATTCTCGTTGGGTTTTTCTGCGGAAATTGGTTGCGCTGACTCTGGCATAACTTACACTAGCTCGACTTTTACAGGATGTTGGGCATGTAGGTTGTGCTCTGGACCTGGAAATACCCGCACATGACGCATAAGATGGTGTGCTTGGTAGGTTTTGGGCAGCATTCCCTTTAAGGTACGGTAAAAGACCTTGCGAGGATCTTGGGCCAAAACTTCTTTCAAAGTACGACTTTTCAATCCACCCGGGTGGCCAGTGTGCCATTTGTACTCTTTCTGTTCCAACTTTTTACCCGTAAGTTTAATTTTCGCGGCATTGATAATAGCCACGCATTCCCCCGTGGTGATACCCGGTTGGTAGTTCGGCATGTGCTTTCCCAAGAGACGCCGAACAACCTCTGTGCAAACCCTGCCAGGGGTTTTACCCTCGGCATCGAGGATTACCCACCTTGGCTGCCACCCCTCTTTTTTGGTGAAAGTGGTCTTTTGTCCGTAGAGAGGATCCACGCCTACCCCCTAAGGCAATGAGCGAGGCTCGAGATGGCCCGTCAACAAAAATGTAGGATTGACCCACACCACGGCCAAAACGTAATTTCTTGTCTAAATAGAATAATTTCGTGACGAAAAAAGGGTAATGAAACGCCACATTTGTGTGGGGTTATTCTCTTTCTTACAGCCAGGTCTAGGTTTTTCCCTTAGCCTAAAGCCAGAGCTTTTGATAGATAGCTACTTTGGAGCCGGACCCTATAGCTATGTTTCCTCGGAGAGGTCTTTTGCTACCCAAGCTGTAAGGGCGAGGGAATTTCAAATAAATTTAGCTCATCTGGCTTTCTCCATTGAGGACCCCTCGCTAAGAGGTCGTCTCGCCCTCCAATATGGTAGTTCGGTGAATGCAAATTACCAGGGTGAGCCAATCACGACACGTTTTGCCAATCAAATCTCTCATCGCCATTTGCAAGAAGCTTATGTGGGTTATTATTTGCATGAAAGGCTTTGGTTTGATATGGGAATATTCTTTAGCCACATTGGCTATGAAAGCTGGATTTCCCACCAAAATGCCAATTACACTCGCTCTCTCATGGCCGACAATTCACCCTACTATTTTTCTGGTGCACGTCTTGGTTGGCTTCTTTTACCAGAGCTCGAGTTACAGCTTTCCCTATTAAATGGCTGGCAACTTATAACCCCCTTGAACCGGGATCGCAGTCTTGGCAGCCAAATTCTTTACCATCTTACAGATAAGATAAAAATTTCTTATGCTAATTTTGCGGGCAATGTGGCTCTCGAGGGCAAGCAATACCGCTTTTATCATAACTTTATTTGGGAATACAGAACATCTTCTCTTTTTAGCTCGGCAGTGAGCTTTGATATCGGCCATGAGCAAAACTCTATTGAAGACAAAGGGAAAAATTGGTATGGTGCCGCTATTTATTTTCAGCGAGGATTAGGTCAAGAATGGAATTTTGCTATTCGCCTACAATACTACAGTGATCCCCATGAGGTTATGGTGGTGACAGAGGAGGTAGGAGGTTTTGAGGTGCTAGGATCAAGCTTTACCATAAACTATAGCCCACGAAGAGAGTTCTTATGGCGGCTTGAGTATTCGCACTTAGTGAGTCGCTACGCTGTGTTTGAGTATGCGGATAAAAGACGCACAAGCGAACCCTACCTTGTCATGGCGCTAAGTCTTAAAGTATAGTTCGAGGCTAAGCTTAACTTCTGTATTTTAGTCTTACAGAAGAAAATACTTGCTTTTCGAGATATTAATAATTAGCTTGTGATTTCTTTTGCCACAAGAAGCCATGTAGGCAATGTGCGTGAGGTAAACGAAGATCGCCTTCTTGTTTACGAAAAAAACAATTACTATCTATGTGCGATCGCTGATGGCATGGGCGGTCTTGCTCATGGGGGGATGGCTGCTGAGATATTTGTGGAGCTTGCTCAACAACACCTTGAGAAGATGGTAGACGAGGGTGTATTTCCTAGTAAGGAATTTTTTCGCAAGCTTTATGAAAACACCTTGGCAAGACTTAACGAAGAGGAAAAAAAACAGAATAGCCGCTTAGGTACGACAGCAGCCTTGGGCATAATTTCACCTGGTGGCCGTCTTTTTTATTCCTGGATTGGTGATAGCCGGATATATCTTTTAAAAGGTGGTGCTTTAAAAGCCTTAACCGAGGATCATTCGGTTGTGCAAGAACTTGTCTTAAAAGGACTTCTCTCCCCGCAGGCAGCAAGACAACATCCTGCCCGCCATGTGGTGAGTCAGGCACTGGTCTCAGGATTTCGTCTCGATCATGTGGAATTCAAAGAATTGCTACTAGAAACTGGGGATTTACTGCTTTTTTGCACCGATGGGCTCAGCGAAGAGCTTACTGAGCCAGAGCTTGCACACCATCTTCTTAAAAAAAATAAAAACCTAGAAGAGCTTGCTGATGATTTGCTAAAAGCTGCCCTTAGTGGACTTGCCCGAGATAATATTAGCTTTATCTTATTTTACCAAGGTTCGCCTTGATTCAAAATGTTCAAATAGTTTTTTGGCGCCAAGCGCTAAAAGAAAAGTGCCTATTAGCATAAGGGTAGAAAGGGCGTTTATATCGGGTTTTACGCCAGCGCGCACCATGGAAAAAATCTTAACAGGAAGAGTCATCCCCCTTACCCCTGAGACAAAAAAGCTGATGACCACATCATCTAAAGATAAAATAACTGACAAGAGCACAGCCGCAGCTATCCCAGGCATAAGTATAGGCAATGTCACTTTGCCTAAAACCTCTAGAGGACTTGCACCTAAATCGCGGGCTGCATCTTCTAAAGTAGTATCATATTGCTCGAGCTGGGAACGCACTACGAGAGCAGCGTAGGGTAGGGCAAAGGTTACATGGGAGAGAATTACCGTCAAAAGAGAAAGCCTTAGTCCCAAAAGCGAAAAAAACAAAAGAAAGGAGATACCCATAACCACCTCAGGTAAAACCAGGGGAATATGCAAGAAAGCCTCTAGAATACCCTTTCCCCGAAAGTGGTAGCGCCACATACCAAAAGCCAGTAGGGTACCCAAGAATGTGGCAAGAATTGCCGATAAAGTGGCAACGACAAGACTGTTTCTGGCAGCAGAGAGAACTCGTTCATTTTCGAAAAGAGCTTCGTACCACTTAAAAGAAAAGCCCTCAAAGGATGACTGTGAGTTTGTTTCATTAAATGAAAATATGACGACGAGCATGATGGGCAGGTACAAGAAGAGGTAGAGGATTAGTGCATAAACGAGAAGACTATACCTTCTTTTCATGGGCATTGTCCTTTGGGTTTTTTTTCTGAAAAAGGTAGACCAAGGCCAGGGTTAGCAAAATAAGTAACACTGATAGAGTAGCACCAAAAGGCCAGTCACGGGCTTGGCTAAAGCGAGTTGCTATGTAATTGCTCATAAGTAAAGTGCGGTTTCCCCCTAAAAGATCGGGTATAAAAAAATAACCTAGTGAGGGCACAAAGACAAGGAGACTACCCGCCAGAATACCTTGCCGGCTCATGGGTAAAATTATTTTTAAAAAAACGGTTATGGCCCCTGCACCTAAATCACGAGCAGCATCAAGTAGGGAGGTGTCCAGCTTTTCAAGAGCAGCATATAGAGGTAGAACCATAAAAGGAAGGAACATGTAGGTCATGCCCAAGAGAACCGCGGCCTCATTATAGAGAAGTTCAAGAGGTTCTTCAATCCAGCCCAAAGATAGTAATAGTCGGTTAATGAGCCCCTCTTTTTGTAAAAGAGTAATCCATGCATATGTGCGCACAAGTGAACTTGTGAGAAATGGAATTACCACAAGTAAGAGTAAGAAAAGCTGGATGCTTTTCTTTACTCGGGAAATATAATAAGCTAGTGGAAAACCAGTTATAAGACACACGACCGTAACTTCAAGACTAAGCTTGAGAGAGCGTAAAATAACAATCCATTCCTCCCATTGAAAAAGTCTTAGGTAGGTGTCTATTTGAAATTCCCATAGTAGCCTACCATAGGTGTTTCGAGAAAGAAAACTTGTAAGAAATACAAGCAGGGTAGGAAAAGCCACAAAGAGGCCCAACCACAATGTGCCAGGCATGAGTAGGAAATATTTAAACCAGCTTTGCCTCATGCTATGATAACAAGGTCAGCTTCCCGAATGTGAATATAAACTTCCTGCCCCTCTTCGAGTTGGATGTTCTCTGCAGGCAGCTCTCCTAGAATCTCAAAGCCATCATGAGTTACAGCTGTGAAAAAAATATTGGCTCCCCGAAAGATAATATTTCTAATCTCTACGGGATAGCTTTTTTCAACGCTTGTTGTACTTAGGTGAACTTTCTCTGGTCGTATGGCTGCTGTAAACGAAGGGGGAAGTTTTTGTGTGAAGATAAAACGACCTAGTTCAAACTGGTATTCTTGGCCAGCTAATTGGGAAAAATGAAAAAAATTATTTTGCCCAATAAACTCTGCAGCAAACCTACTTTTAGGCGTATAGTAAAGTTCATGTGGTTTCCCCTCTTGCTCAATTTGGCCGTTGTACAAGAGCAAGACCCGGTCAGCCATGGCTAGGGCTTCCTCTTGGTCGTGAGTTACCATGACAAAGGTAAGTTCAAGTTCCCTCTGCAGTTTTTTTAGCTCTACTTGCATTTTCTTACGTAGACTTTCATCTAGGGCAGCCATTGGTTCATCGAGGAGCAAAAGTTGGGGTTCGTTAATGAGGGCTCTAGCTAGGGCGACGCGTTGCTTTTGACCTCCACTTAACTCATGAGGGTAGCGCTTACCCAGACCTTCTAGGTGGACCAAAGATAGCATTTCTTTGACTTTTTGCCTTATTTGGGCTTTCTCTATTTTTCGGATTTTAAGGCCAAAGGCAATATTTTCTTCTACGGTTAGGTGTGGAAAAAGGGCGTAGTTTTGAAATACCGTATTTACGGGCCGTTTTTCCGCAGGCAGGTGGGTCATCGCTTGGCCGTTTATGTAAACATCTCCTTTATCAGGATATTCAAGCCCTGCGATGATGCGCAGTAGGGTGGTTTTTCCACATCCAGAGGGACCTAGAACAGCTAGAAATTCTCCTTTTTCCACCTTTAGGGAAATGTCTTTTAAAACAGGCTGGCCCTTCAGGAAAGCTTTGCTTATGGTGCAGAGCTCAAGCATGGTGCGCCCATGATAGGGGAGGCTGCTGTGTCAAACCTTTGCCATGATCTCTTTTTTGTTATGAGCCAACATGATGTGGCCATTGTGGGCCAGGTTATCGCTACATCTCTAATGGAAAATCAAGGAAATTAAGGAAAAGAAGCTTGACGAAATATTTAGGACTGCTAAATATAAAAGAGGAGGTAGCTATGCAGAAGTTAAAAATTTTATGCGTATTAAGCGTTTCGAGTGTTGTCTCTTGCGGCAAATCACTTGTCGACCAGGTTCCTTATCCCGAGAACTATCGGAGCTTTTTCCATGTTAAAAGCATGGAGTTGAAAAAAGACCATCCCCTCTATAAAGACTTTGGGGGTCTACACCATGTCTACGTTAATCACGAGGGACTTGAAGCCTTAAAAAAAGGCGGACCGTTTCCCGATGGGAGTATTCTTGTCTTTGACCTCTTTGAGGTGACAAGTGATAACCAAATAACCAGTGAAAAAGAACGCAAGGTTTTGGCCGTCATGTATAAAAATACAAAGGCCTTTGCCAAAACAGGCGGATGGGGATTTGAGGCCTTTCGAGGAGATAGTCGGGAGCGCCTAGTTAATGGAAACCATGAGGCCTGCTTTGGTTGCCATGCCCAACAAAAAGCCAAAGATTATGTCTTCTCAGAGTTCCGGCCTTAAAGAGTCCCTCACTCCTTGTCCAGAACTAGAGGTGGAGGTGTGGCTAAACACTCCTCCCCTCCGTTTAAAGGATTTACGGGGACAAATTGTTGTGCTTTATTTCTTTCAAATGCTTTGTCCTGCCTGTGTCATGGGCGCGAGTATCCTTGCAAATAAAATACATGAAAATCTTCTTCCCGAGGTGAAACTTATTGGGGTGCACTCGGTCTTTGAGCATCATGAGGCAATGCAGAAAAAAAGTCTTGAGGCTTATCTATATGAATTTCGCTATCGTTTTCCCGTAGGAATTGATGCCCCAAGTGAAGGTGGCATCCCCCGTACCATGAGTAAGCTAAAGTTGCGGGGAACTCCAACCTTTATCTTGGTTGACAGAGAAGGGTATATACGCCAAGAGATTTTTGGCTTACCTGATGAGCTAATCTTAGGCTATCTTTTGGGTAAGCTTGCCATGAATCATGTCGGAGTTAGGCCGTGAAAGAATTTACCTTTACCTAGAACGGCTAAGTAGAGCTCTTCGCCATTACCAAAACGAGGTAGCTTTTCGCCATGAGCTTTCTGCTTTGCAGCTGCAAATTTTGCTTTCCTTACTGCGTGTTGGCAAGGCAACACCTGGTTTTTTATCAAAAGACCTGCAAGTGAGTTACCCTACCATTAGCGATGCTGTGCGCACCCTTGAAAAAAAGGGGTTTGTGGTGGCAAGCCTCTCAGGCGAGGATGCTCGCCAAAGGCCCGTGGAACTTAGCGAGATGGGATTTATCCTTGCCCAAGATCTGCAAAAAGAAGTAATGAGGCCTTGGGATTTATTCTCTGAGCAAGAAGAAGAGACTAGGACCCTCGTGGTGCTTCACGAACTTGTTGCCCGCCTTTTTGCCAATAAAGCTCTCGAAGAGGCCCCTGTCTGCATGACCTGCTGCTATTTTGAGAAAAAAGGCAGAAATTACTTTTGCCATCTTTTGCAAAAATCTATGGATGCTTTCGAACTTAAAGCTTTTTGTCCTGATCACAAAGCTCTTTCTTAACCCCATATCTCTTTTGGCAAAGCAAAAGAGCTTTTCCTAACGGGCCACGACAAGAGTGCCACGGTATTTCTGATCACCAATTTGAATCACGTAAATATAAATGCCACCGGCAACTAAGCCACCGTATTCATCTCGGCCATCCCAATAGATGCTACCTTGACCTGTCGTGTTTTCTTTGACCCACTTACGCATGAGTCGACCGCTTAAGTTATAGATACCTACCTCGTATTTTTGTCCCAAGGTATTTGTACCAAGTTCAAAAGTTAGCTTTAGGTTTCCATATGTCCGCTCAGCTCCAAATTGCTCCTGGCTTTCTTTATAGGCGCTGTCAGCTCGGCCAGGGGTGAATACTCGCGGAAACACGGTGACATGAGAAATACCTTGGCTTTGCTCATCAGGCAATATCGTGTAGGTGCGGTGCATATATGTGATTTTTACTGTTATAGTTTGTTCTTGGCTGTTCACGAGACCACCTAGTTTTACCCAGCGGCGGCGAGTGATATCCCAGTAGAAAACAGCCAGCTTATTTTCACTAACACCTGGGAAGTCGGCGAGGTCGTAGCCTAAAATAAGGGTGGCTTCATTTTTGAGTTGATTTTCAACCACAGGTGTAAGTTGGCCTGTTTTTGGCAATTCGTTTAGCAAATTAAACACCTTGTGGTTTGCCACATTGGCAACACTTTTACCTGCAATGAGCTCCATTTGGTAGGGAGCGTGGGCAAGCACATCCCATGCCTGGGCTGCCACTGGCTCAATACGGATGTTAATCCGTGGGTTGTTGTCTAATGTTCCTGCCGGCAAAATAATCCGGGTCCTTGTATCAAGAGGGGCTCTCACTTCGTTATCAATAGCTGCATTGAGTTGGCGGTATGAGACCTCAATGGGTACCTGAGTATAGGGCGGACGCAGCAGATCTTCGACTCTGGTCACTTGATTTTGCTGCACAGGAAAGAGGCTTTTGTCTGCTTTTTGCGCATCGTCCCTCGTGCGTACAAAAGTAGCTACATCGTAGATGGGTTCTGCTGAGACCATACGGATGGCGTAAGACTCTCCGGCAGGGACACGGTCAAAGGTAAATCGCCCGTAGTTGGTTTGCGCATCATGGCCTGCAGAAACGGTGGGAACCTGGCCACCGCCATAAAGAGTGGCTCCAGAACCATCTGCTTTCACCAACTGAAAGTTTACTGGGGCATCTTTGGGCGCCAGAAGACCTGTTATACGGCCAAAGGGTGCTTTGCGTATGTAGATATATTGCTGTTTGTTCGCGGGAACTGCTACATCCTTATAATCCACAAGGCTTGCCCTTTTGCTTTGGGCCGAGAAAAAGATCTCAATAGCGCGTGAGATATCATAGCCGGACTGTTTACCAGAGAGGCCATAACTAATAGTACCCGCATCTGGGTGTTGTAAGTAGTTATGGATAGATGGCAGGAGTCTCAAGCGCAACCGGATAGTGTCTTTTTGACCCACGGGGATTCCCCCATCGGGAAGCGACGCATAGCTAATAGAAAGTTCGCAGGTCTCATTGTGCGTGTCCGTTCCTGGGCTGTCATCGGCTATGGCGTTGTTGCTACTATAGAGGTCGAGGTAGGTGCAACTTGGAGAGGAAAGCTCACCTAGACGGGCACTTGTTATCCCTGCGATTTGTATGTTAGACCAGCCATTGCCG
This sequence comes from Leptospiraceae bacterium, assembly GCA_025055765.1. Taxonomy (GTDB): domain Bacteria; phylum Spirochaetota; class Leptospiria; order Turneriellales; family Turneriellaceae; genus JANWWS01. The sequence goes on along the minus strand of JANWWS010000007.1, from coordinate 43,393 downwards.
GGTTGATTTATATCAAAGATAGAAAGCCTCAGCTTTAGCTCCTCGAGGGGGTAGTTCTGCGAGCCATTAGAAATTTCGTAGTAAACATCATGATACTCACCAAGAGTATAGAGGGTAAAGCGGGCATCGCAAGCGGTGTCTAAGTTAGGTGAGGAAGGATGGCAATAGGTAGCCAAGAGAGAAAGTTGTGCTTGGCTAAATTCAAATTTCTTTTGAGCTGCGTTGTAAACACCTGTGACAATGTCCCGATCTACAGAAAGAGAGATAAACCCTTCGGAAGGGGGATCTGGTGGTATGAAGTTCACACGCTGGTTTTGAGCCGCAAGCTCGGTTACAGCAAGGTCTCCCTGGGTAAAATTGGTGTCGTTTTGGATACGAGAGCTACTTGTGTTGTCAAAAAGCCCCTGAGCGGTAACCCAGCGTTCGGAATCTACCCGAAAGCCAAGGTCAATGAAAGTATTGCTTGAGAAGTTTTCTGAAATAACAAAGCGCACCTCAGCTGTTTCCTCTGGCAAGAGACCACCATGAGGTTCAAAGTCAAGATAGGCGAAATAATATGTTGAGGTTGTGGCAGTAAAGTTTCCTGAGCAAGTGTCTCCACTACAACTACCTGTAAGAGATATCCAGCTTGGACTGCCCGTTTTGCGCCATTGCAGGTTATTAATTGCGTTTATTCCCCCTTGCCGGGGTATACGTATCTTCGCACGGTAAATCACATTGCCCTGGCCCACTGTGGTATTGGGGGCACCATTTTTTATGCGCACATCCACCGTGTGGTTGCGTGGGGTACTTCCCTCCATGGGTAAATTTTCGCTCACCACCCAGGCAAAGCTCGGTATATTAGCCTGGAGTATTTCTATGCTGTCTGAGCGACTTGGGAAGGACGTAATGTACTGAAAGGCACCCCCGCTTGTGCTGTACTTGGCGGAAGCTTTTATAGTTACTCTACCGGCACAGATCTCACCAGGTTCACAGGTGCCGTTGTCGTTACCACCAAGGCCATTTGGTTCGGTGGTATTTCCTGACCTTTGTATAAAGCCACCCCCACTTAACTCGCGGCTCGACATGGTAATAGGGCTGTGGTGAAAGAAGGTATCATCAATAGTCACCTGGATGGTGGCACTTTGGCCTGGAGCAATGCCTGAGCCAAAGTTAAGTAAGATGTAGTTGTTCTTATTAAATGAGCTAAACTCCGCAGAAGGTAGAGAGCTTTCGATACCACTCGTATCGTAAGCCGTTGTATTGCTATTGGTGGTTACCGTAGCTGCTGGGGTTGAGCTTACCACGGCGGAGCTTACTTGAAAATAACCTGGGAAATGTATTTTAGCCTCAGTGATCATATCGCCGCCGCTCGAGTTATTTGTGAGTTTAAAGACAAAAGTATTGCGAGTTGACTGAGCGGTGATATCACGCTTGCCAGGCACACCGTTGGTTTGTTCTATTAGGAAATTGGCGGTGTACGAAGGTGTGACCACGGTGGTGGTCTCTGACTCTCCCAGCGGGACAGGATCGCTGTTATTGGCAGCAGCTACGGTATGGTTGTAGTTACCGGCTTTAAAGCTCCATAAAAAGCTGCCTGTAGCCGCTTTTTCATGTTGTGCGAGGAATTCTATAATTAGAGTCTCGTTGTGCTTCACGCGCTGGGCCTCAGAGAGAATAAGCCTTACGGTTTCGTTTAGGCTCAGGGTGTAGGTGGCACTTGCGCTTTCAACAGAACGCAGGTAGTAGTGGTTGCTTATGCCATAGGTTAGCGTGGTGTATGTGCTTTCCGGGGCTCCCGTAAGTCCTTTTTTTACGATAAATGGCGCTGTATCTAAATTGCAACTTGCACTTGTGGTACATCCTGCCATTTGGCTATTGGGGGTGTTGAATAAACTAGCGTGGGGCTTAAATTCCACATAACGCAAATCGTTGTCGGCTTCTCCTTGGTTTACCACAATGATTTTCTGCACCCATTGATAGGGGGGATCACCCAAATTGATGCGGAAAACATCCTTTGGTCTCAGGTACATGACAAACTTCGGAGAGGGGTTTGTCATGCGAGTGGAATTCCATGCTAAGCCAGCTGCACCTGAGCCAGAGACAGCAGGTATGGCTCGAGCTATGTTATAGGCGGAGTCTGGCACATAGACAACCTCATCTACGACACCATCGGGCACGAGTTTTCCTGCAAAAGAGGGGCCAGGTAGGTTTGTATGGCTATAGGTAGAATTATTGAAAAGATCATGGAAATAAGCTACATCCACCTTCCAGGGCTGGTCATCGTTATGGGGATTTACCCCCGGTACGTTAAATGCCCGGTTGTCTTTGAGGCGAAATTTTAATACCGTACTGGCTGCTGTTAATTGCCCCCCAGGGAAGTTTACATAAAGATAGGTTCCATCTTGGGACATGGTGGTGCCGGCAGGAAGAGCATCACTTAAATCAAGGCTTGCTACATCGAGGTAGTTGGGGGGGGTAATACGCAGACGGTGGATCTTTGGCGATAATGGATTTGTAGCCGGAGTAACCGTTAGTTGAAAACGATGATATGCCGATGCCGGTACCGTGGAATTGATAGTTTGGTTGTTTACCATCGAGGGTGGGTTCGTGGGGTCCCCTGGTTGGCTTATCACTTCCACCTTCATGGTGGGGCTCTGGTAGACATGTACTGTGTATAAACTAGCTGGTAATGATTCTAAGTTCCCTGCATAACCCGTACCATCGTTGTTGTCAAAGCGAACCTCAAAGGCCACCGTTCCTTCCGTGGTGAAGGTGTAGGTCCAGCTAAGGAAAACCTCATCATCAGGATCATTTTGCGGATCGAGAAAGGCAGGCGTGGCTGTGGTATAGTCGAGTTCCAGAGATTCTGTTGGTCCTTGGCAGCCTCCGGTGAAGCCATTGCCGGCAAGGCAATTTACTGTTACCCCTGGCCGTGCGTTCACAGCGCTTGAATTAGCTACCGTTACCCCAGCTGGTAATTTAATTTCAACCTTGTGGATGCGATTTGTAGTGGTGCTGCCAGCCTTGTTTTGTAGGTAGAATTTTGATTGGATGCTCTGCCCGCTGCCTGTAAAGACGGTTTTTGGCATGAGAGTCGCTGTGCCATAAGCCTTGGGTATCTTATAGAATAGGTTTTGGTCGTGGTTATTGCTATTGTTGTAATTGTCATCTGGGTCGGAGCCATTATAAAGAGCAGCGGTAACGGATTTACCGGTTATGGTAGCCCCTACTTTATTGTATGCGACGATAGATACAGGCCTATTCCCCGTGGTGGTAACGGTGTCCGTGAACTGGATTTCTATAATGTCTACGTATGAGGTGCCGTCCCCGAGGTTTAAAGAGGGGGGAAGCCTTTTTGTATCAGCGTAAGTTATGGTAAGTACTTGGCTACCACTGTTCCAGGAAACAGTGTAGTCGTTGCTTGCCCCTGGGACCAAGGTTGAGAGAGTGCCATTGTGGTCACGCTGTATTTGCAAGACGGCCGGAGTACCAGTTACAATGGTGGGTGAGGTGGGAAATTGGATGTCGAGCCGATAAATCTCATTGCCAGCTAGTGTCCCTGTATTTTTAACAAAGGCCTTAAATGTTGTGGATGGCTGTGTGGCATCGACTTCGTAAAGGCCTGTGTCGAGGAAAAACTGAGTGGTGATAAAAGACTCTGCTGCCGGGTCGGGGAATTCCAAACGAGATGTCATACTACGACCCGTTAGTTCTTTTGTATAGCTAATAGCCCCAGAAGCATTGTTTAGTTTGGCAAAAAAAGTACCTCTCCTTCGCGTGGAATCTCCGTCGGCCGAAGGTCCTGTGAGTGTTTCAAAGACATTATCGCTATCACTATCACTTACCGCAAAAAGCTGATCACCTAACGAAGGATCGGAGAGCGTTGCATCTTGCTGGAGAGTGATGCGTACAATCTCACAGGGGACATTGGTCTCTGTGGGACAGGGTGTTGCGGAAATGGTATCATAGGAAGACTTAAGAGGCTGCCCCAGGGAAGCATAATCAATCTTAATTGTGCGGGTAAAGGGGGTGTTTGTTAGTACGAGATTTGTACCAGGATGCGAAATGCAGTACTCCGCAACGCCTAAACTTTGCAGGTAGGTACTGCAGGCATCGACTACATTATAAAAAGAAGGTACATGGATTTCTACGTTGTGTATATTGTTACCGACACCCCCACGGTTGTAAATTTTCATATTAAGTACTACATCGGAGGTCGTTATTTCATTGGTGTATATGATGGGTGGGTTATTTTGATGAGTTGGATTTGTGTGGTTTCCGCGAAAGACAAAGGTTTCCCCCATGGGCTTGGGTGGGGTAAGTGTAAGAGTCCATGTGCCCGTGCCATCTTCACCCCCATCGCTATAGCGTGGGTATGGGTATGGTGGAGGCGTTGTGTAATTTTCGTTATCTGCTCTATGGCGAATAGTAAAGGTTTGGTTGGGCTCGTTCGTGTTGCGGTAATATTTCAAATTCATGTCAACCGTAAATGTCTGACCACTCATAAGTTTTGCGGTAGAATCAAAGCTTATGCGCACCACCCGGTAGTTTACCCCCCCTAGAGAGGTATCACCTACCACATTTACCGTGGGTGCAGGAGTGATGGTGGCGCCATTGATGCGAAGATTCGTGAAGTCAGTTGCCACAGGTGTTGCCATATTCTGCCTCGTAGTCCCGGTGCCTGGCTCCGAGCCATTGCAATCATTTTCATGAGGATCCCCTGCGGGACATGTATAGGTAACGTAGGGTATAAGAATTTCTAAGTATCTTATGTGGTTGGAGGGGCCCCCGTTATTTTTTACAATATAGGTAACCGTACCGCTTGTTGGGTTATTGTTGGCTACATTGTTGGTAAGCACGGTGGGAGAAATTTTTGCTGAGGTTTGGGGTGGCTGGGCACGTACAATAGTCTGTATATTGGCAACATTTCCTTGGTAGGCAGTGACGGCCTGCATGGTGGTTCCGTTAATGAAGCCCTTTGAGTCAACCCAGGCACTCCAGTTTGCTATTATTTGCGTGTTTACTGTAAATTCTGGTGCTTGTTCTAAAAAGAAGGTGATACGGTCATAGCCATTTTTTCCCGGGATACGATATGTTGTGCCATAGTTTACCACGATACGCCGATAGTTGGGATTGGAGGGATGGGAGTAGTAGCAAAAGCGATGGTTGTTGTTTAGGCAATCGTCAATCGTAGCCGTAGATGTGGTGAAGGTCATGAGGTCAGTGCCAATGCCATCCTCTTCGCTCTCTGGAATGCGCAAAGAATCTATATAGGAAGTGATCACTCCGCCACTGTAAAGGCTAAAATCAAAACTGTCTATGTCACCTTCTGGCGGCAGCTGGATTACAGCATAGGTTATATCAGTGTGATTGCCAGTTGAGGGAGTGCGCAACTCAATGGTGGCAAAAGGCAAATAGGTGCCCCAGTAGAGGGGGTCGGGGGAAATAGAAACGGCCATGTTGGCTGCCGGTGTCGCACTAAAGGCTTTTACCAAGAGATCATTTGGGTTTGCCACGGTCGCGCGCATTCTCTCTGTTGTCGCATAGCGGATTGAAGAATTGTTGGCTAAACCATCATCAAGTACATCTTCTTGAGCCGTATCATGAAATTTTTCATTGTGTACCCAAACAGTAAAGTTTTGGCCTTCGTAACTTGTGTTTGTAGCGGTTAGGTCAAAGTACACGCGAATATGGGCTCCCGGGCTAGTCATGGTAAAGTGGTTGTTATTTGGGCTCGCCTGTTTTTTTAACCGAATCGCTAAAATATTACCGCTGTCACCCGTAGCTAAGCTGAAGTCATCATTTAAGGTATAGGCCTGAAATTCCCCATTAGTTAGGGTGCTGTTAGGCGTTGCATGGTCGGATCCTGATCGGTACTGGAGTTTTATTTCTCCTGGGCCATTGCAGCTTTCTCCCGAAGAGGCGTTGCTATCGGGGTCAAGACACACAATCAACGAATTGCGATTCCAGTTTGCCCCTGCAAAAATTTCACCCGTACCAGAAGGTTTGCGGATGTAGATTTCCCCAATTCCTGCATCGGTGGCATTCATGGAAGGGGTGATCTTTATGGCATAACGTTGTGGCGCTGATTGTAGAACTCTATGTTCCCCGTCCGTGTCGGGCTGTATTATGTCAGCCTGTACCGATTGGGCAATGGGTCGTATGAGGAAATTATCAAAAACGGCCTCGGTGAGAGCGGAAAGAAAAAATAGCTGCTCTTGACCCAGCATTACTTTCATGTTCGTATTAAAGCCTATCATATGCTGCCCAACACGGTACCATTCGTTACGAAAACTAGAGTAATTTACCCCATTGTGTGTGCCCGGACGGCTGTGTGGGTTTGGGTTTAGGTACATGCGCACAATAGAGCCATCGTGAGTTAGACGCATGCCTACCTCGCGCTGGTTGCCCACCCCACATGTGCCGCCATTCCCGCCGCTAGCCGCGATATTGTCGTCAAATCGGCTTGTGGCACGGACATAATTGTAACCCTTGATCTCGCTCATGGTTGCCGGACAAGAACCGCTATTCATAGTCGCACCGGCACCTGTACGGCTCACGATGATGCGACCATTGTGTGCTGGTGAGGAATTATCGTTTTCAAAGATTAAGCCATTTGGCGTGCTGCCAATGTTATCGGTGCCCGTAAGATTAGTGCGGGGGGCAGAAGCTAAATTGGCATTTAAATTAACATCGCTACCCGCAAAATAACCCCAGATTGGCTGGGTCTCCCTGTTAATTTGCATTTCATAAAAATAAATGGCGTTATTTATAGGGGCCCAGTCACCCGTGGGCGAGCTCGCTGTAAAATTGGTCTCCGAGGTAACCGCGTTATTTTGTACAAGCCATAAACCAATATTACTGCGGTTGTATATCGCGTTATCCTCGCGATCACTGGGGTCTATCACAGCAAAGTAACGGATCACCTGCACGCCAAAGGGGTCTGTAGCAGAGGCGTTGTAGAGGGTTTCGTAGCGGGCCATCCGTCCCGTCCATATGTTGTTGTAAATTATGTCGTAATTGTTTGCCATACCCCTCAGGAAGAGGTAGCCCCCAAAAGCCGGCGCTATGGAGTAGTAAGATCCTGTGGCTTGTTGTATATCTAAATAGGGTGTTTGAGTATTTCCTCTGTGTTCTACCAACATAAAACCTAGGCGCCCAACAGGGAAGTTTAGGCACCAGTTTCCCGCGACGCCACAACTAAGCGGAGGTGTCGCGAAATTCTCAAAATACGCTGCATATCCCCACAAGGTCTTGCTTATCCCAAGTGCTAGAACAAAAAGCCACTTTCTCATAACCACCTCTATATGACGAAAGATTTCATCGAGTTACAACAATTGTTCCTCGGTATTTTTCATTTTTGGCACGAATTACATAGATATAAATGCCACCTGCCACAAGGTTGCCACGCTCATCATGGCCGTCCCAGAAGATTTGGCCACTGCCAAAAGTACCTGGTCTTTCAAATTTAATAATAAGCCGGCCTGAGAGATCAAAGATGGCTACCTCGTACTTATCGACAGGTTCTCTGAGCTGGAACTGCAAGGTCATGCGGTTAAAGTGACGGCCATGCCCTGGCGTAAAAAGTCGCGGGGTGACCACCACGTCCGATATCATGCCCCCGCTATCTTGGGAGGCAGCCACAAGGTAATAGCGCTGCAGGCTAGCCACTGGCACCGATATCGTTTTAGCCTGGAGATCCACCAAGCCACCCAGTTTTACCCATACACCTCGGTAGGAATCAAAAGTAAAGACGGCCAGCTCCGCTTCGTCATAGCCCAAGGATTGCATTAGTTGGGCATCGTAATAAACCCGCAAGATACCCTCAACCTGCACCTTATTGATATTTTGTCTTTTATCACGGTAAAAGAGCTCAATGTTTTCTATTAATTGACCCTTGCCATCTCGTATGTTCATAACATAGACCGGCATGTTTGCTGGGTTTGAGGGGGCATTTAGTTTTTCCCGACCTTCACTTAAGGCCGCATAGGCTTTGTCTTTGCGGTTTTGATCTATAGCCTCCGTGCTTGTGAGAAGATTTGCCATGTTGGTGCATTGCACCATAAGAGAGAAGGTCTCTGAAATCGCATCGTTGGGTAAATCCACCTCAGCACATTTGTTGGCGCCTTGGCGGCCTACCGCACGATGTTCTTTTCCTGCCTGCGGTTTAAATGCTTCTTGGGCCAGCTCTCCCATGTTGCCTATGTCAAGCTCAAGCCCTCGGGTGATGGTAACCTCGCGAACAAGGGTCTCATAGCCAGGTGCTGCAAAGCGCAGCAACACGGTTTTCGTATCAAGGCAACCAAAACCATCTGAAGAGGCGCACATGGGAATGCCCGGACCATCGTGCAAGCCACCTGACTTAAGCTGGGTGAAACCACCAATAAAGCGAAAGATGCCACTCGCGTCGGTTTCTGCGACTAGGGGATTTCCATTAAAATCCGTGAGGATATTTCCCTGTAGGTCTGATAGGGAAACCGTAATCTTTAATGGATTGTCGAAGACATCTTTAAGGGGTAGCACATTTCCCTTTATATTAGCAAAAGGAGGTCTTACTATTTGGTAAATGTTAGTCTGTCCCTGAGGTACGATGGGCATAAGGCAGTTGGCGGTGTTGTTGTTAAGATCACTGGCCACAAGGGCCGCCGTGCTACAGTTGGTGCTAAACGGCGGGTTGGATACCAGGGGGGCATAGATAAAGCGCCCTGTTACGGCATGACTTGCCACAGCGTTACTCGGAATAACCCCACTTAACCCAATGGTAATATCGTCGGCTGTATCAACGGGCAGCTCGCCGGTACAGGCTGAATAGTCGACAGTCAAAATGGTGTTGCTGTGATGTAAATTTAGATTAGCGCAATTACCGTTATCTTGCGAATACTTGCTTGTGATGGTTCCTAAAACTGGCAGACCTGGTAAAACATTTACAGGTAGTTTTAGCGCAGCATAACGCAGTGGGTTACCCCTAGGTCTTAGGCGTACCGTAAGAGCACCGTTGTAGTTTAACGAAGGGTTCTGGTTATTGATAGACCATATCTTGTGACCTGAGACTAAGGAAAGCTCAAGACCACCAGAAGGATAGACAAAACTATGGGTGCGTGTCTTACCAAGAGGTACAATGGCCTGGCTACAACCATCGGAGGGGGAGCTAAAGCAGTCACCAGCACTTGTGTGGTTTTTAACAATGACCTGCCAAGTTTGGCTAGTGGTAGGTAAATCCAGAAGCTGGTAATTTACAGGAATAGAGATTATCGACTTTTTGTTGGTGCTTGTATTGAAGCTGCCCGGGTTGTAGTCAATGGTAATTGTATCGCCTGCCACCATTAGGCCGCTTGCCATAGCTAGATTGGGGTCGGCAGAGTAAGAATTTCCGGTATAGGCATTTAGGTCATGTTCAATGTTGGTTGCATGAAAGCCATTAAATACATTGGGTGCTTTAATTTTCACCTGAGTTATGTGGTTATTGCCACTTCCTTGGTTTTCAATAATGAGACGTATGATTCTCTTTCCTTCCTCATCGTTAAAGTTAGTGTTGTCCTCCGGTGGGTTTGGGTTATCATTGACATGCTGACCCGAAGAATCATCTCGATTTAGGTTTACTAAAGGCACACCCGCGGTTGTTTCGAGTTGCACGTCATGCTCATAGAGGTAAGCTACGGCTTGCGGTTGTGGCCGCTTAAGTTGCATGAAATTTTGCTTACCCGAAAGCGTGACGCCATTTAAAGTGGTTGTGTAGCTGGTATTGGTGATAGCCGTTAAGAGGAAACGGTCTGGGTTTGTAGCGGTAGAGTTATTTAAGGGATAGGGATTGCTACCGGAGTTAGCAGTGGCAGCTGTGCCAAAATTGTCTAACTCGAGCCTTAAGAAGTCATTGGCATTAAGCCAATGGGGGTTCTCCAAAGCAATAGTGAAGGAATTTGCGTTAATTTTCCCATTGGTATGGTCGCAGTTTGTAGCACAAGTGTAATGTGTACCGCCAGTCAAAGTGACATTAGCTGAATTTTTCAAAATAAACTTGCTTCCGGCATTTAGGGTAAAGACGTTGGGAGGCAGAGTTACACTAAATTGCCGAATTTGACTCGAGGCATGCCCACTGTTACGCAAAAAGAGTACTACCTTATGGTCCGACTCTGTTTTATAAAGCATGGTTGGATTGCCGGATTCCCCATCTGAGGGGTTTTTCTTTTCCACATAGTACTCAATAAGCTCTGTTGGCTGATAGTAATATAGAGTAAGGCTGCGGTCGTAGTTGGTTCCTCCTTCAGCAATGGGTGTGGTTGCCGTCTGTAAATTGGCACCCGAAGGATCATTGCTGGCCTGTACGATAAATGCCCCACTTTGTGGTGTGGTTACCGAGGGGTTTTTCGTTATTGCCGTCCTCAAATAGATCTCATGTCCACCTTGGATTACTCCGGGGTTGAAGAGGACCACAAGCTCACCGGCTGGCACCCCCTGGGTCTCTATGCAGTAGTCCTCAGTAAAGCTAGTGCAGTCCGCATTACTCGTTATTGTACAGTTCGGATTACTCGTTGCATTACTCGTTCCTGTAAGCGTAGTGCTGCCTGGCTGTCGTACGATAGTTATATCATTTTCGCATTTGCTAATTTCTTGTACTATGGTCGGGGCAGTGATTTTTAAATACCGTATGTGGTTACCCGAAAGCGTGGTTTCGTTTTTTACCACAAAAGTAAAGCCATTATCATCTAAGTTAGTGTCATAGGTATCCCCTGGTGGATTGCCAACCCCATCGAGATTGCCCCAACCTGGGAAGGCAAGTCCTAGGTGGTTGCCCCGGTTATTAAAGACCGCGGTATTAACAGAGATGTAGGCCTTTACGGGTAGGGGGGGCAGAACAAAACCCGTCGCCAGGGAATGCCCCGAGAAAACATTGTCTGAGACATCCAGGCGGTCACCGCCTGTTCCCGTGAAGTTCGTGGCTAAGTCCACCAAAGGGTCTGTTGTGGAATCATTATAATATACCTGCACCTGCCAGTTATGGACCAGTGGCTCAAAGGGGTCTGCAGGCGCATTTCGCTTGAAGTTTATGGTGATGTCGTCGAGGTTACCTGCAGCCAGCGGGGGGCTATAATTAATGATTATGGGGTTAGGTGTGGTTGGTACGCTTATGGTACCCATAATAGATGAACTAACACTGTTAATGACAAATTCCCCGGCAGCTGGTGTAGGATAAACAATGCGAATTCTCTCGATGGGTCTACCACCCGTTGCGTTGTCGTTTTGTACCCGTAATACGAGAGTTGGACTGGTATTCGTGGTGTAAAATTGCGTGGGTTGGCCTGGATTCAGGGTGTTGACATCTTGGCTACTTGTGATGCGTACCCTCGCAGGGGTAATAATATAAAGGAGATTGCTCTTTTGCGGATATACAGTTCCGTTGTCGTAGACAATGGGATCCGGTGGGACATCATTGGTAGCGGAAAGCGCCCAAAGACTATGACCTTCGGTATTAATGTCATGGGCTAAAGTTAGTTGGATGCGGTCATGTTCGCCCGGTGCGAGGTAAGTGCCTCCATTATTGGCAGGATCGTAGTCGATGAGAATGTCTGTGCCTGCTAGGCTAACAGGTGCGTTTTTTACAATTGAATTACCCCCAACACTCACCTTGCCTTGCCATGGGGTAGGAATGGCGATACGGGCTTTGTATACCCGGTTTGTTCCCACACCTGTGTTTTCGAGATAGTAAAAGGCTGTCACGTTCTGCGCAGGAGTAGAGCGACGGCGCAACACATTGATGCCATCAAAGGGCGCAGAATTTGTTTGGTTTGTTAAGGTGAGGAAACCTCGTACAGAGGCCGCGGGCTTTGAGATTTGGATTTTAATTGAGCCCGTTGAACCCTCAGGGTAGGTGGGATGCGGCATCTGCGTGCTCGTACCTGCCGCTATATGACTCTGGGGAGTATCATCGGGTTTAAAAGTTGTTGGAAAGCGATCATTGGTAGCTCTGGCGCGCAAAGATATAAATTGGTTGGCGGGCATGTTTGTGGTATGGCGCATCTGGAACTGCACATAAGCCACGTCATTGGCATCGATGCCGTTGGCTGCACCAGAGAAGTCACAGTCAATGTAATAGTTTGTATAGGTGGGATCTGCCGTCGCTGTGGTTCCCGCTGAGCTGCCATTTTTCACACAGGTAACATTCGTAAATGCCTGGGTTGAAGAAAGCCAACTGCTATTTAAAGCATCAGCACCACCAATGGTCCATCCTGTATCGTTGTTACCACGAATATAAATTCGTACTTGGCGGATATGCCCTCCTGGAAGGGCGAGGTTCTTTAAATAGTAGCGAATTACGTTGTGTTTGCCTAAATTTTCCGTTAAGGAAATATCGGCAAGCAGGGGGTTATTTTCATTATCGGCAGTTTCACTTGTGGAACAACGAGTGCCTACAGGGGTATGGTGGCAAACTTCTGCGTAGCCAACTGCCAGTAATGGCTGATTTACAAATCGTATAACATTACTATCAATGCTTAACGCTATGGCGTTATAGCCTGGCCCCACCTGATAGCCTGAGCTTACCGTTGTGTTAAAATTTAGGGGATTGTTTATATTCGAGACGCGCACACCAAAGGTCAGGTGGGATAGCTCGGGGCAGTTCGTCGTCGACGAGGGTGTAGTACCCCAATTGTTAGAAGGCTCATAGCATTGCTCTTGAACATCAAAAGAAATGATATCATTATCACCCGGAGGAATCGGCGTTGGATAATCGAGCCTAATTTGGTTGCTTGCAATGGTGATGTTGCCTCCTTTAGCCGAGGTCACGGCAGAAATCCCGGTAAAGCCAGTGGGGACGGTAATCTGCAAGGCATGTATGAGATTACCTACATTGGTAGCGTCATCACTAACCGAGGGGTTGTAAACCTGAACGGAGAGGCGAACCGTATTATTGGTTGACGTGTTCCAGAGCTCGCGATTGCCTGCAGGGTTGCCAATAGGATAACTAAAAGAAGTTGCACGGTATACCTCAAATTTTGCCCGAGCATAAGGCCGCACCCAGGCGAGAGTCCAACTCCCTGATGCGTCCTGACTGTAGGCATTGTCTGTGATGTTGTCCCCATTGCCGTTTTCCACATAGCCCGTAAAATGGTGGGTTAGGTTTCCTGTAAGCGGTGTGACATTGTCTGTTAGCTCCATGGTAATTATAGCGGAGTATTTGGGTGAGACATTGCCTAATAGACCAGCATTCGTAGGAGCTCCGGAGACATTGGCCATTTCAATTTCAAGGTACTTAGGCGTGCTGAGATTTACCGTGAATTTGGACGGATGGGAGGTTCTGTTGAAGCTAAAGGAATTTGCCCCCTGAACAAGCTGTACCTGTACCTCGCCAACTGCCGTCACCTCATCAGGGAGAACAATCCGGACCCTCTTTATGTCGTTGCCCACAAGGCCATTATTTGTCAGGGTAAGTTCCACGCTATTTGTTTTAATGGTGTTACAAACTCGGAGATTGGGGTTTGCCGGGGCTGCATTACCTGCATAGGCAGCAACATTGCTCGAACAAGCCGATGTCGGCGAAGGGGCAACCTTGGCCATGGCAATGGGTTTTGCAGGCCTTAGCCTAATAATTTGACTTGTAGCGTCGAAAACAGTTCCCGTACCAGCAAGATGGCCCATGGTGGTGCTAACGTTGGTATTAAAAAGCCGCACCTTGACCCTATATGGGGTGGGGGTAAGTACCGTGGGGGTGCTCGTTGCTAAAAGCGTTATCTTGTCAAGCCCCCCTGTGCCTGGTATTTCGTTACCTCCTGTTATATTAATCACCGCCTTTGTGTTGCCAGCTGTAAGTGTTGAGGTGATATTTGTAGGAAAGAGATCACTTAAAGCAAAATTAGTGGCAGAAAGCCCCCACCCCGTGGCTAAGTTAACAATCGCATCATCCGTGTAGCAATGGGGGTTTGAGGGGTTTAATTCCCCAAGCTGATCGCAGTTTGGGTTGGCATTGAGACCATAGTTTTGTTTCCATATTTCAATTTCTATTCGGTTTATGCCTGTGTTGTTGGGGTCATTGGGGGTCTGTATAAACGTCTGGAGGTTTTGGGCGCTTCCCACATAGATCACATTAGGAGTCACACTCGCAAAACCCGTGGGGATATCCCGTACCTGCACCTGAAGGGTGCTGTTACCCTGCCCCGTGATGGCATCGCCAGGCATGATGCGCTGCCAACCTGTGGTGGCATAGGGAAGACCATTATTCCCTGTGTTATTGTCGGTGTGGGTGGCATTGTATTTTTCATTGTTTACATGTACGAGATATTCCGCACCACTTAGGATGGCTGTTGTGGGTAGGGATTGGCTAAAACGAATAGCAATACGCTTGTCGGGGGTTGTGGGTCCAATCACTTGGTTACTAAGTACGGAGTGGGCGCGAAAGCGAATAAAAAGCAGGTCCCCTTGCACGCAGAGGCGCACCTCATTTAAGGCAGGCAGCGTGTATTGGCAGTTTGATTGTACGGTGTGCGTGGCCATGCGCTTTATGGATGAGATTTCACTATGGCTGACTCCTGTGCCATGATGGGTAAATACCTCCACGGAGCTTGCATTCCAGGATGGAAAGGAGGAGGGTTTGCGGATGCGGATTTCCGCAATGCCCGCATCGTTTGTGTTGATGGTTGGGTTAATAATAATATTAAAATTTACGGTCTGCCCCACATTACCAGCATAGGGGTATATTTCAGCCCGAGTGTTCGCAGGATTGCCATCAGTTACGGAGCGCATAAGGAAATTGTCGAACTCCGCCCATTGCATTTCTGTGTCGTAGCGCTCTGATTCTACCCCAATCATTGCCTTGAGGTTGTTACTAAAAGTTGCAGGGGCCGTTCCCACAAGAATGTACTCATTAGCGTTACTTATCGGTTGGTTATTGCCATCTGGGTCAGGGTTAATGTAAAAATAAAAGAGCTCACCATCGGTGCTGATTCTTAAACCAAGAGGGTGAGAATTTACGTTATTGGAACTATTTTGACCGGCACAACCATAGGTGGTAGGTCCTGAGAAACCAACACACTCATCATCGTAGCGCCACCAAATGCCGCCCACATTTAAATTAATGGGCTGGCCATCCGGCCTTGTGGCATTTGTTAAGTTGAACTCATTTTCGGCTGAGGTAAAAAAACCCCATGTGCTGCGAGGGTCTGCCGTGGTAGGTCTTTGGGCTCGGTAGGTTTCGTAAAGCGATATGATATGAGGAAAGGTGGCGTTGGCATGACCGAAAACGGAAGATTGGTTCGTACTATCAAATACATAAAAAGACATCCGGTTGGCATGACGGTGGGATTCTGGGTTGAGATTATCATCGTGTGGGTCAAGTCTTGCTCTTATGCGGGTTATTTGCCAACCCACCGGTCTCTGCGGGCTGGCATTTACGGCAAGCCCATCATAAAGAGCCATTCTTCCTATAGATAGACCCAAGTAAGATATACTGCGCATGATTGTTGAGGTGCCAGGATAATAAAAGTTTCCTTGTATCTGATGAGTATGGAGGCCTGGGCGGAAGGCTAGTATATCAACAACCCCGGTCATACTATTTATTACTCGCACTGTTTGATCGTCATTATTGCTTGTGTCCTTCAAAACCCCCACCCGGCCGTAAGCAATGCCAAAGTTATGGGCAGTGGGCCACGCATTATTCCACGCACCCCCATAGTCAGGAACCACCCGACCATCGTTTACCCAACCTGGTGGGTTTGAGGAGGAATCAAAGCCCGTATAAACAAAGATACTTTGGGCTACTAGAGACGACACAAAGCCAAAGATTATTTGCCAGGTGAAAAACCGAGTCATGAGCATAACCTACTCCTTTTTCTCATAGCAGGTTTTTACCAATAGCGCAAATTCCTGCTTCGCCGCCTGGGCACAGACAGAAATGTCCTTGGGGTCGCTGTGCTGCTTACGACAGCGCTCGATTTCCTGCTGCAGACTCTTGCGCTTTTCTTCAATACACTGCTTCTCACTCTCCGTAAGAGCAACTAGAACACCCACAAGACCTAAGAAAATACCAAGTAAAAAAAACTTCTTCATACCTTCCTCCTATGGTTTCTGCGCTGCAGGTTTTTGCCCCTCACTTTTTGACTTAATACTTACATTCTTACCTTTGCCCTGCTCCTTGCCTGTTTGAGATTTGTTATCCTTGTCCCTTTCCCCTTTTTCTGGGTGAACAACTTCCTCTTCCTTATACAAGTCTTCATCTAAACTGCGTACACCTGTACCCGAAAGCCCCTCTCTTCCTGGAAAAGCAGAGTCAGGAAAATAATAACGAAAGACCCCAGCCACATAATAGCGATGATCAGCACCAAGACTCGAAGCAAAGGAAGACCACGACCACGTGAAATTCAAATCAAAACGATAACGCTTCTTTGGATCAAAATAGCGCGAAAATCCAAAACCTAAGTTAGCCTCAGAATAGCTCTGCTCCCCTAAAGCAAAACCCAATCGCCCAGCAATGTCCACATACCTCGGTATCTTATACCAACTCTCCCAACCAACATGATAAGTGTTGATGCCAGCAAGGTTGGTATTGGCATTTTGACCCTGATCAGGGGCAGAATGCATACGCCACTCACCTACCACAAGAATCTGCTGCAAAAAGGGAACCTGACCTATATCCCCCAACTGCCAACCTAAACCAAGACGGGTAGTGCGGGTAAGGGTCTCCCCATTCTGAAGAGGAGAAATCCGAGCCGGCAAGAGATTCTGTAGCACCAGAGATACCAAAATGTAATCAGAAAAATTGTATAACACCCCCACATCTGGCGAAAAGGAAGTTTTTGAGGTAGCCGTAAAGGCCGCATTGTTCATAACATCAATCCCACCAAAATTGAGCATATAAATATTGCCCGTTATCCCCATCGAAATACGCGCCCCCTGAAAAAGCACATTGTCTAAATTTTTGGCATAACTTATCCCTACATGACGTTGGGTCAACATGGCAGCCCCATCCCCCGAATCATACCTCTGTTGGCCAAAGGTAAGCCCTAAAGCTGCATTAGTGGTAATAAAGTCCTTCTTCCAACCTGCCTGATAAAGGTTTATGGGGTTACTAAAGGGAAATACGAGTCCCACATCAAACTGGCTAAGGGAAGATCCATCATCAAAGGCCGTAAACCCACCAGCTGGCTTGGCATAGCCACTAAATAACTCCACACTCGAAGCATGGGCAATGGAAGCGGGATTGTAATAGAGGGCATCAGCTGTCTCAAAAGAAGCCCCCAAGGCATTGGCCATAGCCTTTCCCCGAACACTCTGCCGGAACTCCTCAAACCAAGGGTGGAGGGAGCTACTAGAGAACAAGACAACTAGCAGCCAGCTCCACCGGACCAATTGTACCCTTCGTTCTTTTTTCTTAGAACTTCCCATGAATCTCCCCTTAGCGTATGTTACATGCTTTTCTACGATTTTATGACGAAGGAGTAACCGAATTTTTAACAAAAATTTTTTACTGTGGATAAGAAGCTATTGCAACCAAACTTGGGATAGGGAATTCCCCATCAAGGACCCCTTTCCATAGGGGAGCCCAACAAAATTCATTTTTTCGCGATTTTTGGCACAATCTCGCAAATTTTTGCGAAAATCCGGGTTTATATACGGCAGATCCCTAGCGTGCGAGGTTTAAATGAGGTATCACGGACGGGAAAACCGCTATGGTGTTAATGCCCTGTGGGAAGTTCCGTTGAGGCGCGAATATGTCTTCCTCCTAAGAAAAATAGCGCGTCTTTATGGAAAAAGCATGTCCTGGATAGTGCGATATTGCGTTTTTTCCCTTCTGAGGGATAAGAAGCGGAACACCATTAAGGTGCACCTCCTGAGAAATCGCCTCTTAGAGAAAAACCGCCGGCGGCCCCGCAGAGCCCATGAGCTCCACCGCCTCAAGGTTTGCCTCTATGGGGTGGATGAACAAGTGTTTCAGGAATTAAAGATTCAATTTGGCATGCCGGTAGCTCAAGTCGTCAGGATTGCACTTGCACTCTACCTTGGGGAGCTCTATTCCCGCAGAATTTCTTCTTGGGAGCTCTTTTGGTATGGCCTTAAATTCTTTGCTCAATCCAGAATGACTTATTCGGGTAAAAGGGAGGTGCCTCAAGTAGACCTTCATGTGCGCGTATTTTTTGAAGGTAAGGACTATTGGGATCCCCCAGAAGGGCCTTGTCCTGAGTTTTTGGCCTAGATGGGGATTTCCCTATCTAAACGTGCTCAGGGGGGTCAAATAATCTCTGCTTTTCTCGGCTGAGGAAACGGGCCATGGCAAAGCGATGCCGGGTGAAGCCAAGCCTCTGGTAAAAACCCGTGCTTTCTGGTAACGCAGGCACCAAAACGGTAGGGATGTGGCGCAGGTAATCCATCATGGTTTTAAGGAGGGCAGTACCCACACCCCTTTTTTGCCACGCTGGATCCACAACGAGGTCGTGAATGGTGGCATAATAGACCCCGTCACTAAGAGCCCGAATGCAGCCAATGAGTTCTCTATCGAAGGTTATGGCAAAGAGCGCATGGTTTGAGTGAAGGAAGGCTTTTTTTAGAAAAAAACTTCCACCTCGATCTCCCCATCCACACTTGATAAAGAGCTCTTGTAAAGCCTCATAGCTAATTTCTTCTCGGGATGGGGTGATGTCAAAGTCCACCGGCACTAGAGGATTTTTTGTACCCGATTGTTGTCGTCTACCAGTACGATTTTGGGTTTGTATCTTCGCGCTTCTTCTGGGTCCATGTGGGCGTAAGCGATAATAATAATTTTATCCCCATAGTGGCCAAGGCGCGCTGCAGCTCCGTTAAGGCATACAGTCCCTGAGCCACGATTGCCTTTAATTAGGTAGGTTTCCAGTCTTTGTCCGTTGTTAATATTGACTACCTGTACTTTTTGATGCTCCATTAACCCAGAGGCCTCCAAAAGTTCTTCGTCTATGGTGAGGCTACCCTCGTAGTAGAGATTGGCATCGGTCACCGTGGCCCGATGGATTTTTGCCTGCATCACCTCAATTAGCACAATCCCCCCTAAATGGGAATATAAGTAAGAAAAGAAACAAGGTGTCAAATTATTGTTCGGATAGCACCATGAGGCGGATTTCGGTCATTTCCTCCATGGCGTAGCGGATTCCTTCGCGGCCAAAACCAGAATCCTTCACTCCCCCATAAGGCATATTATCTACCCGAAAACTGGGGACATCGTTTACCACAACCCCCCCTACCACGAGATTTTTCCAAGCATAGAGAGCTTCGGAGATTTTTTCCGTAAAGATGCCTGCTTGAAGGCCATAGCGGCTTTGGTTTACTTTGCTTATGGCTTCTTCTAGATTGTTGAATGGCTCAATAACTGCCACTGGCCCGAATGCCTCTTCGCAGACAAGAGGTTCATCGGGGGGGACATTTTCTAGGAGGGTGGGTTCAAGGAAGCTCCCCTGTCTTTTCCCACCGCAAAGGAGGCGTGCCCCTTTTTCTTGGGCTTTTTGAATCCAGCTTTCAATTCTCATGGCTTCTTTTTCGCTAATGAGGGGTCCTACATGGGTGTCTTCTTCCATGGGGTTTCCGAGCTTAAGTTGTCTCGTTTGGGTCAGCAGTTCTTGTATAAATGGGGTGTAAATATCCTCATGGACGAAAATTCTTTGCACACTAATGCAACTCTGGCCTGCCTGGTAAAAGGCTCCAAAGGTAATGCGTTGAGCAGCTCTAAGAATGTTTGCGCTCGGGGTGACGATTATGGCCGCGTTGCCGCCGAGTTCGAGGATCACCTTTTTGCGGTAGGCTTTTTGTTTGAGTTTCCATCCAACCTCGGCTGAGCCTGTAAAGCTCACGAGTTGGATGCGGGGATCTAGTAGGGCTTCTTCGGCCAGGGCAGCGGAGGTAGGCAAAATTGAGAAGGCGCCTTTAGGTAATTGGGTTTGTGCCATGATTTCTCCCAGCAAAAGTGCGCTTAGGGGGGTGGTGCTTGCTGGTTTGGCGATGAAAGGGCAGCCGGTGGCGAGGGCAGGGGCCACTTTGTGGGCCAGGAGGTTGAGGGGGAAGTTAAAGGGTGTAATGAAGAAGCAGAGTCCCACGGGTATGCGTTTGGTGTAGCCGGTATAGTTCCGGCTGCGAGGGGCGATATCGAGGGGTAGGATTTCCCCGTAAAGGCGGGTACTTTCTTCCATAGCTACCCGGAAGGTGTCGATGGCTCGGCTTACTTCAGTGCGGGCTTCAAGGAGGGTTTTGCCTGTTTCTTGGACAATGAGCGTAGTAAATTCTTCGCAGCGGCGCTGCAATTCCGTCATGATGTGGAAAATCACATCACGTCGCTCATAGGAGCTAAGTTCCCTAAGGGGCTCTTGGGCCTGTTTCCCCCAAGAGATAGCCTGCTCCAGTATCGCACGGTCTGCGACACAGGCTTTCCCTATGATTTCATTAGAGTATTTGTCGTATACCGTAATTTTTTCGTCTGTGTAGACTCTCTCATTGGCACAAAAGAGAGGAAAGTCTTTCATAGGGAAAGGTTGCGGGATCTCGGGGTAACGTCCATCCTAATTTGTAGTCGGTCCCGGTGATATCCTATGTGGGGATAGCATGAGGTCTTGTTTTAGGGTGTTCTGTTTTCTTGAGGCGTATCTAGAACGGGATAATCTCCTTGACGCTTTGTAGGGCAAAGAGGGGCAGTGTTTTTGGCTGTGGACGAGCTTGCCTCTTATTTGCACGAACGAAGAAAAGAAAAAGGTTATCTTTTCATTCCTTATTTACTTTTAGGAGATCCAAGTTATGAGCAGAGTTTGGAGATTGCAGACAAGCTTTTGTCTTTAGGGGCGGATAGTCTTGAGTTAGGTTTACCCTTTTCGGATCCTGCAGCTGATGGGGTAGTGTTGCAGAGAGCGTTTCGTCGGGTGCTGGCACAAGGTTTTCATTGGCAGGATGTTCTGGTTTTTTTAAGGAAATTGCGGGCAAGGTATCCACAGCGTTACTTTTTGGTAATGGGCTATGCAAATTTATTATACCAGCATGGTTTTTTGCGTCTTTTTGAGGAGCTTTATTCTTTGGGTGTGCGGGGGGTGGTGGTTCCGGACATCCCTCTTGAGGAGAAGGAGAGGATTCGGCGAAGTTATGGGTTGGGGTCATATCGAGATAAGGTGGCGTGGATAGATTTTGTGACGCCCACAACTACACCTGAGCGATTAAATAAAATCTTGATGCAAGCGCGTGGATTTCTTTATATTGTGTCGTATAAAGGCACGACAGGCTCTCGTAATGTTTCATTTGATGAGGTCCGCAAAGCCCTAAAGGGGCTTAGGGCCATGACGAAGTTACCTCTCATTGTGGGCTTTGGTATTCGTCAGCGGGAGCACATCGTAGGGCTACTACCTTATGCGGATGGCTTTATTATTGGTAGTCGCATTCATGAAATTATTGAAGAAAACATAAGTCGTCAGGGTGACTTAGTTGCGAAAATTGGGGAAGAAATATCTCAGATTTTGCCGCCTAAAGAACTTCTATCTGTCTAGGGGGACTTGTGGACAAGAAGAAAACCCAAAAAAAGAAGAGAGATTTGTTAGCTTATCCAGAGAGGGAGGTGGAATTTCTCCTGGAAGCTCCACCTGCTGAGGTACTGAAAATTGAGTTTGTGTTTTCCAAGGAGGTTGAGGGGAAGAAAGAAGTCGTTCTTGCAGATTATCCATCTTTTTTTGCGGATTATAAGGAAGTTTTGTACACCACAAGAAACTGGTATGTTGGCTTAGGTAGTGAAGAAAAGTTAGACTTAGAGGGACTGGGTGAGCTCTTGCGGGAAGTTGCCGAAAGGGCTGTTGTGAAATTTGAGAGTGTGGGGGTAGTTTTTCCTGAAAGGCTTTTTTCTCTTTTCTCGTTAGAAAAACTCTATGCTTTAATTTCGCTGGCTTTCTCGCTAGCGGTATATCCTACGGATTTAATGAAAGAAAAGCCAAGTCTTGAACAGGTCAAGCTAAAGAGGGTATATGTGACAAATGTTGCGTTTCGCACACCAGACTTAAGGGGGAAAAGGCAAAAGTGGGCCCGACTTGGTGTGCACATCAATGCTATGCGTCAAACCCAGGCTTTGCCGGGAAATATCATCACCTCGGAGAGTTTAACGGAAAGAGCACAGTATTTGGCGAAAAGGTACAGATTGCGTCTTAGGGTTTTTGGTAAGCGAGAGCTGGAAAAAATGGGGGCTGGGGGTATTTTGGCGGTGAATCAGGGCAGTGTACGTGAGCCCCGTATGGTTATTTTGGAGTATGATCCGCCAAAGGCTAAAGGGGTGCTTGCTTTTGCTGGCAAAGGGGTTACTTTTGACACAGGGGGGATAAGTCTTAAGCCCTCTCAGGACATGCATGAGATGAAGTATGATATGTCGGGGGCGGCTGCGGTCCTACATGCTCTTGCTGCTATTGCGGAAAGAAGATTGCCAGTTAGGGTAGTGGGTGGTGTGGGGCTTGTCGAGAATATGCCTTCAGGTTCTGCATTTAAGCCAGGGGATGTTTATCGATCTTTGAAGGGAATTACCATAGAAGTACAAAATACGGATGCGGAGGGTCGACTTGTTTTGGGGGATGTCTTATACTACCTCGAAAAAAACTATAAGCCTGATTTGTTGGTAGATCTGGCTACGCTCACGGGGGCCTGTGTGGTGGCCTTGGGTCATTTTTATGCTGGTGTTTTTTCTCTTCATGAGGAAGTAAGGCAATTCTTATTAAAGGTAAGTGAGAAGGCTCTTGAGCCTCTTTGGCCTTTACCTGTGGGTCGGCTTTACCGGGACCAATTAAAATCCAATATTGCGGATTACAACAACATTGCGGGTCGACCAGGGGGGGCATCTACGGCGGCTGCTTTTTTATCTCTTTTTGTCGATAAAAGCACGCGATGGGCTCATATTGATATTGCGGGGCCGGCTATTTTAGGCAAACCTTTTGGCATTTATCCAGCTCCGGCGAGTGGTTACGGTTTGCGTTTGTTGTATGAGGTAGCTGAGGTCTACAGTCAGGAGGGATTGTCTTTATGAAAAAAGCTACGGTGGGGATAATTGGAGGTACCGGAGTTTATGAAATAGAAGGGGTAGAAATCCAAGAGAAAGTTTATTTTAAGACACCTTGGGGATATCCTTCGGATGAGATAGTTCTTGCGCGCTACAAAAATTTGCAAGTAGCATTTTTAGCTCGACATGGTCGCGGGCATTTTATCCCTCCCTCGCGTATTCCCGCGAGAGCCAATATAGCTTCTCTTAAGAAACTAGGGGTTGAGGAGATCATTGCCTTTTCGGCTGTTGGAAGTTTAAGAGAGGAATTAAGGCCGGGTGATTTTGTACTTCCTGATCAAATTATCGATCGCACAAAAATGCGTCAGGATACTTTTTATGATGAGGATATTGTTGTCCATGTAAGCTTTGGGGAGCCATTTTCCAAGGCCTTAGCGGATGTAATTTATGAAGCAAGCCAAAGTCTTCCCGTTAAGATGCACCGGGGTGGTACCTTAATTTGTATGGAAGGTCCTTTATTTTCAACTCGAGCAGAATCACGTCTTTACCGTATGTGGGGAGCGGACATCATAAACATGACTGTGTTACCTGAGGCGAAGCTTGCGCGGGAGGCAGAAATTGCCTACCAAATGATTTGTATGTCGACGGACTATGACAGTTGGAGAGCGGAGCATGGGGCTGTTGAGGCTCATGAGATTTTAGCTGTGGTTAAGAAAAATTCCGAGATGGCGCAGCGGTTACTAAAGGCTACACTTGATTTATTAGAAAAAAAGCATCCCTTATCTTGTTTTTCGAAAAATGTGGTGCGGACAGGGATTATTACGGCAAGGGAAAGACGCTCAAGGAAAACCCGCAAAAAACTAAACTGGCTATTACCAGGCTATTTTTAGTGCTAAGGGAGCTTAAAAAAACTCTACGCTCTTTTGGCTTTGCTGCATGTTCTGTTATCAAACCGCAGGAGGTTTCACCTCTTTTTCGCAAATTTTACGATAGGTGGCTCGAAGA
Organism: Leptospiraceae bacterium; assembly: GCA_025055765.1. GTDB lineage: Bacteria > Spirochaetota > Leptospiria > Turneriellales > Turneriellaceae > JANWWS01. The sequence continues at coordinate 19,452 of JANWWS010000007.1, read as the reverse complement.
AAAACCGAAAGGTGTTTTAAATTATCTTGAGAATAATAAAGGGATAAAGTACAACGTGAGTGCTCTTTTTCCTGAAGCAAAGAGCCTTATTGTAGCTCTCTATCCTTATTATCACAGTGAGGTGGAAATTGCTTTAAAAAAATCTCCTTACAAGATAGCGCGCTATGCTTGGGGTTTTGATTACCACCATGTAGTAAAAGAGGTTTTCTCACAGGCTCTTTTTTCCCTTGGTTTTAGCCGGGAGGAGTTTCGTGTTGTTGTAGACAGCACGCCTGTAAATGAGCGATACTTGGCGCGCGGGGCATCACTTGGCTTTATAGGTCGCAATGGGATGCTTATCCATCCTAAAGGTGGAAGTTACTTTTTTATTGCTCTTGCGTTTACCTCCCGAAAGCTTAGAGCAAGGAGATGGCAAACAGTAGATCCCCGGCAAGATATGGATCAATGGTGTCGCAACTGCCATCTTTGTGTGAAGGCCTGCCCCACCTCAGCCTTAAGGGGGGATGGTACCATGAAAGTAGAACTATGTCTTTCCTATTTAACTATTGAAAACAGGGGGGAAACTCTAGAGTATCCAAAAAAGACTCGTAGTCACCGGTGGGTTTTTGGCTGTGACATATGCCAGCAAGTTTGTCCCTATAATAAAAGACCATGGCAAACCCCAAATCCTGATTTTAGGCCACATGTCGTAGCGAGGGCATTTAGCCAGGGTAGTCTGTGTTTTAGTCGCAAGGAGCTCAGACAAAGTGCTCTTTCTCGGGCTGGCAAAAAAGGCCTAAAAAGAAACCTTGCTGCTGTAGAGAAATTAGCTATTTGAGTTAGCTAAAATATTTCTTGCGCAGAGCTATCACACGGGGATTTTGTGGTCTCAAAAATTCGAGCGCTGAGAATGTATGATAAGCTTCGTCGTGTTTTCCCATGGCAAGGTATACTTTTACGAGATTATATAGGGCTGACGGGTTTTCTGTGCGCAAGGAGAGGGAGCGTTTTAGTTCTTCGACAGCTTTTTCCAGGTAACCTAGGTGGTATGCGCAATAAGCCAGTAAAGTGTAGGCATCGGCGTTATAGGGTTTAAGCATGGTATAGCTTGTGAGGTATTCGGTAGCTTCCTGGTATTGGCCGGTTAATGCTAGGTATTTGCCTAAAAGAAAGAGGGTGTTCGTGTGGCGTGGAAAGATTTGGATAGCTTCTCTTAGTTTTTGGCAGGCGGCATGGCGGTTCCCTTCGTTCCATAGTCGTCTTGCTTCGTAAACAAGGTGGTCAAATTCACTTACCCGTTCAGATAAAGAGACGGTGATGAGTGTTACATCGTCTTTACTACCCGCGCCTAAGATGTGGTTTCGGTAGGCATCCATGATAGAATTGGCCACGACATGCAGTGGCTCGTGTCCTACCTTGCAGATAATTTCTATTAGTCTTGCTTCTCCGAATGGTTCCTCATGTACATTTTCTGCCTCTATAAGGCCATCCGTAAAGATGAAAAGCTTATCGCCCGGCTCCAGTTTGGTTTTTTGGTCTACAAAGGTTTCGCTGGCATCGGGAAACATGCCCAGAAGAGTTCCACCTCCGCTAAGTTTTTCTACTTTTTTACTCCGGGCCCGGTAGAGTAACGGAGAGGGCGCTGCGGCAATGGAGTAGGTAATTTCGTAATCTGAGGTAATGATCATGTAAAAAGATGTGAGGTATCCTTCGCTTTTAACATATCTTAGTAAATCTAGGTTTACTTTGCTAAAGACCTCGGCTGGGGAATCCAAGCGATGGTTGCTAAAGGAGAGTTTTGCAATGGCACTAATAAGAGCAGCAGGAACCCCGTGGCCGCTTACATCCGCCACTAACAGACCTATCTTGTTGCTGCCAATTGCGAAATAGTCGTAAAAATCACCGGAAACCTCGGCCAAGGGAAAGAACTTTACCCAAAATTGCAGTCCTTTCCAATCGGGTATTCGGGGGGGAACAAAGCCTTTTTGGATGTTACGAGCCATGCGCAGTTCTTTTTTATTTGCGCGGATTTCTTTTTCGAGCTCCTCATTGGCACGATTGAGGTATTCCACTGCTGTCATGAGTTCTTTTTTTTCTTGCAACAGTTCGGCGGCTCGGCGCAAAACTTCCTGCACGAAGGCATCATAGGTGCTAAGTTCTTTGTGACGAGATATTGGGCTTGTCATGGGAAAGGAGAGTTTGAGCAGTCCAAATTCTTGTCGGGGTAGATCTTGGAGCTCTGCTTCCTCAGGCAAGGGGCCTGTTCGTTGGGGTAGGCAGATGTATTCGGCGCTCAGAGAAACTATGTTGAAAAGTGAGTATAGGGCCATAATCAATCCTTTTATAAAGAGTAAATCTACGGCAGATACTACCTTGTTTAGGCCTGGTTCCAAAATGAGTTGGTATTCCTGACTGGGTATGATTTCTGTGATACGCACACTAATGTGGGTGAGGAACATGGCAATTAAGGAGGGGATTCTATATGCTAATTCCCCTGGATTTGTTTTTTCTGGCAAGTGGGGCATGACGTAAATTATGGCGGAGCGCAAACATTCTCGGCCTGTTTTCTCCACGAGAGGCCAGGTGCCAAAGTCTTGGCAGATTGCGCTAATGAGTTCGGGTTCCCGAAGATGGGAGAGCCATTGATTGAGGCTTGCGCCACGTACCTCCTTGCCGTATTGAGGGAGGTATTTTTCGATAGCATCGGTGATGTTGTAGCCGTGGTCGCGCAAAACTTCCAAAAAGGTTTTGAGGCGAATGGGATTGATGTCATTTTCTTCCTTTTTTTGGAGTTCAAGAGTCACAGGCTTACTTCAAGCGAATTACAAAATCAGAAAAGGTAATGTCTGTTTCGCTTCCTGATACCATGTGGAGAGACGAAAATGATCTTAAGTAAGGTAGGTAGGGTAGTATAAAGGCCTTCATGTTACTTTTTGCAAGGAAGTCAATGATGGCACTTAAATTCACATAAAAAAAGGCATTTGGATTTTCGTAGCCCGTAATTTCTCGCACAAGGTGTTTTGATCCTGTGGGGATTTTTCCTATATTTTCATTACCTGAAAGCAGAATTTCATTACCGCTAAAGAGGAGGTAGATTCTCATAGCTTTACCTTTTTGGGGGGTATAAGATAGGATGTAGAGTTCTTGGCCTTGAACTTTGCGCAAGCTTACGCTAAACTCAGGGTTTTTTTGACGTTTTCTTGTGCGAACTAAGGCATCAAGAAAATCTTTTAGGACCGCCTTTTTTTCAGGTATTATTCCGAAGTTGGCATACCATACCCAGGCTTCATAGTCCCGCAAGTTTTTTTCTGGTGGTAATTTCGCAACAAGTGCTGCTATATTTCCGCTAAAAGCTCTTAAAAGGTCTTTCGCTATGTCCCATGGAAAATCTTGAGCCAGCTTGTCCCGAGTGGTTTTCAAGTTATCTCTTAGTTGAGGGTCCTTTTCTATCATAAAATCTATGAGGGGAGGGAGATTAATATTTAGTGCCAGGTAAAGAACAGGAAGTTCAGGAAAAAATTGCAAAGTTATTTTTTGCCCTGTGGTTTGCAAGATACGGGCTAACAGGAAATTCTTATCTCGGAGGTATCCTTTTCGATATAAGTAGGCAAAAGACAGAATCGTTTTTTTGCTTTCAAATCCCCAGAAACCTCCTATTCCCTCTATATTTTTTTCCATTTCTTCCAACAAAGCTTGGGAAAGGGCTTCGCCATAAATAGGGAAATTCTGTTCCTCAATGCGGCGCAACGTAGAGGGGTGCAAGTAGAGAGATCCCAAAGGAATTTTTCCCCCGTTTTTGCGCCTGTAGTATTCCTTTAGAGTAGCATAATAGCTTTCGCTAGAGATAGGTTTTGCTGCGGGCTGAAGTTTGCTTTCGGAAAATTGTGGTTCGTTTGAGACAAAGACAAATTTGTTTGTTCTGGCTACATAAGCTATTTGGTTGCCTTCTTTTAACGTGAAAAGCTCATTAACTTTGATTTCTTGAAATTCTTTTGGCAATTTGGAAAACGCGCTTGGATTGCCTTCCTCCATGTCTTGGAATTCTTCATCGGTAGTCAACTTTTGCGATGAGTGCTGGGAGTTAGCTTCTTGCTCAGCTAAATTTCTTAGGATCTGGTAGAGTTTCAGTGAATCTTTCGTGGGGATGTATAAGCTAAAGGATGGCTCTTTTCCCCAGGAACCACTAAAACCCCAGGGGGTTTTGATGTCGAAACCCATATTAGTAAGTTCTTCATGATTAAAGAGATCAAAGCCAAGGCGCAGGCTCAGTTGTGCTTGGAGTGTTTCAAATAACGCAGCACCTGTTAACTCTACAAGAAAGCCCTTAATTTGCTCGGTAGCCACTTCTAAAGGTGCGATTTCTCCATAAATTTCATTTTCGGCTGGTGCGTAATCAGCTGGATTAAAACCATAGAGGTTAAAGTAAAAAGCTAATACGAAACTAAGGATCCATTTTTTTGTCATATGAGAACCTTTTATATGGGAAAATCATTGCTGGTTATTTTGTAGCTAGCTATGCTGTCAAAACCATTTTTTTGCCAGAGTGCCAAAATTATGCTACTTTTGGCGATATGTTATCCGAAGGGAGTAAGTTGCCAACAAAACTAAAAGGTATTCTTGTAACCCCCGAGGATGTATCTGCAAAGCATGGGAAAAAGGTTAGCCTAGGAGAGCTTGCACAAAAAAATACTCTCGTGCTTTATTTTTACCCCAAAGATGACACTCCTGGATGCACAACAGAGGCCTTGGGCTTTCGGGACAAATACTCTGAATTTGAAAAACGAGGAGTGAAAATTATTGGGGTTAGTCGCGATGGTGTGGAAAGTCATTGTAAGTTCATGAGCAAGCACTCCTTAAACTTTCCTCTACTGGTAGATGAGAGTGGGGAGATCTGTGAAGCCTTTGGTGTGTGGGTCGAAAAAAAAATGTATGGGAAAACTTACATGGGGATTGAGAGAACCACCTTTATTGTTGATGGTGGGAAAATTGTAAAGGTGTTCCCAAAAGTGAAGGTGAAAAATCATGCAGAAGAAATTTTGGAGTACCTTGACAGCAGGGAGAAATAGCCATGAGGGTGGCCATTCTCACTTCCGGGGGAGACGCCCCGGGCATGAACGCTTGTATTCGGGCCTTCGTGCGGCGCTCCTTATGGGAAAAAAATGAGGTTTTTGGTATCTTTAGAGGATATCAAGGTCTTTTAAATGGAGAAATTAAACAGCTTGAATCACGTGACGTTGGTCTAATAATTAACCAAGGGGGCACTTTTCTTGGCACTGCGCGCTGTGAGGAGTTTTTTCGTGAAGAAGGCCAAAAAAAAGCGGCTGAGATTTTACACCAACATAAAATAGATGCCCTGTGCGTAATTGGTGGGGATGGCAGTTTTCGTGGGCTTTTAGCCCTCTCGGAGTTTTACAAAGGACAAGTTATTGGAATTCCAGGCACAATCGACAATGACATCCCTGGTACCGAGTACACGATTGGTTTTGACACTGCAGTAGGTACGGCGGTTGCTGCCATTGATAAAATTCGAGACACTGCTCTTTCTCATGGTCGGATTTTTTTTGTAGAGGTAATGGGTCGAAAATCAGGCCAAATAGCTCTTTCGACAGCGCTTTCCTGTGGGGCTGAAGATGTGCTTATTCCGGAAGAAAAGACAAATATTGATGTCTTTATTCAACGTCTTGAGGAAGGTCGTCGTAAGGGCAAGCGTTTTGGCATAGTGGTAGTAGCCGAAGGCGATGAGGCGGGAGGGGCGTTTAAGATAGCAGAGATAGTTATGCAGCGGACAGGGCTTCCCATTAGGGTTTCGGTATTAGGTCATATTCAAAGAGGGGGTAATCCTAGTGCCTATGATAGGGTTTGGGGCTCGCGCATGGGAGATGCTGCCGTAAAATTTATAAAAAACCAAATGACGCGCGTCTTTACTGCTATGAAAGGGGGACAGATTGTCCCCGCCTATCTTGCCGAGGCGGTAAGTGGGGTGCGCACCGTAGATCCAGAGATGGTTCAGCTTGTACGCATCTGTGCCCAGTAAAAAACTTTACAAACTTACTTTTCTTGCCAGAGGGGCACAGGCGCCCGTAGCTCAGTTGGATAGAGCGCATGGCTACGAACCATGAGGTCGGAGGTTCGACTCCTTCCGGGCGCGTAAAAGTTTAACGGCTGAGCTCAAGCATACGCTCTAAGGCCTTACGCGCGCGGCTGCGCGTGGGCTCGCTGACATCGACCTCGTTTTTTTCATAAAGTAGAGTATCCCGAATCTTCCTAAGGGTAATTTTCTTCATATGGGGGCAGTTTTGACACATAGAAATGAATTGTACCTCGGGAATTTCTTTTCGTAGATTGCTTGTCATGGAGCATTCGGTTAGCAATAAAGCTTGTTTGGGCTTGTGTTCCTTTAGGTATTGGATCATCTGGGATGTGCTTCCGACAAAGTCCACAAGGGCGGCTACTTCCTTTTTGCACTCGGGGTGGGCCAAAATAGTGGCCTCGGGGAAATACCTACGTGTGATGTGCACATCCACAACAGAATATAACTCGTGAACCATACATTTGCCATGCCAGGGTATGATTTTCTTTTGGGTTTTTTTCTGAACATTGCCCGCTAAGTAAACATCGGGAATAAGTACCACTGTATCTGAGGGGAGTGACTCAACGATCCTCACAGCGTTAGAGCTGGTGCAAATAACATCGACCTCAGCTTTAACTTCGGCGCTGCAGTTGATGTAGCTTACAATGGGTATTCCAGGGTATTGTTCTCGCAATTTGCGGACATCATCGGCTGTTATGCTTTCGGCAAGGGAGCAGCCTGCATCTAAATCAGCAATGAGAACCTTTTTTTCGGGGGAGAGAATTTTAGCTGTCTCTGCCATAAAATGCACGCCATTAAAGAGCAGAATATTTGCCTTTGCCTGGGCAGCAATGCGTGAAAGCTCGAGTGAGTCACCTGTATAATCAGAGACCCCGTAAAATACATCAGGGGTCATGTAGTTGTGACCAAGGGCAATGGCATTTTTTTGGGCTTTTAGCTCTGCAATTTCTTCAATTAACCTTAGGCTCTCTTCTATTTCCTGGCTTGGGACATGGTATTCTTCTAGAAGCTTTCTAACTGTTTCTTTTCTTTGGGCTGTGGTGAGCTCTAGAGCCCCCATGGTATAAATAAATGTTAGCAAAGCTGGGTTGACAATAATTTTACTTAGTTTATACGTGTAAAAATAGCCAAGAGGGGGGTCGATAAAGTAAAAAATGCTCTACCGCACCAAGAAATACTTGCGTAAAAGTGCTTTTTATACGGTAAGCATAGCTCTAACGGCTATTTTTTATATAGAGGCTGCCCACCGCCGGATTCTCCCTGCAGTCTTTGAATACTATACGGGGGAGGTTGTTCGGAAAAACACAAGACCATTTTTTTTTGAAGTAAAAGCACCCTCTCTCTTCTTCAGCATTCATGATTTATTGGACATTTTAACTCGGGAAAAGGGGTATATGGGGGGGCGAAAGCTTTTGCGGGAAATTCTTCAAAGCGTGCAGCAATGGCAGCTTCAGGCCCAGGAAATCCAGAAATTTCTTTCTCGTGATACCTCGTTGAAACTCTGGCTTGGGGATCCCAAGGGGCGCTTTGCTGATGTATATAAATACGAATTTCTCTCCCAGCTGGAAAACTATGGTGCTGTGCAGGCGGTGCGCATTTTAGATTCTCAAGGTGGCATTTTGTACTCGGCCAAGAATTTTGAGTCAGAAAAACTCAAAGAGCTTAAAGGAGAGGGTGTCTCCGCACACGGATTTCGTACGGCTGTCGAGGTGGACGGGAAGTTACTAGGGATGGTTGAAATTATTTGGAATCGGGCTTCCGTTATTCTCATGGCAAGTGCTAACCGTGCCGGTTATCAGGTATTTTTGCTTAACGAGTCAAACCATTTGGTTGGGACAAGACCGAGAGGAGAGGTGTTATCGAAGTTCTTTTTTCGCGAAGGGACGAATCTGCGCTACCGGGGAGTTTTGCATGGACGCCAAGACGGCTACCGGAAATTAGCTGAACTCATCGATGGGTTTTATGTGGTGGTGGTCTATGAGGCTGTTGCCTGGTATTATTATTTCTATTATTTGATCATTTATATTGCTCTATTGTTTTTAGGTTATCTTTTTTATCGCCAAGCAATGCGCCTTAAGGATCTTTGGTTGACAAAACGGGTTTTTCAAGAAAAAGCCTATCTTGAGGAAGGTCTGCGCCAGGCGATCCAAATCAATCAAGAGGCTTTAAGGCTTGTAGGCGAATCCATGTTGCAGATGCAAAAGAGGCAGACTCAAAGTTTGGAGTTTTTAGCAAAGTTTCAAAGCGATTTCCTGGCTTTTCTCAGGAGTTCCTATCGCTCAAGGCCTGTGGAAAAAACTATTTCTGTAGGAAAAGAATCTAAAGAGCCTGTGGTGTTAGAAAAGGAAAATGCCGAACTCTCTGCCATTAAAGTGGTCAGGGAGATTGATCTTCCCTTTCCTAATTCCACAAGTACGGAGACAGGCGAGATAAGCCAAGATTTTAAAAACGAAAGCGATAGAGAAATACACTTTCCGGAATTGTCGGATGAGCCCGACAAAGAGCTATTTGCTGATTTGCCATCCGATCTAACTTTTGGGGAGCTTTCAGAGCCAGTTTCTCTTACAAGTGAACAAAGCCGTGAAATAGTTGACGAATTTAACAAAAGTTTGGATGACTTGCCTAACCTTTGGCTTGAGCTGCAGGAGAACCTGGAGACAGGGGGTCTTGAGCTTGTGAAAGGAAGCCTTATGACCCTACACTCAGAGGAGGACGATTTTACCCTACTCTCCATTGATTCCCAATTCCTCAATGAGGAGCTAACCAAACCTTCGACTCGGCCAAAGCAAGAGGAGCAAGAGGAAAGGGAACATTTAGAACCAGCAAGTTTCTTCTTTGAGGATGAGGATTTGGAGAATCTCTCTTTGGAGCAAATATTGCAAACCAGCGACAATAAAAAGGAGGATGTCTTTTTTGATTACAATTTGCCACTTGAGATGCTCACTTATGAGAAAAAAAGAAAACCACTGGTCTTGCAAGAAGAAATAAAGCGAAAAGGATCCTTGGGCATTGTGGCCAATGGGCAGGAATAGGGAACTTTTTTTTGCTTTGGTTTTGTTTTTGTTAGAGGCTGCCCACGCGGGAGAGTTACGTATTGACAGGGATATTGCTCAAAATCCACAGAAGTATAATCTTCTTTTTGAGCTAAACAACACAACGCTAAGTATAGCCCCACATGGTTTTTCTCTTGCTCCAGGGCCAAACGCAGGCTTAACCATTCGTTACCTTACCGTGAAGCCTGGTCAAAAATGGCAAAGCTTTCGCATTAGGGCAACAAACATATTCTACCGCTTGCAAGCTGGGGATGGGGAGCTCATTTTACAGGGCAGTATTGCCTCTGGAACCCAAAGTCATGACATTAGCTCTCATAGAGCAGCGGCAGAAGGCCGTATGCTAGTTTTATTGCTTTTTCCCGCGATGCCCAGCAATATAGTGCAAGAAGTGGTTCTTGACTATACTGGTCGGCAAAGTCTGATAGCCTATCCCAATCCTTTTGTTGTGGGTAAGGGGCAGCTACACATTGACTACGATCTAGAAGCAGATGCTCAGCTTACTTTAGAAATCTACGACTCAAGTGGTCGGCTCGTGCGAAAACTAAGGCAAAATGAGTTGGTATCTGCCAAGACCCATAGTAAAGAGACCACCCTGTGGGATGGTCGCTCCGACAGCGGCATGGCTCTTGCCAGTGGGGTGTATTACATTTGGTTAAGGGTGAGATATTTAAGGGGGGATTTACCCTCTTATGAAACGTCTTTCCGTGTCGTCTTAATTCGTTAGATGAAAAAATCCGTTGTTGTTTTTCTCTCTTTTGTAGCCTGGCTAAGGGCCCAGAGCAGTGCTTTCCTTATTGAGCAAACCCCCTCGGCAGCCCAAACCGCTCTTGCGGGGACGGGCAAGGAAGCGGAGATCGGCCAAATTTTTTACAATCCAGCGGTTTTGGCCCGGGATATAGCCTCTATGCAACTTTCGCTAAGTTATCTTTACATGCAAGATGGTGCCTCCTTTTTTGGGGGTTACGGACAGAGCATCCTGCCAAACCATTTCCTGGCTTTAGGTTTAAGCTATCTACGCTATAATGATCTTATGTCTGTGAACGAGTACGGTCAAGTCACGGGTAGCTTTGCTGTATTTGAACTTCTTGGTGGGATTTCCCACAGTGTGCGACTTTCGGAAAAGTTCTCTTTAGGGCATACCTGGAAGATTTATTACTTAAATTATGAAAGAGAACGTGCCCAAAGTCTGTCCCTAGATGGTGGTCTCCTATACCAACTTAACCGCTATGTTATCTTGGGTCTGCAGCTACAAAACCTAACGGGTACTTCCTACCGATTGGCCATGAGTGAGGAGAGCCTACCACTTCGGATAGATTTTGGACCTACTTTTGTCTTATGGGATGGCAAATTTTTGTTACACTACACATTGCGCCACAACTCGGGGATATATAGTCACATGCCCTACTCTTTTGAACACCGCATCTCAGGCCAACTTATGCTCTGGCGCAAAAGCCTGCAATTACTTATCGGCAACTCCCCAACAGGCTTTAGTTTTGGAATCATGAGTGAGATTGACCGTTACCGTCTTAGCTTTGCATGGCAACCTTTGGCTTTTGAAACAAGGCTTCATGCAGGACTAAGCCTGCGATTTGATACAAGTGGCTCATCTGGTGCCAGATCGGCCAACAACCCTGATGAGGAACTTTACGAATTTTATGAGGCCATGGAGCTTTATAACGCGGGGGAATACAAAAGTGCCTATGACAAGTTTGACCGCATTCTTAAGTTAAATCCTGACCATAAACTTGCAGATCTTTACCGCCAAAGATGTCTCTTGCACTTGCGTTCCGGTAATTTTTTAGATGAAGAAGAGCAAAAAATCATAGATATGCACAAAGATTTAGCCCGCCGCTATGAAAGTGAGGGAAAATTTGGAGAGGCCATTTATGAATGGCGCCAGGTGCTCGAAATAAATCCCGCTGATGCGGAAGCGGAACCAAACTTAGACCGCATTAAGAAAAAAGTTTACGACAAAGTTTTGGCTTTTCATCGACAAGGCCTTGAAAATTACCGACAGAATGATCTACTAAAGGCCATTGATTCTTTTGCTGAGGCACTTAAGTTAAATCCTGAGTATGAGCCTTCTAAGAATTGGCTTGCTAAAATTAAACAAGAACTTTCGCAAGAAGAATTAAAAGAGCGTGAACGCATTGAAAAGTTACAGAAAGCCGAGGTTTTCTATAATCGTGGTCTAAGCTATTATGGCCGAAAAACTTATGAAGAAGCCATAAAGGAGTTTGATGAAGCCTTACTCTTAAATCCCAACCATGAGAATGCTAAAAAGTATCGCCAAATGGCCCTCGAGGAGCTCGAGGCAGAAAGGCTTGGTCTTAAGGGACTTGAGGCTGCTAAGAGTTTTTATGAAAAGGGAATGAAGAATTACAATGAGGAAAAATTTTATGAGGCCAAAAGAGATTTTGCCATGGCGCTTCGTGCATACCCTGCTTTTAAAGAAGCCTCGGAAATGATACCCCGTGCTGAGGCGAGTTTAGCCCAGCAGATTAAGCCTTTTATGAATGAGGCTCTTACAAACTACCGCAAGAGAAAATTTTCCGCTGCGGTGGAAAACTTTAATATGGCTCTTAAACTCGATCCAGAAAATAAAGAAGCCAAGGAATACCTAGAGAAAATTCAAAATGAAAAAGAAGGAGCCATTCGCTTTCATTTTGGTGAGGGTCAAAGGGCTTATAATGCAAAGGACTACAGTAAGGCTATCTACCATTTAAATGAAGTAGTTTTTTTAGACGAGGGTCATCTAGAAGCAAATCGCCTCTTAGCTCAGGCAAGAGATAAGGTAAGGGCAGAAACAGAGCAGTTGCACAGTCAGGCCTTAAAAGAATTTGAAGCCCAGCGCTATGATGAGGCCATAGCGCTATGGAAAAGGGTTTTGGAGTTAGATGCGGCCAATAAGGTAGCGGAAAATTATATTGAGGAATCGGAAAAAAAGAAGAGACAGCTACGCAGCAAAGCTCTGGTTGCTGAATATCTCAAGCGGGGTAAAGAGCTCTATGAAAATAAAGATTTTGAGCAAGCTTTGGGTTTTTTCAACAAAGCTTTAAAAGAAGATCCCCAGAACGCTGAGGCACAGGAGTATGCCCGGCTATGCGAAGAAGCTTTGGGACGGGAAAAAAACCAGGAGCTAATTAGTCGGCTTTTTATAGAAGGGGTGCGGGAGTATAAAAAGCGGGAATATGAGAAAGCCATAGCTAAGTGGAAGGAGGTAAAAAATCTGGATCCTCAAAACCCCCTAGTGGACCGCTATATTGCCCAGGCTACGGAAGCGCAAAAGAACCGAAAATTTATTGATTTCATGAATGGTCAAAAATATTACGAGGAGGGCAAGTGGCTGCTTGCGAAATCAGCTTTTGAACGTGCTCTTCAGGAAAATCCGCAAAACACGAAGGCAAGGGAAATGTTACAGGATACCCTGGATCGTATTGCTGAAGAGCGCAATGCGATTTTGCTTGAGGCCGATAAAAAAATGCGAGCAGCCCAATATAACGAGGCAGCTGCCGATTATTTGGCGGCCTACCGTTTAGATCCCTCTGCAGAGATTCAGCAAAAAAGAGAAAATGCTTTGAAAGCGCAGGAGTATTACGAACAGGGTCTGCGTTACTTTAATTCTGACCAAGATATAGGTCTTTCTATTGAAAGTTTCTTAAAGGTGTTAGAATTAAATCCTTTTGATAAAAGAGCAAGTGATTACATCAACCAGGCTAAGGAAATTGGTAAAAACCGCATCAATAACTGGATGGCCCAGGCTGCCCGAGCAGAGGAGGGCCGGGACTACCGACGCGCCTTTGCCTTATACCGTTCTGTTTTAGAGGTAGACCCAGCCAACACGGAAGCTAAAAAGGGACTTAGTCGCGCTCGTAAAGAATTGCGCAACCAAGCAGCTATCCCTTACAAAGAAGGAAAGGAGGCCCTTGCGCTGAAAAACTATGCCCTAGCTATCGAGCATTTTACCAAAGTCCTTGAGCTTGTTTCTGATTATGAGGATGCGCCCAAACTTTTGGAGCAGGCTAGACAGGAGTTAGCGAAAAAGCGCCAAGCAGCGGCTAAGGCGCAGGTTGTTTCACCAGTTAGTGAGAGTGAAAACGCCCTCATCAACGAGGGGATCGTACTTTATCGGCAAGGAAAATATAAGGAAGCCATTGCTGTGTGGCAAAAGATCCCCAAAAATTCGGAGGCTTACAGCAAAGCGCAGCGCTACATTGCCCGCGCACGCCTAAAAGAGTGATTGGAGATTAGGGGAGTCGAACCCCTGACCTTCACAATGCCATTGTGACGCTCTCCCAACTGAGCTAAATCCCCACTCTTTGCGCAATTCTCATAAGAAGCCGCGGCTTGTCAAGGCTTTATTTGGTTTTCTCATGATTCCGGGGACAAATGTTACACTTTTTTACGTGTTTTTGACAGCTGCCTGAAATCTGCCCTTGCAATGAGACAGGCTGGTAGCTGGCCGGCTTGGGCCTAAACATGGCTACAAACTCTCGCACTCGACGATTTTTGCTCTTTTGAAGCGGCGCAAAATTTCGAAAAAAACCAGCGCGGAGGAAAAATCTGTGCCTAAAAAGCGCCATGTTGTCGAAGACCCGCTAAAACGTGCCGCAATCGACGCAGCGGCACTGGAAATTAACGATGCGCATGGGAACCCCGTTTACTTCTGCGCCATGATGGAGGACTACTTCAAAAAGCTCAGTATTCACGCACTAGATAGCTATGACGTTGTGGAATCACTGGAGTGTTTTGATAAGTTTGTTGGAAAATACGGAGAGCCCGAAGTGATATAAACTGACAAGGGTACCGAATTTACGAACAAATGCGTTTGCGAATTTCATCCTACGCAGTTCAAAAAAGCACGCCGGGTTGCTTTTGGATTGTAAGCTCGAGCGAAGAGCGGTATGACCTGATTCCATCGGGCAGGCGAGAGCAATGGGGCAACAAAATTGAGCGCTCCTTCCGAACTTTCAAAGGTGAGTCAAGGCGGCACCATCGTCATAGCATGAAATTAGAAAGAATCATTGCGATAATTGCATGCAATGAAGACTATTACAACAATGAATGGCCACACCCAGAACTTCATGGCTTGATGCCACATGAAAATTTTCATGCCAAATCAATCGCTGACGAGCTTGCTGGCGTGTCAGCTACCTATCTGGGTTGTACCTAGAATTGAAATGGGAGTTAGCGCACCGAGATCACAGCGATATCCAGTTTCCCATCTACCCTATCGCCAGAAATTGCATAGACCTTGCCATCTTTGACGAGTAAATCGTCGCGCCAGCCCAACCGTAAAATTGGACCTATGTTGGCGGACGCTACAATTTGACCCGTAGCGGGTTTTATCACGTTCAACTGTGTCGAAGAATAGCGGGTTTTGGTCCAGATTTCATAGAGGACGAAGATGCTGTCTCTGTCGAGTGCTGCCGTTTTCACACGCGTGGCATTGTGTTGGGATTTATTCTTGTGACCTGTCAGCCAAACAATACCCCGGTTTTCCTGCTTGAAAAATCTACCGTGGAAGGAATAAAAACCCCCTTGCTCATTGATGCCCTGTGAGAGTACGTAGTCCTGTGAGGTAAAATCTTTTTTCACAGTGACCATGCCGAGGTTGCGGGCATCGTTGAGATAGTTACCGACACGTGCATTATTGATCGCTCTGCCGGAGCTGTCCGGTTCGCCCACGAAAAATACGACAATGCTATTGGTTAGCTCGTGCACGCCGCCGATCTCAGAGTAGGTACGGTTATCGTTCGACCATCTGTAGTATTTCTTGCCGCCACCGCTGATCTCGGTGTAGAGGGGAAAGAACTGACCAGCCGATGATCGCGGTCCGCTCGCGTGCTCCGTCTTGAAAGTATAGACTACTTTGCTTTCGTGATTTTTCTCGTCAAAACGGTGGAGATGCACCCCACGCGGATAATTGTCTCCAAGATCAATCGCGAGAAATTTTCCCTCGTGATTGATACTCATGGCATTGCCGAACGAATGGCCAGTAATTATTCCATAATTTTTGGTGATAGCGAGGGATTCCGCATCCATGACAAAAGCTGCCGCAGCTTGGTGGTTTAAGCCGTCGCTCGCACGGTGCAAGTCGCGGCTGATGATGCCCCCTAGCTTACCGTTAGAATACTGCATCGAGCAAATGTGAGAGTCACTGAAACCAGTCATGTTGAGTCCTTTTTCTGAAGCATCAAGCGCAGTTTTTTTTAGGAGACGTCCTTCGGGGCTAACCTTGAAGGCGCTGGCGCGCAGCGTCCTGTTCAAAGAGCTTTTTTCATTTTTCTCAATTAAGATATAATAGATATTACCAGCATCGTCGGCTGTTGCTGCAGCAAGCAAATGTCCCGCAAGCGATGGTAGCTTCTTTTGCTGGGGTGTGGCAAAGTCGCTGTCGAGCAGGCTGAGATAGATTTCAAAGCTTGCGCGATCTTGCCAGATAACGGCGATACCATTTGCTGTGGCTGTCGAAAAAAAAGTGCGGTTTTGGCCATAGACAGCCTTGTGTGTTTCAGGCCCAAAATCGAAATCGCGCGCCGTGTCAAAAATTTTTCCCGTGACGGAGATGCGGTATTTATCCACTGAAAAATGGCTGTCTTCATAAATGCGTGCAGCCTCTGTTTTCTCACTGATTTTATGGTAAGATGAGAATGCCTCAGCCTGCGGGATGAAAACATAAACTCGCGCTTGCTCAGCGAGACTCAGGTTGATCACCTCAGCTCTGCGATATCCATCCGTTGCGGCAGCCGTGCGGCCAATCCTGGAAAGCAGACCCTCCTCGAGGACAAAAATATCGAAATCTTGGTCCGCGCGATAATAGCCGACATGGTTCGAGGCAAGAAATTGTCGCGCACGACTTTGTGGCGGGTGGATGCGCACTGCCGGATATCGAAAGAGACCGTCGTGAGTGGCGGCGACGCCCCATTCGACGGGGAAGTTTTTGTGGTTGTAGTTGCCGTCGGTGTAACAGCCATTGTGGTAGAAAAGTGCAACTACTGCAAAATCCCCGATTTGGTCTTCCGCTTTGATCTCACCGCTACAAAAGCCACGTTTGTTTTCGGTGGAATTGCCGGGCAGCACCTTTTTTTCTGCCGCCATAAAACGAAACCTTTTAATCGGTGGCGGATGCGCATTGGCTATAAAGCTGAACAAGAAGATTGCCGCTAAATACAAAAGCCGGGTGGCCACGCTGTCCATTGTGCGAGGCCAAACCCTGCTACCAAAGACCATAGATCCCCCCTAGGAATTCCCCCCAAAGCTACGGTTATCGAAGCTCTCTTTAAAGTAAATTATTTTTTTAGTTACTGGCCTCTCGGAAAACCGCGGCATCACAATGGGCGAGGCCATCACCTTGCCAGGTAAAAGGAATATGGAGACTTAAATTCCCTCCCCAGCCTTACCTTTGCCGCGCTTAGTTACGCAGGCAAAAGTAGGACCGCGCAAGACTGGGCGGGAGCTGAGTTGGTTACCTTCATGGGTTCGATGTAACCCTTCCTCCAGCTTAAAGTAGCTTAGTTTAACCGTGAGCTGGCTGAAGTTAGGTTTGGTATCCTTTCGCACGATTTTGTTTATGTCAAACAACAGTTTAAATGTAAGAAGACAAACCATACTGTCAACAATTTTTTTGATTTTTGCAACAAGTAACCTCCCAACCAAAGGTTAAAACAAACCTGGTGCTTGCCAACCTGGGGGCAAAGCCCAAGATTTTGATTTGCTATTTGTCCAGAGAAAAATCTAGAGGGAAATCGCTATGGTGGTAATTGGAAAGGGATCGTTCACGGATTTCCTCCCGCGTGTGCGCATAGGGTAGTAGGTCGAATAAGTAGGGCAAGTATTTGTAAGGTTCATGGTCACATTATCACGCAGTGGCCACCTGGGAATAAAACATAACACTCGCCTCAGCACCACGCGGACTGCCGAAGATCAGCCAGTTTTTGCGACCCACCACAAAAGGACGGATTATATTTGCTACTGTATTGTCCAAAGGAATGTACTGGTCGCCCAAAAATAAAACCAACTTTGACTACTGGTTGAGCGCGTAGTTCACCACTTTATCCAGCGTGCCGTGTGCGCCGTAAGACTTGGCACGACGTTCATTAAGCCGGTCACGGAGTGTCTCCATCACCGGTTTGCATTTTTCTTGGCCAAACTTGACCAAGTCATCCCCAGATAGATTCGCTTCGCGCACTTCTTTCTCAAGTGATAGAGCCAAGTCTGAAAGGTAAGCGCTTCCTTTCGACCGGTATCCTTGCCGACACGCAAAAACTACCCACACAATTTGCTGGCAAGTACTCAGATTTGGATAGCCTGCCCCCTGCCCGTGCGGTAGTTGCGGTCCTTGGCCGATCGAATAGCGGCAAGTCTTCGCTATTGCAAGCGCTTTTATCGTGTGCTGTCCCTGCGAGGGCTTCGTCACAGCCCGGCAGCACCAAGCTCCTTGTTGGCTATGCCATCAAAAAAACAGTGGCTCGGGTGTGCTTTTGCTAGATTTTCCTGGCTATGCGCAAGAACGGAAGGCATTGCGTGGGCAATTCCACGCGATTTTGGCAGAATACCTTGAACGCAGCAAACGCTCGGGAGTTCTGCTTTTGGTAATGGACTGCCGTAGCAAACTTGCAGAAGAAGAGCGTGCCATCGCTGCCATCTGCAGCGATCGGCAGGTACCGATTTTGTTCATCCTCAATATAGCAGACCAGCTTTAGCAGGCTGATTTGGGGAGGTTGGCGACTATGCACAAAGCCAGCTAGTCCTAAAAGTGTTGCCTTTTTCTGCAGCGCGCCTTTGGAGGTTGGGGTATGTGCGCCATTTTTTGATTTCGTTGTGATGAGCAATTCGCTATCCGCCAACACCACAATAAGCTTGGCGTTGTGCGTGTAGTTAAAGGGAACCTCTGAAAAGCCAGTTTCCAGAGGTTCCTCGGTGGGTCCTAGCGTTTTATTTATGCGGGCAAAATCCGTCAAAAGCCTTAAAGACATAGACCGCACCGGAGTTTCCGGCAGAGTGATCCGAAACGCCACGCCATCGGTATTGGTTATTGTCGCCTGGCTGCAATCTTCCCTAAGTGCCGCCAAAACAATTGTTGAGCCTGAGATAGCAACGGAGTTGCCAAATTGGTCTTGCCTCGGTGTGTGACGCCTTGAGGTATATCCTCTACCCACGTGGTGCCCATCGCCTACGTTATTTTGCAAAACCAAAGTCCCCGAAAGCCCAAAAGAGCAGAAAAATGCCACAATGCCAGTAAGCATCCCAGCGAGGGTTTTTGGGTAAAACCGCAAAAATTCTGTGGTAAATATTCCTTAGCACACCACATCTTGGCTTTCATGCAATCATGAACACGTCCCTACGATCTCTATTCGCGCCTTATGCTTTTGTCACACCCCTTGATGGTGATTTTGTCTTGGCTCAGCCAAATGCTTAGGTTAGTTTAAAGAAAACCGCTTGTCCTGCCGATAGTAGTTTCAGCAGAAAAGGCTTTTCGGAGTGAGCAAAAACTATCCGGAAGGCAACGGGGGAAACATGGTTAGGCTCATGAAAAACAATCACATTGGAAGCGGCCTCTTGGTTTTGGCTGCAGTCGCAACCGGGGTGGCACTTTATGCGCAGGACGCCTCGACCGTCCGTACACAAAAAAAGGCGGATGTCCAAGACGTGTTGCTCAACGACTTTGAATCTGCTGAGGACTGGCGCGCATTCTCCACCACCCCTTTGGGGATTACCAAAGTGCGCAAGACGATCCAACTGGGACCCATTGATGATGTGTTCAATCCCAAATAGCTCTCGGAAGAAGAGAAACAGCGGTTCAAAGATGGTCTCGTCGATCCCAAGAATGCCAACCACGTGCTGGGCGTAAGGACATTTTTTAAGGAACGCGGTTTTGACCGGGTTGAGATAAAACCCCCACACGAATACCTCATCAAAGGGCTCGCGCGGCAATTCTCCGTTTGGGCGCTGGGCCGCAACTACCGGCACACTCTGTTCATCAAACTGCGTGACTACAAGGGCAATCTGCATAAGCTGAAGCTCGGTCGGCTTGATTACTTCGGTTGGCGCAAACACACAGTGACCATCCCTGGCTGGTTACCACAGAGCACACGCTATGCCCTACTTGACAAAAACTTGCATTTTGTTTCCCTCTATGTCGAATGCGACCCGCATGAAAGCTGGGGGGACTTTTATTTCTACATCGATGACCTGCGGGTCAAAACCGACATGAGTGATACGGAATACCCTGGAAGCAAGATTAAGGACAACTGGTGACAAAGTTTAAGGAGAAGACCATGCGTAACGCCTTAAAATATAGCGTGCTTGCAGCACTCCCGCTGCTCT
>JANWWS010000037.1 GCA_025055765.1 Leptospiraceae bacterium | reverse complement strand
AACGCAGAATTTTACTTTTGAAAGCTACCAAGGTACAATTCGGTGCCTCGAGTTGAAGAATTTTGCTTACTTGTTTTTATTTATTTCCTCTTCTGACAAGAAGTTGCCCACGTCTTCGCAATGCCAATGGCGTTTTTTAGGGGGCACTACGGGTTTTACCTCCGCACCGCTTGCTTTAGCTTGCAACATTTTACGAATGATTCGACTGCGTTCCTTTTGAATCTCTTGGCGTTTCTGCTCATCTTTTTGGGCATCAAACAAGAGCATACCGTCTACAAAGGTTTTTTCTACTTTGGTATAAATGGAGAGCGGATTATCTGACCAAAGCACCACATCGGCATCCTTACCTACTTTGATACTGCCCATTCTATCGTCTAATTTGAGTGCCTTGGCAGGATTAAGCGTTACCATTTTCCAAGCCTCTTCCTCACTCATACCTCCGTATTTAATTGATTTGGCGGCTTCTTGATTCAAGCGGCGCCCCATTTCGGCGTCGTCGGAATTGATGCAAGTCAGTACTCCTACTTTCTGCATCAGTACAGGATTATAGGGAATAGCATCTTTTACTTCAAATTTGTATGCCCACCAATCAGAAAAACTGGAGCCTGCAGCTCCGTGCTTTTGCATTTTATCAGCTACTTTGTAGCCTTCTAAGATGTGTGTAAAAATATTTACCTTAAATCCTAACGAGTCAGCCACTTTCATGAGCATATTAATTTCAGACTGTACGTAAGAATGGCAGGTAATGAAACGTTTTTTGTTCAAGATTTCTACCAAAGCCTCCAGCTCTAGGTCTTTGCGATAGATGGTGTTAGGGGTTTTAGTCAATTTTTCATATTCTTTGGCTCGCGTGAAGGCATCAAACATGACTTGCTCTACGCCCATGCGCGTTTGTGGGAAGCGAGTGCGGTAAGCATCTCCCCAGTTAGATTGCTTTACGTTTTCACCGAGAGCGAATTTGATAAAACCTGCGGCATTTTCAATTTTCATTTTCTCAGGGCTGAACCCCCAACGAAATTTTATTAGTGCGGATTGCCCTCCTATGGGATTTGCCGAACCGTGCAATAGTTGCGCGGCTACTGTGCCTCCTGCTAATTGCCGATAGAGGTTTATATCATCGCTATCTATCACATCTCCGATGCGCACTTCTGCTGTAACGGTTTGCGTGCCTTCATTTACGCCTCCTTCTATGGCAATGTGCGAGTGCTCGTCAATGATACCTGCGGTGAGGTGTTTGCCTGTGCCCTCTACGATTTTTGCGGTAGGTTCGGTTAGGTTTTTACCGATTTTTGCAATTTTACCATTTTGCAAAAGCACGTCTGTTTCGGGCAAAATACCTTCTTTTTCGTTTGTCCACACGGTAGCATTTTTGATTAAAAAGGTTTCGGGTTTGGGGAGTTCCTCGTTACCGTAGGCTAAAAAAGGATAAATCACTTTGCCTACGGGTTCTTTCTTTTCCTCTTTGGGTTTGTCTTTGGGGGGGTCTTCTTGGGTAGGTTCTTTCCAGATGGCTTGCCAGGGGGTTTGCGTGCCGTCGTTTAATTCGGCAATTCCTTTGAAAGTTTTATTTTGGTACCAACCTGAAAGCCGTATTTCAACGCTTTTGTCTTTGTTTGCAAAGCTCAATGTTAGCAATTCAGCGTTGCGTGTTCCCTTTGCAAGGATTTTAGTTGTGTCCTTAGGGAAGAGGATTTGATATTGAGGAGTTTCTGTTTTACCGCTAATAATCAATGTATAGTTTTGGTTATTTAATGTTAAGTTATAGACGCCGCGAATGTCTATTGGAGTAAGTTCGGTAAAACTGTACCTCTTGCCTTGTATCCAGTTTTCTTGAATGGTTGCTTCCTTGTCAAAAAGGGGCTTGGAAGTAATAATAAAGTTTGCTAAACTACCGTTTTTGAGCGAACCAATTTTATCCTGCATTTTGAGAATTTGCGCGGGTGTTGCGGTTAGGGCTTTTAGGGCTTCGCTTTCGGCAAGTCCATTTTCGATAGCGGTTCGGAGGTTTTTCCAAAAGTCGGTAGCGGGGTTTTTCAAATCGGCGGTAGTGATGCAAAAAGGGATATTTGCTTTTTGTAATTCAGCTAGATTATAAGGAGCAAGTTCCCAATGTTTGAGTTCGGTAAGGGTAACTAGTTGTGCATTAAGTGGGTCTTCCACGTCGTAAGCGTCGGGAAAATTCAGAGGCACGATAAGAGTAGCATTCGTAGCTTTTACATCGGCTATGCGTTGGTATTCGTTGCCTGAGGTTTTGATAATGTATTGTACGCCGAATTCGTCTCCGATTTTATCGGCTCGTAAAATGTTGTATTTGTCATTTGCTTCAAAAATAGTGGGCAGAGTTTTAATTTGATTAAACGCTTCTAATCCTGTATTAAACTCTTTTTTGTCTTTGGCTTTGGCATACCAATCGGCATCATAATAAGTTTGACGAATTAAGGCAATAGCTCCCATTAAAGAACTTGGATAGTCTTGTGGAGAACTTCCTTTGTTAAAGGAAAAA
>JANWWS010000027.1 GCA_025055765.1 Leptospiraceae bacterium | reverse complement strand
TGGCGCTACAGGAGGCGTCACATACTACTTAGGCGACCTCAACCCTATCACCCTTTTCAAAAAGCCCTATCCGGCTTTTGGAGTTCTCTATAAGCGCAATTTAGATTATCATTTTTCATTAAAATTTCACGCTTTATATGGTAAGGTAGGGGCTGATGACCTAAAAAGCCGCAACGGATATCAGCAAACGCGCAATTTGCGTTTTACAAGCCCCATATTGGAAACCGCTGCTGCTCTGGAGTTCAACTTTTTTGCCTTTGAGCCCGGAAACCGCAAAAGATTTTTTATAACACCTTTTTTATTTCTCGGGGTGGGGGCTTTTTACATGAATCCCCAAGTTGTATACAACATGCTGGTTGTGGACCTGAAGGCTCTCGGCACTGAGGGCCAGAATATTCCAGACTTCCGGCGACCTTATAGGGCCGTGCAGCCAATGTTCCCCTTTGGTATAGGCCTTAAGTACAATCCTTTTAAAGGTATGACCCTTACGGCCGAGTGGGGGATGCGTCTCACCCTCACCGATTATCTGGACGATGTGAGCACGGTGTACGTAGATCCTGCTCTTCTCGGTCAATATTCCGGAAAATTAGCTGTGGAATTGGCTGATCGCTCCCGTCTAGTGTTTGTGGACAATACGGGCCGGCAGCGCGGTTTTCGTTACACCAAGGATTGGTACTCCTATGCAGGCCTTCATATTACATTCCGAATTCCTAACCCCCGCAATGACTGTTGGCGTTTTCGTCATAATTACAGATTTCCCCGGATTTTCAGGAAAAAAACGACAACATTTTAAGGGGATAGGAAAAATTAATAGATAATCTTCCTGATATTCCTCTTATCAAAATATCCTTTTTAAATCATAATGGGTTCTGCATTCTTATTTCTATTTTAGATAGCCAAACCCATGCCCCTCTGGCAAAACGTTTACAATAATTTTGTGGCCCCTTATGAGGATAATTCTCCATGCCTTGCTATGGTCTTTCGTAAGCCCTCTCCTTCTTGCTCAAAAAAGCGGACATGAGCTACGTTTTAAGCTACGCGATTATTTGGGAAAGGAAGTATACCTGGGTTTCAATTATGGGGATAAAAAGTATTTATTAGACACAGCTTTATTAAATTCCAAAACGGGAGAATTCATTTTTAGCGGTGAAAAGCCCCTTGATGGGGGTATTTATCTACTGATTCTGCCCAGCAAACGGTACATGGAGTTCATCGTGGACGAACAACAGCATTTCTCCATCGAAACCGATACGATTGATTTTGTTAAGAATGCAAAAGTGAAGGGCTCTCCTTCCAACACGGTTTTTTTTGATTACCTCAAAGCTACGGGTCCCAAGCAGGAACTTCTGTACAAATACATTAAACGGTTAGATACTTTGCCTGAAACCCACGATTCTATTAAAATTTATCGCGAATGGAGCCAGAAGCTTGAGAAAGAAATCAACGAACAGCGTTTGCAGATTATTGAAAAATATCCGCATCTCTTTGTAGGGCGCATGTTCCGTAGTATGCGGGAGCCTGAGCTACCAGCAGAAGTGCCTCTCCTTCCTGATGGTCGCAAAGACAGCACCTATGCCTACCGATATTTCCGTCAGCACTATTTTGATGGTTTTGCGTGGGACGATGATAAACTGGCCCGTACCCCTATTTTGCATAATAAGCTGAAATTTTACTTGGAAAAACTCATTCCTCCCGTGCCCGATTCCGTCATAGCTGCTGCTGATTGGCTTGTGGGTCAGGCTCAAAAATCCAAGGAAAACTTTAAGTACACGGTTCATTATATAACCAGTACTTACGAACGCTCGCCCATCATGGGTATGGAGGCGGTATTTGTACACATGGCTAAAAATTATTACACGCGCGCAAAGGCTTTCTGGGCTGATTCGGCCACTATTTCTAAAATCCAAGAGAGAGCCCGCGCCATGGAGCCCCTCCTCATCGGCAAACCAGCGCCCAACCTCATCTTACCTGATACGGCCCTAAAGACATGGTATAACCTGGCCAAAGTGGATGCGCCATACACTATTTTAGTCTTCTGGTCGCCGGAATGTGGCCATTGCCAGAAGGCTATGCCTAAACTCAAAGAGATTTATGACCAGTGGAAATCTAAAGGTGTCAAAGTCTATGCGGTGTGTACAGAACGCAATATGGAAAAATGGAAATCCTTTGTACGTGAGAAAAACCTGGATTGGATCAACGTGGCCGTGCATCCCATTATGGCCGAGAAACCTGAAAAATTTGTCATTGAACAACGCCTCACCGATGTGCAAAGCCTTAATTTCCACAAAACTTACGACATCTACAGTACCCCTCAGATTTACGTGCTAGACCGTAAGAAAACTATTGTGGGTCGCAGGCTTAGTGTGGAAGATTTAGAGGGCTTTCTCAAAAAACTTTTTGAAAAAGTCGGCTCCTGATGGGTTGAATTATTACATTCAATTTCTCAAACTGATTACGTACTGTGCTAGGGCTTGCCTTTCCTCTGCGGTGAGATCTTTGTAGGGGGGCATCATTCCCCGGCCTTGGGCAAGCAAAGCAGTAATTTCTTCTAGGGTTAGGGTA
>JANWWS010000034.1 GCA_025055765.1 Leptospiraceae bacterium | reverse complement strand
CCTAAAGCCAGGGGGCTGTTACGCATCCAGTCAAGCAGCCCACGCCAAAACTCTGTGCCAACCAAGATCATAGGCTGTTTGGTCTTTGAGAATTCCTGAAGCAACTGCCAAGCATAGAACAATTCAAGCAACGTGCCTATGCCTCCCGGCATTACAATAAAAACCATGGACATACGGAAAAATTCTTCTAACCTGGAAGTGAACTTAGGATGAGTTCGTTTTATGTCAAGATAACTATTGGACGCATATCCCCCCTGTATATGAAGCCCGACGGCCTTTGCTTTTGATTGGGCTTCTCGTTGACCTTCTTTTGCTCCCCGTGTAGCAGCTTCCATAAGTCCGGGACCGCCCCCCGTGACAATGTCAATCCCCTCCCAAGCCAGTCTTTTCGCGATCTGATATGTAATTTGACCGTATTTGGATTCGAATGTCATTCGCTTAGATCCCCAGATTGAAACCCTATAGTATCTGCAGTGCTCAAGATCTTTTAACTCCTGTTCCAGCTCGATAACTTTTGCGATGTATTCATCCAGCTTAGCCCTTACTTCCTTTAAGCTTCTTTTTTTCACAAGCTATCTATTAAGATACGGGAAAACAAATCAGGTCACACTTTTATTCTGGTCTTTTAAATTTCAGCATGACCCGGATATCGTGGGAACGGAATGACGTCTCTAACATTTTTCAAGCCAGTTAGGAACAAAAGAAATCTTTCCAGACCGAGGCCAAAGCCTGAGTGAGGAACTGACCCAAAAAGTCTTAACTCAAGGTACCACTTATAAGTCTCTGGATCCAGCCCGAGTTCGAGGATACGCTGGTAAAGTTTTGCGTACCTGTGCTCCCTTTGGCTGCCGCCTATCACTTCTCCTACCTTTGGAATTAAGACATCAAAACATGCTACTGTCTGATTATCGTCGTTATTGTACATGTAAAAAGCTTTTATATTTTTGGGATAATTGAAAACGACAACTGGACCTTTAAAATATTCTTCGCTCAAGAATCTTTCGTGTTCGGTTTGTAGATCACCCCCATAAAATGGCTTGAAATCAAATTCGCGTCCTGACTCAAGAAGAACCTTGATTGCATCTTCATAAGAAATTTTGTTCATGGTTGAAGTAACAAACCCTTTCAACTGACGTGTTAAATCAATTTCATTAAACTTGCTTAACCATTCTAAATCATGAATGTTGGTTTCTAGCACCGTCTGAGCAATATGCTTTAATAATTCTTCCGCAAGCTGTATGGTTTCGTCGAGATCGAAGAAGGCCATTTCCGGCTCAATCATCCAGAATTCGGCAAGGTGTCTCGTAGTATTTGAATTTTCCGCTCGAAAAGTCGGACCGAATGTGTAGATTCTGCCTAAGGCCAGGGCTAAAGCCTCTCCTTCGAGCTGGCCAGAAACAGTTAGGAAAACAGGTCTACCGAAAAAAAAGCTTTGAGAGCAACTTTCTTCAGTATCAACAGTTATTACCTTGAATAATGCGCCGGCTCCTTCGCAATCGCTCGGCGTGATTATTGGAGTATGGACATAAAAAAAATTGCGCTCCTGAAAGAATTTATGAATGGCGTAACTAGCAGTCGACCGTATCCGGAAGGCGGAGCTCAAGGTGTTAGTGCGAGGTCGAAGGTGGGCGATTTCTCTAAGAAATTCAAGAGACATGTGTTTTTTTTGAATTGGGTAATTTTCAAAATCGTGTTCGCCAATCGGGACTAAATTTCTAGCCATTATTTCGACGGGTTGTTTTGGAGCGGGACTGACAACAAGTTCTCCTTCAACCTGAACCCCTGAACCTAAGTTGATTTTATCTTGAACCAGTTCAAAGTCTTTCGGATTCACTACCACCTGAAGATTTTTCGCCGTGCTACCGTCATTCAGTTCCAAAAAAACCGCTTTTGGGGTAATTCTCGTGGTCTTAACCCATCCGACCACTGCTACAGCGCATGGTGGCTGTCTCGTTAGAATTTCTTTAATGGTTTCTTTCATATATGTCCGATCAAAGTAGTATAATCTGTCTAAATCAATTTTGACAGTAACGATCAATATCGGGGTGTAGCTTAGCCTGGTAGAGCGCTAGTCTTGGGCACTAGAGGTC
>JANWWS010000009.1 GCA_025055765.1 Leptospiraceae bacterium | reverse complement strand
GTTGAAAATTGAACCGATGAGAAGCTCGCAAGACATGCTGGAGCAGCAATGGAAGTTAATAGTGATCTCTTCTGTAAGCTTTCTGGTTTTTTTCTTGAGTCACGTCCTGTTTAACCTTAGAAGAGCAAATACATGGGTTGATTATCTACTGGCTTGTTTGTCAGGATTAGCTGTTGGAGGCTTGATATACCCTTTTGCAGGTCCTTATTACGCTGTTCCTGTTATGATTCTCTGGGGGCTATTTTCGTCTTTCTTTATACTTTTTATGGAAAGATTTACTGTGGAAAGTTCATGTAGTAAGAGGGAGAGATTGAGTGGTAAGCAAAGTCAAAAAGGGGGAAAGGATGTAGGAGAATATTGGATATCTTCGACAAAAGAAACTTTCAAAAAAGCCTTAGTTTCTTCAGTAGAAGATATAAAAAGTTTCTTTAGTAGAATCAGAAAAGAGTTATCCTATCTTTTTCAAGGCGGTAGCATCAAAAGCAAGAATAGCGGAGAGAATGTGAAAAATAGCGAGGACATTAAAGATCTTTTGCACAGTGACATCAAAAGCAAAAATAGCGGAGAAAATGTGAAAAATAGCAGGGGCATTAAAAAACTGCTGTCCGTTTTGCTTGTTTTGTTTGTTGCTTGCCTTATTGCTTCTCGAGAAAATGCGAAAAATAGTAAGGACATCAAATAACTCGAAAAATACCTACGAAACGAGAAGAATAGATGCATATAGTAGTCAAGAAAGTTTTTTCGTCAGGTTTGTGAAACGTATGTAGGAGATAAGAGAGATTTTCAAAGAGGCTCGTCGGAGTTTTGTTGATCATTGAGTTTTTGTAGGTTTTTTCTGAAAATCTTAGAGGGGTTGTTAGGTTTTCTGCGAGAGGTTAGATTGTAAGTACTAGGAGAAGTACAGTGGCACTTAGAGGTTATTTTACTGCGGTACGTTGCCTTGTCTTAGCGGGTTTGGGGAGTAGCTTGAGCGGGCTATTGAGTTCAGGAATCTTGGCAGTAGTAAACGGATTGGTGATGGGATTGGCGGTAGTTTTAGTTATGGGAGGTTCGATCAGCACAGACATCGTAGAAAGCGTGATTGAGTGGGTGCTGATACCAGTGAGCGGAGGGTTATGTGGGTTGCTCGCAGGTGCTGTTGGCATTGCCTTAGCTTACCGACTTAGTTTGCATGGTTACTGGTCCTTGTTGTGGTTGCTTTGCTGGACACTAGCCGGTCTTTTGATTTGGTTAGCCGGATGGACGGTGCATCAAGATTTGGAGAGGTTGACTCTAGTTGTTTTCTTGGGTTGGGGGCTTATGGGTCTCATTTCGACTTTGGTATTCGCATTTTTTACGGCGCGACAATAGTGTCGCAAGCCGAACCGACATTCCTTTTGTAAGAAACAAGGATAGGCGAAAAAATCGGGTAGGAAGATTCAACGATAAAGGCGCGATTCCGTCGCAAAATCTCTTTCTCAAAAATGCTTTGTCCAATATAGAGTCTCGCAAAGTTCCGTAAGAAGTCTATTCGATTAGATAGGTGTCCATGCTCAACTATCCGGCTTCAAGACCATTCGCTACAGACACAGCAAAGAAGACTTCTGCTTTGACTATCTTTCACAAGACCTAAAAGACACGCTAGAAGAGCTGGTCCTCACTGAACTGACAAACAAGAAAGCATCTCAGCAAGAAGCAAAGCGAGAAGAAAAGGCTAGGTAAATAGGTGCATGTGGCTTCGGATATGCAGAGTGGTAGAGTGGTGAGTTGTGCCATTGGGCTTGTGGGAACAGAGGTAAGGAAGGCGAAGTGAGGCTGGGGTAAGAGTAGTGAAAGCAGAGATGGTTTGGTGAATATGTGAGAAGTAAGTGAGAATATTATTAACTTTTTTGAGCAGGTGCGTGAGTGTGATGGCAGATTGGGTATGCGAGGAGTGGCAGGAGATAACGGGACGATTATCGAGACATGGCGGCTTGAAATTGTAAGTCGTAAAACCTTTTGTAGATGCCTTTTTTGCTAAGAAGCTCGTCATGGGAGCCGATTTCGACTATTTTTCCTTTTTCCATGACTACAATAACATCAGCTTGTCTGATGGTAGCTAATCTATGAGCAAT
>JANWWS010000018.1 GCA_025055765.1 Leptospiraceae bacterium | reverse complement strand
AACCTGACGCCGGGAGCCTCAGGCCGCACCTATGTTGACTCCGGGCTGACCAATGGCACGACATACCATTACCGTGTCTGCGCCAACCATACCGGGCCTGCGACACTGTCTGCGGGTGTAACGGGCAGCGCAACGCCGGTTGATGCCTTCAACGTCAACTCCGCCAGCTCGACCTCGAACACGACAGTCAACGTGGTCTTCAGCCATGCGCCGACGCCGGGTGGGGGCGCGACGGGGGCTGAAAACGCATCCAACTACAAAATTGTCCTCGGTTCAGGCACATGTGCCGATGCAGCGGCGATTAGCGTGAGCGCGGCCTCGCTTTCGGGCATGACGGTGACGCTCACCACTGGCTCGCAGTCGCCGGTTAGCTACCGTGTTTGCGTGAGCAACGTGACGCGCAACAGCGACTCGGCAACGCTCACGACCAACAGCGCGACGTTTACAGGGACGGGTGTACCATGGCAATCTTTTGAGAGCTGGGCAAGTGCTAATCAACCCACTGGTTGGGTTTATGGAACTCCACCATCGGGAAGCCCTGCAGCTAGCGGGACAGCAGCCACAAATATTACGCAGGACAGTAGCAGCCCTCAACATGGCACACTGGCTGCTAATATCAATACAAACCCGACGGGTCCTAATAATGGCAACATCTTATCCTATGCGACGCCTGTAAGTCCTGGTACATGCACGCGCGTTGCTATCTGGATCCGAGGTACTTCCACTGGACGGTCTCTGTCGATCCAGTTACATTCGGCGGGTGGTCTAGCGGCTAATTATTGCAATATTGGAAACACGCAATTAGCAAGTGATGTGAGTTCTGCGACTCCCATTAGTCCCGCAAATGCTAGTTACACACTCACAGCGATTAATACATCAGGTTCATGGCGAGTTGCTGTCTGCAATGTGACAGGTCTTGCTGGCGGGGCTATGGATACGTTCAGGATTCGGGTGGGTGTAGGTGGTTCGTATAACCTAAGCATTGACGCGATCGAGTTCTTAGATAACTCCAACAACCATTGCGATCCTTAACGAATAAGAGACTTAATCCACGCAATGCCTGCCGGCAAAATAGGCTGCATACCGTGGGCAAAACCTGGGCGAGCCTTTTTGAATAGGTAGAACGCGGCAAAAGCCGCGTTTTGCCTTGGAGAGAAAAGGTACCGACGGCCCCGTTCTTTACGAACTTCGAGAAATCCGGCTAGTGGCCGTAAATGGGGCATGGGTAGTAAATCCCTCTTTGGGATGGTTTCTATTCATCCATCATGGTCGTTTCTCTCTTTCTTAGGGAAGCCCATTCTTTAGAAAGAACTTGACAAATGGGCTGGTGCTCTATAATCGATGGTGATGGACTATGAGAAGAAATTGACTCTTCACAGGCAACAGCTTTTGCCCCTGCTCTTGGCGGAAAATAAGTACTTAGAGAAATTAGGCAAGGATGGGCTTGACTGGGGGGCAATAAAGGCCTTTTGCATTAAGAATTTGCCCAAGGATATGGGAGGCTCCGAGAAAAACTTTTTGGCCGAAGATTTAGTGGATCCTCTCATCCGTGATTTGAGCCAGATGCTGAAAAAAAGTATTGCCCTTTACGAAAAATACATACCAGAGAAGGGTGTCGTAAAGAAATACTACCGCATTCTAGCCGTATAGCCTAGCTGGTTAAAGAAATATGGTGGGGCAAAAACTGCGCTACGTTCCTGCGGTGAGAGGCTTGCTTTTAGCCACCACAGGGGTTTTCTTAATGGATTTCTTTCTGCAATTTGCCCTTTCCCAAACAGGGCGGCAATCATATACCAACCAGCTGATCGATGTATTCGCGCTTTCTGCGGAGGGGGTATTACAGCGGGGATGGCTCTGGCAAATTTTTACCTATCTTTTCTTACATGGTGGTTTTTGGCATCTGTTTTTCAATATGCTAGCCCTCGTTCTCTTTGGTAGCGAGCTTGAGCTTTTATGGGGGTCACGAGAATTTCTCATATATTATTTTGTCTGTGGCCTAGGAGCGGGCATTTTTATTATTTTTTTGCCACTTGTACTAGGTCAAAGCTCAGGAACTACCATTGGTTCGTCAGGAGCTATTTTTGGCTTACTTTTAGCTTATGCGGTAAATTGGCCCGAGCGGCGAGTTTTGCTATTTTTTGTCATCCCCGTTAAGATAAAGTACCTCGTTCTCATTCTAGGACTTATTAGTTTTTATCTTACCGTTGACTCCCAGGAGCCCAGCGAGATTAGCCATGTGGGTCATTTGGGGGGGCTTGTAACTGGCTATCTTTATCTCATGTGGAAAATCGGGCGCAAGAACATTTCGGCAAAATTATCTTTCTTCCCCCAAAAGAAGAAATGGTTTACCTTTAAGAAGAAGGTTTTTCCAGAAATATTAGAAGAAGATCTCAGCGATGAAGAAAAACTTGATAAAATCTTAGATAAAATTCGTGAACATGGGATGGCAAGCCTAACCCCGGCGGAAAAAAAATTCTTACAGAAGATGTCCGAGCAACTTGAAAGACAAAGGGATTAAAAGCTTTGCCTTCTTGTCTAAAACGCGCCTTTTTTTGGCTCAGCTGGGCTAGCAACTTATGGGGGAGTGAAGGTTTAAGTTACCATCTGGGAGTCGCCGGTAGTTTTTTTTACATGCAAGAAACATCCCCAACACAGCCATATTCTGTTAGCTTCGCCGCCTCTGGTGTTGCCGCTGATTTTCTGTTTCTGAACCCCTCTCCCTTTCAGGGAGAAATAGTCCTAGCTTACCATACCCTGAGTCATTTGCGCATTCAAGGTAGGCGACAGGATTTAACAAAGCGATCGCAAGATTACTACTTCATACAGCCAGCACTCCTTTATCGTGTAGGGCCTCTCTTTTATTTGCGTTTTTTTACCGATATATTCTATACAGCCCCCTTTTATTACAACGATCAAAAGATGCCTAGATCTAGTGGCTTTGATGTTTTTTTAGGATTGGGTCCCTCCTTTCTTAGAGAAATTTCGCATTTCGTGGCTATTCATGCCCTAGGGGAGTTGGCTTTGAACCTCACCCCTGTGCGCGGCGAATTTGTGGGTTTAAATAACTTAGTGGCACTGCGCTATCGCCTGCAACTTAGCTTGCTTTATCGGATCGGCTAATGTATTTTTGGAGAACCATTTTTATTGTTGCACTTGTGGTAATGATAAGTCAGCTATGGGATCACCCCTATCTTGTGCCCTTAAAAATCTTCACGGTTTATCTTCATGAACTGTCCCATGCCCTAGCAGCTCTTCTTACAGGTGGTAAGGTAGAAGCCATCGGTTTGGGGTGGAATGAGTCGGGTTCCGTCACCACCCGGGGCGGCATTATTCCCTTGATCGCTCTAGCGGGATATTTGGGCAGTATGTTTTGGGGCTCCCTTATGGTTCATTTAGCCCTGAGGAATCAGTGGACCCGTCTTGTGGCATTTCTTGTAGCTATACTCTTTTTAGCCTTAATTGTAATTCCCCAGCCAGATGAAAATCCTTCGAAAGGTTTAACTCACAACAAAGTTCCTGGTCTTGGATGGGGTATACTTTTTGGGGTTAGCGCCCTTTTTATGCCATTTTTTGCGAGAGTGCTAATATTTTTGCTCGGGGGGGTTACGACAATTTACTCGCTGATAGATCTTAAAGATTTTTTTTCAGGTTCCATTATGAAAACCGATGCCGGCCTTATTGCCCAACACTTAGTGGGAAATACCATATATGGTAAGGTATTAGCCTACCTCATAGCAGGGGGGATATCCTTCTTGGCGATATATATTCTTTTTTACATGATTTCCCGAACCTTAATCCGTCCCGTAGAGCCATATTCAGATAATTATGATTTACAAGAGGAGAACTGGAAACCGGCAAGCGATCTTAATTCTCAGGTAAGTAAATGGAGAAACGAGTAAGCCCCGGCTCTGAATAAAGCGAGATTACCCCGCCATGCTTTTTAACTATATTTTTTACAATACCAAGTCCAAGCCCCGTTCCTTCACCTGGCTTTTTGGTAGTAAAAAAAGGATCAAAGATTTTATGGCGGATTTCAGGAGGTATGCCAGGGCCTGTATCGGTTATGGAGACCTTCTGCAGATAGCGACTACCCCCTCCCTCGAGGATGGCTTGCATTTTATCTTCGTCAAGAACAGTTCCTGGTTCCGGTAGACTTGTGTAGCTTAGGCGCGAAAGAGATACATAGATTTTGCCCTCTCCTTGAATGGCCTGCACGGCATTTAAGAGAAGGTTTGTCCAAATTTGATTTAACTCACCAACCACACATAAAAGGGGAGGGGTTGCCTCATAGGTGCGAATAACCTGTATGCGGTTTTTAAGTTGATTTTGGAGAATGACGAGCGTGTTATCAAGTCCCTCGCGCAGATCTGCCATGGCCATTTCAGATTGATCCAGATGTGAATAATATTTTAACGCCTTGATAATGCGTATGATATTTTGTATTGCCTGTTCCATGTTAGCTAAATTGCGACTTATGGAAATAAGATCCTGTAGGCGAGTAAAAGATTCGCCTTCTAACTGCAGTATGGCCTCCGCATGACTCTCTAAATTGTGTTCTACAATAAACTCGATTTTTTTCTCAAGGAGTTTGTCCATGGTGTAATGGGAACCAAGCTCTTCTTTTAACTTCTTGATCCGGCGAAACTTCTCGGTGGCGTTGAGGCTTACCCTAACTGGTCTTGTTTGGCTTTTGTACGCAGCATAAAGAGAGAGAACACTCTCCCCAAAATGCTCTTTGGGCAGCAACTGCTCTAAGAAGTGCTCTACGCGCTGTGCTAGATTTTCAACCCCTGCTTTAATTACACCTGCTGGTGTGTTAATTTCATGGGCAATGCCAGCAACCATGACTCCCAGGCTTGCTAATTTTTCATTTTGAGCCAACACCGCCTGAGTTTCCCGCAATTCTTCCGTGCGCTCCTGGACCTTCTGCTCCAAAGATCGATTTAAACCTTCAAGCCTTTCATAAAGAGCCGCATTCGCTAAGGCTAGGGTGGTAATACTACGGATTTCATCGAGGTATCTAAGTTCTGAATTGGTAAACTTGCCACTTTTCTTTTCCCCTATTAAAAAAAAGGCAAGTAAGGAACGATTCAAAGAAAGCGGCGCGACAAGGTAAGAATTTGTTTTGTCAAGGAATTGAAGTAAACGCGGTCTTATTTGTTCAAGCTCATGATAATTTTCCACTTGCTGGCGCGTATAAAGCCGATCTTGGTCGCCAAGCCATAATATGACCTCGTCGTAAAGATAAAATAGCCTTTCTTGTGGCACATCCCCCTCATTCATGGGAGAGAAGCGGCCACGCTCATCACTCCAAGTGTAAATAAAATAGGAAGCCCTACCTTCATAGCGGGAGCGCAAGAAATCGTCTAATTTTGCGTATATTTTCGCCGTATGTAACTCGGCTAAGACTTGCTTGCGGTATTCTCTTATTTCTTGGAACTTGGTATTAGCCCTCACGCAACCCCTTGCTTAAGATTTCGAGAGCTCTTTGTGGATTTCCAGAAAAAAACTCAAGCATAGATAGGTCAAATAAATCTCGCTTATTAAGCTTTTTTTTGTCAAGTATTTTCTGCTTTTTGTCGCGCATTATATCCTGCAGATGACTTAGATCTTTTGCTATATCATTTACTCTCTTATCGGCCGAAGCAATTTCCTGCAGAAGCCCTATGGCCTGGGGGAGATCGTTTTCTTGCAAAAGTAACTTTGCCTTCAGGCGCAAAAGATAGCTATCTTTTGGTTTTTTTTGCAGTAATTTTTCAAGATATTGTGCTGCCATGTTCTTTTTATCTAATTCGAGATACAAAAGTACAAGAGCAAGTTGTGCAGAATAATTCTCTGGATCAAGCCGCAGTGCTTCTTTTATAGCCGCCTCTGCCTTTTGGCTCTGACGAAGTTTCTCATATACATAGGCCAACAAAATATAAGCCTGTAAAAAGTCCTTATCAAGGCTGATAGCTCGCTCTAGCATTTGTTGGCTTTCTTCATATTGCGATAGCTTGAAGAACTCTGAGGCAAGATTATATAAGGCTTTCTTATCTTGACGGCAGCGAAGTGCTTGGCGGTAGCAATCTATTGCTTTTTGTATCTTTCCTTGACGGGAATATATAGCACCTGCATTTAACCAGGCTTCAAAGAAGTTTGTGTCAAGCTTAAGGGCCTCGCGATATGCCTTAAGCGCATCTTTCCACTTATGTTCCTTTTCGTATTGAAGAGCTTTCTCAAATAGGGCGTTACGCTGGCTCAGTTTTTCTGAATAGTCGCTTTGTGGTGGCATGCTTTCTTTTTCGGAGAATTTTCTTCGTTATGAAAGCTCTGCTTAGAAAAAGCCTTGAGCGTTTCAAGAAAAAATCCGAAAAAGAAATATGGACCATTCTTCCCTCCTAGAAGATTTACGAGAAGAGCTCTTATCTTTAGTGAAATTTCACCACGTAGTTGCTTTAAAGACAGGCACGGAAATTGAAGA
Organism: Leptospiraceae bacterium; assembly: GCA_025055765.1. Lineage (GTDB taxonomy): Bacteria > Spirochaetota > Leptospiria > Turneriellales > Turneriellaceae > JANWWS01. The sequence continues at coordinate 99,141 of JANWWS010000018.1, read as the reverse complement.
TATGTCTTTGTCAGAAATATCGCTTTTAAGAAAGCTAACACAAGAAAAAGGCATGAACATCGTACCACTCATTGTAAAAATTGGAGGTGCTGAGGCACGAAATGACATCCGGCAAATGCTTAGACTAAGAGTCGATATGATCCTTGCTCCTATGATTGAATCTCCGTATGCCCTGCGGAATTTTGTAGAAACTGCTGAAGAACTTATGACCCAAGAAAAAATAAGCTGCCAGCTTGCTATTAATTTAGAAACCGCTCTTGCTTTAGAAAATCTCGATTACATGCTAGAAAGTGAGTCCTTCTCTCGCTTAACTCAGGTAACGATTGGTAGAGGAGATCTTTCAAAAAGCATGCATCTGGGGGTCGATGACGAAGAAGTTATGCGCCAAACAGGGATAGCTTTGCGCAAACTAAAAAAAAGGGGGGTGCTCACAAGTGTAGGTGGAGGACTTTCCCTCAGCAATATTGCCGTGTTATGTCGGCGTCTGCCATCCCACAGACTCAATACCCGTCATGTAGTTTTGGAAAATAATCATCACTTTCGCAGCCAGGCGCGCCAGCACTTACATGCTGCTTTAATGTTTGAATGTCGTCTATATCAAATATACGCACAATTTTTCCCTGAAAGAAAAAATTATTACGAAACTAGAGAAAAGATCTTACGCGAGAGAATGGAGTATCTTAATGTGGTACCGCAGGTAAGCCACAGCTAAAATTATCTCTTGAAGATCACGCGACGGCCCTTTATTTCGTAGCCTGCGAAGATCTTTTGCAAGGCTCGCCAGTAAAGCTCGTGTTCGAGTTTGAGAATTTTGCGCGACAGACTTTCTTCTGTGTCTTTTGGGCTTACTTCGCACACTGCTTGGGCAATAATGGGACCCGTGTCTACGCCTTCGTCAATAAAGTGTACCGTGCAACCACTATAGCGAACGCCATAATCCAGAGCTTGTTTTTGGGCCCGCAACCCAGGGAAGGCTGGCAAAAGAGAGGGGTGGATGTTCACTATGCGGTAGGGATAGGCATCGAGCAGGGTTTTTCCAATAAGCTTCATATAACCAGCACAGACAATAAACTCTACTTGGTGTTTTTGCAAGAGTCTTAGTAGCTCTGCCTCGTATCTTTCTTTACTGGAAAACTCTTTTACACCAAAGCTATAAGTAGTTACACCATAGTGTTGGGCCTTTTGTAAGCCAGGAGCGTCGTGACGGTCACTAAACACAAACTCACATTGTGCTTTCAAATCTCCTTTTTTTATGCGCTCAAGAAGGGAACGCATATTTGAGCCACGACCGGATATAAAAATAGCAATTCTTTTTTTCATGTAGACAAAGGCTTTACAAGCCCATTCTTGCGCTGGCGGATCTCATCACCAAGGCGCCAAGCAAAGGAGGCGTCGTGAGGTAAAATCTCCTCAAGGGCCTTTTCGAGATCTTCGCAATAAGTGACCGAGTATTGGGGGTGAGCTTGGACCATGCGAGAGGGTCCTTCCCCATCGGAGTAATAGAGGTAAACAAGTACATCCCCCCGATAGCGTAAAAGCACCGATTTAAGGCGAGGTATTAAAAGGCTTAACTCATGGGGGGGAGATTTCCCTAAAAATATATGCAGCGATTTAGGGGCTCTTTCCCGTAAAGAGTCTATGGTATCGATATTTTGTGCCCAAAGTAAAATTAGGGGTGGATCCTCTTCCCGAAAGGCGGTAACCCTGACCTCCGCTACAATAATACGCCCCTTTTCTAATAATGGCCTAACTTTTTCGTATAAAACCGAGGAGACTCGAATTTCTGCAATATCACTCTGGTCTGAAATTTTAACCAAAGTTACTGTTGATCCCTTGCGATTTTGCGTGACCCTGTAGTCCTCGATGACACCCACTACGTTGACTTTTCTCTCACTGCTGTGACCATCATCTAACTCTGAAAGAGGAGTAAGCCGTGACATTTTAATAATACTTTGGTATTTCTCTAAAGGATGTGCCGAAAGATATAGACCTAAAGTTTCCCGCTCGTGGCCTAATTTCGTATCAACATCCCACTCGGGAAGGGGAGATAGATAAAAGGTTCGCCCACCAGTTTGACCATCTTCAAATAAGGAAATTTGGCCAGATTCGTCATCCCGGCGTTTTGTGCTTACAAAGTTTAAAATATCATCTGCGTTTTCTATGTATGTCCTACGCGATATACCAAATCTATCACAAGCCCCTGAGAGTACCAGTGATTCCAAAATTTTTCTATGGCACAACTTGGGGTCAAGGCGCAAGAATAAATCGGTAATATCTTGAAAAGCTCCTCCTCTCCTTGCTTCCACAATCGCTTGAGCTGCCCCTCGACCAAGACCTTTAATCCCTAAAAGCCCATAGCGAAGTTTTTGGGGCGCGACAATGCTAAAAAAAACTTCTGATTCTTGAACATCAGGGGGTAGGATCTCTATCCCCATATCCTTAGCAGCACGCAAAAGACCAACGAGCTTGTCCGTGTTTTCAATATCAGCATCGAGAGATGCTTTCATAAACTCTACAGGGTAGTTGGCTTTTAAATAAGCTGTCCAGTAAGTGATAAGCCCGTAGGCCGCAGAATGCGATTTATTAAAACCATATTCGGCGAATTTACTCATGTCATCAAATAAAGAGGTAGCTAGCGTTTCATCATAACCTCGTTCCACTGCTTGCTCGATGAATTTATGTCGCATCTTTTCCATAACCTGAGCCTGCTTCTTCCCCATGGCCTTGCGCAGGTTGTCGGCCTCGGCAGGGGTAAATCCAGCCATAATTTGTGATACCAACATAATTTGTTCTTGATAGACAAAGGTTCCGAAGGTTTCTTTTAAAATGGGCTCTAAATCGGGATGGGGGTAGCTTACCTTTTCAAGACCATTCTTGCGTTTTACATAACTTTCTGTCATGCCTGATTCTAGTGGTCCCGGTCGATAGAGAGCAAGACAAGCCACGATATCCTCAAAGGTAGTGGGCTTGGCTTCACGCAGTAGTTTGGTGAGACCTGCCCCCTCAACCTGAAAAACCCCCTTCGTATTGCCGTTTTGTAAAAGGGTAAACGTCTTCGGATCATCGAGAGGTATTTTTTCTAAATCAATGCTCTTGGCCTGAGAACGGCGTATTTCCTTTAAGGTATTTTCAATTATGGTTAGGTTTTTTAGCCCTAAGAAGTCCATTTTTACAAGCCCTACTTTTTCAAGGGCTGTTTTTTCAAATTGGGTGATGACGGAGCCTGTTGAAGTATCTTTGGCTAGGGGGATTATTTCTTCTAAAGGCTGAGGCGAGATTACCACTCCTGCTGCATGCTTACCTGCATTACGGGGTGTGCCCTCCAGCGCGAGGGCAACTTGATAGAGAAGCTTGCCTTTTTCCTCTTTTTGTACAAAATCCTTTAATTCAGGAGACATCTCCAAAGTATCGGCTAGTTTTATTCCTGGGGTGTTGGGAATAACCTTGGTCAGCGAGTTGATGTAAGAGAATTCGATATCAAGGACTCTTGCCACATCTTTGATGACAGCTTTTGCAGAGAGAGTACCAAAAGTTATGATTTGAGATACATGATCAGCCCCATATTTTTGTGTGACGTATTCGATAACTTCTTCTCTTCGATCGCGACAAAAATCAATATCAATGTCAGGAAGCTCTTTTCTTTGGGGGTTTAAGAAGCGCTCAAAGAGCAGGTTATAGCGCAAAGGATCAATACTCGTTATACCCAAAGCATAAGCCACGAGTGAGCCCGCTGCCGAGCCACGACCGGGACCGACAGGTATTCCTCGCTCCTTCGCAAAGCGAATAAAATCCCACACAATCAAAAAATACCCGTCAAAACCCATTTCGTGGATAACAGAGAGTTCATGCTCCAGCCGTTGTTGGTATAGGGGAGGTACCTCCCGGCCTTCAAAGCGATCCTGAAGACCTTTCTTGGCAAGTTCCTCCAAATATTCGGCAAGACTTTGTCCGGCTGGTGTTTTGAAATCAGGCAAAAGGGGGTGGCCCAACTCTAATTCCAGCTGGCACATTTCCTTTATGGTTTGGGTGTTATGTATGGCATCCATTAGTTCTGGGTATAAGAGAGCCATCTCTTGGGGTGACTTTACATAAAATTCCTCGTTAAAGCTAAACTCAAGTTTATCGTTTAACTTGCGATTAAGCTGAATACGCAGCATAATTTCTTGCGCCTTTTGGTCTTCGCGTCTCAGGAAGTGAGCATCATTTGTTAAAACAAGGGGGATGCCCAAGCGGCGGCTCAACTCGTAGGCCCCCCGAGCCACTTGTTCTTCTTCTGGCAGTCCGTGTTTTTGAATCTCGAGATAAAAATTGCCCTTACCCATGATCTCACTTAGCTGACCAGCCAGCTTCCTGGCTTTTTCGTGGTCTCCTTCATAGAGGAGTCGGTTTACTTCTCCTCCCAGGCAGGCGGTTAGGGCCACAAGCCCCTCTGAGTGTTGGGCAAGTAATTCGTAGTCAATCCTTGGCTTGTAGTAATAACCTTCGGTGTAAGCCCTCGAACAAAGCTTAATGAGATTCTTGTATCCTTTTTTATCTTTTGCTAAAAGAACCAAATGGTAGTTGGCTCCATCTGCGATCTTGCGCACCTCGGCACGGGAAAAACGAGATTGAGGGGCAACGTAGACCTCGCAGCCAATTATTGGCTTTATCCCATGTTTTTGGGCTGCTAGGTAAAAATCAATAACACCAAACATGTTACCATGGTCCGTAATGGCCACGGCATCCATCCCCAGGCTCTTTACCTGTTGCATCAAATCCTCGATGCGGATAGCCCCATCAAGCAAGGAGTATACCGTATGGAGATGGAGATGGGTAAACTGTAGAGAAGTCTCATGCGACATAAGTGTAGGCAATGGCTTTTCGCTACCCTGTCAAGCTCTTCGCTTCAAAAACGTGCGGCAAAGCTTTCTTTACAATGTATCAAGCTTTGTCATTTCTTTTATTATGGAGACCCCATTACCACAAGATATCTATCGTTCTGTATTGCAATTATGGCGGGAAAAATTTCTGGAACTTTTGCCTGAGCTAAGCTATACGGTGCTTTTAATTTTTCTCTTTTTAGGTGTACGCTCTATATTGCACCGTCTTATTGTAAAGAACATAACCGATGACTATAGCCAATATAAGATGCGTCGAGTTAGCACGGTGGTGCTTGCGATCTTGGTTTTTTTGAGTCTTTTTCCTGTCTGGCTCCCGTCATTAAGGTCTTTTTTTGCCTTTATAGGGATTTTTGGGGCCGGGGTACTCGTGGTTACCCGGGACATACTGCTTAGCGTAGGGGGATGGATTTATTTATTAATACGCCAACCATTTGCCTTAGGTGATTTTGTAGAAATTGGCAGTTACCAAGGGGAGGTAAAGGATATCCGCTTACTTGAGACAACCTTGTTGGAATATAAGGTAACACCAGCCGGATATGAACCCACGGGGCGCTGGGTTCACTTTCCGAATAGCCGGATATTCACAGATATTGTTGTGCACCGTAGCCTCAGAGATGAAATTTACGCGGAGCTCGAGGTACCCTTTCTCGTATCCCATGATGTCGCGAAGATTGAGTCTTTGCTAAGAAAAGCCTATGTCAATGCCTTTCCGCAGATAGCTAACTTAGGCCAAGGAGAGCTAACCATACGGCTTTTTTACAAGGACGGAAAAATGGTGTTTCGTATGCGTTATCCAACGAGGGGGCAGGATGCCCATGTTGTACAGGATCAGCTTTGGAGGGAAATATTTGCCGAGCTAATAAAAAATGACGATATTAAAATGGGGTAATGTCATTTGAAAATTTAAAGAAATTTCTGTTGGCCTTGGATCTGGAGGAGGCAGAAGAGGAATACAGCACGACCGAGGTAGAGGTACTTGCGGATTCGCTCCAAGAGGCCCTTGAAATTGGTGCCCATGAGCTGGGTGTGCCACTTGGAGAAATTGATTACGAAATCTTACAAAAAGGCAGCTCTGGTTATTTTGGCCTTGGCCGAACTCCATATCGGGTGCTGGTACGAGTCTCCCAAGGAGAAGATAAGAAATACCTAGATATTCCTGACCTTGATGTTTCCTTAGAAACCACAGCACAGAGTAGGGCAGCCTCTGAAGCAGGGGAAGTTAATCAAGATGCCAAGATTCTCATACGGATTTATCGGACGGGAGTTTTTTTACGCATCACCCCCCATACAGGCAAAGGTAAGCCGGCGACCATGGAGCAAGTACTCGACAAGATTCGCCGGGCGGGGGTAACAAAATACAATAACGCTGCCATAGAGAAAGAGCTGAAAAATCCCTCGGGCACTTTCGTTAAGATAGGGGAGTACGTACCCAAACCCGAGGCTGACAGTACCCTTGCTATTGAAATTTCCCCAGATGAAATGAAAGCCTATGTGACCATTACTGCTCCTCGGCCTGGTGGTAGGCATTTGCAGACCCAAGATGTTATCAATGCCCTGAAAGCAGCAGGGGTTGTTGTGGGCTTTAAAGAAGAGGAAATCACAAAGGCCTTAGAGGAAGATCGCTATGGTCAACCTATAGTGGCAGCTGAAGGAAAACCACCCAAGGATGGGCGAGATGCGTATATTGACTATAAGGTGCGCATTGAAAAGAAAGTTGAATTTAAAGAAGATGAGCATGGTCGTGTAGACTTTTTGCAAAGGGACCTTGTTGAAAACGTAGTTCAGGGGCAAGTTTTAGCTGAACTTGTGCCAGCAGAGCGCGGCCAACAAGGCTACACCATCTTTAACAAGATAATACCTGCTCGAGATGGTAAGAGTATAGAGCTTAAACCAGGTAAGGGTACTATCCTCTCCGAAGATGGTAAAAAGCTCATTGCCGAGCGCAATGGGCAAGTAGTATTCTTGCAAGGCCGCCTTAACGTAGAAGAGGTTTATGTTGTTACGGGAGATGTAGGTCTTGACACAGGAAATATAATGTTCCTGGGTTCTATAGTTGTCCGCGGTTCCGTCACGGATAACATGCAAGTGAAGGCAGCAGGTACTATTGAGATTGGGGGAAATGTGCAAAAAGCCCAAGTAGAGGCCGAGGGCGATATTATTATCCGCTCAGGTGTTCAAGGTCGAGATGGAGCCTTTATACAGTCAACGGCAGGTAGTGTCTATGCTAAATTCATACAAAATGCCCGGGTAGATGTCGAAAAAGATGTCATTGTGCAAGAAGGTATCTTGCATTCGCGAGTACAAGCAGGGGAACGAATTATTTGCAACGGCCGTAGGGCTCAGATTGTTGGCGGTGAGATATTAGCGGGCAAGGAAGTGCGTGTCAAACAGCTGGGAGCAACCTCATCACAACCAACCAAGGTGGTGGTTGGGGTAAATCCAAAAATTCTAACGCAGTTGAAGCAGCTCGAAGATATCATTAAAGATTCTCAAGAAAAATTAGAAAAACTAGAGCAAAATATCCGCACCTTGACACTTCAAAAATCAGTTCAAAAAGAAAATTTCCCTGCAGAAAAAGAGGAAAATCTTATTCGTATGCAGGCCATGCAAGATAAACTTAAAGAAAGAATCCAAGAAGCGCAAGAACAAATAGAACAATTACGGGAATATATGGCTGCACTATCTTCCCAGGGCGCAGTTCATGTAGAAAAAACCGTATACCCCGGTGTAACTATTGAAATTAATGGAGCCACCTTTCATGTAAAAGACGAGTATCACAAAGTTACTTTTATTGAAGAAAAGGGTAACATCCGCATTGTACCTTATCAAGAAAGTGAAGAGGTACTCAAAGACTGGCGCAAACGGAGGCTAAAACGTCTATGAGTTTGCGGCCACTAGATTTACAAATCCACATTAATTCCCTAAACGAAATCACGCGCCTTGAGGGCGATAGAATGGCTCGGGAAACTCTCATGCGCCGCCAAGGTGAAGAAGAACTAGTTAGAGACGCCCAGCTCAGAGAAAACCAAGTAGCACAAACCCCGGAAACCGCGGTGAAACATGATGTGGAAAAACACAGCTCTCACTTTGGTGTACTTAATGAGGAGGAACTTGAAGTTCAAGAATTCATTAACCGGCATGGTCGCCACAAAAAGGAGCAACATAAAGAAGAGAGGACTCAAAGTGAGGAAAAAGATAATAGTGCCGAGCTTTTAGAGGGAAGTCATCTTGATCTCCTCGCCTAATTTTTTTGCTTTCTCAAGTAAAAGGCTTTTTTCGTTTTCTTCAGGTCTTTCATGAATATGGGCTAAGAGAAGACGCAAGAGTTGTCCTATTTGGGGACCTGTAAAGCCCAAGGTTTTTAAGTCATTTCCATTAATGGCCAGTTGCCTTATATAAAGGGGCTCTTTTCGTATATCCCAGAGCAGACGGTAAAACTCCTTAATTGTCTCTTTATTTGGCCAGATATCCCGCATAAAGCGGATATGATAGTGCCTCCACGCGGGTTCTACCTCGGAGAGAGCATTTTTTAGTTTTGCTTGGGCAAATGGCTTTTCCGAAAGGACCTGGTAAAGAGGAGAGTGACACAAAGAGAGAGCAAGCTTTGCCAAAGTTTGCGGGAAGCGGATTTCCCTAAAGAAAGCCTTTGCGACGGAGGCAAATGGTGGGCTCAGCTGCCTTTCTGGTAAGCCTATGATAGCAGCAAGGATATAGGCGGCGTAAATGGCCATATTAAGAGGTTCGTTTTGCAGATATTTTTCTAACTTAAACCAGATACTTTCGTTTTCCAAGTAGGGGTAAAGCCTACCCATGAAAATTTCGAGAATTTGGTTTTCCTTAAGTAAGGAAAAAAACCGAAAACGGTGGCAATTTCTCTGTGTTTTTTTCCATTCGTCATAAAATCGCTCATGGGCTACGCGAGCGATGGTGCTACGTGCATAGGGCATGGCTCTTGCGGTTTCTGGGGCCAAGTGAAAATCTAAACATGCAGCAAAACGGCAGCCCCGAATGGGTCGTAGACCATCCTCAGAAAAGCGTTCTAGGGGATCTCCAATGGTACGAATAATTTTTGCCTGTAGGTCTTTCCATCCTCCTACAAAATCAAGAATTTCCCCTGTTTCTAAAGATAGAGCAAGACCATTAATGGTAAAGTCTCGTCGGATGACATCCTCTTCCAAGGTTTTGCCAAATTCTATTTTTTCGGGCCTTCGGCCATCGGTATAATGCATTTCCCGACGGTAGGTGGTAATTTCAAAGGGCTTTTTCTTATAAACCACGATAACAGTTCCATATGCGGCTCCCAGAGGTATAGTGTGGGTAAAGATTTTTGTTATTTTTTCGGGTCTAGCGTTTGTGGCAAAATCTAAATCCTGTACCCTGCGATTGAGAAGCATATCGCGCACACACCCACCAACGAGATAGCACTCAAAGCCTGCTTTTTTCATTTTTTCGTAGATATAGATGGCCGCCTCGTATAGAAAGGGGGGTAGTTTTTCTTGAGGATTGATACGCACGTGCTTGACTAGTGAAGCTCTTTTGGTTACTATATAAAAAAAATCTATTATGACAAGTGTTATGGAAGCTACAAAATCGCTCTTGGTTTTCTCCCACCGGCAGGCTGCGCAAGTTTTTTTAGAATCCTTAAAAACGGAGGGGGTGGGTTTTTTAAATGGTTTTCTCTATGAAAGCCCGCAGGCATATATTCTCATTTCGGGAGAGCATCCTCTTCAAGTAGCTTCACGAATTGGCCTTTGCCTTGGTTTTCTAAACAAAAAAGTAAAAGAGGTGCTGCATCTTGGCCTAGCCATGGGCTTATCTCTAGAAAAAGGTGGCGAGGGCACAATTACAGAAGCTCGTACGGTTTATGGAGCTTCGGGACTTTTGTTTTGGCATAAATCCTTTACTTTAAGTGAAAAGGGTTATGATATTATTACAAGTGGCCATCGAGTAAAAAAAAAAGAAGAAATAGAGCATTTTGCTAGGATTGCTCCCTTGCTAGATCGAGAGTCCTATTCTTTATGCATGGTCTGTGAAGAAACCCATACTCCTCTGCGTATTTTTAAATACATCGTATCAAGGGAAAGTGAGCACGCTTGCCAAGAAGTGAAAAGTTTATATCAAGAAATTTCGCTTAAACTCTACCATTTTTGGCTTTACTATAGTATAGAGGAAAAACCACAAGAAATATGCCAGCCGCCTGGCGATGTTTATTTTACCACTAGTATGGCCAAGCAATATGAAGAGTACTATACTATACTTAAAGAAAGAGACAATCTAACTCAGGAAGAGATTTGGAAAAAAGCAGGTCTTGAGGAAATCCAAAGGCAAAAACTTTCTCCTAAGCAAAAGGGCAAGAAACTCCTAAACAGGCTTTTTGAACTTGCTTATCCTGAAGAATATGCTTACCGCCAAAGGTTTGTTCAAAATATTCAAAGTCTTGTAGACGCTGGCTGGACCGTAGATCTCGACAACTCTTTAAGACAAGATGCTCTTTATATCTCGGCTAGGATCAAAGATAGCCGGGAAAAAGAGCGTTTGCTTGAAGCTTTGCGTGATTATCATGAAATTTAGTCGAATTCTTGTTGAAAAAGCTATTCTAAATGAAAATGCCACCCAAAAAATATTAGCGAAACTATCTTCATGTCCTTATGAAGTTGTTAATAGCTATTTGGATTATTTTGAAAAAGTACGCAAGCCCTATCTCCATAAGAGAACAAACCTATACCTCTACCTGGCCCAAAAAAAAGGAGAACTTGTCAAAGAGGCCCCCAATGCCTACGGTACGCGGGGGGAAAGCCACTTTTACTATTACAATGCGCTAAACTGTATTTACGAGTGCGAATATTGCTATCTCCAAGGTTATTTTTCTTCTCCCGATATTGTTCTTTTCCTAAATCATGAGGAAATATTAGCGGCAATAGAAGAAAGGGCCACTCAACAGCCTGGTAGGATATGGTTTCATGGTGGCGAATTCTCTGATTCCTTAGCTCTAGCCCACCTTTCGGGAGAGCTTCTTCTTTTTGCAGAATTCTTTTCCAAGCGTCCTCGCCTACAGTGGGAGCTGCGAACCAAATCAGCAAACATTAGGCCGCTACTTTCTATTGACCCCACCCCCAATATCCATGTGAGTTTCTCTATCTCACCTCCTTCGCTGGCAAGACTTTTAGAACATAAAGCCGCTCCCGTGGAACTGCGCCTTAGAGCAGCTCGGCGGCTTATTGAGAAGAATTTTTCTGTGGCCTTTCATTGTGATCCCATTGTTGCCCAGCCCCATGTTGAAGAAGAATACAGGGCCTTGGCGAAAAGCATTGCGGAGCAAATTCCCATAGAAGCTATTCGTTACATCTCCCTAGGTGCCTTGCGCTTTCCTCAAGGTGTCTATGATGAGGTGCGCCACAATTATCCCAAAAGTTTTCTCTTTCATCAATATATGATTCCCTCACAAGACAAAAAAATGCGCTATCGTAAATATTTGCGCCGACAATTGTTGCAAAAAGTACAAAATGCCTTTCTATCAAGTGGTTTTTTACCTGAGCAGCTTTACTTTTGTATGGAAGATGATATGGAATAAATCCAATGTTCTCGGCTTCCTCGAGATTCCATAATAAGGGGGAGCATAAGCTCGCCACTTTGTTGGCGAAGGTATCTTAGGATCTTGGCTAAGGCATAGACAGGATGTGCCTTTATGGCAATAACTCTAAAAGTCCCTTCCTTTAGTACTATCTGCTCTGCCTTAAGAGTGGGGCAATTTCCCTCACAAATACATCCTGCCTTGTTCCTTAGATGGAGCTTGTGGACCTTACGATCATCGCCTAGAAGCATGAGGATGGGTCGGCAGCTTTTGTTTTGCTGTAAGAATTCTTTTTGCATTTCTTGGATGAGCTTGGCTCCATTTAAGTATTCACCCTGATAACTGCGCAGGAGTAATATTCTGGTGGGAAACCGTATTTCTTTTTCGTCAACCTCGGAAAAGAGACCAACATACCAACTAATGAAAAACATAATGGCTAACGGAAGTGTCATAAGAAAGGCCAGGGATAGCTTATTTTTCATATATAATCTTGCGCAAAGAGCATATAAATTGGAATTCACTTGCTCGTAAGGGTATGACAGAGAGCCTGCTGCCTCGTCTTAAAAGTTCTGTTTTGCTCAGCTCGGCGTATTGTTTAAGCTCGCTACGCAAAATAGGTTTTTCAAACTCACCATAGAAACGAACTTCCACAGCATACCAGCGTACTTTCCCAGAGGCAGACTGGGGGTCGTAATACATGCTCTCTGGGTCAAAAGCCGTGGGATCGGGAAAAGCCGTACGGCTTACTTCTACAATGCCTACAATGGCTGGCTCCTTTGTGCTGCTGTGGTAAAAAAGGCATTTATCCCCCTTTTGCATCGAGCGCAGATAATTGCGTGCTTGGTAGTTGCGTACACCATCCCAGTTAGTTTTTTTGCCGGGGGCTTTTTTGAGATCGTCCCATGAGAAGCTCTTAGGTTCGCTTTTTAAGATGAAGAACTGTTCCATAACTTTTCAAATTCTTCCTGTGTGGTAATCTCAAGGAGTTCTGGACGAAATAGCTTTTTTATACGAGGCCTAGGGTAGCGCGTAATCTCTCCACTTTGGGGGATGTAGGTCAGCATACGTACAATGGAGTCTTCACCTTCTACCTCATAGAGCATGTATGCGACACCTTTTCCTGGTACAAACTGGCTTGACTTTAAATATTTCACAACGGAAATTTACAAAAAAATTTTCTACCTAGCCATTTCCTGAAAAAATACCAACTTCGTTGGCTCTTTTTTTCAAAATATGAAAGTCTTGAATGACATATTTGACCGGAAGGTTAGCCAAAAGTATGTTTCCATATTGCTTGCTAAGTAAACGACTATCCAATATGGCTACTACACCCTTATCGTCTTCTTTTCGTATAAGCCTACCAAAACCTTGGCGTAGCATAATACTGGCTAAAGGTAAAGATAACTCCGTAAAGGGGTTACCTCCATTTTTTTGCAAGCTATCGCAGCGAGCTTTGAACATGGGATCGTGGGGTGGCTGAAACATAAGTTTTGTTATAACAAGTAGGCGAAGCCCACGGCCTGGGAGGTCCACTCCTTGCCATAGAGAACGAACACCTAGCAATATGGCATTTGGATCAAGCTTAAAAAGATGGGTGGCATCCGCGGCTCCGTAATCAAGCTGAGAAAAAACAGGGTATGTCTTGCGTTTTTTAAGAAAGCGGGTCGCCAGTCTTAATAAATCATTACTTGTAAAAAGCACAAGGGCCCCCCCTTGCGAAAATTCTATGAGGCGCACGAGCTCACGGAATAAATTTTTCCTATATAACTTCTTTTTTCTGTCTAATTCATGATTGGAGTATTCTGGAGGCTCAAGTCCCGTGGGGATATAAAGCAACACCTGGTTTTCATAGTCAAAGCTTGATGGATAAATTTTTTCAAAAATCGGAACATGAGAGCTTGCACCAAAAAGCTGTTTCGTAAAAAAATTAAAATAACCTTTTTCAACCTTCTTTTCTATAGATTCTGCCCTATTGGGATAACCCCAATGGCCTATCGTGGCACTGGTGAAAAGACAACAGGTATCTATCTTCTCCCAAAGCTTTTGAGAAAGGTCAATAGTGGAAGTATATAAGCTAAATTTGCCCTCTTTTTTTTCTGCCCAAAAAACCTCATTTTTACCGAATTTGCCAAATTTGGAAGTAAAATCTCTCATGGCGCCTAGCTCATGAGACAAGGCTCTAAGATGGTTTAAAATATAGCTTTCCTCGTCATCTTTTAAAGAATGGCTCTCCTCAATTTTTTCCTGAAGATCCTTGTAGGTATTCTCTAATTCAGAAAAAAGTTCACTTAGCTCACTGTCGAGGTATTTAATTTCACGTATGGTTTTCGTCTTATTGTTCTCAAATACGAGGCCTAATTCCGTTTCCAGATGGCTATAAAAAGCATCCCATTTTTGACTTAGTTTAGACCAAAGTTCTTCTAGTTTGCGTTTTTCATTGTCTTTTAGGAAAGTAAATTTCTTTTCTTGTTTTGTAGCTCTATCCCTAATCAGTTGCAGATCTTGACGGCTATAGCCTACGGTAAGTACACGGTAGGCTATCTCTTGAAAACCATGAGCCTCATCCACAATTGTGACACCGTATTGAGGTAAAACACTCTTTTCATTTAAAAGGTGTTGAAGCCATAGGTGAAAGTTAGTAACGATTATACGAGATCTTTCCCAGCTTTTACGGGCCCTGTAGTAATTACAACCGGAATAATATATGCACTTGGGACCAGGACATCCTTCCGCTTGACGACAAGTCTCTGGTATTAGGCTTTTGGGCCAATAGCTGTTATCTTCAAAAAGATGACCCAAGAGAGATTCATTAGAAAAAACTTGCTCAGCCCAAGCTTGAAATTTTTGGCGAGATGCTTTATCGGCGAGCTCCGCAAAGCGGCTTTCTGCCAGCATCTTTTCATAGCGTAGTCGGCAAAGATAGTTTGCGGAGCCGAGAGCTAAAGCATAAATTTTTTCTTTAATATTAAAAATAGAGCAAAGAGTAGGAAGATCTTTTTCTAATAGCTGCAGTTGTAAATTCTTTGTTTCTGTAACTACAAGTACTCTACCACCCGAGAGATAGGACCAAGCAAGAGCCGCAATTAAATAGGCAAACGATTTACCCGTTCCTGTACCAGCTTCGAGCACGAGATGATTTCCTTCTAGAAAGTTTTGCAAAATATCCTCACTCATGGCTTGCTGGGCTGGCCGATGGTTATAGCCAGGAAATTTCTCTTGCAAGAGTTGAAAGGCTTTTTGAATAATCTCCTTGGGTGATAGCTCCTTGGCGGTTGCCTTACACCATGGTGGGAGCTTTGCAGAAAAACTAATTTCCTCTTTGCTACTATCTAAGCTATTATCTGTATATTGCTTATTTCCCATGAAATAGATTAGGCATATTTGTGACGGGACAATTCCTTTTTGGCAAGGTAATCGGCAAGTTCATTTTGGTGGCGGGGAATATGATGAAAAGTTATATTTCGGTTACCCATTAAGCGTAGGGCCCTCTCATAAAGTGGTTGCAGTATCTTATTTTTGACTTGTGCACTTCCCTGCATTTGTCGTATCACCAATTGGCTATCCATGTAGACCTCTGCTTGAACAAAAGTAAGTTTGTTTAGGTTTTCTAAAGCAAAAATTAAGCCATGATACTCAGCCTGGTTGTTTGTGCTGTGGCCTAGAAACCTGGCACCATAGGCCAAGGGGCGAATTTTTTTTTGTAAGAATGACTCTAGCGTTGGATTTTGTTTCGTGAGCAAAACCCATGCGCACGCAGCAGGGCCTGGGTTACCCGAACAGGCACCATCGGCGTAAGCGTAGATTTTCTCTATCAAAAGTGACATAGATAGACGTGGCCATTTGTCCTTTGTTTTAGAGGTGGTTTTTGTTGGCAAATGGGTTTTGCGGCAAAACAACGGTCGTAAAAGGCACAGCCCTTAGGCAGATGCGTTAAAGAGGGTATTTGACCTGGGATCGGTCTAAGTTTTTTTCTTGCACGTTGGGGTCTTGACTCAAGAAGACCTTGTGTGTAGGGGTGAGCTGGGTTTAGAAATACTTCTTTTGTTGGCCCTTTTTCTACAATTCTGCCTGCGTACATAATGGCTATTTTATGACTCATTTGCGCCACAATACCTAAGTCGTGACTTATGAGGACTACCGCCATTTTGTCTTTTTGGTTTAATTCCCGAATGAGATTGAGAATCTGGGCCTGGATTGTCACATCAAGGGCTGTGGTTGGCTCATCGGCTAAGAGTAGCTTGGGATTTCCTGCTAAGGCCATGGCGATCATAACTCTTTGACGCATACCGCCGGAAAGTTCAAAAGGATACTGTCGGCTTCTTAGTTTTGGTTCACTAATGCCGACCTTTTGCAGAAGAGATAGTGCTACCTCCCGAGCTTCTTTCTTACTGAGGCCATGGTGACTGCGCAAGACCTCCTCTATTTGAAATCCAACGGAAAACACAGGATTTAAGGCCGTCATCGGCTCTTGAAAGATCATCGCTACCTGGCCACCACGATAGTGGTTGAGCTCTTTTTCCCCAAAAGAGAAGATATCCCGCCCTTCAAAGCGGATGTTCCCACCAAGGCGTTCGAGTGATTTTGGCCAAAGCCTAAGGATGCCAAGGGCTGTGAGGGTTTTGCCACTACCTGATTCGCCTGCTATTGCTAATATCTCTCCTTCTTCCACCTCATAGCTGATTTGATAGAGGGCTTGAATAACTTGGCCATTTTTAACAAAGCCAGCCTCAAGTTTTTCAATCTCAAGTAAATAGCGGCTTTTCTGTGGGCTTGGCCAGGGTTTTTTACTCAACAATAACGGGTCTATTTTTGGCTTCCATTTCCATGATCTTGCGCTTTACTTCGAGACGGCGCTCTTCTAGGGTTTGCGCGCGTACCTTGTTCTGTAGGTTAATCAAAGCCTGTAGGATAGCTTCTGGTCTTGGTGGACAGCCAGGTACATAAGCATCTACCGGCAAAATACGGTCAATCCCTTGCAAAACGGAGTAGGTATGGAACATACCCCCCGAGGAAGCACAGGCTCCTACCGAAATGACGTAGCGAGGCTCGGCCAGTTGCTTATAAATATGCCGCAATACTGGTGCCATTTTGTATGTGATAGTACCCAAAACTAAGATCATATCTGCCTGACGCGGGGAAAAGGACGGCCTCTCAGCTCCAAATCTCGCAATGTCATAATCTGCCGCTGCTGTGGCCATGAATTCAATACCACAACACGCCGTAGCAAAAGGATAGGGCCAAAGGCTGTAAGACTTTCCCCAATTAATAAAATCTTCTAGTACGCCCACCAAAAAACTCTGATCGTATTGCTGTTTTGGAGGTCCAGATTCCTCTCTGGGCAGAACTGTGTTTCGCGCTATTTCTTTCTTTTTTGCCGAAAAAATTTTCATAGAACTCTCCTAATCAGGGTCTTCCCAATCTAGGGCACCTTTTCGTATGATGTAAAAGTACCCAATAAGTAAAATAAGCAAAAAAAGAAACATTTCGGCTAAAATAAACAACCCCGCTCCTATTTCCTGGAAAGGACGGAAACTCACTGCCCATGGGAATAGAAATACGGCTTCTACGTCAAATATAATAAACACCATGGCCACAATATAAAACTTTACATTAAACGTACCCCGCGCATCTCCCACATAGGGGATACCACATTCGAAGGTATCGGGATGAGGGTCTGCTTTCGAAAAAGTCTTTGGCCTTATGATATGGGCTAAGCTGAGGATGAGCCCTGCAAAACCCAAGCCAAATAAGAGCTGAAAGAGTAGGGGCCAATATTCTTGAATCATACTGAAGAGCTGGGATGGCTTGGCTCTGTGTCAAGGTTTTTTAGTATCGGATGCCTCAAAATACGCAATAATTGTTAGCAGCTTTTCTAAATCATCTTCATGCGTGTATTCAGGAAAGTAGCTAAGGACTTTATCGTCTTCCAAAGGATAGCCTGGATAAATACCTTCTCGAATAGCTGCCTCGAAGATAGCCTTACGCCGGGGTGTCTTCCATAATACCTCGTGAAGGCTTTTTTCTGGTTTCCATAAAAGGAGCTTTGGGTTTATCTCCCAGAGTTTTTGGGCAAATTTTTTCGCCAGATAGACACATCGGCGATAGATCGTTTGAAGACCATCCCAACCATGATAGGCCATATAAATGGCCGAGCGGATAGCCATAAGCGTCTGGTTTGAGCAGATATTCGAGGTAGCTTTTTCCCGGCGAATATGTTGCTCTCGGGTGGAGAGAGTAATTACATACGCTTCACATGGCTCTCCCAGGGCAGTTTTGGCGCTTGTTTGGCCAATAAGCCGCCCGGGCATTTGGCGAAGGTATTCTCTTCGGGCCGCGAGAAACCCAAGAGAAGGGCCTCCAAACATAGTTGGCAAGCCCAGGCTTTGCGCTTCCCCCCAAACAACATGAGCCCCCCAATGTCTGGGAGAATCAAGCACCGTAAGGCTATGGGGTTCGTTGGTACCATAAAGGACTTGAGCTTGAGGGAAGTTTTGCTTTATGATAATGGCCCCCTTCTCTTCGACACCCCAAAAATTTGGATTTTGGAAAACAAAAATATCTCCACCCTGGGCTAGCTGCCAACGGGTCTCACCATCTTCACCAACAGGTAGATAGACAAAAGTGACATTTAGTAGCTCGCAAAGCTGGCTTGGAAAATAGGTCTTCAGGGTCTCTCGGTAATATGGATGTATCCCCTCGGAAATCACAATTTTTGTCTCACTAAGAGAGCCCCTCATACGCAGAGCCATTCGCACAGCCTCAACCATGGCTGTTGCACCATCGTAAAGAGAGGCATTAGCGATTTCCATGTCCGTGAGTAAGACCATGAGACTTTGGAACTCAAATAGGGCTTGTAATGTTCCTTGCGCAACCTCAGCTTGGTAGGGGGTGTAGCTTGTCACAAAAGGCCTTAGATTGGCAAGATGGTTTACCACGGCGGGAACATAGTGGTCGTAGAGCCCAAAGCCCACAAAGCTCTGGCCTTGAAAATTTTGGTGGGCATACCTTTGTATTTCATTGAGGATTTCTCTTTCGGCAAGTGGCTCAGCAAGCCTTTGCGAAAGCCCGCACCTGAGAGACGAGGGTACATGAAGGAAAAGCTCCTCTAGGCTGTTAAGGCCTAACGCGGCAAGCATTCTCTCCCTATCTTCTTTGCGATGGGGTATATAGCTCATGACAGATTTTTTAGGAATTCTTCGTACTTTTTTGCATCTAGGAGTTCTCCTAAACCAGATAAATCCAGCTCCTCCATTTCAAAGAGCCAGCCTTGACCATAAGGGTCCTGGTTTACAAGTTCTGGCTTGCGGTTGATATTTTCATTGACTTGCGTAATTGTGCCAGCTAGGGGGGCAAAAATTTCGGAAACAGCTTTCACACTTTCAATGCTTGCCACTACCTCCTTTTGATTTACCCGCCGACCCCTTGCTGTAAAATCAAGATAGACCACATCACCCAGGGACTTTTGGGCATAGTCGGTGATCCCCACTCTTGCCTTTCCATTTTGCAACAAAAGCCATTCATGCTCATGTGTGTAGTAAAGTTCAGGCAAAATATGGTACATGAGGGAAAAAATGTAGGGGGGAAGTAAGGTGTAAAATGTTTTGAGAGGATCTCTCCTCAAAATGACTGTTTCTAATGCAAAAAGTTGTTAACGAACACACAAAGGATTCGTCTAAAATACTAATGAAAAAATATTTTACCTGTTTTTTGCCGTTCGTTCTCGTAGCCTGCCTACGCCAGGCGGAACTCACCAATCCTCTAGAAAAAGACATCCTGCGGCTTGAGCAAGGCAATTACCTTGTGAAAGTAAAAGTACAAGGTATGCTTACGGGCAATAGTCTTGGGTTACAACTAAATGGGGCCGAAATCATTACTATAGGGGGAGATGGAGAGTATTCTTTTGGTACTCTCTTAAAAGAAGGAAGTTTGTACCAGATAACCGTGAGCTCACCAAGCCACCGCCAAGAGTGTACCCCCAATCCAGCAAATGGAAGCATATCCAAGACGGATGTTTTCATAGAAGTCCAGTGTGTTACGGTCCTTTTTCTTGTTGGAGGTCAGATCACCTCAAGCGGCCCCCAGTTTCATGTAACTATATCGATAAACCTAATGGAAACCATCACGCTAACTACCGGCAGTAGTTTTTGGTTCCAAAACACTCTTTTGCCGAACGGGGCAAGCTATCATATTACCGTGGTAAGCCAGCCTCCAAATGGACTTTGTACTGTAAATAATGGTTCGGGTACCATTGCCAATTCTGATATAAACAATGTGGTGGTCCACTGTATCCCTTGGGGATATGAATTGGTATCCCAAAATCCGCCCAATTTTTCTTTTATAGGCAAAAACGACCCAATTGTGCTGCGCATTAATCGTTCTTTTGACCCGGCCAATTGTTTGGTGATCCATATGAGTGGTTCTATGTTGCAGACAGCAAACTTCAGCTTTAGTACAACCAATTTACCAAACGACACACTTACCATTAGTCCAGCTTTACCGTGGAATACAGGAAGCTACAAGAGCCTTCTTATTAGCCAATGCTTTGCCGTAAATAACGAACCCTATGTCTACTCTTCAATAAGCTTGACCTATCATGTGGTGACAGACATAAGCCGTATCCGCTATGTAAAACCCGACGGGAACGATGCCTATAATGGGCAAACCCCAGCTACGGCGCAACAATCTGTGTCTTGGGCCTATAACCAGCTTTTTTCTCTTCATGGCTCGGCTTGTGCCAGTGATAAGGATTGTTACGTCATTTTGGCAAGTGGTACTTACACAATCGCCTCTCCCCTTGAAATAAAGGAAGGCATTTCTCTTTTGGGGGCATACAATTTCTCGAACATGGCAGATATGGCCTGGGATGAGTCAAGCCGCAGCGTGTTAGACGGCTCCGGGATTACATCATGCCCAAGCATAAGCGCAGCGAACCCTTGTGCCACCCTGTACACCTCCTCGGCTATAAGTAGTCCCGAACCTGTTCTACGCGGCCTTCGTGTGATAGGGCCTAATCAAAGCCATTCTACAGCTTTGAAATTTAATGGAAAACCAGCAAAAATAGATCAGAGTAGCTTCCTTGGTGGCGTCTGCAGTTCCTACCTTTGCACTACGAGTGGCTTATTTATACAAAATGCCGCGACCTATCCCAATACCCAAATTTCATATGGCTCCTTTCAGGGGGGTAATTGTTCTGGAAACTCCTGCATATCCTCAGGTATGCGCATCGATGCGGCGATGTCCTCACTTATGATAGGCAATGCTATCTTGGTAGGAGGAGTATCCCATGTTTCTAATTCTCAAGTAACGGCCCTCTATATCGATAGCAATGCCTCAGGTAATATAAAACTCACTGCCATGAGTCTTTTTGCAGGTAGTGGTTATGAAAGTGCTGCCCTTTATATAAAAAGCAACGCCGTGCTTACCCTACAAATTCTAAATTCGGAAATTTCTGGTGGGGCAAGCCGGGCAGGGCACCATGGGATTTTTATCGACAACTCATCTGGATCTCTCACGCTTGTTGCAGAAAACACCATTATTTATGGGGGAAATCTTGCCGCAACTCATCAACCCACCGCAACAGCTTATGCTGTACGAAATACGAATCTCTCTGCCGACCTAACCATTTCTCATAGCTTGCTCTTAGGTGGCCAAGCAGCAATTAATGGCATCTCTTCAGGAATCTACCTAAATCCGTCGGCTACTAATTTGCGCACCTTTTACAGCCACCTCATACCTGGCACAGGCCAGAGACAATATGGCATACGCGTTGATGGCCCAAGCATGCCCAGTAGCTACGATCTATCCTACAATAACTTTTGGAATACTCTACCTGCCTTTGTTTCTCTCAACAACGAAACAGTGTACTTAGATCAGATAAATCCGACCCAAATTTGTAATAATGATAACTCTACTTGTATATCGGCACCAGGCCACCGGAATTTGGCTCCTCTCTTTGTGAACCCCAATGCAAATCCCCCAGATTTTCATTATGGGGCAAACTCACCTTGTGCGTTAACTAGGGTAAACGATGTGCCAAAGACAGGGGTCATCTTTTATGCTGTAGATAAAGACATGCAGCCAAGGCCCGGCAGTGATAGTTGGCGCAGCATTGGCCCATACGAGTACGATGGCAGCTGTCAGCCTTAATCCACCCTAGAGACAGGCTTTACCCTTTTGATTTCTAAAATAGCCATTTCGGCAAAAAAATTAGGACGAAAGTGGATTAGGCGTTTATGTGAGAGATAAAAACGGCGCAGAACCGCAATATTTCTTTCGGCACAGTATTCCAGAAAATCCCGGATAGTAAGAAAATGAAGATTAGGTGTCTCATACCAAGGGTAGGGTAGGCTCTTTGTTATAGGGGTTTTCCCCTGAAAAAAAATCTGAAAGCGTATTTTATAGTAGGCAAAATTGGGAAATCCCACAATCACATAATTTCCCACCCGTAAAGCTTCTTCTAAGGCTGATCCCGGGTGCTTGAGCTGTTGTAGGCATTGGTTTAAGATTACATAGTCAAATTGTCGGTCTTCATATTCAGAAAGTCCGCTATCAAGGTCTCCTAAAAAAACATTGAGCCCCTTGGCCACACAGGCATAAATCATCTCCTGATCAATTTCAATTCCCTGCGCTTTCACTTTTTTCTCCTGGATAAGAAGCGACATGAGGCTACCGTCACCGCATCCAAGATCTAGGACACTGCTCTTTTCGGGAATAAGGGAGGCAATGATCTGGTGATCAGGCCTAATCTCGTTCATGACTTTTTACTTGAGAGAGTAGCCTGCCACTTCACTATACTCACTTTCTAAGAAGTGCTTAATAAGTTTTTCACTTCGCTCAGTTTCTAACAAAAAGGCATCGTGGCCATAGGTAGACTCAATTTCCACGTAGGAGCATTCCATCCCAGCTACCTTGCAGGCTCTTACAATCTCCTGAGACTGATAGGAAGGATAAAGCCAATCTGATTTATATGATATGACAAGCATGCGCACATCTTTTCCCCGAAATACTTCATGCAGAGGCCTGTCTCCTGCGAGATCAAAAAGATCCATAGCTTTTGTGATGTATAGGTAAGAGTTGGCATCGAAACGTCTTACGAAACTGTCACCTCGATAACGCAAATAGCCCTCTACTTCAAAATCCACAGCAAATTTAAACCCGTCGCTTTTTTCTTTCATGCGGCGCCCAAATTTTTCCGCCATGGATTTATCGCTCATATAGGTTATGTGGCCAATCATCCGCGCCACGGCAAGTCCTCTGGCGGGAGGTTCTGCCTCGTAGTAGTTGCCATGATTCCAATTTGGGTCCGCCATAACAGCCTGGCGGCCAACCTCATTAAAGGCAATTTGCTGAGGACTGTGCCGAGCACAGGTGGCGATAGGAATGGCGGAGCGCACTCTTTCTGGAAAAGCCTTAACCCATTGGAGGGTTTGCATACCGCCCATCGATCCACCTGCAACGCAAAAGAGTTTGTCAATGCCCAGGTAGCTTATGAGCCTTTCCTGGGCTGCTACCATGTCACCAATACTAATGAGAGGAAAATCTAGGGCGTATCGCCTTCCCGTAGCTGGGTTTATAGACGAAGGTCCTGTGGAGCCTGCGCAGCCCCCAATGACATTGGAGCAGATGACAAAAAAACGGTTTGTGTCAAATGCCTTGCCAGGCCCTATCATCATGTCCCACCAGCCCGGTTTTTTTTCGCCTCTATGAAACCCGGCTGCGTGGGCATCGCCCGAGAATGCATGACAAATTAAAATTGCATTTGATTTACTTTCATTGAGTTTGCCGTAAGTTTCGTAGCAAATTGTTACGGGGGAGAGTTCGGCACCGCTTTCTAAGACAAGTTTATCAAAAGAAAAATATTTTGGTTCAACAATGCCAACCGACCCCCCAGGTTCTTTATCTTCCATTTCAAGTTACTAATTTTTTAGCAAAAACAGGGCGACAAGACTTTCCTTCGCTTCTTGGACCCTCATGCTTTTGCCAGAGCTTGGTCGATGTCCGCAATGATATCCTCCACATCCTCAAGGCCAATAGAAAGCCTCACATAATCGGGGGTAACTCCCGTCGCCGCCTGTTCTTCGGGAGTTAATTGGCTGTGGGTAGTCGAGGCTGGATGAATAACAAGGGATTTGGCATCGCCAATGTTAGCAAGATGGGAGAGTAGCTTTACAGAATTAATAAAGCGCCGCCCTGCTTCCAGTCCTCCCTTGATACCAAAGCCAATTAAGGCACCAAAACCCCCCTTGAAGTATTTCTTGGCTATTTGATGGCTGGGATGATCACTTAAGCCCGGATAATTTACCCAAGAAACTTTTGGGTGTCCTTTTAGGAACTGGGCAACCTTAAGAGCGTTTTCGCTATGTGCCTTCATGCGCAAGCCGAGGGTTTCTAATCCCTGCAAGAAAAGCCAAGCATTGAAGGGGCTCATGGACATTCCCATGTCCCTAAGCCAAGTTACCCGTGCCCGAATGATAAATGCAATATTTACACCGCCAAAAGGCTCAAACTTGCCAAATACTTCCCAAAAATTAAGACCATGATAGCTTGGATCAGGGGTGGTGTAATCCGGAAACTTGCCATTGTTCCATGGAAATTTCCCGCCATCGACAATGGCACCCCCAATGGAGGTACCGTGGCCTCCAATAAATTTTGTGGCCGAAAGAACCGATATATCAGCACCGAAGTCTAAGGGACGTACGAGTCCAATCCCCGCTGTATTATCAACGATGAGAGGAACCCCTGCATTATGAGCGATTTGTGCTAGAGCTTCGAAATCTGGGACATCGAGTTTGGGATTGCCCAGAGTTTCGCAATAAATGGCCCTGGTTTTTTCGTTGATGGCTTTTTTTACTGCCTCAAGATCGGTTGAGGGCACAAAACGTATGGTTCTACCCACAAGGGGCATAGTGTAATGAAAAAGTTGGTAGGTACCACCGTAGAGGTTATCTAAAGAAACAATCTCATCGCCCGGCCTGGTAATATTTAAAATGGTGGTGGTGATGGCTGCCTGCCCCGATGAGGTAGCAAGCCCCGCCACTCCTCCCTCAATAGCTGCCAGGCGCTTTTCAAGCACATCTGTAGTAGGATTCATGATCCTCGTGTAGATGTTGCCAAATTCCTTTAAGGCAAAGAGATTAGCGGCATGGTCTGTGTCTTTAAAGACATAGGAGGTTGTTTGGTAGATGGGAACTGCCCTAGAACCGGTAGTTGGGTCAGGTTCTTGCCCTGCATGCAAGGCCACGGTGTTTAAGTGAAATTCTGCCATAACTTCTCCTTTTTGTTTGTTTTCCTGGATTTGTGTCTAATATATTAGAAATACGAAAACTTGGCTATTTTTTTAGGTGGCCAAGTTCTGGGCTAGATAGGCTGCTAGGTCAACCACGCGGCAGCTATAGCCCCATTCGTTGTCATACCATGCCACCACTTTGACTAAATTTTGCTGTAAGACCATCGTGCTTGGCCCGTCCACAATAGAGGAAAAACTACTTCCCAAGAAATCTCGGGACACAAGCGGCAAATCGGTGTAACCAAGGAAGCCTTTGAGCTCGTTCTCAGAAGCCTTTTTTAAAGTCTCGTTTACTTCTTCTTTCGTCACATTTTTTTCTGTTTCACATACAAGATCCACGACAGAAACATCGGGAGTAGGCACTCGGATAGCAAAACCGTCCATTTTACCTTTTAGTTCTGGAATAACAAGGGAAAGAGCTTTTGCGGCACCCGTCGTCGTAGGGATCATAGACAAAGCCGCGGCTCTTGCCCGACGAAGGTCTTTATGGGGTAGGTCAAGAATTTGCTGATCATTTGTATAGGCATGGACGGTTGTCATAAAACCTTTTGTTATCCCAAAGTTATCGAGTAAAACCTTGGCTACGGGAGCTAGGCAATTTGTAGTGCACGAAGCATTAGATATGACATGATGCTTTGCAGGATCATACTTTTTCTCGTTTACTCCCATAACAATTGTTATATCTTCGTTTTTCGCGGGAGCCGTAATAATCACCTTCTTTGCACCTGCGCTAAGATGGGCTTTGGCTTTCTCTGCGTCGGTGAATTTTCCTGTCGATTCAATGACAATGTCCACACCTAGGTCTTTCCACTTTAGCTCCTCTAGCTTAGGTATGGCGGTAGCATGTATTTTTTTTCCCGATACGTAGAGGAATTCTTCATCGGCGCTAACTTCTTTATCCCAAGTACCAAAGACACTGTCATATTTTAAAAGGTGAGCTAAGGTTTTATTATCGGTGAGGTCGTTGACAGCTACCACCTCGATCTTTGGGTGATCCCAAGCGATCTTAAAGACACAGCGGCCAATGCGGCCAAACCCATTGATGCCAACTCTGATTTTTGCCATAGCTAAGCGTAAAAAAAGCTCTAAAACGTAAAGAACATAATTTACTTTTCAACTGACAAAAGCTTTCCTTTTTTTGTTTAGAGCTCGTCTATGTCAATTAGCTCCTTTTATGAGCTCTCGCGAGCACGCCCCGGTGAAACAGTTCGTAATTTCTTAACGTTTGATGAAGACTACTTTGGCTTTCCCTTACGTGTTCCGTATATCCACTTGCGGGGTAGCGAAGAAGGGGTTCGTGGTTTCATCATTGCTGCAGTCCATGGCGACGAACTTAATGGGACAGGTCTTATTTTTGAAATAGCAGAGAGGCTAAATCCCCAAGAAATGAAGGGCGAACTTATTTTACTTCCCATTGCGAATGTGCCTGCTTTTTTTTTCCAAAGCCGTTATCTGCCCGATAGGCGTGATCTAAACCGGCTTTTTCCTGGGGATGGCCATGGCTCAGAGGGTAGCCGTCTTGCTTATTGGCTTTGGGAAAATTTTTTACAGGACGCAGACTTTGGGCTTGATCTACATGCGGCAAGCTACAACCGCTGGAATTATCCCCATGTGAGGGGGAATATGCGTTCTCATAAAGTTAGGGAGTTGGCACGAGCCTTCGGTGCTCCTATAACTATCCACAGCCAGGGAGTCAAGGGTTCTCTGCGCCGGGAGGCCACGAAAAGAGGCATGCCTGTGATTTTGTTTGAGGCTGGGCAAGCAAATCGATTGGAAGATTTGGGAGAAGTGGGGATATCAGGTATTTTACGGGTGCTAACCCATTATGGCCTGATCTCTTCCGTGAAGCCCTCTGGAGAGAGCCCCAAAATCACGTACTTTAAGCATTCAAGCTGGCTGAGAGCTCCCCGCGGCGGGCTTTTTTTCCCAAAAGCTAAGCCGGGCGAGAGAGTTAAAGAAGGTGATATATTAGGTGAAATCCGCTCAGTCTTGGGCGAGCACCTTTGCTATATCCGTGCAGACAAAGACGGGCAAATTCTGGGTTACAATCTACACCCTCAAGTAATTCCCGGCAGAGCTCTTTACCATATATGTTACGACGAGACGGAGCTTGAGTAAGGCAAGACAAAATAAACTTTTGAAAAGATTATGTCGACGCACGGGTGAACAAAAGTTTTTCCCTTGCAACAACGAACCCCTCTCCCTTGATTTCTTTTCTATCTACTCGCTAGCATACGCGAAGCTCTCTCAAAAAGGGGCATTCATGAGCTCTACACTCATCAAAGAAGAACCCTAGATGTTTTTCTTGAGGGAGCCAACCTTGTCCTTACGACACCCACGGCTTCAGGTAAAACTCTGGCATATCTTTTGCCTCTTTTTTCAAGAAAAACCTACCAAGTTCTCTAGTACCTTCCTTTTACTTTATCTCACAAAAGCTTTGACTCATGACCAAGAGGCGACCCTGAAAAATTATCTTTCGTTGCTTAGAAAAGATTGGCTAGGCCGATCATATGACGGAGATACACCTCAAGACAAGAAGAGAGAAGAAAGTTGCCAAGAAGGGGATTTTTTCCTGACAAAGTTCGCCATGCTCCCCAGCGGGCGTTTACCTAACCATAATTCATGGCCGTGCTTTTGGGTAATGCGCAGGGCTCTCATAGTTGACGAATTACCTATGTGGGGGTGTTTGGATGGCTCGTAGCGCTCGTCATAGAACGGCTCAATGGCGAGAATATCTAAAGAGCTTGCCTTAGGTAGCCTATCTTATTGCCTTCGATGGCAGATGTTTTTCCTCTATTGATGGCGTAGAGCGCATCTGGGGAATAAGATAAGGCGGGTTATTAGAAGAGGGGGAAGATAGGGAATTTCCCTCGGGCTACAACCAAAAACATCTATTCTGCTATAAACTCGAAACGAAAAATCCAAAACATTCTAAAAGCTTTTCTAGATCAGTGAGGCTCGTGTAATTTTAAAATAAATGACTACTTCCTGATTACCTTTGGCTCCCTTAATGGGTGCATCTTCTTGAGCGATCAGCTGCCATCCTAAACCCGAAGCAAAGCAAAGAAATTCTTTTAGGGTTTTTTGCCGTATGCCTTCGTCTTTTAAGATACCTCTTTCAAGTTTTTTTCGTTCCTCCTTGGCAATTTCAAACTGAGGTTTAAAAAGACAAATTAAAGAGGTGTCTTTTTCGGCCCACATGGCAATTTTTTGCAAAACCCCTCGCAAAGAGGCAAAGGAAATATCCGCCACATACCCATCGGGCTCAAAGGGAAGCTCCTCTTTTTGCAGCCGAAAAAAATTGGTTCGCTCCATCACATAAACCCGAGGATCTTTTCTTAGGCGGGGATGGAGCAATCCATACCCTACATCTATGCTGGCCACCCGTCGAGCACCCAAATGAAGCAAGACCTCTGTGAATCCACCCGTAGAGGCTCCAATATCGATCCAATCAAGATCACTTATGACAACTCCCCATTTTTGGATCAAGGGCAAGATTTTTTCGGCGGATCTAGAGACAAAACGCTTGCGCGCTTTAAGAATTATCTCATCGTCCTTTTTGACAGAATAACCAACATGGTAACAGGGACTACCGTTCACTAAGACATAACCCGCTAAGATGAGAGCCGAAGACTCTTTTTCACTTAAGACTAAATTTTCTCTTACCAAGAAGTCCTTTAATTTCATCAAGATATCGATGATGTTAGATAATTTATAAAAAGCTCAAGAAAGGGGCTATGTGGAAAATATTTTTTTTGGTAGCGTAAAAGTCTCTCTTTTTGGCGGTATATCATTTTTTTTGTCTTATCAAGTCCATACAGCCGGATGTACGTAAGTTTGTCTTGATCTTTTCCGGTTTTTTTTCCTGCTTTTTCTTCTGTCGCTGTGGCATCTAGATAGTCATCGACCACCTGGTAGAGCTTACCCATATAAAGACCCAGTCTGTACGCCCAAGATGATTCCTGATTCGTTTGTACATAAGGTAGGGCACTGGAAAGGGCAAAAAGACACCCTGTTTTCTTGGTATGGATTTCCCGCAAAAGAGCGGGTGAGAGCTCTTTTGTGCTTTCTATATCAAGAGCTTGACCGCCCACCATGCCCGCAGGTCCTATTGACCGGGAAAAAAGCTCAAGAGCCGGCGCATTAAGACTTGCATAGGACAGACACTCGTAAGCTAGGGACTGTAAACCATCGCCGGCAAGGATTGCCATGGCCTCTCCAAAGCGTATATGACAGGAGGGTTCCCCGCGCCGCAGAGGATCGTTGTCTAAAGCAGGCAGGTCATCATGCACGAGCGAGTAGGCATGGATACATTCAATGGCTAACGCCATGTAGAACATACTTTTTTCATTTAAACCACACAAGCGGCTTTGTTCTTCCAAAAGAAGGGGGCGTAGCCGCTTACTTTTGCCGGCAAACAAGCTATAAAAAATAGCTTCTTTTAGGGGGGTGGGGGAGGTTTTCCAGGAGGTTTCGTTTAAATAATCTCGTGCTTTTTGTTCAAAGTTTCTTTGCCTTTCAGCAATCTCGAAAAAATTGGGCAAACTATTCCCCGGCAAGTTCTAGGCCACTAAAGAAGAAAGCTGTTTCGAAAGCAGCATTTTCGGGGGAATCCGAGCCATGTACCGCATTTTCGCCTTTTGAGCGACCATAAAGTTTGCGGATGGTGTTTGGCTTAGCCTCATTTGGATCTGTTGCTCCAATAACTTCCCTCCAATGATTCACGGCATTTTCTCTTTCAAGTACCGCAGCAATCACAGGCCCCGAAGAGATGAAGCGGGTGAGCTCTTCATAAAAAGGCCTTTGTTTATGCACCGCATAGAAAAGTTCGGCCTGTCTTTGAGTTAAACGCACTTTTTTTATTGCCCTGATTTGAAAGCCTTCTTCTTCGACCCTTTTTAATATTGCTGAAGCATGGCCAGCATTTACCGCGTCTGGTTTAATCATCATGAATGTATAATCTTTTGAGAAAAATTCACGGTGGAGTTCGTCAAGCTTCATACTGTCGCAGCCCTGCAAGGAAATATACTGTCAACATCAAAGAACGGCTTTTGCAATTGACCAGTTAATTTCGATTTTTTCTTTTTCCATATATGAAAATCCATGAATACCAGGCGAAGGAAATTCTGGCACGCTATGGCCTTAAAACCCCCAAGGGATATGTAACAGACAATCCAGAAGAGGCAAAGACTATCTACGAAAAAATAGGCACGAAGACCGTCGTAGTAAAAGCCCAAATCCATGCAGGCGGGAGGGGTAAGGGTGGTGGGGTTAAATTAGCCCACAGTGCCGAAGAAACCTACGACATAGCTCGGAAAATTCTAGGTATGCAACTCGTTACCCCGCAAACTGGCCCGGAGGGGAAAAAGGTTCTTAAAATACTTATTGAAGAAGGTATGCCTATTCTTAAAGAATACTATGCCAGTATTACCTTAGATCGGCGGCTTGCCAAACCTATTCTCATGGTTTCCGAAGCTGGGGGGATGGACATTGAGGAAGTGGCCAAGCATAGTCCCGACAAAATCCTCACAGAAGTAATTGAGCCATGCCTTGGTTTGCAGCGATGGCAGGCAAATCGACTTGCCTGGGCCCTAAAGCTTCCCTCAGAACTTATCAAAGATGCTGTAGCTCTCTTCATGGGCCTTTGGCGAGTCTACCATGAAGAAGATTGTTCTCTTGTGGAAATTAATCCTTTGGTAACTACTCAGGATGGCCGGCTTTTGCCGCTTGATGCGAAAATTACCTTTGACGACAATGCTCTCTTTCGACATAATGACCATTTGGCTATGCGTGATGTCACAGAAGAAGATCCCCTGGAAGTTGAGGCATCAAAATATAAACTCAACTATGTGCGCCTTAATGGCAATGTAGGCTGTATGGTAAATGGAGCAGGACTTGCCATGGCCACCATGGACATTATTAAGCATGCAGGGGCTTTTCCGGCAAATTTTCTCGATGTGGGGGGAGGGGCAAATGTGGAGACAGTTACGAACGGCTTTCGGATCATCCTAAGCGATCCTAATGTGAAGGGTATCTTTGTAAACATCTTTGGCGGGATAGTTCGCTGTGACCGCATTGCGGGGGGTATTATCCAAGCAGCAAAGAATGTCTCCATAAAAGTACCACTTGTTGTGCGTCTGGCTGGTACCAATGCAGAAGAAGCCCGCCAGATGCTCCTCAAAAGCGGGATTTCTCTAGAGGTGGCAGAAAACCTACGCGAGGGTGCTCAAAAGATTGTAAAACTTATCCAAAAGTGAGGTTTTAATGGCTGTTTTGCTTACAGAAAAGACACGCATACTAGTTCAAGGCATTACGGGAAAAGAGGGTGCTTTCCACACCGCCCAAATGCTAGAATACAACACCAAAGCTAAAGTGGTGGGTGGGGTCACCCCGGGCAAAGGTGGGCAACATTCGGAGCATGGTCTGCCGATTTTTAACAGCGTTAAAGAGGCAGTAAAGGAAACACAGGCCAATGCTTCGGTGATCTTTGTGCCAGCTGCTTTTGCTGCTGATGCCATTATGGAAGCCGTTGGAGCCGAGCTTGAGCTTATTGTCTGCATTACAGAGGGAATACCTATACGCGATATGCAGCAGATTTATCCCTTAGTGAAGTCCTCCAAAAGCATCTTAATTGGCCCAAATTGTCCAGGGATTATCTCACCAGGCATTGGTAAGATGGGTATCATGCCAGGCTTCATCCATAGGCCTGGCTCTATTGGGGTAATCTCCCGCTCGGGAACGCTTACCTACGAGGCCGTGGCCCAACTTACCGCGGAAGGTCTAGGCCAGAGTACCTGTATAGGCATTGGGGGGGATCCTATAATAGGACTTAACCATCTCGAGGCTGTGAAGATCCTAGCAGAAGATCCGCAAACAGAGGGGATTGTGCTTATTGGGGAAATTGGAGGAACGGCAGAGGAAGAGGCCAGTGAGTACATCCGGCAATATGTAAAAAAACCAGTGGTGGGCTTTGTTGCGGGGCAGACCGCCCCCCCAGGTCGACGGATGGGTCATGCCGGTGCCATTATTTCGGGAGGGCAGGGCACCGCCCAAAGCAAAATGGAGGCGATGGCCCGCGCAGGGATTCATGTTGTGGAATCACCTGCGGAAATTGGCCAGACTATGAAGAAAGTCTTAGACAAGCAGCGCTAGGCGATAGAAAAATAATCAGCTGATTGGTAGGCACCTGTTTTTACCTTAGCGTATTGCATGAGCAGGTCGTTCAAGAGGGTTGAGGCCCCAAACCGGAAGTAGTTAGGGTTAAGCCAAGCATCACCCAAAGTCTCTTTGACCATGACAAGGTAATGAAGGGCCTCTTTACTTGTGCGGATACCGCCGGCTGGTTTCATTCCTATTGGGATACCTGTTTCGTCATAATAATCACGGATCGCCTCAAGCATAACCAAGGTATTGCCCATAGTTGCGTTTACAGCAGCTTTGCCTGTCGAGGTTTTAATAAAATCAGCCCCTGCCTCCATGGCGAGGAACGATGCTTTTCGGATGTTATCATAGGTTTCAAGTTCACCTGTTTCTAATATTACTTTTAAATGCACATCGCCGCAGATTTCCTTTACTCTTGCGATTTCATCAAAGACCAAATTGTACTCCCCAGCTAGGAAGGCACCCCGGTTTATAACCATGTCAACTTCGTCGGCTCCTAACTCCACAGCTCGGCGCACATCATCAAGTTTCACCGAGAGTGGGACCTGTGCGGCGGGAAAGGAGGTAGAAACGCAGGCTACCTTTATCCCACTTCCTTCAAGTTGTTTTTTGGCTAGAGCAATAAAGTTTGGGTAAACACAGACAGCCGCTACCCGTGGTAGTTCAGGGTAATCTACAGCTGGTCTCAGCGCTTTTTCACAAAGTTGGCGCACCTTTCCTGGTGTGTCCTTTCCCTCAAGGGTGGTCAGGTCGATCATGGATATGGCGAGCTTGATCCCTTCTTCTTTCGCTGTCGTTTTAATGCTGCGCGCCTTAAAGCGAGCGACCCGCTCTTCGATGCCAACTTGATCTACCCCAATGCGAGCACTTAGGCTATGCATACCTCTCCCGAAGCGACTATTATGTTTGTGTCAAGCGAAATTTTTGAGTGGTTTAAAAAAGCTTTTCATAAGATATATTATGTCTCATTTACGCGGGACGGCATCACGGGGCGAGTTGCCAATACTTTCATTTACACGGCAAGCCGCAAAGTAAGCAGAACCTATGTCCGAAGAAGCATCTGAGCTAATAAAAAAACGCTACGAAAAATTGCAAAAGCTGCGCCAGCATAGCATAGACCCCTATCCTAACCGTTTTTTTAAAACCCATGACATTAAGAGGATAAAAGAAGCGTTTTTCCCCCAGCAAGGCTTAGTGGTAGGCCATGTGAAAACCGCGGGACGCGTAGTTTCTCATAGGCCTATGGGTAAAGCTGTTTTTTTTGTCATCCAAGATGAGGCTGATAAAATTCAAATCTATGCCAGTAACGAAACCTTAAATGAAATAGATTTCCTTGTTCTTCAAAATTTGGATTTAGGCGATATTGTAGGAGTTGAGGGAGAAACTTTTCGTACAAGAACCCAAGAACCAAGCATCAGGGCACATAAACTTACTCTTTTGGCCAAGAACCTTTCCCCTCTTCCTGTGGTTAAAGAAAAAGAAGGAGTGCTCTACGATGCCTTATCTGATGTGGAATTCCGCTACCGTAAGCGCTATGTGGATTTAATTGTAACCCCTAAGACAAGGCATGACTTTAAACTGCGCTCAAGCGTAGTGCAGGCCATTCGGCAGTTTATGCAGGAAGAGGGTTTCATGGAGGTAGAAACTCCCATGATGCAGCTTGTGGCTTCGGGAGCTGCTGCTAAGCCCTTTATTACCCACCACAATGCCCTGGATATGGATCTATATCTCAGGATTGCCCCCGAACTTTACTTAAAAAGACTCATTGTGGGGGGCTTTGAAAAAGTCTTCGAACTTAACCGAAATTTTCGCAATGAGGGGATTTCCACAAAGCATAACCCCGAATTCACTATGATGGAGGCTTACCAGGCCTATGCTGACTATGAAACCATGATGGATCTCACACAAAGACTTTTTGTATTTGTTGCCGATAAAGTGCTTGGCACACAAAAGATTACCTATGGCGAGCACATAATTGATCTAACCCCTCCCTGGCCTCGCAAGAACTACCTCGATCTGTTGCATGAGTATAGCGGGATTGATTTTAAACAAAAGTTACAAGAAAAACTAAGCCTGGAGGAAGCCAAAGAACTTGCGCGCAAACTACAGGTGCCCCATCATGAGGCTCAGACGATTTGGGAAGTCCTTGATGAGGTTTTTTCCCATCTTGTAGAGCCAAAGCTTATCCAGCCTGTTTTTGTGCAAAACTATCCTAAAGCCATGTCTCCTTTGGCAAAATCTATTCCTGGAGACGAATTTCTTGTAGAGCGCTTTGAACCTTACATTGCGGGAAGAGAGATGGGCAATGCCTTTACAGAGCTCAACGATCCAGAAGAGCAATTGCGCCGTTTTGAAGAACAGTTGCGTCAAAGAGAGCAAGGAGCCAGAGAAACCATGGAACTCGATGAAGATTTTATTGAAGCTCTCAAAGTGGGCATGCCCCCTACGGGTGGTCTTGGGCTCGGCATTGATCGCATGGTAATGCTTTTTACCAACAACCATTCTATTAAAGATGTCATTTTATTTCCTCTATTAAGACCTCGGGAAAGCAAGAAATGAAAAAGGTAGTGCCCATTAAGGTTTTTCGCCATAGGCTTTTGATTTTGGATCAGCGCAAACTCCCCCAAGAGATGGTGTGGTTTGAGGCCCAAAGAGCGGCGGATGTTGTCTATGCCATACGCCATATGCTTTTGCGCGGAGCACCTTTAATTGGTATTGCTGCAGCCTATGGTTTCTATCTCGAAATTTACCACGAAATAAAAAAAGGGAGAATTCCGACCCTTGCCTTTGCCAAGAGGCTTAAGCAAAGTCTCGACAAAAGTCGTCCTACCGCCATAAACCTTATGTGGGCAACCGAATTAATGCTAGAGGCCTTTCGCAAGCTAAGAGAAAAAAACAAACCCGGGGAAATTGTCAATCAACTTTTTGCTCAGGCAAAGTTCATTCAAGAAGATGATGCCCAGAGGTGTGCCCAAATGGCTTGTGAGGCCTTGGTCTATTTAGAGAAAAACTTACCCCGCCAAAAATACCGAGTTCTAACCCACTGCAATACAGGAGCTCTTGCGACAGGTGGTATAGGAACTGCCTTAGGGCTCATACGCCTTTTGCAGCAGAAAGGGAAATTAGCCATGGTCTATGTAGGAGAGACCCGCCCTTACCTACAAGGTGCAAGGCTTACAACTTGGGAGCTATTTCGTGAGAAGATCCCTGTCACGCTTGTTGTGGACAGTATGGCTGCTTTTCTCATGCAAAAGGCAGAGGTGGATGTCGTCGTTGTGGGAGCCGACCGAATTACCCGCCGAGGGGATGTCGCTAACAAAATAGGTACATACTCCCTTTCGGTACTGGCCAAACACCATCAAATACCATTTCTTGTGTTGGCTCCAGAATCCACCTATGATGGTAGGCTTACCTTTGGCCATGAAATACCCATTGAGGAAAGAGATGCCCATGAGGTACTCTCCTTCCATGGGTTGAAGGTTTCCCCCCCTGTAAAAGTCAAAAACTACAGTTTTGATATTACGCCCCGCGAGAATATCACGGCCATTATCACAGAAAAAGGCCTCTTTCAAGGAGAGCCAGCTTTTTCTTCCGCGCGGGCCACCTCTCCCTCAATTTCTATTTCATAAACTGCCTTGGGATGGGGATGTTTTTGGTGATAATGGCGATCCCGTGAAGCCACCTCTCGCCAACCTGATTTTTCGTCCCAGCTGTCCGCAAATATCGTAAAAAGCGTTGTTTTGCCATCTACTGTTTCAATTTCAATTTTGCGCAGAAAAGTAAAAATGCCCGAGATATAAAACTCTTGCAGGTCTTTTGTTAGAATTTGAGTGCGCTCTGGTTCATATTCAAATAGAGAGGCACTTGCCCTACTTTCCCGGTAGCTCAAAATGCGAATCTTTTTTATTTCTTCAGGACGTAGTGTCTTACGAAACAAGAGTCCGTTTTTATAGTGAGAAAAAGTTATGCTACTGGGAAGTGATATTTCCCCAAAAAGCTCATCCCCACTGCCTAGTTTGACCTTAACTTTGAGTAAGCTCACTTGGCCCTCTTTTCTCTTTTTGGACTCCTCTTGCGGTATACTTGGCTCCGAGGGGGTTACGGGATAGCGTATGGCATGAGTGCTACCCCAAGTCATCGATAACACCAGCAGAACAAGTCGTCCCTGCATGCGACATAATACAATACCATACAAGACGTGCAAGTTTAATTATGGGCTAATTTTCGTGTAAAAAACCAAATGGAGCAAAAGGCCATAACCGAACCTACAAGTGGCCAAAGCAAGGCCTTTTGTGCGCCAAGATAGTCCCACAAAAAGCCAACAGTGCCCTGGCCTAAAAGTAAAAAGAGCGCTTCCCCCATGGAGAATAACCCAAATCCAGTTGCCTTTTCCTCTTGAGGAATGAAAGAAGAGAGCCATGCCTTTTTTATTGCCTCCGTCATAGCGGAAAAAAGGCCATAGAGAAGCCATCCGACTAGGTAGGCCATGTAAGAATGGAACTTATACCAGATAACATAGGCCACAAAGAAAAAGAATATACCCGAGAGAAGAACCCGTCTTTTTCCATAGAGGTCACTTAGCCAACCCATGGGAAAAGCCAAGAGACTGTAAGATAAGTTATAAATGAGATAAAAGATTACGGTTTCTTGGTCGTGTAAACCTTGAACGTTAAACCAAAGGAGAGGAAATGCAGGACTTAGGTGAATCATGGCCAAAAACCATAGATTGGCACTTAAAAGCCAATAGTCCGCTCTTGCTTTTTGGGCAAAGGCAAGTAGAGTTATTCTCCTATCTTGCTTCTTTTTTTCTTTTTCTTTGGGTAGAGCAAAGGTTAAGGCCACCGCAATAAGGCCTGGTATTAGAGCCAAAAGAAAGATATAGCTTAGTTGAAAACCCTCAAAACTTAGGTAGATTATAGAAAGGAGTGGGCCAAGTACGGCTCCCAAGGTATCCATGGCTCTATGGAAACCAAAGATTTTTCCCAAATCTCGGCTATTTCGGCTCTCTGCTAAAAGAGCATCGCGAGGGGCTGTGCGTATCCCTTTGCCAAAGCGATCGCCCAGACGAGCTACAAATACCCAAAAAAGGCTTGCGCCAAGGTAAAAAATCTTTGTCACGGCGCTTATAAAATAACCAAGTCTCACAAATACTACTCGGCGACCCTTTCGGTCTGAGAAAGCTCCTGAATAAAAGCGCACAAGAGACAAGAGGGCTTCGCTTGATCCTTCTAAAAGCCCGAGGGAAAGCCCACCATAACCCAAGGTGGTGACGTATAAAGGTAAGATAGGATAGACCATCTCTGTGGCCATGTCGGTAAATAAAGATACGAGGCCTAAAATAAGCACAACTTTGGGCATGGCAAGACTAGCTGGATTTCCTGTATTCGATAGCAAGAAAAAACTTTTGCCTTTAAGCCCCCTTTTTACTATAATGATGACAGTATTTAGGAAAAATTCATGAACACCGCTATTTTCCATGAACCGAAGCTTGCCGATGTGCAACAATCTCGCGATCACCGCAAACTAAACATTAATAAGGTTGGGATTAAAGGTATCCGCCATCCCCTGCGTATTCGAGATCGCAGTGGAGAGGAACAACATACCGTCGCTGAATTCAATATGTATGTTTTTTTGCCACATAACTTTAAGGGAACCCACATGTCCCGCTTTGTTGAGATCTTAGAGTCAAAAGAAAAAGAAATTACCGTAAAATCATTTCAAGATATGCTGCCTCTGATGCTGCGTCGACTTGGCTCGCATGCAGGAACTATTGAAATGAAATTTCCTTACTTTGTAAGCAAAGAAGCTCCGGTAACAAAGGTAAAAAGCCTAATGGATTATGAGGTTCAGTTTATTGGCCACATGGAGCACCGTACTAGTGAACTTGCTATTAAAGTGGTGGTGCCCGTAACAAGTTTATGCCCCTGTTCCAAAGAGATATCGAAATATGGAGCCCACAACCAGCGCTCTCATATCACTATAACAGCTACCGTGGCTTCCTCGGGCGACATTCTTTATATTGAAGATCTCATTGACATAGCGGAAAGCTCCGGTTCCTGTGAGCTTTACGGTCTTTTAAAAAGACCTGATGAAAAGTATGTTACCGAAAAGGCCTACGAAAATCCTAAATTTGTGGAAGACATTGTGCGCGATGCTGCCAAGCGTCTCAATGAAGATGAGAGGGTCCTAGCCTATACGGTAGAAGCTGAAAACTTTGAATCCATCCATAACCACTCTGCCTATGCCCGCATAGAGCATGACAAGCGCCTAACAGGTGAAGTCTAGGATTTTACGAGAGAGTACTTCACCCAAGAGACAGTGCTTTTACAAAAAAGTACGAGGGGTGTATTATAGAGCAATAGCGAATATTTGGTAAGATTATAGGGAACAACATATGGGTAAATTGGCAAAAGTGGAAGACTATCTAGTAGTGGGCGAGCGCCTTCTGCTTTTTGCTCTCTTCTTTTTTTTATTAATCATGGAAGTCTTAGCTCTTATTTTGCGTAATTTCTTTCACGAAAGTTGGGCATTTGAGATAAATGAATGGGTTGCCCAAAACGCTCCCCATTTGGTTTTCGGTTTGGGACTTTTGGGTGCTTCCTTAGGGTTTAGCCGAGGCGAGGTCTTTCGCATGGAGATATTAAACTATCTCTTGCCCGCCAGCATAAAAGAGAAAATTAATAAGGCGCATTACCTGGTAAGTCTTCTTATACTCGTCTTGGTATTTTATCTAATGATACGCTATGCCGTAACCTCAGATGAAAAAAATTGGCTATATTTTTTCTATGTGCCGCTTTGGCTTTTGGTAATAGGGAAATGCTTTTTACGGATTTTTCTCTCTAAATTAGAACCTCTCTAAGGAGCTTTCATGAGCCCAAGCCAAGAGGAGTTAGAAAAAATTTTGCGTAGCGTAGAAAACCCACTTACGAAGAAAGATATTGTAAGTGATGGAACCTTGGTGAGCACTGCCTGCCGTGAAGATGGCAGTTATGAGCTTACCCTAGCCTTGCCTCGTGACAGGCGGTTGCAGCTAACCCTTGATTCTCAAATCCGTTTGGCTTTAAGCCGGGCCAATTTTAAAGCATCGGGCGTACATCTGAAATTTGTAACTAACGAAAGACAACCCAAAACCCAGGGCCCTACCCCACTAGAACAAAAGATACGTGGGGTTCAATACATAGTAGCTATTGGTTCAGGCAAAGGGGGAGTAGGAAAATCAACAGTTGCGGTTAATCTCGCCTCTATGCTCTCCCTCATGGGGAAAAAGACAGGAATTCTCGATGCCGACATTTACGGTCCCTCTGTGGGTAAAATGTTAGGCCTTGAAGGGAAGCAAAACGTTCCCGTACAAGAAAATATGATCATCCCTC
This sequence comes from Leptospiraceae bacterium, assembly GCA_025055765.1. GTDB lineage: Bacteria > Spirochaetota > Leptospiria > Turneriellales > Turneriellaceae > JANWWS01. Next base: position 59,874 of record JANWWS010000018.1, on the reverse strand, counting down.
TAAGCAAGCACGGTCTTAAAATCATGAGTTTTTCTTTTCTTTTGGAACCAGAACAAGCCGTGATTTGGCGGGGTCCTATGCTAGCTAGGGCTATCCAGCAATTTCTTTATGATGTAGCTTGGCAGCCCTTAGACTTTCTTATTGTTGACCTTCCCCCTGGTACAGGAGATGCTCAACTTTCGCTGGCCCAGCAGGTCCACTCAGATGGGGCGATCTTGGTAACCACTCCCCAGTCGGTCTCTCTTCTCGATGCCGGACGCGCCCTCACTATGTTTTCTGAGGTAAACATACCTGTGTTGGGTGTTATTGAAAATATGAGTGAGTTTTTATGCCCCCACTGTAGGAAATCCACACATATCTTTGGTGAGGGAGGAGGGGCGAAGCTAGCTAAGAAAGCGGGAGTGCCTCTTCTCGGGCAGATCCCCCTCACCATAGAGGTAATGGAATCAGGCGAAAAAGGTATTCCTATTGTACTTAAAGAAAAAAAAGGTGCGGTTTTTTCTGCCTATGAACAAATAGCGCAAAAACTCGTATCGGTGTTGAAGCAAGATGGGACATAATGCTAATTTTTCTCGCTTTTCTTGTGGAAAAGCCTGTGGAAAATTGTGGAAACTTGGGTGATTGAGGATTCGAACCTCAGACCCCCTGCTTGTAAGGCAGGTGCTCTAACCAGCTGAGCTAATCACCCGGTGGGTTTTTCTCACTTTTCTTGATTAAAAGAGCAAGCCTTGATTTTTTACGGGCAGCCTTGTTTTTATGAAAAACCCGTGTTTTGGCTGCCTTGTCAACCGCACTCATAAACTCCCGATAGACTGCTTTTGCCTCGTCTATTTTGTTTTCCACTAAAAGTTTTCTAATTTTCTTTTCCAGTGTGCGTACCCTCGACCTTTTGGCCTGGTTACGCAGCCGTCTTTTTATGTTTTGCCGGATACGTTTTTTTGCGGAAAGTGTATGGGCCAATTTTACCCCCCTACAGACAATGCGTAGATAGCAGATGCCCTGTCAACCCTAATGCAAAAAGCCAGCTTCCCCATATTGGGGGAGATAGATTGGTCTTGTGTTTTCTTAAAAACCTTGACACAGAGCGCTCAACACGGTGGCTAGCTTATGCGCGGACTGAAATTTTGTCCGTATTGCGGCAAAGAGAAAAAGTTTGACTGCGGTTGTGAATACGGCAAACTCATGAAATGGAAAATGGAGCCTAATGAGCGACAAAGAGGATTTTTCTCTAAGAAATTTTGCCCCAAATGTGGCAATGGCTGTACTGTAATGACTTGCAAACACTGTGGCTTTTCCTTCTCCGAAGAAGACTTCTGGCATATTAGACGGTATTAAGAACTTGACATTCGTTTACGAGGAAAAAAATCGGTTATGCTTGAGGTAGAGAAACTTACCCGCTTCTATGGGAAAAAAGCTGCTATTGAAAACCTGAGTTTTACCTTAAGGCCCCATGAGGTGGTGGCTCTTTTAGGACTAAACGGAGCTGGCAAGACGACAACCCTCCGGATCCTAACTGGTTACCTTTTCCCCTCTTCTGGTACCGTGAGAATCATGGGTGAGGATCTCTTTGCGGATTTGCAAAAGGCAAGGCAAAGGATAGGCTACCTACCCGAAAATCCACGTCTTTACCGGGAAATGACAGTGGAGAGTTTTTTGCGCTATGTCTATCGAATGCGCTTGGGCAAAACGGCGGAGGAAGAAGACCGTGTTCGTTACGCTCTTATGCGTACTCATCTTGAGGGCAGAGAAAAAGACAAGATCCGCACACTCTCTGCTGGCCTGCGCAAACGTCTGGCTCTAGCACAGGCCATTGTACACCAACCTCCCCTTCTTATCTTAGATGAACCCGTCTCAGACCTGGACCCACAGCAAATAGCACAAATGCGCCAACTCATCTTAGAATTAAAAAAAGAACACACTATTTTACTATCCTCTCACATCTTGCGGGAAGTCTCTCAGATCGCCGATCGCTTTTTGTTTTTGCGGCAGGGGCATCTTGTGGCGGAAGAGGATCGGCAAAGTCTTGGGCGCTACGAGGATCTTGAGAAATTAAGACTACGGCTTGCGCATAACTATGACCTGGAAACCCTTTTGCGCCAATATCCCGGATTCGTGCAATGCGAAAGGGAAGACCAACACACTTATCTCCTCGTTTTTGAAAAAGGAAAACTTGATTTAACAAAACTGGGGGAGCTTTTGTGGGAGAAAAAAATCATCGCTGTGGAAATGCGCAAATTAGAGCTCGAACTTGAGGAAATTTTTCTGAAAATTGCCGCTTAAAATTTTGGGGGCTCTGGCCTGGGTTAGCTTACTCTCTTGGCAATGTTCAAGGAGGGGGCATGACATATTGGTGGTGCGAGAAAAGGATCTTTTTGAAAACCACTTTTTAAATGAAGATAGCTTGCAGCTAAGAGTTGTCGTGGAAAACGATGGTAAGCTTGAGCCTCTGGTTTATAAGCGAGAGAGACTGTGCCAAGAGGCCGAAAAAAAAGCACAACAAAAGCTCTACGAGGATTACCCTAAGGCAAAAAAGATCATGCCAAATATGGAAATCCTCTATAAATTGTACACAGAGCAAGGCGGGTGCATGCTTATTGTGCGCTTTTCCGCCCCTGGCCTGAAAAAGGAACTTGAATGAGTGGCCTTACTTTGACCCCAGAGAGAGAATTTCTAGGCACCAAAATTGGAGGGAAAAACCCCTTCTTCCTTATTGCAGGGCCTTGTGTTATTGAAAATGAAGAGTTGCTCGATGTCGTAGCCCAGAAACTAAAAGAGCTCTCTCAAAAATGGGGTCTACTTATTGTTTTTAAATCTTCTTATGATAAGGCTAATCGTAGCAGTATCCGCTCTTACCGTGGACCTGGTTTAGAGGAAGGTCTCAAGCTTCTAGCCCAAGTCAAAAAAAAATACGGCTTACCTCTTTTAACGGATGTTCATTGGCCTCATGAAGTAGAAAAAGCTGCCGAGGTGGTTGATGTCTTGCAAATCCCTGCCTTTCTTTGCCGCCAGACAGATTTGCTCATTGAGGCTGCAAGAAGTGGGCGCTGGACAAATGTAAAGAAGGGCCAATTTATAGCCCCACTTGACGCCTTGCAAATCTTAGATAAGTTTTACCAAGTCGGCACGGACAAAGTTTTTCTTTGTGAGCGTGGCTATAGTTTTGGCTACAATAACCTCATTGTCGACATGAGGAATTTTGAGCTATTACGCCGGCATAAGGTACACATGGTCTTTGATGCCACCCATTCGACCCAACTACCGGGTGGAGGTGAAGTATCGGGTGGGCAAAGAGAGATGGCCTTTCCCCTCGCCCGAGCGGCATGTGCAGCTGGGGTGGATGGTTTATTTTTTGAGGTACACCCAAATCCGCCAGAAGCCAAGAGTGATGCCACAAACCAAATCTATCTTTCTTGGTTAGAAGGGATAATAGAAAAACTGCTTTCTATTGATGCTCTTGTGAAGGAGCGCATACATGCAAATTCTTAAGCTTGGGTTGTCTTGTTTGGCCCTCTTTTACTTGGTTTACTGTCGCACCACCCCCGAGGATATACCAGAGGAAGCCTGCGTGGTCAGTGCAGACCCTGGCTGGCTTGATGACCACAGCTACCAACTGCGTAGTTTGGGACAAACTGGCCAAAAAGGGGGCACAGTTAAGCGTCGCACTCTTTCGCAAGAAAATGCGTTGCTGTGTGCTCAAGCTAGTGCCTCAGAACTTATATTAGAAAACAAAAAACGCATTATTATTCACCCTGAGGAAGCCAAAAAGAGAAGGATTAGCGAAAAGTTCCTCTACTACCTCAAGGGAGGGCAAATTGTGCGCCAAAGATGTGATGAAAATGATGCCTGTGAAATCCTATTTAAAATCCAAGCGGAAAATTTAAAGAAAAAACTTCAAGAAGAGCAATCCTAATGGAAATCATTGGACTGGGAATTGAAACCTCATGCGACGAAACAGCGGTGGCTTTAGTCGCAAATGGGATGCGCCTCTTAGCAAACCCCATCTTCCGGCAAGTTGCCATCCATGAACCATATGGGGGGGTTATTCCCGAAAAAGCATCAAGAGCACACTTAGAGAAACTCCCTTATCTGCTGCAAGATGCTTTTTCCCAAAAAGAAGCACAAAAGATATCTTATGTAGCGGTAACTCACAGACCGGGTTTAACAGGCTCTCTTCTTGTGGGCTATAATACGGCTCTTGCCCTTTCCTGGTACTTGGGCATTGATATCATTACGATAAATCATCTCGAGGCTCATCTTTACGCTCCTCTTCTTTCTGGGCAGAAGCCTTCCTATCCATTTTTAGGACTCTTACTTTCCGGGGGAAACACGGCTCTCTACTATGTTAAAGATTTAGGTCAGCTTAGTGTCATCGCTGATACCCAAGATGATGCCTGTGGCGAGGCGTTAGATAAGGCAGCAAGTTTACTTGGCCTGCCTTATCCCGGTGGTCCCCAGATGGAAAAAAAAGCTCTTTCTTTTATGGAAAAGAACAAAACGGCTATGGGAGAAGAAGAGCATCTTTGTAGGCAAAATCCTCTCAGTGAAATTCTTGTAAAATCAAAGAAAAAACCTATCTTTTCTTTTAGCGGACTTAAAACCTCTCTCTACTACTACCTACAAAAAAACCCAAATCCTGATATAGAAGCTCTTGCGTATTTTTTTCTACAAAGAGTAACAGAGCATGTTTTGCGTGTGGTGGATTATTATACCCAAATTTATCCACTAGGTACACTGGTCTTTGCAGGTGGGGTTGCTGCTAATAGCTACTTACGTTATCATCTGCAAAAACTTTGTAAATTAAAAAAAATAGAGCTTATTGTGCCGCCGCCAGCTTTTTGCACCGACAACGCGGCTATGGTAGCTGCCCTAGGATATCTCTACTATCAAAGAGGGCTGAAGCCCTCTTCTTCACGGGTATTCCCAGACAGTGGTTTGAGCGAGCCTGAAGGAATTTATGTTGCCAAAGAGGTAAGCTCTGCATAAATTTTGCTTATGGGCGGGGAAGAGGAGTTGGCGCAAAAGTTGCGCTCTCATGAGATAATACCCACACGAGCGCGGCTTATATTAGCAAAAATCTTACTCGCCAAACATCAACACTTCACAGCAGAAGAGCTTTACCGCCAGCTCCAAATGCAGGGATACAAAATCTCTCGTGCCAGTGTATACAACAATCTTCATTTGTTTGTAAGAGTTGGGTTGCTACGAACTTTGCACATCAACCCATCCCTTACTATTTATGATAGCAACACAGAGCCGCATAACCATCTCATTGATATAGACACAGGAGAAATCTTTGATATTGATATAAGAAAACCAATGCCAGAAAAAGGCCGGCCATACTACCATGAGGGTTCAAGCTACTATATTGAGCAAGAACAAGCTATTTTTTACGGACGCAAACACACTTAAATATGACGCTCATATAAATGGCGGTATCGCTCAATAAGCTTCAAGAACCATTGCTCGCGCGCTATTTTTTTCTTTAACAAAAGATCTTTTTTGCTGTTTTCTTGGACTCTTTGGGCTAATATCTCGTAACGGCGACCCGCATAGTTCATTAAGGCATCCTTTAGTTTATGATCTAACTCTCTTAAGAAATAAACCCATTTCTCATAAAAACTCTCTCTTGCCAAAATAGGTGGGCATTTTTTTATATAAAGCATAATCCTCTCAGGGGCAAAATTGTCCTCGCCTGCAATAAAAGAGTCTGTGGCCTTTATGCGCCAGCTATGCTCTATAGAAAGGCCATCGAAACTTGCTTGAATAACCTTCTGTGGTATGCTCTTTGCTGCTTCAGCAAACCATTTTCGGTAAAGTGAGAGCACATAGTCTGCTGGGATTTTTCGACCCTCTAACGAAACTTCAGACCACGTGTGGCGGCGGTGCAAAATAGCTTCTTCAATGTTCTCTAATGGCCAAAAGCGATTCACTCGACCCGAAAGCCACTCACGGCTGTGATGAGTGCCTATAGTATGGATTTGTCTATAGGTGTAAGCCAAATCCTGACCTACTAAAATGATGCGGGCAAAATTCATTTGGCGAAGAAGGTCAAATAAACTCGTAGCCACAGAACCCCCTGATTGAATATCACCTAAGTGAGAGTCCTTTAAGAAGTACTCTTCTACAATCTCATAGCCGGGGGTTGTGGACCTCTTGGTTTCGGAAAAATGTACCGTGGTGGAAAGAAATAGTTCCCCCTCCCAGCGACGTAGAACCTGGGGGTTTGCCACAATATCTGCTACAAGGATGGGGAATTGACCCATCTTGCCACGTGGCAGACCCAGAAAGTGGCGAAGTGTGTAACTTTGCGCATCGAGGGTGTATACGAGGTGAGGTGTTATGCCTGCGCAGTGAAGAACACGATATGCGGAATCCGCACATGCTAAAAAAACGCGTGTTTGCATTTTAGCAAGCCAATTGAGCGAGTAGCGTAGGCTGGGACCAGTGGCAACAAGAAGGGCATCTTTCCCTGCCATGGTTTGAAAAAGAGAGCGCACCGCTTTGGCCCTTGCCATATGGGGAATGTTGTACAAGATATTCCATATCCAGCGCTCTTCAAATTCAAGGCGGGTAAAAAGATCAGAAAGTCGTGCAGCAAATAATTCTTTGATTTTTTTTTCGGTATTGCGGTAAAAGAAGCTATCTATAGCTACACTTCCTGGTACGGAGATGATTCGGTAACCCATGAGTTGTTCCATAGATAGGTTTTCAATAAAGCGCTCTAATTCTTCTGGGTTATGACCTGTGTAAACAACAAGATCTGCAAAGATATCTGGAAAAAGTCTCTCCCATTGGTGCAAAAAAAGCTCATCTTTTTCTACCAAAAGGATGTCACCACCATAATGCTCCTTTTGCTTTTTTAGTTGCCTTATTAAAGCAAGAGATGCTGCTCCTAATACTATAGCCACGATTCCCTTTTTAAGCGAAAAGGTCCCCAGAATACGCAGGGCTTCCCTATCTGGGTCGCGCTCGCTTACAAGAGGCCGCTTTTTCGTGTTTTCATCCCAAAACCAAATGTGAATATGACCTTCGCTTTCCTGCCAGTAATAATGTCCCAGGTTTCCCTGGATAGTGCCGGCCGGCATGGAAGGCAAATAAGAAATAATCATCTGACGAGCAAAGCAAAATCATGGTAATAGAGGAAATTGAGATTTTTGGCTTTAAGTCATTTGCAAATCGAACCAAAATTAAACTCATGCACGAGTTAACAGCTATTGTAGGACCTAATGGGTGCGGGAAAAGTAACATCCTCGATGCCATTAAATGGGTCCTTGGTGAAAAATCTGTGCGCTCGATGCGGGGCGAAAAAATGGAAGATGTCATATTTTCTGGGACAGAGACTAAGAAAGCAGCAAACTTTGCGGAAGTAATTATTACCATTAACAATAAAAAAAAGTTCCTAAATTTAGAACATGATATTGTAAAAATTGGACGTCGACTTTACCGAGATGGGCAAAGCCATTACTTTATAAATGACAAAAGGGTAAGCCGTAAGGATATTGAGCATCTCTTGCTCGATACAGGTCTTGGTAAATCAGCTTACTCCTTTATGGAACAAGGGCGGATGGACATGATCTTATCAAGTAAACCAGAAGACCGACGATATATTTTTGAAGAAGCAGCTGGCATATCTCGCTATAAAGCACAAAAAGAAGAAGCAGAAAAGAATTTAGAAAGTACTCAATTTAACATTACTCGCCTTCAAGATATTCTCCATGAATTAGAAAGAGAATTAAAGATTAAGGAATCCCAGGCAGAAAAAACAAGAAAATATAATAGTTTAAGGGAAAAATTGCGCGAACATGATTTAAGAATTCGCTACTTTACTTTAAGAGAAATCGATGAAAAATTAGAAGAAAAACAAAAAAAGTTAGAAAGAAAGCAAGCCGAAGTAGAGAAAATACGCCAAAAAATTCTACTTTATCAGCAAAAAATTGGGCAAATAGAACAAGAAGACTCGGCTAGGATAAAACAACTTCACACAAAAGATTTACAAAATCAAGTGAACCGCGAGCGGATCTTTCAGCTCGAGCGTCGCCTTGAGAAAATAACTCTCGAAAAAAAAGAGAAGCAAAATGAGATGCAAGCACTACGTTCCCACTTGTTGCGTATAGAGCACCATCTCGAAGATCTCAAAAAAGCATACCTAAAACAAAGCCAACTTACCTTGGAGCTTCAAATTAGCATTGAAGATCATACAAAATCGCTTCATGACCTAAGCCAAAAAGAAAAAGACCTGCAAGAAAAAATTCATAATAGTGAAAAAGAAATCCAAACAATAAGACAAAAATTACGGCAACGTAGAGAAAAATTAAAAGCAAAAAGCGAAGAAATCACTTTTGTTATACAAGAGTTACTTCTTTCGCTACACCGAGAAAAGAGCCAGTGGCTGCAAAAAGAAATGGAATTTCAAAACAAAAAAAATAAGATAGTGCACAAATTAGAAAGCCTCGCTAGGGGCTTAAGAGCCTGCCTTTTGGAAAAAGAAACAGAAAAAATGCATGAAATGCTAGAGAAAACATTACAAGAGTATCCGCTTCAGGATATTCAACAGGAGATAGAAAGTCTCAATTATCTACCCGAAAGTCTGCGCCATCTTCTCTTTGATAAAGAAGGAATTTTTGCTCAAAAAGAAAGCCTAAGTCAAGACATCCACGATATAGAAAAAGAAATAGCAGAACTTGAAGCATATGAAATTAGCGAACAACAAAAACTAGCATCTTTAAAGCAGGATTGGGAGAAAAATCGAAGAGAAGAGGAGGTGGTTCGAGGAAATCTAAAAGCTTTTGAAGCCCAGCACTTAGGCTCGGCAGAAAGAGAAAAGGATTTAAAAACGCAAATCGAACATGAAGAGATGGGCTATCGTTACCTCAAAGAGCAATTTCAAAACCATGAAAAACTCCTACAACAGCTTGACCAAGACTACAAAAATACACAAAGTGAAATCACAAAGCTAAAGGGTGAGATTGAAAATGAGCTTGCGCGCATGGATGAGTTAGAAAAAAACCTAAGCAAATCGGCAGAGAAAAAGGCCGAGCTAAACGAGGCCATCCGCGCAGAAAATGAAAAAAGTACATATATTGCTGGAGAAATTAATGAACTTGAGGTTCAAATAGGAACACTCTTGGGAAGCAGGGAGGTGATGCTCCAAGACATCTATAACGATTACAATTTGACGAGCGAAGAACTGCGAGAAAAACTTGGGCAGGCACGCATATCTTTAGCTTCCGAAAAGGAAAAGTTAGTTGAAATTCGCAGAGAATTAGAAGCGCTTGGTCCCATAAACCCGTTAGCCTTAGAAGAGCTCAAGGCCATCCGAGAACTTTATGATCACCATGAAAACCAATTAAGAGATATCCGAAAAGCAAAAGAAGACCTTTTGCAAATTCTCCGTGATATTGACAAGAAGTCAGAAGAACTCTTTTTAAATTGCTTTTATCAAGTAGAAGAAAATTTTCGCTATGTCTTTCGCAGGCTATTTTATGGGGGAGATGTGAGTCTTACTCTAACGGAAAAAGATCGGCCCCTTTATAGTGGTATTGAAATTCAGGCTCAGCCTCCGGGAAAGCGTCCTAAATCTCTGCGGCTTCTTTCGGGTGGCGAAAAAGCCCTTACGGCCATTGCTCTCATGTTTGCCATTTATATGGTGCGCTCTTCTCCCTTATGTGTTTTAGATGAAATTGACGCCCCTCTAGATGACCACAATGTATCCCGCTTCTTAGAGCTCCTGGATGAATTTCGCGGAAAAACCCAGTTTTTACTTATCACCCACCATAAGAAAACCATGGCCCATGCTGATGCTATTTTTGGTGTAACCATGGAAGAGCCAGGTGTCTCCCGTATTTTAAGTGTAGAAATAAAAAAGGAAAAAACAATGACCGTTTAGGTTTTGCCGAAAAATACTAATTTAGCTCATGACAATGGCCGAAGATAGCCAAAGCAGCTGCCAAAACTTTACAGATAGGTCATTTGAAAGAGGGTGGCTTTATGTCATTGTTTGATGAATGTTTTGCCGCCATACCAGACTTAAGCCAGATACCCGGAGATTATGAGTTATTTTGGCAAAAACGTTTAGAAGAATTACGCCGTATACCTCAGGAAGTATCTCTCGAAAGAAAAGCTTCAAAGAAATTTCTTAGTGAAAATAGTTTCTCTTTAAGTTTTCAAAGTGCTGGTAAATTTCGTTTACATGGCTTCTTTTGGTCCCCTCGCAAATTCATGGGCAAACCACCTGTAGTAGTAATCTTTCCTGACTATAATAAATCCCCCGTAGCTTACCGAGGCCTTTTTCAAGCGGGTCTTGCTCAATTTGTTCTCTATTTAAGAGGGCAAAAGGAGTTTGAATTATACAAGGGAGAAAGTAATGAAAAATCCCCAGCTGCCAAACGCTCCCCAGGTTATTTTGGAGAAAATCTGTTGGCTGTCGAGAAATACTATATGGTGCAGCTTTTACTTGATGCCTACCGCGCACTGGAGGTAATTAGGCTGCGCAAAGAAGTCGATACTTCTCGTATTGGCATTTGGGGGATTGGCATTGGGGCCGCCATGGCCTTATTTGTGAGCCGCTTTATGCAGCGCACGACAAGTCTTTTCCTAGAGAATCCAGCCTTTGCCTTTCTAGAACTCACTCAAAACCTCTCCCAAGCTGATTATGCGCGGGAAATCAATGAAGCAGCAAAAAATCTTAAGAAATATAAGAACCTAGTAAAACAAAACTTAGCTTATAGTGATGCAGTGGTCCATGCTCTGAATTTAGCGATTCCCACTACCATGGCCATTCGCCTCTTCGATAAAGAAAATGTTCCTCATGGTGGTTTTGCTGTCTTTCATCTCTTACAAGGGGACAAAGAGATGCATCTTTTTTTAGACGAACAAAACGAGACGTCCCTAGCTACCGAGAAAAAAATCCGACAATTGGCTATTCGCTTTTTTGAGAGTTCCCTTTTGGGGACTGGCAAAACGAAAGAAGCAACTCAAGACGCAGGTACCTTTGCTGTCTAACTTTCGAGAGATCTCTTTCTTAGATAAGCAAAAAAATCATGGAGAAGGGTTGTTAACCTTACTAAAAAAAGGGATGTCACCACATAATCGATGGCTCCAGGTACTTTGAGACCACTTTTTAAAAATAAGCGCATTTCATCTATCCGCCCACATAGGCCAAAGGCTACTAAAATTACAAAGGCTGATCGAACAGTCTGCAGCCAATTCGAGCGCAAAAGCTCTTCCACGACACGCAAGCTAAAGATCGCGGAAATCACTGCTTCTATGACAAAGGCCATGAAAATTAACAAAAGCAGGTTGCTCCCAATTTGATCAAAATTAACTTTCATGTCGTATTTTTACTATTATCGGCAACAAACACTGTTGTGTCAACTACCTTGTCGTTCTGCGAAAGCTCTACTAATCTAACACCACCAGCCACACGGCTTTGCACAGGAACAGCGCTTACTTCACTTCGCAAAACCATACCTTGTTCTGTTGTCACAATAATCTCTTCTTTCTCACCCACCGCATGTACACAGGCTAGAGGACCGGATTTCTCACTTACTTTAAAATACTGCATTCCCTTACCTCCCCTACCCTTCGTCGCAAATTCGCTAAACGACACGCGTTTAGCATAGCCATTCTCACTAACACAAATTAAATAGGGGGTCGACTTGCCAATGACGGCAAAGCCTATCATAGCGTCGTTCTCTTCAAGGCTCATACCTAAAATCCCCCCTGCCGATCTTCCCTGAGCGCGCATTTTGGCAAGTCCTGTACGTAGACCAAGTCCAAAGCGAGTAGCTAAAAATACCTCCTCCTCTCCCTCTACAACAGCCACATCCACAAGATAATCTTTCTCAGATGCCTTAAATTGCATGGCCATGAGGCCACCCTTTTTGGCATGGGCTACCTCTAGAAGACTTAGTTTCTTGATAATGCCCCTGTGTGTCAGCAAAAAGAGATAGAGGTTTTCTTTAAATTCACGGATAGCTCTTAGGCAGGTAATATTCTCTTCTTGTGTTAGCGATAAGAAAGAGCGGATGGATTTCCCCCTTGCATCTTTTGTTGCTTCTGGGATTTCATATGCCTTTATAAAAAATACCTTCCCCTTTGTAGAAAAAAACATGACATAGTCATGGCTTCGGCAAAAGAGAATATGCCTCATCGCATCCTCTTTTTTTCCTGAGGCTTGGATTCCCTTTCCCCCTCGATGCTGGCGACGGAAAGTGTCAAGGGCTACCCTACGGATATAGCCACCCTCGGTAAGAGTAATAACCTCTTCCGTATCGGCAATTAGGTCTTCTGTAGCAAAGCTAAAGCTCTGGCTATCTTGATCGGATATTTCCGTTTGGCGCTTCGTGGCAGCCTTTTCTGCTAGAGCATTTAATTCTTTGCGAATTTGGCCCAGAATTTTTGCCTCACTCGACAGAAGGTCCTCTAATGACACAATGAGGTTTTTGGTCTCAGCTAACTCTTCCAAGATTTTTTTAGACTCAAGGGAGGTAAGCTTTTGTAGGCGCATATCTAAAATAGCATTGGCTTGAATTTCTGTTAATTTAAAGCGCTCCATAAGATCATGTCGGGCTTTTTCTGTATCAAGGCTGGCGCGTATTATGCGTATAACTTCATCTATAAAGTCTAGGGCAATTTTGAGGCCCTCCAAGATATGGGCCCTTTCTTGTGCCTTGCGCAAGTCGTATTGTGTTCTGCGCACCACCACCTGACGGCGATGGTTTAAATAATGTTGTAAAAGCTCTTTTAGGTTAAGTAATTTTGGCTCTTGATCTACAAGAGCCAAAAATATAATGCCATAATTAACCTGCATTTGCGTGTGCTGGTAGAGTTGGTTTAAGACAACCTGTGCCTGAGCTTCTTTTTTTAGTTCAAAAACAATGCGCATACCTGAGCGATCCGATTCATCTCTAATGTCAGTTATGCCCTCAATTTTCTTTTCATTGACAAGCTCTGCTACTCGAGTAATGAGTTCGTTTTTCTTTACTTCATAGGGGATTTGGGTCACAACAATTGCCTGTCGACCTCGCCCAATTTCCTCGATATTAGCGACCGCCCTAATTTTTATTGTGCCTTTGCCTGTCGTGTAGGCTTGTTTTAAACCCTCGCGGCCAAGAATGATACCGCCCGTAGGAAAATCAGGCCCAGGTAGTTTTTTCATTAACTCCTTAATAGTGGCATCCGGCTTTTCAATTAAAAGATCCAAAGCAGCTATTACTTCATTTAAATTATGCGGTGGTATTTTGGTGGCCATCCCAACAGCAATGCCACTTGAGCCATTAACTAAGAGATTAGGAAAAGCGGCCGGTAAAACCGTTGGTTCCTTGCGTGTATCATCAAAATTCGAAACAAAATCAACAGTTTCTTTATCGATATCTTCTAAAAGAGCCTCAGCCATTTCACTGAGTCTAGCCTCGGTGTAACGATATGCTGCAGGAGGGTCCCCATCAATGGAGCCAAAGTTCCCCTGCCCATCGATGAGGGGAACACGCATAGCAAAGTCTTGGGCCATGCGTACCATGGTTTCATAAACAGCTGCATCCCCATGAGGATGATAGTTACCAATTACCTCCCCCACAATTTTGGCTGATTTTACGTAAGGTTTGTCATGACGCCATCCCCTTTCGTTCATGGCATGGAGGATCCGCCTGTGGACGGGTTTCAGACCATCCCGAACATCAGGCAGGGCGCGGCCTATGATGACACTCATGGCATAGGCCAGGTAAGACTTCTTCATCTGATCTTCAATTTCAACGGGAATAACCTCTTTGGCGCTTACCTGTGGCAAATCTCTTTGGGTTGTCTTCGACATAGAGACATAAGAAAGGGATACTACAGACTGTCTATTGTTTTTGGCTCTCTTTCTTTCATGCCCTTAGAAAATAGGCAGCGTGATCATTTACGAAAATATCGTTAATTTCCCGTAGGTATCAGAGGCATGACATAACCTTGCCAAACCATGGGCAAATAGAGGGTTCTCGCATTAAGAAAAGCTTGACGTACTAAGTCTTCGTATGACAGAGTTAAGTATCTTCCCGGATAGCTCAGCCGGTAGAGCAGGTGGCTGTTAACCACCGGGTCGCAGGTTCGAGTCCTGCTCCGGGAGTATAGAACAAAAGCTCTCGGCTGATAGCATGAGGTGCTCTCCCCTCAGGCAGAGCCAAATTTTAGGAGAGCATATCACAAAACCCGGCCATTTGAGTGAAAGCGCCAGTGAAAGTAAGCCTAGGATGGCAAAAGCCTTTCTTGTAGCTTATGGCGGACAACTTCCACCTTTATCTCGTCCATGCATCGACAAGTGCTAGGCCCTGGGCAGCGAAAGCAAAAATCCCTTGCTTGAAGGGCTACGGCATTTTTGCCCACAGGGGCCCATCGTCCTGGGTGTATGGGCCTTAGCGGCGGAAAAAGCCCAATGGCTAATTTTCCAAGGGCTGCTGCTAAATGCAAAGGTCCTGTGCTAGCGGCCACCAGAGCATGGCTTTCATGGATAAGCCCCAAAAGCTCACTTAACTTGAGCTTACCTGTAAAATCGTGGACATGAGGAAGCGCAAAGAGTTCCTTGAGCTCTTTGCGCATCGCCTCCCCTTCTTGACTTGTGCCGGTGAGCCAAAAGTCGAATTCTGGCAGAGCCCTGGCAAGTTCGTAATATTTGTAAAGAGGCCATTCTCTTCCTGAGAGTTTCGATTTGGGGTGCAAAATAATCTGGTATTTTCGTTTGCGATAGGCTAACTTAAGTTTTATTTTGGCTATCTTAGTCAGACCATAGTACATGCTAATTTCCTGCAATGAGGGGATGTGGGAAATACCCCATGGCTTTAATAAAAAAAAGTTCAATTGGCTTTCATGTAGGGGGGATCTTCGGCGACTAAAAAAAACCCTTTTATTTAGGTAAAGCCAATGGTGTAGACGGTGGGCTGTTCCTAAGCGTAGTGGTATCTTAAGCTTGTACGCTAGGGAAGCAAGCTCACGATCGGGAAAGAGAAAGATAATAGCCTTTGCTTTTTGCTGTTCTAATAAATAGGGGTTTTTTGTAACTTCTTCACGAACAAGGACCATGTCGACATGCTCGCATGCCTCCACTACCGCCCGGGTGTATTCTCGACATAGAAAGATAATTTCGGCTGCAAAATGCTTTTTCAAGTATCCTGCAACAGGAAGACTTAAGACCACATCGCCAATACTGTCGGTACGTGATAACACGATCTTCACGGCTGGTACAGGACAGCTTTTTTATTGCCGATAAATAGGCGAGTCAATCTTTGGCTATAGGAAAATTCTAACATAAAAGGAGTTCCTATGAAAGAAAATCCGACTGCTTTACTAGACTTCCGCATACCGGATGAGGCTTATGAAATGCTTGGGCTTTTACGAGAGGTCTGTGAAAAAGAAATAGTCCCTCGCCGAGCTGAAATGGATGCTAAGGAGATTTTTCCCACGGAAATTTTTCAAAAATTCGCCCAAGCTGGACTTTTTGCTTTTATGTTTTCGGAAAAGTACGGAGGCTATGATTTGGGAGGGATGCTTACTGTTCTCGGGATCGAGATTGTAAGTGAGTACTGCTTGGGAGTAGCCACTTCTCTAGGGGCAGTAAAGTTGGGTGCCTTACCCATTGAGCATGGGGGAACAGAAGAACAAAAAATGCAATGGTTGCCCAAATTTGCTGCTGGTGAAAAGATTGCTGCCTTTGCCTTAACCGAACCCAATGCAGGTTCAGATGTGCCTAACCTCTCTACCGTTGCTGTTAAAAAAGGAGACCGCTATATCTTAAATGGCACAAAGCAATGGATCACCAACGCCGGACAAGCAGATGTCTATACTATCTTTGCCTTAACCGATAAGACCAAGGGACCCAGGGGGATGTCTTGCTTTATTGTGGAAAAAGGCACAAAGGGTCTTTCTTTTGGTAAACTAGAAGATAAAATGGGTATACGCTGCTCTCATACAAGGCAGGTGATTTTAGAAGACTGTGAGGTTCCTGAAGAAAACCTAGTAGGGCTTAAGCCAAATCAAGGGTTTATCCATGCCTTAAAGACTCTAAATAGCTCAAGGCCTTTTATTGCAGCTATGGCTGTAGGCCTTGCCCAGGGTGCCTACCGTGAGGCATTAAAATACACGAGACAACGGGAACAATTTGGGCGCAATATCATAAATTTTCAGGTAGTACAGCACATGCTAGCGGACATGGTAGTTAAAATTGAGGCTGCCCGTCTTTTAGCTTACCGCGCGGCCAAATACTCCATGGAAAACCACCCGGAAACAGCTAAATATTCGGCTATTGCTAAATATTATGCCTCAGAAATAGCGGTGCAGGTCTGTAACGATGCTTTACAGCTACATGGTGGCTATGGTTTTACAAAAGACTACCCAGTAGAGAAAATGTACAGGGATTCAAAAATCCTCACCATTTACGAAGGTACAAGCCAAATTCAAAAAAATGAGATTGGAGCTTATTGTATCAAAGAGGCTAGTAAATTAGTCTGAAGCTTGCCGGCGGCAAGCATACCACAGGCAGCTTCGATATCCTTGCCAGGGGAGCGGCGGTTACGTGCCAGTACCCCCTCCTCGTAAAGCCATTTAAAAAAAAGATTTTGTTCTTCTTCGCTGGGGGGCTCCATACCGTAAAAGCGCGTGTGCAGAGGTATGAGGTTAATCTTGGCTCGAAACTCCCGCGCAAGCTCAGCCAATTTTTGAGCATCCTCACGGTACATGTTGAATTTACGGATCATAATATATTCGAAAGTAAAGCGGTTTTTCCTTATGCGATCCCTATATTGCCGTAGAACCTTGAGCAAATCCTGTAGGGGATATTTTTTCTCAATGTCCATGATCTCCCTTCTTTTTTCAGGAAATACCGCATGCACTGACAGGGCAAGGCCAAAAGGATTTTTTTCTTGATAAAAGCGCTCTACAGCTGGTAAAACTCCTGCCGTACTTATGGTAATATGTCTTGCTCCTACTGACTGACCCAAGGTAGAATGCATGAGGAATGCCGCCTTGATTGTGGCCTCATAGTTATAAAAAGGCTCCCCCATTCCCATAAAAACTACATTTGTCACTTTTTTTTGCATTGTTCTCTGGGTAAGGTAGAATTGGGTTAAAATCTCTCCTGTTGTTAAATTGCCGCCAAAGGGAATTTTACCCGTTGCACAAAAACGACAATTTAAACTACAACCTGCTTGCACAGAAACACAAAGGCTTTGCCGGTTTGGATAGGGAAGCCAGACTGTTTCTATTACCTTGCGTTGGCTAAAAGCAATGAGAAATTTAACCGTGCCATCGCTACTTTGCAAACTGCGTATTTCTTCACCACCAGGCCAATGAAATTCCTCCTCTAAAAGTTGGCGAAGCTCCGTAGGCAAATTATGGCATTCTTGGGGCGAAGATACCATATGGCGATGTAGCCACTCAAAAATTTGACGGGCACGATATGCTGGATACCCCTTGGTACGCAGGTATTCCTGCCACTGAGCTAAATCGAAATCATAGATGTGAGTTTTCATTTTTTTAAAAATAGAGGCAAAGCTCTAACTTTGGCAAAAAATTAACCTGATAAAAGCTCAAGTTTGCCATCCACCATAAGATACTGCCTCTTCGCACAGCGAGCCAAGTCTTCTTCGTGAGTTACTACTAAGATGCTGAGGTTTTCCTGCAGCTGCAGGTTTTGCAAAAGCTCTATAAATTTCTTGCGATTTGTGGCATCTAAATTTCCGGTTGGCTCATCGGCCAAAACGAGAACTGGCTTGTGAACTAAAGCACGCGCCACCGCCGCTCTTTGGCTTTCGCCACCGGAAATCTGTGAGGGATAGTGATTTCTTCTATCTTTTAAGCCAACCCGCTCAAGCATCAACTCCGCCCTCTCCCTAGCTTGTCTACGGGGAACTTTTTGCAACAAAAGCGGAAACATGACATTTTCCAAAACCGTAAATTCAGCCATAAGATAGTGATTTTGAAAAACAAAACCTATTTTATCTCGGCGAAAAAGAGTTAATTCTTCCTTATGCGCATAATTTTTGAGAGAGATGCCGTCTATGATGATATCGCCCTCATCAAAGCTATCAAGGGCCCCTATGAGATTTAAAAAAGTACTTTTACCTGCACCAGAAGCACCCCTAATGGATACGAAATCTCCCTTGGCCATAGAAAAGGAAAGGGATTTAATTACGGGAAGCTCTGTTTCCCCCTCTCGGTAAGTCTTGCTGAGGTTTTTTACAACAAGTAGCATATTATTCGGTGCTGCGGATTATTTTCACGGGCTCCAAGCGGCTTGCCACAATCGCCGGCAAAAGTGCGGCTAGGGCCGAGAGCACTATAGCTAGGGAGCCCACCTGATGCAAGACTCCAGGGTCAATATGGATAGGCAGACTGTCAAAATAATACACATCACGGGGGATAAGATTAATGGGAAAATAAATACCCCCGCTAATCTTTTCCGTATATAGCCGGGCTAGAAAGTTCAGAGCTTTCTCTACTACCCCTAAGATACTCTCTAAATGTACAGAGAGAAAAATGCCGGTCATAATACCCAAGAGAGTACCAAGATAGCCCATAGTAAAGCCACTCAATACAAATATGGCCATAATGGAAAGATTGGACATACCAATAGCCTTTAGGATACCTATATCCCGCCGATGGGAGTGAACCAGGTTATAGGTGGCAACTACAATACCCACAATGGCGGCAATGACAAAGAGAAACACAATAACTGTCATGATGGTTTTTTCAAGTTGGAGAGCATGGAAAAAATTACGCTGCTCCTCTTCTAAAGTACGTACGGAGAAGGGCCAAATTTTCATAACCTCTCCTTTTACTTGGCGCAGCTCATTGAGATCCTTGAGCCGGATAAATATCTGTTGCACGCTATCCCCAATTGCAAAAAGTTTTTGAGCTTCCTCTAAGGCCATAACCACTACCCGGCTGTCGTATTGGTAGTGACCTGTTTTAAAAAATCCAGCAATACGATATGATTTAAGACTAGGCCTGAGGCCAACTCGGGCTGCAAATTCCCCACGCGGAACAATTACCTCTATCTCATCTCCCACATAAAGCCCAAGTTGCCATGCCATTTCCCGCCCAACGAGACAATACGAGCCCCGAGGAAAAGTTTTAAGATTTGCCGGCTCTTCTATTTTTGGAAAATAAGCAGGTAAAAGGTATTGATTTCGAACAGGGTCTCTTTGGAGCTCAACAGCTCGCAAATATACGTGCTCTAAAAGATTTTTTCGACGCACAATGGCTGGAGAACTTATGGCCCCTTCCACCAGAAGAAGTTTGGGTTCTAATCTTGTCTCAATTTTGGCTTTATATTCCCTCCAAGAAAAGATTTTTTCAGGACCCGAGGTAGTTTCTTGGGTGAGGGTGATATGAGGATCGAAACGAAAAATGCTGTTTTTGAGCTGTACTTGGAAACCATTAAATATAGAAAGAACCACGACAAGGAGCGAGGTGCCGACAAAAATTCCTGTAAAAGATAGTCTGGCATTCAAGGAGAGTATGGTACTACCCTTACCTCTCAAATAGCGCCAGGCTATAAAAACGGGTAATAGCGACACAAGCCCCGCTCTCAAAAAGAGATAAAAAAGAAACCAAAAATTGCTTGCCTCACCCAATTAAGTGGGAACTGGCAGCCCATGGCCAATCAAAAGGGGAAGATCCTGCTATACCTCACTCCTTTCTTTGTGTATTTTTTCTTTATCGTAGTTTTGGCTTTTTTGCTTTTGCCTGAGATAACAGGGAAATTCTATTTTCTCTATCCCCTCTATGCCTTAACCCTTATCGGTGGGTATATTGTCTATTTTATTGCTCTGCGCTGGGCAACCGATAGCATAAGCCATGGTCAAATTTATTTTCGTATTATGTTTCATTTCCCCTATTTTTTCTACTTAGTATTTGCTGCCGTGGTAGGTTTTGGGGTTATACGGGTCTTTTTACATGAAACATGGCTATTAGGCAGCCTTTTGCTAGTAGGACTGGTTGTCATGTTATTTTTCTTTTACCTAGGAATTGATATGGTAACGAAAACACTCTCTCCTCGCTTTCCCAAAATGCGATTTACCCACTTTCTACCCCTTATTCTTTTTCTCTTAGCTGCCATCCCCTTATCCCTTGTTTTAATTCCACTCGGCAAAGACAGCGTGCTTTTTTTAGGGATAGCCTTTGGTATCTCTCTCTTTTTTTCTGTCCTCATTTATTATGTGGGCCAATTTCTCACTTATCTTAGCTTTCGCGGGGAGAAACTCAGGATGCGCTGGCTTTACCATCTACCCATATTGGTTTACGTCATCGTAGCAGCTATCTCAGCCTATTTTCTCCTGCCCAGCTTGGTAGGTGAGCGAAATTGGCTTTATCTCGGCTATGGGCTTTCCCTCTTTGGTATTACTTTTTTTTATTTTCTCATGGTTTTTCTCATGTTGAGGGATTTTAGCCAGGAAGTTACTTAGGGGATGTGTCCAGCCATAGCACCTAAGCTTGTAGAAGAAGCTCAAAGGTGGCGCCATGAGATACATCGCCACCCGGAACTTGCCTTTGAAGAGTTTCGCACGGCAGAATTTATCTCTCAAAAACTCTCATCCTTTGGCCTTAAGGTAGAGACGGGCATTGGCAAAACTGGTGTGGTGGGTTTTTTAGAACGCGGGAGTAAAACCATAGCCCTGCGCTGCGATATGGATGCCTTGCCGGTACAAGAAGAAAACAAATTACCCTATAAAAGTCAAGTGGAGGGCAAAATGCATGCCTGTGGTCATGATGGACATACCGCAATCCTACTGGCGGCGGCTAAGCATTTAAGTCAAATAAAGGATTTAGCCGTTAATGTGCTCTTTATTTTTCAGCCAGCGGAGGAAAAGGAAAGTGGAGCGTTGGCCATGCTCGCCGACGGCCTTCTTGAAAAATACCCCTGTGAGGCTATTTTTGCCTTGCATAATTGGCCTGGCCTTGAGGTTGGCAAAGTGGCCGTTAAACGTGGTGCCATGATGGCCTCAAGTGATGTTTTTACCATAAATCTCGAAGGTCGAGGCACACATGCTGCCATGCCCCATTTAGGCGATGACCTCGTGTTGATGGCCAGCCAGCTTATTTTAGCCTTGGAGACCTTAGTATTGAGAAAACTTACACCAGGTGAACCCGCGCTTATTTCTATTTGCTCGCTTTCTACTTCCTCTGATGCGTATAATGTCTTGCCACAAAGAGTAACGCTTAAAGGTACCTGCCGGGCGTTTTCGGCAAAAACACGAGAATTTCTGGAGAAGGAAATAAAGCGACAAACTCTCGACTTTGCCCGAGCCCAACAAATCAGGGCCGAAGTTTCCTACACGCGATATTACCCTCCCACTATTAATGACCCAGAATGGGCCAGTTATGTTGCTCAATGTGCCACGGAGCTTTTTGGTAAGGAAAATGTTTTACAAGACTTTTTGCCAAGCTTTGGTGCCGAAGATTTTTCTTTCTTTTTAGAGAAATTGCCTGGCGCCTATTTTTGGTTAGGTAACGGAAGTACATCCCCCCTACATAGCCCTAACTATGACTTTAATGATGAACTCCTCGCCTATGGTATAGCACTCTGGGAAAAAATCGTCCTTAATTTTCCTAAATACGTACGAGCCGTATAAGGTCGGGGTTTTTTTTGCGGCTGCTTGAGCCCACAACCACTAAAATATCGCCAGGCTCACCATGCAGGTATTGGCTTACATAAGTAGCAGCGTGGTGTATCTGCGTTTCTGTATCACAATTTGGCTTAATAGCTAGAGGGATGGTTCCATGAAGTATATTCATCCGCCTCAAAACCCCGGCATCTGAATTTAAAGCGAGAATAGGACACTTGGGACGCCATTTGGAAAGTAATAGAGTGGCAAGACCCGATCCAGCTAAGGTTACTATGGCCTTGGCTTTCATGCGCTCCGCAGCACTTACAGCAGCACCTGCGGAGCCTGCGGCAAAGCTTGTAATGTCTTCCGCAAAATGCCAACGGGTAAGGTTAGGCAGGGTTTCCATTTCTCGAATAATGCGGGCCATAGCCTCAACGGCCTTTACGGGGTGATCCCCAATGGCAGTTTCTTCCGAGAGCATAAGGGCATCGGCACCATCTAAGACAGCGTTGGCCACGTCGGAAACCTCAGCTCGGCTAGGCCTACTATTTAAAACCATAGAACCCAGCATTTGCGTAGCCACCATAGCCCATTTTCCCCGCACAGCGGCTTTCTCTAGTATTTGTTTTTGCAAAATGGGCACTTTTTCAAAGGGAAGTTCAACCCCCAGGTCTCCTCGTGCAATAAGGATGCCATCAGCCTCTTCTATAATCTCATTGAGATTTTCTAAAGCCTCGCTAACTTCTAGTTTTGCTAGAACTGGTTTTTTGTCGTTTTTTAAATACTTACGAGCTAGGCGGATGTCGTTGGCACTGCGCACAAAGGAAATGGCCGCGAGGTCTATATCACCGGTACCTACAAAGGCCAGATCCGCCTTATCTTTTTCGGTCAGGGTCTCTACAGAAAGCCTGGTATTGGGAATGTTCATCCCCTTATTAGAGTATAGCCGACCCCCCACAACCACTCGTGTGTAGACATCCCCACCCCTCACTTCCTCAACCACAAGCTCCAGGGTGCCATCTGCGAGCAAAATGCGGGTTCCAGGTCGTACATCGCGAGCCAAATACTCGTAGGGGGAATGAACCTCCATAGCAGAACCCTCAACCTTACGTCCTGTGATAATAAATATCTGGTTTTCCACCAGCGTCACTCCCTCTTTGGGTAGTTTACCAATGCGTAATTTTGGTCCTTGGATATCCGCTAACAGAGGCACTGGCTTGTTTTCGGCAAGAATAGCACGGCGTGCTGTCTCAATGAGAGGTTGTAGACTTTGCGCATTGCCGTGGGAAAAATTAATGCGAAAACCGCTTGCTCCTGCCTGAATCATGGCCCGAATCGTCTCCTCCTGTGCCGAGGCAGGTCCCAAGGTTGCGATGATTTTGGTTTTTAGAAAACCCTGCATGGCATAATCATCAAAAACATATGATACCTTGGAAATCCTTTTCATAGAGATCACAAAAAGGTTGACACAGCAAAAATTATCTGTCGAAATGAAGAACAGGGTATTTTTGTGCCTCTCAAATATAAATACTTAATAGTAGGATTACTTATATTGCCGATCCATGCTCAACAGCTTAAAAAAGTTTTGGTCTTAGATTTTCGCAATATTACCCAAAAGGCAGAATACGATTATCTAGAGCAAAGTCTCACGGATGCTATTGTGTCCAATTTGCGCCAAAGATTTGTCTACCGCGAAACACGTCGTTCTGAGTGGGAGGCCATAGCAAAGGAAAACCATATCGCGCAAGAAGACTATCACACCTACACGGCGGCCATGAATCTTGGTTTAGCTGCCAAGCAAGATGTCATAATTTTTGGAGGCTTTCTTGTTGAACCTGGCAAAGGCATGGAAGTACCGGAAATGAAAACCCGGGTTCGTATCCTAGATGTTGGAAAGAAAAAGCAAATTGCCGATTTTGTGACCCAAAACCCTATCGACAATACTGTATTTGACTCTGTCGAAAAAATTGCCGCACGCATAGTAGAAGAAGCCCGCTCGGTACTCCCAAGCAAAGAGGATTTTGCCAAAGGTAAGGTAAAGGTAGAAATTCCTTCTTTTCATCAGCTGAGCCTAAGAGGCCATTATTCTGCGATAAGCTTTCCCCAGACAAAAGAGGTTGGTAGCACAAAGCGCTTTGCTGCTATCGACTTCCCGGCTCAGTATGGGTTTTCTCTGGGTTACCACTTCTTTGGAATACTATGGGAACAACTTGGTGTGACCGTTCAAGGTATGTTTCGCCAAGCAGGGGTTTCCTTCCCCCATGAACTTAATGATTCACCCATTAAGGCAAATCTAGTAGGCGTTACTGGTACGGCGGGCATAGTCTGGCGCCAGTGGCTAGTGCAAAATTTTTATATAGAGCCCTCCTTGGGAGGGGGCTTGAGTTATGATGCGCTTACCTTTGATTATACGAGTCAAACCATAGAGGCAAATTCCCCCTCAGGATTGCCCCAGAGCCAGAAAACCTACACGGTCAGCTCACCGTTGGTCGCCCTCCATCTACGTGTAGGCTACTTTCTCACACGCTCACTGTCCATTGAAAGTGGCTTTCTTTACCATATCTTTTTTTTCCAAGATAGCGTAGGACAAAATACCTTCTTTGATCTTGGACTAGCCCTGAAGTTTTAAAGCTTTATTGAACACGCTAGATCTTTCGCTTGAGACGTTACCCTAATTTTCCCAAAAGTGCGAGGAAAAGTATGGGTTAGCAAAAATATACTAAAGAGCCATTTACAGGACGTCGCTATACGCAGAATAGGTTCATGGAGGTCCAGGTTGCTGTCTTACCCGGTGATGGAATTGGCCCCGAGGTTATGGAGGCCACCTTAGAGGTATTAGAAAAAGTCCTAAGAAAATCCCCCCTTTTTTTTAAGTTTAAAAAAGCTTTGGTAGGAGGCTCTGCCATTGATGCGGTAGGCCACGCTCTACCGGCTCAAACCTTGCAACTGTGCGAGGAAAGCCATGCCATTCTCTTTGGTTCTGTAGGAGGTCCAAAATGGGAAAGCTTACCACCCGAACTTCAGCCTGAGAGAGCTGCTCTACTGCCGTTGCGCCGACACTTTTCTTTATATGCCAATATTAGACCTGTAGTATTATATCCGGAATTACAGCATGTTTCACCCCTTAAAAGTGAGATTATAGGCTCTGGCGTTGATATTGTTATTTTGCGCGAGCTTACTGGGGATGTTTATTTTGGAGAACCAAAGGGTCGCAGGAAATTGGGTGATGAAGAAGAGGCGTTTGATACCATGCTTTATCGACGCTATGAAATCGAACGAATAGGGCATCTTGCTTTTGAGCTAGGGCGCGCTCGCAAAAAAAAAGTGCACAGTATTGATAAAGCAAATGTCCTTACCTCAATGGTCTTTTGGCGTGAGGTAATCTCAGAAATTCATAAAAACTACCCTGATGTAGAACTACACCACATGTATGTCGACAATGCCGCCATGCAACTAATTCGCAATCCCCGCCAATTTGATGTGATCTTATGCCCCAATATGTTTGGGGACATCTTATCAGATGAAGCAAGCCAGTTAAGTGGTTCTCTGGGTATGCTCCCCTCGGCTTCCCTAGGCGTACCAGCTCTCTGGGACAAAAATGGCTACCGTTTTGGCCTCTATGAGCCGGCAGGTGGCACAGCCCCCGATATTGCTGGGAAAGGGGTCGCAAATCCTATCGCTCAGATTCTCTCAGCAGCACTTATGTTGCGCTATTCTTTCTACTTGGAGAAAGAAGCAACTATGATAGAAGAAGCTGTTCGCCGAACTATCTCCCAAGGATATCGCACTCTGGATATTTATGCAGCACTCGACAACACAAGAAAAGTTTCTACCCAGGAGATGGCTATGGCTATTGCGGCAAATATAGACTTTTCTTAAAATTTGACAATACAAGTCGGCTAAAATGTGACTTTTTGAGATGGGTTATGTTAAAAATGTCGCCCTTAATTTCTTTTTATTCTCTATACCAGCTCTTTTATTTGGCCAGGCTGAATTAAAACTTAAAGCACAATACGAAAAAGAAATAGCCAAAGGCATTTATAGTGAAATTACCATCGAAGACTTTAGCTACATGCCTTTTCAAGATGAGGATATACTTAAGAGAGAAGGGATAAAAGGCCATCTATCTTTATCAGAGCTATACCCTGCTCCTTTTTATCGGGCCGGGCGCTATCTCAAGCTTGAAATCGAATCTGTGGGAAGTGATGCCCTGCAGATATCGTTTCGTCCTCCCCGAGAAATCCGCAAATATGTGCGAGCTTTTTTTCTTTGGGTGCATGGCACCAACCTACCTGGCGATTTACTTCTTGTATTAGAAGATACTCGAGGCAGCTTGCACAATTTGTCCTTTGGCAAACTAAACTTTCGTGGCTGGCGGAAACTCAAAGCAGAGGTAAGCGCCTCTGTCGTTCAAGAAGATCTCACCCCAGGGGAGCCGCTTGCTGTAAGAATTGTACAGCTCATCTACCGGCCCGGCCCGCCTCATCGCGTAAAGAAAAATCAGGTGTTTTTTATAGACCACTTAACGGCTCAAGTACGAGAGAAATACCTCTTACCATGAGTCTAGCCGAGCAAGTTTAGCCCCCATAGCAGCGTCCACAAGCACAAGGGCGAGCATTGCCTCCACTATAGGTACAGCCCTTGGCAAGACACAGGGATCATGACGGCCTTTTACTTTTAAAACTACCTCTTCTTTTTGATCGGTGACCGTAGTCTGCATGCGCGCAATAGTGGCAGTAGGCTTAAACGCTACCCTTACGAAGATTCTCTCTCCATTGGAAATCCCCCCCTGAATTCCCCCCGAGTGGTTAGTACGGGTTCGAATTTTCCCATTTTCCACATAAAAGAGATCATTATGTTCGCTTCCTGTCATCGTAGTGGAACGAAATCCACTACCAATTTCCACTCCTTTGGTAGCTGGTATGGCTAGTATTGCTCTCGCAATCATAGCATCAAGACGGTCAAAAACGGGGTCACCCCAACCGGGGGGTACGTTCTCCGCTACAGCCTCAATAACCCCGCCAAGGGAATCCCCATCCTGCCTTGTATCTTGAATAAGGCGATACATGGCCTGGGCAAGTTCATTGTCAGGACAGCGGACCTCATTTTGTTCGATTATTTGTTGTAAGGTGCGAATATCGGGGAGCTTAAAGTCCTTAGCAAGAGCTAAATCCTTAATTTGGGCCACATAAGCGCATATTTCTACCCCAAATTTTTCCCGCAAAATTTTTTTGGCAATGGCTCCTGCAGCAACCACCCCAATTGTGGTTCTTGCCGAGGCGCGGCCACCACCTAAATGAGCCCTGTGGCCATAACGCATGTCATAGGTATAGTCTGCATGGCTTGGCCGATAAATATGCCGGAAATCTTCATAGTCCTTCGCACGGGCATTTTCGTTACGCACAAGGAGCGCAATCGGGGTACCCAGTGTCTTGCCCTCAAAAACACCAGAGAGGATTTCTACTCGATCCCTTTCTTGCCTGGGGGTGGTGATACGGCTTTGTCCAGGGCGGCGCCGATCGAGCTCCTTTTGGATATCTTCCTCGCACAAAAGTAGACCTGCAGGACAATTCTCCACTACACAGCCAAGACCTGGACCATGGGATTCTCCAAAGGTCGTTACCCGAAAGTACCGCCCAAGTTGTGAGCCCATAGCCAAGGGTGACCTAACCCCCTGTTTGACAAGAGATTTCTAAAAAAGAGTTGACAGCCGACAATACTTCGTTATTTTCGAAATTATCGATAGCCTTGGAGGTGGTTATGCAGTTTCGGGAAATCCTCAAAGAAACACCGGAGAAACTCATAGAAGATGTCTTGCCGCCTTGTTTACAAAAGCGTCATTTTTGGGGAAAGGAGCTTTATCTAAGATTTCTGGCTTGGTGGTCGGGATTAGCAGAACTATTTGAACTAGCCTCACCTTTACGAGAGCGCCAGGGCAGAGAATTCATAGCAGATTTTTTTGAAAAACTAGATTTTAGCTATAACCTCTCCCAGAAGGACCGCGATCGCATCCCTTCTGAAGGAAGACTTTTGGTTGTGGCTAACCACCCTCTAGGGGCCCTAGATGGCCTGGCCATACTTCACGCACTTCTCGAAGTTAGGCCAGATGTTCGTATTGTAGTTGCGGGGTTTTTAGCTGGACTCGAGGAACTTAGAGATCACCTACTACCCATCGATGAATCCCTTGATAACGAAAAAACAGATCTAAAACCCATAGCAGAGGCTCTTTCAAATGAAGAGGCTGTTATCGTCTTTCCCTCCAGGACTGTTTCCCGCCTGGGCCTAAAAGGAATCCGAGATCCGCAATGGCGCCATGGTGTTGTGCTGTTAGCACGGCGACTTTCTACGCCTATACTGCCTGTTTATGTGCGTGCTCGTAACTCGATTTGGTTTTATTTAAAGGGACTCATAAGCCGTAGATGGGCAGCTCTTTCTTTGCCTCAGGAAATCCTGCGTCAAAAAAGCAAGACCATTTATTTAAAGATAGGTCATCAGATACCATCCCATGCCTTTGTGGCAATTCGAGCCAGGAGTGCGGCCAAACTTCTTTACCGCCATCTCTTAGCTATTGGCAAAGACAAAAAGGGATTTTTTAAGACAGAAAAGAATGTCATACACCCTGTGGATCGCCGGTTTATTAAGGCCGAACTCCTAAATGCCCCCCTTTTGGGTGAAACCGAGGATGGCATGAAGATTTTTCTTGTGACAAAAGACGAAGCACCAACAACCTTAAGAGAGGTGGCTCGCCTGCGTGAGTTAACCTTCCGCAAGGTCGGTGAAGGCACAGGAAATAAATTAGATATGGACTACTATGACTCCTATTACGAGCATCTTATCTTATGGGATGAACGAGCTCTGGAAGTGGTAGGGGCCTACCGCATCGGCAATGCCAAGAAAATAATAGAACAAAGAGGAATAGAGGGTCTCTACTCCAGTAGCTTGTTTCAGTTTGATCCAAAATTTGTTAACTTATTAGGCGAGGCCATTGAACTGGGGCGCAGCTTTGTCCAACAGAAGTATTGGAACAGTGCTGCTTTAGACTATCTTTGGCATGGAATTGGGGCTTATTTGGCAACGAACCGCCACATTCGCTATATGTTTGGCCCTGTTAGCATCAGCAAGAACTACTCCAAAGAAGCCATAGAAATGCTTGTGTTTTTTTACAGTAAGTGGTTCCCGGATTATGATAATCTCGCAAGCCATAAAAACCGCTTTATTATCCCAGATCGAAGAAGGGATGAACTAAGACAACTCTTCCGCTCACAAGACTATAAGGAAGATTTTAAGACCCTAAAAGCAAATCTCAAACACTATGGTTACAGCGTACCCACCCTCTATAAGCAGTATAGTGAGCTCTGTGAAGAAGGAGGGGTGCGTTTCCTTGACTTTGGCATAGATGAAAACTTTGGCTATTGCGTGGATGGGTTAATCTTGGTCGATGTTGCTAAAGTAAAAAAAGCGAAATACGACCGCTACGTAACCTCAAAGCTCGCAGCAAAAGACAAAGCTATCGCTAAAGCGCCTTAATTTCCCTCTAATTCTCACATCAGACTAAGCTGCCGTATGGCAGCTTTTTTTATTTTACAAAGAGCCAATGGAGAAAAACTTGTAGGCCCAAAAGTCCTGCTAGAGAAAGCAGGTAAGCGAGGAATCTTTTTCTCGCTTGATAAGGTATTTTGCGATACTGTTCAAAAGGTCCCCATAAACCACCCGGTTGAACTTTCTTGAAAAAATGCTCCACACTTAGGCAATCGCAAGGCCGAACAACAAGGGTAATGATAAACCAGCAAAGGGTGGTTAACGTCACATTAATGAGCATTGAGCTCATAAAGTTAACCCCACCCCAAAGTTTCAGCGAAAGGCCCACCAAAAATGAGCAAAGCATCGCCACTATTTCACAATAGGCATGTATACGCCACCAAAACCAACGCAATATGAATACTGGTCCTGAGCCTGCCCCTAGGAGTAGAACAAACTCCCAGACCTCCCTCACCGTAGAAAAATACAAAGACAGGAGAAAGGCAATTGTCGCTAGAATAATAGTGCTTAAGGCACCCAGGATAAGTTGGTGGTGTTGCGATCTTGGCGCCCAAAGAGGCAAAATAAGGTCGTTTACAAGATAGGAGCTACCCAAATTCAAATGAGTCGAAATGGTCGACATAAAAGCTGATATAAAGACTAAGGCCATGACCCCTAAAAGTCCAGGTGGCATAAGCTTTTTCATCAGAAGAGGATATATCTCTTCCCCATCTTTTAAGGGGGGTAGTAAAATAAGTCCTGCCAGAGCCGTGAGAATCCAAGGCCAGGCACGCAAGACATAATGGCTATAGTTAAATAAGAGGGCTGCCCATAAAGCGTGCTTTTCATCTTTTGATGAGAAAAGTCTTTGGGCCACATAGCTTCCTCCCCCTGGTTCTGCGCCTGGATAAGAAGAGGCCCACCACGGAACCCCAAGATAAAAGAGAACCACCAGAAAAAGCTCATCTTGTGGCCCCGGGAAGAAAACAAGTTTGGAGCTCAAGTTTGCTTCGAGTAATTTTTCCCGTAATAGGTTAAGACCGCCACAGGCTTCCACTGCCATATAGGCTAGCAAAATAGAACCAGCCATGGCCACCCAAAATTGTACAAAGTCCAAAAGAACCACGGCTCTGAGCCCTGAGAAAAGAATGTAAAAGACAGTGATAACATAGAGAAAGAATAGGTAGATGGGTTTTTCTAGCCCAAAGGCTATCGAAAGTACTTTATGCATGCCTGTGGTAACCCAGGCCATAATAAGCGTGTTTACGATAATTCCTTGGTAAAAAGCACGCAATTTCTGCAGTAACCTGCCATGCCTTTCCCCATAGCGCAAAAGACAGAATTCTGCATCTGTCATCACCTCGCTGCGCCGCCAAAGATCGGCAAAAAAGAAAGTTGTCAAAAGCCCCGAAAATGCTAGCGACCACCACAGCCAATTACCGGCAATGCCATCTTTAGCAACAATTCCCGTCACGGCAAGAGGGGTATCTGCCGCAAAAGTTGTTGCTACCATTGAAATTCCTGATAGATAAAAGGGAAGTTTTCGACCGGCCAAAAAATAATCCTTGAGGTTTGCACTTTGCTGCCAAAGGTATATCCCTATGCCTATCGTGCCAAGAAGGTACCCAATAATTATGAGATAATCATAAAGGCTCATGGGATTGCCCTTTTATATCTTGACATAGTAAAATAATCTCCTTTTAGCAGGCTATGCTTTCCAATTTAAAGAAAATTTCGTTGGCCCACTTAATAGGGCTTCTTTTTCTTGCGCTGGGTTGGCTTCTATCGGTAAATTTTGCTGCGATCATGGCCCGACTAAAACCCATGGAGAATATCTCTACCGTAATGTACCATCCTATCAGCTTAATTGGTCTCTTATTGATTTTGCTTGGCGCTTATTTCCCCGAATTATACCTAAAGATAAAACCTCCTAAAGGTAATTAATCAGGCCTTACAAGCTGAGCTCTAATATAAAAATAATCGTGAGCCCCACTTTCTAAGGCTTCCACAACGTAACCCGTTAGCTCGAGCCATTGTTGCAAGATAAGGGCTGTGAGGCGATATTCGGGAGGAAAAAGTTCTTTTAAGAGCTGGTTTTCACTGTGATTTTCCCAATCCACAATATGCACATAGGCCTCTTCGCGAAGCCCCTTTTTTATACTCTGAAAAACCTTATAGCCATCATCAACACAAGATAAACTAAAAGAAAAAATAATATGGTCTATTAACGGCAACCACTTCGGGAAAAAAATCAAAGATCGGTCAGGCAAGTAAAATGGGGTAATATTGGTCAACTTTCTTTGCACAATTTTTTTCCATAAAAGATCTAGCAAATCTTCTTGGTAATCACAGGCATAGATGTGGATGTTTTTCCTATCCCGGCTTGCTTCTCCAAGCAGCAAAGCTACATAACCTAAACCACAACCAAAATCAAGATAGTTTACTGGCAGTTCTTTTTCATCGCTTAAAAATTTTAAGTATGTTTCTTTGGGTACCAAAGATTCACGAATCTCCGAAACAAGGAATTCCTGATAACGTAAAACCTCATGGGGTTTTTCTACCATGATTAAGTATCAATAACCCGAGGTACGACAAAATAACCAGCTTCAAAGTGGACGGCAAAACGGCGAATATCTTCAAGCGAAAGCTCATTAATCACTTTATCATCTCGATAGACATTTTCCAGTTCGAGCACATGTTGAAGCGGCATTACTTGCGATGTCTCAAGTTCCCGTAGTTGGTCCACAAATTCCAAAATCTTATTAAAGTCTTTTGTAAGTTTTTCTAATTCCTCCCCCTCTAAATTTAGCCGCGCCAGCTTGGCAATTCGGCGAACTTCTTCTTGATCAACCAGCATGGTTTGATGTGAACTCGAAAACCATACTGTCAAGAACTTAACTGGCCAATTTCTCGAAACCTCGTAGACATACCCAAAGACGCATTAAGATTAGCTGCGAATTTTGACTTAAGAGCACTATAATCAAAAAAGTAGGGAAATTAAAATTCCCTCGAAAACGAAACTCTAAATTGCGAGAATTCCAATAAAATCAAATCAGCAGCAGTCGAAATTAACAACAAGGCCAGGCTGTTTATTGCGTCGCCATAAGGGTGACAAATCCCAAATAGAGAAAAGGCACATAACAGGCAGGAAGAGGATTTGGGATTTACTAGCTTGCTTTGAACGATTTGTGGAGTAACAAGGTGCGACGCTAGTGCACGAAACTTCAGGTGGCAGCAATTTTATCCAAAAATACTTCTTTAAATTTAATCCCAAGCACCTCAAAAAACCACGCTGTGGTGCTTTTGTTTTGGAGCTTGAGAGAAAAGCAAAATTACCTTATCCCACGGGGGCAAAAGCCGAGTATACATTCTAAGCTCTGAAAAGGAAAGCTAGGACGCCATCAGCGTGATTACATGAGGCGAGAAAAAATCATTATCGTATTGGCATAATGCGAAAACTAATCCCACAAGCGAAGGCCCCACACAAAAAATTTTGTAGGGTGGTAAATCTCCCCAGCATGCTTGAGTGTTAGGAAATTTCCCATTTGTACTTTAAGATGGATTCTTGCTCTTGAAAAGCCCCAAAAGTCCTATTAGAAATCCCCCTCCTAAAAACAAAAGTGCCAAAAGGGGCATCCCAGTGAATATGAAAAAATCACCCACAACGGGACCGGGACTTTGTGGATGCACAGCAAGAATAGCACCGGCAAGTATTGCTGCCAAAGACAAAACAGGGATATATTGGTCACGGCGCTGTGGTTTCTTATCTTTTACTGTATTATCTGGCAGATAGTTGATCTGTAGCTTTCCTTCGGAGACAATTTCTGTGGCTTTCAATATGGTCTTGGGTAGATTTTCAAGAAACTCGAGGTAATCAGGTAAGGCTTTAAGCAAAGATTGGGTAAAACGGCTCGGGGAGAGCTGGCTGCGGAAGATTTCTTCCATCATGGGTCGCGAGATTTCGGAAAGGTCCATTTCGGGATAAAGTATGGCCCCCACCGCTTCAATAGTAATGATGGCTTTTGAGGACAGTACTAAATCCCCATGGAAATAAAGTTGGTAGCGGGCACCGATATTCATGGTGTCAAAAATAAGCCTTCCCATAGAATATTGTTTGAAATTTGCAGCTGAAGACCACTGTTTTATAGCCTCAGCAAGCTCGCGACGAAACCCTTCTTCATCTGCTTGTGGACCGGGTTCAGTTAGGTTTACCAAAAAGCGCGTCGCATGTTCGAATTCCCTAATGACCATGAAATAGTAGTACAAAAACATGTTTCGGCGTGTTTCCGGAGAAAAAGAGCCTATCATCCCCAAATCGATAAAGCCTATCTTGTCTTTGCCTATGATCATCATATTGCCTGGGTGGGGATCCCCATGAAAAAAACCATCAACAAATAGCATTTTAATAATAGCACGTGCGCCTAGCTCTGCTATTTTTTTTCCATCAATTCCAAGTGATTTTATTTTTTGCTCATCATCGGGTTTTATTCCTTCTATGTACTCCATAGTGAGCACACGCCGCGAGGTATACTTCCAGAAAATTTTTGGGAAGACCACATTAGGCCAGTCGGCAAAATTTTGTCTAAAGGTATCTGCGTGTTTACCTTCTTGGGTGAAGTCAAGCTCCCTCATGGTATAGCTTGCAAATTCCTCTACAAAGTGAGCCGGTCGGTAATCTCTTAGGCCAGGGATTTTTTCCATAATAGCTGCGAGTCGCCTCATGATATTGATATCATCTATGATTAGTCGCTGGATTCCAGGACGTTGTACCTTTACCACAACCCGCTCCCCACTTTTTAGGCGTGCAAAATGGGCCTGCGCCAAAGAAGCAGCAGCAATGGGTTCTGGTTCAAACTCGGCAAAAATCATGGATAATGGTAATTGGAATTCTGTCTCAATAACTTGTTTTACCTCACGAAACGAGATAGGCGGCACCTGGTTTTGCAATTTACGCAACTCGCGGCAAATTCTCTCTGGGAGCATATCTTCCCGAAGTGACAAAATCTGGCCTAATTTTACATAAGTCGGTCCCAGATTCTCTAAGGTTCGGCGAAATTGGACAGGAAAGGGAGCCCTCGTTTTTTGCCGCCGCAACATCCGGCGGATAAGCCCCGCAGCAATTCTTTTTATTAAGCTTCTGTGGCCAAGACCCTTCTGTTGGTATAGCCGCGATATAAAGACATCTAAGGCAAGGTCAACAATAGCATTATTTACGGCCCAGGCCCGGCGCAGCTCATTATAGAAACGTAAAGGCATAGATTAGAATGGTAGGGCCAAGCGAATTGTCAAGTGAAATGCCCCAGGAGTTTTCGTAAAAGGAGAGCGCGAAATTCATGTTGGCAAAAAATCCCTTGACATATTTTAAATAATTCCGAAAAAGGCTAAACTTCAATGTCCCAAGATATATATAGGCAGTTAGAGAAGGCCATAGAGCAGCTTAGACCAATAAAGATAAGAGCATATGCAATATTACCTGCGACCGAAGAGGCTTTAAACTTCATCACCTCCACCATTTTAAATAAATATAATCGGCCTGATTTACAAGGACCTGTTTATACTGCTGTTAAGGAATTGGCTATTAATGGAGCAAAGGCCAACATTAAACACATCCTTTTTTGGGAATTGGGTCTCAATATGGATGACGATCAGGAATACGAAAAAGGCATGGCTGTTTTCAAGGAAAACCTTAGCGAATCATGGGTATTAGAATATGCTCTGAAAGCCCGTGATAAAAAACTCTATGTAGATATCGTCTTTGACTATAATCCAGATAGACTTATTGTAGAGGTAATTAACAACCGGCCTATTTCTCCCAAAGAGGATGTACGTATTCGAGCTAAATTTGCCAAATCAATGAAATATGATGATATTGCTCAGTTTTTCCTAGAGGGGGGAGACAGCTCCGAGGGGGCAGGGATGGGTATTGTACTTGTTACTATGCTATTAAAGGCACAGGGCATTGATCCCCACCTCTTCACCATCCGTTCCAATTACCGGGATAGCACCATTGCCAAGGTTGAATTTCCGCTCCATGACAAATATATTCCCGAACGTCTACGTCGCGCAAGCCAACCAGTTGTCTAAAAGTTTTACAAGCATCGACTCCATTGATTTCAAACGGCGCAGAGCATCTTCTCGAGGAGGCATTCGTGTCAGGAGGTCATCTCGCTTTTCCCGCTTTAACTCCTCGCGCCAAGCTTCGTAAAGTCCCTCATTTAGTTCCATGTGGAATTGCATGGCAAGAGCTTTTTCCCAGGCAAAGCCTTGGTTTGCCACCACATCACCACTAAAAAGTTTCGTGGCACCTTGGGGGAGCTCAAAATTTTCGCCATGCCATTGAAAACATTCCAGGACCTCACCAAGTCCTTCCGTCATTTCGTGTGGATGGACCTTCACCTTTTGAAAGCCAAATTCAAAGGCCGATTGGTACACTTTTGCCCCAAGGGCTTTTGCTATAGCTTGGGCTCCAAGACAAATCCCCAAAATGGGTTTTCTGGCAGAGAGAAAAAGTTGAGCCGCGCGTAGGGTGTGCGCTACTTCTGGATAGGTCTTCGTGTCATTGACGGATTGTGGCCCCCCCATTAAAATTAAGCCGTCATAGTTTAACACAAGTGCAGGAGGGGGGTTTTGCTGGCGAAACAAATCGACGTAAAAATAAGTATGTCCTTTTAAGTCTAGCCAATGTGCGATACTACCTAGCCCCTCCGCGGGCGCATGACGGAAAACAATGAAGCGCATAATTACCTCTACAGTAATTGAGGATTTTCCAGAAGAAAACTAAGAGTTTGCAAAAATTCCGCACCCTTTGCCCCGTCAACCACTCTGTGGTCACAGCTCAAAGTTACGGTGAGAATCTCTTGTGGGATAAAATTTGTGCCGTTAAAGACAGGCTCAGTTTTCGTTTTGCCTACCGCTAGAAGAGCTGCTTCAGGTGCATTGATAATGGCCTGAAAGTAATCGATACCATACATACCTAAGTTCGAGATGGTAAAGCTGCCACCGGTATACTCTTCGCTTTGAAGCTTACGTTTACGAGCCTTTTCGGCTAGATTTTTTACCTCAATTGATATGGCAAAAAGACTTTTTTCATCTGCATTGCGCACGATGGGGGTTAAAAGTCCATCTTCCATGGCTACCGCTACCCCTATATCGATATTGCCCTTCAGGATAAGTTTATCACCCCCCCATTGCGCATTTACCTCTGGATGGATCTTCAAAGCTAAGGCACAGGCTCTTATGATATAGTCATTTAAGCTCACTTTTTCTGGGTAATAGGGTAAAAGTTCCCCCCGGTCTTTTAGAAGTTGCAGGGTCTTATTGGTTTCCTCCCTCAGTTGTACTAGTTTGGATACGACAACCTTTCGAGTTAAGTAAAAATGCGGCACCTGGCTTTTGCTATCAGACAGTCTTTTGGCAATCACTTGCCGCATCATAGATAGCGGCTTTACAACATCAGCCTTGCGAGAAAAAGCCCCAATAACTTGCTGGGGTCTTTCTTGCAGAGCTTTTTCGATGTCGCGCCGTATTATGCGACCACCAGGACCTGTACCCTTAAGAGTGGTAATATCTAAACCATATTTTTGAGCCATTTGCCGTGCCAGAGGCGAAATTTTCACACGCCCTCGCAAGACGCCATCTGTCACGCTTTCGGGAGCTTCTACAACCGTGGGAACCGGACTGGGAGCTGGCTCTTCTCGTGGCTGCTCTGGCTTAGACTCTGCTTTTTTAAGATCTGGCCTGAAATTTTTTGCTCTTTCTAGCAAGGGGGTTATATCGTCGCCGGCTCTGCCGACGATGGCCACAGGAGCTCCTACGGGTAGGTGATCCCCTTTCTTAGCAAGATGAGCTAGGAGAATTCCCTCCTCAAAGCTCTCAAGCTCCATGACCGCCTTGTCGGTTTCCACAGAGGCCAGAGGATCACCTGGTTTTACAAGGTCCCCCTCTTTTTTTAGCCATTCCACTAAAATCCCCTCTGTCATAGTTGGGGAAAGCTGTGTCATTTCAATGATCTCTGCCATAAGACCTTAAAGATAAAAAATTACCGATAATAGGGCGTTAGCCGAGAAGACCACAATTAGGCTACGCACCACCGCTCGCGAGACAAAAATGGGTATCTCGAAAAGTGTCTCAGGCTTAAGCCCATAAAAGCTGCACAAGAGGGGTATACTTATACCTAAGATAGTGGCCTTACTTAACGAAGATAACAAATCTTCCATAGAAAGGGAGCGTATAAGGTTTTCTAAAAAACTTTCAAAGGGAAAGGCAGATACCATGTAGGCTATCGCATACCCACCCACGAAAGCAATAAAGTCAAAATACACCACTAGAATATTAACTGCCACAAAACCAGCAATAACTCGGGGTAGGACCATAAGCATATGCGTGTTGATGCCCATGAGTTCTAAAGCTTCGATTTCACGGTGTAGTTTTTGTGTGGCCAGCTCAGAGGCAATGGCTGAGCCCGAGCGGGTCAGGACAATAATGGCTGTAATTAAGGGTCCCAGTTCCCTGACAATGACAAGTTTCAAGAGATTTCCTAGAAAATCTTCTCTTCCAACTCTTGGTAGAAAAGTAACTGCTTGTATGATGGTTCCACCTCCCAAAAGCAAGGCAATAAGGGAAATTAAAGGAAGGGCCTGAGAGCCCGTAAAGCGTATTTGGTTAATGACTACGCGACTAAAAGCACTCAAATGGGATAACTTCATGCGAAATAGCGAAGAGAACGTGCGGAAAGTAAATGAACTCAATTCTCCCAGGGCGGCTACCGTGGTATAGAAGCCTCGCCAGAAAAGAAATCCCCTATAGGCGAAGCTTTTTGCCCCTTGCGTCACAGTTTAAATTTTTGGAAAACTTGCTAAGAGGTCAATAAAAAACCCGGGCCAATGCCCGGGGTTTCTTAGCTTGGTTGGCTTATCACTCGCAGGTAGCTTTTGAGGGTTCGCCACCCCTGAGGGTATTTTTTGCGTGCTTCCTCATCACTAACCGAGGGAGGGATAATCACATCCTCACCAGGCCGCCAATTTACGGGGGTTGCCACATTATGCTTAGCAGTGAGCTGTAAGCTGTCTAGGAGCCTCAAAATCTCATCAAAGTTGCGCCCCGAGCTCATGGGATAGGCAATCGTGGCCTTGATTTTTTTATCAGGCCCAATTACATAAACCGTGCGCACCGTCGCATTGTCGGCACTGGTTCGACCCTCGGCCGTGCCGGGGGTATCCGCCGGAAGCATTCGGTAGAGTTTAGCTACTTTCAAATCAAAATCCCCTATGATAGGATAGTGAGGTCTTGCGCCCTGGGTCTCCTCAATGTCCAGGATCCATTTTTCATGATCCGAGACTTTATCTACGGAGAGGCCCAAGATCTTTGTGTTGCGCTTTTGAAATTCCCCCTCCAGTTTGGCTAGGTAGCCTAACTCCGTAGTGCATACCGGGGTAAAATCCTTGGGATGGGAAAAGAGAATTACCCAGCTATCCCCCGCCCATTCGTAAAAGCGGATCTTACCCTGGGTTGTTTCTGCTTCAAAGTCAGGGGCTACCTCATTAATTTGCAGTGACATACTTACCTCCTCACTCTGTGGATTTCCGCCACCAAATATGGCGGATATTTGTATAATATATTGGATTGCGATAATCTCCCACAATTTCTGCTATATTGGATAAATTTCTATTTCAAAGATAGTGTTTTTGTCAATAGTCGCCGAAAATGCTTTACAGCTTTTTCCGCTTTCCCAATATGGAGACGCGTTGAAACGCATCGACGGGTTGGCAGATCCGCCGGTCCATAAACTTATGGCAGAGCGTGACTTACCAAGGGCGGATAAACCCCAACCTGAGAGGAAAGACCGGCAGAGGCCGGTAAGAAAGACCGTTGACAGGCAGGACATCCACCTATTCCGTACACAAGTTTTACGAGCGCTCTCTGATGAGACACGCCAGGGTATTATCATTTTATTGGGCCGGCAAGGAGCCCTATTTGTCAATGACATCGCCGCTTACTTTAATGTAAGCCGCCCCACCGTTTCACACCACCTGCGCGTACTTCGAGAGGCTCGCATAGTGCGCGCCGAAAAGCGCGGCAAAGAAATTTACTACTCTTTAAACCAGCGCTTTTTGCTGCGCAGTATCAAAAATCTCTTACGGCTGGTGGAAAGTATTGAACCTAAAGAAAAAGAATAAACTATTTGCCTGTTGTGTTTACGATAGATAGAAGGAGGTTTCATGAATATACTTGTGTTAATTAAACAGGTGCCAGACACGGAGGCTAAGATAGTCGTCTCGGGTGGCAAAGTTCAGGAAGCCGGGATAAAGTGGATCATCTCCCCCTACGATGAGATTGCCCTTGAAGAGGCAATCCGTATAAAAGAAAAGACAGGGGGTACGGTAACCGCCATATCGGTTGGCGATGACCTAGTACAGCAATCCATCCGAACCGCCTATGCCATGGGAGCCGACCATGGGATTCACATTAAACATGACCAATACCAAATGTTGGATGCTTTTGCCATTGCCTCGGCAATTGCGAAGGCTATTGAGGGTCGTGACTTTCAGGTGGTACTTGCAGGCAGGCAAGGCTCCGACTCGGACAATGGGCAGGTACCCCTCATTTTGGGTACCCTCAAGGGCTGGGGTGTGGTGAGCTTTGCCAAAAAGGTAGAAATAGACTCGCAAAAGGCCACCGTCCATGTAGAGGCAGAGGGCGGTGAAGCCATATACGAATCTACACTTCCCGTTATTATAACCGCAAATGCAGGTCTCAATGAACCTCGCTACCCCTCCTTAAAGGGAATCATGGCCTCGAAGAAAAAACCCATAGAAGTCATAAATTTTGCCGATCTCGGCCTTGGCACAGTTTCTCGCATTGAGATTTTAGGCTTTGAACCTCCCCCACCAAGGCCGCAGGGGCGCTTCATAGATGGTGCCGACCCAGCCGCCAAGGCAAAAGAGCTTGCCAGAGCATTGCGGGAAGAAATCAAGGTAATATAACGATTGTTATACAGGAGGAGATATGGCCAAAATCCTAGCCATCGGTGAGGTTGCAAACGGCATACCTAAGAAAGCCACACGGGAAATTACCAGTGTTGGTAGATCGTTAGGTGAAGTACATACCCTTGTCTTGGGCACCCAAGCGGAGGCTGCGGCAAGTGAGGTAGCCCGCCATGGGGCTGAGGTTATCTACGCTGTGGAAAGTTCCGATTACAACGGAGAGGCCTGGTCCCAAATGGCAGCCCAAATCGTACGGGAGGGAGGTTATGAGATAGTGCTTATACCCCACAGCTGGGCAGGCCGGGATGTCTCTGCACGTCTTGCTACTCTCCTTGATAGTGCGGTGATAAGCGATGCTGTGGAAATCCATAACGAAGGCGGGAGAATTAAGATTAAAAAGCCGGTTTATTCTGGAAAAGCCTTTGTATGGCTAAAGAGCACAGCAGCCATACAGGTCGTTACGGTAAGGCCAAACTCCCAAAAGATTGAAGAAAACCCTGGTGCTGGCAAGCTTGAAAAACGCCAGCTTGATCTGTCAAAAGTCAAGGCCAGACAAATTAGTTTTATCCCTCAAAAATCCACTCGCGTTTCTTTAACAGAAGCTGACATTGTGGTTTCTGCCGGCCGGGGTATAAAAGGACCAGAAAATCTATATCTAATCGAAAATCTAGCTGATGTCTTGGGGGCTGGTATGGGTGCTACCCGGGCCGTGGTGGATGCAGGGTGGTGTGACCATACCCTTCAGGTGGGGCAAACGGGAGTAACCGTATCCCCCACGCTATACATAGCGGTGGGCATCTCAGGAGCTATCCAACACCTGGCAGGTATGGGTAGCTCTAAGTATATTGTCGCTATCAATAAGGATCCAGATGCCCCCATCTTTAAAGTGGCTACCTATGGAGTGGTAGATGACCTCTTTCAGGTAGTCCCCCCTCTTACAGAAGAATTTAAGCAAATGCTTGGTAAGTAAGGAGGAAAGATATGGCTAAAAAAATCCAGTTTACCCGAAATGGTGATCCCGTAGTGGTGGTGGATGCGGTTCGCACACCCGTAGGTCAGGTAGGCAAGGCATTCCAAAAAATGCATTCGTTTGAGCTAGGTTATCTGGTTCTTGAAGAAGTTATCCGGCGAACCAATCTAGACAAGCAGCTTATTGACGGAGTAGTAGCTGGAGAAATCTCCCAATCCTCCAAAGCTCCCAATGTCGCAAGAGTGCTGTCTGTGAAGGCAAATCTTCCTCTATCAGCCAACGCCGTAACCATTGCTAATAACTGTGTTTCGGGTTATGAAGCCATCTTTGAAGGGGCAAGAAGGCTTATAACGGGTGAAAATGAACTAATTGTGGTTGTGGGAGAAGAATCCATGAGCAATATGCCGATCTATTTGGATGGGGCCAAGCTCAATAGTAAAACAGCAACTGTAGATAAACTGAAAGCCAATTGGGCCCAGGCCCTAGAGCTTGGTATAAAACCCGTAGATGGTGTAGAGGAGGGTTTAAACGACCCCATCCGCGATGCCATGATGTTCACTACTGCGGAAATTGTCGCTCAAAAACTGGATTTAAAGCGGGCTCAATTAGACAAATATGCCTATGGCTCGTATAAAAAAGCCTATGAGGCGCTTACCCAAGGCAAATATGACAAATACCTACTGGCTGTGACTAACCCTGATGGGGAAACCTTAGAAAAAGATGAATACATCATGTCAAAAGTGGGTTTTGTCGAAAAGCCAGAACGCTTTGAGAAAACCTTTGCCATTTATGAAAAAATGCCTGGGGGTCTTGAGGCTTTATACAAGAAATTCGAAAAATTTATCGGACGCCCTTACGACAAAAGCCGAGTACCTGTTGTCACCCTATTTAACTCCTGCCCTCAATCTGATGGAGCAGGTGCCTTAATTTTAACCACAAAAAGCAGGGCTCAGGAATTAGGGCTCCCAATAAAAGCAATTATACGGGGGTGGGGTTATTACGGGGTGGACCCCTCAATAATGGGACTCGGTATAGCCTATGCCATGAACAAGGCCTTAGAAAACACAGGCCTCTCCTGGAGCGACATTGATAAATTTGAAATCCACGAAGCCTTCGCGGCGACAGCTCTTGGCTCCATCATGGTCGTTCGCGATGAGTTTGGCTATGATTTACTCTCTCGTCTTGAAAAAGGGGATGTTAACCCCAATGGTGGTACTCTGGCCATTGGCCATCCTCTAGGGGCAACTGGCGTACGCATCTTAATTAATCAACTTATGAACCTCGATGAGGGGGCAAAATACTCTTTAGGAGGGATTTGCGCTGGTGGTGGAGTGGGAGGAGCTCTTGTAATTGAAAAACCCTAGAAGGCAAAAAGAGATTTAATAATCTCCTGCATTTTTTGGGTGAACTCCTCTTTTTGTCCCTCAGAAGAGCAGCGGCGTACAGATTCCTCGAGGTAGGCCTGGGCAAATTTTTTTAGGGCTTGTATGGCCGCTTTGGTGAGGAGGACTGTCTCCAAGCAGTCCCCTCCATCCTTCTCTAGGTTTTTCTTGATAGCTTCAACTTGCCCGATAATTCGGTTTAATCGATGAACAAGCTCACGTTCCTTCATATACCTATAAGGGTAAGGGTGTCTAGCAGGGCAACTAGAATTGCGCTTTACATTGAGCCATAAAATAGTACAAAGCCATATGATGAAGAAGCCTCTTTTAGCTGCCAACTGGAAGATGCATCTTACATTAAAAGAAGCTCTTGAATTGGCACAAGCTATTGCTTCAGTGGCACAAAAATATAGTGAGCGCAACGTCATTATTTTTGCCCCCTATGTTTATCTCTATCCTCTGCATGAGGTACTTAAGAACTCCCAGGTACAACTTGGCGCACAAAATCTCTTTTACGAAAATCAGGGTGCTTACACAGGTGAGGTGGCTGGCTTTATGTTACGAGAAGTAGGATGTAGCTGGGTACTTGTAGCCCATTCCGAACGTAGGCAGTATTTTCATGAATCAAACCAAACGGCCAATTTAAAAATAAAAAGGGCCCTGCAGGATGGGCTTATGGTGATGTACTGTGTAGGGGAAACCTTGGAACAACGCGAAGAAAACCTCACAGAGAAGGTCGTGCTCTCCCAGCTCGAAGAAGGTCTACGAGGTTTATCAAGCTCTGATTTTCAGAGTTTAGCCATTGCCTATGAGCCTGTGTGGGCTATTGGTACAGGCAAAAACGCGACACCCCAAGATGCCCAAAAGGTACACGAGGCTATCCGGCATAGGCTTGCCGAGCTTTCCCAGGGGCAAAAGGATACCCCTATCCTCTATGGAGGCTCCGTGAAGCCTGAAAATATAAAGGAGCTTATGGCCATGCCTGATGTAGATGGGGTATTGGTAGGGGGAGCAAGCCTTAAAATAGACACCTTTGGCCCCATCGTGGGCTTTTAATAGCCCGGGCGCGGTAAGGATGTTTTGCACACCCAGGAATTTTTCCCCCCGTATTGGTTGTTTATCCTCTCTACTCCCTTACAGGCATTAGAGCACATGTACAATGCGTTTTCACTGGCAAGAGTGTCTGCTCTAACACAAATCCCCTCACGTTGAATTTCGAGATCGTTATATCCTCGCAGAGGTTTTTTTGACAATGGCCAGAAAGGCTTTAAATGTTCGTAAAGTTCGGTTAAGGCCCCTTCCGCAAACCCGGAGTCCCAGCTACCGTCACGATCCGAGTAGTAGACCACATCCTGTACCCCATAGTGGGTAAGACCACATGAGCCACTATTTGCGGGATTTGTGCCACAATAGGTCAAGATGAGTACCCCATCGGTAGCAGTGAGACCGTCGGCAAGAGAATTAATATGATAAGGGCTCCCGTTACGCGGGCCTGGTGTGCATGCTGGGCTTGTAAAGCCAGCATCACAGCCATTTGCGTTATACCTGTCTTCGTTTTTTTCTAAGTTGGTTGCCTTGCGCCGGGTAGAGATAACAGCCACCTCTCCACTATTTAAATGAAGTTCACCAAATTCATGTAAAAGAAGCATGCCCTGGGCATCATAGTAGTATAGTTTGAGATCGGCGACCGAGCCCGCTGTAATGGCCCTGATCTCTACCCAGTTGGTATCGACATTGACTTTGCTTATACGTACCTCGGCAAGATTTGGGCTGTAGCCGTTAAAGACATAGGTGGTGTTAGTGGCTTGCTCGCCCAGATAATCCTTGCAGGAAGCTTGGGCCGCCACGGAATAAAGTGTGTCCTGGGGAGAAAAACTGCCGCTTGTCGCAACAACACGCACCCCGCCCTGCCCCAGTAAGGAAAAAGAGAGGGAGGCTGGCAGACTTCCTGAACCCGAAAGTTTAGCGAAACTAAGGGGCGAAGCCGACAAGCAGTTATCCATTTTACTTGTAAAGTAAAGGAGTAGTTCAGTGGAGGAATTAAGTTTTATTTGTTTTATTCGTGGTGGTTCGAGCTGGGGATAATTTCGGCCGGCGGAGGCATAGGTTTCCCCGTCCGCTGCTGCCACACAGCTGTCAAAACTCTCGGACCAGTGGCTACAGGTATATTTTTGCACGGCAGTAAACCAGGCTATGCTTTGATTTCCAGGCAGGATTAAGTTTGGATTTTGGTGGGCCCTTCGCTCCATGCTTTTGGCAATTTTTGCTGCGAGGTCCATCAGTCCTGCAGGGGGGTAGTCACCTGTGCCTGCTTCGTCAATGAGATTCATGGCCTTGTCGAAGAGTCGCACCCGAAAGCCAGAGGGATTTAACCGAAAGTTTTTTACCCCAGATATACGGAAATGTTCAAGTCCCGTTGTGCGCGTATAGAGGGCCGCTCCTTCTTCATTATAGACAATATCTTCATCTTCCGAGGGGGGTGCATACGCCGTCTGTCCATCTGCATAAAAAACGCGGTACATTCCCGGACATATGATATTGTCTTGTGG
This sequence comes from Leptospiraceae bacterium, assembly GCA_025055765.1. GTDB lineage: Bacteria > Spirochaetota > Leptospiria > Turneriellales > Turneriellaceae > JANWWS01. The sequence goes on along the minus strand of JANWWS010000018.1, from coordinate 14,895 downwards.
AGTGAAATATTCTGGAAAGCCTGCACAACTTTGCTTGTTTTCGTAATACCAGTTATGCCGATCAGGCACAGGGTAAATATTTCGCCAATCTTTTGGTCCCCATTGGATTGCCCAGTGGGAAAGATCTACAGGGGTAGGACCTGGGTTGTAGATTTCAATAAAGTCGTCATTTTGTCGATGAGATAGGAGCGTCGCAGAGCCAGCCCACCCTACTTCGCTAATAACAATACGTCTTGGGCTAGCAACATGACCACGTTTTGCCACCCGCAAGGAAAGATCATTAGATATGGCCCACGCTTGCTGCCATTGTTCAAATATAGCATTGGCAACTTTGGGATTGTGCACAACAATCATATTCTCGTCATTATTTTGAATAGCATTGTTAGACCAATTAAAAGAACCTGTGGCCATTTTTGCCTGGGGTGTCAGGGCATCGATAATTAGGGTTTTGCAGTGCATCTTGCCCCCGTGAGCAGGATTTCCCCTTATTTTTGTATTCTCATTGCCATCCCAGCGAGGGAAGGGACCCGTTGGGTGCTGGCTGCCATCGTTGTTGTAGGCCGCGGCATAGATCCGGGGAGCTTCTTCACTTACTCCCACTACAAAGGTGTTGTCGTGAATACCATAGACAGGTATTTGGCGCTGTCTGGCGGCATGGATCATGGCGGAAGCCAGCTCGTCATGGGTATGGGCAAAAATCATATAGTGAACCGACTTTTGAGCACTGTTGACAAGTTCTATGAGCCTATCCATTGCCTCTTGCCCCTCATAGGGGGAGAAATAAACCTCAAGGGGAAAATTATTAATAACAAAGGTACGCTTGAGACTACGCGGTCTTTTTTTTACGGCAAACAGGCCATAATACATCTGCATGAATTCGCTCTTGTAGTGTTGGGCAAGTTCTTCACTTTCAATAATGTACCAGTTGTTGTTGTTGCGATCCATGTCAGTATCGGAGAGGTTTCCGGTGCCGGTAAAGACAAATCGGTTGTCGACAACAGCAAACTTGTTATGTTGGATGCCACTTGAATTACCTAAGGACATATCAATATTGTGCCGAGCCATTTCTTGATAGCCTAGGGTAAAAAATTCGTCGATATCCCCAACCACCTTAACCTCAATATTGCGTAGCCGTGCTCGGATAACAGCATCAATAATTGACTGTTTGTTGAAATTGTACACAGCAAGAAGCACCGACTCATTTGCTTCATCAATTAAGCGTACCAGCTCCAGGTCTATGAACTTATTGACCATGGTAAATTCATCTTTGCCCGGGTCGTTAAAATAAACGGAAAAGCGGGCATCCCCCTCCCCTATGCCGGGATCCCCAATCCGGGTGCTACAATGCATTAATAAGAAAAAAAGCTTTAGGAATAATACACACCTAACAATCACTACCTGGCTCATTCTTTAGGCGAAGAAAAAGCCGTCAAGGTTTACTCGTAAATAATACGTCCCTCAATCACAGGCTTAATAGGCAAAAGGATTTCCACCCTTTGAAGCAGGTAATCCCACAACACATCGGCTGTGACCAAGTTTGTCCGTCTTTCTACCACCACCGAACCGTCACTTGCTACCTCGGCTGAGGCAGGGGCAATCATGGAGTAATTGTCTCCCCCCTGGTCAACATAAAAATCACTCACCGCGAGCGAAAAGAAGCTGCAGGCGGCACTATTGGTAAAATTTGTCGTCTTATAGGTGCAACTAGATGGCCCCTGGGCCCACCCCGTGGAAAAATCACCACTGGGATTCTCGTATATCGTTATCCCATTTAAAACCATCTTAACCACCCGAGAACCCTGTGTGTTGATCTGCGTACTGAGCCCTGTTGCTCCATTCGTGACCCTCATGGCATTAGCTGTCTTGTAATGCACTTTAAATCCGGAAGACACTTGCAAGAACCCCCCCGAGGCCGTAAACCCTGATCCTGAACCATTAGTACGGCAATCCCCATGCACAGCGCCATCGGCATCATGATCTTGATCTTGCGTGGCAAATACTGTGTTTGTAACAGCCGCTGCCGAATGTTCCAACATTTGCTTAAGGCGATAACCTCTTAGTCGGATAACCGTGAGTTTGTTTTGAAATGGGAAGATAGTATTCACCTGTTCCCGGGTAAGCTCACCTTTTGGTACCGTATTGAGAGGCAAATTGTTTGGCTGGCTACTGACGAGAGGTCGAATGCCCCCTCCATTCATAATGCCTATTTGAGCTCCCCCTATTTCCTTCATCGCATCCGCAATGAGGTTACCTAATCGCGTTTCACAACGGCGGTTCCAATTGTTAAACGCATGAATGGCAGTATCAATGTTGATCTTGCCACTTACCTCCCTACCTTGCGCTTTTTGCAGGGCAAGAGCTGGGTTTTCGGGTTCTGGCTCGATAAGTTGGGGACACCCGGTGAAGAAGAAAATCGACAAAATAATGGGCAATAATTTAAAGAAGCTGGAGTGATGCCCTAAACTCGACATAACGACCCTCCTTTGGAAAGGCTCGGTTTTCAAACCCCGACATAGCGGAATTCAAATCATCGAAAACTGGCTCATTTAGCACATTATATACGGTTATGCGTAGCGTTGTGGTGCCAAAAAATTGCGGCGCGGAAGCTATACTCATGTTCCACAACCAATATTCTTTAAAGCGAAAGCGGCGATCTGGCATGGTTTCGAAGGCATAACGATAATTGGCAGCGCGAAACGATGAATACTGAACGGATGTAAATATATCCATGAAGGGTAGCATGCCCAAGTTAACGGCTATATTGGCTCTTAGTTGGGGAACATCCAGCCGGTATGTTACAACATCTTTGTCTTGGTAGGGAGGAAAACCGCCAAAATCTCGGGAGCGAGCCAAAGATACATTGGCATAACCGTAGTTGCGGGCATCCCACTGTAATCTCACAATACTCTCACCTCCCACCGTCTCAACACCTCTTAGGTTACGGTATTTATCTTCTGCTGTCGGTAGGGTACTTGATGTATTGAATCCCTCGATATTATCGTAAATGCGGTTATAAAAGCCATTGATGAGAAAACGAAGGGGGCGGTAGGGGGTGGTATATTCAAGCCCAGCTTCTGCTGTGCGAATAGTCTCTGGCTTCAAGTTGGGATTTCCATACACGCCGTTATTGAGAAAAAGTTGGGTTTTATCGTAAAGCTCTTGAAAAGTGGGTGCACGAAAGGCCTGGCCATAGAGTAGTTTCAAAGTGACATCCCCCCAGCGGTTTGACTTTAACGGTTCTAATACCATCCCACCCTTGGGGTTTATAGTGTGGCCAAAATCACTGTAGCGATCGTAGCGCACGCCTGTGGTAAGACTTAGCCAGCTAAAGGGAGAATAAATAGCCTGAAGGAATAGACCAATAATGTCTCGGTTTTTTACTTGTTCCTTGGGTACAGCGTCGTAATCGGCAAAATCGGCAAAGATATTGTCTAGGAAGGTAGCCCGGTAGTTTTGTACCTGCCGGTAATCCAAAATCCCTAGTCTTTCGTACTGTGTGCCTAACAAAAGGGATAACTCTGCTATAGGGTCGTATTGCAAAAGCACTTCACTTCCTAGCGTAAGGGCATCGTAGGTAATAATCTTACGGGGGGAGCGACCAGCATGGGTGGTGCGGTCACTTCGACCGACTTGAATCGAATCATCTCTGCGCAGAAAGTCACTATAAAGCCGGCTTGATAAGCTAAATTTACCAAAACTGAGTTGTTCAATGCCCAGGGAGGCCATGACAAAATACATCTTTAGTTCGGAATCAGGGGTGAAGGTATTCAATTCTCCCACATGAGGACCGCGGTTTTCGTGCAAAAAATTTACCTTTAAGTAATAGTTATTTTGATACTTGAAGTCACTTAGGACATTAACTTGTAGTTTGCGGTCATTTGTATACAAATCAGGGTTTTTGGGAAGAGGTATCGTGAGAAGAGGACAAGACTGCGTCGCGTCCCATGTGGTTTTCGGGCAGGTGGCATCGTGGTTAATCCGAAATTTCTGTCGTTCGGAGTTATACACATGGCCATGAAAAGCCATCTGAAAGTCGCCCATAGTCGAGGAAATAAATGGGGAGGTCTCGAAAGTCTCGTAGAGCCCCACCCTTTGGCTGAGATCGGCGTAGAGCTTTTTGTCAGGCTGTGGGTTTCTTGTGACGACATTGATCACCCCCACAAAGGCATTCGTACCGTGCACCGAAGAGCCTGGGCCACGAATGATCTCAATTTTTTCAATAACATCAGCGCGGATATCCAGGAAGGTAGAGCCGTCATAGAAATTGTTGATTCGTTGGCCATCTAAGAGTAAGAGCACCCCTGAGCGCGAGCGGATTCCTCTAAAGGCTACTTTGTAGAAGCCCATCTGGTCATAAAATACCTCCACCCCTGGCACTAGTTTTAGCATATCAGCTAGGTTACGGGCCCCAGCCTGCTCAATTTGCCTGCGGTTAAATACAGTAACGATAGCTGCTGCTTTTGAGGCTGTTTCCTCCACACCTACCCTACGGGAAACGATGGTTATGGTCTCTTCTTTTTCTGCCATGAGCTTAAAAACATCTAAGGCAACCTTTTGATCTTTCTCTTTACGCCCATAGGGGATCTCATCCTTAGGCAATTCTGCCACCGAAAAGAGGTTTTCCTGTAATCTTTCATTTCTCTCCCTCAAAAGTGGGTTTGCCTTCAGCGATAGCGCAAGCCGGCGGGTAATTTCCGTTACACTTTCTTCGTCTTGAGTTCTCACCTCTTCCATGACAATGCCGGCTTTTCCCAAGACCTCCCCTAAGGATTCGACACGAAAGGCATCGATGACGCTTTGGTGCGGTACCGAATAGATCTGGCCGTAAAGACGTAATTCACCTCGATTGTTCCGCGCGTAGTAACCCGAAATCACAGCATGGGCCTTTTTCTCTTGGGCTTCCTTGAGCGCCACAGGCAAGCTAAGCTCATGAGAAAGTACTTCAACCACAAAACCTTGTTGCCCCAGCTCTTGGCCTAACCTTTGGGTAATTTTTTCCTCTGTACTACTCTCTCGGTTCGTTCCAGGCAAAGGCGAAAAGGGTCGCACAAGCACCTTCTGGGAAGAGAGCTCTCCTTGTCCGGCCAGGGGTATGACAAAAAGCAGCCCCAGAAGCACCATAAGGTAGAGCTTAGCGCGTGGCACTACATCCCCCCTGCTTTTTGTTTGCGTAAAAGCCTCTCGGCGGCTTCGTATTTTTGGCGAGAAAGACGCAAATACTCTCCTGCTTCTTTGTGGTTTGGGTCAATCAATAAAATATTGTCATATAGTTCCATGGCCTTCTCATAATCCCTTTCGTTGTAAGCCTCGTTAGCATCTGCCAGATAGGCTGGGATTTTCCTTGCTTCTAAGCTACGCAGCTGGCTTAACTCTTGACGCGCCTTTTGGTTTGTCGGCAAAACCTTAAGGGACTCGAGATAAGCTCGTATGGCATCAAAAACCTTTCCCTGCCGAGACTTTTCTATTGCTTGAAGGCGAAATTCTTCACTATGAGCTAAAGTTGCCTCTTTAAGTCCCTCACGGGCTTCTTGGTTTTTGGGGTTCAATTGTAGGGCCTCTTGGTATTTTAGGCGAGCAAGGGCGTATTTTTTTTCGTCCATGTATTGCCGGGCTTGGGCTAATAACTGGCGAGTACGGTTTCCTGTGAGACGCTCGATAACCACCTCGAGATAAAATAGGGCTGGCTTATTTTGGGGATCTTTTTCAAGAATCATCTCAAAAACCTTGCGAGCCTGGGGATATTTTTCTTGGCGAAAAAGCTGAAGTGCTGCCTGAAATAATCTTGTATTTCGGCCTCTTAAAATTAGACTTTGGGGCAATTCAATCCCCTGTAATTTCGCATAGTTTTCGTTTAAGTAAAGGGCATACTCATCAGGCAAGATAACGAGTTCTTCCTCGCAGGCAGCGGGGTTAGCCTTAATACGTCGATAAAGCTCTCCCGTTAACATGCCCAACCGGTTATAATTAGGTGTCAGGGCAAGAGTAGCTCCTAAATCCACCAAGGATCGGAAAGAGGTCATAAGTACCTTTTGGTTTTGCAAAGCGTAATTCGATAGCAGGCGAAAATTTTCTTCTGTATAAAGAGGGTCTGCTAACATTAAGATAGCGTGTGCCTGTGCCGCTTCCTTTTCTAAGATCCGACCAAACTCCCTAGGATCGTTAACCTTCACAGGTTTGTAGAGCAATTTATAGGGAAGATCTAAATATGCCCCCTCCATGACTTGGGCTTCCCCAGCGGTTGTATAAAAAGAAACCACTTGACGGTAGCGTGGATTTATCTCTCTAAGAAGCGAAAAAAATTCCCCTATAGGTAAATCCATAGAGACACCACATATCCTGCCACCTTCAAGACCCAGGTTTTTCGGCGAGGAGACCATGGAAAAGAGTAAGATACCCTTTTGCACAAGAGGTTTAAGCTCCCGAGTGGCACGAAAGCCTAGGGTTACCACCACTTCGCCCTCTGCAAAAGAGAGATTTTTCAAAAAATCACTCACATTTCCCTGTTGTTCTTCAATAAGATCTAAGTAGTAGATTTGGGTAGGCTCCTCCACTGCAGCTTGAAAACCAGTAAGGGCTTCTTCGTAAATACTACTATCTGAGGACACAAAGATATTAATTTTGGCAACAAGCGGATAGCTAAGGAGAAAAAAAAATACAAAAGGTAGCATCATGCCACTTGCTGCGGGAATTGTTCTAGCTGCTCCAAATTTTCGCGAGCTGTTTCATAATCTGGATAGCGCTCAAGAACCTTACGCAGCTCCTCTCTTGCCTCATCTTTATTGCCAAGATAAAAAAGAGCAACCGCTAAATTATTGCGTGCCGTTTTATTTTCTGGGTTAATTAAAAGCACTTTACGGAAATCTTCGGCAGCACTTTTGAAATTACGTGTATGAAAAGCACACACCCCCATTTTATACCAGGCTAATTCATGGTTTGTGTCAAGCACAACCACCCGGGCAAAAGCCTCATATGCCCGATGCCAATTTTTCTTGCGATACTCGCGTTCGGCTTCTTTTAAGAAGCTTTTTATTTGTTCGAGAGTATATTCATCGACCTTTTGTGCTTTAGCCTCTTGCACTTCTTTCAAGAGCTTGCGTGCCTCAGGAAAATTTGGGTCTAAACTTAAAAGCCGATTTAAGAGGTAACTTGCCCGTGGCAAAATACCCATTTCAAAATAAATGCGCGCGAGGTGAAGAAGATTGAGTTTGTTTTCTTTTTCGCGCAGGTAAAGGCATTCCCCGTAATCAGCTGCAGCTTCTAAGTTGCCCTGGAGCCCCCTTATGTAAGAGAGCAAATAAAGGACCTCGTTGTTGTCGGGCTGCAAAACCGTAAGTTGTTCAAAACAGTTGGCAGCCTCTTCGTATTGCTTGTTTTTGTAGTATATTCTCCCCAGAAGATATAAGAGTTCAGGGAATTTTTGCCCTTTCTGAACGAAGGGCTCAATGGCTTTCATGGCCTCCTCAATGTGGCCAGCCTCGAGTTCACTTTCTCCAAGCCTCACTACCTCTTCTACTTCTTCAGGGGTGGTCATAGGTACGGTAGGTGCATCCTCGCTCATCTTTATGGACAAAAGGGAGAGGTCATCCATGAGCTTGCCTGTCTCCTTAATTAACTTGGCTAAGGTGTGGATGTCCCCTTTGGCTTTCTCCACGAGGCGTAAAATAAGAGTCTCGTCTTCATTAATATATTCCGTGCCGTCTTCTTTGGTTAAAATAATGTCATCCCTACCATCGGATCCCGTGATGATAATGTCACCTGGCATTAATTGAAAAGTACGGATGACTAGTTTCTCTGCCTCCCCAGGTGTGCCCAGCTTACGCAGGGCTTGAGAGTCATCAAGGAAGCTGGCCACACCATCTCGATATAGGATGGTTGCAGGATGCTCTGCGTTTATAAAGTAAAAAAAGCCATTTTGCTGATCAACGAGACCCAGGAGAATCGAAATGTACATGGAACCATCAAAGGACTCAAAAATGTTTTGCAAATCCCGATAGGTATCTCTAAGCCAAATTTCAGGTTTACGGGCACGGCTTTTACCTAATTTCGCTTGGATGATATGCGCTTTAAAGGCGGCTCCTAAAACCAGAGTTCCCCCTGCCCCCTGGATGGATTTGCCCATAGCATCTGCATTGATAACTACCGTATAGGGCCGACGGTTAATGGTTATGACATCCGTTGTGCAGAGATCACCCCCAATCTCACTTTGGCGGTGGCGAAAACTAAACTTTTTCTTTTGCTCAACAATAAAGTCGGTGATGATGTGAGATGGGGGATTATTATTACTTTGGAGGGGTTTTGTTAACAAAGATGTCAAAAAATAATCTCCATCTTGCTGTTCCTTAAGTGCCTGTACCTGTTGCAATGTTTCATTAAGTTCTTTTGTGCGTTGACGCACTTTCTCTTCCAGGTTTTGCGTAAAATCATGCAGTTTAGCAGCCATGTCATTGAAGGAACGTGCTAGATGGCCTATCTCGTCTTTACTTTGAATTTCAATTCGATGAGCGAGATTACCACTGCCAAAAATTTTGACCCCTTCGGAGAGTGATAAAATAGGTCTTGTGATAAGCACCGCACTTAGGATTGCCACCGCAAGGGCAATGGTAAAAACAATCCCACTTACCCAAATGATAGTCTGTCTTGTCTGAGCAATGGGCTCATAGACCTTTTCCCGCTCAAACTCAAAAACCGCCGTACCCACTCTCAGGTCGCTATTTTTATAGCGGATAAAAATAGGATAAATAAACCGCAAAAGATTTTTGTCACGACGGATTTCATCCATTGTGAGGTCTTGTAGTCTACCAAGATCCGCCATTTCATCTTTTGGCAAAAATTGGCCAACTTCTCGCCCAATAGCTGAGACTATCTTGCCCTCATGGTTTAGCACATACGCTGATAAAAGACCTCCAATTTCTGCTTCCTTCAGCCCCTCAATCACCGAGCGAGTACTGTCAAAAGTAACATCCATGAGTAGCTCTTCGGTAGAGGCCTTGGCTATGTTTTGGGAGATATTGCGGCAAACCTCGAAGGTTTTTTCCGTTATAATGGCTTCGTTACGATAAAGTACAATTAAAGATAATGGTAAGATAGCGAGGGCAACCACCCCAGAGATGATGAGCATCATCTTTAATTTGATGTTCATCGTCCCCCCTTTGCCTGCCTTCATGACTGGGTTGCCTTCACTGGTTCGTCAAGTATTTTTAATGAAATTTTGCTAGAAAAATTCTTTACCCCCCAAATCCATGTATAAGAAACCAACCACATTATTTATGTACCATTCCCTTTATGTTGCTGTAATTTCACATATCTTTCTCGTAAGTTCCTTACTTGCTCAAAGGAATAGTTTTGCGATTGAAGAAATTGAACTCGGGGGTAAAATCCGCAAATGGGAGAGCAGTACGAAGCACACCTGGTGGTTCACCGCACAGGAAATTGACCCATTGGTCTTTTCCCAAGAACTTATTGAAAAAGAAAAAGCAAAAATAAAAGCCAAAAAGCCCACAGGCATCGATGAACCACCTCCTGGCTGGATCCCAGTCTCCATACCTGCTAATCTAACGAAAGCGGGAATCCTGCCGTGGAATTTAAAAAGGGGATGGTTTTTACGGAGTTTTTATTGGAACGAGTATAGCGAAAAATCAGCTATGGTACGCCTAGGTGTCATTAGTGACCGAGATAAAGTCTATCTCAATGGTGTACTTATTGGGGAAAGTGGAAACTTTGGCGAAGAACTACCTCAAAGTTACGACAAATTGCGTTTGTATGAGCTACCATCTCGTCTTTTACGTCAAGGCCAGCTAAATGTGCTCTTAGTACATTGCGAAGCTTATTTTGACCATGAAATTGGGCCTGTCTCCGACACTATAGAAATTGGACCGGCTGAACTCATGGTGCGCCAAAAATGGCTCACTATGCTCAACCAACTTTTGCTTTTGGCGGGCTATGTGATTGTCGGCCTTTATTTTCTTTTTTTGTATGTGCGGCGACCTCAGGAGAAAGCAAATCTTGCCTTTGGCCTCTTTGCCCTCTCACTCGTTCTTTATCAGTTTTTGCGTACCCAGCTGAAATACGAGCTTGGCCTACCCTTCTATCCTATGAAAAAAACAGAATATCTGGTCTTGCAGTGGGTGGTACCTCTTTTTTATGCCTTTGTACGGTTTTATTTTCCCCCACCCCGCAACTTGTTTTTTCGGATTCTTGATTACTCTATAGCCATCCCTCTGCTGGCTTTTGCCACTGTCTTTGTCACGGTGCTTTTTACCCAAGATGTGCGGCTTTGGAACCAAATCAACGACCAGCTAACCTTGAATTTAGGTTTCCCGTGGGTCATTTTAACGAGTGTTATACAAATTAGCTACCAGCTATACCGTAAAAATCTAGATGCTTGGATTATGCTGGCAGGGGTGCTTGTCATGATTGCGGCAGCCATCTTGGATATTCTCTCGAACCGGCAGATTATCAACATACCAAGAGTAGCTGGTTATGCCTTTTTTCTCTTCATCACAACCTTAGCTTTTATTTTAGCCAATAATTTTGTGCGGCTGCACAAGCAGGTGGAAGATTTAAACAAAAACCTAGAAAAGAAGGTAGAAGAACGCACACGGGAACTTCATGAATCCTTGCAGCGCATCAAGGAACTTAAGGAACAGCAGGATGGGGATTATTTCTTAACCTCACTTTTAATTGATGCCTTAATGTACAATAAAGCAAAAAGCGAAAACCTGAGGATCGAAAGCTTAATTTATCAAAAAAAGGAGTTTACCTTTAAGAAGTGGACCAAGCGCATTGGGGGGGATTTTTGCGTAGCCGACTCTCTTACCCTAAGGGGCCGACCTGTCACCGTTTTTGTCAATGCCGATGCGATGGGCAAATCTATGCAGGGGGCCGGTGGGGTTTTGGTTTTAGGCTCTGTGTTAGCAGCCATTTTTGAGTCAACACGCCATTCACCGGAAAAATCGGCTCTTTATCCGGAGGAGTGGCTGCGGGATGCCTTTGCAGAGCTGCAGCGTATATTTGAAAGTTTTAATGGTTCCATGATGGTATCGGCGGTTATCGGGGTAATTGATGACCGCACGGGAAATCTCTTTCTTATGAATGCCGAACACCCATTTACCGTTCTCTACCGCGATGGTGTGGCGAGTTTCATTGAAGAAGAAATGATGCTACGTAAGATTGGAACAGTGGGAATACGAGGTCAGTTGAAGATTGTAACTCTAAAGCTCTACCCCCGGGACATAATCATTTGCGGATCGGATGGGCGCGATGACCTTGCCATTGGCATAGATAAAGAGGGAAACCGCATCATAAACGAAAATTACGAACTCTTTTTGAGACATGTGGAAAAAGCCAAGGGAGATCTTAAGGAGCTCAAAAAAATTTTGGAGGAAAGTGGCGAAATCACAGATGATCTTTCTCTCCTCAGGATTGAGTATAAGGAACAAGGACCTCTACCTGACATCTCCTATGCGAATAGAGAAGAGTTTCTTGCCGCGTTGCGTCAGGCAGCTGAAAAAGATTTAGGATTAATTGAGGATATCATAGCGGCTGGCTTTTCTCATGAGCGAGCTTACATCGAGGACTGCGAAAGGCTTTGCCGAAGTTATCTGCGGCAAAAAAAGTGGCGCCAAGCGGTGGCACTTGCGGAAGCTGGCTTACTTTATGATCCCCAAAACAATCAATTTATATATCTTGCCTCCTTTGCCAGAAAGTTATTGGGGGATTTTGATCGTGCTATCCAGCTTGCTCAATTGCTTTATTTGCGCAACCCCACAGAAGTGCGTAATCTCATCAACCTTGCCGATCTATACTTAGCCACACAAAGGCCCCACTTGGCAGAAAAATACATTGCCGAGGCTAAAGAAAGAGATCCCGAAAACGAGAAGGTGCGCCGGCTAGAACACATATACCAAAAAAGAGTTGCCAAAAACACTTCTTTCTCGTAGATAAATTAGTATGCGCACCCCCTGGTTCATTCTCATCTGGGTTGCGGTTGGAATAAGCTGTGCAGGGCCGGGCTATATCGAAGAGCCACCTCCGAGTCATGAGCATATCCGGCTGCTTCTCAGTGAGCCTTGGCAGGGGCATGATGGGCATATTGAAGAAACCCTTGCGGATACACTCAAGAGAGCGACTTATGCTATCGATTGCGCCTTTGCCTCCCTCCACTCCGAGAAAATTATATCTCTGCTTTTAGAAAAAGCAGCGCATCCCAACATCAGGGTTCGCGTGGCTTTTGATGCTGATGTTAAGATGTCTGACCCAGGAGCTCAAAAGCTTTTGGAGTCTGGTCTTTTTTCCACAGAGTTTGATTTAGCGCCTACCGATAAGTTGCTTTTTGGCAACAAAGGGGACGGCCGGATGTTTTATACCTTTTGCTCTGTCGATGAAAGGTATAACTTTCTTGCCAGCCAGGGGATCCATCCTACCCTCTTAACCCAAGTTCCGGTTGTGGCGGTACTTGCCCATAGCGATGAATATGGCCTCGCAAGAGAACTACATAAAGAAATGAATATGCTAAGTCAGGGTCTTTTTGGCTTTCGCAAGGGAAAACTGGATTTTCAGACAAAATACTCTGTCTTAGATCAAGTGATGGCTATTTATTGGGCCCCACAAGAAAACCCCATGGATGTTTTAGGCCAAGAGCTCACTCAAGTACAAGCCAGTGTTGAGCTTTATGCCACTTCTTTTCAAACTACAAATAACACTCAGAAAAGGCTTTTATACGATGTGCCGACCATATTGGGTGGCTTAGAGAACCTTAAGGGCAAAATGGTAAAAAAGTACTTTGGTATGTCGGCTTATTGGGAAAAAAACAACAAGGTGTTCACTCTTCCCAATCCCCTTCAGTACCAAAATCCAAAGGTGGTAGTGGGAACCAATATCTTTCTTTTGGATCGCCACTTAGAGCATCCTACCACGTTTATTTATATTGGGTCCCTGCGTAGCCGAGCCAATTCTTCCGACGATGGTATTTTATTAGAACTACGGGGTCGCTATATTGCCGAAAAAATAGGCCGTTATCTTGACAAAATTTCCGAAACCTCTCAATATGTAAGCCACATTGGAGATGAGTCAAGCCCAGGGGCTGTTAAGATTAGTGAAGTTATGTGGATGGGCAGCTATGACAATAACTATGTGGCCTATAGCTCGGATGAATTTATTGAGCTTTATAACACTACAGACCAAATCATTAACGTAAGTGGTTGGCGCTTTGCCTGCACGACCGATGGGACAAGCAACAATGCGGCAATAGTCTTGCCAGCAGGGCTTGTGATTGGTCCCAAGAGCTATTTTGTGATCGCAACCAGCGAAACAGGGGCCTTTGCTGAGGCTGCCAATCTTTTTGAACCTAAACTAAAGATTACCAATTCCTCGCGTGAATGCCGACTTGGCAATGGACGAACTTCCGCTGCAAGTTATGGTCTAGCAAACTTTGGAACGGTAATTGACACTATTGGTAACAACACCAGCCCTTTTGACTCCGCATCTTGGAATCGGGGGCTTAACGACACCACAAACAAGGTAAGGCGCTCTATGGAGCGTATTGCCTTACATACAAGTGTGGGTACGTCGAATGGTGACTGGAGAACGAACCTCAGTACCCCCTCTGACAACCTCCAAGTTTCGCCAGAATTTCGTCAGCAAACCTTTGCCACCCCTGGTGCCCCTAACTCAGGGGGTGATGTGGGGGTCCCGGGAAGTGTGGTCATAAGTGAGGTGCATTGGATGGGAAGCTACACGAATACAGGCACTTCTGATAGCGACGACGAGTTTATTGAGCTCTATAATACAACAGGAAATCCCATTAACATTAGCGGTTGGCGATTTGCCTGTACCACGAATGGGACATCCGCAAATGCCTCTATTTTCCTTCCCCCGGGAACCATAATCTTGCCACACAGTTATCTTGTGATAGCGACGAAGACTACGGGTGCTTTTGGGGCCGTCGCCCATATAATTAACGAGGATCTTAAAATCACAAATAGTTCGCGCGAATGTCGTCTTGGCGACGCCTCCAATTCCACCGCGGTTTATGGATTAGCAGGCTTTGGTCAATCCATTGATATCATTGGTAATGATACTCATGGCTTTGATTCTGCAAATTGGAATAGAGGGCTTAACGAGACCACGAACCGTCGATCCATGGAGAGACTGAACTTAGCTGCCCTGGGTACAAGTAATAGTAACTGGATGACAAACCTAAATATTCCCGCAAATAACAACCAGGTTGACATAAATTTCCGCCAGCGCACTTTTGCGACGCCGGGGTTGCCTGCCACCCCCCCACCCCCTGTCTTGCCAGGCGATGTAGTCATTAACGAAATCATGTGGATGGGTAGTTATCCCAATAGCGGGCCTGGCGAAAGTGACGATGAATTTATAGAACTCCACAATAAAACAACAAACTCCATCCATATTGGTCTCTGGCGGATTTCTGGTAGTGGGGTAAGCACCATTACTATTCCTGTGGGAGAGACAATCCCTCCCAACGGATATTATGTCATAGCACGCAATAATCTCCATGCCTTCCCCTCAGCAAACTACTATCGGGGAACAAGCCTAGGCATTAGCAACAGCGCCTTCGAAATAAAGCTTTTGACAAGCCTTGACTTCGAGGTCGATAAGGCAAATAATGGTGGAGCTCCACATGCCGGTGTGCAAAACACCGACCACCCGTTTGCCCGTTCGATGGAACGCAAAAGTGGTGCTGTGGATGGCACATTGGCCGCAAGTTGGCAGAGCTGTTTTGCTGTGGGGAGCGGAGTTGCGGCAGGCCATAACCAGCGGACAATCGCCACACCCGGTGCTGCCAACTCTACGCCTCCCGTCGATCCGGCAGTGGGTGATGTCGTCATCAACGAAATCATGTGGATGGGTAGTTACAATAATTCGGGCACG
>JANWWS010000045.1 GCA_025055765.1 Leptospiraceae bacterium | reverse complement strand
CATGACGCCGGAGGAAAGAGCCAATCCCCAAATCCTGAACGGCAGCCGGCGCCAACGAATAGCCCGGGGGAGTGGCACCAGCATTCAGGAAGTGAACCGCCTCATCCGTCAATTTGAGGATATGCGCAAGGTCATGCGCATAATGAGCGATCCGGTCCAAATGGCCCGTCTCCTGCGGAACATGCCCAAAATGCCGGGGAGAAATTAATTTTCCTTTTTCATAATATTCATATAATGTGCTTAATAAGGTCAGTGACCTGATCTTATTTTATTTTTGCACGCTCAAAAGATTTATTGATGGTACTTCAAGCGCAATCAGACAGCCTGATTCGAGAGCGGCTGACCTTTGATAACCCCTGGTGGAATACGGGCGCCATTGAGCCTCACTTTGACCGGAGGCCCCGCCGGCAATATTTGGAGTTGTTTCGTTCTTTGGTGGTTTCCCGCGTTCGGAGGGCCGTTGTGCTTTTGGGTTCGCGCCGGGTAGGGAAGACTGTGCTGCTATACCATACCATCGCGGAACTGTTAAAAGATTCGCCACCACGGAAAATAGCATACGTGTCGGTGGATACGCCTCTATACCATAACATTGGTTTAGAACAGCTCTTCCTGCATTGCCGCAAAGCTTTAGGGGAGGAAGATCCCGCTGGTTGGTACGTGTTTTTTGATGAAATTCAATATCTCAAAGATTGGGAGATACACCTCAAATCGTTGGTAGACAGCTATCCCAACACACGCTTTGTGGTATCGGGCTCGGCTGCGGCCGCCCTACGCCTTAAGAGCCGCGAAAGCGGAGCCGGACGCTTTACTGAGTTTTTCCTTCCTCCGGTTTCTTTTAGGGAGTACCTTATTTTTAGAAAGAAAGAAAAATTCGTTAAAAAGGTAGATTTCTTTTTTTTCAAAGACCAACTGGCGGAGAACCTCAAGAAAATTCAAAATTTTTCAAGCTCTGAGATAGAAGAATTGAACCATGCATTCCTCCATTATCTAAACTTCGGCGGCTACCCTGAAATGATTTTTTCTGAAGAAATCCAGAAAGATCCTGGGCGTTTTATTCGTCAGGATATCCTTGACAAGGTGTTGCTGCGGGATTTGCCCAGCCTGTATGGCATCCGTGATGTGCAGGAGCTCAATACGCTCTTCACCATGATTGCCTATAACTCTGGCAGTGAATTCAACCTGGAGGAGTTAAGCCAAAAGTCTGGAGTTTCAAAAAATACCCTCAAAAGATACCTGGAATATTTGGAAGCCGCTTTTCTCATAAAAATACTTCATAAGACCGCTCAGAAACCCAGGAATTTTCAGCGGGCCACCCACTTCAAAATTTATCTCACCAATCCTTCTCTGCGGACAGCGCTTTTTACGCCCCTTTCAGGGGAGGACAGCCAAATAGGTCTGATGGTGGAGACGGGGGTGATGGCCCAACTGGGACACATACTTGATGATAAATGGTTTTTTTATGCCCGGTGGCCAAAAGGGGAGGTGGATCTAGTGGAATTGGATGCCAAACAATTAAAAATAGTTTCTGCTATTGAAATAAAATGGAGCGATGACCATTTTGAAAATTTATCAAGACTACAGGCACTTCGGCAATTTGTTGCTATAAACAAGTTGGATTCAGTGATAGTAACCACAAAAAGTAAACTGGGACAGAAACATTTTGATAAATGCACCTATTTGTTTGTTCCTGCATCGCTATTTTCTCTTGTGTTGTCTCAAAGAGCTTTTGTAAAAGATTTGCTATTTCGGTTTTTACATTTCGTCGTAGAAGCGACCAGACATTTAAAAAAGTATAATTAAGATTTTTATGCAAGCCCAAGTACTTAACGGTAAAAAAGTTGCTGAAGAACAAAAGTCACTCATTAAAGCAAAAGCGCAGGAGCTTGAGGAGCGGTTGGGTCGGCCGCCGGGTCTGGCGGCCGTACTGGTGGGGCATAACGGCGCCAGCGAAACTTATGTGGCTGCAAAAATGAAGGCATGCGCTGAGTGTGGAATGCATTCTTTTACTGTGCGCCTG
>JANWWS010000048.1 GCA_025055765.1 Leptospiraceae bacterium | reverse complement strand
AATAGAAAAATAATTTTTGATTTTGTCCGCCCCTTTGATTTAATCCTAAAATATAAGGAAATTTACGAAGCGAGCCGAGCCGAAGGCGAAGCGAGCGAGCGAACATCTTCCCCCGCAATTGATGAAAGTTGCATTTGGTCGGAGTGATTGGATTTGAACCAACGACCTCTTCGTCCCGAACGAAGCGCTCTACCTCTGAGCTACACTCCGCTTTTATGCTCTGCTGTAAAGCTCGATATTTTTCTATTTATGTAAAGCATTTTCAATTCATAATTGCCAGTTGCTTGACACAAAGAGAGAGTCCTTCGTTTGTCTCCTGTGGCAAGCGAAAGTTTTTACATTACAACCCCTATTTACTACGTCAATGCAAAACCCCATTTGGGACACACCTATACTACCATGGTATGTGACACCATGGCCCGCTACATGAGGCAGCGCAACAGGGAAGTATTTTTTCTCACAGGCACGGACGAGCACGGAGATAAAATTGCCCGCTCGGCCGAAAAGGCAGGTCTGGATTATTACACTTTTGCCACGCAAAATGCTACGGCTTTTCGAGAGACCTGGGAAAAACTGCACATAAGTTTCAATGACTTTATTCGCACCACTGAAGAAAGACACAAGAAAGTAGTGCAAACCGTCTTACAAAAAATTTATGAAAAAGGAGATATTTACCTCAGCGATTACGAAGGCAAATACTGCTTTGGCTGTGAACGCTATCTCACAGAAAAAGAACTTACGCCAGAAGGAAATTGTCCCGACCACCAAGTTCCCCCCACCCCCCTAAAGGAGACAAACTATTTTTTCAAACTACAAAAATATCTGCCCTTGCTCCGCAAGGAACTTGAAAAAAATCCCGAACTTATTTTTCCGAATGGTTATTACCGAGAAACCTTAGGCGCGATTGACGAGCTTATTAAACTAGGGGAGGATCTATCTATCTCACGCCCCAAGAAAAGGCTAAAATGGGGTATTGAACTTCCCTTTGATAGCGATTTTGTCACTTATGTTTGGTTTGACGCACTACTCAACTATCTAACTGGTATCGGCTATCCCAAGGAAGATCCGTTTCCAAGATTTTGGCCACAGGCACACCATGTCATTGCCAAGGATATCCTAAAACCACATGCTATATATTGGCCGTGCATGCTTATGGCAGCAGAACTTCCGTTGTATAAAAGACTTATGGTCCATGGATATTGGCTAGGCATGGATGATCTTAAAATGTCGAAATCTTTGGGTAATGCCGCTGAGCCTTTATCTTTAGCAGAGAAAATTAGCGAAGATGGCATGCGCTACTTTTTGCTACGAGAAATGCACTTTGGTCAAGATGCACGTTTTAGTGACAACATCTTAGAGATGCGCCTTAATCAAGATCTTGCCAACAACTTAGGTAACCTTATTCAAAGGGTGCTAAGTATGCTAAAAAAATATGCTCCGCCCAGACCTAATGTGTTAGAACATCCTCTTTTTTCAAAAATAGAGGGGTTTCTTCAACAAATAAAAGATAACTACCACAAAGCCATGGCCGATTTTCAGTTTCATGAAGCTCTCGAAGAGATTATGTCCCTTGCTCGCTTTTTAAACCAACAAATTGAGGTTTACCGCCCCTGGGATCTAGCTAAAAAAAATGACGCAAGCTTAGGACCTTTTCTCTACATCTTAACCAAAAGTATTGTAGTAATCTTGATTTACCTGGAACCCTTTCTACCTAACAAAAGTAAAGAATTTCTTGAGCTTCTACTCGAAAAAAAACAAAGAAACTTTCCCGAATCTCTTCATGATATTGAGCTTAAGGAAAAAATCCCCAAGAGCTGGCCTGTCTTTTTTAACAGGCTTTCCCTTGCCTCATCATGAAAGAGTTTGTTATTTTAGTAAAGTGCCCTGATCAACCAGGCATCATAGCTCGACTCTCAAACCAGATTTTTTCGGCACAAGGCAATATCCTTCAAGCTGATCAACATGCTACCCACAAAGAAGAAGTGGGGGGAGCTATGTTTTATATGCGACTTGTCCTTGAGCTACCTGAAGAGCAAATAACCGCCTTAAGAGAGAAACTTATTTTACTAAGTAAGGAACTATCTGGTGAAATTCAGCTTATTCCCTCTGATCTGAAAAGACGGATGGGTATCTTAGTATCAAAGCAGGACCATTGCCTAGCAGACATCCTCTATCGTAAAAGGCTTGGCGAATTCAAGGTTGACATCCCTCTCATTGTGGGAAACCATCCGGATTGTGAAGAAATGGCGCGCTTTTATGGAGTTCCTTTTTACTTTGTTGACATGAAAGGACAAAGCAAAGAAAAAGCAGAAACTCAAATTTTGAGTTTAGTCAAAGACACGGATTTTTTAGTTTTAGCCCGCTTTATGCAGATTTTGTCAAAAAACTTTCTCGACTCCTATGGGAAAGATATCATCAACATCCACCATAGTTTCTTGCCATCTTTTAAAGGAGCCCACCCATATCGCCAGGCTTTTGAGAAGGGGGTTAAGGTTATTGGTGCCACCGCTCATTTTGTAACTGAAGAGCTAGATGAGGGACCTATTATTGAGCAAATGGTGGAGCGAGTCACCCACAGAGACAGTGAAAAAGATTTAATACGCAAAGGAAGAAATCTCGAGGTATTGGCTCTTGCCTCTGCCCTTAGGGCCTATTTAGAACATCGTATAATCCGCCATGGCAACAAGACTATTGTCTTTGGTTCATGAATCATATCATTACTAGTGAGAAAAACCCTTTTTTTCGGGAAATAAAACACCTCTCGAAAAGCCGCTATATCCGCAAAAGGGGGAAGTTTTTAGCTGGGGGTGAAAAAATCTTGTCCGAGCTTTGTCGCCATGAAGTGCACCATTTTCTTTTGGCTTGGATTTCCTGTCCAGGACATGAACACCAATTGCCTGGAAAAAACATTCCTGTTTATTTTTTCTCGAAGGACTTATTTCGCCAAATTGATTTTTTTGGTACAGGACCGCCTCTTGCGCTGCTTAAAGTCCCGCCCCTGCCTTTCTTTACAGGGAAATTAGGGGAGGGTATCTCGCTTTTCTTACCCTTTCAGGACCCCGGTAATATTGGTAGTAGCCTGCGTAGTGCCTCTGCCTTTAGCGTAAGTGAAGTCATTTTACTAAAGGAATCCGCCTATCCCTTTTTGCCCCGCTCAGTACGCAGTGCAGGAAGTGCCTTGTTTCAAATTAAGCTAAGCGAGGGGCCCTCTTTACAAGAGCTCTTAAGTGCCCCCCCTCCCCACCTTTACCTCTTAGACATAAAGGGTGAAGACATCCGCAACTTCAACCCACCTCCCTCTCTGGGGCTTGTCGCCGGCCTTGAGGGAAAAGGCATTCCCTTCCCAACAAATCTACCCCGTATCAGAATTCCCATACATCCCAGACAAAATTCCCTCAATGCGGCGGTAGCCATAGCTATTGCCTTGTTTGTTTTGCAAACAAAATGGCAGCTTATTCAGCCTGCTGGAGAGAAAGCCGACGCGCCATCTTTACACGCTGTCTTAAAAAATAAAGCGAAATTCGATTGAAAACGGCATCTTGCGGATAGCCTAGCATCTTTTCATATTCCTCCGCAGCTAGCCGATAGTCTTGGCTGTAAAAGGCAGCCTCCCCCATGTAAAAGTGCAGCTCTTTCTTATAGGCTCGGCTACGATCAACAGCTCGAAAGCTAATTAAAGCATCTTGAAAACGGCCACGGCGCAAATATACCTTTCCTGTACCTATTAGGGCATTATTAAAACCTGGATCTCGCTCAAGCACAAAGCGGTAGATGAGATCTGCTTCTGCCGCTCGGTTTAAATCTAAAAGTAGGTCTCCTAAAGCAACCAGAGACTCCAAGTCGTAGGGATTTCTTAGATAGGCTAGGCGATAGTGGTAGACAGCTGCGTTGTAATCTGCGGCCAGTTCATAGGCTTTGGCTAGATAGTAGTAGTTTTTCCAATATTGTGGCACAAGGGCTGTGGCTCGACTAAACTGAAACAGGGCTTGCTGGTATTCCTTAAAAAAAAGTAACACACGGCCATAATTAAAACGAGCCGGGAAAAATTGGGGCGATTTCTCACAAACCTCCTGCAAAATCTCACGTGCCCTCTCCATGTCGTTTTGCAATACAAAATTTAAAGCTTCGTTATTGCGCAAGCTAGCCACATCCGACCCATTACCCCAGAGCCAATCATCTTCATTGCGCACAAAGTTTTGCGGGTTCTCGTAGCCAAGCTCTACTTCTTGGGGGGTAAGCCTAAGGCTCTCCAAAAAAAGGGGTGTTATACGGATTTCTTGTTTTGTTGTTTGGCCAAACATAACATGATTTATGGAAAGTATTAACAGCACAAGAAAGATAGCAGACTTTCGAAAAGACTTTTTCCATAGGCTTTCTTTAAAAAAAACCACTAGCCAAGCTCCTGTTTGAGGCGGCGTGTCATAAGCTTACGCATGGCCTCCCGTGGAGATTCATGCCGATATAGGATATCATAGACTGCCTCGGTTATGGGCATTTCGACTTCTTTTTTGCGGGCAAGCTCATAGGCACTTTCCGTGGTTGGAACTCCTTCGGCTACCATCCGCATGTGTTCCATAACTTCCTTGAGGGTTTTTCCTCGACCTATTTCAAGACCAACACTGCGGTTGCGAGAGAGATCTCCGGTACAAGTAAGCACTAAATCCCCCATACCAGCCAAGCCCATAAAGGTGAGAGGATGCGCGCCCATAGCCTGCCCAAGACGAGCTATTTCTGCAAGTCCTCTTGTGATCAGCGCTGCTCGGCTGTTGTGACCAAGTCCCAGACCATCGCTAATGCCCGCCGCAAGAGCTATGACATTTTTCAATGCACCCCCTAACTCCACCCCAATGACATCGTTCGAGGCATAGACCCGAAAATACTCATTGTGAAAGGCCGCCTGTACAACACCTATTTCTTCAAGACTATAGCCAGCTATGGTCACCGCCGTTGGGAAGCGCATGGCTACCTCTCGAGCAAAGGAGGGACCAGAAAGAAAAAAAAGACGCTTTTTATTTTCCGTGCCCAATATCTCTACAAATATATCGGCCAAAAGACACAGAGTCCCTCGTTCTATCCCTTTCGATGCAGAAACAATGATAGCTGAGCGCGGCAGTTGGGGACACATTTGTTCGATTACCGACCGCGCCACTTGAGTAGGCACAGCAAAGACTACAAGTTCTGATTTGTATAGGACTTCCCCAAGCTCATGAGAGACCCGTAGGTTTTCTGGCAAAGGAAAGCCCGGTAAGTAAATGGTGTTCTCTCTTTTTTCCCGAATAGCTTGGGCGGTATCGAGAGAATGGCTCCAGACATAGACATCGTGTCGATTCTCCGCAAGGAGTTTACCTAAAGCTGTACCAAAAGAGCCTGCGCCAATAACTGCGACCTTCATAACGAAGATCTATCGTTTTTCAACCTACAGTAAAGTGATTTTCACGAAGAGCATTGTCTTGAGAAGAGCCTATGGCGTTAAAATCGGTCCTCTCAGCAGCTCAGTTTACGAGGGAGGATCTTGATCGCATTTTAGAATTAAGTCGGCAAATTGAACTTGAGTTACAAAAACGAAAAACAATCCCCCGGCTGGGCGACTATGTCTTGGCCACCCTCTTCTTTGAGCCCTCCACGCGGACTAGGCTTTCTTTTGAAGCAGCCATGCACCGACTGGGGGGTAAAGTCATTAGCAGTGTGGGCGTCCAGTTTTCCTCTTTAGCTAAAGGAGAAACCCTTTACGATACCTTAAAAATGGTTGAGGCCTATAGTGACATATGTGCCATTCGCCATCCTGTAGAGGGGGCCTCCCAAGTAGCTGCCGCCAACATTAAAATACCCGTCATTAACGCGGGCGATGGTGCAGGAGAACATCCCACCCAGGCACTTCTAGACCTCTATACTATCGAAAAACATTGCCAAATTTCTCGAAATCGACTTAAAATTGCTTTTATTGGCGATATTAAATACGGGCGAACAATCCATTCTCTGATACAACTTTTATGGCATTACGACTGTGAGCTTGTGTTTATCTCACCACCTGAGTTACGCTTGGGGGAACGCTATATTCGGTTACTTCAAGAAAACAAGGTCATTTACACAGAGACCGAAAATATCGAAGCCCTATTACAATGTGATGTGGCCTATGTCACACGCATTCAAGAGGAGCGCTTTGCGGACCACCGCGAATACGAAAGGTTCAAGGATCGCTATATTGTAAACCGTAGTCTTGTCGAAAGAGCAGAGAGGAAACTTATTGTCATGCACCCCCTACCCCGACTTTCCGAGGTATCAACCGACCTAGACGACCACCCGGCAGGAGTCTATTTCGACCAAGCCCAAAATGGGCTCTATGTCCGAATGGCTCTTCTTCTAGAACTCTTAGGGGTAAAGCTCTAAGAATTTTTAGCTAATCCTTCGACTTTTTGGTAAAATAATTAAAAACTACCTTGACCCTTCATCGCATTTTCTGCTTGAGACATAAAATAGGCCTGCCGAAATAATGCTTAGTTAAGAGAAGGAGGAGGTATGGCTGAGGAAGAACTGCTGGAGGAGGAAGAGGAGCAGGAGAAGACCCAGGTTCCTGCTGGTCGTTCCAAGATTGTTACTATTTTGCTTATTGCGGCCGGAGTATTGACCTTCATTTTACTTACGGTCTTAATATCTTATTATGTAGCCAAGAGTGTTAGAACAGCAAGTTATGAAATGCAACAAAATATTGTTATTGCACCAGCACCGCCCCCTTTAACTATTTACCGCTTTCCCAAGGAGTTCCGTGTTAATACCGCCGATACGGAAGAAGGGGGAAGTTTTATCCAGGTACAAATCAACTTAGGCTATGTAGGTGAAAACAAACAGTTAGAGGCGGAACTTGCCAACCGCAGTGCACAGTTAATGCACATCATCAATATCTTGTTAAGCGGCAAACGAAAAGAAGAACTTATGGGACAAATGCAAAAACAAAATTTAGCTGAAGAAATTAAGTCGCAAATTAATATGCTCTTACGAGAGGGAAAAATCGAAGAAGTTTATTTTGAATCCATAGTTATAAGTTAAAGGGAATTATATGGGTGACGGATCTCTTTCCCAAGAAGAAATTGATGCCCTCTTGATGGGGGCAGAAGATGTAGGGGGCACCACAGAGCCCTTTGCTGCCTCTGGCCTTGCAGGGGGTGCTACCACAGCCGCAGGGTTATCTCCTGCAGAAGCAGAAATCTTAAAAGACAGCTTTAACGAAGCTGTCCGGGTTGCGGGTAGCCAGCTTTCGCTCTTTCTTGAAAATAAGAGCATCAACATCCAGTGTACAAGCCTTGATGAGCTACCTGCTACCAGCGTAGGTTCGCAAATAGCAGCAGGTAATGTTCTCGTGTCGCTGTCCCTAGGTTCAGCCAAAACCTTGTTTTCTCTGCCGCAAGATCTTGCCAAGAGGATCGCACGGCACATGATGGGAGAGCCCAGCGAACCCCTCGAGCTTAACGATGCGCATCTTTCAACTATTTCAGAGTTCATTAATAACCTCTGCTCTTCCCTATCAAATAGCCTGAGTGGCCGTTTTGGTGAAAACCTAACACCCACAGCCCCCGAAACCAAACGTTTTAGTTCTCCGGCAGATATCCCACCATTTTCGGAAAACCAAGTATACCGTTTGCAGTACAATATAACGATTGAGGGTTACCCAGCGTCGCGACTTAGCCAATACATCGATATGAGCCCGATGGTACGCTGGGGAAAAGGTTTAAGCGCTGGTAAAAACCAAGCTCGCTCTGCTCCTTTAAATTTGGATTTTGGAGGCACACCTGCAGCTGGTGTAGCGGCAGGCCCGCGTGGGATACCCTTTACCCCCGTTACCTTCCCCAGTTTTCAGCAAAGTGGTGTCCCTTCCAACCTCCCCCCCAATTTGGAGCTATTGCTCGACGTACAGATGGTGCTAACCGTGGAGCTCGGGCGTACTAAAAAGTATGTCAAGGAAATTCTAGGCCTCGGGGAAGGCTCTATCATTGAATTAGATAAATTGGCGGGTGAACCAGTCGATTTACTTGTAAACGGCAAGCTTATTGCCAAGGGGGAGGTGGTAGTTATTGATGAAAACTTTGGGGTAAGGGTCACTGACATTATTGGTCCAGCGGAACGACTTGCCAAAATGTCGGGAGGATAGCTAACCCCATATGTCCACACTCTGAATTTTCTCAAGTTCCTCTTTAGGAATAAGCTTGATTTGCGAGATCCGACAATCTTTAAGCAAGAGCTCGAGCTTTTCTACATCTGCCAACGAAAAAAACTCTTTTGGCAAAAGCAAATGCCAGGTACCATTATATTCATGAAAAACGCCCTGGAGCTTCTCTTCTAGCGGATGATGAAAACGATAAATTCGACTTCTTTTTTCCCATAAGCGACTACCCCCTTCTTCATGCACTTGTTGCAAAAAGAGAAGTACCAGGGGATCCTCTGGCAAGACATCTACTGCTTTTATAAAGACATTCTCGCAGAGCTTCGAGATGGATTCCCCTTCGTTTTTTTCTTCCATAACTTGCACAAGACGCAACTTAAAGAGCCCATCTTTCTCCAGTACCACTTTCTTGTGAAGGGGAAGCTCAATTTGGGACATTAAATTCAATTTTTGACCCAGAATTTCAACTTCATACCATCGCCCTCGGGGGGTGCTATTATGCTGAGCAAGGATCAGGGCCTCAAATTTGTTAGGTAGTCGCTTTACGAAGGCAAAATTGCGGGGTAAAAGTAGGCGAATTAGCTCGCGAGAAGCCATCCCTATAATCGCAACGCCTCATGATAGTCTTCCCAAAGACTTTCATCATAAGCCTCACGCACAGGTCGTTTTTGTACAGGGCGGGAGGCAATGGCCTCGCGCACTAATTTAAATATAGCGGGTGGATGGTAGAGTTTTTTTACCTGTGGTCCTAAGCTTAAAGCCTGATTCCAAGCATCCTCTTCGGTTAACCCCTCTGATCTAAGGTGTACATAATATAAGGCAAGCCCCTCAAGCTGCACCGCTCTTAGAGCTTCTTTCTTACCCTTGATAAAAATATTTTCCCTCTCCCTTAGATCAAGACCCGTATTTTCCATTTTCTCCCAAAGTCGAACCAATCTCAAATACTCTTCCTTACCAATGGAGTCGTGGACATAAAGGGAGTTTATGCTTTGCACCGCATGGGCTGTAGTCCCATGCTCTAACGCAAAGTGGGACAATAAAAATAGTGTCTTTAGCCGCCATGGTGCAAGATCACTCTGGCAAGCAAACTCCAGAGAGATTTTTAAGGCCTCGGCCACTTTGTCTGTTTTTTTCAGAGATTTAAGAACACTGGCTAACGTCTGTTCATATTTTTGGTTATCCCTTCCCGCACAATGCAGCTCCAAATTTTCTTGCAATGGGTCAGCTAACACCCGCAATAGGAATCCCCCAAGAAGGAATAGACTCCAAAACCTGTCCAATGGTCCCTCCTTGCTTTGTTTTTCCTCGACTTATTATTTTATCGTTAGCTGGCAAGCCCTTTTTGAGCTCGCCAGCAAAGCTGGGTATTTTTTCTTGTGGACATCTTACCCATTAAAAGGACTTTGCTTTCGGCCAAATTCATGAATAGAGATAAAATTATAATATATGATTTTGGCTCCCAATACACGCAACTCATAGGCCGCCGCCTACGGGAGATGCGCTTTTATAGTGAAATACTTCCCTTTCGAGAGGCAAAAAAATTACTTTCCCAGGCAAAAGAACAGGCCTTTGTTCGCGGCATAATACTCTCCGGAGGTCCTGCCTCAGTTCATGATGTGGGGGCACCTGCTATCCCACATGAGATTTTTCAACTTGATATACCTATCTTAGGAATTTGCTATGGTTTACAACTCATGGTGCACCTTCTCGGGGGTAAGGTGGAAACAAGCGACAACCGAGAATATGGCCCCAGTGAGTTTCACATTAAAAAAAATTCACCGTTATTTCAAGATATCCCACAAACATCCACGGTATGGATGAGCCATGCTGATAAAGTAATTCGCATACCTCCCGAATTTGTGACCTTAGGCACTACCCCCTCCTCTCCTTATGCTGCCATCGGCCACACAAGAAAGCCACTGTTTGGCTTGCAATTTCACCCCGAGGTAAACCATACCCAGTATGGTAAAGACATTTTACGTCAGTTTGCACGAGATATCTGCCAGATGAAACCTAACTGGACCATGAAAAACTTTGCTAAACAAAAAATTGAAGAAATTCGTCAAATAACGGGAAACGAAAAAGTTTTGCTAGGGGTCTCAGGAGGAGTCGACTCTACCGTAACTGCTAAGTTACTTCATGAAGCCATTGGCAATAGGCTGAGCTGTGTTTATATAGATACGGGCCTAATGCGACATAATGAGACCCAGGTTATTCATGAGAGATTTCGCAAAATCTTAAAGATACCTCTCCATGTAGTACACGCTGGCCATGTTTTCTTGGCAGCTTTGCAAGGTGTTGTGGATCCAGAACAAAAACGTAAAATCATAGGCAGGCTTTTTTTAGAGGAATTTCGCAAAAAGTCACTCGAGCTTGGCCACCATGAATTTTTAGCGCAAGGTACCCTTTATCCGGATGTCATTGAATCAGTCTCGGTAAGAGGACCTAGTGACACCATTAAATCCCACCACAATCGGGTTCGAGAGGTTATGGAGCTTGTCGAGGCCGGTAAGGTCATAGAGCCCTTAAAAGAGCTTTTTAAAGATGAAGTGCGCCGGCTAGGTTTTGCCTTAAAAATCCCCCGAGAAGCCCTTATGCGCCACCCCTTCCCTGGACCAGGACTTGCTATCCGCATTATTGGCGAGGTAACACGCGAGCGAGTTTTATTGCTGCAAAAAGCCGACGCCATTTTACTTGAAGAACTTAAGCGGGCTAAATATTACGACAGAGTATGGCAGGCTTTTGCTGTTTTTTTGCCTATACACAGTGTTGGAGTCATGGGAGATCGCCGCACTTATGATAACGTTGTTGCTCTTCGCATTGTAAAAAGCAAGGATGGCATGACCGCAAACTTTGCTCAACTGCCCTTCTCCTTTTTAGGCAAAGTAGCAAACCGCATTGTCAACGAGGTGAAAGGGGTAAACAGAGTGGTCTATGACATCACCTCAAAGCCACCCGCAACTATAGAATGGGAGTAATACAACGCCTAATTGTACCCCTGTGGCTTCTTGTAGGGCAATGCTCAGCTCACTATGAGTATGTTGAGCTACGCGGAGAAAAGAGCTACCGCTTGAAATGTGAACTTGCCGATACCCCTGAAAAAAGAGCAAGAGGGCTTATGTTCCGCAAGACTTTAGAGCCCGATGGCTGTATGCTCTTTGTCTTCCCCAGTGAAGAAATTCTGTACTTTTGGATGAAAAATACATATATTCCCCTTAGTATAGCCTTTGCTAATAAAGAAGGAGTTATTACCACTATTAAAGACATGAAACCTCTTGAAGAAACCCCTGTTTCTTCCGAGAAACCAGCCAAATATGCTCTCGAAATGAACTATAATTGGTTTTTCAAGCACAGAATTAAAACAGGAGATTACCTAATTTTTTTGAAATAAGGAGAACCTTCATACATGGATGCCTCCTCATTTCAAAAGCATTCGCGCAAGAATTTTAGCAGCGAGAAGTACATTGCCTTACTTGTCGGCCAGTATGGCTCACCAAGCTATCCTGACCGTCGTGTGCAAGAAGAATCGTTACGGGAACTCCATTTGCTCTGTGATACAGCCGGTGTAAGCCAAATGATAGAAATTTTTGTACATGTGCAGCATCCAGATCCAGCTTATTTTTTTACGGAGGGGATGCGCGAACGCTTTGCTCAAATCATTAAAGAAGAAAATATTAACCTCCTGGTAGCCGATGTGGCCTTAAAGCCAAATCAGCTTCGCAATTTGGAAGAAGAACTAAAGGTGAGAGTGATTGGCCGCATTGAACTTATCCTGGATATTTTTGCCATGCGAGCTAAAACAAGAACAGCCGCCTTGCAGGTAGAGCACGCCCAACTTTCCTACATCCTTCCCCGCCTAAAAGGGCTTGGTGGGGTACTCTCCCGCCTCGGAGGTGGCATTGGCACAAGAGGACCAGGGGAATCCATGTTAGAAACCGATAGACGACATATCCGTCGCCGCTTGCAGAAAATAGAGGAGGAGTTACGCCAACTCGAAAAGCACCGGCAAAATACCCGCAAGAACCGCAATTTGCTGACTTTCGCCCTCGCTGGCTATACCAATGCAGGTAAAACAAGCCTCTTAAACCGCCTGTCCAATACCCCTAAGCCTCTCCTTGCAGAAGATCGTCTTTTTGCTACTTTAGACTCCTTTTCCCGCAAAGTATATCTAGGTGATCTTGACTTTCGTCCCCTCTACTGCATGGTAACCGATACCGTGGGTTTTATACGCAATTTACCAGCTTCCCTCGTTGCTGCCTTTTCCTCCACCCTTGAGGAGCTTTCCTACAGTGATGTACTAATCTTAGTACTGGATGCATCAAGCCCTCAATTTGAAGACGAACTCATGGTCGTTAAAGCAGAGCTCGAAAGATTAAGAATTGCCGATAAGCCACAGATTTGGTTTATGAATAAGAGTGACCTCGTCTTTCCCTCCGAGCTTAAGCAGTTAAGAAAAAAATACCCCCATGCCGTCTGGGGGAACACTCTTTCAAAAGAAGGTGTCAGGGAACTTAAGCAAAAGATGCGCCAATATGCAGAAGAAGTCTACATCCCGCAGAAAAAAGCGCAAAGCATATCTAAAAAACACCTACTATACTGATGAACTCACTACGGAAGAAAACTCTAGATCAGGGTCCAGAAACAAATTATAATTTTTTTGAAAGATTAATTCAAAACGGTCTGTAGGGCCCCCTCTATGTTTGGCGACAATTACCTCAGCTACACCCTTTTTATCAGTATCGGGATTGTAAAGCTCTTCCCTATGTAAAAATATAACTATGTCCGCATCTTGTTCAATAGCCCCTGATTCCCTGAGATCAGACAGTTGAGGACGCATCTCACGCCCTCGTTGCTCTATGGCCCGATTCATTTGCGAAACTGCTAGAACCGGTACTTCTAACTCCTTGGCAATAAGCTTTATACTACGCGAAATGGCTGCTACTTCAACTTGTCGGCTTTCATGCCCAGAGCGGTCGGTCATAAGCTGTAGATAGTCTACAACTATTAGCCCCAGAGATGGCTTCTTTTCAATTTTCAGTTTATTGGCAAGCCGACGCGAGCGGAGTTTGAAATCAAAACTTGTAAGATCACTACTTTCATCAATATATATTTCCTGCTTTGCTAAAGTGTATAAGGCGTTTCCTAGCCTCTCTATTTCGGATTTACTACCATAACCTTTCATGATTTTTTGAGACTCAAGTAAGGCCTCAGCGCAAACCATCCTAAGCAAAAGCTCTTCTTTTGTCATCTCCAGAGAAAATATAAGAATGCTGCGGTTCTCCTTAACAGCTATCCTGTGAGCTATATTGAGAGCAAACGTGCTTTTGCCAACGCCAGGTCTTGCCGCCAGGACAATCATTTGCCCAGCTCGAAAGCCACCAGTAAGCTCATCTAGTCGACGGAAGTGAGTAGCAATTCCTGTAATTCCTTTTTTCTCCCTAAGGGCCGCTAGATACTGACTAAAAGCGGGTGCTAGCTCTCGAATATGTTGGACTGTGTTTGTAGTATGCTGGTCTGCCAGCATAGAAATCTGCCTCTCCGTGTCAGAAAGTAATTCCTGCACACTTTTTTGACGGTCAAAAACTGTTTCTTGAGCTTTTTTCAGGATATGCAAAAAATTGCGACGCAAGGAGAGTTCTCGAATACGACGGACATACTTTGTTATGCCTATCTGTGTCGCCAAAGTAACAATTTCGAGTATGTATAGCTTTCCTCCCGCTTTCTCAAGTTCTCCTTTTTCCTTAAGGGTATTGACTAAGAGTTGGGCCTCTGGCTCCTGTTGTTGGTCAAGAAGATCTAAAATGGCCCTGTAAATAACGCGATGTTTCTCAAAATATAAGTCATCTGGGCTAAGCCCTAGCTCAAGCTCAGCCCATAGAAACGGAAATTGTAAGATGCTTCCTAGAAAGATTTTCTCCGCTTCTTCGTCAAAAAGCTCCATGGGATAGACAATTTATTTATTTAAAAAAAAACGGCCAGCTTTTTATGGGGCTATGTTTTCTGCCACCACATGTAGCTTTACAATGGCTTGAACTTGCTCGTGTAGCTTGATCGGTATTTCGTAGTCCCCTAGGTTTTTAATAGCCTCGTCTAAGAGGATATTCTTCTTATCAATAGAGAAGCCCTTTTCGTGCAGGGCGCGGGCTATATGTAAATTTGTAACACTTCCGTAGAGCTTACCTTCTTCCCCCGTTTTCACAGCTATGGTAATCTCAAGCCCGTTTAATTTCTCCGCAATTTCTTTTGCCGTTTTTTGCCTTTTTTCTATTTTCTTTTTTTGTACGAGCTCAAGATATGCCCTTTCTTTTTCCGTTCGGGGGGTTGCTGGTATCACTAAGTTGCGCGGAATCAAATAATTTCGAGCATAGCCATCCCTGACTTCTTTGATTTCACCTGCCCTACCAAGATTTGGGATATCTGTTTTCAATATAACCCTCATGCTTCCCCTGATTCCGTCTTTTTAATCACCAACGGGCTGTAAAGTTTTATTGCGAAAACTAAAGAAAAAATCGACTAGACCTAGTAAAAAAATGACGAGCACAAGAACAACAAAAAGAGGCTGCCACAGCAGGGCAATTAAAAAGGCAAATAACAAAATCTTGTTGCCCGCGAGAAACCGTGTTTCGAGAAAAAGTTTTAAAATAGAGATACCATTGAGAAAATAGAGAAAGGCGAGAATAAGTAAGGCATTTAGGGGGATATAATACCATTCATTTGGGATATCTAAAAGATGCAGCAAGAGAAAAAAAGCGGCTGTCACAATAAAAAACCAAATAGTGTTCTCTGGCAAGTGAAAAAGCATAATTTCACCAAAGGGACTCACTTGGCCTTTGCGTTTTAAAAAAACCAGGCGGATCACATTTAAATAAATTAAAGTAAAAATGCCACATGATATGTAATATACAGCCGGCAAAAGTAAGACAAAGCTTTCACGTAGCTTTTGCAGATTTTTTTCGCTAATTTCTTCAGCTAAGAACTGGCTAAGCTCTTTTTCAAAATCTTGGAGGTATTGCTGCAAACGACTACCAAAAAAGTACTCTCCTAAAAGTACCGATGCTCCAATGAGAGAAGAGATACCGAAGACAACTAAAAGCATTTGGGTATTCCACCCCGTAAAGATACCATCCCAACGCCGCCAAAAAAGTACATTGTCTTTCACTACTTTTAAATAGTAAAACTGACGGCCTTCTTCATCTGCAATATTAGCGAGAGCTTCTTGCAACTGCGCTCGAGAAGGGAGCTTTAAAGAGAAAATTTCTTTTAAATTACCTTCCACACCCACTATGGGAAGAAAAAAACCTAGTACAATTAACAGAACAAAAACCCCAGCAGGAGACCAAAAGGCCACAAATACTTTAAAGGGCAAAAAGAGACCAGCGATAAGTACGAGGCTTACAGCTCCCAGCACATAATTAATCGACCATTGGGAACGATAAATATAAGCAGCAAGCGTTCCCCATGCTAAGGTAAAGGGGAACATAAGAAAAAGCTCCATGGATTGGAAGCTTAGAGGGACGTAAATGGCAGAAAGCCCGCCATACGGGCACGCTTAATAGCCCTCGCCACCTGCCTCTGATGCTTGGCACAAGTTCCCGTTAGCCTTCGAGGAAGTATTTTACCCCGATTACTGACAAGCTTAATGAGTACGTCAACCCTTTTGTAATCAATAACCATATTTTTATTTTCACAAAAGCGGCAGGTTCTGCGCCGAAAGCGGCTTGGCGCACTCTTTACCCCCTTTTTTTCTTCTTGCACTTCGTTAGCCTTTATCTCCTCCATAGCCTATCCTTAGCTAAAATGGTATCTCCTCATCAAATGTCCCCTCTACGGGCGACTCTGGTGTGTACCCTTGAGGTAGATTCTCTAATTCAGATGCCTCTGGTATAACCATATCATCGTCTCTCTGGTCATCAAAATCCCTAGGCTTTAGATCATCTATTTTGGGATCTAAGAACATAAAATTCTGGACAATAACCTCTAACTTGCTTCGCCTTTGCCCATCTTTGGCTTCCCAATTGGACTGCCTTAGGCTACCATCCACACCACAGCGCTGACCTTTTCGCCCATAGCGGTTTATAATCTCAGCTACCCTTCCAAAAGCAATACAATCAATGTAACTTGCTTCTATCTTCTTTATCCCTTCCTCTTTAGACGGCACATAGGTGTTAACAGCTAAGGTAAAGCGACACACATGCTTACGCTCACCGCCACCACGCATTTCGGGATCCCTTGTAAATCGCCCAACTAAGACTACCCGGTTTAGGTCGATCATCCTTCATCTGCCCGACAAATTAAAAACTTAACAACATCGGCTGTCACTCGAAGGTCAGCATTTATAGCCTGGATATTTTCGGGTTTTGCCTTGAAGGTAACATAATAGAAGTGGCCATACTGATTCTTTTTGGCTGGATGGAAAAGCCGTCGATGGCCCCACTCCTCTACCGAGGTAATAACCGCTTCTCTTTTTGAAAGAATCCCTTCTACCTCTTGTTGGACCTTCTTCGCTGCCTCAGGCGCAATATCCCCAACAATATAGGTCAGCTCATATTCCCGCGCTGCCATGGATGTTACACCAAATGACCAGGGAGAAAAAGAAATT
Organism: Leptospiraceae bacterium; assembly: GCA_025055765.1. GTDB lineage: Bacteria > Spirochaetota > Leptospiria > Turneriellales > Turneriellaceae > JANWWS01. The sequence goes on along the minus strand of JANWWS010000048.1, from coordinate 20,887 downwards.
CGGCTTGGCAAGCCTTATTTTATGGAAAGCCTGCCATGAAACAGCATCTTTGGGTATGGAAATCAATATCCGCAAGACAGTCATAATCACTATTGACGGCTTGGGGGTGGGAGAGCTTCCCGATGCCTTTCGCACAAACCATCGTGGTGCCAATACACTGCAACATCTAGCTGACCAGGTTGGTAAGCTAAATATACCCAATTTGGGAAAACTTGGCCTGGGCAATCTTACCTATATCCGAGGTGTGGAACGCACCCCTGATACCCTCGGTTTTTATAGCCGCTGCCGATTTAAAAGCGAAGGCACAGGTGTGGTAAGTGGCCACTGGGAAATAGCTGGGGTTATACAAAATGAAAATTTTTTCGATGTTTCATTGGGCATCAGCAGTGAATTTCGAGAACTGCTTCAATTAAATACACGCAGAGATTTTCTAATAATGAAATGGCCTGAGCAAGAAAATTTGCTTAACACATTTGGGGCCGAGCACTTAATAAGCGGAAAGCCTTTATTACTTCTTTTACCTTACAGCGAAATTTTAGTCTGCGCCCATGAGAACGTTCTTACGCGTAACCAACTTATGTTCTTAACCATGGATGTACGGCAAACGGCAAACACCTTTCACATAGCTATGGTGAGCATGGCACCACTCGAAGGCGAACCTGGGGATTTCTTGATTAATTTTAGTAAAAAAGAGAGTTTTCCCATGCCTGCCCCCGGCCCCACCCTACTCGACAGTGCTGAACTTGCTCAGATACCTGTGGTAACCTTGGGAGAGGTGGCTCCTATCTTTGCAAACCGGGCTATCACAACAGGAAAATCCTATAGCTCGCTCGAGGATTTTTTTGAAAAGCTCGTGCACTATATCCGAGAGTCGCCCACCAATGACTTTGAACAGACAATTATTTGGGCACGTTACTCCGACCTCTGGGAAGTAGCTTGGCAAAAAAGGGATGCTCATGCCTTTACAAAACTCTTAGAAGAGTTCGATAGCTACATTCCCCGCCTATACCGTGCCATGGCTAGTGAAGATATGCTCATCATCACCTCCTCGCATGGTGGTGATTTCACCATAGATAGCAAGAATCCCACGAGGGAGCATGTGCCAGTTCTCACTTATTGCCGTAACTTCAAACCCCAAGGATATGGATCTCTCGTGGTACGAAAATCCGCCAGTGATATTGCTGAAACTCTGGCCGAGGCCTATGAACTACCCATTCGCTTTGCCGCGGATAGCTTTTGGCCAAATCTTCTCGAAAAATTATGATTACATGACCTTTTTTACCAAACCCTGGACTATGTTTTTTAATCCCGTATACGGAGGATAAGCAATCTGAGCCACGGCAAGGAGTTTATTTTGCCGGAGAACCGCCTTTTCATGGCTAAATGCGAGAAAACTATATTTTCCATGATAGTTCCCCATACCAGAAGGTCCCACCCCACCAAAAGGCAGGAATGGATTGGCTAGATGCAAGACCACATCATCTACCGCCACGCCACCCGAGGAAGTTTCCCTCAGCACCTTTTCTGTTGCCTCTTGGCTATCAGAAAAGATATAAAGAGCTAGTGGCTTGGGCCTGGCATTAACAAAATCAATAGCGCCCTGCAAGGAATTAACGGGAACAAGAGGCAGAATTGGACCAAAAATTTCTTCTTTCATGACCCTGCTATCGAGATTTACCTGACTTAGGATAGTGGGAGCAAAATAAAGCTCATTTTCGTCGGTAATTCCCCCTACTACTACTTTGGCTCCCTTTGCCATAGCCTCGTCAAGATATGACTTCAGACGATCAAAATGCCGCTTATTAACAATCCGGGCATAGTCAGGAGATTTTATTCGTTCTTCCTCTTTGCCATAAAATTCTTCTAAAACCTCCCTCGCTAGGCGGATAAACTCACCCTCGAGAGAACGTGGCAAAAGCACATAGTCAGGTGCTACACAGGTTTGTCCACAATTTACAAATTTACCCCACATAATCTTACGCACAGCCTGCGGTAAGGAGGCCGACTCATCAATAATTACAGGCGATTTCCCTCCAAGCTCAAGGGTCACGGAGGAGAGATGCTTTGCTGCCGCAGCCATGACATACTTGCCTATCTCCGTACTTCCTGTAAAAAAGATATGATCAAAGGGCAGCTCCAAAAGTTCTTTTGCCACCTCTGCCTCCCCTTCCACTACCGCTACCTCCTCTTCGCGAAAGGTTGATGCGATGAGACGGGACAGGTAAGCAGAGGTATGTGGAACATATTCGGAAGGCTTTAGAATGGCAGTGCAGCCGGCAGCGATAGCACCAGCGAGGGGAGTTAAGGATAAATGAACCGGGTAGTTCCAGGGGGAGATAATTAGCGAGGTACCCTTGGGTTCATAGCGTATCTCGCTTTGCGATCCCAAAAGCATAAGCGGGGTGCCCACCACCTGTGGTTTCATTAGGGAAGGCAAAATCCTTATAAGATGGTTTATCTCTCCCACGGTCGCTGCAATTTCAATAATATCTGTCTCTGTGCGCGGCTTACGATAGTCGTCATACATGGCCTGGTAGAGCTCCTCGGCTGTGTTTTCAAGAGCAAGCCTTAGTTTTTCAAGCTTGGCTATGCGGTCCTGGGCACTACTTAGGCGTAGTTTTTTTTGAAATTCTCTTTGTCTCTCAAAAAGTTCTTTAAGCTTTTTTGCCATAGACCTCTCAGGACTGTAACACCTGATCTGTAAAGCCAAATCCTTTAGGTTGATCTTTGCCTTGCGGCAGTGACATTGGCAAGCTGGGCATAGATTTTCTCCGCAAGACCAAGCTCCTGGTGATAAGCAAGTTGGGTGACCCTTTCTGTTAAAAGCATCTCATCGAAAATCTCCTCGGCAAAGCCACCGTGAATGAGTCTTTCGCGACCTACATTTTTCTTCATCTCACGGAACATGCGCTCAACAAATAGGGCCTCAAACTGCTCAGCAGCCTCATATAGTTTACGTCTTTCAGGATCTTCCCCAATATGCTCGAGAACCTCTTTGCGAGAGGGAGTTAAGGAGAAAGCAGAACTCGCTATCTTGTGGCGAAGCGCCTCAGGCACCTGAGGTTTTGTAAAAAAACCTTGATCTTTTTGGGGAGACACTTTTTGCGGGAAGGGAATTTTATAACTTCGGTAAAGGAAAGGGTCTATGTTATGGATTTCCATACCAATCTCCTAATAGACAACAAGCTCCCCATATAAGGCTCCTGACGCATGAATGGCCCGTAGTACCTCCGCTATTTCCGCTCCTGTTAGTCCAAGCCGATTAAGTCCCGAAACTAGCTCGGCTACCGTGCCAGCTTCTTCAAGAAGACTTAGAGATCCTTTTTTCTCTTCTCGGGTGCGGATTTCCATACCCTTGTAGCTGATGGCCACCGAGGAGAGGGCCACTTCACCACCTAGAACCACTGCCCCACTGCGGGAGTCTATGACAACTTTGTTGCTGGCCACCACCTCTACGGGGGTGGAGAGAACTTCCGCTATAAAAGTGGCAACATCTTTGCCGCTGGGGATTTCCACAACAAGGCTGCCATCTTCGGACAGAGCCACCCCTTTACCAAAGCGCTCTAGAAGGGCTTTATGGGCATTTTGGGCCATTAGTGGTTCAAAAGAGCGCCAGCGGAAGCGTAATATTTTTTGTCCTGTGCTATTTGTTTCGTATAAATGGTGGGTCACCTCTCGTTCCAGGATAGCTCCCTTGGGAACAAATATCGTGTTTTGCTGATCTTTGTCTCTACGGCGTGGCCTCTGGCGGTTTACAAAGGGGTAGGTCCCCATTTCTCTCATGTCATCTTCTAAGCTTAGGGCCGAGAGGCTGCCTTGCGCCACGGCATAGATGGTACCATCGGGTGCGGAAAGCGGGGTTTGTAAAAGGTACCCCCCGACCAGAGATTTGGCATCGCCAATCGAAGAAACCCAGATGTCAATCCCATCCCCCACCTTAGCCAGAGGAGGGATCTTTGCCATAACCATCACCACGGCAATGTTGCGGCTTTCGAAACCTTTTTCGGGTAAATCAATACCTCGGTACGAGAGAACCCGTCTTAGGGTATCTGTGGCCAAGAGACTGCGGCTGTCACCCGTGCGATTTAAACCAACAACAAGCCCGTAGCCCACGAGTTGGTTTTCCCTTAGGTTTGCTAGGTGTACTAGTAGCCTTAATGGTAGATTTAGGCTTATGGTGGGGCTCGTCACCCAAAGCAAAGTTAGGAAAGTGAAGATAATCCGGCTCATTATTGTCCCCAATGTCCTAATATCTCTTGCAGGTGGCGCAATAGGTATTGCTGTTTTTCTTGTTCACTTAGCTCGGCACTATTCACAGGCGGTGGAGTTTCACCTTCAGCACGAGGTGGTTTCAGGTTAATGCGGGTATCCCTCGGCACGGGTGGTTCCGTTTGCACGGTTATAGAAAGCTCTGCGAGTTGCGAGGTACGTATTTGTCCGTTTTTGACATGGCGGGGATCGAAAAGAGCTTTTAGGTTTAGGCTGACAGGCTTGCCGTCCACCCTTAGATTGCGGCTTGCCTCTAAAGTAAAAAGCTTACCCCGTTTTTCGCCTACTATGCCAGCGAGGCGGAATTTTAAGTTATCTTTTAATTTGTAGCGCACCTTATTGTTGTTGCTGCGTGTCTTAGATTGCTCACTTTGAGGAAGAAAGGGGAAATTTTTCGTGTCAGGGTAAATCTTTGCCTCAAGAACTTGTTTGCGCTCCCAATTTGCGTCGATATCCGCCACAAAGGTTTCGTCAACAACAATTTCTAAAATATCTCCTACCGCCACGGAGGAAATATAGGGGTTATGATCTTGCCAAAGACTGCTTTGTGCCCAAAGAAAACTGCCACCAAGTAAATAGAGCAATGCCCTCATGGCAGAGCCTCTACGGTTGTTTCATTAACCAAGATACCACTTAAATTTCTACCTAGTACCTTAACGGAAACTCGACTACCAATAGAGGCGCGGTGGTTTAATTTCCCGGGTGCCGTAAATAAAAAATTCCGCGTGGCTAATATATAGGTCACCTCACTACCTGCACTTTTTTGGCTTTTTTCGAATCTAGCAATGCGTCTATAGGGTAGCATCTCCCCCTTTTGGCCTTGTAAGAAAAGTTGGTTTTCCTTTAGAAAATAGGGGGCTTGTTTCGGTAAAATAACGCTTTCTTTTTCATCAAGCCCCAAAGACCTTTTTTCTTCAACGGTAAGTTCTCGCACGAGGGGCTTAAGTCTCACTTTTTGGCGCAAACTAACTGGAAAAAAACCGGCTTGGTAGAAAAAAATTTCAAGTTCTTGTGGCTCATAGTTTTTTTCTATTAGAGGGTTGGGAATAGCACAAAAGTTTTTTAATTTTTTTTCTTCTTCAGGGGAGAGCTTTTCTTGAGGTGAGATTAGCTCAATAAGGCAAATGTTTGCTCTGTCGCTTTCATAGCTTTCCTTAAGCTGGAAGTGGCGCGCCTCGACTAAACCTGTACAAAAGAGAAAAGCCAGTTTAGCGCTTAAGGTTAATGGCCGTCGCCAACATGTTGTCTGAAGTTTGTATTGTTTTCGAATTCGACTCATAAGCTCGTTGTGCTACAATCATTTGCACCATTTCTTCGGCGAGGTTTACATTGCTCATCTCCAAAAATCCCTGCAAAATAGAGCCAAAGCCATTTAGTCCTGGTGTTCCAGGGATTTCAGGACCAGAAGCGGGGGTTTCTTTAAATAGGTTTTTCCCGATGGCTTTTAGACCAGCAGGGTTGGCAAAGTGATAAAGTTCAATTTGGCCAATGACGGTGGGACGCATATCATCTCCGATATTCACAGAAACCTCCCCCTGCTCTGAGATAGTAAGGGTTTCTAATATAGCATCAGGGGGCAGTACAATAGGGGGTTCAAGGAGATAGCCGTTACTTGTCAGCACTTGCCGATTGCTATCGATCTTAAAGTCACCGTTACGTTGGTAAGCAAAAGTTCCATCAGGCAGTTGGATTTTAAAAAAGCCAACAGAGTTTGATATAGCAAGATCGAGTTTGTGCCCCGTGGCTTGCAGTGAGCCCATTTCAAAAATTTTTTGGGTAGAGGCCGGCCGCACACCGACACCCACATTGACACCTGTTGGGATTTCACTTACAGAAGTGGCGGGAGTACCTGCTAGCACCATATGTTGGTAAAGTAAATCTTCAAAATCAACGCGGTTTTTCTTAAACCCTACTGTGTTGACATTAGCAAGGTTGTTTGCGATCGTATCAATTTGAAACTGCTGGGCAATCATGCCTGTAGCACCGGTCCAGAGAGAGCGCACCATAATAATATGTTCGGTTTTTTTAGAGAAAATTGTAGTCATTTTAACGAGAAAAGCTTGACATTTATCAAGAGCCACCTTGTTTTGAATCATGTCGCAATCCCTTCTCGAAAAAGCAAGAGACCTTATTTCCCTGGAGAGCTACGCTGAGTTCGCGAGCCTTTTTGAGGCTTATAATAGGAGTGCCATTGTCTCGGAAACTGATAGATGGGGCCGGATTGTCTATGTCAATAAACTTTTCGAAGAGGTTAGTGGATACAAGAAGGAGGAAGTTTTAGGAAAAGATCATCGTATCCTAAACTCTGGTTTTCATCCCAAGAGTTTTTTTCGCGACATGTGGAAAACGATTAACTCGGGCAAGAGCTGGAGAGGGGAGATACGTAATCGCGCAAAGGATGGTAGCTATTATTGGGTTGATACCTTTATCCACCCTCTCTTTGATACCGAAGGAACAATTCGTGGTTATCTTTCTCTTCGTTATCTCATTACAGAAAAAAAGAGGGCAGAGCAGGCCCGGGACCGTTATTACAACTACCTTATTCGCCGCAATGCGACTTTAGAAAACTTCTCTCGCATGATAAGCCACAACCTACGCTCCCCGCTAACCCATATTTTAGGACTTGTGGAAATTTTTGAAAACAAAGAGAGTCTAAGCCCCAAAAACCAAGAATATTTACGCCTTATAAAAGAAGCGGCCCAAAACATTGACCGGATGGTCCACGACATATATGAAATCCTAAAGACATGGCGTTTTCATGATGGAGAGCACTATAAAGAAATATCTATTCGTGAGGTTTGGCAAGAGGTATTAGCCCATCTTCTACCGGAAAAAAACCAATACCAGGCTGAGATCAAACTTGAAGATTTTTTGGAAAAAATCACGACAATTCCTCTCTATTTTAAAAACATCCTGTATAATTTGCTTAGTAACGCCATAAAATACGGCAAGGAAATGAATTCTGCCAAGGTTGTGGTTCGCATGAGAAAGATGGGGGGTAATTATATGATTACCGTAGCTGATTACGGCCAAGGGATAGAAAAAAAACATCTTCCCCATATGTTTGAGCTTTACCGTAGATTTCAGCCCCAAACTATGGGCCAAGGTGTTGGTCTCTACCTCGTGAAATCCCAGGTAGAGGCGTTGGGCGGAAACATTCGGGTGAAAAGCAAACCAGGAGAGGGAACCGTTTTTACGGTGTTTTTACCCATAATTCCGCCGAGTTGTCTATTTTAACAAAAAATTAAAAAATGAATAGAAATGAGTGGATTAACTGACATCATATTGGTAGACGATGAGCCCATAGCTAACCAAGTACACCGTGCCATCGTAGAAGAAAGTCAAATTGCCCCCGCTACTGTCTTTGATGACCCACAAAAGGCACTTGCCGAACTGCAGAAGAAATTGAATGAGGAAAGTGGTGAAATTCTGCTTTTACTCGACCTAAATATGCCGCAACTTTCTGGGTGGGAATTCTTGTCCGCAATAGAAAAGAAAGCCAAGGAAATTTCATCCCAGCATAGAAAAAAAATAAGGGTATTTATTCTTAGCTCCTCACTCGATCCCCAAGACAAAGAAAAAGCCGCAAGCCATCCCTGGGTGATAGCTTTTGTCGAAAAACCTCTCACAAAACTTAAATGGCAAAAGATTCTGGCAGAGTTAGGCCATGGGCTGAATGGTCTTAACTGACAAAAACACCCCAGAGGCGGCTAATCGTACGGTTATATTGGCCGAAGATGATCCTGTAACGCTTACCTTGGCCCAAAAAATGCTAACCGAAAAGGGCTACGAGGTCATAGCTTGTAAGGATGGCCTGGAAGCCTTGGAGTATTTTCTACAAAAACCTGTACCTGTAGTTATAACTGACATCTATATGCCCCACCTAAGTGGTGAAGAGCTTATTGAAAAATTAAACCAAACGGCGCAAAAGCCTGTTATTGTAGTTATCTCAACAGAAGAAAATGTGCATTTTGTATTAAAGATTTTGCGCCAGGGTGTATATGATTACCTCATTAAACCCTTGAAGCGTGACGAATTTGTTTATAAAGTAGATAAGGCCTTTGAGCTCGCCCATTACCGAGAGCTCTGCTACCACTTGGCTCAGGAGCGCGAGATACTGCACGCACAAAAAATAGACTGGGAGCGCTGGAAGGAAATTCTGCTGCATCGAGAGAGTGAAAAGCGGGAACTAAATCTTTTCCAAAACATAAAAGCTTCCCTTAGCCAGGCTGCGGGATTTGGAAATCTCCTAGCTCTAATTCCCCTAATCCCCCTTCAATCTAAAAAAGAGGATGACTTTTACAAGGTACGTGTTGATCTCGTAGAGCTTCTCCTAGACAATGCAGACACAGCCCGTCTTGCTCTTGAAAAAATTGATGAAATTAGTAATGCCATATCTGCCAATTATGATTTACGCGCTATCTCGCTTGAAGAATTATATAACTTCATAAGCCGCCAAATAGAGGATAGTGAGCCTTGGCTACAAATTAAGAACCAAACAATATCTCTAGCAGAGTTACCACAGCAATTAGCAGCAAAAGAAGTTGATGTTGATTTACATTATTTTGAATTAGCCTTTAAAGAACTTCTTTTAAATAGCTGTAAATTTAGTGAAGAAAATAGCGACATCAAAATCTTATTGGAAGTGGAGCGGGATAAACTGCACATCTCTTTGATTTCTAGCCCTACAGTAAATAAATTTAAAGTGCGCCATATTCCTTCTGGTTACGAAAGACATCTTTTTGAGCCCTTTTTTCGTATGCATGCCGAAGTTGATGAACGCTACAAAAGTCTAAATTATGGCTTAGGACTCACTATGGTCGAAAGAGTTCTACGCAAAATGCATGGGAGTATCATTGCACGCAATTTAAGGGAGTATGCTCGAATTGGTGAGAGAGCTCTTATTCGAATTAATTTTGACATCCAATTCAAAGTAAAATAAAAAGCCCCGCTAGGGCGGGGCCATAGTTTAGCGAACTTCTATTTTGGTCTTACTGGGAACAAGTCTTCTTAGGGTTAGCTGTAGTACCCCGTCTTTTAGTTGAGCGTCTATTTTGTCACGATCAATTTCATCGTTCAACGCAAAAGATCGACGGTAACGTCCAGCGCGAAATTCGCTGTAGGCACAGCCAAACCCTTCTGGGCGTGTATAAGACGATCTTCCTTCGATATGTAATACATTTTTCTCTAGGGTAATTTCCAGGTCTTCTTTTTTTACTCCCGGCATATCGGCCAAGAGATAGATGACATCATCTTTTTCATAAATGTCGACATCGGGCAACAGACTCACCTGAGGTTCCTCACGAGTTGGCTCCCCAGGGGTGTTTTCGGCACCCTTGTCGACAACCTGAACTTCTCTTTCCTTATCTTTCTCCTGTTTTCTTAATCCCAACATAGAAACCTCCCTTGTCGATTAACCTTTTACGGTAATCTTCCGCGGTTTATCCGCCTCGCTACGTGGCAACTCTAGCTTCAAAATACCATTCTCTAACCTTGCCTCTACCCGAGAAGCCTCAACGGGATATGGCAGTCGAATGGTCTTGCTAAAGCGGCCGCTAAAGCGCTCCCGCCGATGCCACTCAGCATCTTGCGGCGCATTTTCTTTTCTTTCGCCCGCCACCGTGAGCGTTTCCCCAGAGACCGTAACCTCTATTTGGTCAGCGGTATAACCCGGCAATTCCACATCCACCAGCACCTTTTCGGCGTTATTCCAGATATTGAGGGGTGGGTATTCGATATCAAAAGCCAATCCCTCAAATACCCGGTTCACCTCGTCCTGTATGCGGGAAAGTTCCCTTAATATCTCCGTGTGTGCCAAGGGGAACCTCGTACCTAACATACCTACCTCCTTTCAGACAAGTGGACCAAGTGCTATCACTCAAGATGCATAATTGACAGCACTCTGGAACCTTAATTGCTAATTTACTATATAGAATTGGCCACGGCAACTTTTTTTTATTTTGACACTCCATCGCCTTTGTAGACATAGTTACACTGGATGCAATCCATCCCCACCACCCCCAAAACTGGATTTATAAAGTTACCAGCCGCTATCATCCTAAGTAAAGAAGGTGTTGATTTTTTTACCAAGGCAGGCAAACCCACAAAACGTGTCGTTGGTCGCGAAGGCACTCCCCAAGAGGGACTAAAGGCTGAGGGGTTCGTTGCCCCAACCTTACAAAAGTTAATCATGAATTCCTATGTGGACGAGGTATATTTAGCAGAACCAGCTTTGTTGCCTTTGCGCTCGGAAATCATTAGCACCAATAACCTTATAGTCTATGCCATTTTATACCGCAAACTTAGCCCCACTCTTGCCACAAAAATCATCGATACCCCCGTCTTCAAAGAATTTAACCGCAAAAATCCGAAATATGCAGTTTGGGATCTCCAAGCACTGGCTCTTGATAAAGCTCAAAAGCTCCTAGAACACAAGAGGGATACCCTAGAACGCATCCAAAACGAAATGGAACTTGCCATAAAAGAACGGCTGCAAGCTATGGACCTTGAAGAAGAAGATAAACAGAGCCGTATTCGTGCAACCTCTAAATTTATTCGCTGGGCTGATGCCCGCGTTTGGTATCTCTATTTAATTGTCTTTAACACAAGCTTACGAAATGAAATTGAGCGGGCTTTTGTTGAAATTTTTCTTCAATACCTCGAAAATACCCAAATTGCCACCCACTTATCTAATTTATTAATGGAATTTGTACAAAACGCAGAAAAAGCTCATTTTGAAAGAATAATTTTCCGACACAACTACGCACCTCGAGAGGAAATAGACAGATTTTTACGAAATCGTACGAATCGACAACTCGTGATTGACACAGCAAGAAAAGATAAACAGTTTCTTGAAATTAGTTGGCTTTTAAAAGCAAACAAATCTTCTTACGGGAAGACCTACCGGTTGGGAGTCGTTGTCTCAAATTACGGGCTCATTAGTGAGACCACCCGAAGTAGACTTGCCGCTAAGCTTAAAACCAACACCGAAGGCATCGCCCTAGCTGATTTCTATAAGGAAAGCTCAGACCAAGACAGGTTAGGAGCAGGCCTTGGTCTTTTATACAATTCTTATTTAGAGGACCTCTGCCGTAAAAAAGGCATAAAATATTTTTGTAATATTTTCCCCGAACCCAAAACCGAACGTACCACTGTTTTTGTAGAAATACAGTTTTAATGAGAAAAATAGCCCTAGTTAATACCATGACTCTATTATTCCTCTTACCTTCTTGTAAGAGCTCAAAATTTATAAATTCAATAGAGGAATATTTGCGCCAAATTGATAAAGAAGAAGAAATAATTATTCGCGAAATCCCCATATACGAGGATTTTTCGACACCTGAAAAAGAAAAAGAACTACGACGCTACCTTCTTCCCTACCATCTGCACGAGGCTCAGGATCTTGAAATTATCGATCGTGAGGAGAAAATTCATGAGCTTCAAAAAAGCCAAGAATTCGTATCCCTGGAAACTCCAGATCAAGGTTGGTTTTTCTACAGTGTCCCCCCTCACCACCGCTATGGGCGCAAAGAAGTACTTGATATGCTTTATGAAATTCACAGAGAAATTCAAAAAAAATTGATTGGTCTTTCTCTATCGGGCTCTTTAAAATTTGCCATATCTTCGGCTATTAGACCACAAAGTTACCAAAAAAAACTTGCTCTAAAAAATCCTAATGCAGCGAGCGATTCAAGCCACAGCTATGGGATAAGTGTGGATATCTTTTATGATGAATTTTACTATAACACCAGACCTCCATCTACTCTCCTAGAATTCCCGGAGGGGGAAAGGCTTTATCGCAAAACAGGTTTTCTCTTAGGTAAAAGTCTGCGCCGTCAGTTTCACTCCGTACTTGCCGAAACTATACTTGCACTACAAAGAAAAGGATTTCTTCTGGCTATTTGGGAAAAAAACCAGCGCTGTTACCACATAACACCCGTTCGTAGGGCAAGAGCTCTCTAAAGACATAGGCAAGCCGCCGATATTAAAGACAATGAAAAAATTCCTTTATTATCTCCTAGCCACTCTATTTCCTCCCATCGTTGTATATGGAATTTTGCTAACAAAGCTTGCTTTCTTTTCAAAAACCGACTTCGAACAAAAACTAGAGGAAATCCTCGAGAAAAATACTAGTCAAAACCCCTTGGATTTCCTTGCGCCTATTTTTAAAAGATTCCCACATGTGGCAGCCATATTCCTCTATCACAAAGACCAAAAACCCATTGGGAAAATTTATATGAAAAGCCGACTAAAGGATCTTCCTCTGGAAAAAGAATTACCCATAAGCGACCTCTTGGCACAGAACAAGAACCTAGTACTCCATCGCTTTACCTCTAAAAAATATTATCTGGAGGTCTTGGTACAAGATTACTTTTTATTATCTAACGCCGTAAATATCCTGGCTTTACACTACCCAAACCACCTCTACTATCTTTTGGCCTACCTCATTCTGACAGCCTCTCTTGGCACCTTCATCCACTTTACAAAAAACAAAAGAAAGCCTCAAGCTGCCACCAACCCAAAAGAAACACAGGAAAAAGCTCATACAAATTTCGCCTTGGAACTCAATCTCGAAAAAAAAATTCTTTATTTTTACAAACAGTTAGAAAAAGCTGATAATATTGAAAAAATCTTGCTTTATTTAAAAGACCAAGATACCTACAAATCCTGCCTTCTCTTACAGGGTGAAATTTTGGTTCGGGGGGATGTCTTACCGGATTTACCCCCTGTTTTAAGCGAAAAGGACCTCCTAAGCTGGGATCACCCCTTATGTACAAAAGATGGTCGGGAATTATTGCTGCCACTTCGCTCAGGTGGCACACTTTTGGGAATCCTTTGGTTAAAAGGCAGAGAAGAAACCGTCTTTGATGAAAACACCGCAACTCACCTACAGAGAAAAGCAAAATTTCTGGCAGAAGAGATATCCCACACAAAAAGGATGCACGAGGCCCTCTTTGACCAAGAAAGCGGTTTTTACAAAAAAACCTACCTTTCCCTTTCCACAAAAGAGCGATTTTTTAGTAAAAGCCCATATCTCATGGCTTTGTGTGTTATCCCCCATTTAGAAAGAGTCTCCAAAGTGAGCTTTCAAAAATGGGCGAATGCTGTCTTGGAAGAAACGCAAAGCCAAAATATATTGCCGGTGCGCCTGGGCTTAAATGAGCTCTGCTTTATTTTTGCAGCCGATTTCCAAGAAACGCAAGCAAGAGAATTTATGAATGCTATTATGAAACTCACCAAACAAAAGTTAGATCTTGCGACAAAATTTGAAATCTTACGAAGCCCACAGACCCTTAGTTCCCTAAGCCGTCTTGAACAGACGATATCAGACATACTCTCCAAATTACAAAGTGATTCTACCCTCCAGCCCACACCATATCCTTTGACACAAATTTCATGAAAAACCTTTCTCTCCTCCCGCTAGTTTTCCTACTCTTTTGCCAAAGCTTGCTTTTTCGACAAAAATTCCCCCCAACCCTCGAGGGATATATTTTGCGCCAGCAAGAAAAGGAAAGCAAACATTCTCTAAAACAAGAAACCCTGGTATACGAAAAAGAGACGGATGACATAATTAAAGTAGAAATTTCTCATTTTAAGAATGAAGAGGAAGCTTTGGGCAGATTCGTGAAAGAACGCCATCAAGCAGGAAAAACCTACTCTTACCAAAGTGAAAAAGTCCGGTGGGGTTTTATAAAATATAACTTGCGCCAAGCTGTGGTATGGTATAACCTCAGTTGCTATTTTTTCGAAAGCAATCACGAAAAGCCTCGCCAATTTTGGACTAATTGGCTCAATCTTTTCTTTGCCGACATGCAGGCAGGAAAAGCGCGCCCCGTAGTTTTTCAAATTTTCTATTCCGAAGAGGTACTCCCCGAAGCCTTAAACTACGATGAGACCTCGGGTTTTTTTTACGCTCCTTACATGATCCATGGGATCTTGAAACTGCGCTTTTTTAAAGACGAGAAAGCCGCCACAAACGAAGTCCTTTCGTTAAGTAAGAAAGAGTCGTTTTATACGGAATATCTCCTTGGCTACCCAGTAAGCCTTGGCCATAGACAAATTAGCGCGGCCTACGGGCACCATCTTATCGTCCTTGAGCTCGGGCTCGAGGACCCAGCTCTGCGCCAAGAGATGATCAAGATTCTACAAAGACTCCCACCACCTTGAGCTTAGTCTAAAAAGTCTTTTAGCTTGCGAGTCCTTCCCGGTGTGCGTAGACGCCGCAGCGCTTTTGCTTCAATTTGGCGTATGCGCTCCCGAGTAACCTTGAAGACATAGCCTACTTCTTCGAGAGTATGGGTATAACCATCATCTAAGCCAAAGCGCATACGGATAACCTTTTGCTCCCTCGCTGGTAAAGTAGCTAAAACCTGCCGCAGCTGCTCGGCTAAAATAGACTGAGCCGTGATAGCTAGAGGGCTTTGAACTTTTTTGTCTTCTACAAAATCCCCCAATTCGGAATCCTCGTCTTCCCCTACCGGTGTTTCTAAAGAGACGGGGTCTTTAGCCACTGTTTTTACCTGCTTAACCTTCGCTACTGGCCAACCCAAACGCTCTGCAATTTCATCATCGCTTGGCTCACGCCCGGTTTCTTGCAAAAAGGTTCTAATTTCTCGATTTACTTTGTTAATCTGCTCTATCATATGACCAGGTATACGAATTGTTCTGGCCTGTTCGGCGATAGCCCGAGTAATCGCCTGGCGGATCCACCAGGTAGCATAAGTAGAAAACTTATAACCCTTGCGATATTCGAACTTCTCCGCCGCACGCATGAGACCAATGTTGCCTTCTTGAATTAAGTCAAAAAAATGCATTCCCCGATTTGCAAAACGCTTGGCAATCGAGACTACTAGGCGCAGGTTAGCATTAATAAGTTCTTTTTTTGCTGTCTCTATTTCCCTTTGGCCTCGAGCGATCTTCTCTCCCCAAGTTAAAATGATTAAGGTAGGCGAACCAGCCTCTTGTTCCATGCGGCGTAACTTTCTTTCATTGTTGCGAATGTCCTTAATAACATTTTTTACTTCCTCTAAGCTACATCCCATCTCTTTTTCCACAAGTTCGAGATTTTCGTTGCGCTCGATATAACGGTTAAAGGCTTTGATTTGCTTGACATCATGCCCATACCGATCCTTTAATTTTAGGAAATGACGCTTTATTTCTTTAATTCGAAAAACCATGCCCCTAATTTTACTTACATGACGGTTTAATTCTTTTTGCGATACTCCTATGCGCATCATATGCTGCGCCGCCTTGTCCTCAAGCTTCAAGATCTCCGCCCAAATCTCATGGTGTTTTTTGGGCTTTTGGCTAAAACGCTTTAGTTTTGCTTTTAGCGCAGCTATTTGCTTGTCGTATTCAACGACGTATTTCATCTCTTCAAGAAAACGCTGCCTCAATTCCTGAGCTTCGGCAGTTGAAACGTAGTAATTTTTGGAAGCCCGGCATATCTCCGTAATCTTGATTTGATTTTTCTCTACACGAGGTAGATACCGAATGAATTGATGACGTAAGAGAGAGGAGCGCAAAACAGCCTCTTCGATGATTTTTTCTCCAGCCTCAATTCTCTTGGCAAGCTCCACTTCCTTGTCACCAGAAATGAGGGAAATCTTACCAATTTCCTTTAAATAGAGCCTAATGGGATCATCCGCCGCTCCTGCCGTAGAAGCAGAAGTACTCTTTTTCTTTTTGCCTCCCGTAAGGGAACGGTACTTATGGAAAAGGGGGACCACCCCCTCCAAATCATAGCCCGCCTGCATAAGTTGCAGGGCAAGATCTTGGATAGTAAGCTCCCCATTTTCTGGAACTTTAATTTCATAACCTTGCTTCAGCAAATCTTCTATTAGAGCCTTGGGGGCCTTTTGCTCACCAATAATGGATATTTGGTTTGCTATGTCATTTTTAGGACTTGGCGGGGATTTCTGACTCACAGCCCGCCGGTCGTATTCTTCTACAATTTCAATCCCATATTGACTTAGCAAAATAAAAACATCGTCTATCTTATCGGAATTAGTAATTTTTTCAGGTAAGATGTCATTGATCTCGTCATAGGTTATCTCGCCATTGGCTTTGCCAATATGAATTATTTTTTGAACTTCTGGAAGTTGTTCTATATCCAAAGTAACCTCCTTGTGTAGGGTTTTTGTGTTGAAACAGGTGCTTTATTTGGTAATATCTGCCCCGAGAGCCGAGGAAAATTTTGCTGACATGCCGTAAAGTCTTTTCATAATGTACACCTTTGCGTAAATATTATATACGAAAAAGCCAGATAGTGCCATTTTTTCGTTAAAATCACGGGCTTAGACGCTGGATCTGCCAAGCCCCCTGGCACAGCTTATAAGCAATACGATCATGCAATCGATTTGGCCTGCCCTGCCAAAATTCAAAGTAGTCAGGCCTCACCCGATAACCTCCCCAAAAATCAGGTCTTGGTACTTTTTCCCCAAACTTTTCTTTAATCTCCATGAATTTTTTCTCTAAATATTGCCTTGAAGGAATGACCTCACTCTGTGCGGATGCCCAAGCACTCCATTTTGCCTCAAGAGGCCTTGTTTCGAAGTATTCATTAGACTCAAGAGCAGATACTTTTTCTGCAATCCCTTCAATACGGACCTGCCGCTCAAGCTCTGGCCAAAAAAAGAGAAGGGCTACCTGGGTATGTTTTTCCATATCCCTTGCCTTAGGGCTTTCATAGTTGGTGTAAAAGACAAAACCACCATAGTCGAAATTTTTTAGCAATACAACTCGGGAATGTACCCTACCCTCGGCAGAAACAGTGGAGAGAACCATAGCATTGGGGTCTTGACATCCCCTTGCAAGAGCTTCATGGAACCAACTTTGGAATTGAGCTATTGGGTCCGCGGCTACCTCACTTTCGGAAAGTTCATCTAAGCCATATTCTCGCCGCAAAGAGGCAAGCCGTCCTTGCTCCATGGGTCAAGCTGCAAGGCGCGCCCAGGGGCGTAAAGCATATCGATTATGCCCTGGATTTCCATAACAATCCATGGATGGTTCATCCCTGTTGCCTCAATGCTAACCATTTCCTTTGACAAGCCATCTTTTTTTTTGCTTCTTTCCTTTGTTATGGGAAAAACCCTTTTTGAAAAAATCTGGGATGCCCATGTGGTGGATCTCACAGGATACAGCCAAGCACCAAGGCCCGAAGAAAACCGTTATTTGCTTTATATTGATCTCCACCTTATTCATGAAGTGACCTCCCCCCAAGCTTTTGATGGGTTACGACTTGCCAACCGCAAAGTACGTGCTCCCCATAAAACCTTCGCCACCATGGATCACAACGTACCTACTACCGACCGAAGTCTGCCCGTGCGAGATCCCATCTCCGCAAAGCAAATGGAATACCTCCGGAAAAATTGTGAGGAATTTGGCATCACCCTATATGACCTCCATTCCCCCCACCAAGGGATTGTCCATGTAATTGGCCCTGAACTAGGCCTAACCCTTCCCGGAAAAACCATTGTCTGTGGGGATTCCCACACGAGCACCCATGGGGCTTTTGGGGCTCTCGCCTTTGGCATAGGGACCTCCGAGGTAGAACATGTATTGGCCACCCAATGTCTATGGCAAAGGAAACCCAAGACCATGAGGATAAACTTTATGGGTCATCTTCCTCCCGGTATTTACGCAAAAGACATGATTTTAGCTCTTATTGGCAAAATAGGAACAGCGGGAGCCACAGGCTATGTTCTCGAGTATGCGGGTGATGTTGTGGAAAACCTTAGCATGGAAGCCCGGATGACTATCTGCAATATGAGCATTGAAGCGGGTGCTCGGGCGGGGCTTATTGCCCCTGATGAGAAAACATTTGCCTACCTCAAGACAAGGCCCTATGCTCCCAAGGGTGAGGCGTGGGAGAGAGCCCTCCAGTACTGGAAAACACTTCACTCTGATCCGGATGCACACTTCGATGCCGAGTACCAAATTGACTGTAGCCTCTTAAAACCACAGGTTAGCTGGGGGACCTCCCCCGGCATGGTAAGCGATATTGAAGGTACGATACCTAAACTTGAGGAGGCCCCCGACGAGGTTACGAGAAAAAGTTGGCAAAAAGCCCTTGAATACATGGATCTCAAGCCAGGCCAAAAAATTGTGGATATAAAAATCGATAAGGTTTTTATTGGCTCATGTACCAACTCACGCATTGAAGACCTCCGGGAGGCAGCAAGGGTAATTAAAGGGCGCAAAAAAGCAGACAATGTAAAACAGGTCTTGGTTGTCCCCGGTAGCTACCAAGTAAAAAAGCAAGCGGAAGAGGAAGGGCTGCACCGCATATTTATGGAAGCTGGTTTTGAATGGCGCAACCCAGGTTGCTCCATGTGTCTAGCCATGAATGAGGATGTGTTACAAGCTGGGGAAAGATGTGCCTCTACTTCAAATCGCAACTTCGAAGGCAGGCAGGGTAAGGGTGGACGAACTCACCTTGTCTCACCTGCCATGGCAGCGCTAGCGGCCATTTATGGACACTTTGTAGATGTTCGCCAGGAGCTATAGTCATGAAACCTTTTGAACGCGTAAGCTCAAACATAGCTCCCTTAGACCTCGCTAATGTAGACACAGACCAAATTATTCCGAAAAATTTTCTAAAGCGAATTGAACGGACGGGATTTGGTCAGTTCTTATTTTACGATTGGCGCTATCTAAGCGATGGCAGAGAAAACCCCGATTTTGTGCTTAATAAACCAGAGTACCGCCAAGCCAAAATTCTTTTAGCACGGGATAACTTTGGCTGCGGCAGCTCCAGGGAACATGCTCCCTGGGCTCTATTAGACTATGGCTTTCGCGTAATTATCGCTCCCTCATTTGCAGACATATTTTACAACAACTGTTTTCAAAATGGCCTTTTGCCTATCACCTTGAGCGCCTCTGAAGTAGACGAACTTTTTCAAGAGGCATGGCGAAATCCTTCTAAAAAATACATCATAGATTTGCAAAACCAGAGCATCCAAGCTGAGGATGGAAAAATATACTCCTTTGCCATAGCGGCTAATCTTAAGGAAAAACTACTTAAAGGGCTCGACGATATAGGCTTTACCCTACAATTTCTCGAAGCTATCGAAAGATATGAGAAAGAGAAGGACTTTTTTTCTCACTTAGGCTAGGTCAAAATAGCAATCGAGCTCTTATCGGTATTTCTGCCGCCAAGGGACAGAAGTTTCTAACAATACCTTCTCAAGCACTTTTCTCGTTCACCTAACGGGGAAATTGCCGAATGGCAGAGGCAATTTGTTCCACCTGGACCTTGGTAAGATAGGGATAGAGCGGAAGAAGTAGTCCCCTTTGGTAAAGTCTTTCCGTGTTGGGAAAGCTACTGGGGGGTAATCCTAGGAGATGATGGAGAGGACCAAGAGGAAAGACACGCCTTGTCTCTATGGCAAGACTCTGAAAATAACGCTGGGCCTGGTCCACAGCACACTCAAAGAAAACCGGGAAAAGCCCAAATCCGTCACAGCGCAGATTATGGAAATGAGTAGTTAGCACTGAGGAAGCTAGGTTTTCGAGGAAAATCTCGGCAATGCGACGCCTTCGCTCTAGAATTTGCGGCAAAAGACTAAGTTGCTCAAGCCCCATCGCAGCTTGATAGTCGGTGATGGTATAATCATAGCGAACTCTATAGGTCTTACTTCCCCCATGCATACGTAGATCACGGGCCACACTGTAGAGAGCCGTAGAATCCATCAGGAGCACAGCTCCCCTCCCTATCGTCATAAGGCCATCCTCGTGAAGGCCAATGATAGCTATGTCTGCATCAGCTCCCACAAACTGACCATCAGCCTCACTGCCAGCTAGATAAGTAATATCTTCAAGAAAGTAAACCTTTGCTTTTAATCTTGAGGCGACCTCTTCCTTTAGTTCTCGGTAGGGGAAATAGGACCCAAAGGCATAGAAAAACAAAATAGCCTTTGTACAAGGGGTGAGGAGAGGCTCTATCTCCTTTATACTGGGGTGAAAGCTATGTCGACTGACATCACATAGCACTGCCCTTACCCCTAATTGACCTAGCGCATCCAAGGCAGCAACGGGTGCCGTGGCTGGTAAAATCACCTCATCTCCTTCTTTAAGATTTAGCGAAAGGAATGCCAGATGATAGGCGGCAAATAAAGATGGCAGAGCTAAAGCCCTTTCAAATTCTAATGCACGGGCTATTTCCCTCTCATAATTTTGTAAGGTAGCCCCACTCGAGATCCCATCTTGAATAAGAGTTTCTAAAACAGATTTGATTTCATTTTTTGTTAAGGTAGGTTTCGAAAAGGGGATAGGTGCAACTTTTTTACTCCCCCCTGTCGTGTAGGGAATTGCCATATTATGTCACATAAGAAAGAGACATAATATGGCAAGTTTTTTTTTATTGATAGCACGATAGCAAAGTTACTTGAAAATCATGCGTTCTCTTCAAAGAAGCTAAGGAAAATTGCTCGACTTTGCCCCCCTAAGTAGGCTAGGCCACAATTTCCTGCCCGTAGTGGCCAAGAGATATGTAAGAGAGGTAGTAGGGGGTTCATGGTGGGATATGTTGGTGATGTGGGTGGTATGGTCAAGCCTCACGACCGATTAGTACTGCTTGGCTGAAGAGCGTTACCGCTCTTGCACCTGCAGCCTATCG
>JANWWS010000020.1 GCA_025055765.1 Leptospiraceae bacterium | reverse complement strand
AGGCCTCCTAATGCAAGCCGTCTTTTTCCAGGGTTATTTTTTTGCGGTGGTACGGTACACCCGGGCGGGGGTATTCCTTTGTGTCTTTATTCAGCGAAATTGACGGCCAATGCCGTGGCGCGTTACCTCCGTTAGATACCTTCTTGGGGGCGTTGTTGTGTTCCATGCCGTAGGACTTGTTGGCCTGTGGTGGAGCCCGTGGAAAGAGATTTTCGTGCACTGCACCCCTGTTGCAATCGCAGGGGTGGCTCTTCTGGCTTTTGGGGTAGATAAATGTTGGACCCCAACGTCTATTTTGCGTTTAATACTTTGCGGTGTTTGGGGTTTTTTTGCTGAAGTGGCCGGGGTGCAGAAAGGTTGGATTTTTGGGTCCTACCGATATGGGAATGTTTTAGGTCCCATGGTGTTAGATGTACCCTTGTTATTGGTGCTTAACTGGATGTGGGTTATCTATGGGGCTCAGCAAGTTCTGGAATGGATTAAGGTCCCAGGTTTTACCTATCATCCTTACCTCACGGCTGCCTTGCTAGTGGGCTATGATGTGCTCCTGGAAAAATTTGCTACGCAATTCGGTTTGTGGTTCTGGCAAGATGGACAAATTCCGTTTGGTAACTACGTGGGTTGGTTTGTGGTCTCGCTTCTTTTAGCTTCGATTTGGCGACCTACAGCCTTAAACAAGTTTGGGGCACAATTGTTTTTATTTCAGATATCTTTTTTTGCATTATCTTGGTTATTTAGTTATTTTCAATAAGGATGTCAATATTCTTAGCATTAGTTTACTTTTTAGCAGGCCTTGTGGGTATGGAAGGCGTGGCTTGGTTTACCCATAAATACATTATGCATGGATTTCTTTGGTACCTCCATAGTGACCATCATATCAAAGGCAAGAAACGAAAGCTCATGGAACGTAATGATATATTTGGATTATTTTTTGCCGGTATTTCTGCGGGGCTTATTGTACATGGTGCAGAGGGTCTAAAACCCACTTTTTTCCTGGGGTTAGGGGTTGCTGGATATGGTTTGGCGTATTTCCTCTTTCACGATATTTTCGTCCATCGGCGAGCTCCAATCCTCAAAAAGTCCCGCCTTCCGTATCTTAATATGCTTCGTAGGGCTCATCACTTTCATCATGAGGTGGAAACCCGCCAGGGCGCTCAAGCTTTCGGATTTTTTTACGTTTCCCCGCAACTACGTAAAAAATTTTGGAAGAGCGATTAGGAAATTTATATGAAATAAATTTTTAAAAATAATATTTCATTATGTACAATAGAGGCGAACTTTAATTAATTTCAAAATTTAAATTTTCTTTAATATTTTAAGTTTTTTGTCTTCCTGTAAGGCACA
>JANWWS010000004.1 GCA_025055765.1 Leptospiraceae bacterium | reverse complement strand
GCACCGTTCTTGCTATTCTGCCCCTGCTGGTTTTCCAATAGTGGATTTCCATATCCGGGAATTTTTTGACTATGGGGATTATTGGGGAGTGCCTTTGGGGGGTATGCCTTTTTACCTGCGTTATATTTTGCAGCGCCGTCGCTAGGTCTCTTCCTCATTTGTTCTAATTGTTATCAGTCAAATTTCTTTGGGAGGAATTGGTCCAGTACTGGTTTACTACTATGCCTATCGTTTATGAGGCCCAAATCAGGCTCGTTTGTGGACAAGCTATCTTTTGGATATGTGAAGCCTTGATAAGAGACCGGTCGAAAGCCGTTAATTTTCCAGAGTTGGCCCAAGCAGGCTGATGATAAGGCTTTAAGATCAGGAATTCCATAACCAGGCTGGTCATTGGAAATTCTCCTTCCACAGGGGCTTCGTTAGCATTTAATCAATTATCTTTTCCTAAAAACCCTTGACAAGCACAAGATTTTTTATTATGAAACTATTATGGCTCGCTATTACATTCCGATAAACAGTGTCAACGATATTGACACGAGTAAAATAACTCTTGCCACCATCAATAACCGGTATATTGACAAGAGTGGTAACCGCTATGCCACTCGCTTTAATAAGCGAACGCGCAAAATAGAAATTGTGCGGATTGCTTTGGGCAGGGAGGAGGCCTTGCAGGCCCGAGCTCAGTTTCTAGGCAAGAAAATCCAGCATCAAGAGGGGGAAAGTAGCGAGCCCAAGACAACTCATCCTGCCCCCTGGAAATTACCGTCTTGGATTGCCGAATACAATATCCAACCGAATGAGAATGTGGATATACGGGAGTATCTCATGGGGTTGGAGCGAGAAACGGAGAAAATCTCGGAGCGTATCCGTGGGCTGATTTCGAATATTAAGAACAGTACAGCTCTTGATGGACGAAAAGAGGGAAACCATGATGCGGTACTTGAGTTAACTACTTTTTATGATCGTGAAGTTATGGATCACTTGAACAAGACGCAGAGCCGCATAATGGAATTGCAGCGTTTTCCAAAGCCGGTATTGCACTATCTTGCTACACTGGAAAAAAGGCAGAAAGCATTTGTGGAAAAATTAAATGTAGATAAGCAGAAGGAGTATTTTAAAGCGTATTTCATTAGCCAGTCATTGCTCAATGCACTTCACGGTTGTTTTCAATTAGTGGCCATGGTCGAGCGGTTTCTGGTGGGGGTAAATCCAGAAAAGCTTCCTTATGATAAGCGTCAGTATTTAGAAAATGCCAAAGCGACAATAGATTTTCTCAAGAGATATTTGCGAGAAGAAACGGCTAAGGTGCTAGGATGGCTAAAGAGGGCGGAGGTAATTTAAAGTTTGGCTGTTTCACGTTTTTTTTCCATGGCGGCTCTCTTGCGGTGAAACTGGGCCTGTTTTTCAAGTTCTGCGAGATCCATAACCGTGAGTTTTCCTTGGTCTTGTCGGATGTTTTTGTCAGATAGAAGTTGCATGATATATTGATCGGACTTTTCAAGAGGTAGGCCTAGCATCTTGAAGAGTTCTTGAGCTCCTATGTCAAAGGTATGTGGCTGTTTTGATTGGATAGGTATTCTTTTCTTTTGCACAAGTGTTAGGAGCATGTCGTAGCAGCGGCCGATTGGATCACCAATTAAGAGGTTGGATAATTGGCGGTAGGCCATCCAAACTCGTTCACTTAAAATTGTGATGAGTTTTACAGCAAGTTGGGGTTGGGTTTGTACCATAACTTCAAAATTTTGTTTATTAATAGCCAAGGTGGAGACGGGGCCAAAGGCAACGGCCGAAGCAGATCGAGGTTTGTTTTCTAGGAGGGCCATTTCTCCGAAGATATCACCAGGGCCAAGGACAGCGAGCAAGACTTCGTTGTTGTTCACCACTTTTGTTATTTTAACACGGCCCTTTTGGATGATATAGAGTTCTGTGCCTGGTTCGTGTTCGACCATGATCATTTGGCCATCCGCAAAATTGCGTGCGAGATTCTGGCTTGTGACAGGGGGAGGCTGGAGCGGGGCTCCCAGGCTTTGGAGTCTTGCGCGAACTTGGGTAGCTTTTGCCCCCTGTGGTAGGTATTGGAGGTATTTTTGATAGGCATATATAGCTTGGTTCATATCGTTTTTTTTGTAATAAAATTCGGCGATATCGAAGATCATTTCTGGGTTTTCATCTGCAGTACTGTGGAAATTTAGTTTGGTAATTGCGTGGTCGATGGTCCGTAGTCTTTGAGAAAAGTAGCGGATGATTTTCATAGCTATGGGAGCGTTTTTTTGGATGAGGATGCCAAATTGATCTCGGCCCACGGTGATGAGGGAGGTTGGTGCTAGGCATTGGGCTGTTTCTACATGAGGCTGGCCGCTCATGCAAGAGACAACCCCAAAGAAGTCGCCTGGGCCTAGAATGTGGTATGGTTCCTCTCCTGGTATAGGAACTTCGGGGGACAGGCGGATTTTTCCTTGACGTATGATATAAAAGCAGGGAGCGGCCTTGCCTTCTACTATGACAAAGGCTTGGGTCTGGAAATTAACGATTTGAAAAATACCACCTGACATCAGGTATTATATTTTCGGCATCTTGTCAGGAAACATCAAGGCAGGCTAGATGGAAAAGTCAATAACATTTTCCAAATCTCGGTGGTTGCGGATTTTAATACCGGTCTTATTGTAAACCACGGAGTAGGGGGGTACGCTTTCGGTAAGCCAGACATTGCCACCGATGATGCTGTGGTGGCCTACGACGGTATTTCCTCCTAGGATGGTTGCTCCCGCGTAGATTACCACATAATCTTCTATGGTCGGATGTCTTTTTTTCTGTGCCATATCTTTGGAGACGCTTAGGGCTCCTAGGGTAACGCCTTGGTATAATTTCACATGGTTTCCAATAATGGTAGTTTCTCCAATAACAATGCCTGTTCCATGGTCCATAAAGAAGGATTGGCCGATAGCTGCACCCGGATGGATGTCAATGCCTGTTCGTTCATGAGCATATTCCGAGAGAATCCGAGGGAATATGGGTACTTGTAATTTGTACAAAGCATGGGCAATGCGGTGTACGCAAATAGCGAAAAAACCAGGGTAGGCGAGAATCACCTCGGCGAGGCTTTCTGCAGCCGGGTCTCCGTTGTACGCTGCTTCTGCGTCTAGCCAAATGTAGTCGTAAATTTCGGGAACCTTTGCCATGAAATTCCTAATAATTTCTTCGGTTTTCGCTGCATCCTTATCTAAGAGGGGATAAATAATTTCAGCTAAGAGGTGGGCAATTTTTTGTAGTTCGTTGTGGATTTCATAAATTGAAAGAGGTGCTCGGTGGGCATGCATGCTGGGGAAGAAGAGCCGCAGGAGTTCGTTGAGAAAGTGTTCTACTTCGTGGCGTTCAATAGTTAATGGCTCGCATTGCTTAATTCGAAGTTCCATTTTTGTTGAAAGCTCTTTTGCCACTTCTTCGTACATAGGTAAAAAATATGGCAAAAAGCTAGTCTGGCCTAGGAAAATTATCTTAACAAAAAGTGGAGGAGTTCTGAGGCAATGCGCTCAATGGCTATTTCCATATATTCTTCATCGCGAATTTTTTTCTGGTATTCTTTGATTTTTTCTTCGTTACTAGAGAAATGGCGTCTACCGAGTTCTGTGGTTTTGGGCAGATTCCGGCGCGCTTTATTTGCAAGCCTTCTTGCCATGGTACTTCCTTGTAGCCATCTTTAAGAGCCTTCCTTGGCTCGTTAATTTTATCGGTGATCCCATTGGTAAACTTGAGTATTTCATTTTTTCGTTTGACATAGTAGTGTCGGGAGCAAGTTAGCGCTATGGGAGGTAAGACAATCCTACTTGTTGAAGATAACGCTGAGAATGCAGAACTTGTAAAGCGTTTTTTAGGTAAGCATGAACACAAAGTCATTTGGGCGCAAAATGGCACAGAGGCCGTTCAATTATACCAAAATCATAGGCCTGATCTTGTACTTTTGGATATTATGATGCCTGGCATTGATGGTTTTGTTACCCTACGCAAAATGCGTGCCTTTGATGAACAGTGGGGTAAGCGTAGTGTGATCATCATGCTGACCGCAAGGGGTGGTACCGAGGATGTCTTAACGGCTGTACGCCATGGTGCCAATGATTATTTAGTTAAGCCAATTAGCGAAGAGAGACTTATTGCCAAAGTTAACAAGTACCTAGGTGGAGTGGTAAAGTCTTCGTAAAAGAGTATAGATTTCCTCTATACGAAAAGGCTTGGTTAAGTAATAATCCATTCCCGCGGCGAGGGCTTTTCTCCGGTCACCAGACATAGCGTGTGCGGTGATACATATTATCTTCGTGTTTCGATTTGGGTTATCTTCCTTACGCAAGATTTTAGCTAGCTCATAGCCATTGATGTCGGGCATTTCAATATCCATGAAGATAAAGTCATAAGGTTGTTTTTGGGCCTTTTCCAGTCCTTTTTGGCCGTTTTCCGCTTCTTCGACGTTAAGTCCCGTCTTCGTTAGTATTGTTGTTAAAAGCATGCGGTTAATAGGATTGTCTTCTATTACTAAGACCTTACCTGTCAGAAAGAGTGTTGTCTCTTGATTTGGCGCTTGTCTGTCTATAGTTATGGGCGGGGAGCGCCTTAAAGAGAGAGAAAAGCTAAAGCGACTGCCTGGCTTTTCTTTATCTTCAAAAATAGGGCTTTCCACCTGGATTTTGCCACCCATGGCTTGCACTAGGTGTTTGCAAATGGCAAGACCTAGTCCTGTGCCTCCATATTGACGGCTTATAAATCTATTCGCTTGGGCAAAAGCCTCAAAGATGGTTTCTTGTTCTTCAGGGGCTATGCCAATGCCCGTGTCTTCCACGATAAAGGTGAGGTTGTCCGTGTCTTTGTCTATGTTGCTTACTTTCACAATAAGGCGTACCTCCCCTTCCTTCGTGAACTTGATGGCATTATTTAGGAGGTTGTTCAGCACTTGGGAAAGTCTGACATCATCATATTCGTAAAAAAGCGGAGGTTCTGGTATCTCATAAGAAAAGCAAATGTTTTTTTTCTCTGCGTTTGCTCGGTGCAAGGTACTTAGGTTGGCAATCATTTCGCGTAAATCATGGGGCTCGTAGGAGAGATAAACTTCACCCCTCTCTAATTTCGACATATCTAATATGTCATTGATAACCGTGCTCAGCAACTCCCCTGCTGTCTTTACTACGTTCAATAGTTTTTTTTGTTCATCATTTAGGGGTGTTTCCGCCATAAGCTCTACTACAGGCAAAATGCCATTTAAGGGGGTTCGGATTTCGTGGCTCATGCGAGCCAAAAACTCCTCTCGGGTCTTTGCGGCTACCTCTGCCTGTTCTTTTTTTAATTTTAGTTCCTCTAAGGACTGTTGTAGTTTCTTTTTTAGGGTAATTCGGTGGTCTGTAATTTGATAGGTTGAAACCAAAAGTCCCAGGCTTGCAATAAGGTAGATCTTCTGGCTTAAATGATGTGATTGGCTAGATAAGGATATGGCGCAAGATAACAAGGCTGACACAAGAGTGTGCCAACGCAAAAGAGAGTGGGAATCCATCGACACATTTACTAGGGCTAGAAGGACAAGTGTACCTAGGGCATAGGTTTCTTCTAGTTGGTTAATGTAAACAAGTCCGAGGGCCAGTTGACTTGTGATCATCATAAGCAAAGAGAAGATGGCGTTATGGTAGGGAGCGTAGACCTCAATATAGGAAAAGGCAAAATTAAAAAGAAAGCTTACAGATAAAGCCAGGCGCACTGTTATACTATCGTATACGGTTGTGTGGGAGAGCATTTTATGGAAGTAGTAGCCTCCAGAGACCAAAAGAGCGGAGAGCAGGTTGTAGATTCTATCTTTTCTTAGCTCTGGCATATACTTGAGCGCAGCGCCGTGAGAGAAAAGGCAGCATTTTGGGCAAAGCGCAGGGCAAAGGGAGTCCTTTTTTCTACTCTAACCCAAGCCTGTTTCACCTTGGGAAATTGCAAAACTTTTTCTAATATAGCTCCAACCAAGGCTTCCATGAGCTGGTAAGATGAATTTTCTACAAATTGGGAAATTTCCTCGATGACTTGGGCATAGTCAAGAGTATCCTCCAAAGAATCTGTGTTTATGGCCACTACTTCTTCAAGTCTCATCTGAATATCTACAGTGATTTCCTGTTTATGTTTTCTCTCTTCAGGGAGATGTCCTAAAATGCATCTTAGTCTTAAACCTGAAATTTCAAGGATAGGGGATTTAAATATGAGTTTTTTACTTACCTGTTCGCTCATATATGACAGTTCCTTCCACGGCAGCCAGTTCTACCGTACCTGGGTGACAATAAAGTAGGCGGCTGAGTCTTTCTTCGCAAGACAGCTCTTCTTTTGGTGCTGCAAGCGTGTTGTCATTTAAGATAATAAAATCGGCCCATTTCCCTGGAAGAAAATTACCGAGTTTATCATGAAGGTGAAGAGCTTTGGCTCCTCCTAGGGTGGCTAAATAGAGTGCTTCGGCTGGTTTGAGAGGGGGGTAGGCACTAGCTTCTTGGTTTAGCCAATATGCCCATAGTTTCGATGATTCTATGGCAAGGCGCATCTCGGGCAAAAGACCCAAATGGTAACCAGCTGCCACATCAGTACCAAGGCTAATATTGAGTTTAGAGCGTCGCAACTTTTGCAGAGGCATAATGCCACTCATAAGAAAACCATTAGAGGCAGGGCAGTGAACGCATGATGCTTTTTGTTTTTGAATCAACTTAATTTCTTGTTCTGACAGGTGTAGGCAATGCGCAAGAAGCGTTTTGTCATGTAAGCAGCCATAGCGGTAGTACACTTCTGTATAGCTTTTCGCTTCAGGGAAGGCTTTTCGGGTTTCGTCAATCTCATGAAAATTCTCGCTAAGATGGGTTTGGAGCAATAAGTTATTCTCTTGGGAGAGTTTGCCGGCCATCGAGAGCATTTGTGGTGAACAGGAGAGAGCAAAACGAGGCGAAACAACAAACTGCAATTTTTCCCTTGCATGGAATTTGTCTATGAGATAGAGGCAATCCTTCAGGGCTTCTTTGGGAGAACGCAAAAGGGCTTTGGGACCTCTGCGATCCATGAGGGTGAGACCAAGAAAAGCCCTTAATCCTAATTTTTCGGCGACTTGAAAAGCTATCTCAGCAGCCTTGCGATGGCTTGTTAGGAAGGCACATACCGTGGTGGTTCCCTGTGCTATAATGGATTCAAAAAAAGCATAGGCTATTTTTTCTGCGTAGCTCGCATCTGCGAATTTACATTCTTCAGGTAAGATATATTCTCGCAGCCATGGCAGTAAGGCATGCTTGCCAAGTCCTCTTAGCGCAAATTGGGGAAGATGGGTGTGGGTATCTATGAGGCCAGGTATGAGTAATTTGCCACGAAAGTCATAGAGTCTATGTTTTTCTAAGGGAGGGTCTTTTGAGACCTGTTCAATTTTTCCACTTCTAACCCAAAGGTAGCCATCCTTTAGGTAGAGCATTTTTTGAGGTGAGAGAGAGTGTAGGATATCAGCGTGCCAGACTTCTATCATTCGACTACGGGTATGGGGCCAGATAGCAAACCTTCCCGGAACTGAACAACGTAGGGGTCCTGGCTTTTTTGAAATTCTTCCGTCGTGCAAACAGCCTTTAGTTCCCCTGCTACCATAAGCCCTATCCGGTGAGCTAACTTATAGGCAAGGTTGAAGTCATGTGTTATGATGACGGCCGTACTATGCAAGCTTTCGCGGATGTTTAGTATGAGTTCAGCAATGGCATCGGTAAGTATGGGATCAAGACCTGCTGTGGGATCGTCCATGAGTAAGAGCTCTGGGTCTAGAGCAATGGCGCGAGCAATACCTGCTCTTTTTTGCATACCACCTGAGAGCTCAGCAGGTAATTTATTTTCCACTCCCTGAAGGCCGGTGCGGCGAAGACAGGTAGTAGCGTGTGCCATTAGCTCCTCTTGATTTTCCTTAACAAATCGCCTACGAGCAAAGATAACATTTTCGGCGACAGTAAGAGAATCAAATAGACCTGATTTTTGAAAGACATAGCCGATCTTGCACAGGGTAGACGCTCGTTCAAGAGGTTTTAATTGAAAGATATCTTTGCCAAATAGCAAAATCCTTCCTTTCTGAGGGCGAAAGAGACCAACTAGGCTTTTGAGAAAAACTGTCTTGCCGCAGCCGTTTTTTCCCATAAGGACAAAGGTCTCTCCCCTTTTTATGCTTAAGGAAATATTTCTTAAAATGGGTTTACCACCTAAATTTAGGCTAATATCTTCGCAGATAACTACATTCTCCATGCTAATAAAGTTGAAAGCGAATTTCTACCTCGCCACGGTCATTTTCGGTGCTACCAGGTAAAGGGCTAAAGCGGGCCTGCCGTAAGGCATTTTTCGCTATAATGTCAAGCTTGCTGTATCCGGAAGAGCGTAGGATTTCTACATCAACTACCCGTCCCATGGGATCAACCTCTACGGATAATAATACCTCTGCTTGGATCCCTTGTTGACGAAAATAAAGTGGATATTCGATAGGTGGGAGGTAAGTCATCTTTCGTTGGTAGCCGCTTTGCCATTTTACGCCTCCCGTTTTTCCTTCCGGTGCCTTAACAGTTTCTCCGCTTTTGGCCTTATAGGCATGCGCTTGCGAGCCACGAGTGGTTTCCCAGGGGGTTTCTCGGCGCGACTGGAGAATGGCCTCTTCCATAGTGGATTCGTCAGTTCTGCTAAAAAGAGATCTTTCAAAATCGCGCAGGAAGCTTTCATCTCGCGATAATACCTCCTCGTGCGCTCCCTTTGAATTGGGGAGCGTTATTTTTTGTGTTTTCTCTTTTTTAACCATTTCAACTGATTTCTTGATTTTTTCTTTTACTTCTTGCGGAATGCGTTTTTCAGCCTCGAGGAGTTTGACATTAAATGATAGAATCTTTGTTTCGGGTGGTTTAAAAAAGAAAGTTAAAATAAAAAAGACCAAATGAAAGGCGAAGGAAATGAAGAAGGCGTAGCCAAAGACGTCCTTTGGTTTATTTTGCCAGCGAGGGGGGAAAGTCTCAAGAGCAAAGGGCATGCTTTTTGTAAAATAGGTCTTGTTTTTGAGGATGTCAAATGTTATTTTCTGTTAAGATTTGTGTGGTATGCGTATAAAAGTTGACGCATTGTTCACTTTTTTATATGGTGATATAAGCACTTGCGAAGAGGAGGGTTTATGGTAACATCTGGGGGATCTATTACGGTGCGTAGGCCGCCGTTTCGGTTTAATAGGGAATTTCCCGTGCATTATTACAAGGGTAACCCTATTGTGACTCATATAATAAATGCGTTTCATGTTATTTTCCCGGCGGGGGAGAAATTCTTTATTAGGGCAGTAAATCGCTATGCAGCTCAGGTAACGGATCATGAACTTAAGGAGCGCATTAGGGCTTTTGCAGGGCAGGAAACCCAGCACATGGCCCAGCATCAGAAATTCTATGAAATCTTGCGCGCGCAAGGGTTTCCGGTTGATGAGATTGTCAAGGAGTATGAGGAGCATGCCTATGGGGTGATAGAACCTATGGTTATGTCCTTATTTGACCGGATCTTTGGGCCCAAAAGCGGGGATGCCATTGCTCTTTCGGTGACGGCAGCGCTAGAACACTATACCGCGTCGCTAGCCGAAGTAGCCCTGCGACACAGGGAAATGTTTTCTGAGCTTGATGGGGAGCTAGCCCACCTCTTGCAATGGCATGCGGCGGAGGAGATTGAACATAAATCGGTAACCTTTGATCTTTTTCAAGAAGTCGATGGGCGCTACCCCATGAGAATGGCCGGATTTGTCATTGGTTCCATTGCCTTATTTGCCTATGCCTCGATAAGTGCGATTAAATTTTTGCGCTATGATCGACACATAGACTGGGGTAAAATGCCTCTTCTTAGCGCCAAAGCCATGGTACAGCTCTTTTTTTTGGGCATGGAAATGGCGCGGGCTCTTTTACCCTATGTGCGGTTCGATTTTCATCCCGATGACATCGACAATCGCGAATTAGCGGAGAAATATTTTGCTGAATATGAGGCATACTTCCTGGCGAAAGCAAGTTAGCTTTTCCTCCCAAACTCACACTCATAAATGTCTCTTATGGCCCGT
Organism: Leptospiraceae bacterium; assembly: GCA_025055765.1. Lineage (GTDB taxonomy): Bacteria > Spirochaetota > Leptospiria > Turneriellales > Turneriellaceae > JANWWS01. Next base: position 239,396 of record JANWWS010000004.1, on the reverse strand, counting down.
TCTTGCCAATCTTGCAAAACCTGTTGGCGGCGGGCCATGATTTTTTTTATATCGAATAAAAAGCGTTCTAGTTGGTAAAAACTTGGTTGGGGTCCCCCCCAGAAAAAGGGGGGGTAATATTTTAGGCTTGGACGACCTTCATAGAGGAGACAGCCGAAGTCAATTACCGTGCCTGTGCCTAGCATTGTGCCAATAGCCGTTTTTGTGAAATCCCCAATAATACTGCCAAATTTAATGGTACCTGTGTTTTCCGTAATATTACGAAATTGGAGTCGTACCTCGCCGTAGTTATTTTTTAGGTCGGAGGTGGTGGTGAGTGCTCCTAGGTTGACCCAATCACCCACAAGGGAATGACCTAAAAAGCCTTCATGATGCTTATTAGTAAAGTCACCAATAAGAGAATTTTGGATCTCACCGCCAAGTCGGCAGACGCGACCCACGCGGCTTTGGCTGATACTCACCCTGTCTAGGCGACAGCCTTCGGCAAGAAAAAGAGGTCCTTTTAAAATACAAAACGCAGAGATGATACAGTTTGGTCCAATAACAACAGGACCTTCTGTTGCATCTATGTGTACCATGGGATGTACTTGTGCCGTGCGGTGTACCATGATAGATCCCTCGGAGCCGCTGTAAGAGAAGGGAAAATTGGTTGTTAAGTATTCTTCTTTATCTAGGAGAGCTATATCTTTTTCTAAATAGTGAGGGAATTCTTGTAGGAGTTTAAGGGGGGTGAGCTCCTCTCCAGAAGCCTCACCGTCACATTCCCGTCTAAAGGCGGGGTGTTGCCATTTCAAGGATTTCCAAGCGCTGCGGTGTCTGCCTCTTAAAAAGCGGATGTCTTCTGGGGAAACATTTTGGCGTAACAGTCTTTCTAACGGAGAAAAGATGCCGTTGGGATATAAAAAGGCTGGTTTTAGGCGTAAAAGCGGCCAAAGACTAGGGGCAAAGTGGTCCTCAAGTTCATAGCTCATGTTAAGCTTACTGAAAAAGCAGGTGCAGGGGATAAAAATAACTAAAGAGGGGTTCCCCCTTAAATAAGGCAAGTAATACGGTAATTGTTGCGCCAGCTCCTATGGGTATAAGGAGATTGTCGTCTAAAAAACCTTCGTGGCTAATAAATTCCAGAGCCATGGCCACCACACTACCAATAAAGAGGATTCCCCACGAGGTCCAGATGGGACCATCATAGTTCCATAAAGCAAGATGAGAGGCAGAGTTGGTGTAAACAGTTGCCCATGCCATAAAGATTACGGAGGATATAAAGCCCCCCACAATACCTGCAACAAGCCCTTGCAAGCTTTTGCCATTATAAAAACGCATCGTGCCGTATTTGCCTCCAAAATAGGCTGCGGTGGGATCGCCAAAGGCGAGGTAAAGTCCGGTTATCATGGCAACCTCACGCGGCATAAAGCCCACAACGAGGCACATCCCTAAGATGTAGGGTATGGAACCATGCATTTTACCCAACTCTTTATCTTTTAGCAGTGGCGAGGCTACCTTTAGAAAGAGGTTTTGCCAAAAGGGGTAACGGAAGCGCAGATACTCAACAAGAAGCAAAATGGCAACGAGGCCCAAGAGTAGAAAAAAGCCCCAACTGCGGGTGTTGTCTTTAAAAATAGCTGGGAAAAGGTAATCAAGTAAGTTAAAGAAATAAACAAGAGGAATAACTAACCCAAAAAGATGGAATAGCTTGCGGGCCAAATTGAAAGGTTCCTTTTGTGTTTTTTCCATATGCTTACGCTTGCGCTAATATCTTCTTTGCATCGGCTAAGGTGGGAACAATGCTGAAGATTTCGTTAAAACCGGTAAGATTTATAACCTGTCTTACTCGCTCCGAGGGATTGATGATGATGAGTTTTTTTCCTTCATGGGAGGACACATCCACGACTTCAAATAGCACTCCCACTCCTGCCGAAGATAAGATAGTTACTTGGGAGAGTTCTAGTAATATATTTTTTTGCGAAGCATGAGGGAGGATTTCCTGTTTAATGGCTTGAGCGGTAGTCGAGTTAAAGGCACCTTGTAGGGTAATGTATACAGAATCGCCAAGGTCCTCTTTCTCTAGTTTAAATTCAGCTTCTGTCATTGGGAAAACCGCAGCCTAAAGGTTTTATGCTTTTTCAAGAGAAATTTTCGTTTATGGTGCACCGTGCTAAATTATGAGGTTGACCTAGGTACTTTTTCAGGTAGGTGGGACTGTGGAAATCAAGGAGCTTACTTGCAAATTTCAGCAAGTAGAAATTACATTACCGAAGGATATTAAAGATCATGTTGAGGAATTCTTGTTAAAAGCGGGAGGTCTGGCTAGCTATGAAGTCTTATACCGCGATGGCATCTCAAATCTCTATTCCGAAAAAACTACTCTTGTGGTATTTTTTCCTGCCAATTACCCCGCTCGTGCCGTGGTTGAGCTGAGTTTAGCTCTTTTGGGTGTGGAATTTGCCCAAACCGAGTACTCTCTGCTTGAACCAAAAGACTATCTTCGGGAATTTGAGAAATCTTTTAAAGCCTTTCCCTTAACTCACAACATTTGGCTTGTTCCTCCCTGGGATCGTGATAATCCTGCCATTGAGCCACAAGCGTTAAAACTTTTCTTAAACCCAGGCCTTGCTTTTGGCACCGGTAGACATCCCACCACAAAACTCATGATTGCTTGGCTTGAGAAAGTAGTGAGGTGTGAAGATAGCTTGCTTGATTTGGGTTGTGGCAGTGGTATTTTGGCCCTAGTAGCCGCTCTTTTAGGCGCCAAAAGAGTCCAAGGTGTGGATGTCGATCCCCTGGCTGTCGCTTCGGCAAGGGAAAATGCTCTCTTAAATGCGGCTTCTTTATCAGGAAAGACTGTGGAGTTCTATGTAGATGATTTTCGCTTTATGGAGAGCCGTCACTTTAAGGGTTTTCCTCACATTTTTGTGGCTAACCTTTTGCCTAATATTTTTTATCAAAATGAAAAATTTTTACTTAAATATATTGCCCACAGCCGGTCGTGGGCATTAGGGGGTATCGTGAGCGAACAAGAGGGCGATTTTGCCTTGTTTTTGAGAAAGAACAACATAGCCTTTACGTTATCTGAACTAGAGGGGTGGCTTTTGTTTAGTTCACTGTGAAGAAAACCTCAGATAAGGTCTTGCCTGTTTTATCGGCTATACTGAGCTTATAATCTTGTCCTGCTGCAAAGGTGTATTCTTGGAAGATGTACTTGAGGTAACTCCACTCAGGCTTAAGTTTTGCCTCACGGGTATCCATTTCGGTTTCTTTTTTTGTACCACCTTCCTCGCTAATCTGGTATATCTTAAGATATACAACATCCCGGTTAATTCGCTTACCAAAGTCAAAAAAGACATGGATGGATTTTTGTGCTGATAATTCGAAACGCCCCTCGGGGATGTCCCTAATTTGCTCGCGAAAAATTTCACTGTTGGCTAGATAAATACGGGGCTTTTTACCTGGAATAAGGAGAAAAACGATAAGAGCCACCGCTAGTACTAAGGCAATAATAAGTGCCCATTTTTTGCCCGTTGTTTTAAGCGATGTTTCGCTAAAAGGTAGTGTACGGGGATCAATGCGGCGAAGCTGGGTTTTTTCTTCACCCATGGTTTGTTGGGAACTCTTTTCTTCCTGTGCCGACAAGCTTTTTTTACCGCTACTTAGAGCCTTTTGGACGGCTTGGCGAAATTTATCTTTTTTCTCTTTGGGAATTTCATCCTTGGATGGCATCCATAACCTCCACAAAGAGTTGACGAAAAGCTTCGGCAACTTTGCTCTTAGGGGCGTAGCTAAAGATATCCTGCTTTAGTAGATGGGCTTCTTCTATAAGAACAGAGCGCGGAATGCCTGTCTTAAAGAGAGGGATATATTGACGTATTTCAGGTACCATGGCCTGGGCTAGGTTGGTTCGGCTGTCGTACATAGTTAAGAAGGCCCCTGCAATCTTAAGCTGGGGGTTGTATCTTTTTTGAACTGTAGCTACCGTGTCTTTCATAGCGGTTAGTCCTTCTAGAGAAAATTTGGATACCTGTAGAGGAATTAGTAAGAAATCACTACTCACTAGAGCATTGATGGTAACCACCGAAAGAGAAGGAGGGCAGTCGAGAAATATAAGGGAAAATTCTTTTTTTAAAGGTGATAATGATTCCTGAAGGCGAAAAAAGCCATCTAAGCTTCCTAAAAGAAAGCTTTCTGCTTCAATTAAGTCAATAGAGCCAGGTATGACAAAAAGCTCTTTTTTTGAGGTCGGATGTAGATGTCGGGAGCTTAGCTTTTCTTTACGTAAAAGGGCAAAACTGCTCTCCTCGGCCGGGAAATCCCGTCGACCTAAAAGAACCGCGGTTGCATTGCATTGGCTGTCTAAATCGATAACCAGTACACGGCTTCCTTCTTTTTGGGCTGCGGCTAGAGAGGAAAGCTCTATGGCAGCCGTGGTCTTGCCAACCCCTCCCTTCTGGTTGGCAAGGGCCAAAACTTTGCCCATAAGGGGCTAATCCCATGAGAACTTTTTTGCGTCAGCTAAAAACCGTTCAAGACCAATATCAGTTAAGGGATGTTTTACAAGTTGGGATAGCACACTAAAGGGGAGGGTTGCCACATCAGCACCTAGGAGTGCTGCCTGCTTTAGATGTTCAGGGTGGCGTATGCTTGCCACGAGGACCTTCGTGGTAAAATTGTAATTACGGTAGATAGTTATAATTTCTTCAATTAGCTGCATACCACTTTGGCTTATGTCATCGAGCCGTCCCACAAAGGGCGAGATATAGCTAGCACCTGCTTTGGCAGCAAGGAGAGCTTGGTTTGCTTGAAAGCAGAGAGTTACGTTTGTCTTTATGCCTTCTTGGGCGAAGATCTTGACAGCCTTGAGACCCTCGGGAATCAGGGGTACTTTAATGACCACATTAGGTGCAATTTGCGCAAGTTCCCTCCCTTCTCTTAAGATGCCATCTCGGTCAGTGGCCACAACTTCGGCGGAGACAGGGCCAGGGACAATTTCACAGATTTCCTTTATTACTTGTTTAAAGGGCTTTTGGGTTTTTGCCACAAGGGAGGGGTTTGTGGTAACTCCGTCCAAAATGCCCCACTCCATAGCTTGGCGGATCTCACCTATATCCGCAGTGTCGATAAAGAATTCCATGAGCCAGGGTCGTTTCGTCTTTTTCGCTGTCGAGCGATTCTTTGTCTATATATGTCTAAGGTTTTACAAAAAGCTTGGAAACTATTTTTTGGCAAAAAAATGCGGAGGGATGTTTCTTTGTGATACAGATCTTTGAGAAAGCGAGGTCTTTATGGAGGCCAGTAGTAATCAGGTAAAGGTGGTCGTTCAGTACCAGCCGCGCTGTAGGTTCTGTAGTGGATATGAAGAGAAAATTGAGAAACATTTAGATGACCCTCTCCTTATGGACATTGCCGAGGCCAAAAGGCAGTGGATTGTTGCCACTATGGAGCAGGCAATACGAGAAAAAGGGACGGCAGCCGCAGAGGTTATTTTTGATTCTCTAAAGTACGATATCACCGAATACATCCTCAAGCATGAGTTTTGCAGTGAACACAATCTCTCGGTTGAGATGACCCTATGGCTTGAGGGAAAAAAGCATCCTCAGGCGGCAGCGCAACTGAGTAATACTCTAAAGTCATTATTGTCGACTTTTTAGTTGCTCTGCGAAAAAAACCATTACCAGTTTGGGGCGGGCTTAGAATTTTCATGGGGGAGTGCTTTATCCTTATTTATACCCAAAACCGTGGGTTGGCGAGTTTTAAGCTGTGTCTTTGAAGGCGAAGAGCTTTTTTGTCAAAAACCCGAAGATTTCCTTTTAGCCTCCCAGGACAAAAACCAGTGGCGGCTCTTTGGTGGACACAGGCTTTGGTTTGCCCCTGAGGACCGGGTGCTTTCCTATCTCAGTGATAATTTTCCCCCAGAAATTCGTGTCGAGGGCGAAAAACTTCATCTTCTAGCTCAGGGTCAAAAATCTCAGGTTAGCCGTGGCTTGGAGCTCGCTTTTTGGGAGTGCGAAGGCTTTCCCTGTGTTCTTTTGCGTCATAGTTTTGTAAATAAGAGCCTTTGGCCTCTTGAACTAGCCTTTTGGACAATAACGGCTCTAAAAGAGGGAGCGCGTGGGCTCATCCCGCTTGGGCAATATCGCAGCCACCAGGAATCCTTGAATCCCAAAAACCATATTGTGATTTGGAGCTATACCAACCTGCAAGACGAGAGATTCACCTTTCATCCCGAATACGTTATGGTGAGCCAAGTCAAGAAAGATCCCCAAAAAATTGGTTCTTTTGTCATGGAGGGTTGGCTTGCCGCCGAGGTGGGGACTACGCTTTTTCTCAAAATTTTTCCCGTCTATGACCAGCATCTTTATCCTGACCGGGGAGCCAACGCTGAGATCTTCACCGATAATTCTCTCTTAGAATTAGAATGTCTAAGCCCATTTCTCACCATAAAGAGCGAAGAGACCCTATATTTTCCTGAGCTTTGGGTTTTCTCGAAAAGGAGCCGAGAAGGTCTCTATGAACAGGCAAGCGAAATATTTCACAAACTACGCCACCACATCCCCAAGGTACTGGTATAGCCCACAGAAGACGAAACTATGTGCCCGTTTTCTACCACATAAAAAGTGGGAAAACCCTTGATTTTCCACTCTATGCCTGTCTCATCATTTCCTAAAAGTATGGGATAACTAACTGGGTAATTCTGGATAAAGTCTCTAATTTCTTGTTCATTTTCATAAGATAAAGCAATAGCATAAATTTCAAAGGTTTTTGGGTTTTTAATGCTTTTAAGGCGTGCCAAGTTATCAAAATTGAGTTTGCACACCCTACACCAGGGAGCAAAAAAGTAAACAAGGTAACGCTTATGGGACTCAAGAGAGTAACTTTGACCAGAAAGGTCTTTTAAGACAAGAGCCGGTGCTTTTTCCTTTAGTAAATGTCGTTTTTGATAAAGGTGGATTGTTTCGAAAATCATCAAAAGAATAGCTATTTCTAGTATAAATGATGCCACTTTATTTTTTCTAAGTGCAGATAAGAGTTTATTCATAAAAACACCCTGCAGGTGGAGCTGCAGGGTGTAAAGAGCTTAGTGGTGCTTTTTTCTTAGTTCACAGTAGTTATCTTGGCAGTTCTTCGTTCCACAGGACTTTTTGCAGTCCTCCTTGCGGCAATTGCGGCAGCATTCTTCTGCTTCTTGTTTATTCTGGCAACAAGAATGATCGCCCGTCAGTGAATGGCAATTTAGACAGCAATCTTCTTGGTTGCAGCATGTGTGCTCGTGAGCTCCTACGTACAGAGGAAAGCAAACAAGAAGTAACCCTATGAAAAGTACTTGTTTAAGTCTCATAAAAACCTCCTTGATATAAAATTTTGGAAAATAAAATGGGTATCAGCTAAGTATGAAGTTGAGCCGAGGAGGGGGAGTTGGTGGGTTTATTGCAAGCCCCGTTTTTACCAAATGGGGCTCGGTAATGTTAACCCAAGACAGGACAAGCGTCATTGAGACTAGTTTTTCGAACCAAGGGTTTTGAAGGCAATGGTAAATGCAGCAGGATGGGATCTTCTCTTTGCTTTGGCTTTCTTCGTGAAGGGGGCACTGGGTTGTGTTAAAATCATTTCCTTCCACGCTGCAAGGTATATGAATTAAGCTAAAGATAGTGTAGGTGATGAGGAAAGCCCACCCCCCTAACCGCATAGTTTTAGTCTATGAAAAATATTCGAATTTGGCAACAAATTTCCTTAATTAATTTAGGAGCGGCAAGTCCCTACATTTTCAGAGATGCTTGGCGTCTTTCTATAAAAAATGAGCTCTCTTCTGTCTTTAACGGTCTCATACCTTCTTGATCAGACTATGCGATCTGGCAGCCCGTTTATGGCCTTTGGGGTAGGAATGGTAAAATTGCTTGACAGGAGAATTTCCCAACCCATACTTTCCGGGGTATGGGCAACCATGCTAAGGTAACGATTTACTATAATCCACGTTGCCGTAAGAGCCGTGAGGCCCTCGAGATTATTAAAGAAAAGGGATATGATCCGGAAATCCGAAACTACTTAGAGGATCCACCGACAAAATCAGAACTTGCTGAAATCCTGCGTAAAATGGGTAAGAAACCCCGCGATATATTCCGTAAATCCGAGCCACTATACAAAGACCTAGGTTTAAAAAACAAAGATCTCTCTGATGATGCCCTCTTGGATTATCTAGTACAGTACCCCATCTTAATTGAAAGACCTATTGTCGTAAGAGGTCAAAGGGCGGTCTTAGGAAGGCCACCCGAAGATGTAAAAAAGATACTTTAGGCAAAGCGCAGAGAGCGTAAGAATTCCATGGCGCTTTCGGGAGGGAAATGCATCACGGAGCGCGAGATGAGTTTGCCATCACTTCTGCGCCGCAGCTCTCCAAAAAGGGTGGTATGGGACCAAGGTAGGTTCCAAGGGTAGATTTGCTTTTTTGTACCAAGGAAATCCCACCTCTCTCCTGAGGCTGTAAACGAAAAGTCATAGCGAATGGTTTGATCGCTGAAGTAATTAAGCTTCAAAAAACCTTCACAGGGGACATTTTCGCAAAGCCCACCTACACTGACAAAGCCCTGCAGTTTGCTTTTAAGAAAATCAGGATGAAAAGGATTGGCGTAGTGAAAGAGATTGGTTGCTCCCCAACGTACACGAAACTCTATGGGAAGTTTTCCTTCTTGATCAACAAACTCATGCTCACCGATCATTATTTCCTCGATTTCAAAACCTATGGGGGGGAGTTTTTCTGTGAAAAGTAAGCTCAGCTCGGTTAGTCTTTGCCAGAAGGGTAAATTATCTGCAGAGGGTAGGCCAGCCAAAGCGTAAAAGGCCACTAAGTCAAAAAGCTGGCTTAAGAAAGGGTTTAGCCTTAGGTACTTCCCCACTGTGTTTAGGGGATGTACCATCTCGACCTCTTTTCTTTCTTGAATTGCTTCAAAAATAATTTGGGCTACTTTCTCAGGCTTTTGAGAATATAGAGGAAGAAGTTTGAGCATAAGTTCGGAGCCCAAAGTATCTGCTTCGATGTTTCTGTAGAAACCTGTATTAACCATATAGGGGTAGACCGTGGTCACCAAGATTTTGTCTTTTCTTAGTTCGGAGCGCAAGATATCGCTAAAAGTAGCTAAGGCTGTTTTCGTTACGGTGTAGGCCCCCCAAGTTGGGATACGAAAAAATACCTGTCCCGAGGTGATATTGACAATATGCCCGCCATTTTTTTGCATTTGTGGTAAAAACGCATAGATAAAATAAAGGGGACCCCAAAAATTTACCGCAAGGAGATTTTCCCAATCTTGTAAATTTGTTTCCGCTAAGCTCGCATGAAAGCCAATACCAGCGTTGTTAATGAGAATGTCGATTTTTCCAAAATCTTCTAGAATTTTTTGGGCGGTGTCAAAAACCTCTTTTTTATTCCTCTGATCAACCACATAGATTCTTAGGGGGGCCGAATATTTAAGAAGTCTTGTCTTGAGCTCCTCAAGTCGTTCTTTGTTAACGTCAATTAAAGCAAGCTGGGCATGTGCTTGGGCAAAATATGAGGCAAGATAGCTGCCAATGCCTCCCGCGGCGCCCGTGAGAACTACCACTTTTTCTTGCATAGATATCTCCTAAATATACATTTTAACTCCATGATTTGGGTTATCTGTTAGAATCTCAAAAGCAGCTCGGTGTTTTGTGTAAAGTTCGTGACTAAGTCCCAGCCGCCCTTTTTCTGTGAGCTTTAGATAACATGAGGCTATTTTTGAGTTTAAACAATATTTTACCCCACCTGGGGGGTTGTAATAGGTTAGACCTACGAAATCATCTACCTTTGCCTCTATTTTGCCTTCTATCTTAACTTCGCTGTTTTCAGTCGAAAATCTCCACATAAAGCCATTTAATTCGGCTCGAGCCAAGACAATCTCATGCCAGTTGTTTAGAGCATACTCATGGCCTCTATGGCGCAAGACAAGGGGGGTAAGGTAGGGCGTTTTTATTCCGAAAGGGAGATTGATTTTGCCAGAGCCGACTTCTAAAAAAGAATCCGGGGCGTTGTCAAAGCCAGCTACTTGGCCCCATGCGTATTCATCGGTATGGCGCTCACCCCAGTTATGGTTTTGTGAGCCAATCCAGCCATCCACTATATGCTTTGTGCCATTCACCTCTATGTGCCCAGAGAAGGACGCGAGGGGTTTCGGCACGAGGGATTTTGCCTTAGGCCAGGGCAACTCATAGGCAGATAGCGGGAAAAGAAAAAGAGTCTCTTCGTTTCCCTTATAATGGAGTTCCCAAGAAATTGTTTTTCCCCCCGCGTCGATAGAACCTCGGGCTTCATGATCGTTTAAGAGAGCACCATTAAAGTCCAAGGAAAAATGATAAGCGTGGTACTCAGAGCGGTTTATAGGAAACTCCTGCTTTATAGCGACATGTTTCCCCGTATGTCCATCAAACCAGATAGCCCAGAGCTCACCCAAAGCCTTTTCAGGAGCGTGGCGGGGGCTATAAATAGTGTAACGGATCCAGAAAGCTTCTTTTTTTTGTGGGTGGTTTGCCCTTAAAAAATAGCTTTCGTAGTGGCCTCCTGGTTGACCTCGATAGCGAGTGAAATTGGCTTGGGCCTTATGCTTTTCTACCCTCGGATTCATAGTAAAGAATCTTTCAAAAATCCCACTCGTAAAGAAAAAAATGACACAAGCTTCATTTTTAAGATACGATGGGGTAATATACGGGCCTTCCCATTACTTCTTTTAAAAGGGTAAGTTTGCGCAGGGTCTCTAGGATATTGGTTCTCGTTGTCTCATGAGTAGTTAAAACAATTTCGGCTGTTCGATCGTTCTGCTGCTGTTCTTGATGGAGCACCGCAATGGAGATATTATGATCTCGAAATACCTCGCTTACTTGTGCCAACACACCGGCTATATCTTGCACGAGAAAGCGCACGTAATAGCTGGTAGGTAAAGTGCCAATATCTTGCACGCGGGCGTAGTGCCACTTTTTGGGCCATGGGTATTTTTCGCCGCGCATTATGCGTAAGAGATCACAGACAACGGCAGATGCCGTAGGAAAGCCACCAGCCCCTTTGCCTACAAACAAATGATTCTCAGAAAACTCACCCTTAAAGTAAATGGCGTTATTTTCTTCTTGAATATCGTAGAGATCGTGCCCACTTTTTACAAAGGTTGGCTCTACACCTAAAAATATTTCTTCTTCTTTGAAAAAGGCTCGGGCTAAGAGCTTTATGCGATAATCCATGCGTTGCGCCCACACCACGTCTTGGAGAGTTAGTTCGTGAATGCCCCTGTAAAAAACACGTTCTATGTCTACAAAGGTACTAGTACACAGAGTAGTTAAAAGGCACAGTTTTTGGGCTGCATCGATCCCCTCTACATCAAGTCTGGGGTTGCTTTCGGCAAGTCCTAACTTCTGGGCATCTGACAAAATAGTTTCGTACTCTTTTTTTTCCCTATGCATGCGGGTAAGGATATAGTTTGTTGTGCCATTTAAAATTCCCTCTAGAAATTCCAGTTTTTCCCAGGAATAGACATTTTGAAGGTTGTGGATAATAGGTATAGCCCCTGCTACAGCTGCTTCAAAGTATATGCTTGTATGGTTTTCTTGAGCGAGGGAGAAAAGACTATAGCCATGCTCGGCAAGGAGTGCTTTGTTAGCGGTGACAAAGGGGATACCCTTTTTGAGACATTCTTTTGCTGCGAAAAGAGCTGTGTCAGAGCCCCCTATTAATTCTACCACGGCATCTAATTTTGTTTGATTTAAAATAAAAGAAGGGTCGTCTGAAGCAGGGATTTCTTGTAAGATGTCTTTTTTGCGCGCAAAGCTGCGATCAACAACCGCTACAACTTGAACAGGCAGTTTTTTTTGGCGTAGAATTTTCAGAAAACTTTGGCCTACGTTTCCAAGACCAAAAAGACCCACCTGAAGCATAACGGCAGTGGCTAGCTTGTTGGCGCCATGTAAATCAAAAGTTCAACTCCGTTTTGTGAAAAGATAAATCACAGAGAGTCCACCAAAGAGGAGCTTTGTTTTTTTATGCGCAAAACCTCTTTGCACAGCTTCCGCAATAAGTTTTTCGCGCCCTATGAAGTGGGCAACGGATTGCGGTAGGTACCGATAAGCCTCTCGATGGCCGCTAATCCATCCGCCAAGCTTTGGCAAAAGGTAATGAAAATAGAAATGGAATAGCTGAGCAAGTAAAGGCTTTTCTATCTGGCCAAATTCTAAGATGAGAAGCTCTCCATTTTTTTTTAGAACCCTGTAGATTTCTTGAAAGGTCTTTTCTCGGTCGCTTACATTGCGTATGCCATAGGCTACCATGGCATGGCTAAAGACTTCGCTTTGAAAAGGGATTTCCTCCGCAAAAGCCTCAACGAGCACAAATTGACCGGTTTGTGGTCTAACTTTTTTTTGCGCCTGTCTCAGCATGGCATGGGCGGGATCTAATCCAACCACCATGGTTGCCCCCTTTTTCAAGGCCAAAAGGGCCAAATCACCGGTTCCGGTAGCTAGATCAAGTACAAGAGAGTCTTTGTGGAATGAAAAATAGGACAGAGCTTTGCGACGCCATATGGTATCAATGCCAAGGCTCAAAAAGTGGTTTAGGAAATCATAGCGGTGGGCAATTTGATTAAACATGGATGGTATTTTAAATTTATCCATCATGGTCCAAATTTCGCTTTTGGCTCTGTACGCCAATTGCAATCATGGGAAGCCAAAGGGGAGCCGATAGAAAACTATGCAGCAAATTCTAGCACTTCTTTTTTTCTTAGCTGCTGTTTTGCTCTATAGCAGCATGGGCTGTATATACCGCCAAAGCCAGCTAAAAGAAGAGGCTTTAGATGCCCATAGGCCGCTTGCCTCCATTCCCAAGCCTCTACAAGATCAAAATACAACAGCTGTGTTAGATACCCCCCCTGAAGCTGGGCAAAAGAGAGAACTTGCCCCTATGTATGAGCCTAGCTATCGTCGTGGTATTTATCTTCATAACCGAAATAGCCATAACTTAACAAAACTCCAAGAGTTTCTAAAATATGCCCAGAGATATAGCATAAACACCTTTGTCTTGGATGTGCAGCCCAAAATGGTGGATGCTGACAAGGTAGAATTTTTGCAGAGGCATGGTATTTTTGTTGTGGCAAGGGTAGTGGTTTTTCCAGGAGGGTTGCGGCAAAAAAATCCTGACCCTAACTATGTGGTGAAAATCCTCAAAACAGTGGAAGATGCCTCCAAGTCTCGATTTCAAGAAATCCAACTTGACTACATCCGCTATGCGGATACTCCCGAGATCCAAAAAATCCCGCGAAAACACAAATATGAGACAATTTCTGCCATCCTGCGACAAGCGAAAGAAATTACTAGCCGTTATGGGGTGTTGCTTTCGGCCGATGTCTTTGGCCGCATTACCTTGAATCATGACGACACTATTGGCCAAAGGCTAGAGTTGTTTGGTGACTATGTGGATGTAATTTGCCCCATGTTATACCCCTCTCATTATTATAACGATCGTTATAGAATGGGTCATCCTTATGAAACGGTGCAAGAGGGGGTGGCTAACACCAAGAACCGGCTTAAGGGGACGAGAGTGGTTGCTTATATTCAGGCTTTCTCCTATCAGATTCGCGCCTCGGGCCTATCTCTGGAGGACTATATCTTGGCGCAGGTGAGAGCTGTGTACGATGCTGGGGGGGATGGCTTCATTTTGTGGAATCCCCACAACGACTACGAGAGAGCCGCAAGGGGGCTTTTGTATCAAGAGCTATCTTCTCGCTGACATGGGGACCCTCTATTCGGTTGCCTTGCCTATTGGCCATGCCCTCGATATGTCCTGGCGGGCCAAGGAGATTCTAGAAAAAGTGGAGATTATTGCATGTGAGGATAGCCGTAAAGCCAGGGATTGGTTCCGGAGGATTGGGGTTAAGCCAACAGGCCAACTATTGGCCTACCATAGCTACAACGAGCATATGTTAGCTCCGCAGATCGTGGAGAAATTAAGGCAGGGCAAAAACGTAGCGCTTATTGCCGATGCTGGCACCCCAAGATTGTGTGATCCAGGTTATGTGTTACTTAAACTTTGTTGGGAGAACAAGCTTCCTGTAAAGCCTGTACCTGGTCCCTCCGCTCTTACGGCACTTTTGTCAGTAGCCCCCATGCCTGTGTTTCCCCTGCTTTTTCTTGGATTTTTGCCATCGAAGTCAGCTGCGAGAAAAAATCAGCTTTCCCAATACCAAAATTTTGTCGGCACCATAGCATTGTATGAAAGCCGCCATCGGCTACAGGAGATGTTAGCGGATTTGAGAGAGATTCTGGGGGAAAGCCCGGTTTTTATTGGGCGAGAGCTAACGAAAGACCATGAGGAGTTTTTCTGGGGTAGCCTTGGAGAAGCCATAACGTGGTCTGTGGGCAAGCGGGGAGAATTTGTAATGTTGCTTGACCGCCATAATAAGATAGGAAAAGTGCTAAATTTAGCCTAGTTTTAGCCGACAATGATAATAATAGAGGTAAAAGGTTTGCCATAAGGGGTGTAGCATGATGATAGATAAGGTTGGTGGTGTTGGGAAATTCTACGAACCCAAGGATGTGCAAAAACCAGCTAGAACAGCTGAAGTAAATCCGGTCTTTGGCCAAGATACGGTAAAAATCTCCGAAGAGGCTATAAGAGCGCAAGAGGCGCAACAAGCTCTCAAGACGGTGCGTTCGGCTCCCGAAATACGGCAGGAGAGAGTCAAGGAGGTCAAAGAAAAGCTAGCAAGGGGAGAATACGACAATCTCACAAACGAAATCATTGAAAAAGTGGCAGAAAAAATAGCTGCAAATCTTGTTCCAACCCAACGCACCTAAGGCTAAAAAGCACGGCGCTTGCAGGGGATTAGCTGGGCACACTTTGCCCTTCCGACAAGAATTCATTTAGAGAACGACTCCCTTTACCGCATTGGCAGTTATGTACGCGCTTTTGGCAGCCGTGGAATTATCCTGGTACTAAAATCAGAGAATAAAAATCCGGAAGAACTAGCTATTTTGCGCACCGCCCTCATGAAGCATCTAGAGGGGGTGATACTATACGATGATTTAGAAAAAGAACCCTCAAGTGACCAAATCGATTCGGCCACTTACTTCGTTAAAAAAGCCCATGCAGATCTCATTATTGCCTACGGTGGCATGGAAACTTTTTCCGCTGCAAAAGCCGTGGCTCTTTTGGCTACAAATACTCTCTTTGCTGCTGACCTTTTAAATAATAAGGGCCGTATTTCCAATCCCGCTCTACCGATACTCACCATACCCGTCGAGCCAACTATGGGAGAAGAGCTTACCCCAAGTTTTACGTTATTAGATTCCTCTGATGGCTACCGGAAGTATATGGAACATGAATCCTTATTTCCTGTAGCATGTTTTTATGATCCCAAGGTGTGCCAACATCTTACCTCGGATTCAGCAGCCCGCTCCGGCGGGGCTACGCTTGTCTATGCCATCGAAAGTCAACTTTCCCCAAAATCAAACCCTTTAACAAGTGCGCTCATTTTACGAGCCATAGATATGATCAGGCGCAATTTACCCCTCCTCTACAAAGAACCAAAAAATGAAAAGCATATCTCAACGCTTTTGTGGAGCTCTGCTATGACAGGTATCGCCGCGGCGGCTTGTTCCGTTGGAGCCAGTTTTGCTATTGCTTGGGGTCTTAAGAGTGTAGCTAACCTAAATTTTCATGATGCCTTGACCTTAATTCTACCCCATGTCATGGAATATTACCTTACGGCTGCTCCAGCGCAATACATCCATATCGCCCGTAGTTTAGGAGAGGACGTGAAGGATATTTCTGTCATTGAAGCTGCTATTAAAGCTGTGGAAGGGGTTCGCCGGCTTTTTATTGAAGTTAACTTGCCTATGCGCCTGTCAGAATTTGACATAAAAAAGCACCAACTTGCGGATGTCGCGCGCTTCTGTGCCTCCTTCCCTCAGCTAGAGAATTCACCCCGCGCTCTCACAAGGCACGAAATTGAGTCTATTTTGCTAGCGGCCTTCTAAAGTTCTGTTTCCACATGGCCCAGTTGGTCTACCTTGTAATTTTGAGCCAAGGCTTCATCTTCGCGACTTACAGCAATTTTTTTATAACGGATCATGGTCACGTCTTCCAGCGTGACAATCCCATTGGGCATGATGCGATCACATAGTTTGAGAATTTCTTCTGCTTTTTTTTCCGTCTCGATAATTTGTACTAATATTCCTCTTCTTTGCATTAGGAATCGATATAGAAAATTTAAATGTAACCTGAGTCTTCTGCCAGCATTAGCATGAGTTTTAAACACACTGAGACCTGCCACGTGAAGTTTTAACAGCTCCTCAAGTAAGACCCGTAATAGTGGCTGGCCCTCATATTTGTCATGGGAGTTAAAGTAAATTGATATCTTTTTTCTTTGATCTTGAATACGCATAGTTGAAACAAGAGTAAGACCTTGCGAAGTCAATCTAATTTACCTTGTCGGCTAAGGAAGAATTACTAGGCTGTCTCATGAGTTTTTTAGCAGACCGGATGAAAGAGGTGGCTCCATCCCCCACTTTAGCCATAAGTGCTTTGTCGGCAAGCCTAAGAGCACAGGGAAAAGATGTGGTAGGCTTTGGGGCGGGAGAGCCTGATTTTGATACCCCTGATGAGATCAAAGAAGCTGCGATAGAGGCTTTGCGACGCGGGGAAACAAAATATACAGCGGTAAGCGGCATTTTGCCTTTAAGAAAAGCTATTTCCGAAAAACTCAAAAAGGATCACAATCTCGACTACACTCCCGAGGAAATTGTAATAACCAATGGGGGAAAGCAGGCGCTTTATAATTTTTTTATGGCGGTCATAAATCCGGGGGATGAGGTGATCATTCCCTCTCCTTATTGGGTTAGCTACCGGGATATGGTAGTTCTTGCGGGAGGTAAACCAGTGTTTATTTCTACGGGGGTAGAGCAAAATTTTAAATTTACCGCAGAAGAGCTAAGATCGGCTATCACCAAAAGGACCAAGGCCTTTGTCTTAAATTCTCCTAACAATCCTACCGGGATTGCTTACAGTCGGGAGGAGTTAGCTACCCTTGCGCAAGTGCTCGAGGAGCATCCTCATGTGCTCGTGGTCAGCGATGATATCTACGAAAAATTACTCTATGATGGTAAGTCCTTCTACAACTTGGCTATGGTTTCACGAGAGATATTTCCTAGAACGGTCATTGTCAATGGCTTTTCCAAGGCATATTCTATGACGGGTTGGCGACTTGGCTATGCCGCCTGCAAGGAGCGCCAAATTATTGAGGCCATGGATACCATTCAGGGGCAAAGCACTTCAAACGTAACTACCTTTGCCCAATATGGGGCTTTAAAGGCATTAGGATGTGATACTAGCTTTATTGATCAAATGAAACATCACTTTGTGGAGCGCCGGGACTACCTACTCAAGGAACTCAGCCAAATTAAGGGCATGCGCATAGCAAAACCGGATGGCGCTTTTTACATTTTTCCCGATATAAGCGGTCTTCTCCAATCCCCAGGTTTTGAGCGACTTCAAAGAGAAAATCCAGAGGAGAAAGATATGGGCAAATTATTTTGTACCCACCTTCTCCAGGATTACCTAGTGGCGGCGGTACCAGGTTCGGCTTTTGGGTATGAGCCCGCCTTTCGCATTAGCTACGCAACTTCTCTAGATCAAATTAAGAAAGGGGTGGAGCGGCTTCAGGAATGTGTTGACAAGCTTTGGTCGTGAGTCTTTACAAAAGTATAGTATTCACTATCCAGAGGAAGGTGGTTTTGCCGGGGCCGCAGAGCCAAAATCCCTTGGGGTGTATTGTAAAGAGAGCGTTTGCCCCAGAAGTCGTTATGGAATTCCTCTTCGTGGGCACTTAAACCACCCTTTCCTCGCAACAAAAACGCAAGGTCAAGTTTGCGGCGTAACTCTTTTAGCTCCGGGGGGTCAGCCGAGATGGCGTGGTCAGGTCCCGGAAGGGTTTTATTCAGGGTGAAATGCTTTTCAACAATAACAGCTCCCAAAATGGCTGCTGCGAAGGCGGCCTCTGTTCCCAGGGTGTGGTCTGAGAAGCCTGTTAGGATCTGAAACTCCTCTTTTAGATTTACGAGGCGCTGAAGATTGGCTTTTTCCAGGGGGGTGGGGTAGAGAGAAACACAATGTAGCAACACCGTATTGGGTAGGTTCCTTTCTCGGCAAAAGCGCACCACATGGTGGATAGCCTGAGCTTTTGCTGCACCAGTGGAGATAATAAGCGGAAGTCTTGTTATAGAAGCCTCTTCCAGAAGTTGCCAGTTATTAATATCGCCTGAGGCAATTTTTATGGCCGCTGATTTTATCTTTTCAAGATATTTAGACCAGCCGGGGGAAAGAGGTGTGGAAAAGAAAAGGAGTCCGGCTTTTTCGGCTTGTTCTGCGGCATGTTCATGATCTTCTTCGGAAAGTTCATATCGTTCAAAAATATCGTAGAGACCTTTCACGGTCGGTATGTCTGGGTGGATAAACTGGGAGGTTTTGTAAGACTGCAGTTTTATAGCATCGGCGCCACACTCCTTTGCTTTATAAATTATTTCCTGTAGCAAGTACCTATCTTTATTGTGGTTAAGACCAATTTCCGCCACAAGTAGAGGCCTTTCGTTTGGGGATATAGTCTTTTTGATGCCTCGAAAGTTAAGCGTAATTTCCGTGGCAAAAAAATGGCTCATTTCCTTCGCCGTATTAGCCCACTTAGTACCTTAGTCGGATTTATGTTCTCTCCGTCTTTTACGATTTCAAAATGGAGATGGGGTCCGAAAGAATAGCCCGTGTTGCCCGAAATACCAATGGTCTGCCCGCCGCTCACCTGTTGCCCTTCCTTAACATAAATTCGACTTAAATGGGCATAGAGGGTCTTATACCCGGCATCATGAGCAATAACCACGACCTTCCCATAACCACCAAGCCAGCCAGCATAAGTCACTATGCCGGAGCGGGCAGCCCGCACCTTTGTATAATAAGCTTTAAGATCGATGCCTCGGTGAAAAGCCTCCTGGGGCCAGGTGCGCCAGCCATAGCCGCTCGTGATAATACGACTGGCGACGGGCACAACCCATGAGGAAAAGGCTCTTAGGGGTTTTGCACCGGGTAAGAATATAGAGTCACCTACATTTAATAAATCAGGGTGGATGTCAGGGTTTTCTGACAAGAATTTTTCCCAAGCAACTTTATGGCGCTCTAAAATTTGGGCAAGTTTATCTCCTTTTTTTACTTGGTAGAAAAAGCCATCTCTTGAGGGTATCTGTAAAGTTTGACCTACTTGTAGTCGGTCGGGATTTGTGATCTTACTTACACCCACAATTGCTTCCACAGATACGTTATGTTCCTTGGCAATTTTGGAAAGGGTATCTCCTGGTTTTACCCGGTAATCGATTTTCTTTACGCTGGTAGTGGCTTTGTCCTTTCCTAGTTTTCCTTTTTTTTCTGTTTTTAATCCCAATAGCAAGCTTTTTAATTCTTCATCACGCTCTGCAAAAAATGTTTGGCCTGGCTTGAGGGAATTTTTTTCCCCGTAGCCACCGATCTGAAGCCCCGGAGTAAGTTCCCATTCTGCTTTGGGATCAGGCCACAGCCATAATGACCCCACTGCGATAAGGAGAAAAAACAAAAGAAAACCAAGGACACTTAACCTCAAATTCCCACTTTTTTCTTTGGGTCCATGCCAAAAATAAAAAAGCTTGTCCCCACCTTGATAAAGAAGGGATAAACGGCCTATATGGTAGGCAAAGTTTTTGTCTTTTTTATTTTTAGTTTTATGGAAAAGGTCTTTTAGGGAGTTATAGAATTGGATAATATAGTCGCAAATCTTAGAAAAAGATAGCTGCCCTCTCTTTTTTTCCATTAAGGTAATTATCGGCGGCTAGGAATTCTCAATATAATATCTCCCGGCTCAAGTAGGAATACCTTTTTTATCTAATTCCTTTACGGCACCAAAAGCTTCTTCTACAATTTTCTTTACATCTTTCTTCTGGCCTCCTGTGATATTAACATGGCCTTTTAGTACCACACCTTTTGCCAAATGGAGCACGGGCGTGTTCACATCCCCTAACATGCGGCCTGATTCGGTAATCCGCACCTCTTCTTTCGCATCGATGTCCCCAATGAGGGTACCTGCTAAAATGACTTCTTTTGCTGAAATGTTGGTCTTTACCTTTCCTGTTTCCCCAATAATAAGTGCTTCTTCTGTGCGGATTTCGCCCTCAAATTTGCCATCGATGCGGAGACTACCTGCAATGTAGAATTTCCCTTCAAAAATGGAGCCTTCCCCAATTACGGAGTTAGTTTGGTCGTACTTTGCCATAGTCCTCACCCGCAAACCGCAATTTTAAAGTTTTGCAAAATGGCAAGCAAATTCTTAAGTTTTCATGAGTGTTCACATAGAAATGCCCATCACAGAATAGAAAATAATTAACCGACTGGTTAATTAACTTGCCAAAGGGAATTTTCTAAAAAAGCTGGCCTATGAACATCGCGGCTTTTTCGATTAAAAGGCCCATTTTTGTTTCTAGTATTGTGCTTTTGATTACCATTGTGGGCTATGTATCCCTAAGGCGGCTGGGGGTAGATTTATTTCCCGATGTAAATATCCCATTTATAACCATAACCTCCGTATATGTTGGGGCAGGTCCCGAGGAAATTGAAGAGCTCATTTCAAAACCCATGGAAGAGGAACTCTCTTCCTTGGGAGGGCTCAAAAAAATTTCCTCCTATAGCCAGGAAGGTGTCTCTTTAGTCATCTGTGAGTTTGAGCTTTCTGCCGATATTAAAGATGCGGAACAGCAGGTGCGCAATCGGGTGGCCCGACTGCGTTCCCTCTTACCATCCGAAATGGAAGAGCCGGTAATTACGCGCTTTGATCCTGCAGACCAGCCAGTGGTTAGGCTTTCCCTCACGGCGAAAGAAGGAACCTCTCCAGCGCGGCTCTATGAGATTGCAGATGAGCTTGTGAAAATACCATTAGAGCAAATAGCTCAGGTGGGAGCGGTAAAAATCTTGGGTGGGGTAAAGCGCCAAATTCAAGTGGAGGTCGATCGCAATAAACTTAATGCCTACAACCTAGCCGCTCTATGGGTGGCTCAAGCCCTGCGCAATTGGGGGGTAAATGTACCTGTTGGTAAGTATGAATTTGGTTCTCGAGAGTTATCGTTTCGTACCTTAGGGCGCTTTGAGAGCCTTGAACAAATAGAAAATGCTGTCATCTCGTTTGGGGGAGACGTAGGTAGCTTTGTGCGGTTGCGTCAGGTTGCCCAGGTAATAGATACGACAGAGGATCCCAAGACCTATGCCTTTTTGTATGGGCCAACCCCTGAGGAAAACCAGCGCTATGAACAAGCCCAGGCTCAGGGTAAATCTATTGATCCAAAAACCCTCCGCAGGGAAAAACGACAGGCCTTATTTATTGATGTGTTCAAACAATCAAAAGCAAATACCGTTGAGGTGGCCGAAAAAACAAAGAAAAAAATAATGGAGATAAATAAAAAGCTTTCCCTCCTACCAGAGAAAGCAGAGCTCATATTAGTTAGAGATGGTTCACGCTCTATTAAGTTAAATATAGATTCTGTCTTTTTTGATTTAATTTTGGGAATTATTTTAGCTGTAGGCGTGGTTTATCTCTTCTTAGGAAATGTTCGCTCGACAATTATCACAGGTCTTGCTCTACCTAATTCTCTTCTAGGAGCTTTTATCTTAATGCTTATAATGGACTTTACCATTAACCTCATGACCCTCCTTGCTCTCACCTTGGTCATTGGGCTTCTAATTGATGATGCGATTGTGGTTAGAGAAAACATCTTTAAAAAACTCGAAGCAGGACATCACCCTGTTAAAGCAGCTGAGAAAGGAACCATGGAGGTTTTTTTAGCAGTCATTGCGACCTCGGCCACCGTGATAGCTGTCTTTCTGCCGGTTGGGTTTCTGCAGGGGATTGTGGGGCAGTTTTTTAAGCAGTTTGGATTTACCGTTGTTTTTGCTCTGCTTGTCTCCACCTTTGATGCCCTTACGGTTGCTCCCATGCTTTCTGCTTATTTTGCCGGCCGAGATGTGCACGCAAGACCCAATATAATTATCCGCTACTTTTCCAAATTTCAAGATGTTTTAGATGCGCTTTATGATAGAACGATGCACTTTGCTTTAAGAAAACCCTTGGTGGTGGTTGGTATAACAACTCTAGTATTTTTGGGATCTTGTGCGAGTCTATTAATTATAAAGAAAACCTTTTTGCCACCAAATGACACAGGAGAGTTCCTCATTTCACTTGAACTACCGCCGGGCACGAGTTTAGATGGTACAAGGGAGGTAACAGAAGAAATTGTCCAAAAACTCGCTGTTTTTCCAGAAATAGACATATTGGCAGCAGTTGTTGGCACAAGCGATGGATTATCAAATCAAGCAACGATTATGGTGCGCATGGTGGAGCTTAAATACCGAAAGATCTCCACCGATGAAATGAAAAAACGTTTTCGTGAGATATTAAAGAACTATGCCTTTGCCCGTCCATCGGTTAATGACTACAGCCCTGTGGGTGGGGGTGTGCAATATCCTTTTAACTTAAACCTCATGGGGCAGGATTTGCAGCAACTTGAGGAATACGCGAAAAAACTACAACACAAACTTGCCGAAATAGATGATCTCATTGATGTGGATACCGACTATCGTCCCGGCAAGCCGGAATTTCAAGTAAAGTTACGTAGTGATAAAATGCAGCAAGTGGGTGTCTCACCTGCCGTGGCGGGAAGTGAGTTGCGCTACCACATTGCAGGGGGTGTTGTGGGCAAGTACTACGAAAAAGGGAAGGAATACGAAATCCTCCTGCGCCTGAGGAATGACCAGCGGAATTTAAAAGAAGCATATGAAAAAACCTATGTGCCCAACCAAACTAATCGCTTAATTCCCCTCTCCTATATTTCCGTAGGCAAGATGGCCACCGGTCCTGCCCGTATTAGTCGGCAGGATCGCTCTCGCATTATTCAAATAAGGGCAAATCTCTCAGCAAATGGAGCTATCCAAAGCGCCGAAGAGAAAGCCAGGAGAATTTTAGAAAAGGAATTACCGCCACCTTCTGGTATTAGTTATGCCTTTTGGGGCCAAGCCAAAGATTTTCGGGAATTAGTGGAAAACATGCTGATAGCCTTTGCCTTAGCTCTTTTATTTATTTATTTAGTGTTGAGTTCTCTTTATGAGTCTTTTATTACTCCCCTTACGATCCTTCTGGCTATCCCCCCTGCTGTTTCGGGAGCATTTTTGTCTCTTGCTATAACTGGTCAGATGCTCAATATCTTTAGCATGATTGGCGTTATTTTACTTATGGGACTAGTTACAAAAAATTCGATTTTACTAGTGGACTATGCCGTGGTAGGTATTCGACATGGCATGAAGCGATCGGAGGCCATCTACAGGGCTGGTCAGCTACGTCTTAGACCTATCTTAATGACTTCTTATGCCATGATTGCCGGCATTTTACCAACGGCTCTTGGGCTAGACGAAGTGAGTAAGATGCGCCAAGCTATGGGGATTTCCATAATCGGAGGGCTTGTCGTTTCTACCTTGCTCACCATCTTCGTTGTTCCTGCTGTTTTTGGGGCAATCGACAAGGTAAGAGAGGCTATAGAAAGTCGCTTTAGACCGAACTACGATATGAGCCTTGTAGGCAAAGAAAAACTGGAAGAAGAAAATCCCTTCGAGGAGCTTAAAGTCTTAGCAGCACATCGCCTTGGACCACCTGATTTCCCTAACGAAAAACCTATTTATCGAGATTTAAGGGAAAAGCAAGAAAGGAAATAATGCCCCGTGCCTATGTGGTGGGTTGTGGTGTAGCAGGGTTAAGTGCCTCTCTTGCGGCCCAAAAAGCAGGCTTTGAAACCTTTCTCTTTGACATGGCCCATGAGGCCTTCTACCATACCTCGGGGCGCAACGCTGCGATAGGCCGTAGCTATGAGGCGGATCCCTTTTTGGGAAAATGGCAAAAAGAAACCATAAAAACGCTCTTGGCCTTTCCTCATATATTAAAGCCCTGTGGTCTTTTAATTCGAGCTCTGGAAAAAGACTATAGCTATGGAGGAGCCAATCACGAGCTACCTGATGGTCTTGTCCCACGCTCTTTTTCTTACGTATTTCCGGATGGCAGCTCCTTTTCCGGGGAATTTCTTGCGGCCAATGGGATTATTGATCTTAGGGCACTTGCAGGTTTTTTGCTCAACCAATGTCAATTAGCTGGTATTAAGCTTTTTTGGGAGCATGAGCTATTAACCTTGCATTATAAGGCAACCCTGCTTGATGAGCTTGTGCTTTTTTCAAAAAGCACAAAGAAGACAAAAAGTTTTGGAATTAGGAGCCAAGATATTTTCATCAATGCGGCTGGTGCCTGGGCAGCTCATGTGGGTGCTATGGTTGGCTCTCAAGTTGCCATTATACCCCACAAAAGACATCTTTTTTACTTAAAGCCTCCCGAAAGTAAGGCTTTGCCTCGAGAGCTTCCTGTAATTTGGGATGAACATCATGACTTTTACCTTCGACCAGCGGGCGAGTATATCTTGGCAACCCCTGGGGATCAAACTGCCTGTGCTCCTGGTGATTACGTAGAAAACCCAAATATGAGGTATAAAATGCTGCATATTTTGCAGACCCATCTTCCTTATTTTGCCGATTTCGAAATAGTCACCTCCCACACTTGTTTGCGAACCTTCACTCGGGATCATCGACCTGTCGTTGGCTTTGATCCCAAGATAACAAATTTTTTTTGGAATGCAGGTTGGGGGGGGCACGGTATTTCTCTATCCCTTGGTATTATACCCTTCCTCGAAGATCTCTTAAAGAAGGGCCCACGAAAGGAAAATGAAGTAGAAAACCCATTTACGGTTTTTCGTTTTTTCTAACGCATTCTCCACAGTTGCCAAAAAAACCCAGCAAAAGAAAGGAGAAACATAAGTAAGGTTAAGATAGGAATGCCCATGAGCCCCGGTAGGGAGGTGATCACGGGACCCGGCGTATAGGGGCTAATGGAAAAGAAAATTCCCGTAAAAAAACTAGCTAGGCTAAAGTAAAAGAGAGGGGATTTGAGATGGTTTTTTCCTTCCTGTTTCGGGGCTTCTGTGACCTCCACTTGCAGTTTTCCACTTGAGAACATATCAATGGCCTTAAGTAGCTTACGAGGGGCTTCATCTTGAAATTCCACGTAGTCAGGTAGAGCTCTTAGCAAGGCCTGGATGGCCCTCCATGGAGAAAATTGCTCTAAAAAAATTCTCGTCATCATTGGCCGGGATATTTCCGCTAGGTCGACCCCTGGGTGTAGGATATGGGCTACAGCTTCAATAGTGACAATGGCCTTTATGGCCAGTACTACATCGTTATTAAAATAAAGCTTGTAGGTTGCTCCCTGATTAAGGGCATCCAGGATCAGTCGGCCAAGAGAGTACTGCTTAA
The DNA here is from genome assembly GCA_025055765.1 of Leptospiraceae bacterium. GTDB lineage: Bacteria > Spirochaetota > Leptospiria > Turneriellales > Turneriellaceae > JANWWS01. The sequence goes on along the minus strand of JANWWS010000004.1, from coordinate 213,964 downwards.
ATCCTGCCCCATACCAATTTTTTCCTATCTCTACGATTTCTTTCATAAAACCTTTGATATCTGCGTTAGGGGTGGGTTCGGTAAGACCCACCATGTACTTTGCCGAGGTCTCAAAATCTTGGATAATCAAGTGGTAGTAATAGAGAAACATGGCTCTTTTGGTCTGGCGGGTGAAAGAACCAATCATGCCTAAATCAATCATACCAAAGCGGTCATTGCCAACCACAAAGAGATTACCCGGATGGGGGTCGCCATGGAAAAAGCCATCAATGAAAAGTTGTTTAATGACAATATCAGCCCCTAACTTGGCCATCTCGTATCCATTAACCCCTAAGCGGCGCAGTTTTTCTGTGTCATCTGGTTTTACACCTTCAATAAATTCCATTGTTAAGACTTTGGTGGAGGTATATTCCCAATAAATTTTAGGTACTATGAGCTTGTCAAAACCTTGAAAGTTGCGGCGGAATATGTCCGCATGTTTACCCTCCTGGCGAAAGTCAAGCTCACGCATCGTGTAGTTAGCAAATTCTTCCGCGAAACGGTCAGGGCGAAAATCCCGAATAAAGGGGATGTACATGAGCAGGGCTGCTATCTTTTTAATAATACTCAAATCGTTCATGATTATAGGAACAATCCCCGGTCTTTGAACCTTGACCACAGCTTTGGTGCCATCCCGCAGCCAGGCGACATGTGCCTGAGCTAAGGAGGCAGCGGCAATGGGTTCTTCCTCAAATTTGCTAAAGATCATCGACAGGGGAAGGTTAAACTCGTTTTCAATTACGCGCTTTACTTCGACAAAAGGAAAAGGAGGTACATCAGACTGGAGTTTGCGTAATTCGCGCGTGATTGATTCTGGTAAAATGTCTTCCCGTAGAGATAAAATCTGCCCTAACTTAATATAGGTAGGGCCAAGTCTTTCTAAGGTAAGCCTAAGTTCTACTGCAAAGCTGCGGGTACCTTTTCCCCGACGAAAGATCCATCGCAATAAGAACGCAAGTAAGCGCTTCCACAATGGCCGAGGACGTAAGCCGCGTGTGCGGTACATGCGGCTGATGAAAATATCAATGGCAAAATCAAAAATAATCGTGGCTACCTGTAGCAGCCGGCGCATCTCGGAAATAGGTCGGCGAAGGCGCATAACGAGTGGTATACACCTTTAAGGGCGGAAAGCTGTCAACTTTATTGGAGAATTAGGTACTGTAATAGGCGTCGAGCAGGGTTTTTAGTAACTGGTGGATGGCCCCTCGTATGGGTAGACTTTCGGCAAGGCCATAGACAGGGGCGAGTGTGCCTTCGCTAGCAGGTTTGCCATAGCATTGCCGAACTGCCTCGGTTAAATCGTGTAAAAATCTCTCCACAAAGTCAGCCTCGCAGTGCCGTAAGGTGACCGCCAAATGAATCGCCCTCGGACGTTGTAGCCCATTGAGGGAATACCCTCTTTGGCTCATGTTGTCTAAAACTTGATATATGTCGAGATGTGGCGAATTTGAGGTAAAGGTAATAATAAATAGGGGGTTACCAATTAATTTAAGATGAGGTATTTGGGCAATCCCATCACGGATTTTTTGGGCTGTATGCAGGATTTTTTGCGTATTTGCCAAATAGCCCTCATAACCTAAAGAGAGCATTGCGGCGTAACATGCCGCAAGAAGCCCCCCCGGACGGGAACCAGCCATTGTGGGGGAAAAATATAACCCCCCAGGCCAATCCGTTGCCGTAAAATATTGATACTGGCGTAGTTTCTTGGTGCGGTATAATATAATTGAGGTACCTTTAGCTGCATAGCCATATTTGTGAGTATCTGCGGAAAGAGAGGTTACCCCTCTCAAGGAGAAATCGAAGGCTGGTATCTCATAGCCTAGTTTTTTAGCAAAAGGCAGGATAAATCCTCCAAGGCAGGCATCCGTGTGGAAGCCAATACCATGACGAAAGGCGAGTTCTGATAATTCCTCAATGGGATCTATACTTCCGTGGGGGAAAGCGGGGGCAGAGCCTACAAGGCAGATGGTGGAGTGTTGGATGGCTTTTTTCACCTCATCTACCCGGGCACGGTAGTTGTCATCCACACCCACCTTGCGTACCACAAGCCCTAGGTAATGTGCTGCCTTCTCAAAAGCCACATGGGCTGTTTGTGGTATAATAATCTCGCCTTGTTTTATCCCCCTTTCTTCCCTAGCTTGGTCCCGGTAGGCCTTCATGGCCAGAATTATACTTTCTGTGCCTCCTGAGGTGATGGAGCCACAGATCTCCTCCTTTTCCTCAGGGGATAAGTTTTCTGTAAAGAGGTGGGCTGCCATGGAAATTATTTCGCTTTCCATTTTGCTTGCGGAAGGCCAGAGGTCAAAGTGAAGTGGATTTACCTGAGAAAAAAGAGAATAGGCTTCGTTTAAGAGGGCAATGTGTTCTGGGGAGCCGTGATAGACCGCCCCAGAGGCTAGACCTTTTTGCCAACCCATCTCAGTTTGTTGCATTTGGCTTAGGAGTTTCCATATTTCTTCACGGGCTAGTCCTTTTGGGGGTAAGCTAGCAAAAACAGGGAGGGTGTTCTGGTAGGGTTTTAGTTTTTCCTTGAGATGGGAAAGGAGATTTTTGCTTTCTTCTTCAAGGAGGGGGCGCAGGGGACCTTGTAGGAACCATTTCTCAACGAAGGGAAAATGGCGCAGGATTTCCTCTAGGTGATCAAAAAGTTCGGGAAAGCTTCGGCGTAGCTCGTGCAGGAAATCCATACTAAAGATTTAGTTTGGCGCAAATACGACTGTGGGTTGTGTAAATTTCGCGAAATTCTTGATAAAGTAAATCGTAAATCTTGCGGTTGGCCTCTTGAGGGTAGTAGGTTTTCCCCTGAGAGACCACGGTTTTTAGAGCATCAAGCTCTAGTAAGCCTAGGCTATAGAAGCCCAAGAGAGCCGCTCCTAGGAGTGGGGCATGGCGTGGGTTTTCAGGTACCCACACCTGGCGCCCTAGGACATCCGCCATGATCTGACACCAGAGTTCGTTTTGTGCCCCACCCCCAATCATCCTCAGGGTATGCCATTTTTGCATAGCAAAGTTTTCCACATTCTCGAGAAGCCAGCGGGCATTAAAGGACACACCCTCAAGTACACTGCGTGCCATATCTGCCAGGCTATGTTCTGCCGAAAGATTGTGAAAACCGCCTCGGATGCTCTTGTTTTCTACCGGAGTTCTCTCCCCGTAAAGCCATGGTGTAAAGATGAGCCTTTTTGCCCCAGGTGGGGCCTTATGGGTTAATGCTTCAAATACGGAATAGGGGTTTGCGGCTTTGGGTCTTTCTAGTAGGGGATGGTAGACTAGATTTTCTAGAAAATAATCCACACAAAAACCAGCGCACTCCTGTTCATTTCCTATGAGATAGTAGCCAGGAAGAGCGGAGGGGATGGTGGCCATGTTACTTTCCGGTGAAATTTTGCGTTCCCTCATGTGGCAAGAAATCCACTGGGAGCTACCCACATAGAGGTGTGGGTCAAGAGGTTCAATTCCCCCCGAACCAATGGCCGAGGCCTGCATGTCCGGGCAGCCAGTAAGCACGGGTATTCCCGGGCTAAGCCCAAGTTCCTCGGCAGCTTTTGGGGTAAGTTCACCCAATACACTGGCCACTGGCACTATTTCAGGTAACTTTTCTTCAGCTATTTGCGTTAGGCGCAAAAGTTCTGGGTGATAGCGCACAGAAAACGGATCTCGGTTGTCCGTGAGCCAGTAGAGGGTTAGGGAATCCGGTGTGGCGGCAAAGCGGCCTGTAAGTTTTGCGTTGAGGAAATCCTTCGCCTCCAGTAATTTATAGCTTTTTTCATAAATATGGGGTAGCTCGTTTTTTAAAAACAAAATATGGGCCAATGTATCTTTCCCAGAGTTGCCAGGGACTCCGCCTGTAATCCACAGCCACTGGCCTAACTTTAGGATATCATAACCTTGGTATTGCAGGAAACCACGGAAAAGTTTAGCCACATAAGGGGCTCCCCTTGTGTCCATCCACGAAATGGCATGGTTGAGGGGATTTGCCTCTTCATCGACGGGCACAAGAGTGGACCATTGGCTAGTTACTATGATGCCACAAATTTCTTTTTTTTGAGAAAAGCTTTGCCACAGGGCTTGAATGGCCTGCGAGGTGGAGCGCCACCACTCTTGAGCATCCTGTTCCACCCCACCTGATGGGGGGAAAATGAGAGGAACGCGACGTATTTCAAGGGCTTTTACATTTCCTCTTTTATCTACGACGGCAACTTTGGGACCTGAGGTACCCAGATCTATGGCAAGGATATGTGCTGCCATCTCCCTTTAATGTCTTTGGGGAGAATGGCAGGGTCAAATTGCTGTCGCTTCTGTCTTTTTTCCAAAGGGAAAGCGATTTCTTGCTTCTTCTAATAGGTCTAACACTTTTTGTAGGTCTTCCTTTGTATGAAGAGCTGATACAGAGAGCCGGAGCCTGTCTTTTTTGCGGGGAACAGCCGGGTAGGGTACGGGGTTCACGAAAACACCCTGTTCATCCATGAATTTAGTCACTTCCTTTGTGATGAGGGTATCCCCAATAACAATAGGTGTAATAGCGGTTTGCGTATTTTCTATATCAAACCCCCGCTTGCGCAGCTCACTATGGAAGAAACGAATATTTTCCCAAAGTTTGGCATGCCAATGCCTTTCTTCAAAGATGATTTTTACTGCCTCGTTATGAGCGGCTACTTGCATGGGAGTCTGGGAAGCAGCAAAAAAATAAGCGCGTGAGTAATAGCGTAAGTAGCGGATAACCTTTTTCTTGGCAGCCACAAAACCACCGACTCCCCCCAAAGCCTTAGAGAAGGTACCCATGACGAGGTCAATCTCACCTTCTAAATGAAAGTGTTCCGGTGAGCCTTTGCCCGTGTCGCCAATTACCCCAGTTGCATGGGCTTCATCGATCATGAGCTTGGCCCCATATTTGCGTACCAAGAAGTGGATGTCTTTGAGAGGGGCAATATCGCCATCCATGGAATACACCCCCTCTACCACGACAAGACGGTCTCCATCCTGGTTTTTGGTTTCTTTTAGCACACGCTCTAAGGAATTCATATCGTTATGCCGGAATGTGACGATGCGGCAGCCGGCAAGCCTAGCCCCATCAATAATGGATGCGTGGGCGAGTTTATCTAAGATGACCGTGTCCTTAGGACCCAAAAAACATGATAGAATCCCGACATTTGTGGCATAGCCCGATGAGAAGATCATGGCCTCTTCTGCCCCCTTAAGCTTAGCCAAATTGCTTTCTAGCTCCCTGTGCAGATCGTAATAACCCGAAAAATGGGGGGGGGAGCCAGCACCCGTTCCGTATTTTTCGATGGCCTCCATGGCAGCCTTCTTTACCCTCGGGTGATTGTTGAGACCGAGATAAGAATTGGAACCCATCATGATCATCTCACGTACTTTTCCCGTCTTTTGATCTTCCACCCACACCCGATTGCTGTTGGCTGAATGTAAGACCCGCCGATACATGTGGTGGCCAATAGCATATTGGAAATCGAGGGCTTGCGAAAAAGCATCGCAATGGGCAAATAAATCAGGGGCAGGGCGGCGTTCCTTGAGGAAATCAGCTAAGGTCTTGTGTAAGAGATCATTTTCACCCTTCATTATTTCACCTCATTTTGACAGTATGATGCGCACCCTTGTGAAAAATTATTTATTTTTGTAAAGCTTTTTTCGACATGTGGCTGCAGGGAAAAAAGAAGTTGGCTCTGTGGTAGTTCTTTTCGAGCTAACCATATGGTTGGTAAAGGCCTCGAGGCCAGGATCACGGAATTTTATGCCTTTCTTAAAATTCCAGAGAAAAACCTACATTGGTTTTTGTTGAAGACCACTCGCCCAGCGTCATTTTCCTTTGGCTATGGACAGTATGTCATCTTGGAAGAGGATGGGTCTCCGTTTCGCAAGAAAACCCTGGCTCTTGCTTCCTCCCCCCATGAAGGTTCCTTTTTAAGTTTTGTGGTTGCGGAAAAAGAAGACTTTCGTTTAAACCATGGCCTAAAGCTAAGTGTTCCTCAGGGAGGATTCCCTGCTTTGGACGCTAAAAAAATCTTTATAGTCACCCATGGGGTAGGTATCACGGCCGTAACCGGTATCTTGCATGATATAGCCAAGGGGAGATTAAAAATTGATTGCCAATGTCTGTGGGGAATTCGGCGGCACAGCGAACTTTCCCTCCTTGAAAAGTTAGGCATTCCCTCTAGTATGGTAGAACCTGTTTTTTCCCAGGAAAAAGGTTTAAGACAGGGCTATGTGCAAGACCACCTGTGGGAGTTTTTTTCCAAAGACTACCTCTATCTACTATCTGGTTCTGCTCCTATGTTGCAGGCAGTGAAGGATAAGCTTCTTGGTTTAGGTGCCCATGAAAGCCAAATCTATCTTAATTTTTGAGCTAATCCGTTACATCCTTTAGATATTTTTCGACATTAACATTGTATCGCTCAAAAATTTCGTTTTTTGCCAGGTCTAATTGCAAAAGGGCAATATTGTAATTCACTCTCGCTTCAAGCTCTTTCTGCTTTAACAAAATTAAGTTGTCGAGGGCCTGTTTAACAATAACGGAGTTAAATTTCCCCTGCCGGGCACGGGCGAGAAGCCGTTCGTAGTATAGCTGAGCCTCCCTAGCAGCTTTTTGAGAATTACTGAGGACCTGGTGGAGAAGTTTTACGGTTTCTAATCGGCTATAAATCTCATCGGTTATTTCCTTGGTGAGGTTTTCTAAGCGCATCCTCGCCTGGGTAATGGCGAACCGAGCATTGCGCAAATTTGTTTTTATCTCTTCATCCCACAGGGGATAGGTCATCTTGAGTCCCACCGACCATACTGGGTAATCTAGGGTGAAGGTGGTACGGAAAGCGGGGAAAAACTCCTGGTTTTGGCCTTGGGTTGTAAGAGAAAAGCTAGCGGTGAGAGAAGGTAGGGCATTATTTTCCTCAATTTCAAGTTGGAGTTTAGCCCTTTCAAGCTCGTTCTTAGCATTTTGATAGTCCACTCTCTTTTGAAAAGCAGCTTTTAAGGCTTCTTCTGGATCGAGGTTTGCTGGCAAGGTTTCTACTAATTCAGTAACGCCCTCAATTTTCGTATCGGGGGGCATATTGATGGAGCGCAGCATTTTGCGCTGAGCATCAATAAGCTGTTGCTCAGCTAGTTTTCGCTTAGATATTGCGTTTTCCAAAAGCGCATTGTACTGATTGAGCTCAAAGCTTTCGGCAAGTCCCAAGCGGGTGTTATTGGCTATGATGTTGCGCACATTGCGGGTGGAATTTTCTTCTAGAATGGCATTTTCGAGAGCCGAGCTGCGGATAGTCACCTGCCAATAGTCAATGAGTACCTGCACAACCACCTGAGAGAGGAGATTAATGGTGGCTGCTCTTTGGGATAGTGTGGCATTGCGCAAAAGCTCCCGTTGCTTGCGGTCTGTGTAGCCAAACGCATTTTTCAAGAGCTCCTGCTGTATGCTAAAAAATAAGGCGGGGCGATGGAAAGGTGGATCCGGCCTAATCGTAAAAAAGGTCGTTCCAAAACCCGGGGCATTTAAGACTTCAAAAAAAGTATCCCGGACTCCTGCTGTAAGCATAGTCCCTGTGCTAAAAATTTTCGTAAGACTAAGTGAGAGTTCCGCTTGTTGGGATTCATTGCCAAAGGCGGTCTGTAGGTTCACGGGATTAGTGACGCGGGTGTATTTTCCCTCTGTTGATAGTTGGGGGGCGAATTTCTTTTCGAAACGGCGTAAAGGTGTGTCACTCATGATGACATCGTATTTGGCAGATTGGAGAGTTAGGTTGTGTCTCATGACATAGTCAATAGCATCTTCTAGGCGAAAGCGCACGCCTTCGATAATGATCGCAGGTTCCTGAGTTTGTGAAGAGAGAAAACCTGTGGGGAAAGTAAATAAGAGAAGCAAAAGCCTTGGAAAGCGCCATTTGTATGATCCCATAACTCCTCCCCAGAAATTAACCAGTTGGTTAATAGGTCAGGCTTGGAAAAGCTTTCACTGGGTCAATCGATAGTGAAGAGAGTTGACCATGAGAGGCTTATTAGTAGGGGAGTATGTGGCACAGGAAGTCTTGCTAGTTGAAAGAGATCCTATCTACCAAGAAATCATTGGTTCGATTTTACGTAAAGGCGGCTATAGCTACGACCTTGTCCCAAATGCTGGGGAAGGAGAGCGCATGGCAAGAGAAAAACCGTATATTTTGGCGGTGGTGGATATCGACGAACTGAAAAAAAATCTAAAACTTGCTAGGTTACTAAGAAAAGATCAGGGTATCCCCGTAATTTTAACTACGTCTGAGGATGTAGATGGTGACCTCGATCTACTTATGCAGCACAAACTTTATCTAACCTTACATAAGCCTTTTAAAAGCCGAGAACTCCTTCGGGTTATGGAGATGGTGTTACATCCCGACGAGAAAAAGTGGTTTGGTATTGAAAACTATTTGGAAGACATAATAAAGCTGTCTCGTGTAGAAATCAAGAATTCCTTTCAAATTCGAGCCACAATTAAACAAATTTTTCAGGATGCTAGTAGCTGGGGTTACGAATTTCAGATGAAAAACGAAATGGATTTAGTTTGGCAGGAAATATTGACAAATGCTCTTTATCACTCCCATGGGTATAGCCAGTACAAAGAAAAAAGGCTTGCTATTGAGCTTCCGGAGCCTTATAAGGTGGTGGTGCGCTATGGCTGTAATGAAAATCAGTTTGCTGTGTCGGTAAGAGATTTTTGTGGTACGCTTACTCCAGAAAAGATATTTGACACGTTGAAAACTTCCTTAGAACAACATAAACTTCTTGAACGTTCCCTTGTAACGGGTGAGGATGTAACACACCAAATTTTAGATCGTGGGAGGGGTATAGATTTAATTCGCCGCCTAACAGGGGAATACTATTTTGTCATAAAGCCTGGGCAGTCAACGGAGGTTATTATCATTTATGAAAAAAGTTATGAGAAAGATGATCCTTTTTCCAGTATTAAAATACTGGAGCTGGTTTAGCATATTTCTACTTATGGAAATCATATTCGCTCAAGGAGCTACCAAGGCGGGTGGCTTTGAGGAACCCAAAGCTCCTCGCAAAAAAGTTTACATTGGTGGATCAATATCGGTGCCACTACGCAAGGCATGTTACTCCTCCATTAACCGAGAAAGAAAGATCCCAGTTGAGGAAGTAACAGAGCTGCAAGAAAGTGAGTATGCGATTTTCTATGAAAAGTTAAGCCAGGGGTACCTCGTTCGCTTAGAAAGGCGGGGCCGGGTTATCCAGACAGCTAGGGCTTTATTAGAGTATGAATTGCCTTTGGCTGCAGCGGCATTAGCACGAGATCACATCCCAGAAGATTAAAAACGTATCTGCCAACCCAAGTCATAGTGAATATTGCCATTTTCGTTTTTAATGTTATGTCGAAAGGACTGGTTTAACTCAGCTAAATAGTACAGTCGATAAGTGTGATAGGCGCTTATGCTGTAGATCAGAACTTCCCACAAAATAGCGTACAAAAACAAGGTATAGGAACTCTGGGCTTCATTTCGCAAATCTTGGGCTGTCTTAAAATTGCCGGCGGGATCCAAAAAAAAGAGGCGGTCATATTCCTCACTTTGTCTTAGCTCAGCAGCTCGGGCAAGGGAATCACGGTAACGGTATGTATGATAACTTATGTAAAGAAAGTAGAAACCACTTAATTTTGCGGCAAGATATAACCCACCCCAAAGGTACTCTTTTTGCGAAAAAGCCCCATACCCAGGCAGAGCGATATCCATTATCACGGGTATCCATAGCTCCTCTTTGGGAGGTTCTGTGACGGTCTCTTTTGTGGGATATAAAGCAACCGTTATAGAAAGGCTAAGCAAAAGGGCACTACGCATGTTAGATCACCTCAGTCTGGAAAAATGTCAATAAAGAAAAAGGTTTGACCAGGAATCAATCTTTTTCATTTACGCAAAAAACCTTAAAAAGGAGTGCATATGAAAAACATTTTCGTAAGCTTGGTGTTTCTTTTAGGGGTTACGCTGGCCTTTGCCAATCAACCAGCTACTAGTCCAACAGGTGCTGCTACCGCTACCGAGAAACCAGCAGCAGAGAAAGAGAAAAAGGCCAAAAAAGAAAAAGCCGATAAACCTAAGAAAGAAGCAAAAGAAGCAAAAAAAGAAGGCACAAGCCAGGCAAAATAGGCTTTTTGGGCCTTCCAACGCCGCTCCGGTTAGTTTTTTGTGTAACCGGAGCGTTCCTCGATGATTTTCTCAATCTCAGAACGGCTATAGTAGTATTTCGCTGCGCAGTAGTGGCAAACAAGTGTCTGCCCCTCCTGGGCGAGTTCGGTGAGTTCCTTTAAAGGCAACAAGGACAAGAGCTCGTAAAAGCGACGATGGCTACAGTGACACAGAAAGCATACCGGCGTCTGGGATATCTCCTCAAAGGGTAGAGTGCTTGTAATCTGACGAAAAAGCTCCTCGGGAGATAGCCCTTCTTGCAGGGAACGAGCAAAGGAGGGGTGATCAATGAGGCCTGATTCCAAAAGCACGAGGTCTTCTTCTTTAGCACCAGGAAGTGCTTGGAACATAATACCCATGGCGGAATTCACGGTAAAATCATCTAAAAAACCTACCGAAAGCTGGATTGCTGTTGGTATTTGTTCTGACTGCACAAAATAGTAAGTGAAGTCCTGTGCCACATTTAGGTGCTTCATCTCGACGGAACTAAAGCTGCTTTGACCATATCCCGGTCTCAATGTTTTTACTTGCAAGAAGCCACCACGCAAGGCTTCTCTAAGCATATCTTTTTTTTCTGTAGAGGTTACAGATAGCTGAGGGTTTGCCACATATCCTCTAACTTCCCCTGTTGCTGTGGCTTCTGCAATGGCAGCTTTTAATGGACCCTCGGTTTCTATTCGCAATTGTATTCGCTCGTCGGCTTTATGGGCGGAGGCTTTGATGAGGGCGGCAAGCATGAGTTCTCCTAAGATGAGAGTAGCAATTGGGTTTAAGCCATGTCTTTGTCGCGCTGTTTCAATAGCTTGCGTGGCCAGTACCAATACAGCCCTCACACGGCATTGTAGGGAGATATAGCGCTTTAAAAAGTCGTGCTGTAGCTTGCTCATACTTTTTCTACCTTCAGCCGTCGCCCAAATGTTTTCTCAAAAAAATCTTTTTTCTTTTCGACACTCCAAAGCTCCAAGGCAAGATCTCCCCGTCCTTCCACTACCAAATGTACCTTATCTGAGGATAGATTTTTGACGGTGATGTTCTTAACAGACGAGCTATAGCTGCGATCTAAAGAATCGGCAAGGCGCAACAAGGCGGCTAACTTAGTTACCACTTGCTGTTCCGGTGGTGAAAGGGTTTGGAATTCTATGTGAGTGCTCTTAGGCATGCTTTTGCGATGGTATCGGGCTATTAAAGCCATTAGTGTTTTTTCGTGATCACTAAATCCCAAAATAGCAGAATTTTGTATGAGGTACTGGGAATGTTTATGATGGTTCGCGTAATCGATGATGCGTCCTGTGTCGTGAAGTAGGGCTGCTCCATAGAGAATTTCTTCGTATTTTTGAGGTAGGTTGTGCAAGGCTTTTAAGATTCGGAATAGCATAAGAGCTAACTTAGCTGTTTGTTCTGCATGTTTTTTGTCTATGTTATATTTATTGCTGATAATTTCCAGACCCCTTTTGCGGTATTCATTTTGTCTTTCCTGATAGATTTTCTTGTTAACCTTGTGGTAAATGTAATCAATTAAAGCACCATCTCTTAGTCCCCTATTAGAAACTAGGGAACGGTCGATTCGAAGATTTTGTAATAAGCCTAAGAGTAAAATTCCACCAGGTACAATAATATCCGCTCGTGCGCTATCAAGTCCCTGAAGCTTGAGGATTTCTTTGGGAGTCATTTTTTTCATTTGAGAGACTAAATCCTTTAAGTCTCGAGTATAAAGTACAGGGATACCCTTTTCTTCTTCCTTAGTACCTCCATTTGAGCGTACGATCTCACATAAATTGCGAGCAGTACCTCCTGTGGAAATACCCATATCTATCTTATGACGGAGAAGTTCTCCCAAATAAGGGGCTAAGATCTTGTCCACATATCTTTCCATCATTTGGTAAGCTTCTTTGTCGTCTCTTGCGCTAGCAAATAGTTCTTTTAGGCGGACTGTTCCCAGCCTAAGACTTTCTACAAAAAGAAGCTTTCCGTTACTCACGGAAATTTCAGTAGAGCCTCCCCCAATGTCGTTTAAGAAAAAAGTGCGCCCTTCAAAAGGGGTATAGGCTAAAACAGCGTTGTGGACGAGCCGAGCTTCCTCAATACCAGAAATAACCCTAATTTTAATACCTGTTTCTTTCCGTGCTCTTGTAACAAACTCCTGGCTGTCTGCCTCTCGTAGGGCAGCTGTGCCCAGCGCAAAGGTCCTCTCCACTTGTAAGGATTTTAAAATACGAGCAATGTTTTTGAGTCCTTCGATCGCTATTTCCATATTTTTGGGGTTTAGTTTCCGGTGAACAAAGACATCATGGCCCAGGCGGGCAGCAACTTTTTCATCATAGATCAGTTGGGAATTACCTTTTTCGTCAATTTCAAAAACCTCAAGTTTTATATTGTTTGAGCCAACATCTATAATGGCTACCCGCATAATGCCGTGCTATTGTACAGGTGGTCTTATAGAAAAGCTTTTTTTTGCGGAAAGAAGTTTTCATCAAAGGGTAAGGAAAAGATCTCATAAATCGCGCGAGGGATGTCATATAGTTTTGCAATTTTGCTGTGGAGTTTACTGGCAAACTCGCCATAGAGGATCGTAGCCACAGGGTTTGGTGTGTGTAGATTTGTCGATAGATCCTCAAGGTTGCCGTGATCGGTAGCTACTATAATGGTCTGTAGTTGGGGATCTAGTTCCTCCCAAATTCCCTCGAGAAAGCCATCAATATGGGCAATAATTCTTTTCGAGGCAGCAAAAGATTGGCTATGCCCCGCTTTATCTGTAAAGAAATACTCAAAGATAACAAAGTCATATGCTCTTGCTAGCTTTGCTAGCTTTCGCCCATTGATTTTGGGATTCACCATAGGAAGCTTGTACCCTTGTGCTCTGAGGAACCAATTAGTGAGATCCATATAGAGGCTTCGACCAGCGATATAATCTTCAATGGTAAAAAAGGGGTCTTGCGTGGCTTTTTGCGCAAGCGATGAAGCCGATTGCAGACGCATACCACGAGGGGAGTTGATTTTCTCCAGATATTCTTTAGAATACGAATTAAGTAGGGTTGCTTTATAGCCGTGTTCTTTGAGAATACGCAAAATGGATTTTTCAAGTAGATAAGGTCTCAGAGAGGCCGTAGGGAAACCTGTCATATGGCGACCCAAAATCTTGGGTGCGTTATAACCAGTAAAGAGAGCAGTCTGACCAGTGGCGGACTGCGGTAAACCTTCAACCCCCATGGCGGCGTCGGTTTCGACTAAAATGCCGGGAACAATAAACTCTCCCCCACCGTGGGCTCTAAAAAAAATATTCTTAAAGCGAGCGAAGGGATTGCGTGAGGTATCTCTTAAACCGAGGCCAACACCATCAAGGAAAAGTAAAATAATACTCTTCTTACGAGGCAGGTTGCACCCCTCCTAGGCCAGTCACTTTATCTGTTTGCTCTGCCCTTTTGCGAGTTTTCTTTTCTCCAGGTAGCTGAGCCGTGGCCGTTCCTTCTGGGTTTTTTGGTGGAAGTGATTTGCCTTGAATGATTTGACGCAACTCTTCTCCAGTGATGACCTCTCGTTCCAAAAGAGCTTGGGCAATTGCCTCTAATGCTTTCATGTGTTTTTTAAGCAAACTGCGCCCGCGCTCTAAAGAAGAGTCAATAATTTTTTTCACTTCTTCATCTACCAGCCGAGCGTACTCTTCGGAATGATCCACGGGTTTAACATAGTCGCGTCCTAAAAAGACAGCTCCCGCGTCATGTCCGGAAAGGCGTATAGGACCTATACGCTCGGACATTCCCCATTCCATGACCATCTTACGGGCAATAGCGGTGGCCCGTTCGATATCATTGCTTGCTCCGGTGGTAACATCGTGAAAAATCAGATCTTCTGCAAGGCGCCCTCCTAAAAGTACGGTAATTTCATCTAGCCAAAAATTCTTACTACGCATATGTTTTTCTTGTTCGGGTAAGTATTGTGTGAGCCCCAAGGCCTTTCCCCTCGGTATAATGGTGACTTTGTGGATGGGCTCTGCATATTCCAAAAGTTCTCCCAAAAGTGCATGGCCTGCTTCGTGGTAAGCGATAACCCTTTTCTCTTCTGGGGATATGTAGAAAGATTTGCGCTCAGGACCCATAAGCACTTTGTCACGCGCTTCTTCTAGATCTTGCATGGTTACTTTCTTGCGATCTGCCCGGGCAGCAAGAAGGGCTGCTTCATTAATTAAATTGGCTAGATCAGCCCCCGTAAAGCCCGGTGTGCCTTTAGCTACCACAGCGAGATCAGCATCAGGAGCGAGGGGTACTTTTCGCGCATGAATTTGTAAGATTTTTTCCCGGCCAGTGACATCTGGGACATCGACGACCACTTGCCGGTCAAATCTTCCAGGCCGAAGCAATGCGGGATCTAATACATCAGGCCGGTTAGTAGCAGCAAGTACGATAACCCCTTCGTTTTCTTCAAACCCATCCATTTCCACAAGCAATTGGTTTAGAGTTTGTTCTCGTTCGTCGTGGCCTCCTCCTAGACCTGCCCCGCGCAGCCGCCCCACCGCGTCAATTTCATCAATAAATACAATACAGGGGGCGTTGCGTTTAGCCTGGGAAAACAAATCCCTTACACGACTTGCGCCAACGCCAACAAACATTTCCACGAAATCAGAACCTGATATCGAAAAAAAAGGCACACCAGCCTCACCAGCTACAGCCCGTGCTAAAAGGGTCTTTCCTGTACCAGGGGGTCCTACTAGCAACACACCCTTGGGTATTTTGGCTCCCATTGCTTGAAACTTCTTGGGATTTTTTAAGAAATCTACTACTTCCTGAAGTTCTTGTTTTGCTTCTTCGACGCCGGCAACATCCTCAAATTTCACCTTATTTTTCATATCGGCGTTAAGTTTGGCACGCGCCCTACCAAAGGTCATAGCCCGGTTGCCTGTGCTCTGGATTTGACGGACCATCATAAACCAAATAAAGCCTAACACAAGAAGCCAGGGCAAAATGCCAAGCAGCGATCGCCAAAAAATGCTTTCCTCTTGAGGGGTGCCTTTAAAATAGCTTACCCGGTGCTTGCGTAAGAATTCCAATAGAAAAGGGTCACTGTAGGGAATGTAGGTACGGAAGGCCACGAGTTCATTATTTTCCGCCCGGTATTTTCCTGTGATCGTGGAACCCTGGATAACGAGAGGCTCGCTCGGTGTGGTCATGATTTTTCTTGCCTCTACTTTGTTTAAGAACTGAGAGTAGGGGATGTCCTCGGTACGTACCTGCTCTCCCCTTACCATTTGGTACATGAGTGCGCTTAACACCACTATTAACAAAATCAAGGCAATATTTTTTGCGCTGCGATTCATAGACTTTCCTTGCGTTTAAATTATACAAGAATGGCTCATTAAGCCATTTTTCCCAGCAGGGCTAGCCAGGTAAAGGCGTACAATTAGTCAAAAAAAATTTTCAGCTAAACCTCTTTTTAAAACAATGGCTCAGCTTGAAGCTTGCCTTTACGGTCCAATACTCAGGCGAAGGTTTTGTAGGTTTCCAACGTCAAAAACATGGCCGCACAGTGCAATGCGAACTTGAAAGGGCTTTCTCGATCATTCTGCGCCATGCTGTGCGCATTTATGCGGCAGGGCGCACGGATAGCGGAGTGCATGCACTAGGACAAGTAATCCATTTGAGGACACCGTTGTCCGAAAATGACATAAACTTGCCAAAATTAATTTATGGTGTCAACAGCCTCTTACCGCAAGACCTTAGTATAATTCATGGAGCAAAGGTAAGTGACAGTTTTCATGCGCGCTTTTCCTGCTTGGCACGAGAGTATCTTTATTGTCTCTTGAATACCCCTTATCGTATGGTTTTGGGGGCGAGCTGGTGCCATTGGATCCGCCAGGATCTCGATGTCGACAAAATGCAACAAGCGGCGCAAATGTTGCTGGGGGAAAGGGATTTTGCTGCCTTTACCCCTGCTGTATACGCAAAAATGGGTGAGAAAACACGCCGCAGGTTAGACAAACTTGAGGTGATCAAAATCCCTCCCTTTGTTTACCTTTATTTTCGAGGGAGTGGTTTTTTACACAACATGGTGCGAATTATAACAGGAACTCTCGTGGAAATTGGTCAGGGCAAGAAAAAAGTTGAGGATATGGGGCAAATCCTCTCCTGTCGCAATCGCTTACTTGCTGGGGTAACCGCGCCTGCCAAGGGACTATGCTTTTTAAGGGCCCGCTATGAGGAGTATGAAACACCGGAAGAACTTATTCCTCCCTATCGTTGGTTAGCTCCCTACATATGAGCCCGCGATCCTTACTGCGTCATTTCTCGATTCTGATAATCTTAAGCCTTCTCTTACCCAATGAAATTGGCTGGGAAACGGCCCTTTTGTGGGTTTACCTAAACAAAAATACACTTTTCATCTGGTTATTTGGAACAGCTTTCCTATCCATAACAAACTTATTCCTTCACCACAAAGGTTATTTTGAGCAGCTCTCCCATTATTTAGGGTTGGTGGCAAGTTCTCATAAAAACTTGTGGGGCCGTCTTCTCTTGCTTTTACAACATTGGTCACGGTGTCCCAAGTGTACTAGTTATGGGATGGGAGCGTTATTTTCCTTTGGTTGGATGTATAGGTCGTTAGAGAGCTTTTTAGCTAGTACCTACTTTGCCCTGTGGGGGGCAAGTTTTAGCGCTTTGGGGACTATTTTATTTTATCTCTTGTTAAAAACAAAAGACCGTAAGGCCGAAGATTAGTATTTTACTTGGTATGTATATCTTACGCGTGGAGCAACATCTGCAGCATGGCCGCCATGAACTCTGGGAGTTTATCTCCCGTCCGGAAAATTTAACTAAAATAACCCCACCTGATATGGATTTCCACATCCTATCCCCGGCGGAAGAAATACGGGAAATGTATCCGGGGCTCCTTATTGCCTATCGGGTAAAGCCCCTTTGGGGTATCCCCCTCTATTGGTTAAGCGAAATTACAGCTATGAAAGAGGGTTATTACTTTATTGATGAGCAGCGTAGGGGCCCCTATGCCTTCTGGCATCATCGGCACCTACTATTCGATATACCACAAGGGGTAAAGATGATTGACCTCGTCTATTACGAGCTTCCTTTTGGAATTTTAGGAAGAGCGAGCCATAGCCTCTTCGTAAGGCAAAGGCTATACCACATATTTTCTTACCGGCAAAAAGTTTTAGGTGAGCTCTTTGGACAACTTCATGGGAAAATTGAGCTGACGGCTGCCTGAGGGTTTTCAGATTGGGTACTCATGGAGGGAATATGCCAGTTAAAGTACCTGTTAAGATAAATAAAATCAAGGAAATCCTACCCCACCGATATCCCTTTCTCTTAGTAGATCGTGTCATTGAACTAGAAGAAAACCGCATTGTGGCCATAAAAAATGTAACGGCCAATGAGGCATTTTTTAATGGCCATTTTCCAGAGGCGCCAATTATGCCTGGGGTTTTGCAAATTGAAGCCCTCGCCCAAACGGCAGGTCTTTACGGACCTCTTTACAATCCGGAGCTAGCCCAGGAAGCCAAAGATAAGATGGGAGTATTTTCCAAGGTGAACAATTGCACCTTTGAAAGCCCTGTTGTGCCCGGAGATGTCTTGCGGCTAGAGGTCAAAATAACAGGCATAGAGACAGACAATAAAGGGCTTCCCAAACGCGTACAAGCCCATGGAGAAGCAAGTGTTGAGGGGAAAATCACCTGCCGCTGTGATTTAGAATTTGCGATGGTTCCAGCTAAGCTAATTAGCCGCTAATTAGCGGTCGCGAATAGCCTCTCTTACCTTTTGGATCTCCTCAGGCGAGAATAGAGGAGGGGTTAAGGGCTGTGCCTTTTGGAGCAAAGATTCCATTTCCTGTCGCAGGTTTTGGGTCAGCTTTTCTACAGCCTCTTTTCTTTTTTTTCTATCGGTGGTATAATAGCGTGAGAGGGGGAAGGGTTTAGCAAAAAGCAAATGAGCTCTACGCGGCAGATGGGAGGGAACTCCACCAAGAGCTCGGGGCATTTTCTTATAAAGAAATGATTCAAAGCGGTCTAGCCACTCATAGAGCCTTTCGGCGCTGGGATAGCTTAAGATGTAATCCCGTTTCATGACAATAAAGTCAAAGATTAGATTAGCCTCTTTATGGGCCCATTTGACATCTGCTTTCGAAACCTTAGGCAATTTGGGATCAGGGTAATTTAGTTCTAAGAGTTCTATAATGGCAAAGATCTTTCGCCATTTTGTTATCGCGTCATCCTGGGGGTGGTAGGGGTTAATGCCAAGTCGCTCGGCAATGCCATCCAGCATCGCATGTCGTAGCCTTCCCACTCGATAGTCAAAGTCAGCCTCTGGGGGGGGAGTTATTTTGTATTCTTTCTCTCCATTTTCTAATAAAACACGACCTACCGTGAGAAAGCGGTGCAAAATATGTTTGTTATTTTTCGCAAGCCCAAGTCTTTTTTCAAGCCGGCTTAAGGAATTTTCTAGGTCTGCCAAAATCGTCTCGCGTGGCACATCAATGACGTATTTCATAAAACAATAGACTACCTCGATATCGGCGGCAGGATCCTTTTGTCGTGCCTCATCTAAACCCCAAAAACCTAATTGGGCTACACCTGGCTGGAAAGGCATGAGATTGTCGTTTTCCCCGCTTGTTGGCTCACCCTCGGGGAAAATAACAAGTTTTCCGTTGGGCCGGGAGAGAATTTCGCGGGCCATTTTTAAAGATTCTCGGTCAGGGATACCAGCAATAACGGAGAAAGCTCCTAGCCGCCGTATCAGAAAGCCCATTACACCTCCTTGCCAGTTGAAGACCTGTCGCGAAGCCATGTAGTAAAAGGGTTCGCCCACAATCTTACTTAAATAAAACACGATAGGTGGCTCCGAGGTGGATGGGTGGTTGCTAAAAAAAAGAAGCCTTTTATTTTTGTAGTTTTTAAGCATCTCGCGATCTTCGTCAGAGATAACAATACTTCGTATGTTTCTCATAATTTTTAGTAAAGGGAAGTAAAAAGTAGAGGCTAGAAAGGGTATAACATAACTTTTTTTGGGGGGGATAAAAAATTTTTTCATGGCATCTAGTGCTTGACGAAAATAGTTTGTCAACCGTTAAGCAAATAGTTGCCAATTTTTAGTTGCTATAATGCGCCATCACCTAAAAGTAGGCCATGAGTCAACTTATCGCGGGGATACCCGATTGGATCATCGTGTCCTTAATTTTACTCTCCTCCGTAATTGCCTTGGCTATTATTTTAGAGCGCAGCTATTTCTTGTTGCGGCAGCTAAAGCCCATTAACATAGAAGAAGAACGGCAGCTTTTGCGCTATCTTCAGGAAAAAAAATATGAAGAGGCTATGGCGTTTTGCCGACTGCGCAATCATCCTGCTTACAACGTGTCAAGGGTGCTTATTGAAGCAAGGGGGGGTAATATTGATCTAAGAAGTTTAGCAAGTGAAGATTTAATTCGCGAACTATCTACTCTCGAGAGATATTTGCCTACCCTGGGAACCATTAGCTCGATTGCTCCCATGTTAGGATTGCTAGGTACGGTCACGGGGATGATCAAAGCGTTTAGTGGTTTTACTACCAACCAAGGTAGCCAACTAACGCGTGGCATTGAAGAGGCTTTGATTACCACGGCTCTTGGACTTATGGTGGCCATCCCTGCCCTTATCATGTATAACTACTTCACGCGTCGCGTCTCTTCTCTCATAGAAGAAGCTAACATCCTTGCGGAGATGGTCATCGCAGAATTAGAAAAGAAATAGACAATGAAGGTTCGACCTCGCCTACAACTTCGCGCCGGAATAGAACTGGCTCCTTTTGTTGATGTACTCTTCTTACTGATTACCTATTTTCTCATTAACACAACCCTAGAGAGAAATCCAGCAATTAAAATCCAGCTACCAAAATCAAGTACTGCCCAGGTTGAAACCCAGCAGAACATTGTAATTTATGTGCAAAAGAATGATCGTATCTTTTTGAATGAGAAACCCGTTAGCCTCACCGATCTACCGGCGGAATTAACTCGTATTGTTAAAGACAAAGACAAAGACCACATCGTCATTAAGGGTGATCGAGAGGTCTCCTACCAAAGTATCATTACCATCATGGATTATGTAAACCAGGCTGGTATTACCCATTTCAATTTAGCCACGGTGCGCTAATGTCAAGAGGTACCCTCCTATCAGCGGTGGTGGCCTCTGCCTATGGCTTTACCCTCTTGCGTCTTTTCCGCTATATCTTAAATCAATTTTATCCCTTTTGGTCATCCTATATTTCTCTTGGTGTCTTTGCTTTTATCTTAGCCTTCTTTTTTTGGCTGGCCTTTTTTCGCTTTTTCCCACGTCATCTTGCCCAAACAGGTTTTGTCTTGCCTCGCAAAACTGTCCTCATCCACAGCTTGGTACTTCTAGTGGGTCTATTTAGCTTAGGAGAAAAGAGGCTCTTGTATTTTTTTCCTGTCTTTTATGGGCTTTTGATTCTCGTACAGGGGTATTTCTTGGTTTCTTTATTACCTCGTAAAATTCATAACCGCTCTTTCTTATTAGCAGGGATGGGTGTGGGTCTTGCTGTAAACGACATACCGCATGAAATCATTTTGCTAGTCATCTTAAGTGGTTTGGTCTTTATGATTCCGAAAAGCCTTTTGGAAAATCCTTGGTTTGGCAAGATATTCCATAAGATTCGCCTTCAGCCATTACGTCTTGTTTTAGATTTTGTGCGATTCCTTTTTTTAGGGTTAGCGGTTTATGGGATTTTTGATCGCCAACGCTCTTTTTTTTATCTCGTTTCTTTTTTACTTGTTGTAGGAGCCATAACTCAGGAGCTTATTTTTCGCTACCATCAAAGAAAAATGCATATTCGCTTTGGTCTCTTTCTCTTGGGGCCTATTTTTCTTTTACTAGCGCTTTTGCTCTTTTCGTTTCCTTTTTCTCTCGTTGCGGCCAAAGGTTACCTGGCACTGTCTTTGTGGGAAGCCATTTACTTTCGCAGACCCCCTGAGGGCTACTTACGTCGGGAACATTGGCTAATGGGATTTATCATTGTCTTATTGATTTCTTTTCACTTTTTCCAAGAAGGATGGGTTTATGTAGCAACGGTTTCACTTATCATATTAGCCCTAATTTTCATGCTTTTTTACTTATACCGTCGCTATCGCCAGCTTTTGGCCTCTCTGCTCTTATCGGCCTTAGTATGTTGGATTTTTGTTTTTGTCTCTTTTTGGCAAAAACAGACTCTGCGCAATTTGTGGGCTCTCAAACCTCAAACAAAAACCTCATTTCTAGATCCCCGGTGGCTCATGGTGGCTTCCCAAGCAAAAAAGCAATTCATAAACTTTGACTTCCCTCCCAGAACTAGCTTAGACAAAGACCTTGTTTTTCAACAAATACCTCCCATGTTTATAACTCTTTACTTGAGTGCGTTGTGGCTGACTCACAAAGAAGAAAGCTGGGTACTTTTTCTTGCGAACATGAAGCCATATAACGAGCCGCATGCCAGATCTGTTTTAGAAGATTTTGCCAAGTACATGAGGGAGAAAGAGGTTGTGTTCGTTGGCGATGGGCAAAGTCCACCCGATGTACCTCTGGATCGGAAAACCCAATTTCACGGGCTTCTTAGTGAATTGGCACAAAAAGCATTTGCCGAGGGAGAATATGAGCGTGCTACTTTTTATTACGAATTAATTTTAGAGCTTTATCCCTCCGAAAGCAGTGCCTACCGCAAACTCGCAGACCTTTGTGGTTTTCGAGGCGATATCGCATGTCAAACTGGCTATTTGATTCGTTATTTAGAAAAAAACTTAACTAAGCCCAACTATGAAGAAAAACTCTTATTACTTGAGCTTTATTTTTTACAAGGAAAGCTTAAAGAGGCAAAAGAATTGGCTGAGCAACTTCTTGCTCAAGACAGGATGCGTGCACTTACCTATTATCATTGGTTATTTCGCATTTTAGAGAAAGAGGGGAACCCAAGTTCTTGGCAAGATTTTTATTACCGAGTAAAAAATTACCCCATCCAGGGGGAGAGGGAGCAAAGAGAAAAAGATATCTTACTTGAGAAAATTGAAAATGCCCTTGAGGCAAATCCGGCCTTTTCTTTTATTGTACAAAAAGAGCAAAAAAGACAAGAACATATTGTTTTCCCAGACTAAAAACTTCTATAATGTGCCTCGAATTCTTTACTTGGTGAAAATACTTGCCTATCTGCATTTACCCTGGATAATAGGCCATGCAGGAAAAACTTTATGAAGAGTTTCTCAGGGCACCACTTAAAGATAACGAGCGTGCGCAGCTTATAGAAAAAAAGAATCATTATTTAGAAGAAGGGAGTTTTGATAAAGAGCCAGAGTTTGGCACTGGGGGTATGAGGGCCACCGTTGGTCTGGGTACAAACCATCTCAATCGCTACATCATCGTACGGCTAAATCTCGCCCTCGCCCAGGTCTTAAAGAAACATTTTGGAAGGGCCCTTGTAGTGGTGGGCTACGACAGTCGACTTTCCTCTCCTGAATTTAGTCGGCTAACTTACCATGTCTTAACCCAGCAAGGACACGAGGTTAGGGTATTCCGACGACCAACCCCTACACCCTTTGTTTCCTTTGCGGTTAGAGAATTGCAAGCCCAGGCGGGCGTAGTCTTAACGGCCTCGCATAACCCGCCCGAATACAATGGCTTCAAGGTTTACTGGTCTGATGGAGCCCAAATCGTACCCCCCCTAGACAAAGAAATAGAAAATAAGTTCCGTTCCATTCCCTATGGTTCACTTCCCACGAGCCTCCATGAATGGGCAGAAAAAGAGGTTCCCATGGAACACACGGTGGAAGAGGAGATTGTGGCAGCCTATATCGAGCACATTAAGCGTGAGCCTTTTGTAACAAATAAGGAAAAGAAAATCTCCATACTGTATTCTCCGCTTTATGGCACAGGGGGATGGATTTTTGAGCGGCTCTTTCGCGAGCTTGGTTTCAAGAACTTTCAAATTTTAAAGGAACAAGCGGAACCCAACGGCAATTTTCCTGGCCTTAAAAGTGCCAATCCAGAGGAAAGAGAAGCCTTTCATATGCTTTTGGAAAAAGGTGCCCAGATGGGGGCAGATTTGCTACTGGCAACGGACCCTGATGCGGATCGTTTGGGTTGTGCTGTGAAAACCCAAGATGGCTATGTTTTTTTAAATGGTAATCAAATTGGTAGCCTCTTGGTAGAGGTCCTTGCTCGGACCAAAGCCAAAAATTTAAAAAACCCATATATCTGCAAGACAATTGTCACGACCCAATTGCAATACGAGATTGCCCGTGCCTATGGGGTATCCACCTATGAAACTTTGACGGGTTTCAAATACATTGCGGAAATTCTAGGTAAAGATCCCGACAACTATATCTTTGGGGGAGAGGAAAGCTATGGTTACCTGCCGGTGAGCTGGGTCAGGGATAAAGATGCTCTTTCCTCTGCCTTGGCCCTAGCTGAGTTAGCAGAGGAGAATTCTCTCATTGCTATTCTAGATGAGCTTTACCTCAAGCATGGCCTTTATGTGGAAAAGCTGTATAACATTCACTTAACCGGCGAACACAAAAATTTTATGCCTATTTTGCTCCAAAAGTTAAAAGAACCGCATTCTCTCTGGAGTAACCAAACCATTGGTAAAAGAAAAATTGTGGATGTGCTCGATCTCCAAGAAGGGGCTCGGCTTCCTAACACAGAGGAGTTGCGTCGTCTGCAAGAAAAACTTCCTAAAGGTTTGGTAGTTCAGTACTACCTCGAGCCGGAAGGACGATTAACTATTCGACCATCGGGTACGGAGCCTAAAGTAAAGGTGTATTTATCTTTACGTTACGGTGAGGTCCTTAACCGTGAAAACTTAGCTCAAGCTAAAGAGGACCTAGAGAAGGAAGCAGAGATGCTTCTGCAGCTTGCCGTAGAAAAACTTTTGGCTTAGTTTGCCTAACTTTCACCTGATTCATCGCTAATTTCTTCTCTTTCCAGGCGCTGTAGGAGGGCCTCTGGTCGCATAGCAGAGAGAAAGATATAAGGACTACTTGTTAATATCATAGAGCGGACTTTTCGCCCCATGGTACAGTCAATTAAGTGATTTTCCTGGCGAGAGAGTTCTCGTAACCTTTTCGCAGAAGCGGTTTCAGGAGAAATTATGGCTACTACTTTATCGTAGGCAATCGAGTTAGAAAAACCTATGTGTAAGAACTTCATAACTTACTCTAAGTTGCGCACTTGCTCTCTCATTTTTTCGGTCTCAATTTTCATAAGTACTGCGGTACGGTTAATATTTGTATCGGAAGCTTTAGCGGCAAGTGTATTTACTTCTCGTTGGATTTCCTGTAGGTAAAAATCTAGTTGTTTCCCCTCTGCTTTTTCGCTAGCCAGTAATTCCAAAATGGACTTTATGTGTATCTCAATGCGCTGGATTTCTTCTTCAATATCGCTTTGTATGAGATTAACAATTTCATCACGATATTGAGCCCACACTTTTCGTGCCAATAAAAGCATGTTTTTTTGTAAAGGCTCTCCTTCATCCCAAATCAGGTCCATAAGCTTGTGGCGTAATTTCTTATAATTTTTCTTGCGGAGATTGCGGTAATCTAAGTCAATTTTTCGGTTTAAACGGTTCAAGTAGCGTAAATGAGTCTTTAACCAGTGCACGATTTTTTTCCCTTCACTACGCCGGCTACGCTGCATCTTAATCAAGGCTCTTAAGTAGTAAAACTCTAATTTTGGTTTAATAGTGCGCCAATCTTTGGCCTTGAGCTCAAAAATACCGGGGAGCTGTGCAAGCATGTTAAAAGGGATGGTTCCACTTGTTGTTCCTGAAAGCTCTTGATAAAGTATTTGGTATTGGTTAATTAAATCTTGGTTCAAAACTACGGTTTTGGGGAAAGCCTTATCTAGCACAATGCGAGCCTGTATGCGGCCCCTCTGAACTTTTTTTTTAAGTAAATCATGGGCAAGTGGTTCAAACCAACTTAGTTCGGCAGGAAAATCGTAAATTGTTTCTAAATAGCGGCTGTTTGTGCTTCGCAGCTCTATGTCAAAGCGCAATTGCTCATAGAAGAAACTGCTTTGCCCATAGCCCGTCATGCTTTCCATGGGCAAGCTTATGCTTTGAGATCAACTTGTTGGTCTTTTTGGGCTGCGTCTTGGCTTGTCTCTGTTTCTTCTGGAATCTTTAAATGACCCCGTAAGGTTAGGTAGAGAAGGGCCTTTAATTCCTCAGAAGACATAACAGCCGGGCGGTGATTTCCGCTCGTTGGTCCAATTCCCTCCATGGTCTTCCTCCTTACTTCTTATATCGGCAGAACCATCTATAGTTTTAGTTATTTTTGGCGAGTAGATTTACTTTAGAAAATTCCTATTCCATCCGATGGCATAGTTATGGAAAAATCGGTAGCCTCTCTTTGCTATGATTACCTTGGGTTAGGCGAATTAAATTCTGCAAATGCCTCTGAGCATATGCGGCGCTGCCAGCTTTTAGAGGATTTGGGTTTTGCGCAAGCAGAGGAAGCTTGGCGAGAAGGATTAAAGTATTTCTGGACAGACATCAATTATTGGCAAGGACTCATCTCATTTCTCTACCGAAATAAAAAATACCATCTGGTTCTAGAATATGCTCGTAAAATGGAGGTTGTCGGCTATCTCCCTGCTGTTTTAAAAATGGCAGTGCAAGCAGCCCTTGCCTTGGCCCAAAAGCGTCTTGCCTGGTATTTTTTCAAGAAAGCAAAGTTTCCCGATATAGCCTCTTGGGATGCGGCCATCTTGTGGTCCCTGGCGCGCATCGCTCTCGAAGAGTCTTTTTACCAGGAAGCTATGCAACTTTTAGAGCTATTACGGGCACAAAAAGGGCTTACCCCTTTACCGGACTTAAAGACAACCCTCGTGCGAGAGCTCGGTAGTGAAGAGGCAATTATTAACTATGTGGAGGAAATCCAGCAAAAATTGCAAAAATGCCAAAAGTTAACAGAGGTAGGGCTCATGTCGATATTACTTTATACAAGTGCTCTTATTTATATGGGACGTTCGCAAGAAGCTTTGGCTGTTCTTGAGTCTTATCGCTTGGAATTTGTCTCAGGTCGGTAAAGTCCGCCTTTGTATTCCTCAAGCCGGCGCTGGATTTTGTCTATGAGATCGTAGAGACTATCGGTAAACCAATAGGCAAGCAGACAATAAAGTACCCCTGCTATGGAGTCAACGGCGTAGTGTTGTCGGGTATAAATAGTGGATAAAAAGAGACCAATAAACATAACCCAAAGAGAAAGGCTTTTCTTGGCGCCAAGATGCTCGTGTACATAGAGCACCGACATGAGAGCCACTGAGACATGGCTCGAAGGGAAGGCAGCGCCGGCAATTTCTCCATTACTTAAAATGTGGTACATGAGAAAAGAAAATGGCCCCCTTGGGGGTAGGTGCATGTTCTTTTTGAGTTCCTCAAAGAAAAATTTTGGTCCAGCTGTAGGTATTAGAGTAAAAAAATAAAACTGCACTGTGCCCATGAGAATTACCGAGAAGATAAGCTTCCGAAAAATATTCTCGTTATATCGGGACAAAAGATACCCAGCTACGAAGATAAAAAAGTAGTAGAAAAAATAAAACAAATGCATAAGCTCGTAAATGATGATATGGGGGAATTTTTGGGAAAATTCCAGCGCTGGCTGCATACCAAAAAGATTTTCCTCTAGCCTTACAAGATAGTTATCGAAAAATCCCTGAAAAACCGCTTGGTTCATTACCCCTATCATGGGGTAGTAGACAACGGAAAAGAGTATGGGATACCAATCTCTTAGGAACTGACCAATCCGGTAAGATTCGGGCAGTAAGAACAAAATGCAAAACTGCAGGACAAGCAAACTACCGAAAGAGAGATACGCTTGCTTTTTTCCTGGGATGTTTTCTGTGTAAAGTAGCAGCAGGGCTAGGTTGGCTATGATGTAAACAAAGGTTACGCCGTCTACGGCCCTAAGGTTTTGCCAGCGCCGAAGAAGCACCTTTATTGGTTTTCTTTGCCCTCTTCTTCTGCGAGCTGGCGGATTTCATCGCGAAGTCTTGCTGCCTCCTCGTAATCCTCTCGTTGGATAGCGGCTTTAAGCATTTTTTCTAGGGCCTGTCTTTTCGTTAGGAACTGTCCTTCTTCTTCGGGCAGGTCAGGTTCCTCACCTCTTTCTTCTGAGCCTGAGAATGCTTCTTCTAGTTCTACCACAAACTCACTTTCCTCCTCAGGGCTTAACGTTTCTGGACTTTCCTGTTCACTGCGCTTGTCCATGAGGGAAAGTGCATCAATGCCAGCCTGATCGTAAACATGCTCGGCCATATAGATAGGAGCCTGGAAACGCAGTGCTAAAGCAATGGAATCTGATGGACGAGCATCTAAAACATAACTTTTGCCATCTTTTTTTGAGTAAAGGAAAAGTTTTGCATAGAAAGTACCATCTCGAAAATCGTCAATAAATACCTTCTCAACCTTCACATTCATCGCTTGGAGGGCTGAGGCAAAAAGATCGTGGGTTAGCGGCCTTTCTGGCTTAATGCCCTCCAGCATGATATTGATTGCATAAGACTCTAGCGGGCCGATAAAGATAGGCACCACCTGTTCCCTGCCCGGATGTACCAGAATAATGCAATGCCCCAACCGAGTTATGGATAGCTCAGCAATTTGAATTTCCAGCATTGCCTTTCCCTAAAGAGTTTCTTATTTTTGTAAACTTTTTTTCTCAAAAATATGTGCAAAAAATATTTCATCTCTGCCAGTTTTTCTTTTTATAAATACTTTTTTTTTGTATATATTTATTTTCGAGAAATCTGCTAGAATTGATTGTCATGTTGCTTTTTTCATCAATAACGGCATTCAAGGATAGTCGTCTATGCGTATTTTAATGGCTCTAGACCATGGTAAGGAAAAAGACATTTTACTACGAGAAATAACGGCAAGGCCTTGGCCCAACGGAAGTGTCTTTTATCTGTGCCACTGCGTGGAGATCCCCTATCCAGGGGTACAGGAAGGAATATTTATCCCCCCTGATCTTTATGGAGAGCTATTAGATGATTTGCGCAAAAAGGGTGGCCAACTCTTAGAAGAGGCGAGCAAGTACTTGGAGGAATGCCAATTTCCTCATGAAATTAAGAAACTTCTGCGCGAAGGGCCAGCCAAGAAGGAGATAGTGGCTCTTGCAAAAGAAGAGAAAATCCATTTAATTTGCTTGGCTTCGCATCGCCAATCGCGATTAGAAAAGCTTTTCTTAGGTTCCGTCTCTTTATATGTAGCAAGCCATGCGCCCTGCTCGGTTGAAATTATCCGTGCCCCTAATTACTAATGCCTTTGTTTATTAACGGCAAGAGTTTACAAGAGTGTCTTCTTGAAGCCGAAGAATTCTTAAAGGAGGCTGGCATTGAAAATGCGGCACGAGAAGCCCAGCTTCTCTTTTGTCTTGGACTTGGTCTTGACAAGGCAAAGCTTTTTACGCTTTCAACAAAGCCGCTCTCGCAAAAAGAAAGGGCCAAGCTAGAAAAACTCGTAAAAAGTCGTGCAAGCAAGATGCCCTTTGCGTATCTAGCGAAGACAAAGAACTTTTATGGTAGGGATTTTTATGTCTCTCGCCATGTGCTTATCCCACGTCCTGAAACGGAGGAACTTTGCGAGCTTGTGCTGAGGACACAGCCAGTAAGCCATCTGGCGGATCTTGGCTGCGGCAGTGGCTGTCTTGGCCTTACTCTTTATTTGGAAAATTTCTGTCAAACTGTGCTATTGTGCGATATTTCGCGTAAAGCTATTGAGATTGCTTGTAAAAATGCTGCACGGCTTTTAGGGGAGAGGACAAGTTCTGTAACTTTCTTACATCACGACTTTACAAAACCATTTCCTTATCTTTTTCATAATTTCTTTGATGTTGTTGTAAGTAATCCTCCTTATGTAATTGAGGAGGAATGGGAAGAAGTCTCTCCCGATGTGCGTTTTTTTGAGCCGAAGCTTGCTTTACTTGTGAAGAACCCAAAAAGATTTTTTCATGATATGTTTTGTCAAGTTGGAGCAATACTAAAAATAGGTGGTCGTCTCTTCCTGGAGACATCACCAAATCTAATTAGCTTGCAGAAGAGCCTTCTTGAGAAATTAGGATTTTGTGATGTGGAAGTCCACCAAGATTATGCTTACAAGAACCGGTTTCTCTCATGCAGAAAAGCTTTCCCATAAAAACTCTTGTGTTTTTTCTCTTTATCTCAAGCCTAGCTATGGTAGCCTATGTATTAGAAAACATCATGCTCATTCGTGAATATCTGGCTTATGCTGCTCATAAACCTATTAAGATTAGTTTTAGCCGAGCTGAAATAAAAAGCGATATTCTCTTAGTGGATAAGCCTCTAATTAAGGCTGATATCTATGGTGCTCCTCTAAATGAGATAGCCAAGGTTTTGCTTGTTTTTCCCAATAACTACTGGCAGGGGGCTGTGGCGCGCCGCTATGCCCATATTGCGGAGTTTTTTCGCCGAGCCCATGGAAAAAATACTCTCATTATGATTTTGCATTTACCACGTCAGTGGGGGATTATAGGGCAAAGTTTGGGTCTCAGGCAAAATTATTTGCCCCTCGAAAAAGAAGCCATGGAAAAACTGTCATTTGCTTTGCCTCACTTTTTGCAGGCATACCTCAAAAAAGCAGTGGAAATCCATATCTTGTCGATAAATAGTGGAGTTACAGCGGCTTTAAATTTTCTCTTGAGCTATCCAGATAAGATTTCTACTTTTTTGATGTGGCAGCCTGTTTTGCCGAAAAGAGATATTCACGAAAGATTTGATCGCTATTTTGTTCACTCCTATGGCATTAGCTTACCCCAGCAGCAAGAAAGTATTTATTCCGAGTGGCAACAAGCTCTCAGGAAAGTGAAAAAACTAGGTATATTGGCACCAAAAAAAGACGCATTTTTATTAGAGCATCCTTCCCTCTTTATAGAAGAGACTAGCTCTTCGGCTGTGGCCATTTTTCGACTGGGTCGTGGAGAAGAGCTAGATGAGAAGATTCTCAAGTTTTGGGATAATAAATTGTATTGACGTGAGGCTTATTGCCGGGCAAGATGGTTAAAATGGAATCCTCACTACAAATTGAAACCGAGATACGTGAGAATAAAGCTGTTCTAAAATTAAAAGGCGATATGGTTTCCGATGCAGAGGAAGAGCTAGCAAAAGCCGTGAACGCTCTTCCCGAAGAGTCAAGAGACAAAATCATTCTTGACCTAGCTCAAACCCAGTATATTAACTCAGCTGGCATTGCTGCTCTCATTAGTTTGCTAAACAAGGTAACAGAAACGGGTGGGGCTCTCAAACTGGTAGGGTTAAACCGCCATTTTCAAAAAGTATTAGAGACAGTTGGTCTTACAGAATATATTCCCATTTACGAAAGTCTGGATGAGGCATTGCGTAGTTAGCCATGGTTACAGGCGAAGCAAAAGTAGACAAGGTGGTGGATTTTTTAAAGGAAAAAAATATAGCAATTTTTCAGGTAAATGCTCTTACTCGTAATGGCCGGGAAGAACTTATGGCAATTTTCAATCGTGTTTTTATTGAGTTTCAATTAAATGTGGAGTACTTATTTAATATATATTCTGCTATTGTAGAGGTGATCTTTAATGCCATAAAGGCAAATGTAAAGTATATCTTTTACCAAGAGGAGATAAAAAAGCGCATAAAAAACCATGTGCGAGGAGAAAATTTAAGTGATATCATGCACATCATCTTGCGTACAGAAGCTCTGCGCGATTACCTAGTTCGCTTTGTTGTATCGGAAAAGCTAAAACAACAAACGATGCATATGCTTAAGCTTGAAGAAATCGCACGTACGAGGAAGGATTCTCTAACAAGCGAAGAGTATAAGATGCTAGAAGAATTTCATGACAAGCTTAAGGAAGAAGACATGAATATTTTTTTTACAATTGGCATAGCTCCGCATCAAGTTGCTTTTGCCGTTGTCAATGACAGTCCCATCATGCGCCAAGATATGCAGCGAATTGAGCGCAGCCGACGCATCCATTATGAACTCTATTTAGAGGGGAGATCAAACCATTATTTTTCCATGGAAAATATTGATACCACAGAATCTGCTGGGCTTGGGATTGCCTTGGCTGATGAAGTCTATTATGAGTTAGGGCTGGATCCTCGCCAATACTTCACTATAGTAACGGAGCAAGGCAGAACAAGGGCTCTGCTACGATTTCCCCGGAAGCGGATTAGCTTGTAGCTTCTTCACGGGTAAGCCTAGGCATAATCGTAAGAGCTGTGGTTTTGTTGGCAGCAAAAAGTCTGTTAACCTTGCCCAAAGATAGGTTAGCATAAATACAACAGGGATTAAAATAAGGCCGGGAAGACTTAAAAATTCGACAAGACGCAGAACCGAGGGATGAAAGAGGTAAATAAAGAAAGAAAGATTGGCAGTCTTCTCCATGAAATCACTGTAGCGAGACTCATTTGTATGGCTCTTGGGAAATTGCCTAAACAAGGCGAGAAACAAAACGCAGTAGCTGAGCACACTTAGGCGGTGAAAATGGTTATAATAACCAGGCTCACTATTTTCATAGGAACGATAGCAGTATTCTACGAGCAATAAAGAAAAAACGATGAGGGTGAGCAAGAGTAGGGTCACGGTAGGTATTTTTTTAAGCCAGAGCTCTATTTCATTTTTTCTTGAGGAATAAAAAATCCCCCCATAAAAATAAAAAAGCCAGTAGGGAAAAAAAGCAGATGGCCAATTCGGGGGGAGAGCGTTAAGGGATTGAAGCAATAAATAGCCAGGAAAGTACAAGAGAAGATTTGGCATAAGTAAAATTCCAAGTAAGAAATAGCTGTTTACTTTTCGAAGTAGGGGAAAAAAGAAGTAGCATTGGATAATGATTACGAAAAAGTATAGGTGGTAATCTGCCTGCTCTATAGTAAGCGCCCTTAGAAAAATACTAAGATTTTCTTTTATGCTCTGAGCAAGGCTCCATTTCTTATGCATTATAAGACTAAGGATCGTGATAAAGATAAAAGGAAGGACAATTTTCATGAAGCGGTCTTTTATGAAGTCAGCAAGGGAAAAAGTCTTCTGGTATTTTTCACTTAAGGCATAGCCAGAGAGAAAAACAAATAGAGGTACGCAAAAGCGAGAGAGCTGGTTTAAGATAACCGAGAGAAACTCCAGAGAAAAATAGTTGTGAGTTTTTTGAAAGACAATTTCGTCATGGCCCGTGGCATGTATAACAATTACCGCCAGCATTGACCAAAAGCGTAGAATTTGGCTTTGTCGCAAAGTCATCTCTGGGTCTCAAAGAAGGAAAAGGAATGAACATCTGCTAAAAAAAGATTCAACTCTTCTTGTTGTACGGAAATAATCTCTTTTCGTCGGTAAAGTCCTGTAATACCTTCTTCATCGAGAAAGCCTAGGTAGTGACGTGTGTGAAACACTAGTCCCAAAGGAAAAGAATAGAGCCTAATTTCGGCTAGAGGTAATTCCTGGCTGACGGCTACTTCTCTTGGCTTGCTGTTTTTTTTAAGAATAAGGAGTTTTGCCAGAGTCGGGTTATCCTGGCGTGGCAGGAATACAGCAAAATAGTCATTTGTGATGGGCGCAAATAGCCACGAGGCCGGTGTTGGCTCGTGTGTAAGAAGAATTTCGTTATTAAAATTCATGTCTCGTTCACTTGCCTTATAAAAGAGCTGGGTAAGTGTCTCTATGTATTTTTCATTTTCGTGGTGCATCTCTTGCAATAAGATATAATTTTCTTTAAAATTGCAGTATAATGACTTTATAAGAGCTTTTTGGGGAATTGTTATGATTTTCTTGTGAACCAAATCAGCTAAGACAATACCAGTGCCTAGTGACGAGGCACATAGCCAACTTTCTTTCTTATCCAATGAAAACTGAAAGTGGGTAAAGAGTAGCCCTTCTGCTTCGACCACGCTTTCCCAGGCAGGGGTGAGCACCTCAAAGCGCGAGTGATCCCCAGATACAGCTAGAATATAGTTTCCTTGTGGGGAGGCTAGGAGATAGCGGCTTTCTCTTTTTTCCCATAATAGCTTTCCATCTCGGTCAAAGACCAAGATACGGTTGCCGATGGCCGGGTACCATAAAAAGTACTGCCCATCATGGGGGTGGGTTAGATAGCCTCTGTGTGAGCTTCTTCGCTCTTTTTTGCCATCGGGAAAAACAAGTTCCGGTGGGGGTAATTCGAAACGGCTTGCTATTTCACCTTGTGGAGAAAAACGTAAGCACTGGGCAAAACTATGGTCTGGTGCTGGTATGTGGAATACTATCTCCCTCGAAAGTTTAGGAGAAAAAGCCAGGACAATTTCATTCCCATAGCGGAAAACAAGGGGCCGTAAAAAAAACCTTTCTTTTTTCCTATGCCAGGGTATATGTAACCACAGAAAGGTAAGCAATAAGAATAAGGCTAGGTGCCAAATCCTCAAGTGTATCACGGTTGCATGGCAAGTTCACGGGCAGCTTCTTTTTGGTCTTCCTCTTTGTCTTTTTCATCTAGCTGTAGCGTAGCTTTGGGTGGTATGGGGCGGTAGGTGCCCTGCTTTTTTTGTTCCTCAATAATCTTAAGGTAATTGCCATAAACTTCCTTGAATTGTTCATAAGAATAAATGAAATATTCGTAACCCTGCTCCGTGAGAAAAAGCTGGCGATTATGGGCAAAGCGTTCCTCGGTTGACTCATTAGTAACGACAGAATAAAAAAGGGCTTGGTTTAATCCTTTTTCTTTGGGTCTGAGAACCCGTCCAAGTCTTTGGGCTTCTTCTTGGCGGCTACCAAAGGTGCCACTAACTTGGATGGCTACATTCGCATCCGGCAAGTCTATAGAAAAATTAGCTACTTTTGAGACAACAAGAGCGGGAATTTTCTTTTCGCGGAATTCTCGATAAAGCCGCTCCCTTTCGCTTAAGGGGGTTTTGCCTGTAATTAAGGGAATGCCGAAGCGGCCAGCGATGCGTTTTAGTTGGTTGAGGTATTGACCAATGATGAGTACCTGGTCCTGACGATGGTAATGGAGGAGGGTGCCCACCACACGTGTTTTTTCAGGATTTTCCGACGAGAGACGGAATTTTTCGCGGTCGTCGGCAACACTATACGCATTGCGCAACATCTCTCTCATGGGCACCCTAACCTCTATGCAGCGAGCTTCCGCAATCCACTGCTTTTTCTCAAGATCTTTCCAGGGCACATCGTATTTTTTAGGGCCTATTAAAGAAAAGACATCATCTTCAAGCCCATCTTCTCGTACAAGGGTAGCCGTAAGGCCAAGCCTCCTTTTGGCTTGTAACTCACTTGTCATGCGGAAAACTGGTGCTGGCAAGAGATGAACTTCGTCATAAATGATAAATCCCCAGTTGTTAGAAGAAAAAAGCCGAAAGTGGGTAAATTCATCACCCTTTTTGCGGCGGTGAGTAAGTATGTTGTAGGTGGCAATAGTTATTGGCCGAATTTCTTTTTTCTCGCCAGAGTATTCTCCAATGTCACTTTCCTTAATATCCGTTTTATCAAGCAACTCCTGCTTCCATTGGCGTATGGAGAGTGTGTTTGTCACTAAGATGAGGGTCTGGGTACCAATAGCATGCATGCAGCCAATGCCAACAATGGTCTTACCTGCCCCACAGGGTAGGACGATAACCCCACTACCTCCTTCTACCGAGCCACCAGCATAAAAGGCCTCAATGGCATCACGCTGATAGTCTCGAATTTCAAATTTCTTGCCTGATCTTGTGTATTCCCTAAGGTTAAATTTAAAAGCATTGCCCTCATCATAACCAGCTAGGTCCTCGACAGGATAGCCAATTTTAATAAGAGCTTGTTTTAAATGACCACGAAAGTCATTTTTTACATAGATGGTGTTTTCATCTTTAGGCCCCTCTAGGTAGGGTTGGATTTTTTTATGTCGCAAGACTTCCTTTATGTACGCGGTATCTTTGGAGTAGAGAATGAGGTTTCCTTGCTCATCTCTTTTTAATTTTAACTTTCCATACCGACTAATTTGGGTGACAATTTCTGAATTAACTACCTGGGGAACGGGGTACTTAGAATAGCGGTAAAGGGCATCAATAATCTCTTCCGCCTTCATCTTAGCTGCCGCCGCATTCCACAGTGATAAAGGAGTAATTCTATAGGTATGCAGATATTCGGGTGATTTTTCAAGTTCGGCAAAGCGGGAGATAATAGCTCTGGCCTCCTCAAAGAGAGGATGATCTACCTCTAAGAGCAAGGTTTTATCTGATTGCACGATGAGGGGTTTTGCATCGATATCTTCAAAAACCTGACGCGCCATGATGGACACACTTAAAAGCGCTACATAGCCCGTCTATTTCTTTATTTTTGTAAAGAGTAGGTGGCGAGCTTTGATTGACATGAAAACCTTTTTTTCTCCAGTGGATTTATGCCAAAGGGAGGCTACCCCCTAAATCCTGCTGAGTTTACCCGAGAAGACTATCATGCATTGGTAGAAGATATTAAGGAAGATGACCGACTCTATTATGTCGAAGATAATCCCCGAATTAGTGACGCAGAATATGATGCCAAATTTCGCCTTTTGCTACAAGTAGAAGAACTCCACCCCGAATGGGTGCGTCTGGATTCCCCTTCCCAAAAGGTGGGAGGTGAGGTAAAGGAGGAGTTCGCCCAGGTTCGTCATGAGCCACCAATGCTTTCCCTTGACAATGCGATGGATATTGGCGAGTTTCTGGCCTTTCATGAGCGTGTGGAGAGGCTTCTTGGAGAGAAGGGAGGCAAGATTCTCTATCATGGGGAGCCGAAGTTCGATGGAATTGCTCTCGAACTTATTTATGAACATGGCCATCTTGTTTTGGGCTCAACCCGCGGTGATGGCGAAATTGGAGAGGACATTACTCATAATGTGAAAACCTTAAAGAATTTACCCCTTAAAATAGATTTGATGGAGAATAGCCCAAGGCTTTGCATAAGGGGTGAGGCGGTGATGCCTACATCCGAATTTGAGAGGCTTAACGAAGAGCTTACCAAGGCAGGAAAAAAAACCTTTGCTAATCCCCGCAATGCAGCTGCAGGTACCTTGCGCCAGCAAGACAGCCGCATAGCGGCTCAGCGAAAAATTGTATTTTTCCCCTACCAGGTAGTGGAGGCCCAGGGGATAGACTGGCCTCGAAAACAAAGTGAGCTTTGGCAAAGCTTTTTCCCTACTTTGGGTTTTGCCATGCCTAGCTATCATCGTCTTCTCAAGCCATTTGAGGTGAAAGATTTTTATCTTGAAATGCAAAAAAGACGTAGTGAAATTCCCTTTGAAGTAGATGGCCTAGTTTTAAAGGTGGATGATTTACTTCTTTGGGAATTGCTTGGACATACAAGCCGTAGCCCCCGCTATGCCATAGCTCTGAAATTTCCCTCGCGATCGGCTATAACCCGGATTGAGGCCGTTAGCTTTCAGGTGGGTCGCACGGGCATTATCACGCCAGTTGCGGAACTGCGCCCTATTGGTATAGGGGGGGTCATTGTAAAAAGGGCCACACTCCACAACTACGACGAAATTAAAAGACTTGGCGTTAAGCTGGGAGATATGGTCGAAGTACAACGCTCTGGAGATGTTATTCCGAAAATCACCAGGGTTCTTTTAGAAGAAAGAAAGGGGACTGAGGAGGAGATCCTTTTTCCTGAGACATGTCCTGTCTGTAGCGAAACACTAACACGGGAAGAAGTCTATATCCGTTGTACTAACCGTGCTTGCCAAGGGAGGCGCGTTGCTCAGCTTGAGTACTTTGTCTCAAGGCAGGGTCTAGATATAGAAGGTATTGGCAAGGAATGGGTGGAAAAACTTTTTAAAGCAGGTCTTGTACAGGATGAGGCAGATTTCTTTTATCTTCGCGAAGGTCAATTAGCTGAACTTCCCGGTATGGGGGATATTTTACCTCAGAAAATGATCCAAAGTATAGAAAAAAGAAAGAATGTTGCTCTAGAGCGTTTTTTGTGTGCCCTGGGTATACCTAATGTTGGTGAGCATATAGCAGAAGTCTTGGCGAATGCTTTTGGTAGTCTTGAGAAAATCATGCAGGCGTCTAGAGAGGAATTGCAAGCTGTCTATGAAATAGGACCTGAAATTGCTCGCAGTGTCTATAACTATTTTCGCGATAGCGAAAACCAGCGTTTGCTTGAGAAATTTCGCCAGGCAGGGGTTAGTGTCCTTCCGGCCCAGACATCGAAAGTATCGGCTATATTTGAAGGGAAGATCTTTGTCTTTACAGGTACCTTAAAGCGACTCACGCGTTCTCAGGCAGAACAACTAGTAAAAAAATATGGGGGGAGGGCTAGCTCTTCCGTGAGTAGTAAGACCACATATGTGGTGGCAGGAGAAGAAGCAGGTTCTAAATTGGAAAAAGCTCGCTCTTTAGGTGTCAAAGTTTTAACAGAAGAGGAATTTCTCGCTTTATTACCCAATGGCTATACAGTTTAGTGACGAACACATTACCATTGACACCCTGGGCGAGCTAATCCGCTTTGGCGAAGTTTTTGGGGGATTGCAAAATATATCTCTAGAGCATGCGATACAAGACGAGAAGAAAAACGTACTTATTGCTGCCAAAAGACCTCTTCGAGAAAACCTTATACTAGCCTTAGAAAATAGGCAGGATTTATCTAAATATACCTTTGTTATTGAGAAATCCTCGAACTTAAGGTCTTTTCTTGCATCCAAAATTAGCATGGAGATCGAGAAGAAACTCATGTTAGCTGATTTTTCCTTTGCAGGTTGGCTTATGCGGCGCAAGAATGTGGACATTTTTCAAACAGTGAGAGCAAGCCTCTATAATGACTTTTTTTTCATTACCTTAGCCAAACTTTTCTATGAGGGACAACCTATTCTTGGGCATCTCATGGAAACAGCTCTTTTAAGTGTAGGTCTCTATGTAGATTTAGAGGCTAATGCTAGGATAAATGATATCAATGTTATTTTCATGGCTGCGATGCTCCACGACTATGCTTTGTTTTCCGATAAGAACTGGGAGGAACGGGATAGCTTTCCCTCCGATGGCCATGATATTGAGTCAGCTGCTCTCTTGCAGGGTAAAAAAATTCCCGAGGTCATTCCTAAAATTTTGCGCCATAGCAATAAATTAACTAACCGTTACGAAGACTTAAACCAAGGCGATAATAAAATTAAATGGACTTTCACCTTTGAAGAACTAGCACAAAACATTCTCTTGCTATGTGAGTACTTTTCTTTTTTAAGAAGAACTTTGGGCGGTGAGGAAACGGAACAAAAGGTTATAGATATTCTTTTTCAATTAGGTCATCAAAGCGAGCATGGAGCTTTTCCCTTGGCTGTAAGTCGCGCCTTTGCTCATCACTATGAGAAATATCTCTCCTTTTTTGAATATGGGCAAAAAATTGCC
Source organism: Leptospiraceae bacterium (assembly GCA_025055765.1). Classification (GTDB taxonomy): domain Bacteria; phylum Spirochaetota; class Leptospiria; order Turneriellales; family Turneriellaceae; genus JANWWS01. The sequence goes on along the minus strand of JANWWS010000004.1, from coordinate 175,417 downwards.
CAAGTAGAGAAGGCGTGCAAATGGGAACGCTTTGCCTTGGCTTATCCCAAACCTCGAGCCACCCAGGTACTATGCAAAGACCATCATGTGGCCTGCCCTCTACGACAACACACGAATCGCATCACTATTGTCCAGACAGAAAACCAAGTGATTAACCGGTTCGGTGAGAAACTTTTGCCGGGCGAATATGATAAATGTCAACTTTCGGATAAACTACCAACCCCGCCTGAGGTCCTATAGCACTAAAAAAACTTTTCAAACTGATTTTGCCATAAACAAAGAGATATGCTAAGAAAATTTGTCAAGGGTTTTTTGGCTCTTATAGGAGCCTTCTTTGTTTTCTATTTTGGCTATGCCCTCTTTCGGCCGCTGCCCAGCTATGAAAGTGGGGAAATAACGGTTGAAAAAGATTTTGGGAGCTTTTTGCAAAAAGTATACCAACGCAACCAAGGGCTAACCATAAGACATGGTAATGAGGAACTATTGGTGCGCAACCGTCCAGGAAAAGCCAAGTATGCCATTCTCTATGTGCATGGTTTTGGGGCAAGTCGTGCGGAAGGAGAGTACGCGGTTAATCGCCTGGCAAAGGAATTTCAAGCAAATGTATATTACCTCCGTTTGCCTGGTCATGGTACGAATATTGAGGATCACTTGCAACATGGCTTTCAAGAGTACCTAAGAACCGCCGAGGAAGCTCTCTGGCACATGCCTCTTTTAGGAGAAAAAATTGTGGTTATTGGCACAAGCATGGGGGGACTTATTTCCACCTGGCTTGCTGCCACGCATAAGGAGCTTGTGCACGCTTTGGTTCTCGTTTCCCCCTTCTATGATTATGCTGATCCTAGGGCAATTATCCTAAAGCTACCAGGTGGGGTCAAGATAGGCGAGCTTATCATGGGAAAATATCGAATAAAGAAAAAAGCCGTAAAAGACCCTAAACGGCGGGAAGGATATGAAAACTATTGGTATGTTCCCCAATACATGGCAGCTGTGGAGCATTTAGAAAATCTACGCCGGTTTGCCGCAAGAGAGGAAATATATCGCAAAATATCCTGTCCTGTACTTATGCTAGTGTATTACAAGGATCCTCAAAATAAAGATGGTTCCGCACGGGTTGATGCCATGCGCCATGCCTTTGGATTTTTCTCCACACCCGAAAATAAAAAATGGCTTGTGGAAATCCCTGATGGGGATCATGTCTTGCTAAGTGAATATGTGGCCAGCGATAAGGAGAAGATCCATAAAGCTTTGGTTGAGTTTATGAAAAAAATTTAGTTACTTCCACAAGAGGCGGTATTCCCGATCTCTTTTTTGAGAGAGGACTTTTTCTAGCCTCTGATCAAGGATTGCCTGGATTTCCATACCGGCGTAGGTATAATAATCTCGTGTGGATAGGGTTAAATAAGGCTGCAGTTTTTCGTAGGTCTCTTTATTGAGAAAATCCCCCGTAGAAGGTTCATAACGCAGGCTTTGCCAGTTTTTGATGGCATTTTCTAAGCTCTGGTGGTCTTTAAGTAGCCGAAAGCGCTCCCAATAGATCCGACCTTTTTCAAAAAGCATATCATGGCGGCGGTAATTTTCTCGAATAGTAGAGAGCCCATAATCCATAATTTCAAGTCTTTTTTGTGTATAGAGCTCCACCGCATCTTTATAAGAGGAAATGCCTTTTTGGCGAGCAAGAGGGGTATAACGATGCATCACCCGAAGGAGGGTTTCTATGCGGATTTGCTTGCGCTGCTGTGGTGTGATGTAAGGGGCTGCCTTTTGAAATTCAAAGAAATTATACCAAGCCCTTTGCTGGATTTCATAAATATTCTCTAGAGTGAAAAGTATCTCAGCTGCGGTTTTGCTTGCCTGGTAGCGCGAAAGTAGTGCCAAGGAATTTTTTAAATAATCTTCTTTATTTAGGTTTTCTTGGTAATAGTCCAGGGTAAAATAACTATGGTCGGCACTAAAGATGTAAGCGAGCCGTTGCAGGTTTTCATAATAAAGGTCACGAAAAGCATACGGTAAATCCCCCCGGTCGGGATCATAGTGGCTGAATCTGCGGATAAATAAGCTTAGTTGTTCTTCCTTAGGTAAGGTTAAGGTCTCGTCAAGATATTTTTGTCTCTCGCTTTTGGGGAAGTGGAGAACTTCAAGTTTTCCCTCCTCTTCATGAATAATTTCTACTTTCTTTCGATCCACTTCAAGTTCACCTGCCTTCCACAGTCGATAATCTTCGATAAGTTCATTGCGTTTTTTGTGCCTTTGTAAGTCCTCAGGGGCCCTCTTTACGATATCTTGGAAGGGGATGTCGATGGTATCTAGCGTGGGAAAGACATCTTTTACAATAATGTCTTCGTAGTCTCTTTTGCGATAGATGTAAGATGGGGGCACATCTCTTTCGGGTAAAAGACCGTCAAAGTGCTCGAGAAACCGGCTGCGTAGATTTTCGCTTTGCTTAAGTCTCTCCCTTAAATCTTGCCATTCTTCCCCAAAGTTTGGTTCTTGGGCTTCACCCTGGGACTTTTCTTGAGCCAGAGCATTAGGATTGTTTTCCTCGTTTTTTTGCCCAAACGAGGGGTTGCTTTGGGCTCGAGCTTCGTCTTTTTCTTGGGTGGACTTGGGGTTTAACTCTACCCTAAGCTCTTTTGAGGAGGGAAGATTGCAAAAGAGCCATTTTTCGGGCAGTTGGGCGATTTTGTCGAGGTAGGCAAAGCCTAAAGCATGGGCTACAAGGGAAAGATAGCCGAAGCCTAAAAGCCGTAGCTTAGAAATTTCCATCCGCACCTACAATTTATAAAATTTGAATTTAAATGCCAGCTTTTTACCACCAGCTTTCGGCTATGGCCTCCCAGGTTTCGCTTACGCCTCGGTCAAAGCCTAGAGCCCAAATACCAATGCCACCCATGTTACGCGACTTAATGTAGTCGTATTTAATCTTTAAGCTCGCTTTTGTGTCGTACCAAATTTGACGATGTTGGTTGTCTTGTTTGTAAAAGTAATAGGGGTTGTGTATGGTGGAGTCATAACCTAAGATCCTTGTTACCCCGTCGGCTACGACACTTTTTACCATGGGGATGACGGTGGCGTAGGTGCGCGTTATGACATATTGAGAGCCTAGATTTGCGGAGGGGATAGTAAAGCCAGCCGTGGCATAATCACGCAGGTAATAGCCAATTCCCCCCAAAAGTTTGGGTGCGTTAGCGCTTCCCATTTTGTTAAGCCAATGGTCAAAAAAATACTGAAACGAGAAGGGGTGAGACCAAGGTGGCCTTGGTGAGTAAAGCTTGTTGGTGGGTCCTGCCTGGGGGGAATTGGCGCTATGTCCATCGTAGGCCATCACCATTGCGTAGTCAATGTGGGGGGTAATTGCCTGCATATCGTAGGCATTGGCCCAATCGATAGGCATTAAGGCCATGTGGATGCGGTAGGGTTGACCATCGGGGGCATTGCCCAGGGCATTTAAGGCACTGCGCAGCTCTTGGACAAAAGTGGCAAGTCCCGTTCGTGCCGAACTACCGGGAACCTCAAAATCTAGATCAACCCCATGTGCTCCACGGGCAAGTATCTGGTTTTTTATATTTTGGATCATGCGCGCCCGGTTTGCGGGAGAGTTTACCATGGTGGCAATATTTGACGAGCCAAAAAGGCAGACAGAGATCAGCACTTTCACCCCATTGTTTTTGGCCACCGTGACAGCTGGGGTGGTATCCCAACCGTGAAGAGATTTTATGCTACCATCCGCGTTTGGTTCTAGGCAAAAATAGAGAAGATGGGTTAAACGGTTCCATTGAATCCCCGTTGTGGAAGAAGACCAGTATGTGAGATAACCCTGTACCACCCTTTGAGAGGGTGGGGTTACATTTTGAAATTGCACAGTCAGAGTGTAGGGGCCCTTCTTTTCCACACCTGCGGAGGTGACGTAGGTATCTGCGACAAGGTAATAGGTTCCCGCCTCGAGAGTTTGGGTGAGAGAGACATCATTGCGACTTATTACTTGCAGCGGATTTAACGAGGACAGGAGATGAATGTCGATGTCTGTTCCGGAGGGCATAGAGGATAGAGTTGCTGTAACTTTATACCTCATCCCCGCAGGAACCGTAAACTCATAGACGTATTCAGGCCCCGATTCGTTTTGGGGGTATGGTGGGTATGAGTTAATATTGTCAGAAGGTAGGGGTGGGGTGGTATTAGCGGTGTTGCGCGAGTCGGTATAGGTATAGGGCAGGGTGCCGATATTTATGGTAAAATGTACCGGGGAGCTTATGCTAAGTTCTACCCTAAGCGTATAGGGGCCATTTTTCGAGGTATCTGAGCCATAGCCGTCAATAACAAGATAATAGGTTCCCGCTGGCAATTCTTTGTAGTTAGGGTTGGAACCGAGAGCAGGGATAGCCCGGTCATTGCGGAAGGTGGCATCGTTGTTGTAAAGATTGGCATTCCCACTGCTATGGCTGAGAGAGCTTAAGAGATGTAGGTCGTTGTCGGGTGTACAGCAATAGCCGGAGATAAGTTCGGCGCGAAAACGCACACTCTGGCTCACGTCAAATTTATAAACTACCTCCCTTCCGTATTCATTTTGCGTGGCGGGATTATACTTATTGAAGATGCTGTTTAGATGAGCATAGCTGGAATTATAGCTATGGGTATAGATGATGGGGTTTGTGAGAGTGAGATTTGCCGTGTCAATGATAAAGGGTTTGGCATGGGTTCCATCCGGTGGTGGTGGCGGCGCAGGCTCGGGTATGCTTACGGTGTAGCCCGCACCAGAATTGTCATTTATGGTGCTGTCTCCCTGCTCATCCGTGGCGATAACCCGATAGTAGTACGTTGTTCCATAAGCTGGGAGAGTTAGGGTTAGGGTATGGGTCTGGGTTAAGTCGCTTTCCTCTGTTTGGAGTAAGGAGTATGTGGTATCTGTACCCAGCTCTATTCTACCGATGGCGGGTCTGTCAGTGGTAAAACTAATGGTTACACTTTTTGCGGATTGGTTTGTGGTATGAGTGAGCCCAGAAATTTGGGGGTATATTCGGATTTCAAAGCTAAAGAGCCTTAAATTGTCGAGTTGGGCAAATCTACCATCCCTTGTGCGGCTATTGACACGGTAAAAATAGCGACCCTCGGGGAGGTTGTGGAGGGTTACGGCATGATCTGTGACATAATTATTTCGCTCAAATCTATTGTCGCTGGGATCCTGCAGTCCCCACTCCACAATGCTTGTTGCGGGGTATTCGCTCCTCCATTGGATGGTGACCGAGCTTCCCTCTACCTGTGCGCGGATGTCGTAGAGCTCAAAATCATAAGTAAGACCATCGCTGATTTCATAGCCCTCTCGGGAGGTAGCCCTCTCTCCTTGGGGCAGGGGGGGATGGCCAACAAAGCAGCGCTCCAGAAAAAAGAGCGCGCTTATGACCCCTATGCCTCCTCGGAGAAAGGTGAAAGCTCTCATACTATTGCTCTACGCAAAGTAGTTTCCTTTGAGTATCGCAGGTTTCCTGCCCTCCGTCCTCCACAAAGTACCCCTCGGTGTCTGCATAAGCATTGCCCGCCAGACCTCTATATAAGGGATTACTCAATGTCCAGTTGTTGCACGTCAGGTTCAAGGCCGTTTCCCAGGTACCGAGCATCCCTGTCCAGAATTCCCGCGCATCTTCTGTGTTGGTTGTTACAAAGCGGTTAAGAAAGATAGAGAACACCTTTCGGTTACTAGCCGTTCTCCAGCTTGCTGTACCGTCGGGGCGGGTGTAGGTTGTATTTACGTCTAAGATCCAGTTTAAATGCTCATTTAGATTGTTTGTCTCACATAGATAAGACTGACAAGCCCTGCGCTCGCTTGTGCCTGTACCCCCCACAATAAAGGCCTTATATGTTTTTCCATCATTTGGCTTTTGGGGATCACTCATGCATTTACTGTCAGCACCTGCGATACCCCCTAAATTTCCATTATATTTATTTTGGGTTAAAAACATTTTTTTTCTCGGGGTATCGTCGGGGAGACCAAGCGAAGATCCTGTTGTGTTGGATCCCTCATCGTTACTACAGGCCATGAGGTCCATGCTATTACCAGAACTAAACAGTTACCCAAAAACCTTGTTTTCATGTTTCCTCCTTTCAAGGGTATGCCTTTTTTACGATTCGAAATCTAAGGAGTAACGCATTTTTGACAAGAAAAATTTGGTTTGCCAAGAACTTTTTCAGGCCAGACCAAAGAAGAGATTACTGCTTATGAAGGGCACCTGCGATTTTTTTGCTAGCCATGAGGAAAGAGCGCGCCAAAAAGAGCAAAGGACGGGCTTTGCGCTCAAATATAGTTCTTTATTGAAAGAGCTACCCCCCATTGTGGTTCTTCGCAAGGAATACGATCGGGTCATAAGGCTTATCGCCCAAGAGAGAACGGAACCTAACGCCTTAGAAAAGCTAGAGCAGATTTTGAAATCTCTTTCTCCCTGGCGCAAGGGTCCCTTTGAACTCTTTGGTATTAGGATAGACAGCGAATGGCAGTCTTTTTACAAATGGGAGAGGATAGCCCCTTTTTTGCCAAATCTCGAAGGACGGCTCGTTTTAGATATAGGTTGTGGAAATGGCTATTACCTCTTTCGGCTTTTAGAAAAAAAACCAGCCTACCTTATTGGGGTAGATCCGTCCCTGCTTTATTACGCTCAGTTTCAAGTGGTGAATTTCTACGCAAAGGAAGTGATTAGCTTTTGGCCACTATCTTGGGAAGAGCTTGAGGGTTTGCGGGTGGCCGATGTAGTTTTGTGTATGGGACTACTTTATCACGAAGAAAATCCCTTTGCCCTTTTACGCAAAATCCACTCACTGCTAAAAAATAAAGGGGTTGCCATTATAGAATCCCTGACATTAGATATTAAAGGTCCTTTTTGCCTTTTTCCTGGAAAAAGTTATTGCAATGTAGGCGGTGTCTACCACATTCCCTCACCAGAGGCACTCTACGAGTGGCTTAAAAAAACAGGTTTTTCCCGAATTGAAAAAACTTCCCACACCCCGCTTACCATGGAAGAGCAAAGGCCAACTATTTGGGCCAAGGCAAAACCCCTAAGTGACTTTTTAGTGGCAAATGGTCAAACAAAAGAGGGATATCCCCCTCCATGGCGTACTGTATTTTTCGCTTACAAATAACAAAAAACTGGCAATATAGTTAGCTCTGTTGTATGTTAGTGTTATGGAACAAACCGCACAAGAAAAAGCACAAGAAAAAAAACGATTTACCCCTGAAACGACGGTGGGTGAGGCTTTGCGCATGCATCCCGAAGTGGGGCTTGTGTTGGCTAGCTATCACTTAGGTGGCTGCTCCCACTGCGGCATAAACGAATACGAAACCCTGGAGCAGATTTGCTGGGGCTATGGTGTTCCTCTGGATGCTCTTTTAGCAAGCCTTAATTCGCTTTTCGAAGAGGAAGGCTAGGTTACTCATTTAGCCCCAAGTTCGGAGAAGCTCGCTAACTCCGCGGCGCACCATCATCACCCCAATGGAGGCAAGAAAAAGCATAGCTATTTTCGAGATGATTTTTACCCCCGATTCCCCTAAAAAGCGAGCCACCGAGCTAGCAAACGAAAAAATAAGGTAGGTCAGGCTCATCACCGCCACAAGGGCAAGAAGAGGTGCTTCTAAACCATAGTTGTGGCGCAGCAAGATGAGGGTGGTAAAAACAGCAGGCCCAACTAATATAGGTACCCCAAGGGGTACCACCCCTAAATTGTCTAGCCCAGCTGAGTGTCTTGTCTTTGTGGCAATGACAAGATCAATTAAGGCAAGGGCAAAGAGGATGATACCTCCTGCAATTTGAAAATCAGCGAGACTTATGCGCAGGAATGCCATGGCCATGTGCCCAAAGGCGAGAAACAAGAAAGCCACGAGAAAAGCCGTGGTAATCGAGAGAGTTAGGATTTTTTGTCGTTTCTTGGGTTCATAATTTTGAGCGACGGAAAGGTAAAGTGGTAATACCCCAAAGGGATCTACGGCAACAAAGAGTGGTACAAAGGAAAGAAAAAATTCTTGAACCATGTATCCGCAGTTGGGGAACTTTGGGTATTGAAAAGCTCTTTACGTAAAAAACGCTCTCTTTTGGCTATCCCATGGCAGGACCTCTAGACGGTGTGCGGGTTCTGGATCTCAGTATGCTTCTGCCAGGCCCCCTTTGCTCGCAACACCTAGCCGACATGGGGGCTGAGGTAATTAAAATTGAAAATCCCCGATTAGGCGATGGCACGCGTTACTTGGGCGAAAAAATAAAACAGAACCAAGCCGAAGAAAGTGCCATGTTTTTGCTACTTAACCGCAACAAAAAATCGATTACTCTGAACTTAAAAAGAGAGGGGGGTAAAAGGGTTTTTTTAAAACTACTTGAAAAAACCGATGTTTTGCTTGAGGGATTTCGGCCAGGCACGATGGCCGAGCTTGGTCTTGGCTTTGAAGATCTAAAAGAAAAATACCCCAGATTAATCTATTGTGCTATTTCGGGTTATGGAGCAAGTGGCCCTTTACGAGACATGGCTGGCCACGATGGAAACTTCCAAGCTCGTAGCGGGCTTTTGTCACTAAACAAAACGCCCCATGGAGAGCCTGTCTTGCCTGGTTTTCAGATAGCTGATGTGGCTGCTAGTTTTGTCGCACTAGCGGGTATTCTAGCTGCTCTCTATGCACGGGAAAAAACGGGTCGTGGTCAGTTTGTGGATGTCTCGATGCTTGACTCTGCTTTTAATCTCATTCACCTTTACGCAGCACTATATCTAGCTACGGGAAAAAACCCTCGTCCCGGCTATGAAGTTCTCTCGGGAAAACTACCAAACTATGCTATTTATAAAACAAAAGAAGGTCGCTATGTTATGCTTGCTGCTCTCGAAGAGCGCTTTTTCCGCACCTTTTTGCGTCAAATAGGCAAAGAAGAAATCTTGGAGGGAAAAAATTGGGAAAAGGAAGAAGATCTTGACTATGTGCGCCGTGAGATCTCGGCTTATTTTCGTCAAAAAACCCTAGAAGAGCTTGAAGATCTCTTTCGCCATAGTGATGTCTGCCTTTCCCCTGTAAAAGAACTGGGGGAGGTTTTTCACGATGAGCAACTTAAGGCAAGAGGGCAGATTGTGAAACTTCCCCACCCCCGGCTAGGGGAATACACGGCTCTTGGCTCGCCCTTCTTTTTTAGTGAAACCCCTATAAGCTATCGCTTTTTTCCTCCCGGTCACGGAGAGCATACAAAGGAGATCCTTGAGGGACTTGGTTTCTCAGATAAAGAAATGGAAGAGCTTCGCCAAAATCGAGAGATTTAGGACAAGATTGTAATCTTCGTGGGAGGTGGCGGCACCATCTTGGCTAATCACTTAATGCGCCAAAATAAAAAACATGGCTTAAAATACACCACTCAAGTTGGGGAGAAAGAGGGCTACCACCTCTACCAGCCGGGGCCCTTTTTTCCTTTTCGGGTAAACTCATGAAGAGCATTTTTTGCGAGAACGCAAAAATACCTTTTTGTCGAGTCTGGAATATATTCAAGATCTGCCGTGAACATTGATTGAAGAAATGGTCTTGGAGAGAAAAAAACTTCTGAACTAAGAAGTTTTGGTCATTGCTACGGATGGCCATTTCGATTTTCAAGAAGCAAAAGGATTTTTGGATGAGGATTCGTACTAGATGAAGGCGAGGTGGAATTTCACCTTTGGTAGTGTTAGCTTTACATTCGGGACCTCATTTTTTAAAAGACACAGAAGTGGTTGATGATCTCGGTTTCGTTAAGGTTAATAACCATTGGCTGCAGGAAGAAATATACGCCGAGGTTTTTGCATTTGCTGATGTTACCAAGATCTCCACAGGTAACGCAGAATCGTTAGCTCACTTCGAGGCTAAAGCTTGAGCCAAAAACCTGGTGCTTTTCTCAGAGAAAAAACCACTTGAGGAAGACTTCGATCCCCTGTTTTATGGAGACAGAGGAGGGAAATTACCCATTGACTCTCGGTATGATGTGAAGCTTTGGCCTAGACGTTATCCCCATCCGATCTTGGGGTTGTTTCTACCACTCAAGGAAACAAGAAGCAATCACTGGGGAAAATTTCTTTTGCGCCACTTTTGTTGTCTCTTGCTAGCTAAGAGCTTGCCCATTGACCCCCATTTTACCATAGACGAGATTTAAGCTATCTCAAAACTTTGCGGGGGTTTAAAGATGGGACAAAAAACCATGGCAGGCAAGGCTCTTGAAGTAGATAATGACGGCTATTTAAAAAATCGAGGGGCAGGGATAAAAATTTGGCCAAGGCCTTGGCTCAAGATTTTTTCTTTGTCTTATATGCGATTCAAAAAAAATACCACAATCTAAAGGTTGCGAGCGTCACTAGCCCTGGTATACCTATCCCAACATGGATTGGGGGATTTGCGGGTATGTGAGCTCGCCTGACTTGGCGGATGAAAAAAGCAATAAAGTCCTAGATATCCCTCCTGTAGATGAGGTCTTAGAATTAATTCATGATTCGGGGTGTCATCTTTATGCTTCTGAGGCTACGCTGGACATTTTTAAAGTGACCCTAGATAACTTTATTCGTGAAGAGGATGCTATCATAACCGTAGCTGAATTTTATAGCTGGCGCAAGGGGCCAGATTGTGTTACCTCGTAACTACTAGTTGGCCTAGCTGGCTTTGCTGACGAGCAAAATGGAAGTGACAACGATGGGGATCTCCATATTTGCGCCTTGCTCCAAGGATGGGTGTGAAAAAAATTTTCTTATTTACAACAATATACTCCACACTTTTTGCAGAAACACAAATTTACCTGGCACCACGCTATGGCTTTCCCCTAGGAGCTCTGGCAGAGCACTTCGAGGGGGGTCTAGGTGGTGAGGTGTGGCTACGCGAATTAGAGAAAAAACCTTACTTTTCCTTTCTTCAGCCCCTGGGCCTCATACCATCGGTTGGGTTGAGCCTCAGCCACAATTCCATGGACAGGCACCCGTCCAGTGTTTTAAATCTCTATCAGTTCTTTGTGAGCCTAGGGTATGATGTATTTTTACCCTACGAGTTTGTGCTCCATCCACGGTTTGGTCTTGGGGCTTTCTATGGCTCTTACTATATGGCTCAGCGAAACAAGCGCCTTTCTTTTGTGAATCCTCTCTTGGTTACAGGAATTTCGATACGCTACCCCTTGTATAGGGAGCTATTGCTTGAAATGGGAATAGGTCATAATGGCTTTTTTATAGGGGACCCTCTTTTGTTTGAGGAACTGACAATTTCTTTGGGTATAACTATTAGATTGGGGCTTCCACCCCTAACGAAGACAGCAAGAGATCCCATGGGTGATTTGCAGTCTGCCATTATTGTCCATTATGAAAGGGGGGAGTACGAGGAGTCATTACGCAAAATTGAAGAATTAGAGCAAAAATCACCAGACGATGTGTTAATCGATAAATACCGTTCGCTTATATTCCAGCAAAGAAAAAGGCAGGAGGCCAAGGCCCATTTAGAAGCAGGCCGACACTTTCGTGCCATTGTGCTTTTAAAACAAGCTCCCGATATCCCGGAGGCTGTTCAGGAATTAAGGAGCCTGCGCGAAAGTCTAAACTCTCAGGTTAGCTCCCTGCTTGCCCAGGGCATAGCCGCTTATGAAAGATCAGATTTTGAACAATGTATTTCCTTCATGGAAAAGGTCTTGTTAATTGATCCTGAAAACAGCGAAGCTCAAATATATTTGCCAAGAGCCCAAAATCGAAAAAGGGCCTTAGAGAGGTTAAAGTGATATACCCAATAGGGTATGACAGAATTTCTAGACAGAAGATGAGACCATAGTTATAATATGAGCATGAGCCATTATCCAAACCACTATGATGTGATAATCTTAGGTTCGGGGCCAGCTGGATATACAGCGGCTATTTATGCGGGTCGAGCAAATTTAAACACCTTGGTTCTAGAGGGTATTGAACGCGGCGGACAACTCATGATTACAAGTGAGGTGGAGAACTATCCCGGTTTCCCAGAGGGTATTTTGGGTCCGGAGCTCATGGAAAAATTTAGAGCTCAGGCAGAGCGCTTTGGAGCGAAGCTCATCACAAAACTAGCAGATAAGGTTGTTTTAAACCAAGGTAGGCCCTTTAAAGTTTACAGCGAAGGAGAAGAATATACCGCTAATGCTGTGATTATTGCCACAGGGGCGAGTGCTCGTTTTCTCAATATCCCCTCGGAGAAAGCCTTTAAAGGCCGTGGGGTAAGTGCTTGTGCTACCTGTGATGGCTTTTTCTTTCGTGGTAAAGAAGTGGCTGTGGTGGGAGGCGGAGATAGTGCGATGGAAGAGGCTAATTTCCTAACAAAATTTGCCACAAAAGTCACCATTATCCATCGCCGCGATGTGTTTCGAGCAAGTAAAATTATGTTGGAGAGGGCAAAAAAAAATCCAAAAATTGAATTTTTGCTATTTAAAGAAGTAGCGGAAATCTACGGCGATGAAAAGACAGGTACTGTGGCAGGACTAAAACTCAGAGATAGTCGGGACGGGACAATCATGGATTTCCCCGTACAGGGGCTTTTTATTGCCATTGGTCATGATCCCAACACGAAGCTCTTTGAAGGTCAGCTGGAACTTGATGAAAAAAAGTATATTAAGACCCTACCTGGCAGGACAGCTACCTCGATCCCAGGGGTTTTTGCCTGTGGAGACGTGCAAGATAGCTACTATCGACAGGCCATAACAGCGGCCGGTTCTGGCTGCATGGCGGCCATAGAAGCCGAGCGCTACCTTGAAAGCCTCTCCTAGCTCAGTTGACTTTCTACGTCTATGTGAAAGAGAGCCCGTGGAGGTCGCATGGGCAAGCGCAGGGACATCAAAGTTTTGTTTTGCGATGTGGATGGCACCTTAACCGATGGATCGTTGTATTATAGTGCCAATGGTGAGATCATAAAGGTCTTTCACGTGCACGATGGGCAAGGGATTCGGGACTGGCTCCAAAACAACCGCATAGTTGTTGTACTTAGTTCACGACAAAGCGATAGTCTTAAAAGCCGTTTTGCAGAACTGGGGATAAGTGAGCTTTACCAAAATGTACAAGATAAAGCTACTTTGGTTAAAGAATGGCTACAAAGTCATGGTTTCGAAAAACATCAGGCAGCCTATATAGGTGACGATGTAAACGACCTAAAAGCCATGAAACTCGTGGCTTTGTCGGCTTGCCCTGTCGATGCTCATCCTCAGGTACGTGAGGCGGTGGATTATGTCTGCGATTTGCCTGCGGGCAGGGGAGCTGTGCGCGAATTCATCGACTATTTGCTAAAGCGAGGCTAAAATGGCAACTCATGGGAGGTTTCTCACTCTCAAGCTTTTTGTCTTAGAGCCCGTATTGGCTACTTTTATACTTATACCTATGGATCGGGATCAACTAAACCACTTACAGGCCTACGGGGCTGTCTACCAAATGTTAGATAAGGGGTATACGGCCGAGGTTTTGCTTAATTTCCGAGGTGGTTCTTTCCTGCTGGAAGAAAGTGAGGCTTTGCAGGAGCTCCTCCATCGCTACGGTATTAGTTGGGAGCGTTTTGGCGAAGAGGATCTTTATAGGTTTGAAAAGCAAAGGGAAAAAGAAAACCTGGAGCGGCTTAAGTTAGAAAAAGCCCCTCGCATTGCTATCTACAAACCACCAGGAACCGATCCCTGGGATGATGCGGTCCAACTTGTTTTAGATTTCGCCCAAATTCGCTATGATACCCTCTATGATGAGGAGGTCTTAAGGGGAGAGCTTTCCCGCTATGATTGGCTACACCTGCACCATGAGGATTTCACTGGCCAGTATGGAAAATTCTACGGCTTTGCCCGTAACCAGGAATGGTACCAAGAGCGCCGCCTAGAAAGTGAAGAGTTGGCCCGCAAGCTGGGTTTTTCGCGCGTTCCAGAGTTAAAAAAAGAAGTGGCCTTGGCCATCCAAGACTATGTCTCTAAGGGGGGCTTTCTCTTTGCTATGTGCTCAGCCACCGATTCCCTCGACATCGCCTTGGCTGCCCAAAACATTGACATTGTCGATCCCCTTTTAGACCACACTCCTGTAACAGACGGCTACCAAAAAAAATTAGACTTCAATAAAACCCTGGCTTTTTACGAGTTTCAAGTAATCACAGATCCCTTTATCTATGAATTTTCAGACATCGACATTAATCCTCAAGAAGAGGGTATTGCCCAAAGCAAAGACTTTTTTACTTTATTTGAATTTAATGCGAAAACAGATCCCATTCCGACCTTATTAACGCAAAATCATGTAAGGCAAATCAGGGGTTTTTTAGGGCAGACTACGGCTTTTCGGCTTAGCAAAATCAAGCCGCGAGTGCTTATTTTGGGTCAAACCCTAGGCAGTGAGCGGGTAAAATACATTTACGGCAGCTACGGTAGGGGTTTTTTTTCTTTTTATGGAGGGCATGATCCCGAAGATTACCAACATCTAGTGGGAGACCCTCCTACGGATCTCAGGCTCTACAAAAATTCGCCCGGCTATCGCTTGATCTTAAACAATATCTTTATGCCGGCCGCGCAGCCGAAAAAACAAAAAACCTAGGGTTTTTCCCGACGAAAGAGCACATAAAAGAGATCACTCATGCGCTCTGTATGACGTATAGGCCTTGGATCAAGGTAAAGCATGTCTTTTGTGGTTTTCCTTTGAGAGGCCGAGGTTTTTTCTCTTTTCACATAGATCTTTGCATCTCGGGGGGATAAATTATACTCCATATAGTGATTTTCGGCTCTCTCCAAGTCCTTCTTAAAAGCCTACTTTTGCTTAGCCAGATAAGCTTCGGCTTCATTGAGGTATTTCTCAAGTAAATTTGGCTTTTCATAGGAGATATACCCATAATTGTCGTCGTGATGGCTAAAATAGTCATAGTCGTTGATAATATATTTGCGATCAATCATATTGGTAAGGATGTTTTTTACCCGCAAGTAGTCCTCTAAAAATTCAGCTTTTTCTCTATTAAAGTAATCATCCGGCGTTTGTTTTTTGAAATCGGCCTTGTCGGGCAAGGGGGTGTGTGTTTCAATAATGGCTAAAAAGGCATAGCGCTTGGCTTGGCGAAGGTACTTTATGCCATCAATATAGGAATAAATTTTAATGGAGTAGAGATGTTCCGGATAGTGGTAGCCCTTCTTTCGGTAGATGTCTGCGTGTTTGACATCTCGGTAGCCCAAATTGAGTAGTTTAATTGCTCGTTCGTCACGGCTTGAGACCACCACTACAGAATTGCTCTTCAAGAGATAAAGGGCATCTCGGCGGTAAATGTTATCATACATGTAGACATAAAGGTCGCGCAAAATGAGCTGGCTTTGGCGAATATAATCATGAGAGATGTCGTAATGCCCTTGTAGGTAAGCTCGGTAAGCGCGATAGTGTTCAGTAGCTGCTTTTTGAAGGAGCTGGCGGCTTTTTTCATCGCCAAAGTTACTTATACCGGCATTGATAAACTCTAGGAAATAGCGGTTTTCTTTTAGTTTGCGTTCAATTCCGGCACGGTCTGGTACATAGGCCAATAAAAAAGTTTTGAAGACAAGCCAAAGGGCTATATGAAAAAAGAGGCGGTGCACTGCTTTAGTATCGGTATTTTTGCAAAAAATTTTCCATATCGCTTTTTAAAACACAGTTGACCCCTGAGCCTTATCTCCTCTCTAGGAATATGGCGCATTTACTTGCCCAGATTGAAGGTGCGGTTATCACGGGTCAGGAACTATATGACTACGAGGCTTACTTTCACGACAAAAGCGGTCTTTCCTATACCATTCCGGAATATCTTGTTTTTGCGCATAGTCGCTCTGATATTGAGAAAGTTGTAGAGTTTTGCATGGAAAAGAAAAAAAAGCTTAGTGTAGTGGGCGGGCGAACAGGTTACTCAGGAGCGGCTAATGCCCGCGGTGGTGTGGTAGTCTCGCTCGAAAAAATGAATCGGGTGCTTGATTTTTTTAAAGAGGATGCCATCATTCATGTAGAGGCAGGGATTATAACCGATGCTATTACCGAGCTTTCTGCTGGAGAGGGCCTTATGTATCCTGTGAAATTTGCGGCAACGGGTAGCTCCCAAATTGGTGGTAACATCGCCACAAACGCGGGTGGTGTTCATGTTCTGCGCTATGGTACCACGAGAGCCCAGGTTCTTTCCCTTGAGGTTGTCACTGGCAGGGGCGATGTCTTAAATACTGGCTCTGCTGTTCTTAAAGATGCAAGCGGCCTTTCCCTTAAGGACCTCTTCATTGGCTCTGAGGGAAGATTAGGGATAATAACAAGGGCTTACCTCCGCCTTGTGCCCATCCCGCGAAGCCTCGTTTGTGTGCTCTGTGCGCTCTCTTGCCTTGCGGCTCTTGCACCCCTAGCCAAACTGGCCCGCCAAAAGGCAAGTCTACATGCCCTTGAATTTTGGGATCTTGCATGTCAAAAAATTCTTGAAAAAAAGTCCTCTCTGCGGCCTCTTTTTAACCGAGATTTCGCCTACTATGTTTTAATAGAATGGGAGGCAGAATCCCAAGAGGTTCAGAGCGTTTTAGAGGAAGCTCTTAGCTGCTCCCTTATTGAAGATGCTCTGTATGCTGAGACCGCCCTTGCTCGAAAAGAGCTATGGAAGTACCGCGAGCGTATTAGCGAAAGCCTCAGTCATGGCAATAAGGTCTTTAAATACGATATCTCCATCCCCCCTTTTCGACTGAGCGATTTTCTTCGTAACTTGCAAAGGAATGCCCCCGAGATCTATCCCACACTTAACATGGTGGTTTTTGGACATCTAGGCGATGGCAATGTCCATTTAAATTTTCTGTTAGATGAAAAAGAGAAGGCCATTGAACACAACTCACTTGACCTGTGGGTCTATGAGCAGGTTATTGCCGCAGGAGGCTCCCTAAGCGCTGAGCATGGACTTGGGCAATTGAAACGTTCTTGGTATGCCAAATTTTTTCCGCAAAATTTTCATTTCCAGCAGCAAGTGGAAAGCATTTTTGACCCGCATGGGATCTTACGATGAAAGGGAAATCTCATAAGAGCTTCACTGTTGCAGCAGTGGTAGTCACCTATAACCGCAAGGAGCTTTTAGTCGATTGCCTCAACTCTCTCATAAGACAGAAGCGAAGACCTGATGCTATCTATGTCATAGACAACGCCAGTCAAGATGGTACACCTGATTACCTAATAAGAAAAGGTTTTCTCAAAAAAGGAACTCTCGGGGAGGCTAAAACAACCCTCTATTTTGGCAAAGAAAAGGTGCTTTTTTTTTATAAAAGGCTTGCCCAGAACCTAGGGGGGGCTGGGGGGTTTGCTGAAGGCATGAAGGCTGCCTATGGGGCAGGTTATTCCCATATCTGGCTCATGGATGATGATGCCTTAGCTCCCCCAGACACCCTAGCGCAGCTCCTCACGGCATACGAGGAATTGCAGGAAAGCAGGCATGCCGTAGCAGCTCTGTGCCCCCATGTCCAGCATGAGTCGGGCTATTACCAGGAAGACCACCATAAATGTGTAACAAGCCCTTTCTTACAAGAGCGTCCCTGGTACCAATGCCGCAAAAAATGGGGAAAGTATATTTTGCTCGATACGAATTCCTTCGTCGGTCCCTTGTTTAGCAGAAAATTCGTGGAAAAGTTAGGTTTCCCAGAGCCCACATTTTTTATACGGGGAGATGACACAGAATATACCTACCGCCTGAGCCGGCACGGAAAGCTCTTGCTTCTGCCTGATGTAATTATGATCCATCGTGACCGACAAGCCGAGCTTACTCTAAAGGATCTCTACAAGTTTTACTACCACTATCGAAATAAAATCTGGTTTATCAAAAAATTCCACCGATATAATTTCTTAGCTTATGGCTATTATCTGGCTTCTGCTGTAAGGCTCTTTTTCTTTTTTGTTCATCGCTTTGGTCCCCAAAAGGAAACTCTTAACCCACTTTGGGGTTTGTGGCATGGTTTTGGGGTTAATCCGGCAAAGGCAAGTGTCGTAAAACTATGAGCTAAGGAAGTAATGTTGGAGGTTAGTTTTGGCACCCCTCAAAAAAAACCAACTTTTGCCCCCAAATTGCTTTATCTTTTGGGTCTTGTAAGTCTTTTTCTCTTGCCTGCCCTTGGCCGACTGACCCTAGCCCACCTTTTTTTCACTATCTTTGCCCTTTATCTTATTTCTTGGCTTGTAAGCGCTAAGCTTGTGATGCCGTTTCTAAGCTTTCTTAAGAAAAATCGACTCTTTGCCTTGTTGGCACTGCTATATTTTATAAGCACCAGTATAGCTGCTGTGAAAGAAAAAAACCCGATGGGGCTACTTGCTTCTCTCATGTTCTTAGGGGTATTCTGGGGGGCGGCTGTTGTTTATTTCATGGAAGAGCAGGGCCAAAATACCCTGTTTCTATTTTTTTTGCGGGGTTTTTGTCATAGTGCCGTGGTAACTTCCTTTATTTTGCTAGTGGATGTCTGGCTTTATCGCACAAGCGGTAAAATACTTTTGCAGTATTTACCCACCTTTTTAACTACCCCTGCGGGGGAGCATGTACTCATAAACACAGACCATCCTCTAGCGCCCTATTTGTCTTTTTGGCATCCCCTGCGTCCTGCTGCCTTTTCTTGGGATCCGGGTCTCAACATACCTGCGCTTGTGATAGCCTTTGTGGTAATCAACGAAGGTTTGCTTATCATGAAGTACAATAGGCTAGTTCGCTTTTTCTTGCTTTTAGGGATTTTCCTTTCTTTTTCCAAGACGTCGGTTATAGCTTGTCTGGCCTACCTATTGCTAAAAGGCATTTTTTTTGTTCTGCGCCACAAAGAGAAAGCCCAGAGCTTTATGGAAAGATGGTTTCCTTTACTATTGTTTCTATTTCTATTTCATATTGGCTTTTTTTTTGCCTATGAAGCTTTGCCCATGACCTACTCTCGCCATCTCAAATATTTAGGCTCAGTCGTTTATTTAGTGAAGACCTCAGTTTGGGACATACTCTTTGGTTTTGGTTATCGGCGTACGGGGTATTTTCTTTTAAATCATGTTCCCTGGTTTCAACAAGATAAACAGTTTGATCCCTATGCAGATATAGAAAGTCTCTTAACCAATGTTTTTCTTTGGGGGGGGGCTATGGGCTCTCTTTTCTGGCTTTACAGTTATGTCAAGGCCTATATGGGCTCCAAAAGGCAAGAGCGCCTTTTGCTCTTGGTGATCATGTTTTTAAGTTTTGGCTATAACTTTCATACCGTTTGGTTTTTATTTTTTTATCTTAGCTTTTTGTGGCACCAATTAAAACGAGAGGAACCTCAAAGTGGTGTTTAAGGAAATTCTGACCAAAAATCTTCAAAAAATCCTTTTTCTTTTAGGTTTTTTTTCCCTTTGGCTTATTCCGGGTTATTATCGTTTGAATCTCCCCTATTTATTTTGGGGACTTTACCTTCTATTGGTAATCAGTTACTTTGTCTTATATCAGCCGAAAAAAAAGTGGTTTGTTTTTATCAAGGTCAATAGTAGGTTTTTTCTTTTCGCTTTACTTTATTTTTTTGTGGTAACAGGGGTGGCCCTGTTTCATCGCCAGCTGGCAGGTATGCCCCCTGCTATTGTTTATTTATCTGTTTTTCTTTTCTCGGCCTACACCGCGTTTTTGGGGCAGGAGGATATACCACGGTTAAGTGAAAGCTATTTTAAAGGTCTTTGGTATAGTAGTCTTTTTACATCTCTATACATGCTATTTGAAGTTGGCATGCATTTTTTTAGATACGAAGCCTTGAACCTCATACTATTTCCCGAATTTATGTTACGAGCTGCTGGGGATCACACTTATTTTAACGAAGATTATACTTTTTTTCCCTACCTTGGTCGCCCCCTTTTTCGGCCAGGGGGGCTAAGCTGGGATCCTGGTCTTACCACCCCCGCTTTAGTTCTTGTATTCATACTAGTCTTTGAAGGTATGCTCGAGGTACCATGGCGTCGGACGGGTCTGGCATTGCTTTTCGTGGCAATCCTCATCTCGACATCAAAAACAGCCTGGGGGGGCCTTTTGGCGTATGCGGTGAGTAAGTTTTTCTGGGGGATTTTGGATTCTTTTCCTAAGACAATGCGCAGATGGCTTGAAAGCGCGGCGCCCTTGGCAGGGTTGGTTTTTTTCTTTCTTTTAGGCTTTTTGCTACGACCTGGGGCTAATTCCCATAGTGCTGTTTTTCATTTGAGTTACTTTTCTTCTTTGTATTATCTTTCTCGAGCAACTTTGGGGGAAATTATATTTGGTTTTGGCTACCGACGGACGGGTTCTTTTTTCCACACTTATGTACCTGGAACAAAAGAAAATCCGTCATTTTCCGTCCACAGCCATGCTGATGTAGAAAGCCTTTTAACCAATGTTTTTCTCTGGGGAGGTCTTGCAGGATCTCTCTACTGGATTTATAGCTACAGCAAAGCCTACTCAAAAGGCTCACGTTCTCAAAAAATATGGCTCTTAGCTTTGCTTGCCTTAGCCTTTGGCTATAACTTCCACACCTTGTGGTTTCTGATTAGCTATCATTTGTTCTTGTGGCAGGTTCTTCTATCCAACGAAAAAGTAAGCCAGAGCTAAGTGGAGCTATTCCTTTAAAAAGGCTCTTAAAGAACGATAGACATCAATAGGTCTTAAGGCGCGCATGATACCCATAGCTTCTTCTTGGTAAGCAAGCCCCTTCGTTCCCTCTGTAGGATTGTAACAACCCGAGAGTGGATGTGTCGCCTGTATGAAGCGACAATGGGGTAGGGTAGGCATGATAAGCTCCCCCTTTGTTGGCCCAAAGATACCAAAACTTTTTATCCCCAAGGCAATAGCTACAAAAAGTAAAAAGGAATCGTTCCCTATGTAAACATGGCAAGCAGACAAGAGAGCTGCACTTTGCCTTATGCTTAGTTTTCCGGTAAAGTCAAGATGTTTTGCTTGGGGACTTAATTTGTCCATAATTTCTTTGTGAATTGCTAGATCTGTTTTGGCTCCCAAAAATACAAAAACATATTTGGGAAATTCCTGGGCTAGCTTATTTAATACCTCGGCATATGATTGAGGGGGGTAGCGGCGAGATGGCATGGAGCTTTGGAGATTAACAGCTCCCCCGGCATTTAACGCCAAATAGCGGTATTTTTTTGAGGGTTTTAGCAGCTCTTGTGCCCACCTTTTTTCTTCTTTAGTACAAAAGTAGACCATATTATAATTTTTCTGGGTTATGCCAAGAGCTTGAGAAAGCATCTCATGGTTATGTTCCATTCTGTGCGCAGAGAGGTTAAAGTAGATTTTTTGAAAGAGAAAGGGATTTTTCTCCTTGTGGTAGAAGCCTACGGTTTTTTTGCCGGCAAGCCAGAGAACAAATGAGAGTATTGGGCTGCGGTGTAAGAGAAGCACCCTTTTGTATTGGTGCCACAGCATATGCCAAAGAAGGGAGAGAAGCCCAAGCAGACTTTCTCGTATAGATCCCCCCACGTTGGCCAGGGCGAAAACACGGTCCACATAGGGGTTATGTTCTAGGACGGGGGTGCAGCTTTTACTTGTGTAAAAATGAACCACATAGCCATATTCTTTAAGTAGGGGCAGAACATGGCTTGCCTGTATGACATCCCCTAGACTTGCCAACTTTACGACAGCTATGCAAGATACCCCTCCTCTCGACTTTCTCGTAAAAGACATATGAGGCTTTACAACATAATGTCAATTCGGCGACAGGTGTAAAAGTAGAAAATCATCTTACGTAGCGAGGTCTACAATGGAGAAGACATCTTACGCAGAAACGCGATCAAGCGATGAAATCGACTTAAAAGAGCTTTGGGAAATTTTATGGCAGCAGAAGCTTACGCTTGGCCTTTTTAGTCTCGTGCCAGTTGCTCTTACTTTAATTTATTATATCATCTTTGGTTTTACCTACCGCTATGAGTTCTATGTCCATCCCATTACCCTTAAGTTCTCAAAAGCGGAGATCCCCTTCCCAGATAGGGGGGTATTTGTAGCCGAGCTCAAAATATTAGAGAAAAAGGCAAGAAAAACTAACTATCGAGAAATCCCCGCTTTTAAGATAGTAAACGAGCGCTCACAAGACAACTTTATAGCCATTGAAGTTAAGGGGAAATCCAGAGAAGAAGTACGCAAAAAGGCCGAAACTGTGGTGAATGCCCTTGTGTCGCGCGAGGTCGTGGCTACTTATAAGAAGATATTTCGCGATCTTAGCGAGCAACAGATTCGTTATTTGCGATCCGATCGAGAGCTTATGGCTAAGGTGAAAGAAGCCCTTCGCCAGGGGCGCCAGCTGAACTTGGGCTTTGATATTTTTGAAACAGATATAGAATGGCAGCAAAGAGAACAACTCCTAAAGGACCTTGTAGGTAATTTTGAAATTTTGCGGGTGGAATATGGAGATCTGCCCGAGGAGCCCGATTATCAGTCAGGCAAGTTGGTTATCATGGCAAGCTTTATGGCAGGGTTATTCTTGGGAGTTTTTGTGGCGCTTATCAGGGCAAAATGGTTTGTCAAAGATGGCTGATCCTGTCACTATAATAGACTGCCACTATGTCTATCCCCAAACGGCAGCAGCCTTTCTTTTGGGCTACAAAGACGAGTATGCCTTTATTGAGAATAACACAACCCACGCCCTGCCTTATTTGCTCAAAGCTCTAGAAGAGCGCGGTGTAGGCAAAGAGCAGGTCAAGTACATTATTATCACCCATGTGCATCTCGACCACGCGGGTGCTACGGGCCATCTAGCCCAAACTTTTCCCCTGGCAAAGGTGGTAGCTCATCCACGAGCCGCAAGACATGTCATAGACCCCTCTCGCTTAATCCAAAGCGCCCGTCAGGTCTATGGAGATGAGCTTTTTGATAAACTTTATGGGCAAATTTTGCCAGTCCCCCCCGACAGGGTCCTCATTCCAGAAGATCGCTCTATGTTGTATCTTGGCGGTGTGGCTCTGCGATTCTTTTATACCCGGGGCCATGCCAACCACCATTTTGTTATCTTTGACGAAGCCGACCAGACAGTCTATACAGGAGATTCCTTTGGCATTGGTTACCCTTTGCTACAAAAAGGGTCTTTTCCCTTTATTTACCCCTCAACGACACCTACCGACTTTGATCCCGAAGAAGCCCACAAAAGTTATGACCTAATTGCGGACCTAAAGCCAAGGAGAGTTATGCTAACCCACTTTGGCGAATGGGTGGATGTAGAATTCGGGCGCAAGGAGTTACACCGTCTTTTACTTGAAATTGAGGAGATCTACAAGGATATTTTATCGAGAGATATCTCTTATGAGCAGGCCCATAGTTTTGCCCAAGCTGGCTTTGAAAGGCTTTTTTCTCGAGAACTCGAGAGACGAGGGATATATCCTAGCGATGAAGAATGGAAGATGCTCGGCATTGATTTAAATATTAACGCTCAGGGATTAGTTTTTTCAGCCATGCGCCAGAAGAAAAAAAACCATGAGGGCCCTTGAGATAAGAGAGGTTTCACCCCGAGATGGCTTGCAGAGTTTAAATTCTGTTTTTTCTGTTGAGGAGCGATTTTACCTTTGTTCTCGGCTCATTGAAGCAGGGTTTTCGAAAATAGAAGTTGGTTCTCTTGTAAAAGAACAAAAGGTACCAGCCATGGCAAAAAGTGATGAACTATTTGCCAAAATTAGAGAAAAGTACCCAAATGCCGAGCCTTGGCTTTTGGTGCCCAATGAGGTCGGGTTGCGGCGAGCTTTGGAACTAGGGGCACGGTACCTTGCTTTTTTTACAGCCACCTCGGCTACCTTTCAAAGAAAAAATACAGGTCAGGAGATAGAGCAATCCCTAAAAATGATCGAACAGATGGCAGCACAAGCGCGTAACGAGGGTGTCGTGAAACTAAGGCTTTATGTCTCGACAATCTTCCACTGTGCCTATGAGGGGGAAAAAAAACCTACCCACGATCTGGCAGCAATGGAGGCATACTTTGATCTCTTTGATGAGATTTCCCTAGCTGACACGACGGGCCGGGGAAAGCCAAACCAAATGGAAGAGCTTCTCTTGTGGCTTTCTTCCAAAAATTACCAATCTCGCATTTTTTGGCATTTCCATGATACCTACGGTCACTCGCCCCAGCTCATTGAGCTAGCGTTAGAAGCAGGCTACTATTGTTACGATAGCTCTTTTGCTGGTGTTGGGGGCTGTCCCTTTATGCCAGGGGCTCGCGGCAATGTGGATACCCGCACTGTGCTCAAGGTAGCGGAAAAGATGGGCATTTCTCATGGATATGACTGGGAAAAGATAGAAAAAACCTATAAAGACTTGAGAGAAAAATTTCCTTCTATTCCATGGGGATGAGTTTACGTGCCTCGCTCTCATTTGGAGCGAGAGGGATATATTTATCAAGTCTTGTTGCTGCAATGATTTTTTGTAAGCCTGTCGGTACGTTATAGAAAATCAAAAGCCCAGCTCTCTTAGTGAGTGAGTTAGAAAGTTGGATTAAGGCGCCAATGGCAGAAGAATCAAGGAAGGGGCAATTTTGCATGTCAATGAGCACAAACCGTATTCCTTTTTGGAGATAGCCATTCATCTCTTCGTTAAATTCGGGTACTTTATAGAGATCAAGCTGGCTTTGCATTTTGTAAGTTAAAATTTCACCAGCCGCTGCTTTGGTAATGGTCGCGGTTTTTTCACGATACATCTTAGTGCTTTCAGACAAGAGTTGCTTAGCCGCTAGGTTCGTATCTCGTGCCAATTTTTCTGCCATTTGCATAAGTCTTTCTTCAAGCCAGCTCAGCTCTAAGTTTTTTTCCGTAAGATAGTTTTTGACCTCGTGCTGCAAATTCTTAAGCTCGTTTAGAGCTACTTCTACATTTTGGCGAGCAATTAAAGATATACGCTCGATTTCTCTGGCTGAGTGGGCCAACAGGTATTCCTGGCAGACAAGTTTATTAGGGAGAGCTTGAGTAGGACCAACTTTTAGGGGGATGTTAAATTTTATTTTTTCTTCCTTCAGATCTTCGCTGACATTAAAAAAAGTAAGCTCACCTGAAACCATGAGCTCCTCATTAGTTGGTCCAACATCAAATTCGAATACCATTTTGCGACTATCATCGGAAGGAATATCCCCAAGGCGCAAGGTAAGACCATCAGAATGCTTTTCAATATCGGCATCCACCAATACCTGGTTTAAGGAAATGGGTTGGTGAAAATAAAGGCGTACCTCAGCTGCCTGAGCATATAAACTCCGGATAGCTCCAAATTCTTGGTAAAATATATCAGAAGCCTCTTCAGGTGTTTGCATAAAATAAAACGAGCCGCCCCCTGCTCGTGCAATTTCTTTTAAGTTCTGTTCGTTAAAGTCTGCACCAACACCAATGGTACTTGTAACGATGTTTTTTGCTGCGTATTGGCGAGCTATTTCAACAAGTTTATCCTCTTCGCGAATACCCATAGTGGCTTGGCCGTCCGTAAGCAAAATTACACGCCTAACAGCGTTAGGACTTTGATAGTTTTCCGCAAGGCGCAGGGCCGTAAGCCAACCACCACTAAGATTTGTGGAGGTACCTAAGCTCATACGCCGTATCTTATCCGCAATTGTGGATTTTTCTGTGAGAGGAATTGGGTTTTGCTCTACTTTGACATCTTGTGCATAGCTTACAATACCTAAAACATCGTTGCGCGTAAGCCAGTTCAAAAACAAAATAGCTGCATCGGTGACGGCCTGCATTTTTTCACCTTTCATGGACCAACTGCGGTCCACCGCTAATACAACAACCAATTGGCGCACGGTACTTTTTTGCGGCGGGGTCGTAAGCTCCAAAAGGAGGGGATTGCGGATTGCTTTTTGAGGAGTGATTTGCGAAAATTCCCAGTTTGCTTGCAGTTGCATAAGTCTGAATAGGTTGTATCGGCGGCTTTATCCGCGGAGCTTATTCTTTCAAGCCTTTTTTGTCCTTTAAAATCAAATAAGAGAGGTAAGCATTCTTGTCGTTGACGCTTCACTTTCGTATATTAGTAAGGATTATGGCTGGGCGCAAGACAGGCGCAGAGGTTATGATAGACATACTCCTGCGCAACGGGGTAGAGATTTGTTGGGGCTATCCGGGTGGCGCAATTTTACCTTTCTACGATACTTTGTTTCATTATGCGGATAGGATCCGCCATATATTGGTACGCCACGAGCAAGCAGCAGCCCATGCCGCAGAAGGGTATGCGAAGGCGACCGGGAAGCTAGGGGTGGCCATCGCTACATCAGGACCAGGTGCTACAAACCTAGTCACGGGCATAACCGATGCGAAAATGGACAGTGTTCCCATCTTAGCTATCACTGGGCAGGTGCCTACATCGGCGATTGGAAGTGACGCTTTCCAAGAATGTGATATATACGGGATTTCCCTACCGATAACCAAATACAATGCTTTGCTGAAGAATGTGGATGATGTAGCACGTATTACTCAGGAAGCTATCACCGTGGCTATGAGTGGAAGGCCCGGGCCCGCTCTTATTGATTTTCCTAAAGACATCCAGACAGCTACGACCGAAGTATTGCAGCCGGGCCCCTTGAAAATCCATCCCCGCCATTGGCAAAAACCGGCAATTACAGGGGACCTCGATCGATTAATTGAGGCTCTCGACCGTGCCCGTTCTCCCATGCTCTATGTGGGGGGAGGGGCCATCACCGCCAATGCTGCGGAAAAGGTGCGCCTCTTGGCGGAAAAGGGGAGTATTCCCGTTGCTACGACCCTCATGGGGATCGGAGCCTTTCCTGGTAACCACAGGCTTTCCCTCGGCATGCTAGGTATGCATGGTACGGCCTATGCCAATAAGGCTGTTATGGAGTGTGACCTGATATTAGCTCTAGGGGCACGCTTTGATGACCGAGTAGCCCTTCATGCTCCCTCCTTTGCGCAGCAGGCTGTGCGGGCTATGGTGGATATTGACTTAGCCGAAATCAATAAAAGGGTCAAGGTGGACATTTGGGTGTCAGGAGATCTAGCCGATGTGCTAAGTATACTCGTCGAGCGCATCAAAGCTCAAAACCGAACCTCGTGGGTGGAACGCATCCAGGCGCTTAAGGCAAAGCATCCTCTCCGTTATTTTAGAGGCCGCGGTGATATCAAGCCACAACTTGTTATAGAAAAATTATGGGAAAAAACACGTGGGCAGGCAATCATATCTACCGATGTAGGGCAGCATCAAATGTGGGCTGCGCAGTACTATCCTATAAATGAAGCACGCCAGTGGCTTACCTCAGGCGGGCTAGGCACTATGGGTTTTGGCTTCCCGGCTGGCCTGGGAGCAAAATTAGGTCGGCCTGAAAAAGAAGTTGTGGTTATCACGGGAGATGGCTCTTTTCAAATGAATATGCAGGAGTTGGCGACAGCTAGGATGTATGATATCCCAGTTAAAATTATTCTCTTCAATAATGGCTTTTTAGGCATGGTGCGCCAATGGCAGGAACTCTTTTACAACCAACGCTTTTCCCATTCCGATATGGACTACAATCCTGATTTTGTCAAAATTTGTGAAGGCTATGACATCCCCGCTATGCGTATAGAGCATGAAAGGGAAATCGATAAAGGGCTTGATTTTCTCCTCAAAAGTGAAGATGCGGCGCTATTGGAAGTCATGATACCACAGGCTGAAAAGGTTTATCCTATGATAGCTTCTGGGCAAAGGTATGAGACAATGACGGAGGTAGGTGAGCCCCTCCCTGGAGAGGAGGAATACAGCACCATTCCCAACCGTGAGGTAGAGTTTATCAAAATTTAGTTTATGAAACATGTTTTATCGGTACTCGTGAACAATCATGCCGGCGTTTTGAGTCATGTCTCAGGGCTTTTTACTCGTCGATCCTATAACATTGACTCTCTTTCCGTGGGGGAGACCCAGGATCCTACCAAATCTATTATAACACTTGTTATATCCGAAGATGAGGAAATGGTTAAGCAAATTGAGAAGCAGCTTTATAAACTGGTGGATGTCTTGGAAATTCGTGATCTCACGGGAGAGGATTCTTTAAAAAGGGAGTTGATTTTGCTTACGGTGCGCTTTAGTCCAGAAAAGAGAGCTGAGATTTTAACTTTAATTGATGTATTTAAAGCCACTGTCGTGGATATGACGGAAGAAGAAATTATGATCGAGCTTGTAGCCAATCCTCGGAGGATTTCGTCTTTTTTGCAGACATTTTCAAAGTTTCACATTGTGGAGATGGCAAGAACAGGCACCATTGCGCTTGAGTTCCCAACCGCCCGCAAGGTTCGAAATTAAAGTGAAGCTTTTCATTTTTTTCTCTCTAGGGCTTTTGACTCTATATTGTCAAAAATCCAAGGAGGCCTTGTTAGAAAAGGCAAAAGAAGAGCTTGGCCGGGAAAACGTTAGTGAAGCCCTCCAATATATTCGAGAGGCTTATGAGCTTTCCCTACCAAATGAATTTTTCTTTCGCCCACGCCACGAAAAATACGAACTCATAGTTTCTTTAAGAGAGCCCAATAAGATCTTTGCTTTAAAAGAAGATAAAAAGTCACTTTATATTTATGATACGGAAGGAGGAAAAGAAGGAAAGCTTAGGTTGCCATACATCCCCG
Source organism: Leptospiraceae bacterium (assembly GCA_025055765.1). Lineage (GTDB taxonomy): Bacteria > Spirochaetota > Leptospiria > Turneriellales > Turneriellaceae > JANWWS01. The sequence goes on along the minus strand of JANWWS010000004.1, from coordinate 146,947 downwards.
AAAAAATGAGTTTTTCTCCTAGGGGAAACTACCTTATTTTTAGTTATCTCTCCGATGACTCTTGCTTGATGCGGGTATATTCTTTTCTAAAAGAAAAGTTCTACAAATTACCCCAAAAGATATCATGTGGGATGGTTCCAGGTATCTCCGAGGAAGGCTTGGTTCCACTTGTGGAAAATGAAAAGCTTGTGCTTTACCAAATCACGGGCGAGCTTGTCTATACGTCAGGAAAAAAATTGGAAAAAGGTGGTAAGTTGCCGGCAGAATCCGCCTTTTTCTTTGACTATGAAGACCATTTATACTTTACCTATGGTCTTGCCGGCCTTTACTACCTTTACTATTTAGAGAAGGATAGCTTAAAACTTCTACGCAGAGATGTGGCTTTACCCAAAGCTTTTGCACATGGTAGGCTCATGGGTTTTCTTACGGGGGGTGCAGGTAGTTACGAGGTGGTTTTTTTTGAAAAAGGAAAAGCGCAAATAGAGCGGTTCTCTGCTGTATCTGGCTACGCAGCTTTTCTCCAGGGTGAGCAAAATCATTACTATTATTTGCGCCGTCTCCAGCCATTTGAAGTGAAAGGAGCTGACAAAAGAGAACTTCCTTTTTGGGCAAGGGATATTGCCCTCTCGGCAGACAACAAATTACTCCTTTTGAGCCCGCTTGGCTCTATTTTAAAATATTCGGGAAAGCTTCCCCCTGAAGTAAGTCTGGCGATTTTTCAAAAAGGGGTAGAAATAGAGGAGGGGCGTTGATCTACCTTATTTTTTGCATATTACTGGTTTTATCCTTAGTCTATCTTTTCTTACCCTTGGTGCAGGGAGCAGCTCCCGCGCAAGAAAAAGCCGTAGAAACCAAGGGCTTGGAGGATCTTGATGTTCTGCGGCAAAACTGGGCTGATATAGAAAACGACTATCGGCTCGGAAAAATTAGCATAGAAGACTATGAAAGACTAAAAAAAGAAATCCTGGGGGAATGGCAAAAGCTACGCCAAAACATCCATGAAGAAAGAAACACGTATTAGAGCCCTTAGCTTTCTTATCGGCACTATAAGTCTCTATTCGTATGAGATTGTAGTTAACGTAAGAAATGGCACCTCTCCTGAGAAAAAGGTTTTACCCGAAAGAGTTGCGGTAATCCTAGCCGCGGAAGGGATGAAGGAGGTAGCCGTTCAAGAGAAAGCGCAAAACCCGGTTATTTTTGCCAATCTGCCTGAACCCCAAGGAGCTCCCTACCTCGTACAGGTACAATACCAGGGGGTTATTTACAGCCAGAACCTTACAGGGATACGCTCACCCGCAAGAATAGAGGTAGTGGTTTATGAGAAAACGAAGGCAAAAAGCTCTCTCTCCCTTCGACTTCTTGCGGCTGTGCGCTACCAAGATGAGGGCTATCTCTCCGTTTATCACCTCTATTACTTTGTAAACTCTACGAAAAAAACTTATGCTAATTCCCTTGGTGGTGTTGAGGTTTTCCTTCCGGAAAAAGCGGAAGATGTTTCGGCCACAGTGGCTCTCTCGACAGAGGAACTCAATTGGTTGCGCCTAAATCCCCAAAAGATGTCTGATGGTTGGTTTACGCTCCCCTATCCCGTAAAGCCAGGAGAGAGGCTCTTTGAGGTATCATACCGCCTCCCATACCCTAAGAAAGAAGCCAGCGTTCGATTTATCTCCCCTTATGCTTGGTCGCAAAATCCCAAGCTCATGGTTGACCCGCAAGATCTCGAGGTATTGCTAAACGACAAGCCTCTTAAGCCTCGTTACGAAGAAAGTCTAGAGCGCAACATCTATGATCTTCCGGTAGAAAAAACTATTGTTTTAAGGGGTGGCACTCGTCTTGAAGCTCCTCGCGAAGCACCCCTTGAGGTAAGCTCTCCATTGGCTCGTGAAGAAAAGCTTCTTTTGGCGATGCTTTCCCTTTTATTTTTCTTGGGGGTAGCTTACGTAGCTTACAAAAAGCCTCTCTGGCTTAAGAAAATTTACCTTAAGGAAAAAATTAGGCTTGAGGCAGAAAAGCTCTTGTGGCAAGAAGAAAAGACTATAGCGCTTTCTAGGGTAAAGGAGGAAAAACTGAAGGAGCTTGAGCGCCGCATAAAAACCCTAGAGGAGTTTTTAGAAAATGGCAAAGAAGGTCGTGCGCTTTGAAAACCTGGGGCGACGCTTTTCGGGAAAATTTGTTTTCCGTCATTTGAATGGGGTTGTCGAGGAAGGAGAGCGTATTTTTCTTTTAGGAGAGAATGGGCAGGGCAAGACAACCCTAGTGCAAATCTTTGCCGAGGTTTTGAGACCAAGCGAAGGACTTGTTCATATTGCCCAGATTTCCCGAGGCTTTATTAGCCATGAGCCTATGTTCTATCCCCAGTTAAGTGCCTGGGAGAATCTTTTATTTTTTATGCACCTAGCTGGGGTTTCAATGAAGCAAGAGCGCATAAAGGATGTTCTTTTTTATTTTGGCCTTTATGAGAGACGCCATGATATCCCGGCTCATTTTTCTAAAGGAATGTTACAACGTCTAGCCTGGGCAAGGCTTGTGCTTTGTCAAAGCGAATTTTTGCTTTTAGATGAGCCTTTTAGCTCCCTTGACAATTATTTTCGTCCAAAACTAGTGCAAGCTCTCGAGCAAGGAGGGATTGACGAGCTTTCGTGGAGGTATACTACCCTTGTCTTAGTAGAGCATCAGGAAGAACTAGTAGCTCGTCTTGGCAAGAGAGTTTGGATTTTGCATGAAGGTAGATTAAGTGAAATGAGGCCATAAGCCGAATGCGCTTAAAGATATTTTATTTAATTTTGAAAAAAGATTTAGTGCTTTTCTTTAGAAGCCGAGCAAGTTTTTGGGCGACTACTCTTTTTGTAGGGGGCTACCTTGCTCTACTGCGTCTCGGTTTGCCTCCGCAAGAGACGCCCCTCGCGGTAGGTGTATCTTTTATGGTAGCTACCCAACTAACCGCATCGGTATTTTTGCTGCTTTTTGGTCAGGTTTGGGAAAGGGAATGGAATGCCATAGCTTATATTTTGCAGTTAAGAGTCTCTCCCCTTGCTCTTTATTTAGCAAAACTTGTGGCCTATTTTATGGCGCTCATGGTCCTATGGCTAATCTTACATCTCATCGGCTTTTTGTTTTTCAAGCTTACAAGCCATAACCTGATAGTTTGGTCTTTTTTAGGAACAGGCTTTTTTTTGTCCATGAATGCTTCCGCCATTGGAGCCCTTGCATCGGGGATATCTTTTCAGACTCGCTACAGAGAGCTTATCATGTTTCTTATTTACATTCCCCTCATTTTACCTGTGGGGATTGCCGCAGCAACTTTTTACCGGACCCTAGCCCTATATGGCAAAATTGGTAGGGAGGGGTTTTTTTTGACTTCTTTGTTTTTTTTCTTTTTTTCTCTTGGAATTTTCTTCTACGAACATTTGCTGCGAGACTAGAGTGACAAAGGCTGAGCTAGCATATATTTATATCTTCACGTTTGATAGAGGCCTATTTTGGCTATCAAGTTGTACGTGCAAAAAGAGCGAAAAATCATCTTTGAATTGAAAAAGACGCCAAACCAGAAGCTGCCAGCTCATGTACAGGAGACTGCCCTGGTATCGCAAAGCAACATCGTTGGAAGATGGATCATCACAATGACTAGCTTTACGACATCTTTTACTAGCCTCTCCTCCCTCATAGCTTCACCTTTTGGCTATTGGTTTGCTTTTCAACATGGTTTATGTTGCAGGAGAGATGAGGCGCGAGAGTTGTTTGCGTGATTATAGGCGAAAAGTGAGCCCCCCTAAAAATAAGAAGCCTCGGCGATATACCGTCATATCCTCACTAATTAAAAAACCGGTCGTTTCGCCGTCTCGATTGAATTCAGCAAAGGCTCCAAAATACCTTGTCTCTAGCATAATAGAGAGAAAGGAATTTAGGTGGTACATGGTGCCCAAGAAGAGAGAGCCTTGGAAACCACTGCCCACCTGATTTGAGGTTTTCTCAAAAGTCTGGGAGGCGTAGTTGTAGCTTAATATATATGCCGAGCTAAAAAAACCAAGAACAAAGCCCAGACCAACACCAGAATATAGGCGCCACGTGGTATGCTCAAAGCCCAAGAGTAAAGGAATTGTAAAGTCGAGAGAGCTAAAGTCCATATATCTCTCAGGTAGATAAGTGGATACTTCTTGGGCTTGATTGAAGATTATCTGGCCCTCTTGGGCTTTTAGGTATGACCTCTGCCACATGAGTTCGAAGAGACCTGGAGAAAAATAAAAACCTTGTGTTTTCGAATGAAACCTAAGACGCAGTCCAAGAGGGGGAAGGCTTTGTCTTTCCTGCAAACGATTCATGTCAACCGTACGATAGTTACCAGAGAGTCCCAAAAGTCCTAAATGGCTGGCATTTACTAAGGGATAGTCGCCAGTAGGTTTACCAAAGGATAGAGACATTTGAGTTAGGCCAAGAGTTCCCCACAGATCGATTTCTACTTGGGGCCCGTAAGAGGTTTCATAACTCGCTTTCTTGTCATAGGGAGTTTCTTTAGTTACTCGAGAAATATCAGAGGCTACTGCGACAATGGCAAAGTCCTCTACCCGGATAAGGCGTGCATAGAGCTTTGTTTCCCCTCCTTCTGTCTTAATGCTCCCCGTAACGAGGCCATCAACACCTAAACCCTTGCCAATTTGTTTCGCCGATCTTTCGTCAACAACCCCTGTTTGCTGAAACTGAAGTTCTTCCAAGATTTTATTAACTTGCGATCGTTCCACAAGCTGGAAGTGACTGTGACGAACAAAGGCATAGGTAAGCTCTTCCTGGATTTCTAAGCCGCGACGCGATTCACGGTAGTTTATATCTTCAAAAGGTAAGACAGCAATTTTTTTAATTTGGGGATCTTTATTGGTCTTTTCGATTTCCCTTGCTATTTTGAGGTAATCAAGTGCGTGAAGCTTGACGACAAAGAAGATAAAAAAAATAGACCTCGTTTTTGGAAAGATCATAGAGTCCATGGGGGCTAGCTCACCCAGTATGTAAAGCCAAATAGGGATAATTATGTATTGGCTTGGCAGGCAAAATTTTTCATGAACCCCTTTTTTCACCCCCTTTACTTGAGCCTATGCAGAAGGCGCAACGCAAGGAATGTGAAAAATGTCGGCTCGAAATTGATTTTAGCCAGAGGTCTTTTTATTCTCTTTGTATGCCTCTATATTAGAGTAGGAGAGAAAATGAAATATCGCACAAGGCAAGATATTGCCACAAAAGATTGGGTCCCAAAATTAAAGTTGAAACATACGACTCAAGGTTAGTGAAAAAGGTATCGTTATCAAGAAACCTTGGTTTTGCTGACGGCAAAATGTCAAGGTTTTTGGAGTAAGCTTTAAAAATATGACAATACTTGGAAGTCAAAATCAAATAAGATTTCTTTATAGGAACATTAAAGTTTGCAACGCCTGAAGGGCTTTTTATATCCTCGAAGAGAAAAAGGTTTTTATCTTAGACCTAAAAGTTTCGCTGGAATCCCAAAAACATCAAAGCGTAGACACTTTCTAATTGGCTCGTATACAGAAAAACGGGGTTGCTGGTTTATGGAGTAGAAGAGCTTTATTAGTGGGTGAATGTACTAGGCAGAGAGTAGCCTGCGAAGAAATAGGGTAAGAAGATTATCCATAATAAATATTATGGTTTGTAAAACATGGGATATTTAAAGATTTTGTAAGTGCCCGAGATGTGCCATGGAGACTTTATCACACCAACCCCCTTGCTTATGGGTGATCATAGAATTAAATAGCTAAACACGAAAATTTTGAGGTGAGATACGAAGCAAAAGCTAACAAAAAATAAACTTTCTATGTTTTGTGCCCCACATTTGCTAAAAAGCCCTTTCTATCGAAAAGCGTTTCATTTTAACAGAGAAAATTATCTACGCCATCAAAGAGCCTATCATTTCGTAAGAAATTTTTTGGCGGCTACGGAACAAAAGTAATATATCAACAGGAAAGAAAAGACAAAAAAGTGAATTTTGCTCCTAAAATAAGCTGACGCACCAGCAATGGGATTTTCCCTATAGCGGAGGAGGTAGGATTCGAACCTACGCTACCTGAGACAGGTAGAGCGGTTTTCGAGACCGCCGCTTTCGACCACTCAGCCACTCCTCCCAGCTACCTGCCGGACTTGAACCGGCAACCTGCTGATTACGAATCAGCTGCTCTGCCGTTGAGCTAAGGTAGCACATAAATACTTTGCTTAGAGTAAGGCTGTCTCGTAAAGCATTTAAGTACTTTACTTTTGTTGCTGCCAATTTGGTTTTCTTTTTTCAAAAAAGGCACGCATTCCTTCCTGTCCCTCTGCACTTACCCGTAAATTGCTAATCATTTGAGTCATGGTTGCCTTTTTGTCTTGAAGACTTTGGCGAAAATCTTGGTGCAATATCTGCTTTACGGCTTTTTGGGCCAGGGGCCCGCCCGCCAATAGATTTTCTGTGATTTGCTTCATTAAGAAGGTCATTTCTTCTTCGCTTCCGTAGGCAGAGATAAGACCTGCGCTCTGGGCCTCCTTTGCCCCAAAGATCTCTGCACTCAAGAAATATCTATGTGCATAACTTAGCTGCATTTTTCTCATCACAAAGGGGGAAATAACCGCAGGGGCAAGGCCTAAGCGTACCTCAGAAAAACAAAACTTGGTGTTTTCTAATGCCAAAGATATGTCACAACAGGCAAGAAGACCCACGCCCCCACCATAGACATTCCCGTGAGCTAGTGCTATAACAGGTACTTCGCAGCTTACCACGGTTTCGAACATTTCGAAAAGCTTTTCGGCATCGGCCAAATTTTCCTGTGGAGAAAAATTAGCCATGGCTTTCATGTACTGTAAATCAGCTCCTGCGCAAAAGGAGGGACCCTCACCTTTTAAGATTATCACCCTTATGCCCATTTCGAGAAAATGGCTAGAGAAGAACTCAGTGAGAGCCCGTATGAGATCAGGGGAAAGAGCGTTGTGCTTTTCAGGAAAATTCAAAGAACAAAAAAGAACCTCACCTTCGGCTTTAAGCAAGAGCCAGCGTCTTATAGAAGAAGTATCTGGTAGTTTCATAATATTTCCTTACATGCGGTAAAGAGGGTGATAGTAATCTTCTATTTTACTGTAGGCCGAAGCCATGAGGCATAAGGCAAGTACTTTTCTTGTATCTCGGGGGTCGATAACACCATCATCCCATAACCTAGCTGAGCTAAAGTAGGGATTTCCCTTTTGCTCATAGCTTGTACGGATGGCCTCCTTCATTTTTTGTTTTTCTTCTTCCGAAAAAGACTTTCCTTCTTGTTCGAGCTGGCTTTCCTTAATTAAAGTAAGAACCCCTGCTGCTTGCTCTCCTCCCATGACACTGATACGGGCATTGGGCCACATGAAAAGAAAACGCGGGGAGTAGGCTCGTCCACACATGGCATAATTACCTGCCCCAAAGGAACCGCCGGCAATTATCGTGAATTTGGGCACTTGGGTACAGCTAACTGCACTCACCATCTTAGCGCCATCCTTGGCGATACCCCCCGCTTCATATTTTTTCCCCACCATAAATCCAGTGATGTTTTGCAAAAAGATAAGAGGTATTTTTCTCTGGGAGCAAAGTTCGATAAAATGAGTCCCCTTTAAGGCTGATTCACTAAACAAAATCCCGTTATTAGCTAAAATTCCCACCAAGTAGCCATGAATCTCTGCAAAGCAGGTAAGGAGAGTCGTGCCGTAGTCTTTCTTAAATTCATAAAAACGGCTGCCGTCCACTAGGCGGGCAATTAACTCTCGGCTGTCGAAACTCTGGCGTACATCTGTGGGTATGAGACCTAAGATTTCTTCGGGATCATAATAAGGTTCTTCAAAAGATGGGCGACGTATAAGAGATGGCTCGGGGTAGTTTATGGTCTTTAAGATGTCTCTTGCTTTGTTTAGTGCCTCAAAGTCATCCAAGGCAAAGTGATCAGCCACCCCTGATTTTTGCGTATGCAGCCTTGCTCCCCCAAGTTCCTCAGCACTGACCTTTTCGCCGGTGGCCATCTGTACGAGAGGAGGTCCTCCCAGGAAAATCGTACCAGTCTCATTTACAATAATGGTCTCATCACACATGGCTGGGACATAGGCTCCACCAGCGGTGCAGCTACCCATGACCACGGCAATTTGGGGTATTCCTAGCATAGACATCCGGGCCTGGTTGTAGAAAATACGGCCAAAGTGTTCTTTATCAGGAAAAACTTCCTCTTGCATAGGGAGAAAGGCGCCGCCAGAATCTACGAGATAGATACAAGGTAGACGGTTCTCAAGAGCAATTTCCTGCATGCGCAGATGTTTTTTTACCGTTATAGGATAGTAGGTGCCTCCCTTTAAAGTCGCATCGTTGGCAACTACGACTACAGGTCGACCATGGACAAAACCAATTCCTCCCACGGCTGTGCCACCAGGGATATCTTCACCGGGGTAAAGATCAATACCCGCAAAAGCTCCTATTTCAAGAAATGGGCTTGCCACATCGAGAAGTTCGCGGATGCGCTCTCTTACAAAAAGTTTCCCCCGGGAGCGGTGCCGCTCATATGCTTTTTGGCGTTGGGCAGGATTTAATTTCTCTATGTATTTTTGTCTTTCTGCTAGCAATTTGAGGTTGTGCTCTTTGTTTTTGCGAAAATTGTCACTTGTGGTTTTTAGCTCAGATACATAGCGCTCCATTAAGTGGAGTTTGTTTAACTTGTTGGCTAGATGGCAAGAAACTTTCGTGCTTGACGCAACGCTTTGGGTAATTGGAATTTCCCAAGCTCGGGCTGTGGCGCAGTGGTAGCGCACACGTCTGGGGGGCGTGTGGTCGTTGGTTCGAATCCAATCAGCCCGAAAGTTTTGACCAAATGGGATGTCCTTTTATTTCTATAACACAGAAACCCGCAAGAAGGAGCTTTTTTCGAGCTTAAAAGAAGGGGAGGTCCGCATTTATTCCTGCGGGCCTACCGTCTATGACTACGCTCACATAGGGAATTTCCGCAGCTATATCTTTGCGGATGTGCTGCGCCGTGCCTTAAAGCTTGCTTCCCTACGCGTGTTTCATGCCCTAAATATAACGGATGTAGATGATAAGACCATTCAGGGAACCCTCCAAAAAAAACCAGAAGCGACCTTAGAAGATCTGCGAGAACATACCGCTTTTTATAGCCGAGCTTTTTGGGATGATTTACGGATCTTAAATATTGAGCCCTTTGATTTTTACCCCCACGCCACGGAAAATATCGAGGTCATGGTTGATTTAATTCAAAAGTTAAAAGAAAAGGGCTTGGCCTATGAGGTAGATGGCTCCCTCTACTACCCAATAGCCAAGTTTCCTGAATACGGCCGACTTTCCCACATAGACCTATCCCAAGTAAAAACAGGTACTCGTTATCGTACGGATGAATATACCAAAGACGACATCCGGGATTTTGTTTTATGGAAGGCAGAGCCTAGAGATTTTCGTCTGGCCTGGGATACACCACTGGGTCATGGGCGTCCTGGTTGGCATATTGAATGCTCGGCCATGATCCGGCGTATTTTTCAAGGTCCCATAGACATCCACACGGGGGGGGTTGATCTCATTTTTCCCCATCACGAAAATGAAATCGCGCAAAGTGAGGGAGCCTATGGAAAACCTTTTGTCCGCTACTGGCTGCATTGTGAACACTTGTTAGTGAATGGCCGCAAGATGTCCAAATCCGAAGGCAATTTTTATACTTTAAGGGATCTTCTCCAAAAGGGTTACCATCCTGCAGCAATTCGTTATTTTTTAATGGCAACCCATTACCGACAAAAACTTAATTTTACCCTTGCAGCTCTGGATCAGTCGAAAGAGGCAGTTAGGCGTATCTTACAAACCTACCTGCGCTCTCAGAAAGCCAAAACCGAAGAAAAAGATGATAAAAAGCTTGCCTTATCCAACTATCGCGAAGGATTCTTAAGAGAGTTACAAGATGATCTCAACATGCCGCGTGCTCTTGCCCATGTTTTTGAGGCATTGCGGCAAATAAACGCTCTCCTTGATGAAAAAGAGGATGTCCTTACCCATGCAGAAAAACAAGAGATCCTCTCTTTCTTTCAATATATTGACCGGGTCTTAGGGCTTTTGGTTTACGCTCACGATTTCGACTACCGCCAAGACATCCCACCTGAACTCATGGAACTTCTCCAAAAACGCACTGAGGCTAGAAAAAAGAAAGACTTTGTTTTAGCCGATCTGCTGCGAGAAAAAATTAGCTCCCAAGGCTATCGTGTGGTTGATACCAAAGAGGGTTCCTTTCTTGAAAAAGTCTAAAGCAGAGCAAATAGTCTATGGTTTTCATGCAGTTAGGGAGGCACTTTCTCTATGGGCCCCCACGCAAGAGGATGAGCTTTATTTAGCCCGCCGTGATGAAGGAAGGCTCAAAGGGCTTTTACAAAAATTTAAGAAGCACAAGGGCACAATAAAGCACATGAGCTATGCTCAATTAACGGATCTATGCCAAAGCGAAAACCACCAGGGCATTGTCCTTGTGCGCAAAAGCCCTCTTGAAGTCCCCAAGCTTACGAAGCAATCTCTTTTTGAGGAACGAAATTCCCTGATTTATGTTGGTCTGGAAAGGGTGCAAGATCCCCGTAATTTAGGAGCAGCCCTGCGCTCAAGCCTTGCCTTGGGGGTGGCAGGCATCATTCTCACGATACATGGCACAGCCCCTTATTCTGCCAGTGTGTTGAAAAGCTCGGCCACGGCTATGCTAAAGCTGCCGGTCTTGCGCATAAGTTCCATGGCATCATTTTTGCAAGAATTAAAAGACAAAAACCCTAGCTTTTATATCATAGGCGCGGATCTCGAAGGTGTTCCGTTACGTAAAGACCTCGTTGAAGAATGGCAAAGCCAAAGTCGGCCGCTACTTCTTGTGTTTGGCTGTGAAGAGGGTATGGCAGATTTAACGAAAAAAAGATGTGATATACTAGTCAAGATCCCTTTAAATGAAAAAGTGGAGAGTTACAACCTTTCGGTAGCTTGTGCACTCCTGCTCTATGAAATCCAAAGAAATAAGTTACTTATACTCTAAAAAGCTTTTACACCCCAAAAGGAAGGTAGAGCTTTGCCCAAGAGATCATGCAAAAAGTCAAGCTAGCGGCAGTAAGTTTTTCTCCTTACTTAGGAGACTTTGAAAAAAACCTCCAAAGCCATCGCAGCTTGGCAGAGCATCTCGCCCCAAAGGTTGATTTTTTGTTTTTCCCAGAGCTTTCTTTATGTGGGTATCTTTTGGAAAATCTAGCCCATGAGTGTGGAAAAACTTTAAAAGAGCTTGAGCTTTATTTTGCTTCCTTTCCTCCTCAAATAACCGTCTTTGCTGGGTTTGTGCTTTACGAAAATGGCCATTTTTATAATGCCTACGCCGGTTTTTCCCAAGGTAAACCTCTCTTTGTGCACCGCAAAATCTACCTTCCCACCTATGGCATGTTTGACGAAGCTCGCTACTTTAGTTTTGGCCAAAGTTTGGATTATTTCTTGTTTCACTCACAGGAAAGAGCGGGAGTCTTGATTTGTGAGGATGCATGGCATCTGCCCCTCCCTTATGCTCACTTTTTAGCAGGTGTCTCTTTGGTGGTAGTCCCGTCGGCCTCTCCCATGCGAGGGGTGCAGGACGAGCGGGAAATAAATATCGAAAGATGGAAAGGCCGGCTTTTATGCTATAGCGAAAGCCTAAACCAGTTTTATCTTTATGTAAATCGAGCAGGGATAGATGATGGAGTGTTGTTTCCCGGCGAGGTTTTTCTTGTCTCACCCCTACGTGGCCTCATCCCTGCCTTGGAAGAAGGGGAGTTTGAAAAAAATCGCTATAAGCTTTTTCTTTTAGACTTCGAAGAGCGCCAGGCCTCTGCTGCCAAGGGTGGCCCCTGGCAAAACGATTGTTTTAGCTTAAATAAAGCTCTCCTCGAAAAATCTCATCATGCTCGCTTTTGAAGAACTTTTTCCTCTACCCCGAGTAGATAAAGGTAAGGTAAGCTCTCTTCTTGTTGAGGGTCTTCGCTATGAGTTTTTGCGTTTTGGAATAAAAAGGGCCGTTATTGGGGTAAGTGGTGGGATTGACTCAGCGCTTGCCCTAGCCCTTGCCAAGGAGGCACTTGGCTCCTCACAGGTACATGCCTATCTCTTGCCCTTTGAGGCAAGCTCCCCCTTTTCTTTAGAGCATGGCAAAACAGTCTGCGAAAAGTTCTCTGTGCCTTATGAAATTATCGACATAACCAGCATGGCCAAACCCTATTTCGAAAGCCAAGCAATCTCAAACCAACTACGCCAGGGCAATGTCTTGGCCAGGCTACGTATGATTGTGCTTTATGACATGGCCGCTAAGCATGGAGCTTTTGTTGTTGGCACAAGCAATAAAACAGAACTTCTCCTAGGTTACTCCACCCTCTGGGGGGATATGGCTTCGGCGGTAAATCCTTTAGGAGATCTATACAAAAGTCAGGTGAGAATTCTTGCAGATTATTTAGGCATTCCCCAAGAGATTTGCCAAAAACCTCCCTCTGCGGATCTTTGGCCAGGTCAAAGTGATGAAGCAGAGCTGCGGATAACTTACGACTTCGCTGATCGCATACTCTACCAATACATAGACCTCTGCCGCTCGCGGGAGTGGATATGCAACACTCTTAGTGATCTCAAAATGCCCCTGGAGGACGCACGTCGGATTTTCCAGCTTGTCCGACAAAGCCAATTTAAAAGACTTATGCCAACCATTCTTAAAATCTCACAGCGTACGTTAGGAAGGGAATTTCGCTTCCCAAGGGATTGGATGAGCTGAAGGGGGCCATAGGGATAAGTATGTGGGTTGCTGTTGATGCAATGAGCGCGGAACAAGGCTACGAAACCGTTATGGCGGGTACCGCTATGGCGGTTCGGGAACTGGGAGCGAAAGTCATCTTAGTGGGAGATGAAAATGTGATGGCTAGGCTCTTGCAAAGTTATCCTGATATCCGCCCTAATGTAAGGCTTGTTCATACAGATCAGGTTGTCACCATGCAGGAACATCCTGCTATGGCAGTCAAGACAAAGAAAAATGCCTCCGTTAACATTTGCGCGCGCTTAGTAAGGGATAGTGAGGCAGTTGGTTTCTTTTCGCCTGGCAATACTGGTGCTACGATGGCAGCAGCTTTGAGCAATTTAGGTCGCCTACCGGGAGTAAAAAGACCAGCCATTGCCACACCCATACCAAGAGAAGATGGACGGGCCAATGTGCTTTTAGATGCGGGTGCCAATGTGGATTGCAAGAGCGAATATCTCGTTCAGTTTGCCATTATGGGCGAAGTCTATGCCCGCGAAATTTTAGGTGTAATAAACCCTAAAATTGGCTTATTATCTAATGGAGAAGAGGAAATTAAAGGAAACGAGCAAACCCTCGAGGCTTTTCAGAAATTAAAAAAACTACCCTATGATTTTGTGGGCAATGTTGAAGGCCGGGATCTTTTTGGCACAGGGAAGCCGGTGGATGTCATTGTCTGTGATGGCTTTATAGGAAATATTGTACTTAAGTCTCTCGAGGGACTTGCTAAGACAATCTTCAATATATTGAGAACAAATATTAAGGCATCACCTTTAGCCACAGCAGGAGCGCTCATGTTGAAACCAGCCTTTATGGCTGTGAAAAACAGAATGGATTACGCAAGTTACGGAGGAGCTCCTCTTTTGGGGGTGGCAGGTATTACTGTAATTGGCCATGGCTCCTCAAATGCTTGGGCTATCCGTAATGCCATTCGCGTAACTCTTGAATTTGCAAAAAACGATGTGCTTTTTCGCATTCAAGAAAATATTAGACGCTATGGCTAGTCTCTTTCTTGGGTACACTTGCTAGAAAGTCAAAGCCCACAAAATCTGTGATTTCCACCTCGCAGAGGTCTCCTACTCTTAGCTCTTTGCCGAGCTCTCTACGGTCTAGTATAACCGTCTCTTCAATTTCAGGAGAATCCTGTTCTCGCCGGCCGTGAACTTCTCTTTTGTTTATGCTGTCTATTATAATTGTCGCACGGCCTCCTATTAGTTTTTGGCGTAACGTTTCTCTCATTTGCTCGTGAAAGCGCATGAGTTCGTTCATGCGCTCTATTTTTACCTTTTCCGGAATGTCGTCGCGATAGAGTTCGAAAGCTTTACTATGGGTTTCATGGGAATAGCGAAATAAAGCGAGTTTTTCAATTTTATGTTTTTCAAGAAAATGAAACAGTTGTTGAAAATCACTATCTTCTTCACCGGGAAAGCCTACAATAAAGGAAGTGCGGATTTCTAAGTTAGGTCTCATCTTGCGGGCATGAGAAATAATATCGTCAATAAGACCCATGTCTTGTGGCCTTTTCATACGTGCTAGAATGCGTTCACTGGCATGTTGTATAGGCATATCTAGATACGAGACAAGCTTCGGGTATTTGGGAAAAAGCTCCAAAAGATCCAAAACCCGTCTATCGGGAAAAAGATAGTGAAGTCGGATCCAGTGCACCTCGTCTATTTTCGAGAAGTAATCGATAATGGCCTCAATATCATAAAGTTTTTGACTAATGGTATCTTGACTTACTAGAACTACTTCCCGAATGGCTTGGCCTCGGCGGAGAGCTTTTTCTTCACTCCACTGTCTTTTAATTTCCTCAAGATTATATGGTGTAAATTTTCCGCGAATTTTTGGAATCACGCAAAAGCTACACTTGCGATTGCATCCTTCGGAGAGCCTAATAAAGGCATAGGGTTTTTCGTTTTTTACTGCTTTAAGGGCAAAATTTTCTGCGGCATGAGGACTTAATTTAATTTGAAACTTTCGTGAAAGGAGGTATGGTATTTCGTGGTAGCGGCCAGTTCCCAAGAGAAAGTCAAGTTCAGGAATTTCCTCTCTCACTTCCTTGTGGAAGCGTTCTACAAAACATCCCACAAGGCCAACTTTTAATTTTTGACTTCTTCCTTTTAAGGAAAGGGCGTGGAAGGTTTTCTCAATCGTTTCTTCTTGGGCTTCGCGGATAAAGGAGCAGCTATTGATAAGCAGAAAATCTGCTTCTAGTGGTTTTGCTGCTTCTCGAAAGCCAGCTTCTAGCAGAGCATGGCGCATGCGCCGGGAGTCTACTTCATTTTTGGGGCAACCCAAAGTTTCAATGTAAAAAGAGAGATCGCTTGCTTTAACCATTAACAGTCCCGACCCTCAACACGGAACTTGGTTTGTTCCACAGGATCGCGCACTTTGCGATAGATTTTGCAAGCTGTGTTACCTTTTCTGCCTAGGTTTTCTATCTTTCCATTGATTTTCAAGACAATGGCACCTGCATCCCCAATTTTCATTTGAATGCTATCGTTAGCTTCATAAAAAATTTCTTTCCCCGCGGCTAGTTGCCCTCTGTGTGCAGGTTTGCCATCTATAAAAAACTCCACAAAGTTTTCTCCCGTAGTAACGGCTTCTAAGCGAATTATGAAATTGTCAGGATTGGCTACTCCTCTCTCTGTCCGTACAGGTTCTTCCATAACCGCTTCTGTTTTGTTTTCAAGCTCAATTTGGACTTTTGCTGTATTTGGGGTTGCCCCAATTAGGGTAAGCTTAATCTTACGTGGCAGGATGGGATCTTCCAACAAGTAAGGCTCATTCTCCTGTAAAATTATTTGGCGCTTGTTGGGGTAAAAGTCAAAGGTGGCTTTGGCGGATCCCTCTTTGGGTGAGGTTAGCTCCAAGAGAACAAGATAGACCTCTTGGTTTTCCACAGAAAAGTTGATACCTTTACCTGTTTCAATAACGGCTGTGGAGAAGCCGCTGCGCAGTTTTATATTTTCTGTATCTATGGGTGGGAGGTTGGCCGAATGGCGTAAGAGACTTTCAATTTGACCAAAGTCTTGATTTTCAGGAACTTTTTCTTCCTCTTTTTCCCGGTCAAAAAGAAGAGCTGCAGTGACGACTAAAAGCAATATTACAGCTCCCAAAAGTAAGGGCTTTAGGTACTTATCTAGGTAATCCCGCAGAGCAACTGGGGGACGTGTCAGCTCTTGCAGGGGAACTTCACTCTCACTTAACTGCGTGCCGCGGTAGAGCTGAATTACCTTTTCAGGGTCAACTTCAAGATAGCTAGCATAGCTGCGCAAAAAACCCAAGGTGTAGGTTTCGCCTGGAAATACACTGTAGTTGTCACTTTCTATGGCACTTAAGTGGCGTTGGGTTATTCTTGTCTCCTCCGAGGCTTGCTTTAAGGTTATTTTTTTCTCTTCTCTTGCTTTTCTTAAAAGCGAGCCAGGGGTTTCGCGCATAAGCCCTCCTAACCCTCTGTAGCGAGGGGATTCTCCACAACTCTCATTCCCTCTGTAGCCTGAAACTGAAAAAGGGAAGCTGGCAAATCGCGGTCCAGTTCTATATTTGCAAAGCGCAGCCGTACTTCCCGCCCACTGGGAGAGAAAGCGACCATGCGTTCAATTAAGTAACTTTGTGGGTTTACATAAACAAGAATTTTTTCGTAACTTCCCGAGGCTACCTTCTCTTTTAATTCCAACACATAGTAGGTGGCTCCCTCTATGGTGACAGGTTGCTGTGGATTTTGAAAACGATAATGATATCTTTGAAAAAGCCGCATCATACCGTCAGGGGAGGCAGTTTCATAGAGGTTTTTGCCCTCCTTAGTGAGCTGCAGGTCTTGAATGCCGAGAGCTCTCAATCTAGCTACGTAGACATAGAGTTTTTTGCCGTCGCTTACGATGACATCACCTGGGGGCTGATGAAAGGTAAAGTTTAGCTTACCCCCTTTTTGATAGTAGACGAGACCAGAGCTTTCTTTGTTTTTCTGGCTCTCTTTAATTTCAATAAAAAACTTAGCACTGTAGGTTTTTAAATTTTGAAACCTCTGTTGAACTGCCCTAACCACATCAGTTGGATGGACAAACCTATCGCTTGCCCATAGCATGGCGGGCAAAGATAGGAGAAGTAGTCGATTGGGCATAGCTATACCTTGCCAAAAGTAAAGATGAAATTGGCCTGTCAAGGTAATCTCAAATCTGGTTATGTCGCTGAATTTATAAAAATTTTCTAAAGCAATAAATTTTATTAACTATTTGTCTTAATCTTGCAAATTTTTTGCCAATTTGGGGTTTTATATACGCAAAGGCGTTTGCCAAAAAAATTGTGTGTGAGGTAAATATGGCTCTTCCCTTTCATATGCAGCAAATTCAGGGTCGTTTGGTGCGTGATCCTGAGCTTAAGACAACCCCTTCAGGAAAAACCGTTGCGGTCTTTGACCTTGCCTATTTGGGCCGCTACAAGACCGATGCACAGGGTAGTCTTGTGAGTTTTCTGAAGGTGGAAGCTTGGGAAAAGCAGGCTGAGTATGTGGCTAAAAACCTTCGCAAAGGTATGGAGGTGATTGTAAAAGGAGACCTAGTCCAGCGCCGTTGGCAAAGGGCCGATGGTAAAAAGGCCTCTGACTTCCGCCTTGTCATGCGAGGTGTTTTGGTTTGCGAGCCACCCCAAAATTGGCAAGCTGTCCTCGGCGAAAGCCCTGAGGCAGCGTAAGGATAGGGCCGGCTATGGGCCGGCCTTCAATTAATTGACAAGGAAAAGCCTCTACATTATTTTTCAATGCAGGAGTGAGGAATAAGGTTCGGCTGCAGTTTTTAGGGGCGACGGGCTATGTGACAGGCTCTCGTACTCTTGTCGAGACACACGATACCCGGGTATATGTGGATGCAGGGCTCTATCAAGGGCCGCGCTACATAGAAGAAAAAAATTACGAACCTCTTGAGACAGATCCTAGTACTATGGATGCTGTCTTTTTAACCCATGCCCATATTGATCACTCCGGTCTCTTGCCGTTACTGGTAAAAAAGGGCTTTAAGGGGAAAATTTACTGCACCCCAGCGACAGCAGAGCTTTTGCACATCCTTTTGCCAGATGCTGCCCGTATTCAGGAAGAGGAATTTCGGTTTTTAAGTAAGAAAAAAATTGAGGAATATGACTTAGACGGTCCTCTTTTTAACGAAGAAGACGTTCACAACACTCTGAAGCTTCTCCAGGTAGTGCCCTTTGGTCAAGATGTGCGGGTGAAAAGCATGGTACTGCGTTACCATTGGGTTGGCCACATCTTAGGAGCAGCTTCCCTTACAATAAAGGTCGATGATAAAACTATTTTGTTTAGTGGTGATATTGGTCCTGAAGAATCAATTTTGCACCGTGGGCGGGAAAAGCCCCCCCTTGCGGACTATGTTATTATGGAGTCAACCTATGGTTCCCGTGCCTACGAAAGAGAGAATTACCGCTCTAAGATTATTGCAGCAGTGAAACATATCGTATCGAAAAAAAGCATGCTGATCATTCCATCCTTTGCTGTGGGTCGTACGCAACTTATTCTCTATGTCTTTTTTCGCTTAATAGAGGAAAAAAAGATACCCGAGCTGCCCATTTTTATTGACTCGCCCATGGCTAGTCGAGCTACCCTTATATACATGCAGTTCCCTGAAGAACTGCAGCCTCATGTTTTAAAAGAGGGCTATCTGGAATTCTTGCAGTCCAAAAAAATTAGGCTTATTGAGGACGTGGCAGAATCTAAAAGGCTAAACTATTTTAATGGGCCTGGTGTAATTATTAGCGCAGGAGGGATGTGTAGTGGGGGTAGGATATTGCACCACCTTTACAATCGTCTTTGGGATAGGCGGAACTATGTACTCTTTGTTGGTTACCAGAGCGAAGGTACTATTGGGAGGCAGATAATTGATGGTTCAAGCCGCATTAAGATCTTTGGTCGAGAAATACCAGTGCGTAGTAAAATTGAGACTATTAATTCTTTTTCAGCTCATGCCGATATAAATGGGCTAATAAGCTGGGCTAAAAATTTTGAGGAGGCTCCCCCGAAAATTCTCTTTTTAAACCACGGGGAAGAAGAATCCCGGGAAAATCTTGCTCGACACTTAACTTTTCTTAAAGACACGCGGATTGAATTGCCGCGTTATGAAAGTACCTACTACCTTTAGGTTTTTTGTAGAAGAAAACCATAAAGGCGGGCATTTTTTCGCTTAAGAAAAGAGTAATCTGCAAACTCCTTTATAACGCGAAAGCCAGCGGAATGAGCAGAGCGACGTATTTGGGACAAGCTAAAGATGCATTGGCGGTGTTCTTCACAAAAGATCTGCTTTTTATTCCTAAACGTAAGGCGTGAGCATATGAGTCTTTGCTCTGCATGGTATTCGTTATACCACAAAAGCTCGGTTCCATTATGGTATTCACGGAAAAGCTTTTTGTGGTAATATCGTAATACATTTTCCTCGGTGCTTGTGTCAAAAAGATAGTAACCTTTTGGTTTAAGGACTTGGTAAACCTCGCGTAGATGAGCAAGTAGAGCTGCGTTGTTTTCAAGGTAATTCACCACATCGTGGGTGGCAAGAGCGGCTCCTAGAGAATTGGGCCGAAAGGGGAGTGCCTGGATATTGCCCCTGACCAGGCGATGTAAGCTTCGTTGCTGGGCTTCTCTTAGCATAGCTGAAGAGAGATCTAGTCCTATGATATGCGGATAGAATTCCCGCAAGAGTTCCGTTAATCGGCCTGTACCACAACCAAGATCGACCACTGTTTCATCACGGCGAAGCCCTAATTGGGAAAAGAGGTAGTAAATAAAAATGGCCCACTTTTCGTAAGGCACCTGGGCCATGGCGGAGTCATAGACAGGAGCAAAAGCCGTGTAAGCAGGAGCCTCTACCATTAAATTTGGAATTGCCCAAGAGCCTCACGTATCCCTTGAATTAGATCCAGAGTTTTCTCAAGTTTGGCACGGGTTTCTGTGTTTTCCGCACTTGTGAGCATGTCTTTTACTTGACTTTGGCAATGTTGGCTGAGTTGGTCGATGCGCCGAACTCGATCGCGCAGAGCTTTCGTCATTTCATTAAACTGAGCAGCTGTTTTGTGGAATTCATCACCAGCACGTAGCTTAACCTCAACCGTAAGATTGCCGTTGAGGATTTCCCCCAGTGTTTTGTCAAAACGGTAGATAGGACCGGCAATTCGATGGGAAAAAAAGAGCAAGATGTAGGAGAGGTAGAGCCCAATGAGAAGCGCCAGCGCAAAGATAAAGAGGAGTCCAAAGTTACGCAACGAGGAAAAAAGTTTCTCCGAGCTATAATCTGTCCCCAAGCCTTCACTAATTTTCATAATGAGCTCAGATGTGTTGTCGAACTTTAGGTTTTGTTCTAGGTAGTAAATCCCCCAAAAAAAGCCTATGGTGATGGCCAGAACAAAGACTATCAAAGGCACCATGGCTTTAATGATGAATTTGGTTTGAAAACTTTTATCAATTAAGATTTGCTTGCGCACATAACCTCTGTTTTCCATTGGCGTTTGCTTTGGCTTTAGCCGGTGTTGTCAAGCAGATTAGCTCCTGGTACGTTTCTTCTTTACCGAGGAAGTAGCTAGTTCCTTTTTGAGCTCCTTGCGCAAGATTTTGCCAATGGGGCTTTTGGGCAAACTCTCTCGTACCTCAACATAGCGGGGTACCTTGTAATGGATGAGTTTTTGCTTGCAAAAATTTCGGATCTCCTCCTCGGTAACGCTAGTGCCTTCTTTTAGTACAAGAAAGGCTTTCGGGACCTCGCCTAGCCGCTCATCGGGGACACCAATAACGACAGCTTCCCTCACAGCAGGGTGGGTATAAAGCACCTCTTCCACTTCTGCAGGATAGACATTATACCCACCCGTAATGATAAGATCTTTCTTGCGGTCAACAATGTAAAAATAGCCATCCTTGTCCATTTTTCCAATATCACCTGTAAAGAGCCAACCACCTCGAATGGTCTTCTTGGTGGCGTCTGGGTTTTTCCAGTAGCCCATCATGAGATCAGGGGAATGTAAAATAATCTCACCTTCCTTCCCTATTCTTTGCAGATTTCCTTTATCATCCACGATGGCCATAACCGTATCAGGCCATGGTATTCCAATGGATTTTTCCTTCTTGGGTCCAAGGTAGGGATTAGCACATTTGGCAGTGACCGCTTCGGTGAGGCCATAGCCCTCGATTAAGATACCCCCGGTTTTTTCATGAAAAGCTTTTTTGAGACTTTCGGGCACAGGAGCAGCTCCCACATAGCAGCCCTTGAGCCTTGCTTTTTTAAGTTTTGCAAAATTTTTGTGGTGTAGCATATCGAGGTACATAGTCGGAACTCCAGCAAAAACGGTAACCCCATCTTTTTCAAAGTGACGCAAGGCTTGGCCAGCATCCCAACGGGGCATGAGTATCATACTCCCTCCATGGGCAAGGCAGAGGTTTAAACCAATACTTAAACCAAAGCCATGGAAAAAGGGGAGAACATTTAAAGCCACATCGCTTTTTTCCAGGTGCCCCCAATATTTTGCCTGGGTCATATTTACCACTAGGGCGTAGTGGGAGAGTACCACCCCTTTCGAGACCCCTGTTGTTCCTCCCGTGTAGATTATCACGGCAGGGTCCTTTTGGGGATCTATAGATGCTGTAGGAAATGTGTTTTCGTGTAGGTATTGGCGCAAAACCTGGCCAAAGGTAAAAGTGTTTGGTCGTGTGAGATCCGGTAGAGGTTTTTTTAAGGTTTTTTTGCGAAGCCGAAAAAGCATGTTCTTAGGGAAAGGAAGAAATTCGGCCACATCCGCCACTACGGCAGTTAAGGCAGAATATTTTTGCAATATATCACTCACCTTCTCATGCAAAAGATCAAGATATACTAATAGTTTACTATCAGAGTTTTCAAACTTATAATTGGCCTCAGCGGGGGTATCGAGTGGGCTTATAGGTACAACGATGGCCCCTATCTTTAACAAGGCGTAGTAAGCAATGACAAAATGCGGGCTATTGGGCAGCATAAGCATCACTCGGTCATTTTTGGTGATGCCTCGGTTCGAAAAAAAATGGGCAAAAGCATTGGCCGAGCGCTCGATTTGGGCGTAGGTTAGGCTTTTGCCTAAAAATTTCAGGGCCACTTTGTGCCCGTTTTCTTGGCAGCTTTTTTGGAAAAGCTCAGGTAGACTTTCCTTAGGATAGTCTAGAGTTGGAGGGACCTCCTTATCATAAAACTTTAGCCAGGGACGGGGCAACTTCTTTGGATCAAGCTTCATGTTTCCTCCTCTACATGGAAATTGAGCCTTTGCGGAAATCACTTTTACCTAAAAGCACATTTAAAACATAACTTTTCCTAGCCTTTAGTGCCCTTTTTAGCTCAGCCATTTTTAAAGCTATTTGCCCCTCTTTGTCAATCTTGCTGCCTTGGGCATGGAAGGGTTTTACTACTTCATGATAATCTGAGTATTTTAGCATGCAGCCCACATCGTCTTTTAAGATCTCTACCTGATCTCGGTAAATCTGCATCCAACACGCGTCGTTGCCAATAATGGCGGCTATAGGAATTTTGTGGCGGTCAAAGGTATCGAATTCAAGTAAGCTATAGGCGCAGGAGCCATCACCATAGAGGATAACTACCTCGTGGTCTGGCTTGGCAAGCTTAGCCCCAAGGGCAAAACCTGCCCCAACGCCAAGGGTGCCAAAGACACCGGGGTCGAGCCAACAGTAGGGACCCCCCGGCTCAAGGATATAAGAGGCTGTTGCGACAAAATCACCTCCATCGGCGACAAAGATGGTCTTTTCTGGGAAGAGATCTTTTGCTTTTAGAAAAAAAGCCACGGGGTTAAGGAACCTAGTCTTTTGCTGGGCTTCTTTTTTTATTTCTTCTTCGCGCTGCTTTTCTCTTGCGCGCAGTACTTCAAGCCAAGTATCTCTTGTAAGAGGAGATTCCATTATTTCCCCCAAGTGGAGCAAAAATTCTCCAGGATGTTCCTCAAAGGCATAATCGGGTGCTTTGTTTAGGTATAGATCTTTTCGACTTAAATTGACATTAACCTGCACTGCCTTGCGGTTTATGTGGGCGCCGTAATTAAGTCGAAAATCGGCAGGTACGCCAAGTAAGAAAATAAGGTCAGCTTCCCTCAGAGCCTCTTTGCGCCGTTGGCGCAATTGTAGGGGGTGACTCTTGCCAAGAAGTCCTCGTGCCATTCCTGATAAATAAACGGGGGCGCCGATTTTTTCTATAGCCTTCTGCAGAGGTAATGGATTGCTCATGCGGCTTAAGGCTTGGCTACCAATCAACAAAAGAGGCTTTTCTGCCTTTTGCAGTAATTCCTTAGCTTTTAAGATACGGCGGCGAGACACCACAGGTTTGGGTACATGTATGGGATGCCACTCATTGGGGGTGGGCTTGAAGGCAAAAAGACGCCACAGGTGAAATTTTAAATAGCCTCGCAACAACATCGCCGCAAGGCTCTTACCCTTAGGGGCTTGTTCGAGATACCACTTACGCACGATTTCTTCGTCATAGAGAAGATCTACGGGAAGCTCCACAAAGACAGGGCCCGGGATTTTTTGTTGGGCAAGGAAAAAAGCCTCTTCCAGGGTGGGTAAAATTTGGCGAAATCGCTGGACTTGGAAGACTTTTTTCACATTGCTTTTCATTAGTGCTTTTTGGTCGATGTCTTGGAGGGCCCCTCTGCCTTTCAGCGCCGTAGCCGTAGCCCCACCGAACAAGACTAAGGGAGTCTCGGCCATGAGAGCGTTGCGCACTGCGGTGATGGTATTAGTTAGCCCAGGGCCTGCGGTTACCGCAGCCACGCCTACCTTACCCGTTAGCCTTGCGTAGGCATCGGCGGCAAAGACAGCATTAACTTCATGACGAGTGTCAATTACCCTAATCCCTTCTCTCTTGGCTCCAACGAGGAGAGGAGAGATATGACCTCCAATTAATGTAAAGACAACATCGACATGGTTCGCTTTTAAAAATCTTGCAATGAGCTCCCCTCCATCCATGGCTCTGCCGTAAAAATTTTTTCTACTCTGTCAATCCTTTCGAATTTCTCATCAAAAGTGCGACAACGTGAATAAAGGAACTTGGTTAGCACATGCGTATTTTTACACAAAGCTACGCTTTCTTTTTTGGGCTATCTAAAATCCTGGGGGCAAAAAACGAGGTGGTACATAGAGGCATAGTTATTTTTGGCCTCACTTGATGAGAACGCCCATATATATCCGAAGAGGAATGAAAGTTGTGCCGTGTGTCACGAAAAGAGGCTATTTCTTATGGGTCCTATTTCTTTGGGCCTCCCCTTTTTTGGCAGGACAAGAAAAGGAAGCGCAGGAGCCACATGGTGGGCAAGATCTCATGAACGAGAATTATCCGGAAAGAGGGCACAGAGGGGATTCGGTAGGCGAGCCTGCCGTTCCTCGTACGGGTTTTGTGGATCCCAGCGAACAAGAGGCTCCTCTTCTAGGCAAGGAAGAGGTACCGTTTTGGCATGACAGCCGGCTCAGTCTTTCCCCGGTACTCTTGGGCAATATAAACGAGGTGAGAAAGGTGGTCCCCTGGGGAATGGGATTGGTTCTTGGGTATGGCCATGTCCCAAAAGAGAGTTGGTATCCGGAATGGAATGCACAAGTCTTTCTCTTGCAATTTGGCTCACTGCCCAACCAAGTAAGGGGGTTGGGTTGGGGGCTAGGACTAGCTTGGCTCTACCCGCTGCGAGTTTTGCTGCAAGGGGCTCTTCAATTTGCTTTTCTACTAGGTAGCTCTCTTTTTGCTGTGGAGGATCCTATTGAAAAGCGCACAGTGCATAAATTCACTTTCCAAGTCATCTCGGGCTATGAGTATCCTTTTTTAGAGAAAGTCTTTCTTTTTACCCAGATACGCTATAGCTATATCTACGATCCGGTAATACCATTCCATAGTTTAGGTGTGGCCTTAGGACTCAGCTATCATTTTATGGTTCCTTTACGAAAAAAAATTTAGGTGTAACTTCTATGCCAAGAGATCGTCTAAATAAAGGAAAACTAGGGAATAGTCCGAAACCTACATAAAATAAAAAAGGTGAGGGTATGGGGGTTGCATTTCGTTTAGGTGTCGTAATGCTTCTTTTCCTCTTTGGTTGCCGCAAAGAGGGGGACTTTCAAAAGTTTGGGGAGATCTCGCTCAATACAAGCTCAGCACAGCTGGCAACGAGCGGGCAGCTTCGCCATCCTGTAGATTTCATTGATGTAGATGGCAATGGCCGGTACGACGGGATTGACCTAAATAAAGATGGTATTCCCGAGCTTCTTTTTACCTGGCCATTCTCCCCTTCCGTGGGGCTTGATGCCAATGGGGATGGTATGGCCGATTATTATATGTTTTTGGAAGAACAAAACCGTATTCGCATTACCCGTCGTGCTGATGGCTCTGGCGGCAATGTACAGGTAGTGGTGGACAAGACGAGCACGACAAATCCCAAGAAACCTATTGGCTATGATACAAATGCAGACTGTAATTATGAGATAGATCCTTCTGATACGGGGAACCCCAATGCTGCGGAAAACCCCTCCTGCGTGGAAGATAAGATACTTACATCTATCTATGCGGATACCACACCTCCCGTGGGGACAGCCAACCTAACTCCTGGGGCTTATGCTTCCCCTATTGATGTGACTGTTGTTTGCTCTGACAATGTTGCCTGTAATGCCATAACCTATTCCTTTGGTCTCCAGTCGCCACCACCCGACAATCCCTCGTTTGATCCTGCTGCCATGAAACTGATCCAAGCCATGGTGAGAGGTATAAAGGCAGGCGACAGTGTTACCATACCTTTAACGGGGCTTTTACCAGGAGCTTACCAAATCAAATATATCGTGCGGGATGCCAATGGCAACATGAGCTCTCTACAGGCATTGAATTTCACCATAGGAGAACCCGCACAGGTTACCATAACAGGAGTTAGTCGTACCCACATTAGCCGTCAGGCAGGCGCTTTTAACACAACACAAATCACTTTCTGGTCTGACAGAGCTGGTACTTTTAAATTACGCAAAGTGGGGAATTGCTCTCATGCCGATTTTGACGCCTCAGGAAATCCCGTAAACAACCCTGCCGCTGATGTGGCTCACCCCACAGCCAAGGGATCACTTGGGGCCCTTGTTTCGCACACGGCAACAGTTAGCGCGCCTGTTGATTTCCCGGCACCTACCCCTGATGGGAAAAAGACCATTGTCATTTGTTTTCGGGATAGCTCTACTACCATAGTCACCAAAAAACCAGTGGAGATATACCTCGACAATGTTGCCCCCGTGGTTGAGGTAAATCCCGAAGGGGGCAATTTTGCCATGAGTACCATATTTCAAATTAACTGCGCCGATACCTCGGGTTGTCTTGGGATTCTGGCTAGGGTAGGTCCGGGCGATGGCACTCCCCCAGCTAATCCCAATGGCAGTATAATCCCCCTTAACTGGCCATATAATGAATTTACCACCACAGCTCCCATGACCGCGGGACAAGATTATTTTTCTCCCAATACGACAATTAACCAGCTGGCGGGACCTGCGGCAAGCTCTACAGATCCGGACCCGTATAACTATACTTACAAGATAGTGGCTCGGGACCGTGCGGGCAACATAAGTGCGATAAAGACAGTGCAATTTGCTCTAGGCGGAAACACGACGCCACTTATTACCCGACTTGCTGTACGTAACAATGCTGATACAGCAAACCTACCCTCCGACAATAGTCTATCCGACCCACCCCCACCGCCCACTCACTTAGCATCGCAGGGATGGTATTACCTAAGGGCAGAAACAGGGCTTACCCATAATGGGCATCAGGCCTTACGCTGGCGGTGGCGATCCAACCGTGCGGGGACATATGAAGTGCGTATAGGGACGTGTAGCACGGGTATCCTATCTACAGGTGCCAATGCTACGGGAAGTGTCTTAGCCAATCAGGATGTGACGGTACAAATTCTTGCCAGTGATCTTGCACCGGGTAGCAATGATGTGCGAGTTTGCTTCAACAGTTATGGCCATCTCGGTGAGGGTTACTTAGCGGTGCGCCGCTGGCAATTTAATTCCGTGACCTCCGAGGTAACGGTTTTTGATCGCAATCTGGGAGAGACAGCCACGCTGGACCTAAAGAACATCTATGCACCGGCAAATCCGATCATGCAAGGTCTTATTAATAATGTGGCTCCTACTCGGTATACTAGTTCAGGTATTGATGGGGATCCCCCATGCTCCGATTCTGCTTCTTGGAATGGTGCTGCAAAAGAGCTTACTATTACCACAAGCTCCCTAGAACTCTGCAATTATGTCTACACCCACACCCTTGTGGATCCCGCAGGTATCCAGTACGGTCCTATAGCGATCTATGTATACAGTTACGAAGACAAGAACAACGCTATTTTTGTCGGTGGTCCGGGTGCCAGTGATGCCAATCCAGGTACAAGCCGCAGTGCTCCCAAGGCAACCTTAACGGCAGCTATTACGGCGGCGACACCTGGTAAAAAAGATGTTTATATCTATTCAGGTATAGCCCCCCTCACTTCAACCCTAAATCTACCCTCCGGGGTGAGCCTCTACGGCGGCTATAAAACAGACGGCCCCTATGCTTGGATGCGCAAGACAGCCGCTAGTGCCGACAGAACCCTAATTGTCAATGCCCCCGGAAGTGTATCAACGGGGCTTGCTATGGCCCATGTAAATGACCCGACGGTAATTTCAGCGGTGAGGGTAGTGGTACAAAATGCGACTTTTGGCCACCATGTCTTTGGAGCAAAAATAGAAAATGGCACGGCATCATTGACGGTACGCCGCTCGAATTTTGAGGCAGGAAATACCGACCTAGGTGCTGCCTCTAGTGATGCCAAATCAAGTTATGGCTTTTACGCACGGGGCGTTTCCACGTTAGTGCTACACCACAACTATATTAAGAGTGGGCAGGGTCAGCCGGGGGATACGGGTACGGCTGGCTTTAGCGCGACCACTCCTGGCCAAAACGGAGGGCCAGGTACGGGGGGGATAACGGGTTGTTCCCTGTGCGGTAATAACGACAATAGTTGGAGACCTGGTGGATCGGGTGGTGGAGGAGGTACGAATAGCCACATGCCCGCTCTTAATGGGCACCCAGGTGGTGCAGGAGGAGCCGGTGCTTTCCAAAATGACCCAGCTACAAACGGCCTACCTGGTTCGCCTGGTGGCGGCCCCGGCGGTGGCAGTGGGGGAGGTGGTGGTACGGGGGGGAATCAGACCTGTCCAAGCTGCAGCGGTTGTGGGGCAAAAACGGGTGGCTCCGGTGGCCATGGCAGTAACGGGGTTCATGGTACGGATGGAAATCCCGCCCATGCCCAAGGTTTTTTTGACCTCACAAGCTTCTTATTAAAAGCACTGCAAAGTGGCAATGGAACGCATGGGACCCCGGGTTCGGGCGGTGGTGGTGGGGGTGGCGGTGGCAATGACACCTGCTGCCTTAACGATTCAGGCTCAGGTGGCGGTGGTGGTGGTGGTGGTGGTGCCGCTGGTTCGGGAGGTACAGGCGGTTTTGCGGGTGGCTCGTCGGTTGGCATTGCCTTGGTGAACATTAACTATGCCACCGTACAGGGGAATACCGTAGAGCGCCAGATTGGAGGAACGGGGGGACAGGGGGGACCAGGGGGTACGGGTAGTGCCGGTGGTCTTGGTGGTCCTGGTGGAGGATGTAACGATGGTGGCGGAGCTGGAGGATTGGGGGGCAATGGGGGTGCCGGTGGCAATGGTGGGGATGGTGCTGGTGGCAATGGTGGGCATTCGCTTGGCATTTTACGTTACCAGGTGACATCCTTTACCGGAGGATCAAATAGTTTTCTAGGGGGTGGCTCGGCAGCCGGTGGTACGAGTAGCGGTAACCCCGGTCACTCAGGTATGAACTATAACTGCTGGCAATTTACCTCATCTACATCGGGTACCACATGTACACCGTAAGAAGAGTAATATTCACCATGCTTTTAGGTATTTTTATTCTTGTGGGTCATGGCTTTCCACAGGAGGGTGAAAAAGTGAAAATCTTGCGCAAAACATCGCCAAAGCCACAAGAAAAAGAAAATGTGGTTCCCGAAGCGGAAAAGAAAAAAGAGGAACCCCAGGAAGAAAAACGTAAGGTCTCGCTGCGACGCATGAGTGAAAAAGGAGACGCGGAGGCCGAAACCCCGCCTCTTGAGTATGGGCGCCACAGCTTACTTATAGGCGCAAGAAGTGCACTTGCCTTTACCTCCTCGGCAAAAGAAAATTACAACGGGTTTTCCCTTTCCCCAGACTTTGCCTTGCGTGGCGAGTATGTCTATAGGCGCCACTATATGGCTCTTTTTGATTTAGGGTATAACCAAGGTCGTTACCGTCTCATTGAACCTGATATCTACAACCCACGCCAGGAGGGGATAGCCCGAGCTGATTACATCCGCTCGGCTTTGCTATTTGGGGCCCGCTACAATTTAGGGGAGCTTAAATTTCCTCGCTTTTTGGCGGAAAAAAAAGCCCTCTCTAAGTTTTATGCATATTCTCACCTGGGTCCTTACTTTAGCTATCTCTTGTCGTCAGAGCTTGAGGTGATGCCCCAGTACAGCACAGCAGGGCTTTATGACTATTCCCCTTATGCCCTACCCTTTGTATGGGGTCTTCAAGCATCGGTTGGTTTTGAGATGCAGATCGTTAAAATCATGAGCTTTTTTGAATTCTCTTATGTGCGAGCTCTCTCGAAAAATTTTAGAGACACAAGAAGTCTTGTCTTTGTAACCTCAGCAACAGCAGAGCAGAATTTCATGCTAAGCGTAGGGGCAAAGTATCAGGTGATGGTAAGATGAAAAAGGTACCGATAAAAAAAAGCTTCCTCGTGGTACTAATGGCAGGGCTAATGTGGCAGTGTTTTTCGAACCGGCGTCCCATACCAGGGGAGATAAATTCCGATCGGGGTACTGGATATATTACGGGTAGGGTGGTGACGGTAGAGCGCACTCCCTTAGAGGGAGTAACGGTACATGCCATTCACATGGGAACTACCTATACCACAACTACCGACAGCCTTGGCCGCTACCAGATCATTGTGGACAAGGCGGCGCGCAAGGATGGCGTGCAGCTAAACTATCACAAGCATGAATTTGCGCGTCGCTCACGTGCCAAGGTATTTGAACTTGCCAATTTGCGCATAGATGTGGAAGATGTGGTTTTGCCTATCCGTGGACGTAGTGAAAAAGGCGAGCTTGTGATTGTGCAAGGCTTTTTGCTCGATGATTTTTCTTACGAGGGTCTCGAAGGGGCAAATCTCGTTCTCTTTGACTCTCTAAATCAAGCGGTAGTGGGCCAAAGTGATCGCAATGGCAAGTTCGTTTTAAAAAGTCCCTATCTCGCTTTAGAGAGCTCCTATCTGATTTCGGCATATAAGGAACATTATACCAGTCGTCATGATATACTCGTAGAAATCACCTCTCTAGAAAATGAAGTCGTCAATAGCCCTGTGCGGCTTTATCGGAAGTTTGGTTCTGTGACCGGCTGTATATTAGATGGTAACACGGGAACAAATTGTAACCCGGCAGATCCTCAGTTTGGGGGTTTAGGTGGGGTTACGGTAACCGTCATTGATTCGAACTACGATACGATTACAAAAACAACGGGTGCTGATGGCCGCTTTACGATCACTCCGGCCGATACGGTATTTTTGCATACGGGTAGAGAATATGAACTCACTTTAGCAAAAACCGATTATTTCAGCCAAACAGTACGGGTAAGAATCACAAGCACTGGTATGAACTCTATTTACGGTGATCCTGTGAGGTTAATGCCCAATGTGCGTATTGTGGGTGATGTCACGGAAGAGACGGGCTGTACCCCCCCGGGAGTCCCCCAAGTAGGCGATGAACAGCCTGTAGATGGAGTGTTTGTCGAGCTTTCGACAAACGCTTCTTTTACAAATATCATCGCCACAACCACGACAGGTACCAATTGTCTGGGTATGGCACAGGCGGGTCGCTTTTGTTTTGTGAACAATAAGATAAGCAAGGGCACTACTTACCATTTGCGATTAACCAAACCACTTTATGTAAGTCAGGTTTTCACCATTACTCCCATGGTTAATGGAGACAATATGGTCTCTCCCAATCCCAGGGAACTCTGCACTTTGCCAGCGCCCAACTATTTTCTTACAGGTAAAGTTTATGACTACTTTAGTCACCAAGAGTTAAATGGGGTAGTTGTTACCTTAAAAAGAGGTATGACGGTAACGACGGATTTTACCTCAAACAAAGCTCAAATTGGTGGTTTTCTTGATAGTCAGATTCCCTATGGCCCAGGCACTTTTCGGGTAGCCATCCCCAGTATTCCAGCTGCACCTACCAACGGAGATACCTTTACTTTGGAAATAAGTCGCCCCCCCGATTACACGGGGAGAGATGATATAGACAAACATACCTTTGTGGTTACCTACAACAGTGCCCATGTCTATTCCCATGGAGGCAACCACTATATGAACGCGGATATAACCTATGGGGGCTGTACGGTACCTGCTAATTATGAAAGAGATCTATGTCAGATGCACCCTCTGGGTATCCACTTTCATGCCGGAGGTCTGCGGCAGTACATGAGGGATGTAAGGCAAACCTATGAGCCCTTTTTAACAGGAAAAATTGGCCTTACTCTAATGGCGCGAGAGAGAAGTCTCATTTCAGGGCTTTTTCAAAGCAACATGGCAATTAAAAAGCAGGATTCGAGTGCTTTTTACATCCACCTAGATGACAACTGGAATAACTATCCTGCTGTCTTACCTGCCGATTCCAAAATAGCCCATACGGTGTCTATTAATGGCTACTCTCCTATGGGCTACATTATGAATGGCATTGCTAACGACACAAGGGCTATTCCCTATAATGTGAAGCCTTTTACCATGTGGCAGTTCCTTGTAACCACGCCTGGAAGTTTTACCATTGAAACGACGGGTTCCACAGATACTTTTATGACCTTGTACAACTACAATCGGGTCGAGTTAGCAAGCGATGATAACAGTGGTGGAGGGGGTAATGCACGCATAGTTCGTAATCTCCTCAAAGGCTGGTATTTTGTGGCGGTCAGGGGCTCCACACCTAATGTTTTTGGCTTTTACAATATCCAAGTTACCGGCCCTGAGCAAACAGGACCGGTCATACCTGGAGTGCCCATGACGAGTTACTTAAATCAGAACCAAGGTGTCGTGCTTTCTTTTTACAATCGTGAGGCTTTCTCGGGGGGAGGTGGTGGTCCAGGATACAATGGGGCAGCCAATAACAACAACCGACCCGCCATTTATGTGGCGGAAAAGGGAGAAGCTGGTTCCGAGGCTTTTCTCAGGATATTAAAATACGAGAAACCAGGAGGGTTTATACGCGGTCAGTTTTATGGTAAGCTTAGGTTAATCCAAGGGGGTGCGCCTCAATACATAATCGTAAGTAGCGCCCATGATCCTGGCTATTTTAATGTGATCCGCACGGAGTAGGCATATGCGATTTGCACTAAACATTCTTTTCCTCGTCCTGTCACCGATCCTAGCTGTAGATTTAGGGACAATAGAGCTTAAGTTAAATGGGCAAACGAAGGTGCTAGCTGGTCTTATGGCTACCCTTGTTGAAAAAAATGGTGAGCAAAAACTTATGCTGGGACTTACCGATGAGGCAGCGCGTACCAAGCTCAATGTCGTAATTAAACTTCAAGGGGAGCTACAATCGCACAATACCTATGATTCCTTACACCACGAGGTTTTGTTTACCTTGCGCGAGCCGGGTTCGGGTATGCTTATTATGCCGCGCTACCAAAGCGTAAAGACAGTGTTTCGCGAGGTAGAGACCGACCTTTCCGATCCAGAGGGTTATGAAAGTGCCCTGCTAATGCGGCGGGAGAAGCCTCTTTTTGCGATGAGCCCAGAAGAGCGCAAGGAATACGAGGAAAAAATGCGACAAAACGCGCAAAAGATAAAACCTCGCCGCTTTCAAATACGGGAAGCCGAGTATGGCAAATTGGATTTCTCAGCCAGGGTTGAACGAGGAATTGGTATACAAGAAAACCCTGGCCAGGAAGGAAATGCCATCTTTGTTCGCTTCGAACCTGTGTATGATGGTACAGGTAACCTTACAGAAATTAAGGGTTCTCTAAGTGGCTATGCTCGTGGTAAGGGTGGCCGACGTTGGGAGCTGGCCATAAGTCCCTTCCGCGCTATTTTTATTGACAGCAGTCCATGAGGTGAGATATGGCTGGTTTCAAGAAATGGGTTATTTTTCTCCTCTCAGTTAAATTCCTTCACGCCTACACCCATGAGACCCATAAAAATCTGCCTGAGGATGCCATGCTCTTTATGGAGATCATGGGTACTGTGCAGATGCGCTGGGCTGCCGATTACCTCAAGGCCAAGGCAGAAGGGCGCTATACAGGCTATTGCCAGGATCTCTACGGTTCCTTTGATCAAGTAGAATATGGTCATGTAGAAAACTGTAGTGGCCCCAACGAGAATTGGAAACACTTCGGAGCACACGGCATTGCCCGGGTAGGTGGGATTGCTCCAGATTTTGTGAACGATTTCTTTTGGGATGATTTTACTGATTTTGACTGGCACTTCTTTATTGATTGGCTTGAGGGTACCTTTGGCTTTCGTATTTTTCAAAATAACTATACCTCGATGCAGCATTTTCTAAATCTTCTGACAGCCAATGACAATGGCAATGAAATCCGCACCCAAAATTATAACGACTACGATGGCTATGGCTACAATGCTAGTTTTGGCCATCCCGATTGGGGTCTTGACTGGGGTTTAGCGGTTCTTATCAACAATGCGAGGGGTACCATTGATTTGCCAGGCTGTACTCACCCTAAATGCAATGAAAAGTATGGCATTGTTCCGAACAACAACCCTGTGTGGGATTACCGCCAAAATGGTTCCACAACACCTGTTGGCACGCCTTCTACAGATAAGAGAATTGCCACAAGTAACGGATCCAACTACAACTGCTACAGCGACATGGCTATCCTGAATCCCTGCCCGGATAAGGGAGCTAAGGTGGGGGATCTTTTTCAAGTACCCAATACTTTTCCAGGCGGTGGTAGCTGGCTTACAGGTGATGAGGATTGGGTGATTGCGGAGCCTGGGGACAATGCTTCCACTTTTTACTACAATGAAGCTTTTCTCGAGGGATTGACAGAAAGAAATGACAGCTTGCAACCTGCGCGCATTGTGGGGCGCTACTACACACTCGCGCCTAATCAAATACTTTGGCTTGGTGCCGTTCAGCACTGGACGGGTGACTTTAACCAACCCACCCATATTTGGATGACCTTGGGGTATAACCATGGGGATTATGAGGGTTGGACAGATGAAAATTATGGCCGAAGAGTGATTGGCGATATCCATTCACCGCACAATGTCGAGGACTTTGATTGGGCCTTGGCTATGATGAGAGGACGGCAGAACCGGTACAATATGCCAGTGGGTAACATTGATAAGTTTCTCACGGAACAGGCGTTTTTCACCTACCATCTTATTTTGCGCTCTGGCTACAATAAGATGACAACCACAGATAAGAATGTTTGGCGTAGGGTTATGACATGGGCTGTCAATAGCGCCATTGCCGAGATGGCAATTATCTTTGAAAAAGGCGTTATGGATTTAAGGAAGTGCCGCAATTCTGCTGCCTGCGATAACAGTTAAATGCGTCTCTTTTACTTACTACTACTCTTATTTTCTCTTGGCTGCCGAGAGATTGTGATTTCTTCGAAGGCAGGTCAATATTCGAAGGGCACCCTTTTATTTTTATGGGAGCTATTTCAGGATGAAAAGCATAGTTTAGGGCAAAGTAAAGTAGATCCTGAGCATTTTAAAGAAGAGCTTTGGCGCAAAGAGGCTCTCTATCTTTTGGCGATGAGACATGGTCTTGAGCAAAGCGCCTATTTTAACGACTTTCTTGCCTTGGAAAAGAAAAGCCGGCGGGGCAAAGCTGCCTTTGCCTACTGGAGAAAAAAAATTAAGCCTGATTTTGCCTTCTCTGATGTCTTTCGTCACTACAGAGTCCAAGTTGATCCTCAAGAAGCCGTGCGCGAGATTTTGCGATTTCGAGAGCTAGGTGGTAAAGAGGAAGAGGTTCTTATAGGTGCGTACCGAGGTGGCGCTATTACCCTGCGAGATCTGCAACGGGCCCAAACGACAGCGGAATACAAAACCTTTATAGGGCTTGATGCAAAACCTATGGCGGAAGCTCTTAGTGAAAAAGTGCGGCTTTTTTTAGCCTGTGTAGCCCATGACGAAATGTTACGCAATTACGGTGCCTACGAAAGTGAGCTTGTGCGCTTTGATATGGCAAATGTAGCTGATAAATACCTACGTGTAAAGTATGGCTTTGCCCAAAAAGGGATTTATCCTGAGGAGCCATTTAAGTTGAATATTAGTATAGAGGAAATTTATGATGAGTTTCACCGGCATCAAAACTATTACACAGGTTTAGACTATGTGGAAGGCTACGAATATGCCTTTAAAGACGAAGGAGAAGCCAAGGCCATGGCGCGCCAAGGCATGTTCGAAGAGCGAAGAGGACGTTTTTTGAAAATTTTTGCTTACCAAGATCCACAAGATGAACAAGAGCGCAGAAGGCGAACTCTGAGAGAACAGGTAATCCTGGAAGCAGCCTATAAAAATAAAAAGGTGAGCAAGACTTATCCCTGTGGTAAAGAGATTTGTATCTTTGTGGCAAATCGTTTTTCTGTGCGGGAAAAAGCGGACATCAATAAATATTACGACAACATTGAGTATAATTTGCGGATCGATCTCTTGCGCGAGCAATTTACTATTGATTTAAAAGATATGCAGGATTATTTAAATTTTAAGGCTAAAATGGATTTTTTAGGGTGAGGCTCAAGGTGCTTTTGCGCAAAAAATTAGGGTTTCTTCTTTTGCTTGGCCTAATGTGGACTTGCCAGGGAGGCTTTGAGCGCTTTCAGCCAGAGGTAAATGAGGCTACCCTCTATTGTCTTAATGTGGAGCAAAAATCGAAAGAAGACTGCAGGAGTGTTCGTAAAAAACCACCAGGTCCTACACCAAAGGTAATAGAAAGTTTTCCGGCAGATGGGGCCTCAGAAGTAAATCCAGCCACTACCTATATAGAGCTTCTTTTTGACCAACCTATGATGGAAAAAACGCAGGGGCATGTAGAGTTTTTTTTAGTAAGCCGGGTTTTAGAAAATACAGAGGTCCGGGAACATCTTTTACCTCTAGAGGCATGGCAAAGTGAGCTATTTTGGCTAGATGATCAAAGAGTGCGTATCTTTCCTCCCTGGAGAGAACTTATAGAAGATGCCCAAATTGCCTTTCGGCCCAGCCGGGACTTTGTAAGTAAGTTAAATATCCCAGTTTCTGATATAGAACCTTTGCGCCGCTTCAAGGTAGCTCGTTTTAGTGGATTTTTTCCTCTGGTAAAAACAAATCAATACCAATGCTTTTATTACGACTCCTCAGAGACCAAATGGAAGGAAGATCCCAATTGCAGTCTAACCTATGCGGAAAACAATGAGGACTATCCCGAGGGTCAAAATGGTCGCTACGAAGATAATATTGGTATGCCGCCGCAGCGGCGCACTCTCGATGGACCATACGAGCATCCCCAAAGTTTCACGGTGGAAACAGTAGCCGAGGGAAGTCTCCTTATTCGACCCTTATATGTAAATGACACTACTATGAACTTAACATGGGCCGCTTGTAGTATGCCAGATCCTGAGACGAAGAGACCCCCTCGCTACAATCCTTCTGTATCTATCGACAGATGTGCCGATACACCGGGACTTTTTCTCTTTAGCCAGGCCATTTTTGCCTGTGGTGTGCTCAATAAAGCCAACAATGGGGCGGGATATGCAGGGTTAAAGAACTGGCGGCTGCCCCGTCTTGATGAACTACTAACTCTTGTGGACTATGGTTATCGCACTAATTCCGACAATATCACCGCACCGGGTAAAAGCGCGGCCATCCTTTTTGATCGCTACAACCAGAGCCGTAACAGCGCAGCGGTATTTCGCCGCTATTTTCCAAGCAAATTTTACGAAGGCTATTACTGGACATCAACTGTAGCGAGAAGACCAGCTATGCCCCCAAGTATACCAGAAGAGCTTGCCTTTGAAATCTTTGTTGTCGATTTTCGCAACGGAAATTTCACGGCTCTTTCCCCCTTAGATGATAGCAAAAAGGCCGCAGTTCTGTGTGTCAGTGGGGATAATCCTAATCGCCAGGTAAGGAGTCTCATAGATAATGGAGACGGAACCATAAGTGATACACGTCATGGTCTTATGTGGCAGAAATGTGCCTATGGACAACATCCACTAAATTGCACGGGTACAGCCACACCTGTACAGTGGACATCGCCAAACTCCACTACAGGGGCTTTAAATATCTGCGAAACCTCGACTTTTGCGAGTAAAAGCGATTGGCGTCTTCCTACAATCCGTGAGCTGTTAACGCTATATGAAAAAAGTTTTTTTAATAATAATCTTGCTTTAAATCCCCAATTTTTTCCTAATTCCCCAGAGCGTTTTTGGTCATCGACAACCAATGTCTCCCATAATGAAAATCCACCTTTCCCAACCCAAGATTTTCCCCAAGCCTGGTTCTTGTCTTTTTCTCTCGCCCATTATCAGATGGCCCTTTCTGGGGGGGGGATCTTGGGCAGCCGCGATAAGAAAATAAACGTAGGCAATCCCTTTGTGCGCTGTGTGAGAAATCTTCCCTAAAAAAGGTCTTTAAGATAGCGAGAAAGGGTGGGAAAAGCTAAATAAAGTTCTGCTCTCTGGTCTTGCACATGAAAGGAAAATTTCTTGCCCCAACCTGTATCACTTGAGCTTAAAGGGCTTTTTCCCAATAGATGGGTGCTCTCGCGCGAGAGCAAAAAAAGCTCTTTCCAGAAAAGCTCTCGATGAGAGATTTCAAATTGGGCTAAAAGAACGCACTCAGGGGTTAGGGCTTCCACAAGTAAGTATTCACTTCGGCGCTGAAGTTCTACGCGAAACTCACGCGGGCATAAAGAAAAGGGCTCACTAAGCCACACAAAACGTCGGTCGTTTTTTGTACCCAGTGTCTCTTCTTTTAACTTTGTCTCCAGGTGTTGACAGGAAAATAAGAGTAAGAGAGGAATAACCCACTTCATGTCAGAAGCACCATATTATCTCGATGGATCACTTCTAATCCCCGCATTGCTTTTTTATGCGGCAGAAGCTGGCGCAGCTCCTTGGCGGACAAAGAGACAAAGCCGCGCGCGACAAGTTCGCTTTGTGCGAAGACATCCACAACAGCATTTTTAGAGAAATCACCATAGACCTCATGAATTCCCACAAGCAAGAGACTTGCTGTTTTTTGTTCAAGTGCTTGGCGCGCACCCAGGTCAATCACTAATTTTCCCTCAGTATGCCTTTGATGTATGAGGTATCTTTTGCGG
Organism: Leptospiraceae bacterium; assembly: GCA_025055765.1. Lineage (GTDB taxonomy): Bacteria > Spirochaetota > Leptospiria > Turneriellales > Turneriellaceae > JANWWS01. The sequence continues at coordinate 108,731 of JANWWS010000004.1, read as the reverse complement.
TCGGATAGCTCTTTTACATTTTGTGGATTAAAAAACCAGCTGCCGCATGGTTTTGCTGCCAGTAAGTCAGAAATAATAGCTGGATTTTGCCCAGAAGCTATGACCATCACTTGGCCCGCTACAAGTATGCGCTCGGCGGCGAGAAGTTTCGTCTTCATCCCACCGGTCCCACCCAGGGAGGCTCCTTTGGCATGCCGTAATTCCTCACTTGTGAGAGCTGGCAAATAAGTTACGAGCTCGCCATTTCGGTAAAAGCCAGGCACTGTGGTAAGTATGATGAGAAGGGTTTGGGGATACATACCTGCGATAAGGGCAGAGAGGGTGTCGTTATCCCCAAAGCGCAGTTCAGAAATAGCCACGGGATCGTTTTCGTTAATAATAGGAATACATCCCCATTCTAAAAGCTGGTCTAAGGTATTTTTAATATTGCGGTAGTGGGTTCTACTGGCAAAATCAGCCCGACTAAGTAAAATTTGTGCAACCGTGAGGTTTTCATAAGCAAAGATAGTGCGATAGGTCTCCATAAGGGCTACCTGTCCCACAGAAGCAAGGGCTTGTCTTTGGACAAGGTTTAAAGGGTCTTTGAGCTCCATTTTTTTCTTAAAGCTTTGACGGCCAAAGCCGACCGCTCCCGAGCTTACGAGTAAGACTTTTTTCCCCATAGCATGGATTTTCTTAATTTCTTGAGCTAGCAGAATAAAGTAATTTTGATTTTTTTGCTCAATTTGGGGAGTTAAGACTCCTGTTCCTAACTTAAGCACGACATGAGTGGTTTCTTGAAGCCGCGACCGTAATACTTCTTGAGGGAATTCCATATCAGCGCTTTAAGAGCTCGCGGACCTTATGCCTTGCCCAGCTGTCTATTTCAAAGAGAGTTTCAACGTCCATGCCGTCGTATCTCAAGGGCGCTTCTTCGAGAGTTTTTTCAACATAGTGGGGGATTTCGTAAAAGCGTATTTTCCCATCCAAAAAAAGAGAGACAGCTTCCTCATTGGCCGCGTTGAAAAGAGCAGGGTAATAGCCCCCCTTTTGGGCCGCTTCGAGGCCGAGGTAAAAACCGGGGTAGCGCCGTTTATCTACGGGCAAAAACTCGAGAGTTCCGAGTTCTGCAATGTTTCTCCTTGGTCTTAGAAAGGGCGGTTCTTCAGGATAAAATAAGGCATAGCTTACCGGATAGAGCATATCCGGCTCACTGGCATGAAAGATATACGTACCGTCATGGAGTTCCACAATAGCATGTACATAACTCTGGGGATGAACAACAGCGGAGAGAGACTTGTATGGTACAGAAAAGAGGTAATGGGCCTCCATAATTTCAAGGGCCTTATTGATCATACCGGCAGAATCCACAGTAATTTTCGCTCCCATTTCCCAGGTGGGATGGCGTAAAACCGCTTGAAGAGAGGCGTTCTTTATCTCTTCCTCAGATGAGTGGCGAAATGGTCCTCCAGAGGCGGTTATGGTAAGGCTGCGGAACGAATTATTTTTTTTTAGCAGGCGAAATAAACTGCTATGCTCTGAGTCAACTGGCAAAATAAGATCTTGTAGCGAAAACCCCTTACTTAAAAAAAGCTCCCCACCAACGACAAGACTCTCCTTGTTCGCAAGAAGAATTGTTTTTTTTTGTTCGAGGGCCTTGTAGGTGGCTCGCACTCCTGCGGCTCCTACTACGGCATTAAGTAAGAGATCGTATTCCTCTTCTAGAAGACCTTCCATCTGGGGTAGACAATGGATCGCATCTCCCAAAATCTTGGGAGCTTGATCGCCTGTACATGCCACATATTTAACGTTAAATTCACGAGCGATCTTCTGGGCTTTTTCATGGTTTTTATGGTAGGAAAAAGCTACAAGGTGGAATCTATCAGGAAACTGGGAAATTATTTTTAAAGCACATTCCCCCACGGAACCCGTGGCACCTAAAATAATGATTTTTTTTGCCATGCTACAGATTTTGTAGGTATTGGCGAAAAACTAAAAAATAGTACGAGGCTGGGATAGTCAAAAGAAGGGCATCTACTAAATCCAAGATTCCTCCATGACCAGGGATCACATTGCCGCTATCTTTAACCTGGGCATCTCTCTTTAACATGGATTCCGATAAATCTCCGATGACAGATATGACAAAAATTATAATGGACAAGAGCAAAATCTCCCAAAAAGCAAACTCGGGTACCGAGAAAAATTTGCGGGCAACAAAATAAAAGATTTGACTTAGCACTACTTGCCCGAGTAGCCCACCCCAGTAGCCCTCCCATGTCTTGTTGGGGCTTGCTACAATACCCACCTTAGTTTTTCCAAAGAGCTTGCCAAAGGTATATTGCATTGTATCACTCATAACCGTCATGAAAGCTAACAACCAGATGTAAAAATTACCCCAAGGCATAGCGTCTAGGAGGAAGATGTGGACAGCTGTCAAGGGGACATAGATGAGACCTAAAAAGGTGGTGGCTGTACTGTAAAGTGCTCCCTCATTGCGATTTCCGGTTAGCTGGCGAAAATACAGATAAACCATGGTAAAAAAGAATAAGGCTGTTATGAGATGAAAACCCAGATGTATGTTTTTTAAAAAGGGGATACTTTGCAGGATAGATGGATATTTCTGAGGTAAATAGTGCAAATAAACTCCCACCACCATAGAAAGACCAACAACAAGTCCCGTCTTGCGGTGAGGTCGATGGGTATATGAATGAGTTGTGAGATTGTAAAATTCACTGAGTCCAATTCCCACAGCTACAAAAACAAAGAGAAACAAGGGCAAACGGTAAAGGCCATCATAATTAAAAGCAAAGATAAAATAGGCAGCGATAATCACACCACTGATGATTCGCTTTACAGTTTCATTCATCTACCACAAGGGTCACTTTTTTAAGCAGTTTGTCAAGCATGCTTCGTTTTGCGATTGCCTATTGGGGGACACCGTCCCTTTCAGCTAAATTTCTAGAAAGACTTTGCCAAGATGATCGATTTGATGTAAAATTTGTCGTTACCCAAAAAGACAAACCCCGCTCGAAAAGAAGCCGCCAAATTTTACCTTCACCAGTAAAGCTTGTTGCACAAAATTACGGCATAAGAATATTTGAGCCGGTAAAATTAGCTTTAGAAAGCGAAATTATTAATGAGGAGGCTATCCGACAAAAAGTGGTTGCGCATGTTGTACTAGCCTATGGGAAAATCATACCGCGCCTTATTTTTGATTTGCCCCCCTTAAAGACAGTGAACTTTCATGCTAGTTTACTGCCTAAGCTGAGAGGAGCTTCGCCTATCGAAACGGCACTTTTGCATGATTTTCGCGAAACAGGTTGGACTTTACAGCTAATTACAGAAGCCTTGGATGCGGGGGATATTCTAGGACAACTTGTTGAACCAATTTACCCAGAAGATGATGCCCGTTCCCTGACTATGCGCCTAGAAAAGAGGCTTTTAGAGGGGGGGGCTGAACTCTTGTTGCGCTATCTTAAGGGTGAGGCTCTGAGGCAAAGGCAAGATGAGAAAGAGGTTAGTTTTTGCAATAAGATCAATCCGGAGGATCTGCGGCTTAATTTTAGTGAGTCACTTGCTGTGGTACGTAATAAAGCACGTGCGTACTCGTTGCGGGGGGGATTATATGTCTTTTTGAAGCAAAAGAGAGTTAGGATAGAAGCAGACTTTGAGGCATTGGCCCACCAAAAACCCGAGCCGCAACCGGAAGCTGGAGTTTTTGTGCTTAAGCCCAGGCCGGGGATCTGCCTAAAAGATGGGATTTTTTTTATAAAAAGGCTACAGGTAGAAGGTGGTCGTTGGCTCACCCCTCAAGAATTCCATAATGGCTATGCAAGAGGGGCGATCGTACGCTTTAAGTGAGCGGGCATTGGGGAGTAAAGATTTTTCCCTCTAAAATCTGGAAAAGGAACTCTTTTACCTTGAGCGTAAGTATGCCTTTTTCTTCAATATAATGTTCCTAACTTGCTTTTCTAGGGACTTCTACATAAAGTAGATGCCTGTCTTTTGAGGTGGTCTTGGGCACGAGGGGCATGTTCTTCAAAAATATCGCTCCCTTCTAGGAGATCGGCTTCTGGGTATTCCTAGGGGGTATAATAGGATCGTAGCGGGATATAGGTCTTGGTAAAAACCATAGCCTATAGCAAGGCTTCCTAAAAGAAAACCTTAAGCCTTAGAGATCAGAGAGCCTAGTTTCGTGGCTGGAAGGTGATAAATTTTTGCTAGCATGATCTCTTAGGGGAAGCTAGTTCTACGCTGTAGTAACGCCAAAATTGGTCTCATCTAGGAAGATCGATGTGAGAGGTCTTTTTTTGATAGAGGTGCAGGTATGATTTTTGTAAAGAGCCTTGAGAAAGGCACAAGCTCGGCCAAAGGTCCCCTCTTTGCTTTTAGGCGCTTAGGATTACCTTCGAAAGTAATGGGGTAGCTCAGAAGAGATCTCTCGTGACTTCCTGGACTTGCCAGTCTTTCCGCTACTTTTAAAAGACAAAGTTGGCTGATGAGAATACAATGCCTTTTGTCTGCGTTTCCTAAACATCTGCAAAAAGCGATGGGCTCTCTCCTTCAAGACTTACAGGTCCTCTCTTTTAAAAAGAGATCCAAGGCGAATAAAGTCCATAATAGGAAAAACCAAATGATTCTCGGTCTTTATAAACCGGATTTTTTAAATAGACTTGGTGACCATTTGTAGGTGGCGATTTTTAGAAAAATTGCTTTTATGGGTTACTTTTTGTAAAATAATAATATGTTCCGAGTGGTCGTGGGTATTGCCGCGGCAGTTTTACTTTTCTTTCATTTGTTTTTGTTTCGAAGGCATAAAAAGAGATGGGGGGATCGCTCTTGGTTTGCGCTTTTTCGGATTTTCTACTGGAGTCTAGCTATCCCCGCCATTGCCTACCTCCTGCTAGCACTCTTCATGGGGCGCTCTCTCTTTACGATTCCCGCTGAGGGAGTGTGGGGAGCCTTTTATCATCTGCAAGCTGCCATGAACTACCCACATATTTTTTTCTTCCCTTTCTATTTCATGCTTCTATTAATAATACACCTCTTTTTGATATGGCCAAGTAGAATAAAGTCAAAAATAAAAACCCAAAGCAAAACAGCACTGAGTCGTCGAGATTTTCTTGCCAAAAGTACCTCTGCTATGCTGACCACTTTGGACACTTTCCCCCTTGGGGTGTCTCTTTTTTCGTTGGGGGGAATGTTCTTAGGCTCTAGAGATATTCTAGTTGAAAAAATCCAGATACGCATAGCAAATCTGCCCTCTAACTTTGAGGGATTAAGGCTCGTTCAGATTAGTGATATCCACATCGGAAATCTTATACATGAAAACTACCTTAAGGCTGCTGCGCAAATCATCAAGGGGGTCAAGGGGGACCTCCTTTTGGTGACAGGGGATATTATCGATAACAACAATTATTTTCTACCAGTAGCAGCGCGTTTTTTTGCAAGCCTTAAAGAAGCATTTCCCATGGGGATGTATGGAGTCTTGGGCAATCATGATTTCATTATGGATGGTGAAGAGGTAGCCACACAACTTACTGGGGCCGGTCTTCGTATGCTGCGTAACGAAACTCTTTGGCTTGGCCGAGGCAGGCAAACCATAAATCTCATGGGTCTTGACTTTCCGCCTGTTCCTCGCGCATCCCACCATCGGCGCATAAAATACATGCAAAAGTTCTTTGCTCAGGCAAAAAAGAGCGTAAAGGAGGGTTATCCGACCATACTTTTAAACCATCACCCCTCTGACTTTGAAGTGTTAAAAAACGAAGATGTGGATCTTGTCTTATCTGGCCATACCCATGGCGGCCAATTTATGTTTTCACAGAATCGAGAAAGCCCACTCGCCCTGGCAAGTAACTGGTACCGCTACTACATTGGCCACTACGAAGAAAATGGCCGGCAACTCTATGTTAATCGCGGGCTGGGCCACTGGTTTCCCCTGCGCATTAATTGCCCTACAGAGATCACGGTAATTGAGCTTACTTCATGAACAATTCCCCTCTTGAGAGCGCTCTTGCTCTCTTACAAGAAAAAAAAGAACTCGTTGTCATTGAAGAGGAGATAGACCCCTACCTAGAGCTGGCTGCCTTGCAGCGTCTAGTCTTTAAGTTGGAGGGGCCCGCTATTTTATTTAAAAATGTGAAGAAAAGTCGCTATCCCGTTGTAGTTAACCTCTTTGGCACTAAAAGAAGAGCGCTACTTTTGCTAGAACCTTATTTAGAAGATGTACAGGCTATAATAGCAGGGCGTATTTCACCTCAAAGCTTTTTGCTAAGTCCCCAAAGGCTTTATCATTTGCTACGTGGGGCCATGCATATATGGCCCTTGCCGCAATGGCGCAAGGGTTTTTTTGTGGAGGTCAAACTTAGCGATTTGCCACAAATCCAGAGTTGGCCCCAAGATGGTGGTCCCTTCATTACATTACCGCAGGTATACAGCGAGGATCCAGCGCGGCCGGGGATTTTTCATTCTAACTTGGGAATGTACCGCGTACAGCTGGCGGGCAATGCTTACCTTCCTCAAGAAGAGGTTGGCTTGCATTACCAGTTGCACCGAGGTATTGGTATCCACCACACCCACGCCCTAATGAGGGGGGAAAGACTTAAAGTTTCTATTTTCGTGGGTGGCCATCCCGCCCACATGCTGGCAGCTGTCATGCCTTTGCCGGAAGGCTTAAGTGAACTTATGTTTGCCGGTGTGCTGGCGGGAAGGAATTTTCGTTATTTTTATGAAATGGGTCAACTTGTCTCTGCCGATGCTGATTTTGTTATTTTAGGCGATGTGGGTCATGAGACAAAGCCAGAGGGTCCTTTTGGGGATCACTTGGGCTACTATTCGCTCATGCACGATTTCCCTGTCATGAAAGTAAAAAAAGTTTTGGCACGCAAAGGGGCTATTTGGCCTTTTACCTCGGTGGGGCGTCCCCCACAAGAGGATACAGTTTTAGGAGAGTTGATCCACGAAATTACCTCTCCTATGGTTAGCGTGGTCTTACCAGGTGTGCATGCGGTACATGCTGTGGACCGCTCAGGGGTGCATCCCCTGCTATTGGCTCTTGGTTCGGAGCGCTACACACCTTATCAAAAAGAAAGGTCCCCCCAAGAAATCTTGACCCAGGCCATGGCCATCCTTGGATTTAACCAAATGTCTCTGGCAAAATATCTTATGATTATGCCCAAAGAAGATGTGCCCATGGTAAGTGTTTATGATACACAAACATACTTATTCGAGCTATTGTCCCGCATAGATTGGCAACGAGATCTACATTTCATTACCCGCACCACTATAGATACCCTAGACTATTCGGGAGAGGGGCTCCACCTAGGCTCAAAGCTTATTTTAGCTGCAGCAGGTAGTCGCCGCCGAGAGCTAAAAAGCTCTGTTCCTCAAAAAGTAAGACTTCCCGCTATTTTTTCGGGCCTGCACCTGGCTTTGCCCGGTGTTCTCTGCCTGGGGGCTCGGCCCTTTGGTAGCTACCCAGAGGCAGAAAAAGAACTTAGGCTTTTAGACAAAGCCTTACAAAATCAGAAATCTATGGAGGGGTTTGGTCTAATTGTCCTATGCGACGACCCTTGCTTTACGGCTAGAAACCTCGATAATTTCCTTTGGGTCACCTTTACGCGTTCTAACCCTTCTCATGACATTTGGGGGGTAGGGGGATATATTAAGCATAAACATTTCAGTTGCCATGGTCCACTTATAATTGATGCGCGGAAAAAACCTCACCATGCGCCTACGCTCGAGGAGGATCCCCAAGTGTTAAAGAGGATTGAGCGCTTTTTTGCAAAGGGCAAACCTCTGCATCATCTTCGTTAGTTTATTTCCCAATGCAAAAACGAGAAAAAATACGACCTAAAATATCCTCACGGGCGATTTCTCCGGTGATTTCTGCCAAGCGCTCAGCCGCTTCTTGGATTTCTGCACAAGTAAGCTCAGCTGGCGAGTTTGCCTTGATCATTTCTAAAGCGTTGTCTAGATGCGCTTTTAGTTTTTCTAGAAGTTCAAGCTGCCAGGCAGCTAGTAAAAGGGCATCTCCATGAGGTAGGAGCTCAAGAGCTGCCTTTCTTAATTCATCCATGAGCTCTTGTATTCCCTCCCCTGTTTTTGCCGAAAGCCATAGCGTTGTGCCGGGTAATTCGAGAGATTTTTGCATTTCGTGGTGCAATATGTCTTTTTTGTTAATTACAGATAACACCCGAGCTTTACATTCGGGGCTTTTTAAGAAGACTATTAGCTCTTGAGGCAATGCTTCCTGGGGGGGAAGGGAGCCATCCAAGAGCAAGATCACGATGTCGGCTGACTTTGCTTTCTTAAAGCTTCTCTCCATTCCAGCTTTTTCTAAAATGTCATTGGTATGGGAGCGAATACCTGCCGTATCGAGAAAGGTAAAGCTTATACCGTCTATAGTGATTTCACTTTCGAGATAATCCCGTGTGGTGCCGGGGATTTCAGATACAAGAGCTCGTTCTTCGCCGCAAAGTCGGTTTAGGAGAGAGGATTTGCCGGCATTAGGAGCCCCAATAATAGCTACTTCAAAACCCTTGCGGTAGCGTTCGCTTTGGCTACCTGCCTTTAAGAGTGAAAGAGTGGAATACGTAAGCTTTTGGATACGCTCTATTTTCTCTTCTCTAGAGGAAAAGGTGATGTCTTCCTCAATAAAGTCAAGTTCGGCATTTAAATCAGCTAATAGATTTAAAAGATCGCTGCGTAATTGCAAAATTTCTTGGCGAAAGCTACCCTGTTTTAAATTTAACGCCAACTGCAGCTCTCTTTCTGCTCGTGCTTCGATTATGGCACGCACAGCCTCTGCTTGAGTTAGGTCAATTTTACCTGCTAAGTAAGCCCTACGGGTAAATTCACCCGCTTGGGCAGCTCTAATGCCACGAGTAAGCAGAATTTTTATGATTTTTTGCAAAATAATAGGGTTTCCATGGGCATGGATTTCCACAACATCCTCACCCGTGTAACTATGTGGGGAACGAAAGGGAATGAGGATTACCTCGTCTACTATCTGATTGTTTTCGCAGATATGCCCATGTAAGGCATATCGGTGGTTGTGTGCAAGGGACACTTTACCCTTAGTTGTTTGAAAGATATCTTCAATGATAGGAAATAGATTATCTCCGGAACAGCGTATGATACCAATGGCAGAGCGTCCAGGGGGTGTGGCGAGCGCACAGATGGGCTCGGCCATGGGATTACTGGGGGTTTATTTCATCCTTATCTTCTTGGCTTTCTTCTGTAAAGCCCTGGAATTCTCCCTCTTCGTCACTGTCGGCATCAAAGTTTTCGGTGAGATCATCACTTTCTGCTAGGCTATCTGCCGCCGGTTTCTGCGTATCTTCTTGACTTACCCCCTCTTCCCTTCGGCATATGCGAATGCGTTTGTAGACACCATCCCCTTCCGATATAGTCATGACCCTTGTGTCGTCTTGCAAAGTTAGATGGATAATCCGCCTCTCGTAAGGGTTTAAGGGATCTAAAAGGCGGCTGCGCCCAGTGCGTATCACATACTCCGCCGTGCGCCGGGCTAATTCACGTAAGTGATTGGCTCGCCGTGCCCGATAGTTTTCGATGTCGAGCAAGATCTTAGGTGGTTCTTGGATGATTTTTTCGACAATGAGATTAACTAAAAATTGCAAGGCCTCTAATGTCTTTCCCGACTTTCCAATAATGGCCCCTGCGTGTTGGGAAGAAAGTTCCACATAAAATTTACCATCCTCAAGGCGCTCCATTTTCAAAAATTTTACGCGGTAACCCATATCATGGACAATCGTAGAAATGACCCCTTTGGCAATCACAGGTAATGGGGTTAACTTGGGTTTCGCGAGAATATGGTAGATACCGGGTTTTTTGGGGCCAAAACCCAAAAAACCACTGGAGCCCTTTCGGTGCACCACAATTTCAATTTGCTCTGGGGTGGCTCCCAAATAGCGGCAGGAAAGTTCTGTAGCCTCTTTCTCGTTGCGCGCATAGGTTTTTAGAATAATCATAGCATATCTCCTTAATGGCTTTCATGTTGCCTTACTCGTTCTGAAGTTTGTCCATAGCTGTTGTAGTATAGATAGGATATTCTGTACGGTCCAGTATAAAACAACCCCTGATGGCATAGACCAGAAAAAGACAAGCATCAGAAACGGCATAAGCAGCATAAGCCTTCTCTGGTTCTCATCGCCCGTAAACATAGTTAACTTAGTCTGTAAAAATTGGGTAAGTGTCATGAGAATTGGCAAAAGATGGAGGGAGAAACCGCCAAAGATTGGTATGACATAAACAATGTCAGGTTCCGAGAGGTCATCTACCCAGCCCCGAATGAAAGGGGATTTCCATAACTCGTAGGAATCAGAAAAAGCACTATAGAGGGCTATAAAGATGGGGATTTGAATTAAAATAGGAAGACATCCCCCCATAGGGTTTATTTTATGCTCTTGATAAAGCAACATTAGCCGGCGGTTTTTTTCTTGTGGGTTGTCACGGTATTTTTCATTAATTTCCTGAATCTTGGGCTGCAGATCCGACATTTTTTTCATGGACTCAGCTTGTTTTTGATTGAGCCGATAAAAGAGCACTTTAAATAAAAGAGCAAAGAGGATTATCCCGACTCCATAGTTGGGGATCAGACGGTAAAAGAAGTCTAATACCAGGACAATAAGGTCGCGGATGGGCGCCGTTATTCCAAAATCAAAGCCTTTGTAGAGATCTTTGTGCAGCTGTTGCCGATAGGGAAGGGTTTGGTTGTGCGCACTCTTGGGTGAAAGGTAGTCGCCCACCTTGGGTCCTGTATAGAAAATAAAGGACTGTTCAGCCTTTTTTCCTGGTGTAATATCGAGATATGGGATCTCCAAATGCAGCTGGGGATTTTCGAGATTTTGGCTGAAGTAATGGAGGGTGGATGAGGTCAGAGTAGGTTGCACGCCTACCATCATAAAGCGCGAGGAGAGACCAAAGAAGTCCACCTTGCCCTCAAATTTTTGGTTGCCCTGCGAGGAAGGAGAACATCCAAGAAAGGAGTTGCCTTGACCAAGGTATATAATATGAAAATCTCCGTCTTCATGTACAAAAGCATAGCGGGTTTGGGCCGACCGAGGAGATTTTTCATCAGGTGCTGGCCCTACTACACTTATGGGGTAGAAGACCACAGGTGAAATTCTAACATTTTCGCGGATATCTCGCGTAGCTAAAGAAAAGGTAAACCGCCAAAAATGTTGGTTCTTGCGAAAAGCGTAGGTTTTTTCAAAAAGTGCCTCAACTTTTGGTTTGCCTCCTTCTAAGACTAATATTACGGGGAGAGTTGCCTGAACAATAATTTCGTCAGGAGTCTCCCGTTTGCTCAACTCATAGCTAGCTTTTTGTAGCTCTTCTCTCGAGGCGTTGGGCCAGAAATAAACTTGCATGGGCCAGCTTTCGGGATCGGTTAGGGCAATGTTGTCTCGTAACGCGTAGTCGAGATCCCGATGAAAAAAAGATCGGATATGGCCACCCTCGCTTGCTATCTCTACTCGAAACCACTTGGTCTCAACCCAAAGTTCTTTCGTCGCTGGCTTTTGTGGGAGTTTTACCAAGATATTGCTAACCTTGCGCGGATTTGCTTGTGTTAAACTCGCCTGACCCTCAATAGCTCTTAGCAATACAAGTAAAAAGAGAGCCACTACTTTGAACCATAAGACCATGGAAACGCAGAACCTTTCCCAGCTAATTCTATCTAAAGGATAAATGGCAAAGAAGAAGCAGGGGGTAAAGCGTAAAGCAAATTGCACTTGCGCCAAAAAATCCTTTGCCGCATACGGTAGGATTGCATCCTGGCTAGGGGATGGCACAACGCTCACTAAAAGTTTTGAGAAGAGAAAAACTGCTATGCGAGTACACGGGTTCTAGTTCTGTGAGAGAGAAAAACTTTCCCAAATTAAGTGAGGTAGAACTTATGCGCCATTACTACCGATTGGCGCAACAAAATTATTCATGGGAAGATGGGCTCTATCCCCTTGGCTCATGTACCATGAAATACAACCCCGTACTGGGAGATCAACTTGCCCAAAACGAAATTTTTGCCAAACTCTCTCCCAATTTACCTGAAGAACTAAGCCAAGGAGCTCTGGCCCTAATTTATGAGACCGAGGAGATGCTTGCACGGCTTCTTGACATGCCCAAGGTTACCCTTTTCCCAGCAGCGGGAGCCCATGGAGAGCTCTCTGGGGTGCTCATGATAGCAAAGTACTTTGCAGACAAAAAAGAAAAGCGATCTGTAATTTTAATCCCTGACTCTGCTCATGGAACAAATCCCGCCTCGGCGGCTATGGCTGGGTTTGAGGTAGTAAAAGTAGGCTCTCGTAAAGATGGGCTTACCGATATGGAGGAGCTGGGCCGGCTTGTGGGACCCCATGTGGCAGCCTTTATGCTTACGAACCCGAACACCCTAGGGATATTTGAGGAGCAAATCCTGGAAATTAAAGCACTCCTGGAAAAAAGTGGGGCTCTACTTTACATAGATGGTGCCAATTTTAATGCCCTCATGGGAAAGGTTTCTATGGGAGCCATGGGGGCTGATCTGGTGCAATTGAATTTACACAAGAGTTTTTCTACCCCCCATGGTGGAGGGGGACCAGGGCAGGGAGCTTTGGCGGTAAGCGAAAGGCTTTTGTCTTATCTTCCAGCTCCTCAAATTGGGTGCCAGGAAGAAAAGGGACATCGTCGTTATTACTATTATGAGCCCCCAAATACCATTGGACGTATCAAAGCCTATTATGGCCATTTTGCGAACATCCTGAGGGCATGGGCATATATGAAAAGTTACGGCAACAGAATCCATGAGGTAGCGGAGCACGCTGTACTCAATGCAAACTACCTACGAAAACGCCTTACCAACCTTTTTCAGCTTGCCTCTCCCAAACCAACCATGCATGAGGTGGTCTTTGATGATAAAAAATTACGAGAAAAAAATACCACTACCATGCAGCTAGCTAAAGCCCTACTAGATGCTGGATTTTATGCCCCAACGGTGTACTTTCCCTTGAATGTCTCAGGTGCCATTATGATAGAACCTACCGAAACCGAAACCAAGGAAGAGCTAGATGCCTTTAGTGAAGCTATCGAGGATTTTCTTAAAGAAGAAGGCCAGGTTAGCCATCCCCAATATACCTTTGTTAAAGAAGTCGATGAAGCAAAGGCGGCTAGAAATCCCATCCTTAGCTGGATAGATGCTTCAACTTGCCAACAAAGTGAAAATCCATAGGCGGGGAGTATGGAGATTATCGCAGCTATATTTCTCTTAGGCATCTGTATCTTTTTTCACGAGTTAGGCCATTTTCTCATGGGCAAGCTCATGAAGATAAAACCAAAGATATTTTCTATTGGTTATGGAAAGGGGATTTGGTACCGAAAGGTAGGCGATACCATTTACCAAATAACGGCTATTCCTTTAGGGGGTTACGTAGAATTTTATGGGGATGATCCAACAAAGGAACATCCTAATCCCAAACCTGGTGACTTTTTTGCGGCAGGACCTTGGCGTAGAATTCTTGTTGCCTTCGGTGGTCCTCTATTTTCAATTTTGCTAGGGTTTTTGGTTCTTTTCTTTGTGATGCTTTTGGGCTGGCAGCCCATGACAAATATTATTGAAGTCGAAAAGCCAGATTCCATGGCAGCTAAACTTGGTCTTAAAAGTAAAGATAGAATCCTCGCTGTCAATGGAAAAGAAACCCCTTCTTTTGATCGGGTAGGTTATGCTATAGCCCTGGCAGAGTCCCCTCGCTTTATTTTCACCATTGAAAGGGATGGCAAGATTATGGATCTTGAAGTTGTGGTGCCCCAAAAAGAAGAAGGGGGTATCCGCGCCATTGGGGGAATGCGCCCCATGGGAAGGGCGTATCTGCAGGTCACTCAAAACCGCCAATACCCAAATGGGGTTATTTTATTGCAAGGTGACAAAATTATTCAGGTAGATGAGCAAAAGGTAAGCACAGTTAAATCCCTCGTGACCTATCTAAATGAAAAAGCTCACGAGAAAGTAAAGCTCTTCCTTTTGCGCAAGGGAAATGATTTCTTTTTCCCTGCCCAGGAAAAGGAATTGGTTGTGGAAATCCCCCTCCAGAGAGTTGAGAATCTTCTTTTGCGGCAAATGGTGGATGTACAAACCCAAATGCCCCTGGCCGACCGAGAAATTTTAGCGAACCAAAAGGAGCTTTACTCACGGATCCAGTTGGGAGATGAAAGTTTTGACCAATGGGATGCCCTAAAAAAGGCCCTTATGCCATTTCAAGGGAAAAGAGCAAGGCTTCGGCTGGGGGCTGTCGAGGTAGAAGCCCAGGTTTCCCTCGGAGTTCGTAAGATGCTAGGACTTACCTTGGCGGAAGGGGTAGATGCTGAGAAGGCTCAGCTGGGTCAAGACTTTTTCTCTCTGGTGGAGAGAAGTATAAATGAACTTGTTACCGTAATCCATGGTACGGTGGTGGGTCTCTACCGCATCTTGCAGGGGAAGCTCTCGTTTAACAAGAGTATTTCAGGACCAGTGAAGATAATGGCCGTCGCTGCAAAATCGGTCTCCCATGGTTGGGAAACCTACTGGTTTTTGCTTGCGCAAATCACTATTATCTTAGGGATAATGAACCTTTTGCCCCTACCTGTACTAGACGGGGGTCACATTGTCTTTTATCTCATAGAGGCCCTATATAAACCTCTTCCGGCAAAAGCCATCGCTTTAAGTTACCGTCTGGGCTTTGCCTTTTTCATTGCCCTGGGGGTTTATGTAATCGCTCTTGATATTTATGATGTCTTTATTAGGGGATGGCTCTAGGGTGATCTTTCATTTTTACCGTTATGTGTGCGGTAATTACAAATTAGGTTTTTACCACCGAGCGAGAGCACGATAAGCCCTAGGATACCTACTTGGGTCACCAAACTGTGGCTTGCGATTTTTTGCTCGTCTCCCATCCATCTAAGCCAACACCACCAATTAAGGTAAAGCGTGCCTGCCCGGGCGCGGTATCTGAAGTGCTAAAAGGTATATGTGCTGGCCAGATGTTTGCCCCTTTGGTTGTCGCCCCCTATCTATAGGTAACGAGCCAGCATCGCTAAAAGACCAGCATGGTGTTTTTCTCGGCATTTGTTGGGTGAGCTTGCCTAAGCGGGTTTTGGGGCCATCTTTGTTTTTCCGTGGCCCAAATTCGCCAACTAATTTCTAGCGCGAAAAAAGGCGGAACCAGAGTTTTTGGGCATAGCCACAGTTGGAAGCCTTCTTGACCCAAAGGGCAAAGTTGACGAGATATAAGAAAATCCCCCTGCCGCTATTTAAGGCGCCGCCCTTTACGAAAAATGGTTTAGTAGCAAAAGCTTTGCGCCGAAGGTAGAGGTCAGCAGTAAGAGCCCTGCTATCGCGCTTGTCGAGTCAGCATGCTCTTCAACGCGAATAGTTATAAATTTATTGTTGGGATTTAGAACTGCTGCGATAATCTTGGCATAGTTGTGGTTTAGGGGAAAGAGGGAACCTTGTCTTCTCTGTGGAATTTTGAGCGGCGTGACTTAGTGGGTTCAAAATGAGAAGAGGGGTTTCGACTTCTGCAGAAGGCCCTAAAGCGTTAGATTTAGTTTGAGACTACTTTCGCCTCCTAGTAATGGCTGCTTGTTGGCAGAAGCTAAAGTCGCCGCACAAGCCCATCTAGGACCAGGGGCTCTAGCACAAGCCTCACCTGGGATAAATCGTGAGGTCAGAGCTTGGCTTAATCATTTAAATTCTTTCGTCTTTGTCAAGTTAATAGCGAAAGGCATAGTTTAGGCTCACCAGTCTGTCTTGGGCTACGAAACGGAGGTGAAAGCCTGGCAAGAAGGCGAGGCGGTATCCTCCAAGGAGGATGGCTGTCGCCACTTTTCCTCTTCTTAGGGGATCAAAGCCATGGGTAAAGAAGGTCTTTCCTCCAATCCACAATAGCAGGAGATCCCCCCCTAGAAAAAGAAGGCTTTTCCAGTAAAAATTTCGGCTGGCAAACGGGCTGTCAATTTGGGTATACAAATAGCCTAAAAACGGCGAGGCGAGAGTCAAAGTATCTCCTACAAACCAAAATTTGCGGCCATAGCGTTTGTCGAATTTGGCTAACTCCGCATCTTGCACAATGACATCACAAAGAGCTTTTTCCATCCCCCGGGAAGAGTCTACCCTGATAATAGTTTTTTGTGGGGCAAAGCTTCCTATGTAAATTTGAAAGTCAAAAGGAGAGAAAAAAGTGGAGTCAAGTCGGTAATGAAAACCTTCTGTCTCTTCGTTTTCCCGATAAGTTGCCCCGATTTTTCTCAGTGAGAACTTAACCCTCTCGAGGGCTTCTTCTGGGCTATGACGGGGCATATCGGCCACAGCACCCATGGCCAAGATTGGTGTCGCCAAAAGAGTCATGAGAGTCCATAAGGCCATGGCGGCATTTGGGGAGATGAGGCAATTAGTCTAGAAAAAAATGCTTTTCAGAGGATAATTGCAGCTTAGCATTGACGATAACGAGCCGGGTTTCCGGAAAAACCAAACAATAGGAGGATACCTATGTTCGAATTAAGCCCATTTACCCGTGAAGGACGCGAGCAGCTTTGGAATGACCTAATTAATCGAATTAACAGCCTGCAGGCAGATATGAACCGCCTTTTCGGAGATGCCATGACACGCTGGGATGCAGGAATTCAGAGCATGAAGCCTTTTTTCACTGAAACCGAAAAATATTTCCGCCAATTCATACCATCTGTAAACATTAAAGAGACCGAAAAGGAAATAGTGGTTACAGCTGAATTACCAGGTCTAGAGAAAAAAGACATAACCATCACTCATACGGACAGCGCCTTAGTAATTGAGGGTGAAAAAAAATACGAGAAGAAAGAAGAAAAAGAAAAAGTCCATATAATGGAAAGTGCCTATGGTAGCTTTCGCCGTGTTATTGCCCTCCCACAGGAAATCGACTTTAGCAAAATCGATGCAACTTTTAAAAACGGTGTTTTAACGGTGGTGCTGCCCAAGACCGAGAAGGCCCGAGAAAACGTTCGCAAGATAGAAGTAAAAGAAGCCTAAAGCTTCCCGGCCTATTGGCCGGGAAAAAAGCTCGACAACATGCTCCAAGAAGACCGACAATACCGATAATGGAGCTACTCGTACTGGCGATTTTTGTCTTATTTTCTGTGGCGCTTGTATTGCTAATACATTACTATCGCCGTTTATTTAGTGATGGTCGTCGGGAATATCCGAGGGAAGAACTGCTTCACATAGAGAAATATCTTTGGAAGGAGTGGCAAAACCTAGTCAAAGAAGATACTTCCGCAAGTTATCTTGGAATTGGTATTGGCGCTGTATTGGCATTTTTGTTTAGCTATATGGGTGGGCTCTATGGGGCTCATTACGAAAGTTATTTTTTCCATTCAGCTATCCTGCCGGGGCTTTGGTTTTTGGGTCTTCCTTTCTTAAGAGAGCAATACTTTGATGATATTCAACTATCTCCTTTTGTAAAAAAACTTATCTACGAAGATACCCCGGCTTTCTTTGGTTTTACCGTCATGTTCATGGGAAAAATGCTCATGGTTTATG
The DNA here is from genome assembly GCA_025055765.1 of Leptospiraceae bacterium. Taxonomy (GTDB): domain Bacteria; phylum Spirochaetota; class Leptospiria; order Turneriellales; family Turneriellaceae; genus JANWWS01. Next base: position 91,204 of record JANWWS010000004.1, on the reverse strand, counting down.
GACTTTACCATGCCTTGAGCTTTTTGTGGATTTTATTTAATTACGTGGTGTGTCTTGTTCTATTACTTTATCGGCTAAGCCAAGGTGAAAAAATCGAAGGGAAGCTGAGTTTGCGCAAACCCGATAAAGCTGAAGAGGAGGGTAACTGGTAAGAATGAGTTCAGAACAAGACAAAAAGAACGAAAATACTAGCCAAACAATTCAATTAGTGGTTTTTTCCGTAGGTCGCGAGCAATATGGGGTGGAAATTGAGAAAGTACAGGAGGTCATTCGCATGGGCACCATTAAAAAGCTACCCCGCTCGCCGAACTTTGTTTTAGGCGTAATGAACTTACGTGGCAATATTATCCCCATAATTGGACTTCGGGAAAAATTTGGGATGGAAAGCCGAGATTACAACGAGTTTACCCGCATCATCGTTGTCAATAACAATGGTAAATTAGCAGGTATGGTTGTGGATGAAGTAAACCGCGTGATTCAGGTAAGTGTGGAAAACATTGAGCAGAATCCCGAAATGGTATCCCATGAAACGAAGACTTTGGTCAAAGGCATTGCCCGCTACGGGGAAGAGGTAATTATTTTAGTAGAGCTAGATTATTTGGTTTACTCAGTAGAAGAAGTTCACAGCGAGACCTTCTCTTCGAACCCCTAGGATGGGGGAACAAGATAGCCATTTCCTCCATAAGGCATTTTTGCAGGCAGCTTTAGCTGTGGGGGGAAGTGATCCAAATCCTCCCGTTGGTGCTATTTTGGTAAGCCCGGAAGGCAAGATTATAGGTCAGGGCTTCACGCAAAAAGCAGGAGGGCCCCATGCCGAGGTGATGGCTATCCGCCAGGCGCAAAGCAGGGGGGGCCTCTGCGAGGGCACAACTCTCTATGTTACCCTAGAACCATGTAACCATTATGGCAGGACCCCTCCCTGTACCTTGGCCATTCTAGAGGCCGGTATCTCCAGAGTGGTAACGGCGGCCCTTGACCCAAGTGTTCCCATGCAAGGCCAATCTCTAAAATTACTAGAACAACAGGGTGTCGCAACGGCTCTTATCAGCCAACACTTTTCTCTCGAGCGACATCTAACCCTAATGCCCTTTTTTTACCGCCAGAGACATCAAGAGGTACCCATAATTTTAAAATGGGCTCAAACCAGTGATGGTTATCTAGCCCCTCCAAAAGGTTCGAGCGGTCCCATTACCTCAGAAAAGTCGCGCAGTATCCTGCAGCGGCTTCGTAGACTCTATCCTGTTCTAGGCATAGGTGCAGGTACTTGGCAAAGTGATCTTCCCCAGCTCTCGCGCAGGTATTATCGCAATTTCTTCTTTGAGAGAAAAGATCTTCACGGAGATCTCTATTTAAGAGAGCTAATACTACGTCATGAAAGCAAGGAGGATATCCCTCCTGAGGCTTATGAGGGGGATTACTACCGTTTCTTTGTTTTGCCTAAATCCCTTAACCCTGAGCTTTTGAGATTACATGCACAAAAACTAGAAAAAAACCACGTTGTTTATTTTGTTTACCGAGAAAATGCAAGTTTGGTCTCTTGCGCAACCCAGGAAATTGTATTTTTTGAAAACTACGAGGATTTATGGGAAAAGCTCCTCGCCAAAGCCAAGGACCTGGGTGCTGGTAGTATCTTCTGGGAAGCAGGGCCAACACTTGCAGAAAAACTTTTAAGCGATCAGCGGGTGCAAGCAATGTTTGTGTTTACGGGCAGGCGCAAAGCGCAAGAATTATGGGGCCAAAAGGGTCGTGGCTTCGCCGCCACAGAACTTTTTGCTCAAGGGTGTAGGGAAGCCTTTGAAAAATATGGTTTTTTTTGGCGAGCATTCTTACAGTGGGAGCAAGAAGAGCTGCATTATTTTACTCGAGCTGACTTCTGGGACTAGTCTTTAAATTTTCTTGACATCCTATCAATATATCATAGGAAATACCATGCGGGAAATTATTAAATTAGAATCCACAGCAGGGACCGGATACTACTACACAACAACCAAGAACAAGAAGGGCAAGCAGGAAAAGCTCCAGCTAAAGAAATATGATCCTAAAATTAGAAAGCATGTCCTTTTTGTGGAAAAAAAGATCAGTAAGTAATAGTATCAATCTATTAGGAGGAAAGATATCGGGATGTCTCAGAAAGAAGAACCAATACGTGTGGAGGGAGTGATTAAAAAAGCCTTACCAAATGCTATGTTCATTGTGCAACTTGATAACGGCCACGAGGTATTAGGTCATATATCGGGGAAAATGCGTAAGCATTACATTCGGATTAGCCCTGGAGATAGAGTAACTGTGGAGCTCTCGCCCTATGACCTCACAAGAGGGCGAATTACCTTTCGCTCATAAAATTTAAGAATTCATAGGCATATTGCTGACTCTTACCCGCCCCCGCAAAGAGGATGGCGGCGGGAAACTTCGTTAGAATTTGCAGCGCATAATCATATAATCTCGCGGCAGAGAAAAAATCCAAGTGGTGAGGGATCTTTTGCTTTATGCGTTCTAGGATTTTCTTGCTTTGTGGGTAATCTACCTCTTTTTCGCCGGCTGTATACAGGGGTAAGAGCACCACCTGCGGCAAAATATTCTCTTCTTCAAAAAAATGAAGAAAATCCTGGCCAAATAGACTTAGGCGGGAGAGCCTATGAGGTTCCCAGGCCAGAAGTACCTGATGGTAATTATCTTGTAGGGCTTTGTAGCTTGCCCTAAGTTCGCTGGGATGGTGGGCATAGTCATCGATAATGTCTATGACACCCTGAGGCAGGGAGAGAACTCCTATCTTCTGCAGCCGTCGCTCCACCCCCGTAAAGAAACTCATTCGCGGTATGATTTTCTCTGCGGAACTAAAATGGAGAAGACAGGCAAGAACAGCGGAGGCGTTGTACAAATTATGTTTTCCCGGTAAAGCAATAGGGATTTCGTTATTTTCGTAGAAGAGTTGCGAACGGCCATGACTTTCCTTTATGCTTATTTTTTCTAGGCTAGCGGGGAGCCTCAACTTGTGTTTCCGGAAGAAATCCTGGCTTTCTAGCGAGCAGACAATGATAGCCTGGGGATTTTTTTTTAAAAAAGTAAGATATTCATGCTCCACATCTTGTCTTGTAGGAAAGCGGTCAGGGTGATCCCAATCGGTATTCGTTAGAACCGCAATGCGATAGTCAAGATAGAGAAAACTGCCATCAGATTCATCGGCTTCAAGTACCAGGAGGGGCTTTTTGTCATATAGCCCTCGACCTCCTCGAAAGTTCCCTTGCCAGCGAGAAAGGCTTCCTCCTACAATAACGGTGGGGTCATAACCTAAATCCTCTAATAAGCTGCCAATCCAAGCTGTCGTGGTGGTTTTGCCATGTGTACCAGCGACGGCTATGGTATAGCATTCTTGAGTTATCATTTCTAACAAATGATGCCGGCTAAGGCAGGGAATTCCTTTTTGCTCACAAAAAAGTCTTTCTGGGTTATCCACAGAAATAGCGCTGCTATAATAGACGAAGGCGTCTTGAGGTATTTTCTTCGGGTCATGGCCAACCCAAACTTGGGCACCTGCGTTTTTGAGTAATTTTAGGTACTTGGTCTCTTCTTGGTCAGAGGCGCTTACGGTATAGCCTCGATGAAGTAGGTAGAGACCAAGAGAGCTCATCCCCACGCCACCGCCGCCTATGAGGTGTATCTTGCGCACAGAGCCAGGGATGCAAATGTACACAAAGTGTCAGTGAAAATCCTTGACAGTATGTAGTTGACTTAGTGTCGTTTGCCAATATTTAAAAAAAAGAGGTGTTCATGAATGCATTAACTGTTGTATTTGTTGCAGCTCTTTTCTCTCTTCTTGTCGCCTTTTTTTATGGGTTCCGTGTGTACCGGCTGCGCCTTCCGCGGGAAGCCGTGGAGACAAAAAAGTTAACGGAAATTGCTGAGGCCATTTCTGAGGGGGCCATGGCCTTTTTGAGTAGGGAGTACAAGGTTATTGGCCTATTCTTAATGTTGATGGCCGTTCTAATCTTTTTCTTACTTGACAACAAGGTAACCACGGACTTTCATGAGGGCATCTATACCGCGATTTCCTTTATCACGGGAGCTGTTATTTCTTCTCTATCTGGCTTTATTGGCATGCGCATCGCCACCATTGGGAATGTGAGGACTGCCTATGTGGCCAAATCTTCCTTTTCGAGGGCATTTGAGGTGGCTTTCCAAAGTGGGGCAGTCATGGGTTTTGGGCTTGTGGGTCTTGCCATACTGGGTATGGCTATTCTTTATTCCGTGATTCGAGTCCTGGGACATACGGTAGAGGTCCATATCCTAATGGAGTGCTTAGCAGGCTATGGGCTAGGTGGCTCTGCCGTTGCACTCTTTGGACGGGTAGGAGGTGGTATCTATACCAAAGCAGCGGATGTAGGGGCAGACCTTGTGGGGAAAGTGGAAAAGGGCATTCCAGAGGATGACCCACGTAATCCTGCTGTCATAGCGGACAACGTAGGAGATAATGTAGGGGATATTGCGGGTATGGGTTCTGACCTCTTTGGTTCTGTTGCGGAAGCCACAAGTGCCGCGCTCGTGATAGGGGCAACCGCAGCTCTGTTGGCCCAAAACGAGAACTTTCTGCTCTACCCTTTGTTAATTTCAGCTTTTGGAGTTCCCATAGCGTTTATAACAACTTTGTTTGCTCGCCTTAAGGAAAATGGCAATGTAGAAAGGGCTCTCAAGTTACAATTGTGGATTTCCACGGTGCTCATGGCTTTGCTCATGGGTTGGGTGACTAACGAATATCTGCCTGACACTTTTGTCCTTGGGGGTAAATCTATTTCTCGCTGGTATGTCTATACTGCTTTTCTGACAGGCTTATTTTCTGGGCTTTTAATTGGGTTAGTAACCGAGTACTACACTTCCCATAGCTACACGCCTACCCGTGAGGTGGCGGGAGCAGCCCAAACAGGGGCGGCGACAAACATCATCTACGGGCTTGCTCTCGGTTACCAAAGTGCCCTTGTACCTGTACTCTTACTTATTATTACTATGGCGATCTCCAACCTCTTGGCGGGCATGTTTGGGATTGCCATTGCCGCCCTGGGCATGTTGTCGACGATAGCTATTGGGCTTACTATTGATGCCTATGGCCCCGTTTCGGACAATGCAGGGGGTATTGCGGAAATGGCGGAACTGGGTAAAGAGGTACGCCACCGCACTGACAAACTAGACGCGGCCGGCAATACTACGGCAGCTGTAGGAAAGGGTTTTGCCATAGGCTCCGCAGCACTAACGGCTCTTGCCTTATTTAGTGCCTTTATCGTACGCTCAGAGGTGAGTTCTGGTCGTAGTTTTTCCCTGAACATCCTTGATCCCTATGTGTTTGGTGGTCTCATGTGGGGGGCCCTTCTCCCCTTTTTATTTTCCGCCCTTACCATGAAGTCAGTGGGCAAGGCAGCCCTCGACATGGTCGAGGAAGTCCGTCGTCAATTTCGGGAAATACCTGGCCTAATGGAAAAGAAAAATCGTCCGGACTATAAACGTTGCGTCGACATCTCCACAAAGGCAGCCTTACGCGAGATGGTCCTACCGGGTCTTCTCGTGCTGTTGACCCCTCTACTCGTGGGCTACTTTTTCGGAACTGAGACGCTGGCAGGGGTACTTTCTGGCTCTCTTGTATCTGGTGTGGTTTTGGCTGTTGCTAAAGCCAATGCAGGTGGTGCCTGGGACAATGCCAAGAAATTCATTGAAGCCACGGCAGGAGGAAAAGGATCGGAACATCATAAGGCCGCTGTAGTGGGCGACACGGTAGGTGATCCCTTTAAAGACACAGCAGGACCCTCTCTTAATATTCTCATTAAGCTTATGGCTATTACGAGTCTCGTTTTTGCTGACTTTTTTGTCCATTATGGGGGACTCTTGCGCCGTCTCTTATCATGAAATCGAGGCTTGCTTCCTTAGCAAGTTACCATGGTCAGGATATCCATCATGAGAATTGCTTTGCCTGTGGGGTAAAAAATCCCCACCGGCTGGCAGTTCCCTCAACCTTTGACGAATCAACGGGAGAGGTGCGTTTTGTCTACACTCTCGAGAAGAGTCATGAGGGTGCACCAGGGCATTCTCATGGTGGAGTTTTGGCGTCTATTTTAGATGAGGCGCAGGGGGTTCTCTGTCATCACCTGGGGTATTTTGTAATGACCGATTACTTTACCATCAAATACCATAAGGCCACACCCCTTTATGTACCTCTGCATATTAGGGCCTATCTAAGTGCGGCAAGGAGAAGACGTCTTTACACGCGAGCGACTATTTGCCTCGAAAATGCAGATCTACTTGTTGAATCTGCTATCCGCTGGTATATTTTGCCAGAAAAATTGTTAGTGCGCAAGTTTCACTTTGATGAGAGGAGTGAAAAGGCCCAGCACATGATTCAGGTATTCGAGGCCAATCGCTTACGTGCACGGGAGATACGCCGAAGGTTAAAGAAAAACCAACAGGGGTCTCACCAATAAAGTTGGTTTTCGCCCTATAATACACTTTAAACTATAGCTATGGGCTATCCCTTTGCCGAGATTGAATTAAAATGGCAAGCCTATTGGAAAAAACATAAAACCTTTAAAACCGAGGAAGATTACACAAAGCCAAAATTTTATGTTTTGGACATGTTTCCTTATCCCTCGGCGGCAGGTCTGCATGTAGGTCACCCAGAGGGTTATACTGCCACAGATATTGTGGCGCGTTACATGCGGATGCGTGGTTACAATGTCTTGCATCCAATGGGTTGGGACGCCTTTGGGTTGCCGGCAGAACGCTACGCCATGCAGACAAAAATCCATCCTGCTATTACCACGGAAAAAAACATCGCTAACTTTAAAAGACAGTTAGAAAGATTAGGTTTTGCCTATGACTGGGATCGTGAGATTAACACTACGGATCCGAAGTATTATAAGTGGACACAGTGGATTTTTTTAAAAATCTTTAATTCATGGTATGATCCTGTACTAAAAAAGGCACGACCTATTGAAGAGCTGCCTATACCGGAGGGTTTAAGTCCCCAGGAGCGCAAACAATACATAGATAACCATCGCCTTGCTTATGTGGCGGATGTCCCCGTTAATTGGTGCCCGGAATTGGGCACTGTCTTAGCAAATGAGGAGGTGGACGAGTGGGTTGCGAAAGGCTATAGTGTAGAGCGTAGACCCATGCGCCAATGGCTTTTACGCATTACGGCCTATGCCGAAAGACTTATAGAAGATCTCAAGGAGGTTGACTGGCCTTCGGGGACACTTGAGCTCCAAAAAAACTGGATTGGGAAAAGCGAAGGAGCGGAAATTGACTTTGAGCTTGAGGATTCGCCTAAAAAACTTAAGGTGTTTACGACAAGGCCAGATACTCTCTTTGGAGTAACCTTTATGGTCCTTGCACCGGAGCACCCCCTTGTTCCTGAAATTACCAAAGAGGCGTACCTTACAGAAGTGCAGAATTATGTACAAAAAGCCAAGGAGAAAAGTGATCTTGAGCGGCAGCTACAAGCAGCCAGAGAGGAAAAAAGTGGAGTCTTTACGGGAAGCTATGCCATCCACCCAATTACAAGCAAGAAATTACCCATTTTTATTTCAGACTATGTACTCATAACCTATGGCACAGGTGCAATTATGGCGGTGCCGGCCCATGATGAGAGGGATTTTGCCTTTGCGCAAAAATACAGCCTAGAGATGATATCGGTGGTGAAAGGCGGTAAAGAGGGCGAGTGTTATTCGGGAGAGGGTATTGCGCAGAATTCCCAGTTTCTAGATGGGCTTACAACCCGAGAAGCCAAGGAAAAGATAATCCTCTGGCTTGAAGAAAATGGCAAGGGTCGCAGACAGGTACGTTATAAGTTACGAGATTGGGTTTTTTCCCGACAAAGGTATTGGGGTGAGCCAATTCCCATCTCCTATGACGAAAATGGGGATTTTGTGGCGGAAGAGGAAAGCAACTTACCTCTAGAACTTCCCCCCTGTGAAGATTTCATGCCTGCTGCAACGGGTGAATCTCCTCTTGCCAACCTAAAAGAATGGGTTTACTATGAAAAAAACGGGAAAAAACTCAAGCGAGAGACAAATACCATGCCGCAATGGGCAGGTTCGAGTTGGTATTATTTACGCTACTGCGATCCTCACAACGAAAAAAAACTCATCGATCCCGAAAAAGAGCGCTATTGGCTACACAATGGGGTGGACCTCTATGTAGGAGGCTCAGAACATGCTGTGTTGCATCTCCTGTACGCGAGATTCTGGCATAAAGTACTCTACGATCTGGGTTACGTTACCTCTAAAGAACCTTTCCGCAAATTAGTACACCAGGGCCTTATTTTAGGGGAGGACGGCCAAAAAATGTCAAAATCTAGGGGGAACGTGGTAAATCCCGATGAAGTGGTGGAAAAATACGGTGCGGATAGTTTTCGGCTTTTTGAGATGTTTATGGGTCCATTAGAGCAAATAAAGCCCTGGTCTTCCAAGGGAATTGAGGGGGTCCATCGCTTTTTATCCCGTTTGTGGAGATTGTTCATAGATAAAGATGGTCAGTTTTTGCCTACCTGGAAAAACGGACCTTCAGCTCGAAACGAAAAGATCTTGCATGAAACCATAAAAAAAGTAACCGAAGATATAGAGAGGCTTGCTTTTAACACCGCCATTGCCCAAATGATGATTTTTGTGAACGAAGTGGTGCCAGAAGAAGGATTAGGCGAAGAAGGTGTGAAGGCTTTTGTGAAGCTTCTCTCTCCCTTTGCCCCACATTTGGCGGAGGAATTGTGGGAAAAAGCAGGTTATGCCCCTTCCGTGGCCAATGAGAGATGGCCTCAATATGATCCCACGAAAATTTTGGAACAAGAGGTTGAGATTATTTTTCAGGTTAACGGGAAGCTGCGCTCAAAAGCGGTCTTGCCAAAGGGCTTAAACCAAGAGGAACTCTTGCAGAAAGCCAAGGAAGATGAGGTTTTGCAGCGACATTTAAAAGGTCGTGAAATAAAACGCATCATTTTTGTGCAAGACAAATTGCTTAACTTTGTGGTCTGATTGGCTCTGTACAGCGAAAAAAAATCTTGGCGGCAGGAATTTTTTCGCCGCTTCTCTAGTAAAAGCCCTGAAGAGCTCTTGTACCAGCACACAATACTTGAGAAGCGGCTCTGGTTTTACTGTGGCAGACTTTTAAAAAAGAGCCATGTCAGGCTTTTAATTTACAAAAGCCTCCCGTCTGAAATACCCATTGAGAAACTCGTAGCGAAAAGCTCATGCCAAATTTTTTTTCCAAAAATTTTAGGTCGGGGGCTTTATGCCCAACATGGTCGGCTCCTTCTCCCTCTCCATGCAGTGGATTTTTTAATTGTACCATGTCTTTTGTTTAATTCGGAAGGTTATCGCTTAGGAAGGGGAGGTGGCTTTTACGACAGAGCTCTTCGCTTCTTACCCAAAGAAAAACTTCTTCTTTTGGCAAGAGCATGGCAAAAAGAAGATCAAATCCCTGTGGAGGAGCATGACGTTAAAGTGCCCTTGTATCTCACGGACGAGGAAATTTCTTTTTTTGTTCAGCTATAAGACAAAAGAAATTTGTGCAAGAATGTCAAGGCCCTGCCGATAAAAACGCCGATGGATGAATTTGCCATAAATCAGGTTTATAATGAAGACTCTTTGCAGGCTTTGCCAAAGCTTCCCAGTGATAGTTTTGATTTAATTATCTGTGACGGCCCATATGGGCGGGGCGAATTTAATTGGGATAAGAAAAAATCCGTGCAGGAGTTCAATCTTTACCTCATAAAGGAATTTTCTCGCATACTTAAAAAAGGAGGGGTTCTTTATTTATTTGGCAAACATGATCTCTTAGATTTCATTGATTATCGACCTTATCTCTTGCTCCATAGGCGGATTATTTGGTATATCCCTTCTTCTCTAGCCCAAGGGCGCAGGAACTACACGAATAACTATGATGTAATTGCCTATTTTTCTAAAGGAAGGGTAAAGACCTTTAATTTAGATGATATTAGAGTCCCTCAGCTTGTCGAATTAGAACATCGCCGCCGTTGTGAAAATGTGCCTTCCGTAAAAAGTGGCCGCTATGGCAAAACCAAGTTTAATGACCGTGGTAAAAACCCCGGAGATGTCTGGGGAGATATTAAACCCCTCACTTACCGCAGTAGGGAGCTTTTGGATTACCAATACTTACACACAGTACAAAAACCATTAAAACTCATGGAGCGACTTATTCGCGCAAGCTCACAACCCCAAGATCTAGTCCTTGATCCATTCGCAGGGACAGGTACAGCACTGGTAGCGGCCAAGAAACTTGACCGACAATATCTTGGTTTTGAGATAGATTCCCGCCTCTACAGGATTTGTAAAGAGAGACTTGCACTCTTGGATGAAAACAAGGCCTTGGCAGTTTAGAGCAGTGAAAAAGCTTTTTCATTTAGCTCTTGTTTTGCAAAGTACTCTGGCAACAGAAACTCTTCCTCCCAATGAGCTGGGAAAAATTCCCATTATAACGTACCATGTTTTTGGGGCAAAAGAAAGTGAATTTGTGCGACCCCCAGAGGTATTTTATAGGGATCTTTTAAATTTTCGTAAATATGGCTTTTGGCCACTGAGCCTAGAGGAGTTTATTACTGGCGAAATTAAGACACCTAAGGGAAAAATCCCGGTAATGCTTACTTTTGATGATTCTTCCATAAGTCAATTTCGAATCTTAGAAAATGGAGAAATTGACCCCCACTGTGCCGTAGGTGTTATGGAAAAATTTCGTCGTGATTATCCTGATTATGCGCTAAAAGCTGTTTTTTTTGTGATGCCAAAAGCTCGCTATCCAAATAATCTTTTTGGTCAACCGAAATGGAACAAGAAGAAACTAGAATTTCTGCTAGCTCGAGGATATGAAATTGCCTCGCATACCTATTGGCATGCCAATTTTCAAATTTATCATGATCGCATTGAAGAACAATTGGCTAAGACACAAATAGAAATTGAGCGATATATACCCCAACTAAAATTAAAAGCGCTAGCTCTCCCTTTTGGAAAATATCCGCCGCAAGAGAAAATAACAAAATTATTTCAAGGTAGCTACAAAGGCTTTTCTTATCAAAACAGGGTCATTTTTGATTATGCCAACAAGCTAAGTGAGTCTCCTTATTCCGTTACTTTTGACAAAGCAAAGGTACATCGTCTCCATGGTTTTCAGGGAGTTTTTGACAAACTTTTTCGCCAAAGAGCTCAGTCACCTCAGATATTTTTTGTCAGTGATGGCCTCGCCAAAATTATTACTGTACCTAGATCTAGGAAAGGAGAAGCGAAAATCCCCGAGGGTTTTAGGCTTCAGGTCTATTAGGCTCATCCTCCTGTCTTGTTTTTGAGGTGATGGTAGCTAGCATTTCAAGGGCCCGTCGTTGCAACTCATTTTCTTTGAGTTTTTCATAAATTTTGGCTAGACTTTGGTAAAGCCCCTTGTGTTTTAAACCCATCTTTTCAGCTCTTTCCAAAAGTTCTCGCGATTTCTGGTAATCTTTTTGCGCTAGAAAGCAGAGACCATATAAGTAGTAATAGCTTCCATTTGGCCTAAAATTAGGGAGAGCTGCCAAGTTTTCTAGTTCGGAGATCGCGATGTATATCTTTCTCTCATTTATAAGTTGGCGAATATGCTTTAATTTTTCCCCCAAAAGATCATGACTGAGCCTTGGGGCTTCCACAAGCTCAGGATTTAGCCCAACCACCTCGATTCGCACGAGAGAGAGATCATCAGTGATTTCTCCTGACTGTTGAATTTCTCGAATTAAAGCTGATAAGTCACCTTTAGCCTTCTCTATATTCTTAAGAAACAAGGTCTCGTCTTCGTTGATGATGCGTTCCCCTGTTTCGCTATGATAGCCAAAAGCCAAATCATCGCGTCCGTCGGAGCCAAGATACAATATATCCTGCGGGTATACTTGGAACTCTAAAATGGGCGCCCTCTCCGGCACTGGTATTTCCGCTCCTAATTTGCGCAGGATATGACCCTCTTCGACAAAACCTGCTACTCCATCACGGTAAAGGACAAGATAGGGGTGCTCGGCATTTAAGTAAAACGCCTGGCCTGTGTGCTCGTTTATGAGCAAGAATGCCGCTGATGCCATCATAGAGCCATTAAAGGATAAGAAAATTTGGTGGAGTTCCCTCCAAACTCTCTCAAGCCAAGCCTTAGGGGGCGTGGAAAGAGCCCTCCCGCCAGCTGTGGAGGAGGCAATAATGGTATTCAAGGCTGTCCCAAAGACAATAGCACCTCCGACACCCTGAAGTGACTTTCCCATGGCATCGGCGTTCGTGATAAGTATGTAACGGTGAATTTCCTTGCCTTCTTGAAAGAGAAGATTTGCTGTAATGGAAATATCCCCACCAATTTCATTTTTACGTGAACGCCATTCAAACTCCTTTTTTTGCTTGATGTAGAAATCCGTGGTAATAAATTTTGAGTTATTATTATTTACGCATAGAGGCTTAAAGAGAAAGGTTGTTAGAAAGTAATCAGCATCTTGCTGCTCTTTTAGCTTTCTTACAGCATCGAGTGCTTCTTGTAATTGCTTGGTCCTCTCTTGTACCTTAAGCTCAAGATTATCTCGGTGGTCCTCGATTTCTTTAATTTGCCGAGCTATTTCTTCAGCCATTTCGTTAAAGGCCTCACCCAAGGTTTGGAGTTCATCTCTAACTTTAATATGCACCCGGCTTTGGCGATCACCTGAAGAATACCTGCGCACTGCATCTACAAGCGCCAAAATGGGGTTTGTGATAAATTGTGAGGCGCCAACCCCTATCATTATGGAAATGAGGACCGCTATAGAGGCACTAATATATATAAGTTGGCGCAATCTTTTAATAGGAGCAAGCACATGCTCTTCTGATATGGACATGACGGAGAGAACTACAGGAAATTTCTCGTAATAAGCTACGTGAGCAAAATTATAGCACGGTTTGAGTTCATCGTTTAAACACTGACCCCGGTGGTTTTCTTGAAAGGCGAAATAAGACTGTACTAATTCTCTTGGTAGTTTTAAATTTTTTTTCTCTTCTTTTTTATTTTCTTCACTTTTTTCTTTATGTAAATCAAGGCTTGCCATGACAGTACCAAAGTTGCGGTCATTGACCATTATGGTTTGGCCAAAAACAAGCCCAAGTTCAACTTGATCCCGAAAGACATTTATGGCCTCGATGGCATCAATGCGCATTGATTCAATTTGGCCTCCTGACTTTAAAAACACATCGAGCATAGAAAGTGCCAGAAGTCTTGTATTTCCTTTGCCAATAGCTAGGGTGGCCTCAATTTTTTCTTTCTCTTGCTCTCTTAAAATATAAAGCGATAGAGGAACAGCAGCCAGCACAGCAATAGCCACAAGAGTTAATACAAATTTTGTACGAATACTGATATGCATTAACGGATGGCCTCCACAGCTTTTGCTCTTTTTTCCGCCTTTTCTTTGTATAATTCGGCATCTTTGTGATTTGGCTCGATCATTAAAACGAGATTCATGTTTTGAATGCATACTTGGTATTTTTTCTCATGGAATGCAGCTATCCCTTCCTTGTATAGCTTTTCACTATAACTACGCAATTCTTGGCGAAGTTGGTTTAGTTTGAGACGTGCTTCAGGTAATATTGAAGCAGCCGAGACTAAATATGGGACTGCTTTTATCTCATTTCCGGAACTTAGTAAAGCAAGTGCCTGCCGATAATTTTCCTGGGCTTCCAAAAGATTCACATAATAATTAGCTACAGAGTTCTTGCGGTCAAGGCGTAAGGCTTCACGGAATTTGTCGAGAGCTTGGTCTGCTTTTCCTGCATTTACGAGATCTTGACCCTCATTGACAAGTTGGGTAACTTTTTCTCGATTCATTAGGTCTAGGGGAACAGCTATGCCTAATTTTTGAAAAACCTGTGGGTTAAGGTAGGTGCCATATTTTTTGGGTTGCGATAAGGGAATCTCCTGTGGGTCTGTTCCTCTTTCAATTTTGTCAACAATTTCCGCAAGCTGAACCCCAACATCAAAGTAGCTAGCTGCCAAAGCAAAGGCAGCATCGACTTCTTTCACAAGCGATTCAAAAGTCGTTACTAGTAACACTTTCTTTTGCATGCAAATGTCAGCCAACTTACGGAAAATGGCTTTGTTATAGAGAGGGTCCGGCATAACCCACAAGGCTTTGATCTTTTCATTTTCAATAAGCTCTTTTACTACCTCGCCCAAGTTTTCTCGGCTTTGTACACGGCGACGCACCCCCATTAGCTCAAATTCTGCCTCTAGAAAATCCATTTCTGTTGTTAGATAATGGTTTAGCTCGGAACTGTAGATGAAGCCAATTTTACTTCCCTCTGGGATAAGCCGACGCAGATCTTGCAAGAAATACCGCATAGAAAGCTCAAAGGCAATCCCCGTGATATTTTTATTTTCTCGGTAATTAGTTAGCTGAGGTGCATGTACATGCGCAAATACAATGGGCTGCGAGCGGCATAGGCGCTTTGCCAGGTTTAGGAGTTGGTCCCCGAGTACCACAACTATGGGCCTATCCACCTCACAATCAGCGAGAAGTCTCTCTATGTTTTTTGTGTGTACCTTAGCTTGTGGATATTTACTCAAGAAACCACTTAGGGTAATGCGGTGCAGTTTAATATCTTCGTCATAGAGAAAGAAAACATCCCGACTCTCTAGGGGATAAACATAACAAGCTATGAAAAGAAGTACTGCCTCTACTAGCTTTACGTGGACTATGAATTCACACAACCTTCTCATAGGAAAAATCAAATGGCTTTTTCGAGAAAAATGTTTTGTCATAGAAATTTACTGTCGCAAAACCTCCCTTTTTATAAAAGCAAGCGAAAATAAAATAAGAACCATCGCATTTCCCTGCGATATAGATATGGTGTTTCTCCCGTAAAAATGGTGTATTGTTCTTGGTTAAGCAAATTGTGTACCTCAACACCAGCTTCCATCTTTTTGGAAAAGCGCAATACGCCACGAGCCACCACGTGATGGAAGGCAGGGAGTATTTCTGGCTTATATCCCTGACCATAATAAGGCGATGTCTCAGGTAAAGGAGAACTTAGTTTTACTTCGTGGTGGTAGGCGTAGGTACTGGCAATTAAAACAGTACGGTATTCCCAAATAAAGCTTAAGCGCAGGGAATGAGCCGGAGCATCGGCCAATTCCTCTTGATCCGATATATCGGGGGATATGGGAGTAAAGTCAAGCATCCGCACGAAGGAATATCCAAAAGAGAGCTGGAGATTTTTCCCGCGATAAAAAACTTCTAGGTCGTTGCCAGCGTTGGTTTGGGAGTTTAGGTTTTCCAAAAGGTTAGTTCCTCCTGTATTATAACTAATTAAGTTTAGAAAATCTATATAATAAGTGGAGTTTTGTAAAAGCCAATTTGGGATGAATTCCCAGATCACAATAAATTCTCCCGATCTCAAAACCTCTGGCTTCAAATTTTCCGCATTGGATGCTGCAACCCAGGAGTTTTTTGCAAAAAGCTCGATGGGGGCGGGATCGCGGAAGGCTTGGCCAGCAAGGAGCTTAAAGGAAAGACGTTCTGTTGGCATAAGGATAAGGGCAAGCCGCGGACTTATATTTTGAAATAGCAGGTCTACATCTTCGTCTTCATCTACGTTGTGGTAGGTGGTAGCAAAGCGATCGTAACGGCCCCCAAGAGTCAGCTGCACATGTTTGCCAAAAAGCTGACCTGAGATCCATTGCATATAAACGGAATTGCGCAGGACAGGGCGATTTGCCACTGGCTCAAGAAAGGGGGGTAGGTCCCGAGTGCTATTTTCATCGCCGGGCAAGACATCAGGGTGCCCTTGGCTTGCCAAAAAGGGGAGATAATCAGGATGGTTAGGATCAAAATTCGCATAGTGGGTTCTATCTCCGGGATAGTAAAAAAGCATATTTTCACTTCCAAATAATAGATCCATGCGTAGGGGGAGCCGAAAGCCCACTTGGTAGCGCAGGAATAAATCGTAGGTTGTGGTATCGAGAAGCTCACTTGCCCCATCTGGGTATTTGCCTTGTTCCCCGTTGTCAGGTATTGGCCTTAGATTATAGTATTGGTGGTACATCTGCAGCCGAGTTAGGATTTCTTGGCGAAAAAAACTTCCCATCGGGGATTGGTAAGAAATGGCAAAGATATCCCGGTTATTTTGCATATCTTCTTTTTGGTCGGGAACGGCGTATGCCCAGCCATCGTAAGTACCAAATTTAAACCACTGCCGATGGTATTGAAAGACGAGATTTTCCAGGTCTTTTTGCCCCTGGATCTTAATTGCCAGGTAATTTGCCTCTCGCTCATCACTTACTTTTACAGGTATAGGGTTACCGTCGCTATCCACACGGCCGGATTTCAAGTATTCGTCCAGCATGACTTGGTCATTTCCCGAGGTAGTGTGGCGGTGAAAGGCTACCATGTATTGGTAGCTTTCTGTGGCATCTCCTGTTAGGAATTCAAACCTCAGGGTATTCATACCTCCATAGCGCAGTCGCAAGTCGGACTGACCCTTGAGGTCATTGCCAGAAAAGGTGGTCACCGAGATAACTCCGTTCGTGGCATTAGATCCGTAGAGGGCGGAACCGGGCCCACGCACAATCTCAAGGTTTTTAATAAATATAACTGGTGTCGCTTCCCAGGTATGGGCGGATCCATCCGCATTGTCGTTAAAAGGTATTCCATCGACTAGGTGGAGATAGTGTGTGTTGTTCCAGTCTTCAAAATATCCACGGCTGCCGATGGTTCTGCGCTCGGTCCCCTGAGCATAAAAAAAGCCTGCTTGCTGGTAAATGGCCTGATTTAACGTTAGATAGCCAAAGTTCAAGAATTCGGTATTGGAGACGCTGACAGTACTTGCTGGTACCTCAAAAACTGTCTGTGCCACTTTCGATGCTGCGGAGACCTGGGCCATTTGTTGGAAATAGGTAAACACCTCCTCGGCCGTTAGGGTTTTTTCACCGCTGTCTTGGCTTGTTTTTCCTTCCTCCTCCGTTTGGTCAGGCAAATTTAAATCATAATCGCTAGCAAAAAGAAAACAAGGCAGAGAACAAAGTAGGAATAAAACGCCAAGCAAGCATAGCCTAAGGCGCATTGTTCTTGTTTTGCCGACCTCTCGAACTTTAAACTATTAATAAGGGCGCTTGTTTTGTCAAGAAGGATTGCACAAAACTGTGGACAATCTGGGGATATAGCTGCCACACCAGCAAGTTGCGGAGGACCTGCCATGGAAATTTTTCATTCGAAAACCCGCTTTCTTTACTTTGTGTAACTGCTCCCGATTTTGGTGTGGCTATTTATCACGAAGACGGCGTAGAGCGAATTGCCATATGCCTTGTTAGTCTCGACTGCCGGGGTGTAGATTAGGGGGTGGTTTTGGCAACACGTCTCTCTCATAGCGCTTCATCCTTTGGGCAGCTTTTGCGGTTAATGTTCTTGCATCAAAATTCGCAGATCGTTATCATGCGCGTTGTAAATAAGAGCCTAGCCGATGGATTTTTTTTGAGATCTTGAGTGCTCAGGCAATCAAGTAATATCTCATCCCTGTGGCGAATATCGCTGTGGCGGGTTTAATACAAATTTTGGTGGAGGGTAGCTTGCTTTCTTAAGTAGTCTTTTCCAGGGGTTTCTTATCGTTTTTTGGGGGATAGCCAGATTTCAAGCAACCAGAAAGGACACGTCAAAAAAATGTGACATAGCTACGAGGGTTTGATCTAGGCGCTCTATGGAAAGGCTTGACATTTACATTTGGTATTACCCATTATCATAGTTTTGGGATGACGTATTTCTTATCTCCCTATTCCCTCGCTTTCTTGAGTAATGGTATTCTTGCTCTGGTCATTGGACTTGTCTTTGCAAGTGGGGGTATCCGCAGTGCGGCCGCACCCATTCTCATACTGAGTTTTTTTAGCCAATTTCTCTTATCGTTGATATGGCTTGGTGCGACGCTGACCTATAGCGCCGTAGGCTCTAAAGTTGCCTATCTCTTTTTACTACATCTTGTCTTTTATTTAATTCTAATTCAATTAGTTTACCGCTATCCCCGTCACGAAGATAAAAAGGAAAGTGCCTATACTCTTCTCATTTCTTTTGTAGTATTGTTGTTAGCTCTCCCGGACTATTTACCGGTTAGTTCGGAATTTTCTTTTGAAATTCATGCAAGGGTCTTTAGACTGCCGCGCTCTATGGCCGTGCAATTTGTCTTTGCTCTCTGGTGCCTTGTTATTTTGCTACGAAAATCTCAAAGAATATCGCGCCGACAGCTCAGTTTCACAAAAACCGATCCTTCGCAGGGTTTGCCCAAGCGAATTTACAGCTTACGCCTTTTGGTGCTTCTTTTTGCCTTTATGGCATTTCAAGCGTTACTACATTTAGCAGTGGCACTGAGACTAATAGCGCCCCAACTATTTTTGCCACTCTTCGTATGTTTACTTTTATCAGCTCAGGTTATTTATGCCTATGTGTATCTCACCTATAGTAAGGAGCCCGTGTCCTTTCTTGTGAAGGTTGTCGGGCTTTCTCTCGTGGGTATTATTTTCGTGGTTCAGCTTTTGCTCTATTTCACTGTGTCTTGGGTAGAAGAGAAATACAACAACGAGAAATTGGTGGAAAGTCAGGACTTAGTAGAAGAAATTACGCACCAACAGGAATTGGTTTTGCCATCGCATGTGGACTTTATATTTCGAGAGCTAGGGGAAGAAAAAAAAGAGCTCGTATACATTAGGTTTGGCTATCCTCCACAAGAAAACTGGAAAAACACCCTTGCCTCATATGGGCCAAAACGCTACTACATTCCTATTGATGAGCCCACTATTCTATACCGCTTTGAGAAATTAGGCTCAATATGGGGGGTTGGTTTTTCATATAAGAGTTATCGGCAGTATATTCATGAGTATTTGATTCGCTTTGCTATTCTCCTTCTTTTGCTCGTGGTTCTCGTGATTGTAGTTTTGCCCACTCTGTTTTACTTTGGTTTCATGAAGCCCTTACGGGTTTTAGTAAGTAGCTTGGAATATGTCCGACGAGGCCAGCTCAAAGTAAACATTCCCGTAACAAGCCATGATGAACTCGGTTTCCTTACGCATAGTTTCAACCGCATGGTTTTATCCCTACAAAGAGCTGATGAAAGGCTTAGGCGTTACACGGAACGCTTAGAGGATTTAGTTGAGAAAAGGACCTTCGAGCTTAAACTACGTATGCGAGAGATTGAGGAAACCAATATAGCCCTTCAAAATGAAATTAAAGAAAGGCGACACCTTGAGGCTAAGTTGCGGGAAAACCAAAAATTTATCCAGAGTATCGCTCAATCTTCGCCGCAGGTGCTTTTTCTTTATGATATTAAAGAAAAAACACTGCGCTATTTAAATAACGAAACTTTTCATGTGTCTGATAACCCTATCCCTGCGCCAAGTGGCTTTTGGGGGGATATCATACATCCTGAAGATCGTAGTGTTTACGAAAATTGGCTCGAGCAATTAAAAAAAGCCAAGGACAATGAACCGGTGGATGCCGAGTTTCGTATTCGGGGAAATAATGGCCATGCTTACTGGATTTTCACGAGAGCCATTGTCTATTCGCGGGAAAGCGACGGCACGGTGCGAGATATAATTGGGACGAGCATTGATGTCACACAGAGAAAATTAGCCGAAGAAAGAGTTCTTTATTTAGCCCGCCATGATCCTTTAACGGGATTGCCGAACCGTTTGCGCTTGCAGGAGCGCTTTGCAGAGATGGTAGCCCATTGTCGGGGTCAAAAGATAGCTTTACTCTTCTTAGATTTGGATCGCTTTAAGTGGGTGAATGATACACTGGGGCATGAAACAGGGGACCAATTGTTAAAAAGTGTCGCTGAAAAATTACGCCTGTGTGTGCGAGAACAAGATATGTTAAGTCGCTGGGGGGGAGATGAATTTGTCGTGCTATTAATGGCTAAAGATATTTATACATTTGCAGAGCAGATTGCCTCCTGTATGCTCAGGGCCATTGAGACACCTTTTAATATCAGTGGACAGGAGGTACTCATTCATGGCAGCATTGGTATTGCCATATACCCCGATCACGATGTGAGTTTACGTAATCTTTTAAGGAAGGCGGATTTAGCCATGTATTTGGCGAAAGAAAAGGGGCGAGCCAACCATTGTTTTTACGAAACTACCTTAGAGCACAAAACGGAGCACTTTCGTCGGATGGAAATTGAAATCCGCAGGGGATTAGAAAATGACGAATTTTTTATGCAATACCAACCAATTTACTCAATTGATCAAGAGAAGTTAGTGGGTGTAGAGTCTCTACTGCGCTGGCGCCACAGGGAAAAAGGAATCATATATCCCTCGGAATTTTTAGAGATTGCGGAAGAGACAGGTCAAATATTAGAGTTGGGCAGAGTGATGCTAAAGCGGGTCCTCGTAGATGCAAGTAAATGGCTAGAGCTAGGTTATGAGATCCCCGTGACTTTTAATATTTCAAACCGGCAGTTTCGCAGTGAAAACATTAGTAAAATGGTACAAGAAGTCCTTATCGAGACAAAATTCCCGCCGGAGTTTTTAGAGTTAGAATTAACCGAGGGTATACTTTTTGATGCTTCTATAAATGCGGAGAAGCAATTAGAATCATTGAGAAAACTAGGGGTTAAGCTTTCGTTGGATGATTTTGGTACAGGTCATACCTCTCTTGGCTATTTAAAAAAGATTTCCGTGAGCAAACTTAAAATTGATAAGTCTTTTGTCAGCGACTTAGGTAGTGGGGTACAGGATGAACCATTTGTGGCAGCCATTGTAGCGTTGGCACGAGCATTAAAATTACCCACTGTTGCTGAGGGAGTGGAACGAGAGGAGCAACTGCATTATCTGCGCCAGGTGGGGGTGGATTATATACAGGGATTTCTTTTTGGTCGACCTATGGACATCGATACCTTCCTGGAGCTTTTGAAAAAAAAGAAGCCACCTTTTGCAAGGGCCTATCATCCTTAAATTACGCTAGGATGTTGCGTAAAAGAGCGGCGATTTGTTCCATGTCTTTGTTCTCGTTGCAAAGATGAACGGAAAAACGTAGATGGGATTCCCTGACAGCTGCAATAATACCATTTTCCCTTAGTTTACGATAGGCAAGTTCTGCCTCATTAGCTGATAACTTAAGGCTTATAATACCACTCATGCAATTGGGGAATTTGTCAGAGCTTAAGGTAAAGCCAACTTTGCGGAGTTCTGTCCGTAGTACTGTGGCGAGTCGATAAATTTCATGCATTACGAAAGGAAAACTTAGCTCTCTTAATAGTTTTAAAGAGGTGTGAAACCACACCCAATCAGTTAAGCTGGCGGTAGAGGTAACATACCTTTCTGCTGTAGGCTTAAGCTCATTGCGGTAAGGTAAATAGATCTCATCTTGCACCACAGAGCCAGTTCCCATGAAAACGGGGGTTAATTTTGGCAGGAGATCTTGGCTGATGTACATCCCCCCAAGCCCAAGGGGTCCCCACAGCCATTTCCATGCCGAAAAGGCCATAAAAGAGATATTCATTTGTCGAGGTTTTAGTGGTACGTGACCTGCCCCCTGAGCTGCATCAACAGCAAAAAGGATATCTCTTTCACGGCAGATTTGACCAATTTCCAGTAGGGGGTAAGGCATGCCAGTGATCCAGTCCACAGCAGAGATGCTGATGACTTTTACCTCGCTCGTTAGTTTCTTGTGTAGATTTTCCAAAAATTCTTCTGGGCTTGCGCTTTGCCGGATGTATTCCACCTTTACGCCTTTTTTTTCCCAAATTAGCCAGGGATAGACATTGCTGGGGTACTCTTTTTCCAATAGTAATATAGTGCTGCCACTTGGTAAATCAAGACCATAAGAGAGAAAGTTAAAACCCTCATTTGTGTTATGGATGAGAGTTATTTCGTGGGGGCTAACTTCAAAGAGTTCGGCTAAGATTTCCGTTATTTCTCGATAGAGAACTTTGGGTGGATGGCTCTTCTGCAAGACTCCAGCAACTTGATATTCTTGAAGAAACTCTTTGACTTCAGTTAGAACACAATCGGGTACCACACTAACACCGCAGTTGTTAAGCCAGATATAGTTTTTCCGGCTGCTAAATTCTAGTTTTGCCATGAATTTTCTCTAGCAATCTCTCTACATAGCCAATGTCTTCGGGGACATCCACTCCTCGAGAGTCATGAGAGACGAGAACCACTTGAATAGCAAGACCAGCACATAAAAAACGCAACTGTTCCAAGCCTTCTATTTCTTCAAGCGGTGATGGCTCAAGATCCCTCGTCTTAAGTAGAATGTCGCGCGAGTAGCCATAGATGCCTAAGTGTTTGAGGGGTCTAAAATTGGGGTTTTTGTTTCGGAAATAAGGTATGGGGGAACGTGAAAAGTACAAGGCACGGTTTTGGTGGTCTAGCACCACTTTCACTACATTGGGATTTTCGTAGTCCTCGAGGTTGTCGATGGGCAGGGCGGCAGTGGCAATGGAGCACTTACCCGAGAGAAGACCATCGGCGACAGCGTCAATGGTTTCTGCTGCCATAAGTGGCTCATCTCCCTGTACATTGAGATAGAAATCATAATGCTTTAATCTTTCTGCTACCTCACGTACTCTATCTAAGCCAGAGGGGTGATCTTTTGAGGTCAAAAGTGCCTCACAGCCTATTTTTTCGCAGGCCCGGATTATTTCTTCGGAGTCAGTAGCAACGAGGAGGTGGTCTGGCCTTTGGGCTTGGCGGCAGCGCTCGACGACATGCTCAATCATGGGTTTGCCCGCAATAAGGGCAAGTGGCTTTCCCGGAAAGCGCTGGGAAGCCATACGGGCGGGGATTACCGCCAAGATTTTAGGATTCATTGGAAGATTCTACTGGGGTAACATAGGCTTCCCCAAATATCTCGCGCATTTCTTCTTCACTGAGATGTAAGACACCGCCGTAGAGATCCCCACTTTCCAATCTTTCTTTAAGAGCTAGAGCATAGCAATAAGCTTCTAGGATACAATGCTGTACACTTTTTCCATTTAGTCTCTTTGTGCCTTCGAATTCCTTGTCAAAAGTAATCAACTCATCACTATTGGCAACAATGGTCTTTGGTCCCTTCATGTCAGCTATGAGCTTACCTAAGCTTTTGTAGACATTTTCCATATAGGTGCGAATAAGTCCCCGGGTATTACGCCCTTCAATATCGACATAGCTCTGCTGTTTTGTCTCAAGCTTCGATTGTTCAATATAATTTGAGCTGAGTTTATTTTTCTTGAGCTTTTCTAAATTTTCTACTGCTTCTTGATACTTTTCAAAAGTACGGATAATATTGCGCGATTCATTGTAAATATCCGTAAGTATTTTCTTATAATCGTTTTTTACTCCCCCAGAATAGTCCACGTTAAGTTTAATTTTACTTGTGGTGAGTACAAAAGAATATTCATAGTCGAATTCTAAAAAGTATAGATAAGCTAATAGAACCTTGTCGTTATCAGGAAGACTCTTAAACTTTGCTTTTGGGTCATGTTTTTCACGTAAAAGTCGGGGGGTCATCATTTTCATGAGAGAGTAGCCGTACTGATATTCTTTGGTTGCTAATATGGGATTGCGGGGCTTTGGTTCTTCTTTTTTTTCTTGAACACTAATTTCTTCCCCTCCCTCCTTTTTCTCGGCAATAGGGGCAGGCTCCCCCGTTTCTGTGCCAACTGCAGTGCCCGCTCCCGCCGCAGCTAAAAGGGAACTTTCACCCCGGCGTCTTTTCCCTAACTTATCTTCGGGATGTATGCCTAAGGATTTTTCCAATAGGGAAGAAAATGGTGGGTAATCCGTGTCATCTAATAGACAGATTAGTTGAAAGATTTTTGGAAAAGCTTGTTCAAAGACTGTCTTAACATCCTGCAAGACTTTTTTCCTCTTCGCTTCCCATTTTTCTTTTTCTGCTTTCTTGTCTTCGCTGAGATAAATATCAAAGGCAAGATTAAAAGCTTTCTTTAGGGTCTCTTGGAAGGGATAGATGACATAAAGAGAGCGAAAAAGAGCTTTTAGTGGCTCGGCGATAGACTCTAAAGGAGTGGGGGCTCCCGGATGGTTCTGGTGGAATTCTAACAAGGCATTATAGGTAGGGGCATGGTAGAGCCGATGAGCTGCTTCCAATACCTCCATAAGTAGGGGATTCTTCTGATCAAGGGAGTGAATGATCTTTCTTCCAATGGCCGGTTGTTGAAAAAAGAGGTCATTGCCTGTTAGGTTAAATTCGACAAGTGCCTGTCTAACATTTAACGCAAGAAAGTTCATAAAGGCAGGTCTTATAGCAGGTAGGCCAAAGGGGGTAAGTCCTCCCAAGATGCAGCGTAAGCGGATAAAAAACTTTGAAAAAAGTCCTTGGTGCTGGCTCAGTTGTTTTTCAAAGTTTTCGCGTTCGCGCTCTTTTTTTTCTAAAAGAGCGCGTCGCCTCTCCCTTTCTATTTCAGAGGGAAGTTTTACGGTTTGTTTCTTTTCATACTGAGGTGAGGATGTTTTTCGTGAGCTTGTTTCGTCTGGCCGGATTTCTCTCTCCTGCAGGACCTTGCCGCCTGCGGCTTTAAATTTTTCTAGCATGGCCTTGCGTTCTGCTTCGGAGAGCTGCTCAACCCCTATGGCCTTTCGAGTATCGTCAAACTCGAATTTCCCCCCCATAGTGCCCAAGATAGCAAAAACTATCTTGTGTAAATCAAAATTAACGGTTTTCTGTTAACATTAGGTACAAAGCAAGAAGAATTTCCAGGCATGAAGAACCTTGTTCCTTGACGACTTATGGGTGGTTTTAACAGGGTCGCCTATGAAGGCCTCACAACTACCTCTTTTTACTTTAAAAGAAGATCCACGAGAGGCGCAGGTGGATTCTCATCGTTTGCTTTTGCGGGCTGGTTATATCCGTAGGCAAGCAAGTGGTTTTTATACCTTTTTGCCTTTTGGCTATCTTGTCTATCGTAAAATAGAACAAATTGTTCGGGAAGAAATGGATGCCCATGGAGCTGTGGAGGTGCACCTACCAGTGCTTACCCCTGCCGAATTGTGGAGAGAGAGTGGGCGGTGGGATATTATGGGAGAGGAGATGATGCGTCTAAAAGACCGTCATGGTCATGAATTTGCTCTAGGACCCACTCACGAGGAAGCCATGACCGCTCTGGCGCGAGAATTTTTGCAGTCATATAAGCAGCTTCCGATAAATCTCTATCAGATCGGCACAAAATACCGCGATGAAATTAGACCACGTTATGGTCTTATACGCTGCCGCGAGTTTGTCATGAAAGATGCCTATAGCTTTCATTTAACAGAAGAAAGTCTTCATGAGACTTATGAGCTCATGCGCAGGGCCTACCGCCGTATTTTTGAGCGTTGTGGTCTCGAGACGATTGCTGTCGAAGCAGACACAGGTAATATGGGAGGAAGTGCATCCGAAGAATTTATAGTTGCCTCTTCCATAGGTGAGGAAACTCTGCTATTATGCCCTAATACAGATTGTGGCTTTCGTGCCAACCAAGAGAAAACCACCTTCGTTCCGCTCATACCTTACGAAGTGGGGCAAAGGGAAGAGCGAGCCAAAATCCCGACACCTAACCAAAAGACGGTCGAGGAGGTAGCTGCTTTTTTAAAAAAAGATAGGCGGTCCTTCATGAAGGCTGTGGTGTACGAGACAGAAGATGAAATTATCCTTTGTTTCATACCAGGGGACCGTGAGATTTCAGAGACAAAAGTAAAAAATCTCTCTTCAGGGAAAAGCCTTCGCTTGGCAAGTGAAGAGGCGATTTGGGCGCTTTGTGGGGCTCCACCTGGCTATGTTGGTCCTGTTGGGCTTCGCTTCGGTGATAGAGAGAGTATGGTAATCTCTCCAAACGACCAAAAAAAGAAAATCGCGAAGGTGTTGTTTGATGAAAATCTACGAGGACGCCACGGTCTTATTTCAGGGGCCAATGAGGGGGGCTACCACTATGTGGGGCTTTCTTATGGTCGTGATTTTCATTTTGACAAGGGCTATGACTTAGTCGAGGCTCAAGAACACGATCTTTGCCCACGTTGCCGCACAAGCAAGCTCAAAGCCACTCGAGGTATTGAGGTAGGCCATATTTTTAAACTAGGTAGAAAGTATAGTGAAGCCATGGGGTTACGCGTTCTCGATGAGAAAGGCTTACCCGTTGTACCTACCATGGGGTGCTATGGCATCGGCCTTGGGCGCACGATGCAGACCATTGTAGAGCAAAATCACGATGAGAGAGGTATCGTGTGGCCAGAGAGCGTGAGTCCCTTTCGCTATTATCTTATTTCTCTAGCAAAGAACAGCGAGGAGGAACAAAAGGTGCTTTCTCTTTATCAAATGTTACAGAAGAGAGGTGTTTCGTGCTATTTCGATGACCGGCAAGAACGAGCTGGAGTTAAGTTTCATGATGCGGACCTAACAGGTTTTCCATATCAAATCATTGCGGGAAGATCTTTTTTTGAAAAGGGGGAACTTGAAATTAAGGTGCGCAAAACAGGGGAAAAAAAAATGGCTTTACCGGAGGAGATCTATTGATGGTAATTGCGCGAGAACTTTTAGGGTTTTAGTCTCAAAAAAAGGAGGTATTTATGAGGCTGGTTCTACGGGTCATTTTTACACTTATCGTTAGTAAGGCTATTTGGGCAAAACCCTTCACTGTTGGGAACGCAACCTGCTTAAATAATACGGCTGTTTGTACGAGTCTCCTTGGTAGTATAAATCAACAGTTAAAGGATGTGGAAAACTTAGTAAATAAAAATCTACCTGATGTCGATGCCAAGCGTTTTGCCCAAGGTATGGGAAACGCCATGGCCCTCGCCACGAAGGGTCAGATGGTTGATTACGGCAGTAACATTAAATTTGGTCTCTTAGGGGTGGGTGCCGGTGTGGCTATGGATCCTGGTGAAGGGCGGCCTTTCGCTCAAGGGAAGCATCTACCTGCAGGATTTGGTGGGCAAGCTTCCCTCCTTTTGGGGTTTAATTTAGGTCTACTACCTCTGCCCAAGATAGGACCTGTGGATCCCAAAAGAGGTATCTTATTTTTTAATTTTTTCGCCGCCAATTTACCTAAAATCCCAACTCAAGAACTCGATTATGAAGGTTCCGTCTTTAACCTGGGAGCTCATGTGCGCTATAATATCGTGGAGCGCTACTCGGTGGCTTTTGGGCTTTTCGAGTGGACAGGTATTGATGTGACGTCTGGATTAAACTATTCGTCCTTTGATTTGACATTAAAGTATAAAGTAAACGAAGCATTTGACTATGATCTTGGAAGTGGAAGTAGCATGAAAGGTACTTATGCAACTACCTTCCGTTTAGGTCCTGACATTGGAGTCTTCAATATCCCTCTTGAAGCCTCAACGGGTGTGAAATTCCTGTGGATTTTCCGGGTCTATGGGGGTCTTGGTCTTGATTTCAATCTGGGATCAAGTGAAATCGCCTTAAGAGCTCCAGGAGAGCTAAAAGCAGATATCTATCAGGGAACGACTAAGGTCGATGAGATCCAAGCGCCTACCACCTTGAACCTAGGTGGGACAAGTTCACCTGATTTTCTGGTCTTGCGTGGCTTCGGAGGGGTGCAGTTAGATTTTGCTGTTTTAAATATTTTCTTGCAATATAATCTAGGCTTCACCTCAAATACTTATGGAATTACCTATGGGCTAAGGGCATATTTTTAACACATAAGTGGGCATTTCTGTGCCAGTTTTTGCAGGGCAACACTCTGTGGTGAGAAGAGTGAAAATGCTCCTCTCGCTCGGGCTGCTTGCCCTGTCTAGCCTCGGCTCTCTTTGGCTTTTTTCGCCGAGTTATGCCGAAAAAAATGAAACCAAAGATCTTACGGCACTTCTCCATCGTCCCGAGGGATTTGCTCGTTATATCATAATCCCCCATCTGCCGGAACTATATGCACAAGCCCGCCAAAACCTTATTGTCGAGGTCCTTTTCAAGGGAAAACCCCTAAGTCAATTCTTCGCTTCGCCGCCACCGCAGCTCGTATCAGAGGTCTTTCGCTGGCTTGAGATATTGCCTATGAACTTGCAAAAGTCCCTTTTGGGGAGGGTGTTCTCTGGCTCACTCCTCTATGTCTCGACAGAAAAAGGTGCTGTGCTTCTGCTTGAAGTAACCCCCGCAGGTAGGCTTCTCCTTGAAAAAGCCGCCGGTTTACCTAAGGCCTTTCTAGGCCCTTACGCTCTTATCGCTACCTCAAAAGAACTTCTAGACAATCAACTGCAAAAACTAAAGGGAAAGCCCGCAAAAGGACTTGCCTCTCTACCGGTAGACAAAGGAGAACTTGCTCTGGTTTTCGATCCAGATGAATCCATGGAAAAAGAAGAGCGTGCCTTAAGTTGGGCTTTTTATCGCACCATTTTTCCGAGGAGCAGGGTAGGTCCTCAAACCTTTGTGGTATCCTTCAAGCCAGAGGGAATATTTGTGAGAAGCCGCGCACATATGCGCTGGAATAGAACTGAGCTTGAAAAATCCCAATTCCTTTCTTCTCTTATAAGCCCCCGCTTTGCCCAAACTCAGCTTTCCGGTGGTGGTGTTTTACTTGAGTTTCTCGCGGATATTCCTAGTCTCACAAGTTTCATGGAAGACACTGCATTAAAAAAAAGCACAGGGCGCCAGGTGGCTCTCTTCCTTAATGGTTTTTTAGTTGATCAAGGTCGCATTTTTCCCGACCTTGCGTTTCTTATAGATCGAAAAGAGACAAAACTTATTTCTTTCTTAAAAGAGGCCTTTTTATATCGAGAAGCGAAGGTAGTTCGCAAGGAGAGCGGTGAATATCAAATAGTCTATCCCTTTTCCGAGTTTGCTGATCCCTCGTATATGGCTTTTAACCCCCATTTTGGGGAGGAAAAAGATTATTTCCTATGGGCAAGCACCGCAAATGCATATGGCAAAGGAAAGGAAATTTTAACTAAGGCGGGTAAAACAGGGCCAATAAAGCAAAGGGAAGAAAGGATACTTGTCATTCAAGGTAACTTAATTCCCATTTTGCAGAGCCTCATCGTTGCGCTAGAGAAAACCCAACCTTTTTATGCTCCAGCTGCCCTAGGTGATTTCCGGGATAGTATTCGAGAGCTTACTCGTTCCATTAGAAAAATGGACATAGATGGTAAGCTACTTCTTAACGAGGAATATCTCGACGGGCATTTTCAACTGCAGCTTTAGCTATTTTTTCCCCGTGATTGCGGTTTTGAGCTGCACTGGCTTGCCAAGGGAAAGCCTGCCTGTGGAAGGGGCTTTTGTTAAAGGTCGCCTTCCGGGAGAAGCATGGGTAGAAATAGAAAAGCCTCCCAAGAACTGCCTACAAGCTCTCGAGCACCGAAACATGAAACACACAGGGCTCTATCTCTATGCACAAAAAACACAAGAAGATGTCCAGAGTTTTCTTGAGGGATTTTCACGTAATCTCAAAAAGCTAGGTTACACAATTACGGTGAGGGAAGAACTTTTCTTAAAAAATGGCACCTGGCATAACTTTATTGCAGAAAAGCCTGGAGTTATCTCTCGCGTTTATGCAAAAAAAGAGGGGGGGGTATTACTCTGGGTTCTTTTTTCATCGGCTGACGCCACAAGTTATGCCCTCTTGCACCGAGATGTGGAACGCTATTTGTCTAATTTAAGGTACGAACGCTAGTTTGTGCTTTCCTCTTCGTCTTCGTCTTCGTCGCTAGCAGCGCGAGGAGCAGGTTCATACCCATATTTCACTAGACCATCAGCTACGAGATGAAGGGCCTGCACCGCCAGTTTGCGACGACGAAGGTGTTTTGGTATTTCTAGCTTAAAGATATGGTCTGCGGTATCGAAAATGGCACAGGTTACCTCATATTTTTTTTGTTTGGCTAAAAATAAAATTTTGGCGATTTCTACATCCTTCATGCTACACCCTTTAATACACGTTCGACAAGCTCTCGTTTAACAAATGCTTGACAATTTTCCAAAAATGGATACGCAAGGCTAAGTGTTCGATTTCCTGTCAAGTCTTTTCTTTCGGGAATTCTTGCGTGCTGAAGAGTTTGAGCCAAGTAAGCACAAAAGAGGATTCGTATATAGCCACTACTATGCAGGACTTCCGGAGACCACCATTATCCCTGTGCGCAAATATAGCGAACTTTACCGTAAAATAAAAGAGCATCCTATTCTGAAAAAATTGCCCATCTTTGAGGTTAAGGGAGAAGTAAGCCGACAAGATTTGCTAAGAGTTCATACCCCAGAATATTTGCAGGATCTTTATGAACTCAATCTAACCCCCGAGATCGAACGCTCGGAAATTATCGTAACACATGATATCTTGGAATACTTCCTCTATGGTACCATGGGTACGATCCAGGCTATGGAAATGGCTTTCGCCTCAGGCGGGGTGTTCATGAATTTGTCGGGAGGGTACCACCATGCTTTTCGGGACCATGCCGAGGGATTTTGCCTTATCAATGATGTGGCCGTTGGTATTGAAAAACTTCTAGATAGGTATAAAGCGTCGGTATTAATTATCGATCTTGATGTGCACCAAGGCAATGGGGTGGTACACTATTTTCAAGATAGAAAAGATGTCTTTGTTTTTAACCTACACCAAAGCGACAATTACCCCATCAAGGAAAAAGGCCATCTCGATATTGGCCTGCCCTCTGGTACCGAGGGAGCCGAATATCTCAAAGCTCTAGAGGAAGCTCTCTTACAGATTAGACAGCGCTTCCATCCCGACTTTTTAGTTTACATTGCAGGGGTAGATCCTTATGAAAAAGACCTTTTAGGGGGCTTTATGCTGACGAAAGAAGACCTGCGCCAGCGCGAGATTTTGGTGAAGCAATCATTAGAATATTGGAATATCCCTTGTACCATTGTCTTGGCCGGTGGTTACACTCCCAAATTAGATGAATTGGTAAGTCTGCATTTGCAGACAGCAGAGGTCTTTATGCTGTAAAAAGGTTGCCTTCGGCAAAACAAAGCCTAGTTTGGCCAAAATAGAATGTAAGGAGGATTTATGCGGATTTGCAAATGGTTTATTGGTCTGGCTGTGTTGCTAAACGCTACAGTTGCGCTTCTCGCAGCCACGCCTAGCGAATTTCAAAATGAATTTAAGAAAATGAATGAGGCAATTAGCAAATATTTTAGTGAAAAACAACCCTTTATAAACTCGCTCGGTCTTCATGATGCCACTGGTGCCAAGTATGGATTTCCCTTTTTCGCTGTGGGTGTCACAGGAGGTCTCGCCATCTTGCCCAATCCTGCAGAAGACCTTAATGTAAATAAAAACATAGTTAATACAGATAAATTGCCTATAAAATACGATGTTCTACCCCTTCCCTATAACCCAACTATCTTTGGCCGTGTCGGTATACCTGGGGTTGATTTGGACATTGGTGTTAAAGTGGGTCTACCCGTTAACCTAGGGGTAGAAAAATTTAGCTATAAAAGTACCAGCTTTGGTGGAGAGCTACGTTATTCTATATTGACCCAAGGTATAACCCCCGGCCTTTCGATTGCCGCAGGTTTTGACTACCTAGACAGTACTCTAAGTTATTCTTACTCGGGAAATTTTGGTGCCTACAATGTAGATTTTAAGACAGAAAATCATTCCCATCTTATTAACTATCATCTTACAGGGAGAGTGGGCTATGATATCTTGTTCTTAAGCCTCTTGGCAGGTTTGCAGCTTTATCTCCCTACAGGTGAAGTAGAAACAAAGACTACGGGTACTTTCCACAATGGAGCCTACTCGCTAAACTCTCTCGTTAAGTCCGAGGCCGAGGGTATTCGAGCCAAACTCATTGGGGGTTTGTACTTCCGGCTACCCCTGTCGAGAATTGGTTTCCAATTCGATTATGAACCTCAATCAGAAGCCATGGGGCTTTCGCTAAGCGCTCAGTTGGTGTTCTAGGATATGAGCAAGACCTCTTGGCTTTGTGTCAAAAGTAGCCTTCTCCTTGCTGGCATATTGGTTTCCTGTGCCTCGCCTCAAGGACAAAGGCGGCTTGCCCCGAAACTTGAGATGCATGGCCACCGGGGAGCAAGAGGTCTTGCCCCGGAAAATACCTGGGTGGCTTTTGAAAAAGCCCTAGCTCATGGGATGAATGTCCTGGAATTGGATACTGTAGTTACCAAAGATAAGAAACTCATCATCTACCATGACACAGAGTTAAATCCCGAAATATGCCAATACTCCAATGGCAGAAAAGTAGAGCCAAAACCAATTAGAGACCTTACCTTAAGTGAGTTAAAAGAGCTTGACTGTGGTTCTCTCAAGAACCCGCGTTTTCCCGAGCAGGTGCCAAGCCCAGGAGAAAAACTTATTAGTTTAGATGAATTTTTTGCTCGTTTTAAGGAATTAGAAAAAAAAGACGGGCGTTATCGGGAGATACAATTCAACATAGAAACGAAATTCCCGGGTTTTCGTGAGGCTTCGCCCACGGAAGCAGAGGAGTTTGCAACTCTTATGGTGGAGACAATCACGAAGGCCCAAATGGCCGAACGGTCCACTGTTCAATCTTTTGCTTTGAGCGTATTGCCCCTTGTGAAAAAGAAGAACCCGAAAATCCGGACAAGTGCCCTCTTCCAGCCAACTTATTGGCAAGGTTTTAAAATGTACATTGGACTAGGCGGGGGCGTACGCGAAGAAATCCTACGCAAAACCCGCGAGGTACAGGCGGATGTCATATCTCCTTATTTTCTTTATGTCAATGCGGATTTTGTAAAAAAAGCCCATGAACAAAATTTGCTTGTAATTCCCTGGACCGTAAACGAAGAAAAGAAAATGAGAGAACTATTAGACCTAGGCGTCGATGGTATCATTACCGACTATCCCGACCGTCTAATGAAGGTAGTAAGCTCTCCTATGTCTTACACCTGGGATGTCCGTGGTATGCATTTAGGGGTTAGACATTAAAAGAGGGCGATCTTACTGCCTGACGAAATAGCTTTTCTAGTTTTGCCTCATGTCTTCGAATGAGCGGGGCTAGGGCCTTTGGGTGCCGCTTTGGTTTT
The DNA here is from genome assembly GCA_025055765.1 of Leptospiraceae bacterium. Lineage (GTDB taxonomy): Bacteria > Spirochaetota > Leptospiria > Turneriellales > Turneriellaceae > JANWWS01. Next base: position 58,269 of record JANWWS010000004.1, on the reverse strand, counting down.
GTTGTTGCGTATTGGCGCAGAAACTTGAGTTTTGCTATGGCCTCAGTAAGCTGAGAACGGTAGTGGTCAAGACTTTCGGCAACTTTGTCTATAGCTAAAGCTTTCAGGGATTTTTCTTTGACCTGCCACTTTCGCAAGATAATTTTCTCAACCGGGGTGCGCTTTAGGTTGTGCGCCAGGCCTAATTTTGCCATGAGAAAAATAACCCACTTTGAGGGGTCCCAGTGGTACCACTTAATCCCATTGCGGTAGTCGGTCGGAAATTCATGGTGAAAGTTGTGGTATCCTTCTCCATAAGTAAAAAGAGCAGCCAACCAATTGTCTCGGGCACTGTGTTTTTCACTGTAGGGACGGCTTCCCCATAAGTGGCAGATAGAGTTTATGGCAAAAGTAAGGTGGTGATTCACAGTCATGCGCAACACCCCTGCTAAAAAAAATCCCCCCCAAAAATCCTGCCAGAGAAGACCGGCTAAAGCTGTGGGTAACACAAAGCCCATGAGGGTTGCAATAATCCCGTAGTAGCGATCCTGCCACATAATTCGAGGATTTTGAAATAAATCGCGATCTCTTTCGGGATGGGTCTGCCTTTGCCTTTTATGAAAGAGCCAGAGGATGTGGGCGTACCAAAACCCTTGACGGATATTGTAAGGGTCTTGCGGGGTATCAGTCCTTTGGTGGTGTAAACGGTGGTCGACACTCCAATCAAGGGCTGACCCCTGCCAGGAGGCAGCTCCCCACAATAAGAACAGGATTTCCATAACAGGATTGGTTTTAAAGCTTTGATGGGCAAAAAGCCTGTGATAACCTACCGTAATCCCCATACCTGTAAGCACAAAAAAAGCAAGGGTTAAGACTACTGTTGGGTAATTGGTCATCCCCGAAGAAAACCAATACCATGTGCCTATGAATGCTAGAGGTGGCGTAATTAACAAAAACAGGATGGTGGGGTAGTTATAGGCCCTGGGCAAGTCAAAACTCTTTTTTTCCATATTCTAGCCTTTTGAGTTAGCTAAACCTAAAAAAGTTGCAAAAAGCTTGACATGCCGGAAATGATAATGATTCTCATTATCATTATAGTGGAGGATATTATGGAAATTTCTGAGCTTGGGTCCAAAAGACTTTTCTTCGCAAATAGCTCCCTTTATATTTATATTCCGGAGCAAGGCCGTCTTTTGAGGATTTCCCAGGTGACTTGGGAAGCACTCCTAGAAGAATACCCTGAGTGTCGCTCTGAACTAGGTGGGTGGTTTGACCTTATGTTTTAGGTAAGGCTAGCTGTTCTTTCACCGCTTTGTAAAGGGCAATCTGGGCTGGTCGAAGGGTAATTTTTTTATCTTGTAGGAGTTTTTTACTTACGAGAGCACTTTTTTCTCGATGTTCTTGAATATAGCGGCCAAGTCGGCGATCATCCAAAGCAATATGGGTATAAAGCCATGAACGTAGATCTTTAAGCAAAGTAACGCCAAGACGTTCCTGAAGTGCATCACCAAATATTTTGTATTGTATCTCGAGGTTCTTCACAAATTGGCGGTGTTTGTCTTGATGTTCCTTGAAAGCCTCGTAGCTAAGAGCTTCCATAAGACACTCTTCCGCGTAAAAATGCTCTTTTACATAGCGAAAAAGGTCCATCAAAATCGCAGAGAATAGTTCATTTCGAACTTGGCCGCGCTCTTTTAAAGAGTAGTCTAAATCCACCACTAATTTAATAAGCCACAAGTGTTGGATGTCTATAATAGGTACCTTGAGTTCCAGTCGCAAAGATGTGAAGATTTTGCGCACTTCTTCCACCCTCTCTGGCTTTAGATCGACGATGTGGTGCATATCTCCTAAGACCTCTCGGTAGAATTCCTTTTCTTCGCGGGAGAGCTCGTTGCCTTCTTTACGGCTATACCATTCAAAAAATTCATTTATAGAAAGCCGGCGACGAGCAAAAAAGGAGGCAAAATGACGGTCCTCTTTTAGGATATGCGTGGTAATCCACTGGCGCAAAAAGCGATACAAAACAAAGATATTTTCCTTGCGAAAATTTCGCTGGCTAAGGTTATCAAGAGCGGCTATGAAATTTTGGTGTCTCTTTTGGTGGCTACTAAGAGCAGGGTAGTGGAATTTTCCCATCAGCTCTTCTTCTACTCGAAAATGTCTCTGGGCGTAGCGTTTTGCCTGGCCTAGAAATTCAAGGTAAAGTTTTTGAAAATCTTCATCTTGTGCCTGCTTTAAGGCGTGTTCCATTTGCAAAATAAGGCGAGCAAGCCAGAGATGCTGTGTGTCGAGATACGGAATGGCAAGATAGGCGTTTGTGCGGCTCCACCAATCCCTTACTTCTTGAACAAGATTAGGGCTTTCCACAGCTTAACATTCTTTGAACCTACCACTTGTAAAGAAAAATAACTCTCTATCTATGAAAATTAATTGACACCCTTTACCAAAGCAGAGGCTCGCGCTTTATGTGGTTTTTGGTTTTAGGCAGCGTGCTTTTATTGGCGGGCTGGTTTTATGCGTACCTAAAAGCGCGACCTATTCTTAAAAAAGAAAAAATTCCCTGGCGGGCAATCTACAAAAGGTATGCTTTTCACAAGAATAAAGCTCCCATGTGGCGAAATTTTCTAATTGCCCATTTCCTCGTAACCCTTGTACCGTGGATGTGGGTTTCCTATCTAACCTACGATACGGATCATTCCTACTGGATTTTCCTTTTTCCCCTCGTTATGTACCACTACTGGAGCCGCTATTTCTTGTGGGAAAAAAGTGATCTCAAAGAGCGCTAGTAGGCTTGAGGGATTTTTATATTTAGAAAAATGCCCTTCGACAAACAGCTTTTTAATTGAAAGAAAAGATTTTCTAGAAAGACATGGGCGAGGTGTTTACACCTTAAACCAAAGCGCAGGGCGCGGAAGGCTAGGTAATATATGGTATTCCCCTCCTGGCAATCTCGCCATGTCGATGGTGCTTCACGCCCAAAATTGGCGGGCAGCTTCGCTTTTGCCACTCCGGGTAGGGCTTATCGCCTACAAAACTCTCTCGAGCTATGACTCATCGCTATGTATCAAGTGGCCCAATGATATTTTGCGAGAAGGCAAGAAAGTAGCGGGCATTCTCTGTGAAGCTGTAGAAGGAGTTTTGTGCCCACCGGCGGTTGCGGTGGTTGTAGGTCTTGGGGTAAATTTAAAACCCATAGGAGCGATGGTTGCTCATGTCGAGGCCAATGGCCACCTTTTGGCTCGAGAATTGGCAGTCTCTCTGTGCCAAATTTCGGGAGAGGAAGAGACACTCGACCAAGTTTTTATCTCGCAGTGGGAAAAGGCAGCCCACCTACCCTGTGAGTTTTACTATGCCAAGAAGGGCAAGTCTTACTTGGCGCATAAGCTCTTCCCGAATGGCATACTTCAGGTGTCTACGGGGTCGGAATATTTTTATTTCTCTTCTATGGAGATTTTAGATAAAGCGGGATAAGCCATGGAGAAAACTCCTTTTTATGACTGGCATAAGGCCCATGCCTCGAAGATGGTCACCTTTGCAGGCTATGAGCTCCCCTTAAGCTATAGTTCCATAAAAGAAGAACATGCTGCGGTTAGAGAAAGATCTGGCCTTTTTGATATTTCCCACATGGCATGCTTTCGCTTAGAAGGGGATAAGGCTCTTCAAATCTTAGAGATGTGTACACCGCGTAAGATCGAGAAAAGAGCAGGGAAACTTCAGTACAACGTAATATTGCACGAAGATGGGGGAATTGCTGATGATGTCACTATTTTTACAAAAGAAGAAGATAAATTCATTATTATCGCTAATGCGGCTAACCGCCAAAAACTAAGGCAGATTTTCACAAAGGAGATAAAAAAAAACCCAGCTTTCTTGTACGAAATGAAAAATTATGTGCTTTTGGCATTGCAAGGCCCACAAAGTGAAGAAGTCATCTCATCTCTTTGGAGTGTGGACGACTTATATTTCTATGAAGGCAAAGAAGTAAACTCATGCTTACTTCTGCGAAGTGGTTACACTGGTGAAGATGGCTTTGAAATTTTAGCACCTCAAGCGGAGGGAATGAAACTCTGGCAGCATTTTCTGGCAAAAGGCGTACAACCCTGTGGTCTAGCGGCTCGCGATCTTTTGCGTCTTGAGGCCTTTTATCCCCTTTATGGGCAGGAGATAAGCGACCATCTTACCTGTGCAAGCTGCCGGCTTGGTTGGCTCATAGACGAAGATAAGGTATATTACGGCAAGGAGCGCATTTTACGAGAAAAAGCCTCCCCTCCTTTTGTAACGCTGGGTTTTTTCTTAGAAGAGGACGGTATTCCTCGCCCAGGCTATACAGTTTATGCGGGGGAGAGACCCATAGGTGAGGTTACCAGTGGTTCGTATTCTTTTCTCTGGGAAAGGGGCTTTGGTCTCATGCGCCTAAAGGAAGTAAGCTTTGAGGAAAGTCTTTTCCTGGAGATCCGCTCGCAGCGAAAAAAAATTTCCATTGTCAAAAAATCTCCTCTCAAAGGAAGTATCAAAAGGAGGCGTTTCTGAATTCCTTTCCCGGCAAAAGTACGAGGGGGGAGAAATTAAGTCTTAAGATAGGTGAACTTTTGCAATATTTTCTCTCGCAATATGGTGATAATTTATCTGTTCGCTTTCCTTTTGGTATATTGCCAAAAATCAGTGAGATAAGTAATTCCTACTTTGGTTATCTCAGAGATTCCGAATTTAAGTCGAACATTTGCAATCTCCTGCAGCTTTTAGAATACCAAAGATGGATCTATAAACTTTTTAAACCTAATTGCTCCTTGGCCGATGCTTTTTTTTATCAGCAATGGGTGACTATGGGCATCGTGGCGGAAGCCTTGGCCGTTGCTATTTTGCTTGATCCTTGTATAGATGAAAAAAGCACTCAAGGTCCTTCCACACGTAGTATTAAAGCAGAGTATGAGGATTTGCATGATATGATCTATAGGCGCAACTTCGCCCAAAATATCGAGTTACTTTACTTTTTGAAAGTAATAAATGAAGACTTGCGCAAATCCTACCATAAAATACGCACGCAAATGCGCAACATGGTTCATCTTCAGGGTTGGCAAGGTCGGCTTGACGGTTCTTTAGGTTTCGAAAAATTTTCTGCTAGTCTAGACGAGTTTTATGCTTTTCTAAATTTACTCAGCGAAAAGGTGCAAATAAAGTTTACCGTTATGGACTTAAGAAAAGCTCTTGAATATAAAAGGAAGGCGTACGTAGGCGAAATTGTGAGTTATAACGAAAAACGAGGCTTTGGCTTTATAGATTGCTATGATTTTCATGGTGATGTTTTCTTTCATGTTAGTAAAGTTAAGTTCTCACACGAAAAACTTTTTGTGGGGGCGCAGGTATCTTTTCGCCTAGAGTTAACGCGCAAAGGACACCAAGCTTACGATATTCAGCTCTTTTAACAGCATGCACAGTCCTGGGGCACTTAAATTTAGAGCTCTTCTTGAAACAGCTAATATTTTATATTGCCTTGAGATTTGGGGAAAAGAAGAGCCGGCCGAAAAAGAGCGCAGTCCAGAGCAAGAATACGCTATGCTGAAAAAGGAACATCCCAGGCTAAAGCTAGGGTTTTTGCAGCAAGAACATGGAGATGAGCTCTTTTATTTTCAAAGTGCTCCGAAAAGCATGTACTTGGCCAAAGCAGATGCCATTTATACAGACAAAGAAAATTTTGCCTGTACTGTGCGCAGTGCTGACTGCGTGCCTATTTTAGGTTATAGTAGCCAAGAAGCTCTTTGTTTTGCTATTCACGCCGGTTGGCGGGGGTTGTATTTGCACATTATCGAAAAAACACTTACATACCTAAGAGAATATGGTGGGGTAAAAATAAATAATCTGCGATTTTTTATTGGGCCCCATATACAAAAAATCCACTATGAGGTAGGGGAGGATGTGTATTCTCTTTTTCGCAAAGGATTTTATGAAAAAAGGGGAGACAAAGCGTACCTCGATCTTGGTCTTCTAGCCAAGAAGGCTCTTACAAAAGAAGGTGTAAAGCCCTCTCAAATTTCTTATTTAAATCTAAACACTTACCGCTCCGACTTTTTTTTTAGCCATAGAGCCCACGAGAGAGGTCGTAATCTGTCATTAATTTATTTTATATTGAAAAGCTAGGCAAAGGTTTTCTCGCCTGATTTTTTTAAAAAACCCGCATGGATTTCTTTGAGGCTTTTTAGGCCACAGACACGCATAATTTGGCGAAGTTCATCTAGGTAGCGCCGAAAAAGAGCTTCTACCCCCAAGCGGCCCAGAGCTACCGTGTAAATAGCTACAGGTCGGCCGACCAGCACAGCTTCAGCGCCTAAGGCAAGCATCTTAAATACATCCCCCCCACTACGAATACCACCGTCAGCCAAGATACGTACGTGGGGAAAATTCTTTCTTACAAAGTCTGCTATTTCAGGTAAGACGCGAGCTGAGCCGGGAGCTGATTCGAGTACCCGGCCACCATGGTTACTCACGATTATGGCTGCGGCACCTGCCTCACAGGCAAGTCGGGCATCTTCTACGCTTAAGACACCCTTGACAAAGAAGGGTAAACGTGAGCATGCCGCAAGACTTGCAAGCTCTCTTTGTGATTTTCTTTGAGTCTCAACTTTCTTGTCCTCGAGTGTTTTAAAGGAAATGCCGTCTATGTCAATGCCCCAGGCAAGAGCACCAGAGCTTTCTGCTTCTTTTACACGTCTTTCGAGCTCTTCCAAATTTCTAGGTTTAAATACAGGACATCCTGGCCCAGTCTCAGCTATCGCGTAGAGACCAATCTTGTATTTATTGTGTTTGGCCCCATCGCCAAAAAAGGGCAAGAGTCCCATTTTGTGGCAGGCAGTGGCGGTTTCTATAGCATACTCCCACTCTGTAATAGATCCGCCCATATTGGTGATACTCCCTGTTATGGGAGCACTGGCAAGAGGAGCTTGGAAGGTTTTACCAAAAAGTTCTAGGCTCATATCGCTTTCTGTAAAAGGTTCTTCTTCTAAGCAAAGGTAGCGAGGTATGATAAGGTACTCAGCTAGCGCGTAGAGGTTATCTCGAAATGACGCACCGTTGCCGCGGCCGCCCATACCCGGTACCGAGGAGGCACAATGCTCTCCATCACATACCTTGCAAACCCAACAGTAGGCATGGTTGAATTTTTTACGAGCTAGCCGCTCAATTTCCACGGGTTTTAAAGTTACGGGACCCGTGCGTACTTTAATTTCCCTTGCTAGAGATTCAAAAGCTAGCTTGGCCTCTTCTGGACTAGGTGCTGTAACAATAATATTGGCAAGTTTTCCCACATTGCTTTTTAAATCGAGTAAAATGTCTTTAGGGCGATAATGAAAGAAAAGCTTTACCCCATCTTGATTGAAAAATTTTTGTGGGATTTCAAGCGAGATGATTTCCCCTGGTGGAGCGAAAAGCGCATGTTCTAAAGCATAGCGCTCATATCTAGGAGGGGTTTCTGTTTGCAAGAACGAAGAGCGCTTCCCCTCAAGGAGTTCTATGTAGGCCAAGAGCAGGTCATTTCCGGATGCGAGGGGATAGGTATGAGTGCTCATGAAACCACCGGAAAGACGCGAGGCTATCTCTCCCACATAAAGGTCACCTTCTTGAGTAAGCCGAATATCCCCCTTAAGAGCACCATGATAGACAATCCCGGTTTCTTTTTCTAGGGCTTGAGCTATTTTTTGAAAGAGTTCTCGTACCTTAGCATGTAACTCTTCATGAAAAACCGATGGCATGAGATGACCCTTTTCAATAAAGTAATGGTTATCTTTTAAGAAAATGAGCCGATCTGCTATGCCCGTAATATAAACCTCCCCTTGAAAGACCAGGGCATCGACCGATAGCTCCTGAGCTTCAAGATATTGCTCTACAATCACTTCTTTGTTTTTATCATAGGAAGCGGCGTATTCAAAGGCATAGGAGAGCTCATCGGGGTCACGAAAGAAAAGCACGCCCCGGGCCCCCATATTCCGGGCAGGCTTAATCACGTAGCCTTGGTAGGAGGGGTTCTGTCTTAGCCAAGCTAAGGCCTCTTCTTCCTGGGAAGTGTAAAAATAGGCCATTTGGTTAATTCCATGTCTTCCCAGAAAATCCCGCATCTTTCCCTTATGGGTAGTAAGCCCACTGTGGTTAGGGCGGGGGCCAGGAAGGGAGTAAACCTCGTTTACCTGGGCCACACTGTCGGAAAAGTCCGTCCCCACGGTTCCGCATAGGGCTAAATCTTGTTTGTAAGGTCTAAGCGCCCCACAAACAGCATCCTTATCTGAAATATCAACGGGAAGAAAGATGTCCGCGAGAGAGGCGCCTGCTGCTTCTGGATTTTTATCTAGAACAAGGGTTTTATAGCCTTTTTGAGAAGCTTTTTTAATAAGCTCACATTGGAATAGACCCCCGCCTAAAATGGCAAAAATGCCTTTGCAGCTCTGCGCCTTGTGGTTTTGCATTATGTCTCCTGAGAAGTCGCTCCAGAGACTGTCAATAAAAAAGCGGTTCAAAAGTAAGTTGATTGACGAAATGTGAATAAAGATCAGCTATGTCCTGCAGGGTTTTACCCTGCAGGAGGAAGTCCGGTGAAATTCCGGCGCTGGCCCGCAACCGTGAGTCTCGTATGGAAATCCATACCAGGCAAGTCGGGAACTCCTTTGGGTTAAAACCTCGAGGATTGGGTTTTGCCCCATGACCATGTGGTGTCAAATACCCCAAGTTTGCGGGCTCCTTCCTTAAAAAAATTACCTTATTAGGGAGGAGTTTATGATTTTGCAAAAGCCAAGAATCTGGTTCCTTGGGCTTATGATTTTCTTCGGGTATAGGTGTGCCAGTGATGAGGCAGGCCAAGTTTGCCGAATAAGGCCAAACAACCCTATTCTAGCCTTTAGCCACAGCTCAAATTTTACCACTTATTATCTCGATCTTATTTATGCCAATGGTACGGTGGAAGCGCAAAAGGTTACTTTAAATGGCTCGACAGGTATTAAGGATGTCGAGCTCTATCACAACTGTGAAGGCAAAAGCTATCTGATACTTTCGGATTCACGGTCGACAGGTGGCGCCATCCGTATCTATGACCTAGATAACATGGGAGGCCCTCTAGCCTCGGTGAACACGGATGACTACTCGCAAGAGCTAGAGATAGCTCAGAGAAAAGTATATTATGCCGTGCAAAACAAAGATGAGGTGCGCTATTTTTCCCTGGAAAATCCTGCCTCGCCTGGAACGGTACAGTCGATTCCCGTCGGGAAAAAACCCACAAACCTTTTAAGAGTGGGTAATACGCTCTATGTGACAAATCAAGATTTCATTGACATGCAAAATCCTACCGTCTCTGTTATTAGTCTTTGGACCAATACGGTTATTTCCACGGTGTGGGTAGGTCATAACCCGGTAGCCCTTCTCTGGGACGGCGAGACCCTTTGGTCGTATAACGCTGGGTACTTTAATTCTTCTAACCAGTTGACACCGGGGTCCATAAGCTATGATATCCAATCTGTCACCTCCCAATCCTTAGCACCTGAAATATCTCTTTCGGGGGCTCAGAACCAGGAAAGACCTGCGTTTGGTGGTCGCATGGCCCGTGCAGGTGGAAAAAATTTTGCTACTTTATGTCGAGTCCAATTTCAACCCGTATATGAGGAAAGCTGTTCACGCTATGAATTTACGAAAAGTGGACTTAGAAACCGGGATAATAGCAGGCAATATCGCTGGCTAGGCAGTCACCCAAACCAACTATACGAGGTATACAAGGAAGGTAATAGTCTCGTCTTGCAAGGAGGCTCCTTAATTCAAAGTGTCATCTTGCCGAGTGCGATGGATTTCCAATTCCACATCCTGGAAAACTAGATGGCCAAGCTATCCGTAAAGCCCCTTTTTGCTCTTTTTCTACTGGCGTTGGCAGCTCTAACGCGGCTTCTGCCTCACCCTGCTAACTTTGCCCCCATGACAGCCATGGCTCTCTTTTCCGGGGCCATGGTCTCTCCTTTCTTAATGTCTCTTCTGCTCTTTCTAGGATCGCTCTGGCTAAGTGACCTTTTGGTAAATAATCTCCTTTTCCACGAATTTTTTGGTAGGTTTGTCTTTTTCTATGACGGTTTTTACTGGCAGTATCTATCCTATCTCCTGATAAGCCTTTGGGGTCGCATCGCTATAAGAAAGTTTGCTTTTTATCCCATAATAGGTTCTCTTTTAAGTTCAAGCGTCTTATTTTTCCTCCTATCTAATTTTGGGGTGTGGCTTCTAGGCAAACTTTACCCTCTCACCCTCGAAGGATTGGTTCAGTGTTACATAGCGGCTTTACCTTTTTTCCGCAATGCCCTTCTCGGTGATCTAACTTATGGTGCCCTCCTTTTTGGTGCCGTAGGGCTCGCCTATAAATCTTCCAAAAGAGAGTCTTTTCTTGCCGGCCAAGGCTAACTATCTTTGGGGAGATGGCAAGCATGAGGAGCTTATTTGTCCCCGTTGCGGTCGCAATTTTGTCTGCAAAAGAGGGGACATTGCCAACTGCCAGTGTAGCAGCGTACACCTCATGCCCCAAACACTTAAGTTTTTGCAAAAAACCTATTATGGTTGTCTTTGTGTCTTTTGTCTTTTGGAGTTAAACGAACTTGTTAGACAAAGTTTAGAGGAGGACTTTCCTTTAAATCCGCAACATTTGCGAGAGGGTGTGCATTTTTACATAGAGGGAGGAAAGCTGGTATTTACCGAGTACTACCATATTTTGCGAGGGTACTGCTGTGGCTCACTTTGTCGCCATTGCGCCTATGGTTACAAAGGGAAAAAAGTTTAGCTACTTTGGAGGCGCGCAAGCAAGAAAAAAGCCTCTAAAACAGCATCGCGACATAGGGGGTAGACCTTTTGTAATGACATCCCCCTTTCAATTTCAAGGGTGATTGTGGGGATCTGACGCTCCCAGCCTGCGAAGGTGCCAAGAGAGCCGGGAGTGGGGTAGCCCACATCTTCTGTAATAGGGTAGGTAAGTTTACCTGCCATAGCCTCGGCAAAAGGATGAGCAGGGCCATTGATATTAATCATGGGTTTCCACGAATGTAGCGATATGATAAGTTGTGGTTTAAAATTCAAAATAATTCTTGTAAGAATTTTTGTCTCATTCTCGGATTCGGGATAGCTGCCACCATAATAGCGGTCTCCAGGGATGCCTGGCTGCCAATCTTTTGTTTTCATATTGCGGTTAAGGTCAACTCCATTCGCATTTTGCCGTGTGAAGGCAAAGAAGCCATCTGGATTTAGGTTAGGCAAAACATATAGCTCAACAGGTAGTTTGTGTTCGCTATCTTGAAATTCCTCTAAGAAATCGTGTATAAAGGCATGGCTTTCGGTTTCATTGCCATGTACACCCGCAATGAGAAGGGCGCGGGGGAGCTTGCGAGCTGCGTTAAGCTTTAGAGAAAAAATATCATGCCCGCCTGCAGATTGGCCTTCCACGTGAAAGGGAGGAGAGCGAAAGAGAAAATGTTCCGGGTATGGGTAGCGCTGAAAATCCTTGACCTCAGAGTCCATAAAGCTCATGAAAATTTTGTAGCGTATTCCACAAAAGCATAGCAATAGTCATAGGGCCAACTCCACCCGGCACAGGGGTGATATAAGAGGCTTTAGGACATAATTCCTCGAAGTTCAAGTCTCCTTCTAGCTTACCTTCTTTACGGTGAATGCCTACATCAATGATAATCGCACCTTCTTTAACCCAATTACTTTTTACCACATCTTGTTGTCCCATGGCGGAAACTAAAATGTCGGCAGAGGAGATTATTTTATCTAAATGTTTTGTTTTAGAATGGCACATGGTTACGGTGGTATTGCAATAATCAAGCAAGAGCTGGGCCATAGGTTTTCCAACAATGCGGGAACGGCCAAGAACCACCGCGTGGAGCCCTACGAGAGGGATCTCCAAAAGAGAGAGCATCACAAAAATACCAAGAGGGGTGCAAGGAATGCGAGCGGTAGGGTTTTTCGCATAAAGCTTTCCGACATTTTCGTAGTGAAAGCCATCGACATCTTTTTGGGGCAAAATACTTTGCAAAATTTTTTCTTCATGTAAATGAGGGGGCAGAGGAAGTTGCACTAAAATGGCATGGATTAGGGGATTATCATTTAATTCTTGGATAAGAGATAAAATGTCATTTTCGGTGGTATTTGAGGGTAGTCGCAAAACTTGGGAGTGAAAACCTACCTCACGAGCTGCTTTTTCCTTTTGGTTTACGTAAATCACAGAGGCAGGGTTTTCACCCACTAAAATAACCGCAAGGCCTGGTTTTTGGCTTGCGCTCGAAATCTTTTCTTTAATTATTTTGCGGATCTCTTGGGCAAGTTTATTTCCCCTTAAAATGTTGCCCTCAACCCATTGCGCTTTTGGGATCCCAAGCGCTTTAAAATCCACGAATTTGCACTCTTTGTTTTCTTGACCTTGTGTCAAGCAGCTGCTTTGGCTGTTTTGTGACAAAACAGCAACGCAGGGCGGCTTCTTTTTTGTGGTGGCATAGTAAAAGTGCCCTACACCTCGTGGCAGGAGCCGGCAGTGGAAAAACAACTACTCTTGTGCAAGCGGTGCTTGAGAGTAGATCACAGTTTAACCCAGAGCGTGTTGTGCTCTTAACCTTTAGCCGCAAAGCAGCGGCAGAGATGAGAGCGAGGCTTTTAGCTAGAGGCATGAAAGCTGGCTTTGTTGGCACTATCCATGCCCTAGCATGGAGACTAATACGCCATAGGTTTGAAGGAAGTCAAATTTTAGAAAATAGAGAACAGGTTTTATCGGAAATAGTACGGGATTACTTTCCTCAATGGAGCCATATACCCGCCTCCTTCCTTGTGACATCGCCGATTATCCCACCGGAAGAAAAAAACAAGATTTTTTTATGCTACGAAATGTACAAAAAAAATGAAAAGCTAGTAGATTTTGATGATATTATTCATTTAGCAACTGAGCTTGAAGCTGGCAAAAATCACTTTGATGTACTATTTATCGATGAATTTCAGGATACCTCGCCAGACCAACTTGCCTTTATTAAATCTTTAAAAGTGGCCAAGCTTTTTGCTGTGGGAGATGATTGGCAAAGTATCTACAAATTTCGCGGTGCTGATGTAAATATTTCGCTTACCTTTTCCACACACTTTCCGGATTCAGCTAGACTTTTTTTAACGAAAAATTTCCGCAGTAGCCGTCCGATTGTCTCATTGTCAAATAAGGCCATTAAATTAAGCGACCAATATATTCCCAAGAGGCTGAGGGCAAAAAACTCTTTTGGTGAAAAAGTTGTTCTTTATGTACACCGAGGTACGGAACCTTATGAGGCTTTGGCGGCTTTCCAAGACTACCGTCGAAAGATTAGCGATAAGCTTTCCCGCACCTTTCTTGTGCGTACCAACACTTTAAAAAATCTTATTTCTCCTCGTTTAACTCCAGGGGAGGAGGTGCTCACTATCCATGCAGCCAAGGGGCTTGAGTTCGACCATGTCGTGGTTTTTGGCATCGCACCGCATATCATGCCCCACCGCCACGGTGATCATGATGAGGAAGTGCGCATCCTTTATGTAGCTATGACCCGGGCACGCAAAAGCCTTGCCTTTGTGGCCTTTGGTAACAACGAAGAGAACCCATTTTTCTCCTTTTTGGTCAAGCACTGCACGGTAAAATTTCTTCATTAATGACGGATATACCAGCTAATAAAAAGAATTCCAAAGAAGAATATGATCGCAAAAATACTTTCCCAACTTTCCTCTTTTTTGGCTAAGCTAAATTGAATCCACATTTCGCGCTTTTGACGCTTAATTTCCTCTAAAAAAGCCTCTAAATCCTCTGTAGGGTTTTGAAAATTGGCAAGCGAAGCTCTTTCTTTAAGAGAAATACCAACCTCAATATTAAGCTGCCGCTCAGCTTTAAGCGTATAAAGACCTCTTTCAGGAAAGTAATAGCAAAATTTTTCATGCCTTTTTTCAAAGTTTAGTATTTGTTCCCCAGAGCTTATCTCTAGTTTGTTTTTACTGCAAACTGGCAGCTCAACAGAAAGAGGCATGCCTTCGAGGCTTTGTTCATGGCCACCAAGACTCTGGACAAATTTTTCCAATATTTGATCAAGCTCTTTGTTTTCAGCAAAAAGATCTTCCTTTTCTTGGTATCCTTGCCTAGTAAAAAAAGAATGTAAATTTAATAGAGACTGTGATTTTTTCGTAAGCTTGCCTGTTAAATCAATATAAAAGCGATAGTCTTTGTCTTGGAATTTTTCTAACCTTATAGTCTCTATTTCTAAGAAATCAAAATGACGCAGTCTACGGGCAAGCTGCCAACCTGCCAGAGAGGGTGCATCCAAAACGAGAGCTCCGCGTAGGCGCCCTTCTCTTACCGATATAAGAAAGGGATAGTAACTAAAAGGGGTATTTTCCCCGCTTAAAATAAGCTTTGCAAAACTTGGGCCCAAAGGAAAATCAGAAGCAATAAAAAAACTTAAAACATGATTTTTCTCTTGGGAAGATATTTTCTTTGATAAGATTTTCTTGTTATTTACAAAAAGCATAAGCTCTGTTGGTTCTTGAGTAAATGTATGCACTACTAACTGGCATAATTCACGTCGCAGGCACACGGGTGGGATATCAAGGGAGAGGATGGCCTTCTGGGGTTTACTTGATCTTACTCGAATAGCTCTCCAAGAAGCTTTGGCATATTGGTCTGAGATTAAAATTTCATCTCGAAAAAGAGGTGGTTCATGAAAAGATGTATAGCTTATTTCTGTTTCTTTGGTGATTTTTTTTCCCATGAAATCCACAACTGGTAGAGACCCCAATTTTTCTTTTAGGAACAAAAGAACTTTATCAAGTTCTTCTTTTTTAACAAGATAGAAACTTTGGCTTGTATCAAGCCTAATGGCCCGGATCTTTTCCTCCCGGCTTGTGCGCAGGGTAGGGCCAAGAAGCCAAATAAATAAGATAAAGGGAATGCAAAAAAACCAAGTCGGTATTCTTTGGCGCTGCCAGATGAAGAGTAATAGTAGTATAAGTGGAAAAATAAAAAAGTAAGGGGGTAGTGGAGCAAAGGCCAAATCAGGAAGCATTGGCCATAATAAGTTTACGGGCGTAAGCTAGCGCTGACTCAGTTATTTGACTTCCCGATAGCATGCGCGCTACTTCTTGGATGCGCTCTTCTCGATTTAGGCGAAAAATACGGCTACCCTCTTCGCGATCTTTAACTACTTTAAAATGAACCGTTTCTGGACTAGAGATACCCGCAATTTGGTGAAGGTGGGTTACTACAAGGACTTGTGCTTTTTCTGCCAAAGAGGCAAGTCGCTCGCCAATTGCCTCGGCAATACGACCACCCACGCCTGTGTCTACTTCATCAAAAATCATCGTAGGCACGGGATCAGTGTCAATGATGACCTTTTTTAACGCTAGCATGATGCGACTCATCTCACCGCCCGAGGCTATTTTTCTTAGAGGACGCAAGACCTCGTTAGCGGAAGAAGCGAGGAGAAATTCTACCTGGTCAAGTCCGTGAGGGTAAATGCGATAGCGTTTTTCAGGATTATCTTTTAAAAAGAAAATACCAGAGGGATCTAAATCCCATTTTAAAGATAATCGCAGCTTTGTTTCTTCCATACCCAGGTATTTGAGCTCCTGAGCTACCTTCTCTTCAAGTTCCCGTGCCTTTTTTTGTCGGATTTGGGAGAGCTCGGCACAGCGCTGGCAGAGCTCGAGGTTAATCTCCTCAATTTTTTTTCGAATTTTCTCTTCCTCTTCTTCTGATAATTCAATTCCGGCAAGTTCTCTCTTTGCCTTTTCGAGGTAGCGTTGGGCATCTTCTATAGTTGGCCCATATTTGCGTAATATTTTTTGCAAGAGATCTAGCCGTTCTTTGACATAGCTCAAGCGTTCAGGATCAACACGAATTTCATCAGCTCTCTGGCGTAGGCCATGGGCAACATCTTTTAAAACATAAAAAGCCTCCCTTATTTGTTCCAAGATAGGAGCCAGACGTACTTCAAGTTGAGCATCATGATCTAAGATTCTCTCTAGTAAGGCAATTTTTTTTAAGACACCTTCCTCCTCGTGCATGAGGATTTGGGTACATTCATGAATGTGGTTTAGCACAGTTTCGGCATGGGAAAGCGATTTTTCTTCGTTTTGCAATTCCTCAAATTCTCGGCTGTCAACTAGCCTTGCTTCACTTAGCTCTTTAATTTCATGTTCCAAAAGTGCAATGCGACGATTTTTTTCTTCTGCACTTAGGGTCACGCTTTGCAATTGATCGACTAATTTTTCTCGCTCTTCATAGAGTCGACGCACCTCCTTTACTTTTTCTCCAAGACCAGCATAGCGGTCTAGAATTTGCCGGTGAAATTCAAGTTGCATGATGTTTTGGTGTTCATGTTGACCATGGATATCTACCAGAAGACGGCCCACGTCTTTTAAAAGCTGAACCGGGACCTGGCGAGCATTTATAAAAGACCTACCTTTGCCCTCTATAGTGATTTCCCGACGCAAGATAACAAGATCCTCGTCTGCTTCAAGACCATGCTCCTCAAGTTTATCCCGTAAAAGTCTGTCTTTTTCACCCCCGGATATGCGAAAGACTGCTTCCGATATAGCCCTCTCCTGGCCCGAGCGGATCATATCTGTGGTGGCTTTACCGCCAAGGGCAAGGTGAAGCGCTCCAAGTAAAATGGATTTTCCCGCCCCTGTTTCGCCGGTTAGGATATTTAGGGCAGGACCAAAACTTACCCTTACTTCCCGGATGAGGGCAAAGTCCTTTATATATAACTCTTCAAGCATCCTGCCCTAATCATGAGTTCCTTAGAAGATGTGGTTAAAGTTAATAAATAGAGACGAATCCTCCTCACTACGTCCGTAATCCACAATAATAATGGTGGCTTGGTTCCAGGCAATGCGAAAGCCTGCTCCATAGCTTGAACGCCAATCATTAAGTGAAATCTTTTGGTAACCGTCAAAGGGTCTACCCACATCATAAAAGGGAGCTAGGATAAAAGCAAGATGCCCAATAGGGGAGTTAAAGTCAAAAAAGGTCCAGCGAACTTCAAAGTTTGCTACAGTCATGGTGCGACCCACAAAGCGGTCTTGTTTATATCCTCGTAGAGTTCTAAGACCACCTAAGCCACTCTGGTTACCTGCGGTAAAACCGAGAGTGTTCATGGCAAAAAAGGGGAGATCTCCTTCCATATGGGAGATTACACCTCTGGCAGCAAGCACAAGGTCGGCGATTTTTTGAATTGGGCTATAGTAGATCCTACCGGCAGCGGTATAGCGAATATAAGTAAAATCAGATCCTGTGTTTTTTCCCGCCCCTTCTACCACGGCATCCCAGAATAAACCATTGTTGGGATCTGGCTCAAAATCTCGGGTATCCAAAGCAATACCCAATTTTATGGTGTTGTTCCAACCTCCGTTGCAACCTTGAATTAAGCCTTGATTGCATTCCTCCTTTAGAAGGGTTAATTTTTGTATAGCTTTCTGATTACCTTCTGCTAGAACTTGTTTTCCCGTATAATCGCGAATGGTAAAATGGGCAATTTGAAAGCCAAGCTGTGGTCTTAGGATTCCTCCTAAGAGGTCTCTTTCCAAGGAGGCATACATCGTTGGTCTAATGTACTCATATTTATTGCGAAAAGCATGGGTTTCCCCATTTACATCGATTTTGCGAATCTCAGCGGTATAGTCGCTAAATTTCGAGTATTCAACCCCGTTTACGCTTAGCTTTTTCATGGAACGCGTACCGCGGGAATAATATTGGGCATTGATATTGCGGTCAAAGATGATACCCGTCCGGATGCGAAAAAGTGAGTCAAATATATAGGGAGCATCATAGTCGATCCAGTGATATTGCCAGCCTAAAGTAGTGGCAAAGTACTGCACAAAGAGTTGGTGGCGATAGGGTGTGTATTCGAATAGAGGGTCACCCCTTTTTCCGTTGTTGAAGTAAAAGAGCCGTACACCATAGCCAACTCCTGTGTTGGGATCAAAGTTTACAAGAGGAAGGCCTGTAAAAAAACCACCCTCTTTTTTCTTGTCGATATCCCTTTGAGCTAGTCGTCGCTTGCGTTCCAAACCTGGCATGGGGGGGTTGGGATTTTTAAAACCAAAGAAGGTGTACTCGGGCTCTCCTTCTTTTTTCTCTTCTTTTTTTTCTGTTGCTCCCTGAGCAAAAAGCACAGAGGTATAGACCATGGTCAAAAAGAAAATGAGCTTTTTTGGCATAACTTTTCCTCCCTAATTATCCAATTAGCCGACGGATTCTCTCGGCGGCCTCCGCAGGTGTAGCAGAGGAGATATCCACGACGGCATGGGCTGCCTCAAGATACATAGGTTTTCTTTTTTCCAAAATGTCGGGTAGCTTCTCTGCCCCTCCTGGTAGGTCTGGTCTTGTCTTTGTATTTTTTAATTGCGAAAGCCGCTCAAGTAGCAATTGGTCCGGCATCGTTAGGTAGATGCAAAAAAAGGAGTTTTTTAGAATGTCAATCTTTTCTTGGCTAAGATTGCCGTCTGGGTCCTCGACAACCCCCCCACCGGTATCTAAAATAAATACCCCATCTTTTTGCGCAATCTCTTTCAATATTTTTTTTTCCAATTCGCGAAACTTTGCCCAACCCTCTTTTTTTACAAACTCCTCAATACTCATCTGCACCTCATCTTCGATTTTCTTATCTAAGGAAATGACCTCCGTTTTGTAAATATTGCCTAATAGTTGAGAGAGGGTGGTTTTTCCAATACCGCGAAAGCCGATGAGGGCAATCTTGCGCCGAAGAGGGCTCTTATTCTTATTTTGCCTAGGTTTTTTGCGCTGGGTTTTATTTCCCATGGGTTTTTGCCATCACCTTTAATAGTGCTTTTTCCATGGTTTTGATATCTGGACTTACACCCGTAAAAAGTTCAAATTGTCTTACCCCTTGATGGAGGAGCATTTTATAGCCATAGATAACCTGGCATTTTCTTTTTAAAGCCAACTCTAAAAAGGGGGTCCTATGTGGGTTATAGACAATATCAAAAACGGTTTGATGAGGGAATAAGTAAGAAGACAAAAGAGGAGATTTCTCTGCTTCTTCATGGCCACTCATACCTAGCGGTGTAGTTTGGATGATCAAATCATATGGTTCTGTATCGGCAGGGGAATGTAACGTTTTTCGCCTCCATCGCCAGGGCTTAATTAGGGGCTGCTTCATTTTCTGGCCATGGGGAAACTCTATTAATTCCAAAGGTGGTGCACTTTTTAATAAACGCAAATTCTTGGCTAGCTGTACCAACTTATATCGATTCCGTCCGAGAATCCCAAGTTGGCTAATCTTCTCTCTGCTCAAGGTAAAGCAGATGGCACGAGCGGAGCCCCCCGTACCTATGACAAGAACTTTCTTACCCTCCAAGGAAAAACCACTTTCGCGAATTGCCCACAGAGCTCCTATACCATCGGTATTATGACCTTCGAGAAGTCCCTTTTCGTTCCAGACAATGGTGTTGACAGAACCAATCTGCAATGCCAAAGGATCAATTGTATCTAGTAGACGGCGTACGGTAATTTTATGAGGTATGGTAACAGAAAGTCCCTTGATATGGAATTGGCGCATGGCATGTTTTAGTTGATAGAGGTTTTTCATAGGGAAAACCAGATAAATAGCGTTTATTCCCATAGCCTCAAAAGCAGCGTTGTGCATGGCAGGCGAAAAGGTATGGCTTAGAGGATAGCCAATTATGCCAAATATCTGTGTGTTTGCGTCAATTCTCTGCATCCTTCTTTTTTTTTAACAATTCGACAAGGCGTTGGACTTCTGCCGGTAGAGTTTGGCTTTCTAAGTAGGCTAACACCTCCTGGAGGGATTTTTCGTCAAAGTCTTTTGTCATGTAAATCAAAGGGCTTTGCTTAATTCCAAAAGAGGTTTCTCCCTCGTCTACCCTGCCAAATCGTAGACCTTGATCTTTTTTCCATTCAATGAGTATATCCCGGAGAGAAAATTGCATACGCTTCCATTCAAGAGTTTTCCGGTCCCGCCAAATATGGAGAGAAGCTCTCTCAAAGGAGTCGAAATAGAAACATAATTCAAGATTTTTGTCCTGATCTTTATCTGTCAGGAGATTATTAGATACCCAGTGGAGAGCCATTACTTCTTTTTCTTGGCCTCATGTTCTAGTAATTTTTGTAGGAAGAATTCCAAGAAGTCATTATGAACCGTGGGTAAACGGCGGTTGTTTACAAACAAGGTGGGGGTTCCTGTAACTTGCAAGCGGTGAGCATGGTCCATGTCTTGGCTAACTTTTTCCCGAGCTGTTCTTGAGCTAAAACAGGTTTTAAAAAGAGAAGGGCGCATTCCTAACTTTTCTGCCAGCGAAGTTAGTTCGGCTAAATTAGCATTACGGGACCAATTGCTTTGGTCTGCAAAAATAGCGTCATGCATTTCATAGAATTTATTTTGATCTGCCGCACATTGCAGCGCATAGGAGAGCTCACATGCTCCTGGATGAATTTGTGTTTTTAAATTCTTGTTACAGTTCTTATCTAAGGGGAAGTGCCGGTAGATTATTTTTACTTTTTCCGGATTTCTCTCACTAAAATCTTTTAATTTTTTGCCCATAAGACTGCAATAAGGGCAAAGTGGGTCCGCAAATTCATGAATCGTTAGAATACCCTGGGTGGCACCACGCCCCGGTGTGGCTGGCTTACCCAAGTCAACTATTGGTTCTTTTTCATAAGCCTTAAGGAAATCCTGGGCTGCCTGTTCTAGAACTTTGTGGAAATCCTGGGCTTTGTTTTCACTTTCTCCTTTATGGCAATAGAGAAAGGTAAGTGACATGGAGATGATAAAGACAGCTAAAAGAACGAAGGTGATCTTTTGCGCAAGTAATGATCTTAGTTCTTGGAAAAACATTGTGGAGCCCCTTTGTGTTCGCTTGTGGTATTGTACATAAAAAAAAAGAGGTACAAGGGAGAGCACAGTAGCAATATAGCTATAAACACATAAAGGGCAGAGGGTTTTTAAAACAAAGAAGCTGTATAAAAAAAGTAGGGCATCTATCGCAAGAGCGGCAAAGCCTAGGTATAGCGCAAGTTTTAGAAAAACAGTGTGCTTTCTCTCTAGGAGGTAGCCAATTACTAGTAAGAGGTTAGCCATATAATATTGCCATCCCCAAAAGGCAATTGGAAGACCCAGGAAGCGCGAGAGACCTGAGCGGTTTACGACATGGCAGCCTCCCGTATTCTCCATGCCACAGGTTTGGGCCACGATGTCTTGGAAATGGGGAGTTCCTAAATGGTGGGCCATCAGTATGGCGCTCAAGAAAAGACCACTTAGTGATCCAATCAAGCTAACCCCTAAAAGCCAAGTTTGCATAAGCCAAAAATATCTTATTTAAAATTGCAACTCTGCTCGTAGCTCCTGCAGTTGAACTCGAAAGGCATCATCGCGATCGGCTAGCTCCTTGACTTTTTTTTCCGCATGGAGAACCGTTGTATGGTCGGAGCGGCCAAAGGCCTGGGCTATCTGAGCCAGTGACAATGATGGCAGGATTTGACGAGCAAGGTACATGCATACATGTCTTGCCAGAGCTACATTTTCTACACGGCTTGCGCCTTTAATATCCTCTTCATTTACTTGAAAGGTACGTGCCACTACTCGTAGAATTTCGTCAATAGTGACCTGCGGTCCAGAATCCTCTTGTGGAAGATCACGCAAAGCAAGTTTCGCCATTTGCAAATCAATAGGTCGTTTTTCATGTTCCGAGTAAAATTGTAGTTTAACCAAAGCAGCCTCTAAAGTTCTTACCTGCCCTGTAAAACGGCTAGCAAGATAGCGAAGTACATCGAAGCTTATTTTTAGTTTCATTTCTTCGCTCCGTGCTTGTAAAATAGCTAACCTGGTTTCTAAATTAGGTGGTTTTATATCGATAACAAGACCTGAATGAAAGCGGCTTTGTAGGCGATCATGTAGTTTCGATAATTGCTGAGGCGGTCTGTCTGAGGATATGACAATTTGCTTTTTGTTTTGAAAAAGATAATTAAAGGTGTGGTATATTTCTTCTTGTGTATATTCGGCTCTTTGTCCAATAAACTGAATATCATCAAATAAAAAGACATCCACATTTCGGTACCGTGCTTTAAAGTGAGCGTGGAGACCATTTCTCACTGCTTCTACTAGATCACTTTGAAAACTCTCCGCAGGAGTATACTGCACTTTAAGCCAAGGCTTGGTCTTGTTAATTTCATTGCCAATAGCCATCATGAGGTGGGTTTTGCCAAGCCCAACACCTCCATATATATAAAGTGGATTGTGGAATTCACCGGGCCTTTCCGCTACTCCTTTGGCCGCGGAGTAGGCATGCTCGTTAGAGGGTCCTTTAATAAAGCGCTCGAAAGTGTAGTTTGGATTAAGGTGGATAGTTTGCGGATAGTTGCGCTCCTGGTTTACGAGAGATGGAGGCCTTTGCGGTTTTCCTGAGGAGGTAAGCTCTACCTCTACTGGTTGCTCTGCAGCTTGAGAGGCTAGGTCAGTTAAGAGTTTGAGATATCTTTTCTTAATATGTTCTACGATTTGCGGGTTTTGCCCACTTAAGCGTAAGGTCTTGCCGTCGTAGTTTTCTACCTTAAGATGTTCAAAAAAGGCAAAGAAAAATTGTTGGGGAACGTGTTCTTGTAGTTTTTCATACACCATATGCCACAAGACGGCATCAGGCAAAGTTTCGGTTTTCTTATTAGCGCCATGGCTATCTTGTAGGTTTTTTGCTGTCTCTGACATAACCTTTAGCTGGGCCAAGCTCAGCTTCTTTTTTGCAAGTCAAAAATTTTCAAAAACCCAAATTATTTCAACCCATAAATAAGAGGCACTGTATATTTTGGTAACAAGAGTTTTGAGATCCCTTTTTGATTTTGGTAAGCGTGAATTAGCAAGACAATATATTTTGTCTTTTTGTTTACAAAGGTGTCGAATTAAACTACTTAGGTATTTATGGCTCGTCAAAAGAAAGGAAAATCCAAAGCAACAAGAAAACCTTCTCGCAAATCAGCTCCCCCAAAAAAGAGCGACAGGCAAGCTTTACCTGTAAGTGAAGAGGAGCTTACTGCTCTTTTAGAAACAAGAGAAGACATAACTTCAAAGCCAATTTCACAAAAAAGAAAATTCTCTAGAAAAATCTGGTTATTTGCCATAGCCCTTGTGTTTGTTGCTTTTATTGTTTTTCTTATAAGAAATGTTCTTATTGAGGCTGCCTCACACCACAGAGGTAAGGTTTACACAAGAGGCGTTGTTTCCGAAGTGCAGATTCGGCGGGATAGTTTAGGGGTTCCATACATCCGCGCTATGAGGGAACGAGACCTTTATTTTGGCATTGGCTATGCGATGGCCGAAGATAGACTTTGGCAGATGTATTCTCTAAAGCTTTTAGCTGAGGGTAGATTGGCCGAGCTTATGGGGGAAAAAGTCCTTGAGCTTGACTACCACATGCGTCTTGTAGGTGCCAAGCGCTATGCCGAACGTATCTATGAATCTTTGCCTAATTTTTACAAAGAAAATCTCTTAGCCTTTGCTGGTGGGGTTAACGAATACCTTTCTCAAACGGCTATCCTGCCTATGGAGTTTTATTTGGCTTCTTATACACCGGAGAGATGGAGCCCCCTTGATCCCATTGTCTTATATTGTCTTTTTACTTTTAGTCTCTCCACAAACCACATAGAGGAGTTGGGCTTTTTAACCTTAGCGAAAAGATTGGGTCCACAAAAGGCAGCATGGCTTTTTCCGATTAACCCTGATGAAGACCTGCCTTTTGGCGAATTAAGGCATCTTAAAGATTTGTCGCTTGCAAGTCTCTTACATAAGGAGAACCTCGCTTATCTCGCAAATCACTTAGAAATATTTAATCCAGTGGTGCTAGCTGCCTCAAACAATTGGGTAATAAGCGGTGAGAAAACAAAGACGGGCATGCCATTATTGGCTAATGATACCCATTTACAGATTACTTTGCCGTCGGCATGGTATATGCTCAATTTAGAAAGCGAAAACTATAAAGCTTCTGGGGTTGCTCTGCCGGGTGTGCCTATGGTAGCATTGGGGTATAATGGTCATATAGCATGGGGAGCTACCATGGTCATGGCAGACAGTCAAGATGTATACATTGAAAAAATTAAGAAGGAGGGTGAGGATCTCTATTACCTCGATGACGGAAAATGGCTTAAGGCTCTTGAAAGAAAAGAAATCTTCCGTGTCAAAGGTGGGGATAGCTTTGAAAGAAAGCTTTATTTCACGAAAAGGGGTCCTCTCATACACGAAGCGGCTCGGCAAAAACCCCTTATTCCACTTCAACCTCGGGTAGTTGATATTGCCTATGGTCTCTCCTTAAGGCAAAGTTTGGCTGATGGTGACCGCTCTCCCATAGGTTTTTATTTACTTAATAAGGCAAAATCAGTTAGCGAGGCCCGCCAGGCCCTTGCTTATATTGATGGTATTTATTTAAACATAGTCATGTCAGATGGAAAAAACATTGCCTGGCAAGTAACAGGGCGCTATCCTAAACGAGAAAAGCATCGAGGGCTTTTTCCTGTGCCTGGTTGGGACAGGGACTATGCGTGGAAAGGTTATCACTCCTTTGCGACAAATCCTTACCAAATTAACCCCAAGGAGGGTTTTCTCGTTACGGCAAACAACAAGACGACGAGACGGCGAGATATCCATCTTTCTTCTTCTTGGTATTCTCCAGGGCGATTTTGGCGTGCCATGGAGATTTTGTCTGAGAACAAGAAATTTACTCGCAAAGACATGCATACTATGCAGCAAGATGTTCAATCCGTAATAGCTCGGCGGGTTCGTGAGCTCTTGCTAAGAAAAAGGGATGAATTACTGGCTCAAAATCTTGCTTTCGCACAAAAGCAGCACCTTAGAGAGGCGCTTCTTATTATGCAGGATTTCGAGGGGGAATTGAAAGCATCTTCGGCTTCGGCGGCATTTTATGGCACTTTTTGGCACATGCTGGCGAAAAATATTTTTTTAGATGAGTTGGGAGAAGGGGAAGAGTGGAAGTCCTTTGAGCAAATAAATAGACGTAGCTACGATGCCGTGGAAGATCACCTGTTTTTGCGTCCCGAAAGTCCTTTTTGGGATGATATCCGCACGCCATATAAAGAAACAAGGGAGTACATTATTGCCAAAAGTCTATCCCAGAGTGTTTTATATCTCAAAGAGCAACTGGGCATGCTTCAGCAAAATTGGCAGTGGGGGAAAATCCACCATTATTACTGGCAGCATGATATAGCGCGGCGTGTGAAATTTTTATCATATCTCCTCTCTCGAGGCCCCTATGCTGCTGGTGGCGATAAACATACCTTAAACCTCGCCTCATTTTCCTGGGAGGGCGACTTTTCTGTGTGGATGATCCCTGCTATGCGACTCGTAGTCGATTTTTCTCAAGATGAGCCGGTTGAGCTTGTTATTTCAACAGGAATTTCAGGAAATCCGTTTTCCCCTCATTATGATGATATGATCCCTTATTTCTTACAAGGGAAAAGCCATAGTCTCCCTATGAAACGCTCAAACAAAGATAAGCAATATACGCATCTTTTAATGTTTGTCCCTGCCTTATGACACAGAGTCTATCCATTGCACGTGGTTCGGTTGTGCTCTCTCCCATGGCCGGCTTTTCCGACTCCCCCTTCCGGCTGCTTTGTCGAAAACAAGGATCTGCTCTTAGCGTTACCGAATTCGTGTCTACCTCACAGCTTTTTCGAGGATCGCTTAAGGCTTTTTCGCTTTTGCGCTATGAGGAGGCAGAGCGGCCCATTATTTTTCAAATATTTGGAGAAGATCCCGCCATTATACTTAGAGCAGCTAAGAAAATATTAGCTCTGGGGCCAGATGGGCTTGATGTCAACATGGGTTGTTCTACACGGCAGGTGGCTTTGCGAGGTGCAGGTGCGGGGCTATTACGAGAGCCAAGGAAGGTAAGAGAGATTATTTCCTCTTTGGTCAAAGAATGCCAAATCCCTATTTCCGCGAAAATTCGCTTGGGGTGGGATGCCACTATGCGCAACTATCTCGAGATTGGTCGCATTTTACAGGAAGAGGGAGCCTGGATGGTGGCCGTACATGGTCGCACAAGGGATATGCAATATCGAGGGCAAGCAGATTGGGAGGCCATTGGGGAGCTGGCGGCATGTCTAAAAATACCTGTATTTGGTAACGGAGATGTGGTTTCTTTCGAAGACGCGCAAGAAAAAATCCGCACATATGGTGTCTATGGCGTGTATATAGGTCGCTCAGCAATTGGTCGGCCGTGGATCTTTCGCAGCTATGAGCCAAATCTTAATGAGAAAAGACGTATTGCTTGGGAGCATTTTTGCCTCATGAAAAATTTTTACGGAGAGTCGGCAACTATATTATTTCGAAAACATTGGGCTAGATACCGAGAGCATCTAGATCTCAATGAAGAGGAACAACAGGAAGGGGAAAAACTCATGACTTCAACGGACCTGGCGAGGTGGGAAAACTATCTTTATCTTCTTCATGTTTGCCAATCGAGAAGCCAAAATCCGTTTTTGTGCGTAAGTTAAACACATGAGGATTCTACTAAGTTTATTTACATTGAGCTTCCCCCTGTGGGCCCATGATTTTGGGGTAAAGGCAGTTGAAATAAAAGCCGTGCAAAAAGGGAGGCAAATTTCCGTTGAGTTTTTTGTTAAACAAGGCTATGGTGTCCAGGTAAATGCAAAGAATGTTTTAGAACTTTACGAGGTAAAGGGAGGGGGCCTTTCCCCCGCTGGGCCAGTCCCCAAATCTTTTCTTGGTGAAAGAAAGGCCCAATGGCGAAATTTTACTGGCGAGATAGCTAAAGAAGATACCAATTATTTTTCTAGGCTTAATCCTGTTGGTTTTTCCGTAGAGCCGAATAAAAGCTATGCTCTAGAAGGAAGGTTTTATATTTGCTCCTTTTCCAATAAATTTTGCACGGTACAAAAAGTATCCCAAGTTGTGTCGCGCTAAAGGAAGTATTTTAGTTGGCATATGAAAATTTCCTTTACAACTTTGTGGATATTTCATCGCCTTGTGGTCTAGACCATGCAACTGCGTTCCTTTTGGAAGATTGCCCTTTTTTGGCAAATTTCTGCGGAGTCTCTCTTTGCGATAAGGGTGATGCATTTACCACCTCATCGGATGGATGAAATGGAAGATGCGGTGTACGCAGCTTTTGTCGAGCGCAATCTGAAACGAGCTCAAGAAGAGAAATGGGACTATGTCTTAATTGAGATTAACACACCAGGAGGAGAACTCAGTGCAACTTTTCACATTAAGGATGTGATTTTGCAAAGCAAAGTCCCCACTGTCTGTTTTGTAAACTCGCATGCTTTATCGGCGGGATCTCTCGTGGCCTTATCTTGCGAAAAAACCTACATGGCGCCACAAGGTGTTATGGGAGCGGCTCAGCCTGTTTTCGTTGGCCAAGAGGGAATGCAAAAGGCTCCAGAGAAGGTGGTCTCTGCGGCAAGGGCCAACTGGCGAGCCACCGCCCAGGCTCGTGGGCGAAATTCAGCCATAGCTGAGGCCTTTGTGGATGAAAATATCGTGTTAACAGAAAAAGAGCATGGTCTTTCTAAAAAGCGTGGAGTGTTGTTAACATTAAGTGCAAGCGAAGCACTTCGCCTAAATATGATAGATGGCATCGCCCATCGGCGTGAAGAAATACCTTTATGGAAAAATCGACCAGTTGTCTTTGAAGAAGTTCCCTTTACCTTTCGGGAAAAAATCCTAGCCTTTCTTTTGCATCCTGTCGTAGCGGGGATTTTACTTGGGCTTGGTTTTTTGGGTCTTGTCATAGAGATACGCACCCCAGGGTGGGGCATCCCTGGAACCCTGGGACTCCTGTTTCTTGCCATTTATTTTATTTCGAGAATTGCCTTGGGAGTTTCAGGCTGGGGGGCACCCGCACTTTTTGCCTTAGGTCTTTTATTACTACTGCTTGAGATTTTTGTTATACCCGGTTTTGGTTTTGCCGGTATAGCAGGCCTTGCTCTCATTGTGTCCTCCATCCTCTGGTCTTATGGTATCGAGAA
Organism: Leptospiraceae bacterium; assembly: GCA_025055765.1. Lineage (GTDB taxonomy): Bacteria > Spirochaetota > Leptospiria > Turneriellales > Turneriellaceae > JANWWS01. Next base: position 30,257 of record JANWWS010000004.1, on the reverse strand, counting down.
TATTTCTGATGGTCTTTGGGTTTTGACCATTGCTATGCTTCTGCTTGTGGGAGGCACTGCTCTCTTTTTTTACCTTATGCCGAAAATAGTGCGAATTGGTGCTCCAAGTCGGACCGGTCTATTCTTAAGTGAGGTTTTAACGAATGAAAAAACGGAGACAGAACAAAAACTGGAGTCTCTCATTGGGGCGACAGGCCGCAGCGTGACTCCCCTGAGGCCCGCTGGCATAGTTGAAATTGGGGGGGAGCGCTATGATGCTTTAACAAAAGGTGAGTTCTTAGAAAGCAATACAGGTATCAAGGTCGAAGCTGTGGAGCATCACTCTTTAGTGGTGAGCGCCTTAGGTTCGCCCAAAACGAGAACTTCCCATAAGAGCTCCTAGACAGGACTTAATAGCACATTTCGCAAAGTAACGAAATAAGCTTTACCCTTGTCAAGCCCCTTGAAAGCTGTCCGCCGGGGAGATGAGCCAATGGATATCTTTTTGGGAGTTCTCGTTGTGATGTTCTTCTTGGGAGCTCTAGACCTTATCGTAGGGGTGTCAAACGATGCTGTCAATTTCACAAACTCTGCGATGGGCTCCCGTGTGGCCTCCCGCAAGATAATTATGGGGGTAGCTACTATTGGCATAATCCTTGGGGCACTTACCTCAAGTGGCATGATGGAAATCGCACGCAAAGGGCTATTTCATCCGCAAAGTTTTAGTCTTCAAGAACTGATGCAGCTTTTCCTCGCGGTCATGTTAACCGATGTCATTTTGCTCGATCTGTACAATACCTTTGGTCTGCCAACCTCCACCACCGTGTCGTTAGTGTTTGAAATCTTAGGCTCAGCTGTCGTCTTAGCCTTGGTGAAATATGGCGAAATGGGAAAAGTTTGGGAAGTTATCAATGCCGCAGGAGCGCTACGAATTATAGGGGGGATTGTCTTGTCGGTCGTGGTGGCCTTTTTTAGTGGGCTCTTTGTCCAATTCATCTTTCGCCTCTTGTTTACCTTTAATCTCAAGGAAACCCACCGCTATCTTGGGGGTATCTTTGGTGGTCTAGCCCTTACCATCATGTTATTGTTTGTGGTCTTAAGTGCCTTAAAAGGCAGCAACATGGTTCCAAGTGGGGTAGCTGGGTTTTTGGAAGAACACCTTCTTCTTTTTTGTATTATCACTTTTGTTCTCTTTTCCCTTTTAAGCCAGGGCTATATTTCATTTCTAAGAGGTAATATCTTTCGCGTTGTGATACTTCTAGGTACAGGCTCTCTTGCCCTTGCTTTTGCGGGTAATGACCTAGTGAATTTTATTGGCGTTCCGTTAGCAAGTCATGCCGCCTATGCCCATATCATAGAACAAAATGGAAATGCATCACTTCCCGGTGTAGCTCTTGCTGGCGTGGTGCATACTCCATCTTACATTCTCTACATAGCCGCGGCTATTATGAGTGTGACTTTGTGGTTTTCTCGAAAAGCGCAAACGGTTACCCAAACAGAGATTAATTTAGCAAGTCAAGGTGAAACTGTTGAGAGCTTTAGTGCCAACAATGTAGCTCGGGGTCTTGTGCAAATCTCTCTTGCTATATGGGATAGCATCTTTAGAATAATACCGGGATTTATTAAGAATGCCATACGTTTGCGGTATCGTCCAGCAGGGGGAAAGAACACTATGCTTGTGCGGGAAGGCTATGCCTTTGATTTGCTACGAGCATCTGTAAATATTGTGACGGCAAGTTCCCTCATTATTATTGGTACTTTAAACAAACTTCCGCTATCTACCACCTTTGTTACCTTTATGGTAGCTATGGGCACATCTCTAGCTGATCGCGCCTGGGGAAGAGATAACGCTGTTTTTAGGGTAAGTGGGGTACTTACCGTTATTGGGGGTTGGTTCATGACAGCGGTATTTGCCTTCCTCAGTGCAGGAATTGTAATAACCATTATTTATTTTGCTGGCTTTTATTCCATGCTTGTGCTTGTGCCAAGTACCATGGCTATAATTTACCTTTTAGGGCAACTTCACCGTAAAAGGCAAAAAGATTATGATGCAAAATTACAAGAGCTAGCTTATGTGCAAGAAAATCCACGTAAGGCCATAGAAAAAAGCATAGTTGCCATTGCAGATACTCTCGATAAGGCAGCAGATCTTTTAAAAATTATCTGTAACAATTTGGCAAAAGCCAAACTGGAAAAATTAGGAAAAGTGCGTAAAGGGCTTTCAAAACTAGCTGGTTTTCATCGAATATCGGTTGCCCAAATTGTACAGGTAGCACGCCATCACTTTGAAGATAGAGAAATGCTCATCTTTTATTCGTATACGAGTTCGCTTAATTTTGCCAAAAAGGTAGTAGATACAACTGGGAGGATATGTGATCAGGTTGTCGACCATGTTAGCTTATATCAAACCCCCCTTAGCAAAGAGGAAGCCGCGGATTTATTTGACATCTATGACTTAGCTTCAGATCTCATAAAAAAGATTAAGGAAGGGATAATGAAAAAATCCCTAAAAAAAGCTCTCATTCGCAAAAAATGGAATGAGCTAACACATTTGCGTACGAAAATCCACAAAAGCCAGATAAGTCGCTTGAAAACAGAAAAGAGTAAACTTAAGACAACCGTTCCTTACCTCGTGATTGTGGACGAGCTAGTTGAGCTAAGTGCCAATTTAATTAATCTCTATGAAAACCTTACGGTTGTAGCACCCTACCTATTAAAGAAAAAATAATTGCTGTGTAAGCAAAATTTCTTTTTCATTTACAGGCTGCAAGCCTAACACAAAAAAACTTATGAATGCTCTTCAAGAACTAGAAAGCGAGTATGAATCTTTTGCACAGCAGGTACATAAGCGCTACCACGAGCTAAATTTGCCTGCCTTAGAAGGGGAAATAGAGATGCTAAGAAAAAAACTAGAAGATCCGGCGCTATGGGGTGAGGGTAAACTAACCCAAATGAAAGACCTTCAACAAAAGCTAGCATTTTTGGAGCGAAAATTTGAGAAGTGGCAAAGCTTAAAGCAAAAAGTACAAGATCTTGGTGAATATCTGCAAATCGCCATTATGGAAAACGCACAAGAGTTGGCTAGTGAATATGCTGAAAGGCTAAAAGAGCTTAAAAAGGAATTTGAAAGACTTGATTTAGAAAGTTTATTTCAAGAAGAAGATGATTTTCGCAATTGCTTTGTAAATATTCATCCAGGAGCAGGAGGAACAGAGTCTCAAGATTGGGCACAAATGCTTTTGCGCGCTTACCTACGTTATTGTGAACGGCAGGGTTTTTCCGTTGAGATCTTAGATTACCAAAGTGGGGAGGAAGCTGGTATTAAAAACGTTACTTTATATGTAAAAGGAGAAAATGCTTATGGATATTTAAAATCAGAAAACGGTGTTCATCGTCTTGTGCGTATTTCTCCCTTTGATGCCAACAAAAGACGCCACACTTCCTTTGCTGCTGTGCATGTAAGTCCTGAAATACCCGAAGATGTAGAGGTTGATATTCAAGAAAAAGATCTACGGATCGATACCTTTCGTTCAAGTGGTGCAGGGGGGCAGCATGTAAACAAGACAGAATCTGCTGTGCGCATAACTCATATCCCAACGGGTATAGTGGTGACCTGTCAAAGCGAACGTTCCCAAATTCAAAATAGACAGACTGCCATGAAAATGCTAAGGGCTCGTCTTTACGAGCTAGCGCAAGAAGAAAAAAGAAAAGAAATTGAGGCTAAATCAGGAGAAAAAACAGACATCTCTTGGGGCCACCAAATCCGCTCTTATGTTTTCCATCCCTATAATTTAGTGAAGGATCTGCGTACTGGTTATGAAACCTCCCGTGTACAGGAGGTCATGGACGGAGATTTTACTGGCTTTATTGATGCTTACCTGCGTCAAAACAAAGAATGGAAAAGTGCCTAAAACTTTGTGTTAACGGTAATTCGTAAACTGCAGAGGGATAGGGAAATCAAGTGATTTTAGCTTGTGAATCACTGCTTGCAGGTCGTCTTTCGATTTGCCGCTAACACGTATCTTGTCCTCCAGGGTTTGGCTTTTTACCTTAAGACCAAGATCCTTTATAATTTGGTGGATTTTTTTTGCATGTTCTTGGGCAATTCCTTGTACCCAGGCGACTTTTTGTCGTACTGTTCCCCCAGCTGCAGGCTCCACCTTTCCATATTGAAAGGCTTTTAAGGATATCCCTCTCTTTACGCATTTACTATGAAAGACATCTTTTAGCTGGTTTAATTTGTTTTCATCATCGCCAATGAGAATAAGTTCATCCTTTGCTAACTCTATGGATACTTTTGTTCCTTTAAAATCAAAGCGAGTCGATATCTCCCTCTGGGTTTGGTCAACAGCATTAGCAAGTTCCTGTCGGTTGATTTCGCTTACGATATCAAAAGAGTGTTCTGCCATAGGCCAGCTCACATGCTTATACGTAGACGTCAAGCAAAGGGAAAAAGATCTTTTTTCATACAAAGAGCATGTCTTTGCCACCCGTAATAGTTTTTCCTAATTGCCAGGGGAATAAAGCCGGCTTTTTCGTAAAGAAGCCTTGCTGGCTCATTTGTAAGCTCTACTTCAAGAAAAACAGCGGAAACCTGGCTTTTTCTAAGCTCGTGTTCCACATAATTCAAAAGGTAGCTAGCAAGTTTTTTTCTACGGAATTCTGGATGAATGGCAAGGCGGCGTATTTCGGCTTCGCTTGTAAGAACTTTCAAAGATAAATAGCCGCAAAATCTTTGGTCTAGGTTTAGTACAAATACCTCGCAATTTTCTATTTCACTTACACATTGACTTTCATTATAATAGGAGGAAAAACAGAGTTTTTCAAGTGCCAATAAATGATGGATATCCGAAAGAGTTGCTTTTCTGACTTGTACCATTAAAAAGCTAGTCTAAAAAGACCTATGCAGAAGCTCATTTGGCTTGATGAATATCTTTTTGAGCACATTCTGCTCTTTGCTGGTGATCCAATTCTTCTTGAGATTGCTGAATATTTGGTGCATCCTGAAAAGTATTTTTTTGTCTTTTTGGGTCTTTTTGCTTTCGCTTTATATCTAAACAAAATAGAGAGTTTATGGGTGCTTGCAACTTTGGTTGTCCTTTTAGCTATTAATGATTTTTTAGTTAACATAATAAAATATGTCGTAGCAAGACCCCGACCAGGTATGGCTATGGGTATGTACTGGCAAGAAGCGGCGTACTCGTTTCCATCCGCTCATAGTGCCAACTCTATGGCCATGGCTGCCTTCTTCCTGCGCTATGTTGCCCACAGGCAGATTTATCCTGCCTGGGGATTTTTGGCTTTGGTATACAGTCTTTGCCTTGGCATTATGCGTATCATAGCTAACTATCACTTTCCCTTGGATATTTTATGTGGTTTTCTGTGGGGGTGGGGTATAGGAAACCTTGGCTTTAAGTTTTATGTAATTGTCCGCTCCTATACCTGCGGGTATTTCCCGTAGACCAAATAAAAGAATTGTTTTTCCTTCTCTTTAACAAATTCTACAAATTCGTAAAAAAGCTCACGGGGAACAGGTTTGCTTGCAAAATAGCCTTCTTCTAACATGTAGTAGATCTCTTTTGCACCAATCATAACCGCTGCCATGTAAGCGGGTCTCATAACAACCTCTGCAAGAGGGTGCTTACTAAGTTCAAAGAAAGACTGAAGGTTCCATAAGACAAGTTGCAGTTGTTGTTCTCGTTCCTCAAAGGAATTTTCCTGCCTTAAGAGCTCATGGTAAACAAGGTCATCCGCATAACCCTGGGCTATCGCTTGAGCCGCCCAAGCGGAATTTTGATAAAGGCCCCATGCTAGTTTTTTATCTAAATAATCGGTAAGCTCATTTAAGTACAAGAGCTTTTCCAAGCGATCTCGAGAGCGCTCGGAAAGAAGGGAGCGGAATCGCCGGTAGGTTCTTGAGGCAATTTCATCTCTTCTGGTTTTGCCCTCTAGATTATAAACCTTTTCAAAAAAAAAGGTGACTAGGGCTTTACTTTCCTCTCGGGCAAAGTATTTTTCGTAAAATAAATGAAAGCGCCTAATATGGGTTCTTACAATAATTTGGTGGTACTCCAAGGGTAGCTGAGCGATAAGATGATTTTCGGGTAAGAGGCGAAAACCCATTTAGGTCCCCAGAAGAATTTTATAACAACATAGTCTTGCTTTTGCTTGCATATTTTGTTTTTATAAATTCACGAATTTCGGCCCGACTAACATTTGGGTTGTTTATTCGTAAAACATAGGTTCCAAAGAGTTTATCGTGAATACCCCTGTTATTTGGAGAAAGTTCCATAGTGAGAACCGTGAGGAACATTAAGGGAAAGGATTTAAAGAAACCCCTTAACAAAGCACGGAAAAAACCTGGGGGATTGCCGTCTTGCATGAAAACTGCAATACCTAATTTTCTCCGTAAAGGACTGGCGGGAATACTTGCCTTCTTCTGGGATTCAAAGATAGCAAGAGAGAGGCGAAATGCTATTATAAGTACGAGAGCACCTAAAAGAAAAACCTTTAAAGCCATAGGCATACCCTCTTCAGGTTCTGTTTTGTTGGGCACGAGAAGAAAGACAAGGCCTCCCCAGATAAGAAACAAAAAACGCAAGAGATACTTTTCGTAAAAATAACTCCATATTCGCTCATCCAGTCGTGCTATTTCAATGCGAGGCTCTTCATAGCGCAAAATGGTAGACTCGATTCTCTTAGCAAGTTCGGCTTCCCGCTCGGGGTTGACGAGATCTTTTATTTCCAATAGCTCATCGAGGTGAAGTTTTTGCAAATATGTTTCGTCCGGGATGATTTCCCCCGCCTCAGCTTTTAGCATGAACTCCGATTCAAGTTCAGCAGCCTTTACTATGTCTGTGGTTTGCGTACTTGTCTCTTTTCTCTTTTTGCGCATCAATTCCTCCTATATTTTCCTGTGATGGCACGATGGAAAATAAAACCTCGGTCTTCCCAAATGGAATAATAAATAGGCACTACTATTAAAGTAATAAAAGTAGCAAAGGCAAGTCCCCAGCCCATGGCTAAGGCCATGGGTCGCAGAAAGGGATCATCCCCGCCTATACCATAGGCCGTAGGAAAAAGTCCAAAAACTGTGGTGATTGTTGTCAAAAGAACGGCGCGTAGGCGATAGATACCCGCAGCAATAACAGCGTCTCGCTTTTTAAGCCCGGCTTTGCGTAACTTATTAATAAAGTCAATTAAGACTATGGAATCATTTACCACGACACCAGCAAGGCCAATAATACCCATGCTGGCTAAAAAGCTAAAGACGAGGTTGGGAAAAAACAAAAGCTTATGAAAGAAAAAGGTAAGTGATACTCCAATAATCCCAAGAGGTATGGCCACCATAACCACCCGTGGATGGCGCAAATTACCAAATTGCAATACTAAAATAACCAAAATAAACAGCAAAGCAACAGCAAAGGCCTTAGCTAAATCTTTCATAGATTCTTGGGTATCTTCAAATTCCCCGCCTGCTTTAACGGTGTAACCGGGGTAGTTTTTTAAATAGTCGCTTAACTCTCTTAGTATTTGCCGGTTAACATTAACTGATGAGTTCCTTTTTTCATCAATATTTGCTCGAACATAAATGGTACGCCGGAAATCCGCATGAGATAGTATGGCTACACCGGGATGTTTGGAGAAGGTGGCGAGTTCCGTAATTGATACAAGATTGCCAAGCGCGTTTCTAACCTTAACCTTTTCTAGACTGTCGAGTCTTTCTCGCATAGCTTCAGGAAAGATAACTCGAATTTCTATTTCTTCGTCAGCCTCACGGATTTTCGTAGCGACCCGCCCTTCAAAAGCAGTTTGCAGGGAATTGGCTATTTGGGCTACCGTTATACCGGCAGTCATAGCCCTCTTTTCATCAATTTCAACATGAAATTCCTCCTTTCCTTCTTCCCAGTTGTCCCTAATGTCATAAACCCCATCGATAAGGGCCAATTTTTCCTTTGCATGGTCAGCTATCTTGCGAAGGGTGGTAAAATCATCACCTTTAATCTCAAGTTGTACAGGCGCACCGACTGGTGGGCCACCACCTGCTTGGGTATATTCAATTTTTTCAAGGGACTTCTCGGCTTTCTGCAGAACCTTTATGGTTTTATCATCATACCTTATTTTGAGGCCAGCAGTGCCCACCATAAATGGAAAAAGATGAGTTTGTATGGTACCGTTGATTTCTTCTCTTGCAAGGATTTTCTTTTGGCGAATGTCATATAAAATTGCCTCGTCACGATAAGCTACTATGAGTTTTTCTGGTGCAGCAAAAAAGGCATAGTAAGCTGGTTTATCTTTAATAAAAAAGCGGTCTTCGAATTGCTTTTGGTTTAAATTTATAATTCTAATACTGCCATCAAAAAAAGGAATAACGAGTCGCTCCTCATCATAAGAAAAAGTGGGGATATAGGAAAGTCTTTTTTGTCTTTCGCTAAAATAGAAGCCTTGGTTATGGTTCTTTTCTAGAGCGAGGTCACTTTTAATAACATGTATTTTCTTAATTTTATTATTTTGATATGTATACCATTCGATGGTTCCGTTGTCCGTGCTTAAGATGAAGACTTTTTGCGAGGGAAAGAAGTTTAAAAAGGTGATTTTTCCACTAGGTGCTTCAATTTTTTGTTTTTCTTTTTTTTCAAAATGAATTTGGTAGAAATTTCCTAGGGTAGTGTAGAGAAGTCCAAAGTTTCCGCTGGGTTCAGCCTTAAAAATAACAGGTGATTCGTAGGAGCGTAGGGAAAGAGAAAAAGAGTTTGTTTCTAGGGCATTTTGCAAAGAGAACTCACGCACTGTGTTTTTTCCGTCATATACTATGATGCTTTTGCGCTCCTTAATTAAACTTGCGCCAATAGGGTGCTCTCCCTTAATTAATTTTTGTTCCCTTAGTTTACCTGTTGCCGCATCATAAATTTTTAGCTCGCTTTTGTTGTTTAATTCGTAAATTTTCCCTTCAAAATTTTCAAAAAGATGAATGGGGGTATCTGGATTTAATTTGCTTGAGAGGTAACTGATTATTTCTGATGCTTTTCTTTTGCGCTGATTCTCTGGAGTTAAGTATATAGTCAACGTGGAGTAATTCTTTCCGCGTTTTGTAAAGGGGTCGTTGACATTTTCTTGTATAATTCCAATTCGTGTGGTGAAGTCTTGCAATTCCTCTTTGGGGAGTTGTGCCACAACTTCTTCGATAGGGCGCATGCGCCTTTCCATTTCATCTAGGGAGATACCTTGAGGACCTTCTGCCTTTAGAAAAATAATTTCTATACCACTTTTGGGGAATAAAATGAATCCTGTGGCAGGAATGAGAGCTAATGAGAGAATAAAGGCAAACAAAGTCAAGAGTAGCACAAAATAGCGGTGGTCATAGGCCCAGCTAAGCACTGGGCGGTAGAAACGAACTAAAGCGCGGTAAAGCCTTGTCTCAAGTTTTTTTTCGTGCTCGGCGCGGTGAATATGAATGCCGCGATAAATATCATTCATGTGGGAGGGTAACACAAAAAAAGATTCCAAAAGAGAGCCAGTTAGAGCGAAGATAACCATGGTAGGCAGGCTCCACATGAATTTCCCCATGATGCCTCCTACCATAAGTAAGGGAGCAAAAGCTGCCATAGTAGTAGTGACGGCGGTTGTCACAGGTCCCACCATTTCGGCCGTGCCTTCAATAGCTGCCTTTTCTGGCTCTTCTCCTTGTTCTAAATAGCGATAAATATTCTCACCAATGACGATGGCGTCGTCAACGAGCATGCCTGAGACAATAACGAGGCCAAAGAGACTAATTAAATTAATGGTTATACCAAGGGCGCTCATTAAAATGAAAGTAAAAGCAAAACTAAAGGGAATGCCCAAAGCAACCATAATTGAGGTGCGCCAACCCAAAAATAGAAAAAGTGAAACAAGAACCAGAATAAGGCCTATGCTTACATTCCCAATAAGTACATTAAGTCTTCGCTTAATGTAATAAGATAAGTCATTCATGTAAGCGATCCGCAAAGATTTGGGAGCTTTTTCTTGAAAGCGCTCTGTGGTTTTCATGACTTGCTCAACGAGTCTAATAGCATCACCTGATTCCTTTTTAAGTACTGTAAGTACAATGGAAGAAACCCCATTGGCTTTTTCTATAATTGTCCTTTTTTCAAAATCAGAGCGTACCATTGCCACATCCTTGAGCCGAATGTAGCCTCCAAAGTCATTAGATCTTAAAATGAGATTTTCGATTTCCTCTAAATTTTCAAATTCCTTGGCTGTTCGTACCGCATACTCTCTTTGTCCCTCGTTAATCGTTCCTCCCGGGATATTGATGTTGCGCAAACGTAGTTGGTTTACAATGTCATCGGCAGAAATATTGAGATAAGCCATTTTCTCGGGAAAGATTTCTACAAAAATTTCCCTGTCGCGAAAGCCTCGCCGGTTCACAGAGGCAACATCTGGTAAGAGTTCTAATTCTTCTTGCAAGCTCTTAGCTAAAGATCGTAGCTCTTTTTCATCTAATGGTTTTTCGTTTTCTTTTAGACAATTTTTCTCTTGGCCTTGTGTGCAAACTTGAGCACTAGAAAGGGCAAGTTCAATGATTGGTTGACGAGAACTCGTAATTTCGGTAACAATAGGCTCTTCGGCTTCCTCTGGAAGCTCTGTTTTGGCGCGATCCACGGCATCCTTGATATCTTCAACAACTTGCTTTTTGTCTTTCTTGTCAGGATCGATAGTGATAAGTATGCCACTTCTCCCTTCAAGAGAGGAAGAGGTGCTTCTTTTAATGCCATCGACGGCCTTGATTTGTTTCTCTAAAGGATAGGTTACAAGCTTTTCTACCTCTTGAGGGGATGCTCCAGGGTATAAGGTGCTGATAGCGACAATGTCAAAATCTATGTTGGGAAAGGCTTCACGGCGTATGCCTAGTAGAGATATAAGGCCCCAGGCAATTATACCAACGGTTATGAGATTAGCAAGAATGCTACGCCGAACAAAGGCAGCGATAAGATGTTTCATAAGACAACCCTAAAGTATAACAGAACCTTTTGTTTAAGCCAATTTTTAAAATGTGACAGAGGCGCCCAGCGCTATTCCAGCAAGCCGGTGGATGTTATCAAACTGTAATTCAACCGCCGTTTTGGCAACAAATGCGTTTATTTCTAGACCCAGGAAAAAGCGGCTTATGATGCTATCTGCCCGAGCTTTTTCTGTTATTTTCATATACCCCGTGTCAAGTTGAGGTGCGGGATTGAGACTTGGGATAGATACGGCAATATCTCCCTGGATGTCTAGAGAGGTACTGAAGCGGCCTCCTTGGGCTCCTAAACCTAGCCCCACATATGGTACCAATAGCCAGAGGTCATACCAAATACGAATTTCAGCTCCAGCTCCCAGGTAGCGCCAGAGAGCCTCTGTTGCCACTTGATACTGAAAGTTTACGGTGGCAGAATGGTTGGTAAATCCGTCAAAAAAGTTATAACTATGGTTTACACTTGCTATATTGTCTTTGGCAAAGCGAACTTTGCCTTCCGTATAGGCTAAATAACCTGCTACAGATAATCCTGGGCGCAAAAAGGCACTTTCAAGCCATGTATAACTAAGCCTTGCCTTGGCATTGCCATACCGAAGGCTCAAGTCAATGTCGGATAGTTGTTGGGGCAAAGCCATCTGCACTATAGGAAGAAATCCTATTCTAAAATGCCATTTTCTTGTGAGGCCAATACCCACATTCAGAGAAAGCCCTGCTGTAGGTAAGACTTTAGGGATAAAACCACTGGAGAGATTTTCGTTGGTGGCCGCCTTCATGGCCAAGGTATTCGAAAAAGCAGTACCCATCCCCAAACCTACATATACGGACGGAAAGACTCCTAAGCTATCTTTTCCTACGGGGTAGCTCAAATGGTTTGTAAAGGCCATGGCTCTTCCATAGTGAACGCAAAAGGCTCGGCTATAAGCTTCGTAGGTTTTCCCATATTCCTCGGCACCGGAAAGAAAGGAACTTGCAAGAGCAGGGAAGTAATAGTTGATGGCAGCATGTAGTGTCGATGAAACACATGAGAAAAAGAAAAACAGGCGAGTCAGGATCTTCCATGGCATGGCTTCTCTTACCTGAGACGATTTGAAAAATAATCCAGATAGCCTAAAATTTCTTGGCGGTAAATGGGATCACGGTAAGTCATAGGGTCAAGGTGGGACCCACCTTGGAGGGTCAGAAGGGGGGCATCATACTTTTCGGCAAGCTCTTTTGCATTTTTATATGATACAACCATATCATGGGTTCCGTGAATAATTAAAAAGGGAGGAAGCTTACCCTTGGGCTCAGGTATGGGAGGATCCTTTATTAAAAGATAAGCCAAGGGAAAAAGAGGATAGCTTAGAATCCCCTCTCGCATTTTTTCGGCAGCTAATTTTTGGTACGATGAAAAGGAGCCTTCGAGTATCACCCCTCCAATTTGGGCAAGTTCCTCGGCGTGCAAGAAGGCCAGGAAATCTTGGGCTACTTTTCCACCAAGGCTTTGTCCATAGATGATAATGGGGAGATTATGCGCTTCTTTTATGGTTAATAATTGGCGAAAGGCGGCAAGAGCATCTTCAATCGTCCCTTCGGGGCTAGGATTTCCTTCAGAAAGTCCATAACCTTGATAGTCGAAAGTGAATAGATGGAAGCCATGTTCTAACACCCAACTGAGCAGCCGGTAGTGGGAGCTCATGTTTTGTGCATTGCCATGAAGTTGCAGCACGGTACCCCTTGGTTTTTCCTTAGTAAGAAAAAACCAGGCAGCCAACTTTTTGCCATCAAATCGATGGATGTGGATTTCTCTTAAGTGGAACCCTAGAGCAAAAGGGTCCTCGTATAGTACTTTATCTGGGTAATAAAATAAGCTGTTACAGTTTAGCACTATGAAGAACATGAGAGCTATCCTCCTTTTTCTTAGAAAATCCGAAAATAACTTGAAAAAACAATTTACAGCGGCATGAATAATTTTTGTGGGGCAGGATGGTTCAGGCAAGCAAATGTGGCCTTTTCCCCAAATGGCCATGGTTTCTCTTGTTTACCTTCGTTTCGTGCACGCAAGACGATTTTTATCAATCTGTGCTAAATTACGCAGCCCCCCTTTATCAAGTTCAGGGCAAAATTATAGGACCAGATGGTTTTCTCTTGCCCAATCATGTTCTCGAAGTGCACTCGCGCGATTATAATTTTTTTTATGAGGCTTTTGGCAACGCTATGGGTGAGGTAAGCTTTTATGCGAAATCGGGGCAAAGCAGACTGGTATTGCAAAGCCTCCAAGAAGACGATTTAGCGACGGGGGAGCTTTACCTCTTGCCTAAAGATACGCGTTATCGTGAAAGTAAACCAGGGTTTCGCTTGGAATTTAACGGTGGCTATATCTTTTCTTTGGATGATATAAATCCCGGCCTTCCGTAAGCTTCAAGCAAACAAAATGCTCTTGCCAGGCCTTAGGAGCCAGAAGATGAAGAGCAATTTCGTGGCGGTCATACTTCTACTGGTGTACTTTTTTCTCTTAGGCTTTTCGTTTATACGTTTTCCTGTGGGTGAAAAAAATTTGACTCACCGGGGTTTCCCTTTTCTTATCTATGCCATGGCTTTGGCCTTTTATGCCCCCCTTGTTTTTTTCCCCCTCCGTCAAAGGATAGTTGTCTTTGTGGTGGCATGTGTCCTGAGAGCCCTTGCTTTATGGGCAGAACCCTACACAAGAGATTATTACCGCTATATTTCCGATGGGCTTTTGCTTCTTGAGGGAAAAAATCCTTACTTGGACTCTGCTCTGCTTCAAGAAGTGGAATATTTAGAAATGAAGTCTCTCTACTCGATATTCTTTTGGCCGTTTTTCCTCGTTATTGCTTCCCTTTATAAATTATGGCCCCACCACAGCTTGGCGAAAGTTATACCTGCCATTTTTGAACTTTGGCTTTTTGCTTTTTTAAAAAAAAAAGACAAAAGCTTTCTTGGTTTTGGGCTACAAATCCTCTCTCCATCTTTGAGGTTTGGCACGAGGGACATCTGGAAATTATACCTGTTTTCTTTTTAATTCTCGCTTACTCTTTTTTCATTGAGAAAAAAAGCAAGCTTGCTTATTTTTTCTCTGCCCTTGCGGGGGGTCTAAAAATTTATGGCTTTTGGTTAATGCTTCTTTTACATTTCATGAAAGGCAAAAAAGCTTCTCTTCGCCAAAAATGGCAGTTTGATTTTTTCTGGTTTTTATTTTGGGTTTTTCTTTGTCTTACGTTTGTACCCACACTTTTTTTTCATGCTACTCTCATGGGTCACACCTCAGGCTTTATGAGCTATTGGAGCTCATGGCAGCATAGTCAGCTATTTTTGTTTTTATTTAAGAAATTAGGTGTGCCAAAGCCTCTTCGGCTTTTGCAGCTAGTTTTTTTTCTATTGAGTTCTGCGCTATTTTTGCTTTGTCTTTTAAAAAAGCTATCCCTCAGCCGTACGGTGGCCTACAGTTTTTTTGTATTTGCTTTCTTTTTCCCTGTGCAACATCCTTGGTATTATTTTTTGTTTTTCTTTTACCTAAGCTATTTTTATTTTTTTAGAAAAACCTTTTTATTGCTCACTATTCTCATTGGATGGAACTACCTAAGTTATACCCCCTTATTGGAAAAAAGTGTATGGCCGCAGTTTTTCCTTTACTTCCTTTCCTTGGCAAGCTTTGGCTTTTCTTACTTACAAAAGCTCCTCCACCACAGCGTTCCAAGCAAGTTTTAGGTTTTCTCGGTTATATCCTCCCCCACCAAAGGCTAATAACCGGCCATTACTATACTTTTCCGCTAAATCTACAAGATCCCGTGCTGCCTTTCGATGGGCTTGTGACGAGTAGGCAAGGCCTGTTAGGGGATCGTGGGCCAAACTGTCGGCTCCGCATTGCATTAAAATAAACTCAGGTTTATGTTGATCGAGAAAAGCATATACTTCGTTCCAGGCCTCGTAGAAATCTTCATCATCTGCCCCCCATGATAGAGGGATGTTTAATTTTGTTCCAAATGCCTTACCTCGGCCTTTTTCTTCACGATCGCCGGTGCCAGGGTAGATTCCATGTTGGTGGATGTCGGCAAAAATAAGCCTTGGTTCTTCCTCAAATGCATAATAGACACCGTCACCGTGGTGGGCATCAATATCAACATAAGCTATTCTGGTGAAACCCTCCTGCAGGAGGTATTCAATGACCACACCGCAGTCGTTAAAAATGCAAAAGCCTGAGGCGGAGTTGCGTCTGGCGTGGTGAAGCCCACCAATGGGTAAGAAACCATGTTTGATGTTTCCTTTAATGATCTCGCGCGCTAATTCTAAGCCTGAGCCTACCACAAAGCTAGCTGCTTCGAAGCAGCCAACAAAGGCGGGTGTATCTCCGTAGTCAAGATAGCCTGTTCCCGTACGAGATTTTTTCTGTACCACCTCAATATAAGGCTTTTCATGAAAAAGGGCAATCTCTTCTATGGAGGCCATTTGGGGTTCATAGAGATGGCATTTTTGCTCAAGTTTTCTTTCGTAAAACCCTTCATAAAAGCGGTCATGGCGATCAGGTCCAAAAGGATGGCCATGGGGAAAACCATAGGCAGCAATTTCCTTACCCTGAACGATACCAAGTTGCATGATACCCAAGTTTATGCCTTTTTAAAAAAAGCAAGTCTTTTGGCACTTTTCACTTTACATTCTACAAGCAAGGCCAGGCTCATGCTATGCAATTTGCTTTTTCGCAAGAAAATGTTTTGTCACTTTTAAAAGCAATTATTCTCAAAGAGAAATATCCAGAGGCAAAGTTTACTTTTTTTAAAAAAAGCGATAGCAATTTCCCTATAGAGAACTGGCATAACTTTTCACTTCGGCCCGGAGATGATTTTTTTCGCTTTCTTCCTGCAAATTTTATTTCTTTATTGAAGACATACCTCCCTGAGCTGGAAGTAAGGGAAATCTCTTTAAAGAAGATACCCCCGTTGAGCCTAAAAGATGGCTATCTCGTGAAATATCCTGCCGTGGTCTCCCAAATTTACCGCAGCTCTCTCTTATTTTTTACAGAAAAATTAAAGCTTTTTTTTGCCATGCGCAAAAAGTATTCTCTCTGGGGTGACATACCACTCTTTGAGGCGGCAAAAAATCTCTTAGGTGAAGGCTTTGCTGAGTATATTGTTTCTCCTTTGAGTCGTTACCGATTTCTATGTGAAGCCGAGGATATAGAACTCGCAACCGCATTTCCTGAATTTTATAAGACATTACAGGAGGGTAAAAAACCCGCGCATTACTACGAAAGCATCCGCAGCCAAGAACTAAAGCTTTTAAAGCTAAATCTTAGCTTTAAGGAAATGGAATTAATGCTAAGTGAAAAGTTGCAGGGCTCTCTTGTACGGCAAAATTTTTCTATTAACCGCTATCGAGGCCGGGGTTCTTTAATTGCAGGAAGCCGTGAATTTGGGCCATATGAGCGTGTCTTTGTATTTTTGCGTATTTCAAGCCTCCGCCGTCTTTTGGAGAAGGACTTTTCTTCTCTTTTAGAAAATATAGGTATAGAAAAGTTCCGAGAAACCCAGTTAAGCTCGGTTTATTTTCTTTATCCGGAGGGAACTTTTCCCACACAAAGAGGTGGTATTATACTGCCGAGAAAAGAAAAGTATTCGTTTTATTTTGCTGAATTTCTATCGGAGCTTTTCCCTGAGCAATATGGAGGATCCAAGCAACTCATACGAGTTGTCATTCCGGGAAAAACCGATGTGTTGGGGGAAAAATCCTTGCAAACTTTTGCACAGGAGGGCTTGAAAAGAATTTTTAAATTAAAGGCAGAACCTCTTCAAACCACTGTCTTTCCTCAACTTTTGCAGTTTGATTTGCCTTCTTCGGGTTATAGTCGAGCAAAAGAAGAACTCTACAATTGGGCTAAAACAGATAGGCATATATCTTTTTTACCTGATCTTTCTCCTTATCTAAGTGAAAGAGATATAGATCTTGTGGCCGAGAATTAAATCACCATTTGGATTTGAAAGCGTACTTCTTGGCTTTTGCTTTGGCGATCTATCGCAAAATTGCCTTCATAAAAAAAGTAGTCTGCCTGGATTTTTAACAAATGTTCGCTTAAATAAATAGAGACCCCCCCTCCGAGCTCACGGCTATAGACAAGAGTTGGGTCGGTTTCTCCCAGAGGAAACAGCTCCCCATAGCGCATGGCAAGTTCTACATCTATGGGAAAGAGATATCCTGCTTGTAGAAAATATCCCCAAGCAGAGCGCGAATACTCTACCTCAGTGGGATTAAGACTATTTACATGAAAGGGGCGATTGGCTTTTCGCAGTAAATATTCTCCCGTTAAGGAAAGGCCGCGCCACTTTGCTACAAAATCGGCACAAACATGTTCGTAATCGAAGCGGCTAAAACGATAGAATTCACCAAGAGTACTTAATTTTCTCTCGGTGTTGTGGTTGTAGGCATAGGCAATGCCAAGGGTGAGTTTAGGCTTTTCGTAGCGTTGAAAATCCCCTTCAGAGAGATAGTCCTGTGGTCCAAAAGGACTTAAGAAAAGCTTCGCAAGACCCATCACTCCCGGCGATCGAGATTGGCGGTTTCGCCCTTCCCCTCCAAAAACAGCGAGAGCATAGCCTAGGAAATTTCGTAGGTTAAACAGATTGCTTGAGGTAAGGGATATACCAATGTCACGGTCCATATTGAGCTCACCACTTGTGCGAGAGCGATCGGGAAATTGCAAATTTCCAGAAGAGCTTACTCTTTGACGGCTAAAAGGCACCTTCATTTGTCCCATGTTGATATTGATGTCTCGGTATCTTGTGTAGGAGATCACGGCATCTCGAAGATTAGAATTTACATCTTGCTCATTTTCTTGAGCAGCAAAGCCGAATTGTATGTAGTAGCGCCAAAAAGGATTGTGGATATTTCCCCGAAAAGAAAGTCTAAGACGCCTGACAGCAAACTCCGTCTGGCGGGGGGCACCCTGTGAGGCTCTTGTGGTTTGTGTAAAGCGACTTTGTATACGGGCTCTCAAATTCATGCTATAGCTGCCATCAGCATTGCTAATAACAAGCCCTGCATCTTCTGCTGCCTTCAATGTGGTGCCAATTTGCTCTTGATCAATAAACGAAAGCTCGCTCTTTTCCTGGGCATATAGAGCTATACATATCCCAATAAAAAAAGTGCCGCTGCGAAATAATGGTGCAGGTATCATCTTTAATCAGGGAGGAGAGTTTTTCTCTCCTGCCAGGTTAACTGCACATTCAATACATAGTTCCACAATGTTGCAAGCAGAATACCAAGAAAATTAGATAAATAAATATTAAAATTTAATTTATAAGTAAGCCATAAAGCTACTGCGTAGTTTATAATAGCGCCCAAGAGACAAATAAAATTAAATTTCAAAAGACCCAAAAGTAGTGGCCCAAAACCTGACAACTTTTGCTGGCGGAAGGTAAAGTAATTGTTGAAAAAAAAGTTTGAAATAATAGAAACTTCAATAGCCAATGCCAAAGCAATTTCGTTATCGAATTTGAAGACGTTGCGTAAGAGATACAAGACAAATTGGTTTACGAAAATGCCGCTTATGCCAACGACACTGTACTTAATAAATTTGAGTGGTATGATTTTTCCAAGACGCAGTTCATAGAGTCCTATGAGATATTGTAGCATGATATTTCCACTAAGTTTGCTTTTTCCATGTTTACGTGGCCGAAAGGTGTAGCCTACCTCACTGATTTTACGCCCCTTGCTTTGAGACAAAAATTCAAGTAAAATTTTAAATCCTCGTGGGTTGATTTTTTCAGCTACGGCTAAGTAAAAGTCTCTTTTAATTCCAAAAAAACCACTCATGGGGTCAGAAGAGAGCTGAGGCAAAAAAAGATTAGCTAGTAATGTAGCAACCCAGGAGACAAATCGGCGTTTTTTTGACCAGCCCTCAATCTTGCCCCCATATTTTTTTCGTGTACCAATGACAAGGTCTGAGCCTTTTTGCAACTCTTCTATAAAGCGCGGGATTGCCAGGGGGTCGTGCTGCAAATCGGCATCCATGACAATAAAGTAATTTCCTTGCGCTGCAGCCATAGCCTCCATGACAGCAGGAGAAAGACCTCGGTTTGAAAAGCGGCGTATTAGACGTAGCCAGGGATATTTCGCACGTAACCTCTCAACCTCCTGCCAAGTAAGGTCAGGGGAATTATCGTCAGCTACAATGACTTCAAAGCGTCGGTCGCCTAAGACCTGGCCAAGTTTTTCTATGAGAGGACCAACATTTTCCCTCTCGTTGTAGGTAGGGACAATAATGGAGATTTCAATGATTTTAGGTTTCACTAGCGACCCCGTGCAAAAAGAACGGTACGAAAAGTTCTTAAAAGAATCTTGAGGTCAAGGTAAAAAGAGAAATTCTTAACGTAATACAAATCATACTCAAGCTTGCGCCGTGCATCTTCTTCACTGGCTCCATAGGGGTAGTTTACTTGAGCCCACCCTGTAATTCCAGGACGCATAAGATATCGTAGCTGATAAAAAGGAATTTTCTTTTCGAGCTTTTTGTCAAATTCCGGTCTTTCAGGACGCGGTCCAATGAAGCTCATATCGCCTTTTAGTACATTAAAAAGTTGGGGTAGCTCATCGATACGTAACAATCGAAGGACTCTACCTAAGCTATGAACTCGCCTATCGCCAATGGACGCCCAGCGAGGTCCTTCTTTTTCGGCATCACGTCTCATAGTGCGAAACTTGTAGATAGTGAATGTTCGCCCACCCTGTCCAGTACGCTCCTGTTGAAAAATTATGGGCCAGCCATCAGCAAGGAAAAGCAACAAAGCACTAATTAGCATTATGGGCATCGTCAAGGTTAGAAAAAAAAGAGATAAAGAAACATCGCTTAATCTCTTTAAACGCAGGGAGAAATAACTCCTTAAAGTGTGAAATCCTTCATTATACAGGAACCAACCTCTCGAAAGATGTAGGACAGGTAGGGCTTGAAAATAATTTTCGTAAAAAGAGGGCAAATCATAAATCACATGGCCACGCGTTTTGAGCTCAAAAAGAAGTTTTTGCCAGCTCGCTGGCAACTTGCTTAGTTCGTAAAAAACGATCACCGCGTTTTCCTCCTTTGCGAGATCGGTTGGGGCTTTTTGAGAGGGGTTTAGGTGTACAAGTTCAAGGTGGCTTTGTCTTCCTTTGTAGGGGAAATCTTGCTCTATGGCTTGGGCTATTTCTCTGGGCATTACTAAGTAGACCTTTTCAAGAATTTTTCCTTTTTCTACAAAGTAAGCGTAAAGCAAAAGCCTCAGAAAATAAGAGCTGAGAGTGAGGAAAAACAAGGAGCTTAAAATGGCAAGTCGGCCAAAGTTAGCACCTTTGTAACGCAGCGGGGAAAACATGATTACGTTTACGGTAAGAATAGCAAAAATAAGATCAGCGATGAGCGCTCTTGTGGCATAAGGCATGCGCAGATCGGTGCTTAGGAGATCATAGCTGTTAAAAAGATAAAGCCATAAAAGCCGGCTTAGGGCAAGGGCATATACGAAGAGGTCTACAAAAGACGATGAAAAACTCCCGTCAGGAACGAGGCTACGTCCAAAGGCAAAACTAAAGAGTACTAAAAAAAAGTCAGATAGAAGCAAGAAGAAAGGAATCGTTTTCTTGAGAAGTTTCATTAGGAAAAATCCGTCACCTCTCTATAAATTTTGAGAACATCTTGGGTCATCTTTTCTAGAGTAAAGAGCTCGTTATATCGTTTTTTTGCATTACGAGCATAGGTATCGTATTTTTTTTTATCTTCCAAGATTTCTACTATAGCGCGAGCAAGTTGCTGGGGGTTCCTCGGCTCGACATTGAGACCAGTTATGCCATGCTCATTTACCCAAGGTACTCCCGAGCCCTCAATGTTTGTAGCCACCACCGGTTTGCCAAAAGACATCGCTTCGACTTGAGCGATGCCAAAGGCTTCCGACTTTTCAACGGAGGGCAGGCAGAAAAGATCGCAAGCGGCGTAATAACTAGCAAGCTCTTTTTGCTCAAGTCGGCCTAAAAGAAAGACTTTATTTTCTAAGTCTTCTTTTTTAATGAGATCCTGATATTCAACAAAGAGAGGACCCTCTCCTATAATGATTACCACACAATTTGGGGGAAGGTATTTTGCTGCTACAATAAGGTATTCCACCCCCTTGTAGTAAATAAGTCTTCCCACAGAAAGGATAATTTTCTTTTGAGCGAAGTTTTTCCTTATTTGGCGCACGAGTTTTTTATCTTCCTCGAGAGGCGCTATACCTATGGGAATCACCTTGATTTTGTCTCTGTAGCCCTTCAAATACGGGGAGCTATCCCGATAAATAGGGGAGGTGGTAATAATGACATCGCTTTGCCTTAGTAGATAGCTTAGCAGCGGGTAGTATAACGGCATAAAAAGTCTTTGGCGCACAATATCACTGTGGTAATGTAAGATAATTTTTTGTTTTTTCTTGGCTCTTGCCAAAAATAGGGCGAGGGCAGCCATTGGGTCAGGATGGTGGATGTGTACGAGAGGATAATGTTTCACAAGCCGCCGAGCAAGAAAAAGAAGATCGAGGCTAAATTTAACCGAGAGGAAACTAAAGAGCCTATGTGCAAGAAAAATACGTACCCCGCCATCAAAAACTCGCTCGGTTTTGTTGGCATCCCCTTCTTTATTGCTTACTGTGAGGACATCCACACGCACTCTTTTTTTGTGCAGGCCATAGGATAACAGTAGCATCACATGTTCAACCCCCCCTCGCACCGGGTAAAACTTTCCCATTTGTAAAACTCTTGGTAAGGGGTGTGCTTTTGGCATGCTCTTGACCCAAGATGGAAAGCTCTTTATTGTGTAAAACCTATTTGCTTTTAAGCAAATGCTGGCTGCAAAAAAACTTGCCATAAGGCTTTTTTTCTTAAGCCTCGCCTATGCTCTGGAAAGAAAAGGTTGTGCAAGTTGTATCGGGGCTTTTTATGGGCTTTATTGTGCTTTTAATTGTCATAGCCTTTGGCATGCCAGATTTTATTACAAGTTCTGCCGAGGCCAAAAGAAGCCTTATGGCTCAAGTAGGGGATCTACCTATTTACCCCTATGATGTGGGTCGTCATAAAGAAGCTATATTAAATAGATTTGGCCAAGAAAATATACCTGATTCCCTTCGCTCTTATGTGGAATCACAAGCGCTAGAAAGTGCTATACAAGAAAAACTTTTTTATCTTCTTACTCGTGAAACTCGGTTTTTGCCGCGTGGTGAGGCTAGGCAAAACATACTTGCGCGTTTTTATCGAGAAAACCTAACCGCATTCATGAAAGATGGAAAGTTTGACTTTGCCGCCTTTGAAGCTACTCTTGGGCGGCAAAATCGCTCCCGCATAGATTTTGACAATAAAGTTGTGGACGAGGCGGCAATGTCAACACTAGAGCGCCTTTTGCGGGATATCAGCTTTTCCTCTCGCTTTGAAGACCTGGATTTTCTGCAGCTTCAAAAGGCCCGTATAGAGCTACGCCTTCTGGCTCTCCAAGACTCGCGCCGGCAGGAACTTATTTTAAAGAGAGTACCAGTAGAAGAGGCAGAAATTCAAGAGAAATTTCGACGAGATTATTTAAGTAAAGACCCCAAAGAAAAACTTACGTCCCTGAAAAGAGAGGCGATTGTGCGGCAAATCCAAAATGAAAAGAAGGGGGCGGCCGAGGAAAAATTTTTAGCAGAACTTTCTCGTTGCCGTACTTTAAACGAAGTGAAAAATTTAGTTCAAGAGAGGATTATAGAACTAAAAGATATTTCCCCAATAGAAAATTGGGATGCCAAAAAGCCTCAAAATTACCCATCTCTCATTGCTTTACAGAAATCCGATACGTTATTGCATCATCTCTTTCGAGACTCAAAAGACATGATTCGGCTTCATGCCGCAGGAACCACCTATTTTGTTGAGATATTAAAACTTTCTTGGCCATCCTACCCAAGCGGTCGTGAAATTATAGAAAAAGAAAAAAAGGGTGAGAAAGCTCTTACCGACGAACTTGTGGCTGAGCTTGAAAAAGAAAAAAAGGGGCTGCGCCATTACAATGTGCTTTTTGCCAGTACCATGGATCTTTTGCGCCAAAAGACGTCCATCCGTCGTTATCGGCAAAGAGAGGAAAGCTAAGCTAGGGCCTTTTGTGGATCTACAAACAATGCCAACAGAGATAGATCATCGCGTTCAGCACTTTTGCTGTTTTGGGAAAATTCCTTAATTTTGCGGTGCACTTCCTCCAATTGTTCGCGTAAGCCAAGATCTTGGCTTTCCTTTATCCACTGCAGAAGCTTTGGTTGTCCCAAAATTTTTCCTCTTTGGTTGAAAATCTCAAAAGCCCCATCCGAATAAAGATAAAGCCGAAAGGGTTCTTTAAATAAAATCTTTTGGGGGACGTAGGTGCTGTGAACTACTCCAATAAGACGGTGACTGTTTTCTAAAAAGATGGGATTTTCATGGCCTTCGCGAAAAACAATAGCTGGATGATGGCCAGCACTAATGTAGCTTACTTCGGCCCCCTCCTTGGATAGAGTGATTTTTGCGACAAATAAGGTGAGAAAATCATGGCCCCGGTATTGCTCTACTAGAAAATTGTTCAGCGATTGCAAAATCTCATTAATTTCCATATTGGCTACAAGGGCACCACCTCGAAAAAAAGCTCTCACAAAGGCCATGAGGTAAGCACTGCCCAAACCATGGCCGCTGACATCCCCCAAAAGCAATATGTAGGAGTAACGGCTCATGGGTAAGAAGTCAATAATATCACCTGTTACTTTTTCCGAAGGCTCAAAGACAGAAGCAAATTCTACCCCTGGAAGATGATGTTCTCTAGGAATCACTTTTTTTTGGATGCGTGCTGAATAATCAAGTTCTCGCTCTCGCCGTCGCAAGGTCAAAGATTCTATGAGATAGCGATAGTTTTCCATGAGAGGTTCGCTTAGAGCTAGCACCTTTTGGAGAAATTTTATGTCTTCCGTGAGAAAGGGCTGGCGTGTACGCCGCTGCGATAAGATGACGAGGGCAGGAAAACGAGCAAAGCTCAGCAAAAGATAGCCACCCTCTTTTATCAGGAAATCCCGAATTGGGCCCAGCGTAGTTTGGGTAAAGGCAAGGTATTTTTTGGTTGTCCTTTGCCAAAGACGCAACTGCAACCACACAGGATGATCTTTGGGTAAAAATGCTATTCTTGCCTCTGCGATACGCCAATCTTGGAAGATCTCGGAGCTAAAGTAAAGCTTCACGGAGCTAATGTCAAGTCCCTCCTGCAAAGTGTCCAAAAGTCGCTCTAAAAACTCATTAATTCGGCGGGGATTACTTACATATCTCGATGCTTGGATTAAATAGCGATCTAAGGTGATTTTGCGCAAGATAAAATATCGATGGAAATAGGTAAAGAAAAGAGTTCGCAAAGGGTCTAAAATAAGCACGAGAGCTACACTAAAAATAATATATGATATTTTTTCTTCCTTAAAGTAGGGGAGTTTTACAATATGAAAGCCAATACCAAACCAATATAAAAGCGAAAAGAAGAGAAAATAAGTAATGCGAAGAAAAAGACTATTGACGGGGACAGTGAATTGGGTAATTCCAAAACGTACTCCCATGATAAAGAAAAGCATGGTAAAAATAGCCGGCACAAAATAAGCCACATTATAGCTGTGGTTAATGCGCAAAGGAACATATATAGGCCCAAAAAGAAAAAGGACAGGCAACAGTACAGTAAATAGTGCTGTAAAACCTAAGACATGCAAACCTATGGGTAATCTCTGCCGATAGCGAACGAGCTGCACGAGGGCGAAATAAAGACCGTAAAAAAAAAGCAATATGTGGCTTAAGGAAGCTAAAATAAATAGCAAGATCTCATCTTCACTTTTTCGTGGGTACAAGAAGCCGACCAATAGGAGGGCTGGGGTAACCAGGGTCCACAGTACGTAACTGCGGGTACCGTAACCATAAATTCCCCGCAAGAGGTAAAGAAAGGCACCATTTGTTAAGAATAAATTAGCGTAAAAGAAAAAGGTAAAGCGATGATAGGTCAGAAAATCAAAATAAAGCAAAGTGTAGAGGGAAATAAATATGGCAAACAAAATATACCCTTTCTCTAGCCTACGCATTTTCGCAAAAAGAAAAAGAAAGGTTGCTGTTAAAAGATAAAGAAAGGTCATGGAAATCCCGGGACTTATGGCCATAAGCCATTCCACAGTTAAGAGAGGTGATTTTTGCTGAATGACCCTTTTTGTATAATAATAAGTAGGATTTGGATATTCAAAGGCCAGAGGGTGAATGTTCAATCCGTGGGGGGATTGCAACACAGCAAGCCCAGGATGTTCTAAAATAAATTTTTCGAAATCTTGGTAGATGAAAAAAGCAAATCCTAGAAGAAAAAAAAGAGGCAAAAGCCAGGCTAAGGGTCTCATGGTTGTCCATCCCTAGCAAGCGGTCTAAGTTTCTCGCACAAAACAAGGGGAAAACCCCGAATGGAAAGCTCTATGTATTCGGGGTTATTTAAAGTAATGAGATTTAACGTAAAAGAAGATGTTCCTAAGGGAGCTGTATCTGGGGGAGTAAAAAGCTCCTTGTCTGCTCTAAGACTAAGCCCATGTCCAAAATGCACAAGCTTTAATTGTGAATCCGCAAAAGAAAGAAGAAAGCCATCTAAGTTGATTTTTTCATTTTCGAGTAAAGCAAGTGAGAGCTGCAATTGCTCGGCCAAAAGTTCAACCGAGGGACAACTTTGAGCTAGTGACAGAAAATATCCTTGCACAGCAAAGAGCTGCAAGGTATGCATGCGCACGGAGGCGGTTGTGAGCCGGCACAGCAAAAGGTAATGGTTTTGCCACTCACTTATTGAGGACCTATAACTTGCAATTTCCATCATAGCTGCAAAGTATTTCTTGTCCCAGTGTTCAGGCAGACGCCTAATCTCGTAAAGAGGCACAGCAGGAAATTGTCTTTGGAGTAGGTAATTTTCAATACGCTGGGCCAGGTAAAATTCTCGAGAAAGTAGGGCGCTGCGCAAAGTCTGGGACTTTAGTTTTTCATTCTTAAGTAATAAGCCCATTCGTAAAGCAATGATTTCGGCAATTTCAAGCTGAGTTTCGGTTAAATTATCTAAAAAACCAAGAAATCCCAAAATCTCTTCGCGAAAATATACAGGGGCCACAGCACGTATTCTTCGCCGGTGTAGATAGCTACGCACCACCTGTGGGATCTTGCTTACATTTTGTGCTTGGGGATAGTTTATTAGGTAGGAAAGCAAATCCTCATTTTCTTTTTGGCGAAAGGGAAGACTGCGTCTTTTTGCTTTTTTTTTGCCAATAAAGTAAATGCGGCCACCATCTGTGTAAAATACGAGCCTTATCCCAGATAGCTTCCATAGTTCAACAAGATCCTGCAAGAAGCGAAAGGCCTCTTCTAGAGAAAAAATAGCGGCGGCCTTTTCCTCAAGCTGGTAGGTTAAAAGCTTTTTAGAAAAAAGCAATTTTTCGGCAAGTAACGCTAAGAGCTCATCTCGCAGTGGCTGGAGTACCAAGAGAAAGACCACGAGAAAAAAGCCAGTGAGAGCTAGGGCTTTGGGACTAAAGAAATCTACCAACAAAAAGTAAGAGATAAGAACCGCCATATTAAAAGCCAAAGAAACAGCAATTCCCCAAAGCACCACTTTGCGAAACTGGAAATTGCGCCGAGCCATCCTAACTACCTGGGAGGGGGCGGTATTCTTCTTCAAGGAAGCGCCAGGTATTTAATTGTTCTCGAGAAAGAAGAGATAGTCCCTCCTCATAGCACTTTTTGTGGAATAAAAGCCACTTTTGTTTTTTCTCTTCGAGTAGGTTTAGGTGGTAGGAAATTTCAGAGAGCAGTTTGTCATCTTTATTTTGCATAATTTTTTCTTTTATGCTATTTTGCAGCCGGTACATATCTTCAAGCATAGCTTCACACACACGGTAACATTCTGCTGCCTTTTCCGTAAGAACATTTTTTTCCTTTGGGGAAAGTCCCAAAACGTCGGCGTAGCCCAAAACCAGGCCTAGATCGGGGTACTCTTCCGTGAAAATCTCTCGCACGTAGAGGCGGTTTTCATAGCGGCCACATCGGTAGGCCTGCACATCCCGTCTCTCGTACGCGGGTCTCCATAAATAACGACAAGAGCTAACAAAAAAGCAAAAAAATAAAAATAAGAGGGAATAAAGAGCCACTGTGCGGTGCACCATAGCTCTTCGTAGAAAAAAAGTAAAGACTTTTTTCTTCTTTGGCATATCAACATCAAAAAAGATTGACGCTTCATTGGCTCTCTCTAGTATAGCCAAAAGTCCCCTTCGTCTAGCGGTTAGGACTCGGGATTTTCATTCCCGCAACAGGGGTTCGATTCCCCTAGGGGACGTATTAGTAACTATCTTTTGCGCATCGGAAACCAAAGTGGTGGTACTCCTCCCAAAAGCCGGGGTCATTGTGACGGCGGTATGATCCCCGGGTGTACTCTGCGGGCCACCACCAGCTACCCCCCTTTAGCACCTTATGGGAAAAACCGGGACAATTCTCGGCACCCCTACAAGGACCGCGGGGGTTTTTCTCAAAACAGACCTCACCACAGCTTTGATAAGGAGAAAACCAATCCAAGACCCATTCCCAAGCGTTACCGGCCATGTCGTAGAGCCCATAGCGTCCCGGAGGCCTTGACCCTACGTCTTGCGTGGTCATGAGATAGGCCGGGGATTTTAATTCGGTGGCACAACCCTTGCGACCATTTTCTTCAATAACCGCCCGTGTGCAATTGGGGGGATCGTTCCCCCAGGGATAAAGCTCCCCATTTTCGCCACGTGCGGCTTTTTCCCATTCGCTTTCTGTGGGTAGGCGTTTGCCCACAAAAGCACAATAGTCCCGGGCCGCATACCAGGGAATTCCAATAGCCGGCTGGCGGGGTCTTTGGTATGGTTTTCCATAACGGGCCCCAACATAGGAGCAGGTCTTATTAGCTAAACAGCCCAAACATCCCCCAGCTTTCACACACTCCTCAAAATCGGCATTGGTTACCTCAAAGAGATCAATATAGAAGCTATCGACAAAGATAAGTGCCTCACCTTGCTCTTCGGGTAACCCCATGTTGTAACCCCGCAGAAACTCACCCGCAGGGATACAGGCCATGTCGGGAATTTTTGTTGAACACCCTCCTTTGACTGGGGATAGCCGACAAAATTCGAGAAAAAAACCCATAAGAAAAAGGTAGATTCTTTGCATAAAATCTCTGGCCCAAAACCGGGAGTGGTGTTACTAAAAAAACTTTTTTTCGTATAACCAAGAGAAAGCTCGAAAAGAGCCAAGGATTTCTTTACGAATTATGTCACATTTTAAACCCTGTCCTAAGTGACAACAAAACTTGCAAGGGAAGGGGTTGCAAACGTCATCCACGAAACAGACAAAAAATTTTTTATCATCGAAGAAAAGACGTGGTACACAATCCTCTTAGAAGAGCTCGAGCTCCGAAAGAAAAAAATTTACTATCGCTCTGTTGAAAATCTGCAAGATACTTAGCACAACTGCCTTTTCCGGAAATAGAGCAGGCAGAGCCGAAAAAAGGAGAAAAAGATCACAGTTGTAGCGCACCAACGCAGGCTTGGTGGTCGTCAAAGTTTGTCCGGCAAAATGCCGCGCTTCGAGCGCATAATTGAACTTTCCGAGTTAGAGAGAGCTTGCAAATGCTGCGGTGGTAAGTTGGTGGAGGTGAGCGCCAATCGGAGGGGCTGGAGATGGGCCGGCCAGAAGTGTATATCGAACGTGTCATTCGCCAGAGGTACGCTTGCCGGCACAGCAAAAGCAAGTGATGAACGAGGAAATACGGGCAAATACTAAAAAATCTTATGTTGGGACGCTGGAGGGTAAGGACTTGCGTTTTACGCAGATCTTTATCGCTTTGGGAATGAGGCACGCGAGGCGAATCTTTCTGGGGATGAATTGGTCAAGTTTCGCAAAGAGAAAGGCAAATCGGTGATGGAAACATTCCGCAACGGGCTTTATGAACGTCGCTCCATGTCTTACGGTGTGCACGGCATGCTGGATAAAGAGATGAACCATGCGCTCCACCAATGGCCAAAGTTGGTTTTATTTTTGGGCGACCCGCACATTCCTTTGGACAATAACGCAGTAGAAAATATAATCCGTCCTTTTGTGGTGGATCGCAAAAACTAGCGGGCGGCCCACGCGGTGCTGAGGCGAGTACTATGTATTATTGCCTTGTGCTCACTGCGCGATTGTGTGGCCATGAACCGTACAAATACTTTACTTATTCAACCAACTACCCTATGCGCGCAACAGGGAGGAAATCCGTGAACTAATGCCCTTTCCCTTGGCGCCGTAGCGATTCTACTTTAGATTTTTTCCGGACAAACAGCGAACCCAAATTTTGGGCGTTGGCCCCCAAATTGGCGCCTACGAGGGTTGTTTAAAACTTTGGTTAGGTGGTTACCATCATATGGTCTCATACGAAAAATTGACAAAATATGAGCTATATAATTTATAGTACGACGAGTTATTTTTTAGGGGAGATAGGTAAGGAAATTTATCGTCTGGAGATAAGCCATGCCAGTTTGTATGTTTTTTGCGTAAATATTGTGACTGAGGAAAAGTACACAGAAACCTATTCTAATAACTAGAAGTTTTGTGAGAAGGTTAGTAAATGAAAAGAGCGCTAATAACTGGAATAACTGGTCAAGACGGCTCTTATCTTGCGGAGTTTTTGCTATCCAAGGGCTACGAGGTTCATGGCTTAATAAGGAGAGCAAGCACCTTCAACACTCATAGAATAGACCATATATACATAGACCCGCATGAATCTAAGGCAAGGCTTTTCTTACACTACGGAGATCTTTCGGATTCAGGTCAACTTCTTAGTCTAATTTATAATTTAAAGCCCGATGAAGTTTACCATCTTGGCGCACAGAGCCACGTAAGGGTTAGCTTTGACATGCCAGAATATACTGGAGATATCACAGGTCTTGGCACTACGAGACTCTTAGAAGCAATTCGTAGAAGTGGTATTAAAACTAAATTCTATCAAGCTTCCTCTTCTGAAATGTTTGGCGCATCACCACCACCGCAGAATGAGAAAACACCTTTTTACCCAAGAAGTCCTTACGCAGTGGCTAAGGTATACGCCTACTGGATGACTATTAACTACCGCGAGGCTTATGGTCTCTTTGCCTGTAATGGCATACTTTTCAACCACGAAAGCCCAAGAAGGGGCGAGACCTTTGTAACAAGGAAGATAACAAGAGCTCTGGCGCACATACTAGCAGGAAAACAGAAGAAACTCTACCTTGGA
>JANWWS010000002.1 GCA_025055765.1 Leptospiraceae bacterium | reverse complement strand
GGCAAACTGTTTGCGCAGTTTTTGCGGTAAAGTGGCCGAAAGCAACACCACCGGCAAGCCAGCTCTGGCTTGCGCCTCAAGCAAATTACAAATCAATTGGTTGGTATAGGCATCATAGGCGTGCACTTCATCCAAAACAAGGACTTTTTGTAACAGGCCAAAAAGCCGCACTGTGTGAAAGCGGCTCGTCAAAATGGCCAGGAGGGATTGATCCACGGTGCCAATGCCACAGTGGCCCAAGAGACTTTTTCTGGCATCATCCGAAAGCCAGGACGCACATAGGGCCGAGGCCGTCTCCTCACCTGCAGCATAGCTTCTGTCTCTTGCCGAGAAAGCCAAAATGCTTTCATGAAAACCATCATTCAATTGGCGCTGTCCATGGGCTAAAACGAGCGAGGGGTGACTATTTTCCTCATACATTTTGCGATAATAACAAGACATGCGCTGGTACATGCCATTGGCGGTCGCCATGGTAGGAAGGCCAAGATAAAAGCCAGCAAGGCCATGGGCTTCCATCAAGCGCTGCACTAAAATCATGGCGGCTTCCGTTTTTCCCGAACCTGTTACATCCTCCAAAATATAAAGTGCAGGCTCTTGGTTTTGAATCCCTATTTCAGCGCAAATTTTTTGTAATGGAGTAAGATCTTTGAGATATGAAAAAAGCTCTTTTGCGGTGCTAAATGCTTTAGGCGTGGCATATAAAAGCCCAGATTCCTTTAAGGCCTGCTCTGCCCGTTCTAAAGCGATCTTCTCAAAATAATCTTTTAAGTCATATTGGGCTTTATTTTGATAAATAAAAATAGCACTATTGGAGCCAATCCAATCACAGATGGTGAAAAAACCCGCCAGCCAAATCGTCGCTACATGAATTTTGCTTTCATCGAAAGCCTCCGGAAAATGGGGGTTAAAGAGCCCATAAACCTCTCGACAAAATTCCTGCGCGGCCTCTATGTCGCTTTGCGTAAAATGGTTCCGACAAGTATTTTCGATTTTAGGTGGAAAGCCATGGTGGCCGAAGGCACTCGCCAACAAAAGCTCTATGAGTTCTTGGGGGATGTCCCTTGTTTTAAGTTGAAACCAATCTTCATCATACGCAAGACCACCCCATTTGCCAAAATTTATTTGTCTTACAAATTTATGCCTCCATAATTCATAACCCAAACTGTCGTGTCGTGTTTGGTATTGAGGGGGATTGCCCGTTTTGCCTAACGTTTGGCGAATGCCATTTTGCAAGCCCTGAAAAGCATCGGCAAATTTGCCCAGATCATGCATTGCCAGTAAAAAAGCTATGAGGTTTTTTGCCGTCTTTTGCTCACACCGCGCAAAACCCAAAAGGCGGCACAATCTTTGGCGCAGTGCTGGATCTGCCTCAAACCACCGCCAACCCACTGCAGCTACATCAAGGCTATGGTAGGCTAAAAGATGCCATGCGACCCCATCA
>JANWWS010000032.1 GCA_025055765.1 Leptospiraceae bacterium | reverse complement strand
ATGTATTTGGTTTAGGTGAATCTCACAAAGATAAAAACGCAAGCATTCCATATAGGTTCTATAGATTTATTCTAGACAAGGGGTATATAGATTTATTTCAGGAAAGTATAAGGAGGGATTATGTATGGGTTGTTGATGTATGCAGAGTTTTATATGAAGCATGGAAAAGGTGTGATATCGAAAACGGAATATACAATCTTGGTAGTGGAGAGCCCGTTTCTCATCAAGAAGTAGCTGAAATAGTAATCCAAACCATGGCAGAAGAGGGAGTCGTTGATGCAAAACATATGCAAAAATATATAGTAGGCGTGGAAATGCCGAGTGATATAAAGTCAAGATTTCAGTTTTACACAAAAGCAGAAGAGTTAATGCCATGGATTAAGGAAATAACAAGTGGGAATAGAGAAAAAATCAGAGGGTATATTAAACAATTATGCGAGATAAGCAAGACGTCCTAAATGCACATAAGAGCAAGAGCTCCGCTTAGGCTTGGGCTTGCGGGTGGTGGCACTGATGTAAGTCCATATTGTGACATGTATGGTGGGGCTATTTTAAATGCAACTATTACTATGTATGCCTATGCCATCCTAAAGCCAAGAGATGATAAAATTGTTATTAATTCTGTAGATAGAGGAGTTGTAGCAGAGTTTGAAAAGGCTGAGTAGCTGCCGATAGACGGAGAGCTTGATCTTATAAAAGGTGTCTACAATGGAATAGTCAAGAGGTTTTTTCGTGGTGAGAGTTTTTCTTTTGAGCTTACTACTTACGTAGATGCTCCACCGGGCTCTGGGCTTGGTAGCTCTTCTACTCTCGCTGTTGCGGTAATATCTGCCTTTGCGGATTTATGGGGGTTAGCTTTGGGGGAGTACGACATTGCTCATTTGGCTTATGAGATTCAGCGTATTGGCCTAGGCATGGCTGGAGGCAAGCAGGATCAGTATGCTGCTGCATTTGGCGGGTTTAATTTTATGGAATTTTATGCCAATGATAAAGTAATTGTAAATCCTCTGCGAATTAAGCAAGAAGTTATAAATGAGCTTCAGTTTAACTTACTTCTTTACTATACAGGAACTAGTCGACTTTCCTCTAAAATTATTGAGGCTCAGGTGGAGGGGGTTAAGGCAAAAAAAGAAAAACCCATTGAGGCTATGAATAAATTAAAGGAGCAGGCGTTTCTCATGAAAGAGGCTATTCTTAAGGGCAAACTGGGCGAGGTAGGGGAGATTCTTGATTTTGGCTGGCAGTATAAGAAGCAAATGGCGGAGGGTATCACTAGTCCAGTTCTCGAGGAGATTTACGAAGCCGCGAAGATGGCAGGGGCAACTGGTGGTAAAATCTCTGGTGCGGGGGGTGGAGGTTTCATGATGTTTTACTGTCCCGGAAATAGCCGTTATAAGGTGATCGAAGCCCTGCAGAAATTTGGGGGAGAATTTCGACGTTTTCAATTTACAAAATTTGGGGCTGAAACTTGGAGAGCCCCTTGAGGTTGGATGACAGATTGTTTAATTTTGGCTGGTTGATTTGGCACAAGACTTCGTAAAATAGTATCCGATGTCCCCAAACCCCTAGCTCCTGTAGCGGGTAGGCCTTTCTTAGAATATCTCTTGGATTATCTTAGGCAGCAAGGCATTGAGAAGTGCATCTTGTCTGTTGGGTATAAGAAAGAGATGATAAAAAGTTATTTTGGAAATTTTTATGATGGTATGGAAATCCACTACTCAGCTGAGGAAGAGCCCTTGGGTACGGGGGGAGCTGTGTTACAGGCCCTATCTCTTGTAAGTGATCCTTTTTTGCTCCTCAATGGAGATACTCTTTTTTGGGTGGATCTAGCTCATTTTGAGACTTTTTTTAGCGAAAAATCTGCCGACATTGCGATAGCTTTAAAACAAGTAGAGTTTAACGATCGTTATGGCGTAGTCCAAATAGACTCTGAAGATAGGGTTGTGGCTTTTGAGGAAAAAAAGGCTGGCTGCGGGCTAATTAACGGCGGTGTTTACCTTATGCGCAAGAAGGTTATTCATAAATTAGCACCGGGACGTATCTTTTCCCTTGAAAAAGATTTTTTGGAAAAGCATGTGCGCTCCATGCGTATCTATGGCTATATTTGTCCCGGCTATATGATTGACATTGGGGTCGAGGAGGACTACCTACGCTCACAAGTGGGGTTGCCTCGGCTCTTTTCAGCGCTGTCATAAACTATTTTTTGCCACTACAAGAGATCTTTTCTATTTTGTAGTAGGTATGACTATAACCTGTGACAAAGGTTTGCCTGATGGGATTGTCTTGAACGATGGGCGAGTTGTCTTTCCAGGACTGCACAATAGTTTTGCGGAAGAAAAATTAAAGCCTTTCTGGCAGCGCCATCTTTTTCTTTTGTGCTTGGTGTTATCCTCATTTATGCTTTCTTTGTTGGCAGTTAGGCTAAGGTGGGAGGCTTCCCCTGAAGATGTGTTTTTTTCCACACAAATATTTGACTTTGGGGATATTCGTTTTCGCAGTCGGCCGAGGACGGTGGAACTCATTGAAATAGACGAGGTTTTTGGCAACCAGTATGTAAAAAAAGATGAGAAAAAAGTTTATGACCCGGAAGAGATAGCTAAGTTGCAAAGCCAAGACGCGGAGGCCATTGGTGAAGGAGAGGGAATTGGTGAGGCGGAGGATTTGGCATTTTTGGGACCGGGAGTGCGGCCACCTAGGCTTATTAGTCCTTTAAAAGAGTATTATCCCCCAGAGGCGCGGTCATTGGGGGTTAATGCGGAGCTTTATCTTGAGATTATTATTGATCGAGACGGAGTAGTAAGGCAGGTAACGAGTTACCCAGACAGTGTTCGTCTCGATCGTTCTCTTGCCCCTGCTGTCGAGGATAGGCTAAAAAAAGAATTTCAAGCTGCTGCACGGCGCACTCTTTTAGGGGCTCGCTACACCCCGGTAATAAAAGATGGCAATCCCATTGTGGTACGCATGGGGATTCCCTTCCAGTTTCGCATTAGTAGCTAGCGGCGTGCTGTATTCCAGATACGATCGTAGATAGTCAATACGTCGCCAAGTTCGGTGAGAAACTCGCCTTTGGCCAAGGCACTTGGTGGAGGATAGATGGCGGGATTTGTCACGATTTCAGGAGGTAAAAGTTTTTTTGCGGCTGCGTTAGCTGTAATATAAGGATAAGCCATAGCTATCTGGAGTGCTACCTCCTCCTTTAAAACATAATCTATAAATTCTAAGGCATTTTCAGGGTTGGGTGCATCTTTTAGCAAAACCAAGCTGTCGAGCCACAGGTAAATTCCTTCTTCGGGGATAATGGCCTTCAAGCTGGGTCTCTCTTTCATAGCCAGGGCAGCTTCTGCGCCCCAAACATAGCCTGCAGCGACCTCTCCTTCGATAAGTAGTTTTTTGGGAGAATCACTGTCGAATTTCTTTACATTCGGCATCAAAGCCTTTAAAGCTTCTCCGGCTTTTTCGAGTTTTTGGGGATCCTTTTCGTTCCAGCTATATCCAAGGGAGCGGCAAACCATTCCAATAACAGCCCGCATGTCATCTAAAAGCACAATATTATTGCGTAAATCACTACGCCAGAGGTCACGGTAGCTTTTGAGAGGCTTCGTTTTTTTCCTATCGTAAATAATTAAAGCATGGCCTGCCATGTAGGGAATACTGTAGCGATTCTCTGGATCATACGGGGTTTGGAGAAAATAAGGGTCAACGTTAGCAAACTCTCTTAGGTTTTCCTTGGGGATTTCCTGTAATTGATCCTCTGCTAGCAAGATGGGGAGATAATAGTCACTAGGTACCGCAAGATCAAACTCGCTAGAGCCCGCAAGTATCTTCGCGAGCATTTCTTCGTTCGAGGTATAGTAAGCTATGTTTACCTTTATATTTTTTTGTCTTTCGAATGCCTGGATAACATTATCGGGGATGTATTCGCTCCAAATAAAGAGATTGACTTCCCTTTCGTTTTTCTTACAAAAATTTAGAAAAGCAATGGCAAAAAGAAAGGTGACGACTTTACGCAAGGGCCGTACGAATAAGCTCACCAAGGGTTGTTTTGCCCACAATTTCGCGCCTGGCTTTTTGAATTTCTTCAAAAAAGCGCCGCAAGCTTTTCATGTAAGGATTTTTTTCGTTGTAGGCCTGGATGGTATAGTCATTGGCATCTAATAACGTGAGTAGTTCTTGCATAGGGATAAGCTCCGGATCTTCGGCTAATACATAGCCTTTATTCTCGGTGCGCAACACATAGTTCTTTTCAAGAAAAAGGTCCATAATATATTGGAATTCTTCCTCATCATTGTTGCAGAGGGCAAGCAGCTTTGCTTCAGGAAGTTCTCCTTTTCCCTTGTAAAAGGCTTGAGCAAGGTGATAGAGAATGTTTAGGCCATACCAGAGTTGGCGTTTTTCTTCCTCTTTGTGGGTTTCTCTCTTGCTTAGTTTTACCATTTGCGGGTACTGTACAAAATAAGCTACCTCTCCCCCATATAGCATAATTAAAGCAGAGGTATAGACCAAAAGTAGGGTTATCGGTACGGCTGCTAGGGTACCATATATAGCAAAGGTACCTTTCGAAAAAGAGGAAACATAGAGCTTAAAGAGGAGGAGGAAAATCACCCATATAAAAGAAGTTACCGCAGCTCCTATGGCCGCGGCCTTAGTCGTTACCTGGGTATAGGGGATAATTTTGTAGACTAAGAAAAATAAAATCCAGATCACAATAAAAGGAAGAATTACATTCCCTAAAGCCGAGATGAGGTTACGCCATAAGGGTGATTTTTGTATAACAGTAAATTCCAGAGGTTTTTCTTGGGCCTCTTCTACGGGATCACGGTTTGCTAAGATATGGTAGGCATCCCCCACCACAACGATCTTCTGGGAAGACTCTAAAAATTCTACTTTTTTTAGATTTACATCCGTGTCTGTTTTTGCGGCAACCCACTGAAAATTTCCATCAGGGGTTTTTTGGCTATGGCGAATAACACCATTATCCCCGACTGCGATAACAAGATCGCTCGTGACAACCTTCACGGAGTTAAAATCAAAGCTGGAGTCTATTATCTCACGTCGGAAACTTTGTCCGCCATCTCGTGAAATCAGCAAAAGTCCTCCATCTCCACAGATGGCGACAAGAGATCCCCTTTGGCTAATACCAGTGAGGTTTTCAAAAAAGTAGCTTTCTTGCGCCGAGATCCCAAGGGAGGAAACAGCGGTCCAAGGTGAGAAACTTTGACCTGCGTCGTCACTAATAAGAGCGGTAAAGTTGTCACCTAAAATGACAATCTTGCCATTTTCTAAGCGCTCAATAACCCGTAGTTCACTTGTTAGGTTGCTCTGTCCCGCATACTCCCAGCTATCCCCTCCATTGCGGGTACGTAGGATAAGGCCATTGCTGCCTATGATGATCCCCTCGTTTCGGTTTAACATGAGGATACGGTTTAGGCGTACTTGGTAGAGGAGACCATTTTCTTCTCTTTGGAAGCGTTGCACATGAAAGATTTTGCCTCCATCCCTTGATCGCAATAAGCTGCCCTCATCGGTAATAACCCAAATAAATCTATCGATTTGAGCCAGGTCGTTATAAGCAGCTTTAGCGAGAGAGGATTTGTCCGCATACCCCAACCTTGCAGAAAGCTTGGCTTTTTCCCCGGATGAGAGAATCTTTCGCTCGCTTGCATTAAAAACAATCACATCGTTGTTGTAATCGAAATCAATTCTCTTTATGATGTTATCGAGGACCCACTTTTCCACAGTGCTTTTGCGCAAAAAGACATGTTTTTCTCCTAAGATATACACATCCCCTTCTGTAATTCTTAAGTTTCGTAAATTGGGAGCTGCAAACATACCCAATAGCCACTGGGCGTAAGTGATACCGACCGTTAGAAGAACAGGGCCAAAGACCATGACCATGAGAAATCCCGCAATTTTTTGTACAAGTGGTCTTTGTTTTTTCACGCGAAAGACGCTGTTGAGAGCACTTTCCACGTTACGTAAGACACTGGTAGCCGAAAAAAGCATGATGAGAAAGCCTACCCCCCCAATAGCAGCGGCATTACGCAAGAGTTCGTTTATGATTTTAATGTAGGGATCAAGATTTAGAGGTATGCCATTTTTCCTCACAAATTCCTTGGCCATGGCAAAGTACTCATCGGTGTTAATAAAACGCGCCGTGACCAGTAAAGCCACCACTAAGGTAGGGACAAAACTTACGACGAGAGAGTAGCTGATGGTTGCTCCACGCATTAAAGCTTCATCCGTAAGAAATTTTTGCACGGAGGCAATTACCATGCGGATGAAGCGTCTTAGTCGGCTGAGGCGCTGGTCTAGTTCTTCGAAATCTTCAAGCCAAAGATTACCTAGAAACTTCTTGCCTCCTTCTACAAACTCGTTGAGTTTTGCTTTTAGGTGGGAAGTTTTTTTCGCCTCAGCCATATTTTCTTGCCTTAAAATCTTATCCCCAAGGTAGTCCCAATGCCAAAGCCTCGGGAGTCGTCAAGTAGATCTGTACCAAGAACATCGATATCCCACGACAGGTGAGAAAGGGCTTTGAGTACGGAAAGTCGTAATCCTGTATTAAAAATCCCACGTCCCGGGTTGGCAGCACGGGCATAGTGGTGAAAGCCAAAGTTAGAGAAATCACTGATCCAGTGCACGTATCCTTGAAAAATGCTTGGGAAAAGCTCTGTGTCAAAGCCCATACCAAAGTCAATATCCCCATCTCGAGTGGCATCCCCAAAGCTTTTGCCAAAGACCATGGAGGTATCAGAGCGCGCTCCAAAAAAATTGCCCGAATAAGTAGCGGCTAAGTAGAGTTGGTGGGTGGAAAGTGATATATTGTTTTCCGAAAGGGCGTTATACCGGTAACCAATGGCAAGAGCCGAATCTCCTCTCCCGCTCCACGGTAAAAACCGAAACTTGGTGTGGAGACCGTAACCATTATCGACAGCTCCTTCCTGACCGAGATACATCCCCCCAAGCTCCCACCGATTAAAAAGAGTGAGATTTACTTTGGGGGCCATACCCTGACCTTCCGAAAGGTAATGGAAGCCGGCATCAAGGGCAACATTGCCTGCCTCTTCCCAGCTGGTGCGTCCTGAGGGAATCCCCCAATAACCGGTAGGGCCCCCCACATTGGGAATCTTAAAAGCTGTGGCGTACAAGGGTAACATCTCTATACCCAAGACGGCAAGCCAAATGGTGACTTTTCTCATGAAACTACTCCTAGTTTTTAGTAAGGTGAGATTTCACCCCCCTGGTCAAAATTTTTTCCGCCTTTATGCGACAAGCTTTTTTTAAGAATAGGTGAAAGGTCTAATTTACGGAGAGTTCCTCGATCGCCCTTAAAAAATCGTAGCGATTTAAGGGTTTCGTAAACACCCTATCAACTCCTTTCTGCTGAATTTGATGGTGAATTTCATCCCGATGGTCGGAGGTAACTACAATAATCTTTGCTTTGGCTTTTTGGATGGTTTCGATGAGTTCGAGGCCGTTTTCGTTATTTTTTAAATGTAAATCGAGAATCACAAGATCAGGCTTAAACTCCGTTAGTTTCTCTTGGGCTTGTGCAAGAGAGGGGGCTATTCCCACCACTTCATGGCCGCGCTGCTCTAAAACAACCTCATAAAGCATTGTTAAGACATATTCATCTTCTACAATTAGGATCTTGGCCATAAACCCATGTAGGAAGAGCTCATCTCGGGTCAAGTTTTTGGTGCCTGTTTTGGTTGACCACTTATCATAGTAAAGTGAGGCTAGCCTATGTCTCAAGACCTAAGTCCTTCCTGGAGAGATTATTTTGGCACAAGACGCAAACTAAAAACACCAACAGGAGAATATGTTTACTATAGCTTAGCGGAACTCGAAAAACAGGGTTTTTCAGGTATTTCAAATTTGCCTTACTCTATAAAAGTGCTTTTAGAAGCTGCGTTACGCCAAGAAGACGGCTTTGTCATAGAGGAAGGGCATGTGCGTCTTTTGGCAAGCTATAACCCCCTGGCTGTGGGTGAAGAAGAAATTCCGTTTAAACCAGCGCGGGTGCTCATGCAGGATTTTACGGGTGTACCGGGGGTGGTAGATCTTGCGGCCATGCGCGACGCTATCAAAAGCTTAGGACTCAACCCAGCTAAAATTAACCCAGTTCTCCCTGTGGATTTGGTTATCGACCATTCCGTGCAGGTGGACTACGCGGGAACAGCCGATGCTCTGAAGAAAAACACGGAGCTTGAATTTAAGCGAAATTACGAGCGTTATGAATTTTTACGGTGGGGTTCACGGGCCTTTCGCAATTTTTCTGTGGTACCACCTGCTACAGGTATTGTTCATCAGGTCAATTTAGAATACCTAGCCAAGGTTGTGCAGCGCCGCCAGCATGGTGGGGAGGTGGTAGTCTTCCCAGATTCCCTCGTGGGTACGGATTCTCACACAACAATGGTAAATGGTCTGGGTGTTCTGGGTTGGGGGGTCGGAGGCATTGAAGCAGAAGCCGTGATGCTTGAGCAGCCAATTTACATGCTCATCCCTGAGGTGGTTGGCTTTCGCTTAAAAGGGGAGCTTCCGCCGGGAGCTACGGCCACCGACCTTGTCCTCACGGTTACCCAAATGCTGCGTAAATTCGGGGTTGTGGGTAAATTTGTGGAATTTTTTGGGGAAGGAGTCAAAAAACTCTCCCTTGCAGATCGAGCTACCATTGCCAATATGGCGCCCGAATACGGAGCCACGGTGGGTTTTTTTGCGGTAGATGAAGAAACCCTAAACTACCTAAAGCTTACAGGTAGGCCAAAAGAACTCATAGATTTAGTGGAGAGATATACCAAAGAGCAGGGCCTTTTTATGGCAGATAACTATGAGCCACGTTACAGCTCACTAGTCGAGCTTGATATGTCCAGCGTGGTTCCCTCTCTCGCAGGTCCTCGTCGGCCCCAGGATCGGCTTGATCTAAAAGAGAGCAAGAAAGCCTTCCGTCAAGCTCTGCAAGAGTCCTTCAAAGAAGATATAAACCGCTCTGTTTCCCTTCGTTTAAACGGCAAAGAGACTACCTTGCGGCATGGTTCCGTTGTCATTGCGGCGATTACCTCTTGCACCAATACATCGAATCCCTCCGTGCTTATCGCTGCAGGACTTGTCGCTAAAAAAGCAGTTGAGAAGGGACTAACAAAACCTGCCCATGTAAAGGCCAGTTTGGCTCCCGGCTCAAAAGTCGTGAAGAGATACCTCGAGGAGGCACATTTGCAGAAGTATCTCGATGAGTTAGGTTTTCAGGTGGTAGGCTATGGTTGCACCACCTGTATAGGTAATAGTGGTCCCCTGCCTATGGAAATTGAAGAAGCGGTAGGGCGGGAAAATCTCATTGTGACTGCCGTGCTTTCAGGAAACCGCAATTTTGAGGGACGGATACATCCGGTAGTGAAGGCCAATTATCTTGCCTCTCCCCCTCTAGTTGTGGCTTACGCTTTGGCTGGTACTATGGACATTGACTGGGAAAGCGAGCCAATTGGCGTGGGCAGTGAGGGACCGGTTTATCTCAAGGATATTTGGCCAAGCCAAAATGAGGTTAAAGAGCTCATGGAAAAGTTTGTGCGGCCAGAACTATTCCAAAAAGAATATGCGGATGTTTTCTCAGGAAACCATGATTGGAATAACATAAGAATTGAGGAAAAAGAAACATACACTTGGAGCGAAAAATCAACTTACATTCGTCGCCCCCCCTATTTTGAGGGTTTTTCTTTAACACCACCTGGTATAAATAAAATAGAGAATATGTATGTCTTGGCCATTTTGGGGGATAGTGTAACCACAGACCATATCTCACCGGCGGGTTCTATAAAAAAAGATAGTCCTGCAGGACGTTGGCTTATCGAACAAGGTGTAGAGCCAAAAGATTTTAACACCTATGGGGCAAGGAGAGGAAACCACGAGGTGATGATGCGAGGAACCTTTGCTAACATCCGTATTCGTAATCTCATGCTGGCCAATGTCGAAGGTGGGTATACTCGCTTTATACCGACTGGTGAGGTATTAACTATATATGATGCGGCGATGAAATACAAGGCTATGAACGCACCACTTGTCGTCATTGCGGGCAAAGAATATGGCACGGGTTCCTCACGAGACTGGGCAGCCAAGGGAACTGCTCTTTTGGGTGTGAAAGTGGTGTTGGCAGAAAGCTTTGAGCGAATCCACAGATCAAACCTTATAGGTATGGGGGTTTTGCCACTGCAATTTGAGGAGGGACAAAATGCGCAGAGTTTGGGACTAACGGGAGAAGAACGGCTCACCCTTTTAAATTATGGGGAGGACGTAAAGCCTCGCCAGAAAATAGAAATTGAGGCTAAAAAACCTTCCGGAGAAAGCATACGCTTTTATGCGATATGTCGGATTGATACTCCGGTAGAGGTGGAGTATATGAGACATGGGGGTATCTTGCCCTATGTCTTGCGCAAGCTGGCGGCAAGCTAGTGGCTTCTTTCGGCCACTCTTTTTTGTAACTCGGCGGCAAAATGGGGGAAGCCAGCTATGATTTCATCAAAGGCAGTTTTATCAAGCCGATATAGGTCACAATAATCGAGGCATCGGGCGGTGGCATTGCGGGGTGCCTTTAAGAGGAGGGAGAGTTCGCCAAAGAAATTCCCTTCGTTTAATATTGCATAGCGTTCCTTGGTTTTTTCATTGTAAATTTCCACGCAGCCCCGAGCGATAAAATACATGCCATGGCCCATTTCACCCTGATGGAAAATAATATCACCTGGTAGATAAATAGTGGGCTCTAGGTGGAGCACCAACTGACGAATAAAAGCAGTTTCAGCCCCCTGAAAAAGGGGAACTTTGCGGATCAGCTCCTGTTTTAAGGCAATGGCTACATCTATACGTAGCGAGCGGGGCAACTCGGATAAAATTTCTTGTTCAAGACTGCCCCTGCGTGTCTCCCATAGATAATCGTAGTAGGCCCTCACTCTCTCTTGGACTTCTCTTGGCAATTGGCGACCTCGCATAAAAGCCGAGAGTTTTTCCATCTTTTCCCGAAAATGAGTACGAGAGGCATCAAGGTTTGCTAAGAGAGAACTAATACTGCCAATGACATAGCCAAAAAAAGCCACTCCTGCAATTTCAATACCCATAGCGTAGAGATATTGGACAAGAGTAACTGGGGTGATATCCCCATAGCCTACTGTCGTTAAGGTCGTGATAGTCCAATAAAGAGCTAAAATATAGTTCTCTACAGGAGAAAGCTCTTCTTTCATACGCCCAAGGGATAACCATCCCAGCGCCACCCAATGAGCAAAAATAAAGATCCAAAAAAGTAGGCTTGCTAAGCGTAGAAGAGATGGATTTAAAATTTCACGACGCTGCCATTCCTTTATGTATTGCCTAAGCCGAAAAAGCCGAATGACTTTCACTATGTATAAAGAGCGTAAAAAATATGGGTCATTTAAAAACGGTAGCGCGAGGATATCCCCCAGGCGAAAGTAGTACAAAAATTCAAAGGGGATAGCTGCTATTAAGTCAATGGCAAACCATGTTTGGAGATAATGCCGGCGAATAAGCTTTTTGTCTTGAACTAGGCGCCCGCTTTCAAAATAGGCGGTATGGAAATTGAAAAAGATATCCACGCTAAAAAAAACCAGGTAAAGGATTTCCATAACATAGAAAAA
Organism: Leptospiraceae bacterium; assembly: GCA_025055765.1. Classification (GTDB taxonomy): domain Bacteria; phylum Spirochaetota; class Leptospiria; order Turneriellales; family Turneriellaceae; genus JANWWS01. Next base: position 16,482 of record JANWWS010000032.1, on the reverse strand, counting down.
AAGACTGCTTTTAGGTCGAAAGACAATATAGATAGGGATTTCCACAGCAGCTAGGATCGAAAGTAATAGGATTGCGCTATCCCATAGCTGTTTTAAGCGCGAGCTTGGATTTACTAGCATATCTTATTTTCGACCTTATTACGTCAGTTGTGGAAAAATTTTGCAAAAATACTTTTCAGCTTTCTTTGATGTCCAAAGAACTCCGCATGGAGCAAGCAAAGATTATTTATACAAAGACAGACGAAGCCCCACTTTTGGCAACCTATTCCTTTTTACCGATAGTTCGCGCTTTTTGTGGGACGGCAGGTATAGATGTGGAATTGCGGGATATATCTTTGGCTGGCCGGATTTTAGCTGCCTTCCCGGAGTATTTAAAGGAAAGTCAGAGGGTAAATGATGATCTAGCTTACCTTGGGGAGCTTACACTTAAGCCCAAGGCGAATATTATTAAATTGCCCAATATATCAGCCTCCCTACCACAGCTAAAAGCTGCTATTAAAGAATTGCAAGAGCAAGGGTATGCCCTGCCCGATTACCCCGAAGAGCCGAAAAGTGAAGAAGAGAAAAAAATCCGTGAGCGTTACGGGAAGGTCTTGGGAAGTGCCGTCAATCCCGTAATACGAGAAGGTAACTCAGACCGCCGGGCACCGCTATCGGTAAAAAATTATGCCCGAAAAAACCCCCACAAAATGGGAGAATGGAGAAGTGATTCGAAAACCCATGTAGCCCATATGAGTCATGGTGATTTTTATGGTAGTGAAAAATCTCGGACACTTGACAAAGATGTAGAGCTTACCTATAAACTTTTTTCCTCAGGTGGGGAAGAAATTGTCTTAAAACAGGGCGTAAAGGCCAAGGCTGGTGATATTGTCGATGGAGCGGTAATGTCTATCTCTGTCCTTCGGGACTTTTATGAAAAAGAAATGGAAGATGCACGTAAACAAGATATCCTCTTTTCGCTCCATCTTAAAGCCACCATGATGAAGGTCTCTGACCCGATTTTATTTGGCCATGCTGTAGAAATTTACTTTAAGGATCTCTTTTCGAAATATAGTCAGGAATTAGAGCAAATAAAGGCTGACCCCCGCCAGGGACTGGGCGACCTATATGAAAAGCTCAAATCTTTACCGCAGGAGAAGCAACAACTTATTAAAAAAGAAATAGAAGATATCTACACACGTCGTCCCCGACTTGCCATGGTTAACTCAGAAAAAGGCATAACGAATTTGCATTATCCCAATGATGTTATTATTGATGCGTCTATGCCGGCAATGATCCGCGAGGGGGGAAAGATGTGGGGTCCTGATGGCAAGCTTGCTGACTGTAAGGCAACCATTCCCGACCGTAGCTATGCCCGTGTCTATGCTGTGGTTATTGAGGACTGCAAGGCGAGGGGGGCTTTTGATCCCCGGACCATGGGCTCCGTAGCTAATGTTGGGCTTATGGCTCAAAAAGCAGAAGAGTATGGCTCCCACGACAAGACTTTTGAGATCCCCTTTGATGGTATCGTCAGGGTTTTCACCCAAGAGGGTGATTTGCTGTTTGAGCATGAAGTACACAAAGGAGATATCTATCGCTCCTGTCTTACTACGGATGCGGCTATTAGGGACTGGGTAAAATTAGCCATAAAGCGAGGCAGAGCTACAGGAACACCGTGTATTTTTTGGCTTGATCCAGACCGTGCCCATGACCGTGAACTCATTAACAAAGTGCAAAAGTATCTATTAGAAGCGGAGGCTCATTCTCTTGATATCCGTATCTTATCACCGCAGGATGCCTGCAAGCTAACGCTGGAAAGATTGAGACAGGGGCTTGATACGATCTCGGTTACGGGAAATGTGCTGCGTGACTATCTTACGGATCTCTTTCCCATTTTAGAACTCGGAACATCTGCCAAAATGCTTTCCATTGTACCATTAATGAATGGAGGAGGGCTTTATGAAACTGGGGCGGGGGGCTCAGCTCCTAAACATGTGCAGCAGTTCTTAGAGGAGGGCTACTTACGGTGGGATTCCTTAGGCGAATTTTTAGCCCTAGCTGTATCTCTAGAGCAAGTAGCTTCGGATTATAATAACCCCAAAGCCCTTATCTTAGCCAAATGCCTGGATCGTGCTACCCAAAAGGTCCTTGAAAATAATAAGTCACCGGCACGCAAGGTTGGCGAGATCGATAACCGAGGTAGTCATTTCTATCTCGCCCTATATTGGGCTCAGGAGCTAGCAAGCCAAAAAGAAGATATGGAACTTGCTTCTAAGTTTAAGAGACTCTTTGACTATCTATCTCAAAATGAACAAAAAATAAATCAGGAACTTATCGCAGCACAGGGTCGGGCCCAGCATCTAGGAGGTTATTACCATCCCAAGGAAGAGCTAGTCGACCAGGCCATGCGACCCAGCTCTACGTTAAATAATGCTTGGCAGATTCTATATAACTAGAAAGGTATTATAAAAGGTATTATAAGAGAATTTGTTTTTTTATAATAATCCCAATCCCGGCGATTATTAAGATTAGGCTTATAAGGCGAACTAATATGGTTGTAACACGCATGCCTAATTTTTCTTTATGCTGTTTTAGTAAATAAAGTAAAATACTAAACCAGCTTATTATCCCGAAAGGAACAGCCACAGGAAAAAGGATTTTTCCCAGAAGAGAAAATTCTATATGCGTTAGGCTATGAAACATAGCAATTGCTGTAGCCCAGCTCACAAGAAGTACGGGATTCAGGCCTGAGATAGTAAAACCAAGCAAGATATAGCGTTTAAAGCCTTCCTCGCTAGGTAGCTTGTCCTGCGATGGCGAGGCGGTAGCGGTTGTACGTAAAAAAACAATCCCCAACACAATTAAGAGAATACCCGAGAAGGTGCGTATCACCTCCAAAGTCATGGGATATTTTTTTGTAAGGATGTCAAAACCAAACATAGCTAAGGCACAGTAAATCCCCTCAGCTAGGGCGGCGCCCACCATAACCAAACGAGCTTGCCCAAATTGGTTTAAAAAAGCCAGGCGCAAGACCACGACCGCAATGGGACCTGTAAGAGGCATGGAGCCTATAAAGCCAAAGATAAAGCCTAGAAAAAGACCAAGCATAAATCAAAAGCGGTAAAGTATTTGGTATAGTGGTGAGCTTCCTTTGTCTGTAGTAATTTGCACTTCCATATATTTAGAGAGATCAAGAAATATTTTCTTAATGGGGTTATAAAAGACAAGCTTGCCAATGAGATGTTCCGTTTTTTCAAGGAGTTCCTCATATGTTTCTAAATTAGTTTGTGTGGGTAGCACAATTTCCTTAAGTCGGTGAAAATGAGAGATACCTGAAAGAGAAAGTTGCCTATAACCTGGTTCCAAAATTAAATAAAAACCATAGTTTTTAATAAAATCAATGTCATGTAAGATAGTCTCTAAAATATATTGTACAGTAATGGCATAGCTTTCCCATTCACTCTCTTGGATCTCATTTTGATGAAATTTTCTTTCCCAATCGCAAAGCTTATAGAGATTATCTTTATGTTGGTAGAGAACATCAAAGAGATTGTGCGCAAGGGGTCTTGCCTTAACGGCAGACATGTTTCTCAACGCAAGAAAGATAGCCTCAAGTAATTCTTGACAACTGCGTCCCCCTGGGTAAATAGCTTTAGGAAAGCGCAAGTAGTCATAATTAGCTAAAATTAAAGCAGTGTGGAAAAAGACAAATTCTTGAAACAAGTGGAAAAGACTTCTTAAAATCTGCAAATGGTTTCCCGCCTCTAGCTTCGAAGTCTCGAAAAATTCTTCAAAAGCACGAGCAAGGGGGTAGGGGTATTTTTCGAGAACTATTTCTGGTTTAAGAATTTCTGCTTGCAGGTCTGGTAGGGTTTGCTCCCGCTCGATGAGTCTCCACATGGGGTTTCCTATTAAAATATAGCTAGCCCAAGTTAGGTCTTGTGGTGAAAAATTATTTAGGGCATATTGTCTAGCCTGGTTTAAAGCTTCCCCAATTGTGCTCCCGGCTAGGAGAGCGGTATAAAATTGTAAGGTAAAATCTAGCGTTTGTTTTGTATCTGGCAATTCCCAGTTTGTTCCCACATAACATGTTTTTTCTGATCTTATGAAAGAGGCGGCAAAATGCGAGTACCAGTCTAAAGACTTATCTTTCTCTTGGGAACGAGCGCTAAGGCATGAATTAGAAAATATAAGCCAGGGCTCTGCTTCGGCATTCTGTATTTCTCGAGCTCGGACTATTTTACCTTGAGATAAAACCCAACCATTTTCGCCGGAGCTTCCAGCGTGGTGTAAATGCCCGGCATAATGAATTATATCTTTGCCTTTCATGCTCGATAATAAACTTAACTTTGTAACACTGCGTCCGCCTAAAAGCTCTATAGAAATTTTTTTTTCTGGGTAATGAGTAGAAAGATGTTCATATAATATCTCACCCTCTCTACGGGCCCATTCTAGATCTTCGGTAGGATCAGCTATGATAAGCATATTAAGTTTTTCTCTTGGTGGAATGGGAGAGAGGGAAAGTCGCTTGCCTTTTATACTCTTGCCAAGGGAGAAGCGTTCACACAAAAAATTTTCCCCATTGTGTAAGATTTCAAAGGGGATAGAAGCTAAGGCGGGATCCACATAAAAAAAAAGATGGGTTGTCTCTGTTTTGCGGAAGAACAGCCTTAGGCTTTCGGGGAAAAATTGCCTAAAAAAGGTTTCCCCAATTTCTCGTAGTCTTGCTGTCACCTCGATACCAGGAAAGGAAGGTAGTGCTTTTTTTTTATCTTTGTGGTTATTATTTTTCACCATTACACGGTGGCCCGAGCGGGCAAGGCTTGCTAGCCTGCTTAGCTCTTCAATGAACTCTAGGATTAAATCGTCATCTACCTCGCCATGTAGAGCATTTTGCTCTTCTCCCGGGATAAGATTGATGTTCCCTTCTTGAATGAGATTAAAGACATTAGTTTTACCCACCCGATCGATAATAATAGTAGTTAGCATCTAGACACAGGATAACGCTACTTATACATATCTTTAATGAGATCTGCGTACATCTCACTTACTACATGGCGGCGTACCTTAAGAGTATTGTTGAGTTCGATACCTGGCCTAAAGGGTTGGCTTAAAAGACGAAAGGTGGCCACTCGTTCGAAGGCTTTAAATCCATTTTCTAGGCTAATGAGCCGGCGGATTTCCCCTTGGATAAGCTCCCGTACCTTGGGGTGATCGACCCAATCCGCTAAGGAATTGCCGGGTATGTTATGTGCCTGGCAATAGAGGCGCAACTCTTCTTCGTTTGGTACAATAAGTGCTCCAATGGCTTTTTGGTCTTGACCAACGCACATGACTTGGTCAATGTAGGGGCTTTCCTTGAGCTTTTCTTCAATAGGTACAGGTTCTACATTTTCCCCTCCAATCAATACAATGGTGTCCTTGGAGCGACCAACAATAGAAATCTCCCCCGTTATGGTGATTTTCACAAGATCCCCTGTATTAAACCAGCCATCATCTGTCAGGACTTCTTTTGTTTTCTTGGGATTTTTGTAATAGCCACTCATCACCTGTGGGCCCCTGACCCATAGGGTTCCTTTTGCATCTGGGATTCCGGTAACATCTTTGCCTTCTGCGTCAATGACCTTACCCTCTGTACCCTCAATGAGAGGTCCCACCGTACCTGGTACTATTTTCTCTGGTCGCCGAACGGCGAGGACCGGAGAGGTTTCTGTTAAACCATAGCCCTCGAGAATGCGAATACCAATGGCCATGAAGAATTCGTCAATATATGGTGGTAGTGCCCCGCCCCCTGATATGGAAGCCTTGAGTTCACCACCAGTGGCAGCAAGTATCTTACGGAATACCAAGATATCCCCTACTTTCTTGGGCAGGAAAAGCACTATTAAGAGCAAAAAGCTCAGAATTCGCAAGAGAAGCTCCCCCAGTGGGTTTCTTCTCACAAAAAGTCTTTCCCAACCCCGAAGTCGATTAAGCTGTCTGCCATAGAGAATAGCGATGTTTTTAAATAAATTAAATATCTTTTCCTTGCCTTGTTTTTTAACGTTAGCAAGTATCTTGTTGTAAACACCCTCCCATATACGGGGGACAGCTGGAACATAGTGAGGCCGAATATGCCGCAGATCCTCAGAGATATGTTTTATGGAGGTATAAGTAATAGAGCAACCAGTAGCCAAAAACATATATTCGGAGATACGGCCAAAAACATGCCAGGGGGGTAATAGAGTAAGCCCCCGATCTCCCGCCTGCGGTTTTAAAATCGCTGGCAGGATATTGAGCTGGGAAGCAAAATTGCGGTGTAAGAGCATCACCCCCTTCGGTTCCCCCGTGGTGCCGGATGTATAAATAATGGTGCAGAGATCATCTCCTTTAACATTAGCCTTTCTTTTTAGGAATTCCTTATATTCCTTGCTATTTGCCTCAATTAACTTTCGCCCCTTTTCCAAAAGCTCGACTAAGTTCAGAACCTTCGAGTCTTTCTTTTTTGTTTTTGGTTTTTCTAAAAGAACAAAATAGCGGATTTTATGTTTTTTCTTGGCAAGACCCTTTTCTATTTTTTCTAAGGTTTCACTATTGCGCACAAAGCAAAGTTCACTGTCAGAATGGCTCAGGATATAGCCTAATTCATCGACAGTGGAATCTGTGCCTCGGGGTACATCTACACAATGAGCATATTGGATAGCCAAATTACATAACAGCCATTCATGGGAGACATCAGCAATGAGGCCAATGTGTGCTTTTTCTTTGATTCCCAACGACACAATTGCTGTGGCCAACGCCTGAACTTCTTCTTGCAATTCACGGTATTTTAATTCATGAAAAACCTCGTTTTCATCGCGGTAGCGCAAAGCCAAGCGCTCTGCAAAAAGCTCAAAGGAGGTATCAAAGACATCTATTAACGTTTTGTATTTTGCCATAGTTACCTCTGGCAGTGCTTCTACAACAAGAAAGACAGGGGTCAAGCAAAATCTTATTTTTGCTTGACTAGTCCATATGAATTAGGAGATGGGACTAGGGGGTTGTAGCTCAGCTGGTTAGAGCATCCGCCTGTCACGCGGAAGGCCGCGGGTTCAAGTCCCGTCAACCCCGCACTACCACGAGAGATAGCATTGGACTTGGCGCAGTTGGGAGTTCTCCTCCAAGAAAAATTGGGAATCTTGCCACAGGAGGCGAAAAGACTCAATATGCGGTAAGTCTTGGCAACAGCTATTTGGGCATCTCGGGTAAAAAACAAGAGTATGAGATTCTCTCTCCCATTGGCCTTCTTGTGTCGAGAAGTCTTCTTTAAAGCGCACGAAGGTCTTGTTGGGTTTTACGAGAATATCTCCTTCGTTTTGGCAGAGGCCATTTAGGTTGACATCAAGACAAAACTCACGGCTAACATAGAAATTCTTTGCTTCACAGGGAATTTTTTGAAGAAATGTAGGTTTATGGCAATAAATACTCCCGATGCCTAAAATAAGAATAAATTTACAGACTTTTTTCTTTGGTAAGTTTACCATTTTCATAGCGGTAGCGCAGGGGATCCCCTGTTTTAATTTCAAGAGATAAAACCTCTTCTTTGGTTAGGCCGTCTAAGTACATCACTATAGAGCGAAGGCTATTGCCGTGAGCGGAAATTAAGATGTTATGGCCAGAGCTAAGCTGGGGCAAAATTTCTTCTTTAAAGTAAGGAATCGTACGCTCGGCGGTATGCACAAGGGCCTCACCTCCCGGTGGTGGGACATCGTAGCTACGTCGCCAAAGACGAACCTGTTCCTCGCCGTAACGCGCCTTTGTTTCATCTTTGTTCAGTCCTTGGAGTTCCCCATAATAGCGTTCGTTAAGTTGCCAGGCACGAATAATGGGTATGGTATTTGCTGCTGCTTTATCTGAGTATATCCGGGCCCAATTGCGGATACGCTCGTCTTCTTGGTGTAGGGGTAATAGCAGGGGAACCTTTCGGCTTTTATTTTCGGTCATAATGAGTAAGGCAGTCATGATGGCTCGTATGAGGGTTGAAGTATAGATTTTGTCAAATTCATAGTCTTTTAGCAAACTACCTGCCGCGAGGGCTTCTTCAACCCCCTTTTTAGAAAGAGGGATGTCCACCCAGCCGGTAAACAAATTGTGGTGGTTCCACAGAGATTCTCCGTGACGTACTAAGATAAGCTCTGCCATGGTTATGCTCCCTTTAATATTTTTGCTGCCTCAAGTGCGAAGTAACTAGCTACCAAATCTGCCCCCGCCCGAAAGATAGCTGTGAGAGATTCTATCATGGCATCTTCTAATTTTACATAACCCTTTTCTGCGGCTGCCTTTATCATAGCATATTCCCCACTTACTTGATAGGCAGCTATGGGAAGGTGAAAGCGGTTTTTAACTTCTAAAATTATGTCAAGATAAAACCCCGCAGGCTTTATCAAGATAATATCAGCTCCCTCCGCAATATCTGTTTCCACCTCCTTTACGGCTTCACGGCGGTTGCGAAAATCCATTTGGTAGGTTTTTTTGTCACCAAAGCCAGGGGCGCTGTCCAGAGCATCTCGAAAAGGACCATAAAAAGAAGAGGCATACTTCGCAGCATAGCTGACAATGCCCGTTTTGGTTAGACCATGGCTTTCCAAGGCCTGTCTTATTGCTGCTACCCGACCATCCATCATATCAGAAGGAGCAACAAAATCGACACCGCATTGGGCATGAAGAACACTCATTTTCGCTAAGACTTCTACCGTCTCATCGTTTAGAATTTCGTAATCCCGCACAAGGCCATCATGTCCAAAAGGAGAATAGGGATCAAGGGCTACATCGCTCATGAGGCAGCAGCTCGGGTAGCGTTCCTTTAAAAAACGGATGGCTTTAGGCAGTAGCCCTTCTTCATTTAAGGCTTCTTGACAGTCATTAGTCTTTTTCTCTGGGCTTACCTTGGCAAAAAGCAAAAAAGCAGAGATATTATAACTTAAATGTTCTTCAATAAAGGGAGGCAATTCGTCGAGACTATAGCGAAAGTAACCTGGCATGGTGGCAATCTCTTCTTTTTTACGCGAACCCTCGGTTAGAAAAATAGGCACAATAAATTTTTTTGGTGATATATTGGTTTCTGAAATTAAATCGCGTATGGCCGCGCTTTTTCTTAGAATGCGGTGTCGCCTCATACCCTAGTTTTGGTTAGGTTAGCCCATTGTAAAGAAAAAGCCATGATTTACTACTTTCCAGTAAAGGGAGGATAGTGCTGTGTCAAATTGGCCTTGTATAACCACACCCTTGTGCTCCAGCGTAAGGTTCCTACCTGAAAGTGAAATATTGGCTCGGGATATTTTCCAGTAAAAAGTACAATCCACCAAGAAAGAAAGAGTAAAAAAGAACCCCACAACTGGCGAAACCATAAGAAAAGCCCGTGGGGCAAAAGCACATAAAGCCAACCTAGAAAAAATTCGCAAAGCAAATGAGTGCGACTTAACTTGGGAGGATATTCTACCTCAAATCTTAGAAAATTGTTTTGCTTGTTTAAAGAAAAAGAAGGATATTCATCCCTTAGATTCATTAAAGAAATAAAAAGCCGCAGCTGGTAATACCGGACCTTAATTTGAAAGTCAAATAGAGCTTGTGGGTAACTTCCTTTCACAAAAAGCAGCCACCAGCTAACTAGCCGCAAAAACCAAGCAAATAGACTTAGAAAGAAGAATACGAAACCATGAGGTAATACAATGTAAAACCAACCGAAAAAGGTACGCAATAATAACTTTAGCCGAGAGTAGCGCTCTTGTCTTGCAACCTCAAGCACCATGGGCTAGCAGTATTTTCAATAGGCAATTTAACTAAAACTCTCTTCATAAACCTCGAGAGCCCTTTTTACCGTATCGTCCATATCGTAATAGCGATAGTCGGCTAGGCGACCAACTAAAATAAGGTTGGGTATTTGCTTTGCTTTTTCGCGATATTTTTCATAATTTTCTCTTGCCTCATCGGTAAACATGGGGTAATAGGGAATTTCACCCTTAACATAAGCTCTAGGGTATTCATAGACCACTGTTGTCTTGTTGTTTTCGACAGGGTGTATATGCTTAAATTCGGTAATTCGGGTAAAATCATGGTCATTAGGATAATTCACCGTGGCTACTTCTTGAAAGAAAGGTAGGTCAAAATCTTTAAAATGAAACTCAAGAGAGCGATAGGGCAAAACCCCAAATTCGTAATTAAGCAGTTCATCAACCATACCTGTAAAAATAACAGGACCCGAAAATAACAAGCCAAAAAGATAGATTTTTTTTTCTTGAAAATCAAAGTGCATGATTTCACGATACGAGGTATTTAGCAATATCTTAATATTAGGATGGTTTAGCATATTTTCAAAAATCTTGGTATAACCTTTGCTTGGTATCGCTTGATAAGGATCTTGAAAGTAGCGGTTGTCCCTGCCTAAAAGTACAGGTACTCTTGCCGTTACCGAGGGGTCAATTTCTTCAGGTCTTTTACCCCATTGTTTAGCTGTGTAATGCAAAAATACTTTTTTATAGACAAAATCAGCTAGAAAAAGTATATCCTCATCTTGATTTTTCTTTAACTCTAAAATGGGAACCTTAGTGCCATAGGGGTAATAATTTAAAAGCTTTTTTTCCAGTTGTTGGGCTTTTTCTCTGCCAAAGAGGATTTCCATACTTTCAAAATTAAAGGGAAGGGGCACCTTTTTCCCATCAATTTTGGCCAAAACTCGGTGTTCGTATAGCTGCCAATCGGTAAATTGGGAGAGATATTCAAACACCTGTCGGTATTCTGTATGGAATAGATGGGGTCCATAGCGGTGAATAATAATCCCATGGTCGTTTACATAATCAAAGCAGTTGCCCCCAACATGCCTTCTTTGCTCGATAATAAGTATTTTTTTATTTTTAAGACGAGCAAGTCTTTCCGCAAGCACACTTCCTGCAAAGCCAGCGCCAATAATGACAACATCAAACATGGGCCAATTTCGAAAAAAGCCCTAATTTCGTAACCAAAAAGAACATAACTAGGCTTACCCATAACTCTGCCATGGTTACGGAAATAGCTGCCCCCAAGGCAGCGTAAGATGGAACTATGAAAACCATCACTACGAGATGGATCACGCTTGCGCTAAAGAGAATCATCGCAAAGAGCTTATTTTTGCCTAAATTAAGTAAGATCTGTACTCCTAAAACGCCGCTGCAGGCTACCAAAAACGGGTGAATGGAAAGAAGAGCTAAAATGGGTGATGCTTTTTGAAATTGCCCTCCGCCAAGAAGTAAGACAATTTCTTCGCTTAGTAAAAAAAGAAATAGGGACATGGAAAGACCAATTAGCCCCATAAAGAAAAAAAGCGCGCGCAGTGCCACATAACTTCTTTCTTTTTGAAAAGCTACTTTCCTTGCCATATAAGGGTATAAGGCTTGCTGGAGTGGTTGCAAGGTCGTCTTGGCTATGGCGACAATCCTATCGGCAAGGGTATAAAGAGCAACCTCACTGTGGGAGCTCCAAAGCCCAAGTAACACAGGAGTGAGACTCGTATACGAAATGCTAGAGAGAGAGGAAAGGAAGAGGGGAAAACCGGCACGAATTTTTTCGAATATTGCAAAGGCATTTACCTTTTGGAGTCTTGCTTTTTCTTGAACAAAAGCAATGGTTAACCCAAAGATGGCCGCAGAAATATAACCCCCACCCCATAGAAGGGGTACCCAAAAGAGATCTTCTGGACTTGTGACGATAAAAAAAATGGGCAAGATAAAAATAAATTTTGAAATAAAATTTCCTAGAGCTATGTAATGCATTTTTTCTATTCCCTGAAAATACCACTGTGGAAAAAGAGCATGGCCTAAAATCATGAAAAGAAAAAGTAACCCCACCTGGGGATTTTGCTCGAAACGAGGGACAAATAAGACAAGAGAGGAGTAAAGGAAGGCAATAAAACAAAACAATAGGAGTTTTGCAAAAAAAAATTCAGAAAAACCGCGGTTTAAAAGATCAGCTCTATCCCGCACAATAGCAATCTCTCGGGGAGCTAGAAGGTAAAAACCATAATCGGCAAAAATCATGAAAAACTGGGTGAGCGACTGATAAAAAGAAAGTATACCAAAACTTTCAGGCCCTAAAACCCTTGTTAGATAGGGCATGCTTAAAAAAGGAAGCAAGTAGTTCACTCCCTGCAAAAAAAAGAGGGAGGCGATATTATAAACTAAAGTTTTCTTTTCTTGGGTGAGTGTTTTCTGAGATAGCAGCTGTATTGTCTTAATGATAACTAACGTCCTGTGTATTTAGTCTTGGGTTGAAAAGCAAGAATTCTCGTTTGCTTCTTTATTTTTTTATTTTTTTCGTTGGTATTTTTGATTAAGACCTGTTCTTCTGCCTTCGCCACCGTGTAAAAGACCATAGCCGTTAGCAGAAATAACAGAATAAGAATAAACCAGTTTTGCACCGGGTTTAAATCTATCATTAAGAGGGAAAAAGCTCCCAAAATAGTGGTATAACCATAAAGGAGCCACAGGATTCCTCGGTTTGAAAAACCTATATGTAACAAGCGGTGATGGATATGCTTCTTATCAGCCCAGAAAATATGTTCCCCATTTTTTACGCGGCGCTGCATGACATGAAGCATGTCAAGAAGAGGTATTAGAAGTAGCACGAGAGGTAATAATAAAACAGTAATGGAGGAGGATTTTTTAATGCCAAGTAGCGGAGTTATGGCGTAGAGAAATCCAAGAAAATATGCTCCCCCATCTCCCATAAAGATTTTAGCAGGAGGGAAATTGTATATTAAGAAAGCTAAGAGACCTCCCCCTATGGCCAAAGCTAATACCATTACCATGAAGTTGGCCTGCCGATATCCTAAAAGACCAAGAAAGAGAAAAGCTAGGAGCATAATCCCACCCGCAAGACCATCTAAACCATCTAAGAGGTTTATCGCATTCATGAAGCCTGCAATCCAAAGCATAGTGAGAGGAAAGCTAAGTAGGCCTAGTTCAAGTTGCTGACTTTGCGTTAGTTGGATGGACTCAATGCGGTATCCTGCTAGGGCTACGATAAGGCCAACAAAAAGCTGCAAGAGTAACTTATACCTAGCCCTAATGTTATGGCTTAGATCATCGATGAAGCCAAGTAGAAAAGCAAGAAGACCTCCCAAGAGAAGCCCGCCTTTAGATGAAAGTTCGGCATAATAAGGTTGCATGACAAGAATGCTAACGAGAAATCCCAGAAAAAAAGAAAGCCCACCCAGCCGACTAATCTTACCCTTGTGGATCTTGCGCTCGTTGTGGGTATCGTAGAGAGAAAACTTGTCACTTAGGTAAATAGTAAGGGGTAAGAAGGCAAGTGCTACAGCAAAGGAGATAAGAAAAACTATAATTGCGGAAACCATCTTTTAAGATTAAACGATTTTTCTTTCAAGGAGTAACGAACTTTTTTCCTCCATAACTAAATAGTCAGGTGGCCTGATTCAAGGTGAGGGTCTTTTGCCATTTCCATGCATCGAGAAGGGCTTCTGCCAGAGTGCGTTTTGCTTTAAAGCCAAGTTCTTTTTCGGCCAATGTGGCGTCTGCCCAGATTTTCTCAACATCCCCTGGGCGGCGTTCGCCAAAGCGATAGTTTAGTTTGACCCCGCATACCTCTTCGAAGGTCTTCACAATTTCCAAAACACTGTTTCCCTTTCCGGTCCCTAAGTTCATAATGTTCTTATCACCTCCCCGCTCTAAGTAACGCAAGGCTGCCACATGGGCTTCTGCTAGATCCATGACATGAATGTAATCCCGAATCGGGGTGCCGTCGGGGGTGTTGTAGTCCCGGCCAAAAATAACGAGTTCTTTTTGCCAACCTGCTGCCGTTTGTGTTACGAAGGGTACCAAGTTATTGGGGATACCTCTTGGTAGCTCGCCAATTTTTGCAGAAGGATGAGCGCCGATGGGATTAAAATAACGCAGCAAAATGGCTCTTAAAGCTGCCCCACTCTTTAAAGTATCTAAGATAATATCTTCACATACCTGTTTTGTACGCCCATAGACCGAGCGCGCTGGTTTTCGCGGAGATTCTTCCGTCACAGGCAGGGTGTCTGGTTCGCCATAAACGGTAGCCGAGCTTGAAAATACAATATAAGGTACCTGGTATTTTAAAAGGCAGCGTAGCAGGGTTATGGTTGACAAAATATTATTTTCGTAATAGTCGAGCGGTTTTTCTTGAGACTCGGCCACGGCTTTAAAGGCAGCAAAGTGAATAGCTGCGTGGATATTTTTTTCTCGGCGAAATACCTCTTCGAGTACAGGACGGCTGCAATCTAGTTCATAGCATGTGACCTGGCCAACGAGCGATTCGATCCCCTCAAGTACTTTTTTTTCACTGTTGCGAAAGTCATCCACAATAATAGGTTCATAGCCCGCTTCCCTTAAAGCAACAACCGTATGGGAGCCAATATATCCGGCACCACCTGTTACAAGAACTTTCATTAGCCTATCCTGACAAGTTCATGCAGGCGTACAAGCCCCATAAACCTTTTGTCTTGGTTCAACACAGGTAAGACATTGAGGGGTTTTTCTCTTTTTTCCATAAATTGAAGCACATCAATAGCTCTTTCTCCCACGGTAGTGTAAAGAAAGTTTTTGTTCATAACTGCCGGAATTTCTACTTCAAAGACATCGCGACCGTATTTTTCGACTAGCCGGCGTATATCCCCATCAGTTAAAATGCCGGCGAGGTGTTCTCCGTCTTGGCTAAAAAGCACGATACCTAAGCCATAGGTAGAAAGGGCCGAGAGCACATCCACAAAACGAGAGTGTTCAGGCCTAAGAATGGGGCATTTGGGGCTTGCAATCATGACATCCTCCACTCGGTACAAAAGCCTCCTTCCTAGACTACCGGCAGGGTGGTTGCGTGCAAAATCTTCGCTTTGAAAGTTTCTAAGCTTCATTAAGGTCATCGCTAGGGCATCTCCTAAGACCAGAGCCACGGTAGTGGAAGAAGTCGGGGCAAGATCAAGAGGGCATGCTTCCCGCTCAATGGGGGTATAGAGTAGCAAATCACAAAGATCAGCTAAGGTGCTTTTTTCTCGTGCCGTGAGGGCCATAATGTATAGCCCTTGTTTTTTCAAGGCAAAGACCGTCTCATTGAGTTCTTCGCTTTCACCACTTTTGCTGATAGCTAAAACCACATCTTCCTTTTGCGCAAGGCCTAGATCTCCATGAAGTGCTTCAGCCGGATGTAAAAACACGGCGGGGGTCCCGGTAGAACTTAAGGTGGCCGCAATCTTGCGAGCAATATGCCCCGACTTGCCAATACCTGTGGTGATAACCTTTCCTTTGCTATCTAGAATTTTGCGTACGGCAAGCTCATAAGGAGGGCCAATACTTTCTTTTACCTTTTCTAAGGCACGGATTTCCATATCTACCGTCCCCATAAAGGTTTCCAGAACCGAGCTCATGGCCGCTTAGCAAAAGAAAAGCGCTTTGTGAATGTCAAGTTTTTTTATAGATCGCCTTTTTGCCAGCATGGGGAAAACAACTAGCTTATCAAACTCAAGGCATGCGGCGAGTAAGCTTCAAGACAACGCTTGGCGTTTTTCGTCATTTCTTGAGGATGGGTTCTTGGGTCTTCGGGGGATGGGAGAAGTTAGGTACCTGGATGAGCTCATGAGATATGGGTCCCTAACTTTAGCATGAGGTTTACCCAGAGTGTCTTGTCTCGTGCCGCTGAAATTTTTTAGAAGTTTTTTCTTGCGTAGCCTATAAGTGTTTGCCATGGGTTAAGGGGAAAGCGAACCTCTTGTGCACGAATTTTCATGGATGAGAAAGCGATCTATTCCTTGGTATTTGCCATAGATCCAGCCGCTCTTCTAAGAAGTCCCAGAGTCTCGAGGGTATCGCGCTAAGATGGAAGGAAAATATGGTGTTTGTTTTTTGCATAAGGGGATTTTGGTCGTTTTCGCCTTTCGAGGACATCTTGCCTCTGCGCCGGCTTGCTCGAGTCTCAAAGGTGATGGATAGCTTATTAAGCCCTCAGATAAAAGACACGGACAAAAATAAACCCCTCGCCACGCTCTGCTATTGTCTTTCAAGGTTAGGATCATGTGTCGAAAAAGTTTCTGAAAATACTCAAAAAGCCGGTCTTTTCCCAGACAGCTATGGCATGAGCTTCGCTCATGTGCCATGTCTCAGTGCGTACCTGTGTTGGCGCATAGCCCCATGCTAGCCGTAAAAATGCATGGCCTGAGGCAAAACAAGAGCTCTTGCTAACTAGCCTTTCTCTTTCCTCTAGAACCTCGGGCAATGACAAGACAAAATGCTTTCTTTATTCCGCCTAGACCTGGACGCTATTAGTAAATGGGCGGATGTTGCGCAAAATCCGCTCTTTTTGTTCGGCACGGAACACAGGCTACGGAAGAAAACTAAGGGCAGTGTGCAAGCGTTTTTGTGAGTACAGGAATGGACAAAAGCCAAACGGTGTTTTTTGCACAACGCAAGTTTTTATTTTTGCTCCTGCGCTGACAAAACCCACATCTGGCGACCTTTTTCCTGTAGCATAACCATGCCC
>JANWWS010000029.1 GCA_025055765.1 Leptospiraceae bacterium | reverse complement strand
TTCAACCAAACCGAAACCCGCCAGATCATTGAAGCCCTCAACAACTGCAAGATTTTAGACCCTGCCTGCGGTTCGGGGGCTTTTCCAATGGGTATTCTGCACAAAATGGTGCACATCCTCCAAAAGCTCGACCCGGAAAATAAGTATTGGAAAGAAGTCCAAAAGGAAAGCATTATTGGGGCTGAAATCAGGAAATTGGAGCAAGATAAAAAAGCCATTGAGGGGCTATCAGACGCACAGGTCAGGGAAAAAGCCCTGCAGGCAGTGCAGGAAAGATTGAAAGAATTAGAGGAAATATTTGATAAATCCTACAACTTTGATGATTATTCGCGTAAACTATACCTCATTGAAAACTGCATTTACGGTATAGACATACAGCCCATTGCTGTGCAGATTGCCAAGCTGCGATTCTTTATTTCGCTGATAATTGACCAGCATGTGCGTCCATCATCCATGATGGACGAAAACAATAAAAACAACCTCGGCATCCGTCCCCTGCCCAACCTTGAAACCAAATTTGTGGCTGCTAATACGCTTATTGGCTTAGACAAGCCACAGCAACTCACACTACGCAATCCCAAAGTAGAGGAAAAAGAAAACCAGCTAAAAGAACTGCGACACCAGTATTTTACAGCCAGTACCCGAAAAGAAAAACTTGTCCTGCAAAAGAAAGATAAACAACTGCGAAAAGAAATTGCCGATTTATTAAAAGCCGATGGCTGGTCAAGCAAAGTAGCTGAACAAATAGTCTCTTATGACCCGTATGATCAAAATCAATCCTGTGGCTGGTTCGATCCCGAATGGATGTTTGGCATCATAGTACCTCCGACATCCCTGTCGGAGAAAAAAGTACCCCCAACATCCCTGCCGGAGCTGAACAGTGGTTTTGATATCATTATCGGAAACCCGCCGTATATCCAACTGCAAAAAGAGGGTGGCAAACTGGCCAAAGCATACGAAAAACAAGGCTACAAAACTTTTGAACGCACAGGCGACATCTACTCGCTCTTCTACGAAAAAGGCATGCAACTGCTCAAATCACAAGGAATTTTAACCTACATCACCTCCAACAAATGGATGCGGGCGGGCTACGGAAAATCTACCCGACAATTCTTTTTGCAATACAACCCCAAAAAACTCATTGACCTGGGCAGCGGCATTTTTGAAAGTGCAACGGTAGATACCAATATCCTCCTCATTCAAAAAGCCCCCAACCAAAACCAACTGCAAGCTGTTGATTTATCTAAATCTAAAAACATAGAACAACTCAACCATCTTCAATATCTCACGTTAAAAAACCTCACCGCCGAGAGCTGGACCATAAGCTCCGACATTGAGCAACGCATCAAAGCCAAAATAGAAGCCAAAGGAAAACCCCTCAAAGAGTGGGATATTCAAATTTACCGAGGCATTTTAACCGGCTACAACGAAGCCTTTATCATAGACGGAAGCAAACGAGCCGAACTCATTGCCCAAGACCCTCGAAGTGCCGAAATCATCAAGCCCCTGCTGCGGGGCAGAGACATCAAACGATACCAAGCCGAATGGCAAGATTTATGGCTGATTTTTGTTCCTTGGCATTTTCCATTACATAATGATAGTTCAATTAAGGGTGCATCTGAAAAAGCCGAAGAAGAATTTAAGAAACAATATCCTGCTATTTATGGGCATTTACTCTCACACAAAGAAAAGTTATTGTCAAGGAATAAAGCCGAAACAGGAATCAGGTACGAATGGTATGCTCTTCAAAGATGGGCAGCTGATTACTACCAAGAGTTTGAGAAGGAGAAGATAATCTACCCCAATATGACACTTTTCTTGCCGTTTGTTTATGATGAAAAAGGGTTTTATACGAACCAAAAATGCTTTATCATTACAAGTAACATCGTTAGCTTAAAATACCTGACTGGTTTTTTTAATTCAAAAGTATCTCACCGCTGGATTAGGGAAAATTGCCCTGAACTTCAAGGTGGAACGAGAGAGCTGAGTAAAATTTTCTTTCAAAACATTCCCATTCCCGATATTACTACAAAACAACAACAGCCGATAGTCAACTTAGTCACCCAAATCCTCGCCCTCAAATCCGAGAGTAAAGACACCAGCGAGCTCGAAAAACAAATAGACCAGTT
>JANWWS010000047.1 GCA_025055765.1 Leptospiraceae bacterium | reverse complement strand
GAAGGCACCGGAATAAAGGACGTGAAAAACTCCATCGCCTTCCGAAACCTGTAGGCCGGCAGCGTACGCCGATACGCCAACCACCGTACAAGCCTGAAAAAAAGCTTGATCAGCCAGTTCTTAAACCGTTCCAACGCCTTTTACCGAGGGGGGCAAAATAAGGCAAGGGAGGGGAAAGGGACAAAAGAGCCCTGAAATAAGGAAAACATAACACGCTGAGCTGACCCTGTGAGAAACAATCAATTACAAAAAATTAACAAATTCAGAGCACCCTGGATCTTAACCTCATTCCTACACACATTTCATTCCTTAAACGAAAAACTCATCCTACCTGCCCCAACTTCCAAGTTATTAATAATTGCCTTATTTATTAAAAGTTTGGAATTTTATGCTTTTGCATTCTTAGCAAAAAATATTAATAAATTTGTCTTATGATGAATCAATATTACCCTAACCTTTTTGAATCAAATCCGGAAGATATTTCTACCCCTAACGCTGCAGACCTGAATACCGCTGCGGGAGGATCTGCACCCCCCTACAAAAAAGTGCTGGGATTGGATCTTGGTGTATCCTCCATCGGATGGGCTCTGGTTAAGGAAAACGCCAACGCTCCCTCCGAAATCCTGGGCATGGGCGTACGCATCGTGCCTCTGGATAAAGAAGAGGGCGATGAATTTTCTTCTGGAAATAAAATCACAAAAAACCAACAACGTACTCAGAAGCGTACGGCCCGCAAAACCTATTACCGCTACACGTTGCGCCGCCGGGCCCTCACAGCCGAACTGAAGAAACACCGCATGTTTGACCCCAACCTATTCTCCTTGCCTCAGCTCAAGCTATGGGAACTCAGGGCCAAAGCTGTCACAGAACAAATCAGCCTCAGGGAATTAGGCAGAGTACTCTATCACCTCAACCAAAAAAGGGGATATAAATCAGGAAAGAATTCGCAGAGTGAAGAAGAGAAAGATCCCAAGTATGTAGAAGCCATTAAAAGTAGGTTTCAGGAATTACGCGCTGCAGGAAAGACCATTGGCCAAAAGTTTTATGAAGAATTTTTGAAAAACCCCCACTACCGTATTAAACAACAGGTTTTTCCCCGGGAGGCTTACCAGGAGGAGTTTGACCGCATAATGCACAATCAGAAACGCTACTATCCCGATGTTCTTACCGATGCTTTCATCGAACATCTGCGGGATGACATTATTTATCACCAGCGAAAACTCAAATCGCAAAAAGGGCTGGTAAGCATCTGTGAATTTGAAGGTTTTCATGTGAAAAATAAGGAGGGGAAGGAAATATTCGTCGGGCCGCCTGTGGCCCACCGGAGTAATCCCCTTTTTCAGGTGGAAAAAATTTGGGAATCCATCAACAACATCACCCTGAAAAACAGAAAAAATGAACCTTACATTCTATCCCAAGAGCAAAAAAATAAACTCTTTGAATATCTAGACAACAATGAAAAACTCACCTTTACCAAACTTCTCCAATTGCTTGGCCTAAAAAAAGGTGAGTGGTATGGAAATAAAATGCTTCAAAAAGGCTTGCAGGGCAACCTGACCAAGGTTTTCCTCAAGCAGGCACTTCAACATCCCGAATGGGAAACACGGTGGCTGAGCATGAACCTAGAAGTGGTCACATTGCCAACCAAAACCTATGCCATAGACCCTCTCACGGCCGAAGTCAAGGGGGAGCGGGATCGGAAAATAATAACTCCTTCTTTTGTCCACTCCCCGTTGTATCAACTCTGGCACACAATCTATTCCATCAGCGAAGAGGAAGAGCTCGTACGCGTCCTTCAGAAAAAATTTGGTTTCGATCTTCCTACAGCTCAGCGCCTCAGTCAGATTGATTTCACCAAGCTGGGTTATGGCAATAAATCCGTGAAAGCCATTCGCAAAATCCTCCCCTACCTCATGGAAGGGTGCGTCTACAGCGAGGCAGCCTCCTACGCCGGTTACAACCATTCTTTTTCTCTTACTAAAGATCAAGTGGCTGCCAAAAAACTGCTGGATGCCCTTCCCCTCCTTCCTAAGAACGCCCTCCGTCAACCCGTGGTGGAAAAAATCCTCAACCAAATGATCCATGTCGTCAACCAGATCATTGACCCCCAAAGAGGCTGGATCACTAAGGAAGAACGCGAAAAGGGGTTCTTTGAAATCCGCGTGGAGCTGGCCCGGGAATTAAAATTAAGCCGGGAAGAGAGATATGAATACAGCCGTCAAATAAATAATAGAGAAAAAGAGAATAAAGAAATTGAAAAAAAGCTAGCCGAGCTTGGCGTTAGAGCCACACGTAAAAATATAATTAAATACAGGCTTTTCAACGAGATAGGGGACCCAGATAATAAAATCGTGGGCATGTGTATTTACACGGGCAAAAGGTTTTCCTTAACCGAAGCGCTCACCGGCGACGACGTAGATGTGGAACACATTATTCCCCGTTCGTTATTATTTGACGATTCCCAATCCAATAAAACCCTGACTTTTCGGTGGGTTAACCAGGAAAAGGGCGACCGTACGGCTTATGATTACATGGCGTCCAAGGGGCAGGAAGCCCTTAACGCTTACATTGATCGCGTGAACCACCTCTACGAAAAAGGTCTTATTACCAAGACCAAGAGGGACAAACTACTCATGCCCGCGGACAAAATCCCTCAGGATTTCATTCAAAGACAGCTCAATGAGTCACGATACATTGCCCGAAAATCCAGAGAAATTCTTAGCCAAGTTGCCAAAAACGTGTGGTCCACTAGCGGCGACGTCACAGCCTACCTGAGACGCCTCTGGGGTTGGGACGATGTTATTATGAACTCCCACCTCAAGCACATTCGGGAAAATTTCGCCGACCCATTGGCCGAGGGCATCACTACCCTAGTGGAATGGGAAACCCACGATGGTCAAAAGCACACAAAAGAAGTGATTAAGGACTGGAACAAGCGCGACGATCATCGCCACCACGCTGTGGACGCGCTTGTAGTAGCCTGTACCAAGCAGGGATTTATTCAGCGGCTTAATACTCTAGCCTCCCAGGTCACACGAGAGGAAATGTGGAAAGAAGTGCAAAAAAGGAAGGAGGAGTTACGCGAATCGCTTACACTACAAGACCGTTACTTCATACTTCAAAAGCCCTTTTCAACACGCGAAGTAGAAGAAAAGGTGGCCCAAATTATCGTTTCCTTCAAACCCGGCAAAAAAGTGGCGACCTATGGTAAGCAAATGGTGAGGCGGAATGGAAAAACAATCATCGTTCAAAATAAGGTTGTCGTGCCCCGAGGTCCACTCAACGAGGAAAGCGTGTACGGGAAAATTAGAGTCTTAGATACTGATGAAAATGGCCGACCCATCCAGCATAAACCAGAATACTTCTTCGCGCATCCCCATCTCATTTTTAAGCCCTACATCCGAGAATTGGTAGAAAAGCGCCTAGCACTTTATAAGGGTGACTATAAAAAAGCCGTCAAATCCTTACAAGACCATCCGATTTACCTGGATCCCGAAAGAACTGTTAAATTAAAATATGCTACCTGCTATAAGGAAGACTACGTCATTAAATATCCACTTTCTCAGATAAGAGACAAAGATGTACAGTACATTGTGGATTTCAAAGTAAGAAAATTAGTGGATGCAAGGCTTAAATCCTTTAATAATAATCCCAATGAAGCGTTCAAAGAACCTTTATATTTAGATAAAGACAACCGCATACCCATCCGCACCGTGCGCCTCTTTACAAGACTTGACGCCGTTGAACCGATAAAATTTAACTCTCACGGAGAGCCCATCGGCTTCGTCAAACCAGGTAATAATCATCACCTGGCTATTTATAAGGACAGCAAAGGAACATTTATTCCCCATCTGTGCACCTTTTGGCACGCCGTGGAACGTAAAAAATGGGGCCTGCCTGTAATAATAGAAAACACCTCAGAAGTCTGGAATGTCATTTTGCAAAATCCAGAAAAATTCCCCTCCAGCTTTAAAGACAAACTACCTCCCGATGGCCTACAGCTGGTGGTTTCCCTGCAAGTGAATGAAATGTTTAGCCTCTTTTTACCCGAAGATGAGGTGAAAGAATTAGTGGCATCAAAGCAGCCGAGAAATTTGTTTTGGAATATTTATAGGGTCCAAAAGTTAAGGCTCTTTGATATCTATTTCAGGCACCATTGTGAAACCCAAGTAAACGACGATCGTGTGGGGAAAACTTTAAAAAGATGGGTAAGAATCACAAGCCTTAGAACATTTATTGAAAACCACCCCGTAAAGTTAAGGGTAAATAAATTAGGTGAAATAGTTAGCGTGGGCATAAAATAAAAAAAGGGCGAGTGGCCCCGCCCTGACTGTTCTCACAACGGTCATCAGGACCTTATTGTGAGTAGCTTCAAGGACAAAGTTAAAAAATTTTTCTTATTAATCAAAACTTTTATGCTCAAGCGAACTCTTTACTTTGGTAATCCGGCCCGGCTGAGCGTCAAGAATGAACAGCTCTGTATCCACCGGGATAACGAAGAGCCGCTGACCACACCCCTGGAAGACCTGGGCTTCCTGATCCTTGACAACCCCCAGCTCACGCTCACGCAGGCCCTCCTGGCCCGGCTAATGCAATACAATGTCGCCTTGGTCAGCTGTGACGAACGC
>JANWWS010000012.1 GCA_025055765.1 Leptospiraceae bacterium | reverse complement strand
CTTACGTTCCGCGCAGGCACGCGGCGAAAAACTTGGTCTCAGTGAAGAGGAACTTGCCTTTTACGATGCCCTGGAAACGAACGATAGTGCTGTGAGGGTTTTGGGGGATAAAACCTTGCGCACCATTGCACATGAATTGGTGGAGACTTTACGCAATAATGTCACCATTGACTGGATGGTGCGCGAAAATGTCCGTGCCCAATTACGCGTTCACGTAAAGCGCATCCTTCGCAAATATGGCTATCCACCCGACAAAGAAGAAAGGGCCACACAAACGGTGCTCGAACAGGCAGAAGCTATCTCTGAGCGCTGGCTCACTTAGCAAGAAAAATTAACCAAGAAAAGTTTATCGAGACCACCAATATCAAGTGATTTGCAGCAATATTTTAGTTCATGAGGGCTAAACTTGAGCTTTGTGCTCAAACAACATTTATGCACGAAATTGCGTAAACCAACCCCTCGGGGAACGTGGCCTAGGCAAGGACAAGCCCATAAGACTTGTTACCCTGCCCACCACAAGTAATGCCGCTTTCTTGACTTTGGCATGCTTTGGGTGCCTTGGCAACCTAACGCTGCTTTTAGGATTAATTTAGCTATAGAGGCTTTTGCGTTTTCGTACTCTTAAGTCAAAATTCGTGTCTAGTCATAACTGCCTTGCGAGGGTTACCATAACCAATGGCTCTTTTTTGCCATTTTTACTAGAGGCCCAAAAAGAATTATTTTATCCCTGCATCGAATTTTCGAATTGCAAAAGCGAACGCTTGGTTCTTTTTTTGCAGAGCTAGATTTTAGGCAGCTGTCAAAAAAAGTAAAAAGGGAGCACATATGTCAGGCTTTTCATGCGAGCCTTGTCTAAAAAGAATTGTCATACATCAACGAGCTCAAAATCTGGGACGTGCTTTCATGGCCTGACTTTTTCTTTAGTTATACCATTTACGAATATCTTCCTAGAAATGCCGTATTGGATTTTTTCATGGTTTTCATAACTCGCTTGGGTGGGGAGGATTTTCTCACACTTCTTTTAGTTGTGCTTTTTTTGACAGCTAGCTTTCGTTTAATTTCTGTGGTGCACTTTGCTTTTTTTGTCTCCTATTTTTTAAATAGTATATTAAAGGCTATCTTTGCTCTTCCCAGACCCTCCTTAGAATATCTGCCGCTTTCGATCCAGCCCCTCTATCTCTCAAACCTGGAGACGAGCGCGGGTATGCCCTCTGGTCATGCCCAAACTGGTATGACAGTTTATCTCCTCCTTGCCCTGTTTGCAAAAAATAAGTTTTTGCGGGTAGTGCTTTTTCTTATCGCGATTCTCATGCCCATTTCTCGGCTTTACTTAGGTGTGCATTTTGTTGGGGATGTACTTGTGGGGTCCTTGATTGGTCTTACCCTTTCTGCTTTGGCTCTTCGTTGGGGTAAAACCTACCTCAAAAAGCATGCCGAGCATTTTCTGGTCTTTACTGTACTTTGGTTAAGTTTAGCCTTGGGCTTTGCTGCTTGGTATGGAGATAAAGCTATTTTTGTTTCAGGAGGATCTCTGCTAGGCTATTTGGTATTTGCCTCGCTTTGGGGCAAGAAAAGCAACTGGCAGGATGGCGAACTGTATAATTGGGAAATGAGTTTTTTCTCGGTTTCTTTGTTAATCATAGCGGTGGGCACGGTTTTCCTGTTACGCATCAGTTTAAAGTGGCTTTTGCCAAGTTGGCCCATCAGTGACATGCTGCGCTATTTTTTACTAGTGGCTTATAGCGCTTATTTGCTACCCCGTGTCTTACAAAAAACCACTCAGATGACAAAAGGTTCCTATGGAGGGATTTAAGCTCTCTCTCTTACTCTGGGTGGGAATGGGTAGTTTTCTCGGGGGAGTCGTTCGCTTTTTGGTCTTTCAATATGTCCAGACCATAGGGGCGAGATCTTTCCCATGGGGAACCATGGCAGTAAACATGCTCGGTTCTCTCATGGTGGGTTTTCTCCTTGCCTTGGCAGAGAAAAGGCTAGTACAAGAAGAGATGCGCTTTTTCCTCATGGTTGGCCTCTTGGGCGGATTTACCACCTTTTCTGCTTTCTCTGCGGAGACTTATCTTATGCTCTCCCGAGGGGAATTTGCAAAAGCATGTCTTTATGTTGGTTTAAGTATGGTGTTGGGACCAGCTTTAGCCCTTGCCGGCTATAGGCTTATGAGTTCCTAAAAGCCAAAATCAGGCGAGGTGCTAAAAAGATGGCAGAAATATCCAAATTGTAAAAAAGGGTTTCGATTATGCCTTCCAAAACAAGCTGTTTGCCCTTTTACTTTCATCTCACCCGAGAAGCTCTCAAGAACTATAACATTTTGCCGCTTTTGCCCCAGCTTAATAGCCTTGCATCCCAAGAAGAGATTGTGGCAGTGCGCCTCTTTGCGGACCATATAAACCGCCAAAGGGGTAAAGAGGAACGCTACTTAACAGCAGCTGAGTTTGTCATTATCTCGCTTCTCGAAGAAATCTATCTCTATGTCTTGGAGAAAATTGAGGAGGAATTGGCGCCGCAAATCTGGGCTAAGGCTTTATCTGAGTTAAAAGAAAGACAGAGTGAAATCTTAGCTGAAAAATATGGAGAGTTTTTTACTCCCAAAGAGGTAGTGATGGGGATACTTAAGCCACAGGAGTATGGCCTTTTTGTGAAAGGTGACGAAAAAGCCCTTGCCAGTTTTTATAATCAGCTTGTGTTGCTTTTGCTAGAGAATGAAAATCCAGCTATGCAAGATTTCTTACCTCTTTTGACAGACAGTGAGCTTAGAAAGCAGGGGCTTTATCGGCAGAATCTATCTTTTCTGTTTGCTTCTTTTCAAGAAGGACCATATTTAGGCAAAAAGAAAAACAACCTATATCATTTTTTAAAGGAGCCCGTTGAGGCAGCACCAGATTCTTTAGGCGGCCAGCTGGAATATATCTTTCAAAATTGGGCAGAATTTTTACCCCAACATCTTCTGCTCCGCCTGCTTAAAGCCCTAGATATTTTACGAGAAGAAGAAATGCTGCGTGGACAAGCTGGGGCAAGCCTTGAGACGGTTTTACCTGATTACTCCAATCGAGAGCTATTTCCCGACTATGAAGCCTTTAGTCCTGATCGTGACTGGATGCCAAATCTAGTGATGATTGCAAAGAGTACATATGTCTGGCTTTACCAATTAAGTCGTCGATACGAGCGCGAAATCAAAAGACTTGATCAAATACCCGACGAGGAACTTGACCGCTTAGCTCGCTGGGGGATCTCTGGGCTCTGGCTCATAGGCTTGTGGGAGAGAAGTCCTGCTTCGAAGAAAATAAAGCATCTGTGTGGCAACACACAGGCCATTTCCTCAGCTTACTCTCTTTACGATTATACCATTGCGCATGAATTAGGGGGAGACGAGGCATTAGAAAACCTAAAAGCCCGCTGTGCCCAAAGAGGGATCCGGCTGGGCGCAGATATGGTGCCCAACCATACAGGTATCTACTCGCGCTGGATCGTCGAGAATGTGGACTACTTCTTGTGGCTGCCATACTCCCCCTTTCCTTCTTATCGCTTTACGGGTGAAAATCTGTCCTTCCACCCCGAAATAGGCATTTACCTAGAAGATGGTTATTACAACCGCAGTGATGCAGCCGTTGTCTTTAAATGGGTGAACTTCCGTACAGGGGAGACCCGCTATATCTACCATGGTAATGATGGTACGAGCACACCGTGGAATGATACAGCTCAAATAGATTATCTCAATCCAAGAGCAAGAGAAGCTGTGATCGAGACTATATTAAATGTAGCCCGGCGATTTCCCATTATCCGATTTGATGCTGCCATGACTTTAGCTAAAAGACATATCCAGCGCTTATGGCATCCGGAACCTGGTCAGGGAGGGGCCATACCCTCAAGGGCTCAATTTTCAAAAACCAGGGAAGAGTTCGATAAACTAATGCCCCAGGAATTTTGGCGCGAGGTAGTCGACCGAGCCGCGAAAGAGGCACCCGATACCCTTCTCCTGGCTGAGGCTTTCTGGATGATGGAGGGCTATTTCGTGCGCACCCTAGGGATGCACCGGGTTTACAACTCAGCTTTTATGAACATGCTCAAAAGGGAAGAAAACCAGAAATACCGCAACCTTGTTAAAGAAACCCTGGAATTTAATCCTGAAATTTTAAAGCGCTATGTAAATTTCATGAGCAACCCAGATGAAGAAACAGCTGTGGCTCAGTTTTCCAAAGGAGACAAATACTTTGGCGTATGCCTTATGATGGTCACTATGCCAGGATTGCCCATGTTTGCCCACGGTCAAATTGAGGGCTACAGCGAAAAATACGGGATGGAGTATGCTCGTCCCTATTATGATGAGTATCCCGATGAATATCTCATTGCCCGGCACGAAAGAGAAATCTTTCCCCTCTTGCACCGCCGCTACCTGTTTAGTGGTGTTGAGCGATTTGCCTTCTATGACTTTGTGACACCTTCAGGACAGGTTGATGAAAATGTCTTTGCTTACAGCAATATGGCAGGAGGAGAAAGAGCCCTAATTTTGTATAACAATCGCTATGGGGATACGAGTGGTTATATCAAGAGGGCTGTCCCCACCAACCCCCAGGGAAAGGGTGTTCTCGTTTATCATGAACTTACTTCGGCACTCCATCTAAATACCAATCCTGGTTATTTTGTGATTTTTCGTGACCATCACACAAGACTTGAATATATCCGCAATAATAGGAAACTACACACAGAAGGGCTTTTTGTGATCCTGGGGGCCTATGGGTATCACATCTTCTTAGATTTTCGTGAAGTATACGACCAAGATGGCCTCTACACCAAACTGGAGGAGGAGCTTCAGGGCCGAGGGGTTCCCTCTATTAGTGAGGCTCTCGAGGAGCTAAAACTACGTCCCTTATATCAGGCCATGCGGGATATTCTCTGCCAAGGAGAATTGGAGTTTATATGCCGCGAGCTTAGCCAAAAAGCATTTTCCCAAGAACTCAGGATATTTCTTAGTGATAAAACAAAACAAGAATCATATTCGACGGCTTTGTCAGTTCTAGAAAATTATCTAAAGCGAGCTTGTGGGGTGGAACTTCGAGGTCAGTTAGAAAAAAATCTCGAAGCATTTTATGCTTTTAAAGATGCGGTTCTCCACTCTAAAGCACCGCGTTATTCACGATGGCGAACTCTTCTGCCAATGACAGAGGCACAGGGCTTTCCCATATGGCGTATCCTGACTCTTTACCTTTTCTTTAAGGCTCTTTTTGCTTCTTTTTCTATAGAAAATGGTGAACTTCGGGGCTACTATTACCGCCAGCTGAGGTTCAAGAACATAGCGGTACGCTACCTGCGCGATTTAGGAGCTCTTGAGAGCGAGGCGATATGGGAAGCTCAGCTTATCGAAAATCTCTTATCTTTTGATGACTGCTTTGAGATATTATTGCAGCAAAATAGGGATGCGTGGGTCCAACAGGTTCTCATGCAGGAAAGCGTAAAGCGCTTCATTCAACTGCATCTATATGATCAGGTTTTGTGGTTCCATAAAGAAAGTTTTGAGCTTCTTTTGGTCTGGCTCTACGGTGTATTCCTATTAGACGAATCCCTGCAAAAAGAGGAGTCTCTACAAGATAAGCTTTACGACGAAATAGAAAATATGCTTAACCTGGCACAAGAATCTAACTATCGCTACCATGAATTTTGCCAACTCTTAACAGAACAGCCAAAGAGAACCGAGTCTCCAAAAGAAGAAACAAAAACTCACAAAACGACGAAGTAAAATGCTCGCCATAATTTCGATTGATCTTTTAGACCATGCCGTGGTGAGGCTTGCCAAGGGTAATTTTAATCAGGTCACAGTCTACGACAAGAACCCGTTACTACTTGCACGGCGTCTTGCACAGGAAGGACTCAAGCGTGTGCATGTTGTAGACCTCTCGGGAGCACGTGTGGGCAGCCCTCAGCATCGAGAGCTTATTGTGAAAATTAAAAAAGAAACTAATCTCTCCCTTCAGGTGGGAGGTGGGATTCGTAGCTTAGCTGATGTGCAACAATATTTTGACGCAGGACTTAAGAACAACGAAGATTTTGTGGTTTTAGGTTCCCTGCCTTTTCAGGATTCTCACACCTTTTACAAGATTTGGCAGCGCTATCCGAACAATATCATACTTGCGGTAGATGTTTGGGGAAGAGAAATTCGAACCGAGGGGTGGGAGAAAAAAGCTTCCGCTGAGCTCTTCCCCTTCTTAAGGGATATGTATGAATTAGGCATACGTCATTTTCTTGTAACACAAATTAAAAAAGATGGCATGTTATCTGGACCTGATTTTTCGCTTTATGGTGACATTTTAGAGAAATTTACCGAGCTAAAGCTCTATGCCTCGGGGGGTATACGTGATATAGAGGACCTCAAACGTCTCAAACAATTAGGGCTTTATGGTGCTATTATTGGTCGTGCCTTTTACGAAGGAAAAATTTCCCTTGAGGCGCTTGGGTGTCTTTAAGGAGATGAAGGGTTTTCTTTCTTGTTTTCTTGGCTAGGTACCTCTTCCACGGGAGTGAGTTGTTGTGTTGCCTTATTTTCTTCAAGAACTGGCCGAGCGTATTGGCGACTCTTAATAAAAGCCAAGGAAAGCGCAAGCAACATAAAACCGGCAGCTAGCCCCACCGTGATTTTGGTGAGTACATCGGCAGAGCTTGCTCCTAGGATAGTATTGCTGCTACCACCAAAGGTTCCCAGACCTGCCGACCTCCCAGATTGCAACAGCACTATTAAGATAAGCAAAACGCAATCGATAATAAACAATATGGTCAGGATGGTAGCCAGAATTTCCATAAGGGCAGCCTCATATGGGCCGATATATTGTCATTTGCTTTTTGTAGGGAAAGTCTCTAAGTGAAGTTCGCTTTGTGCAACTACCGATAAAAAACCATGAGGTGGCTCCTTTGGTGGGCATCTTTTTTTCCGCTGCCCCAATTTGCTTTGGGATGGCAGTATTACCAGACGAAGCCAGGAGATAACCTGGAAAAGATAGCCCAGCGTTTTCGGGTGTCTGTACGGGATATCCAGTTATGGAATTCCATAACAAATCCAGATGATATTCGATCAGGTCAACAACTACGGATTCTACAGGAGAAGCCCTACCGGTATCTTTCCCCCTATAATGATGAGCCGGATTTTCAAGTGCCTTTAAAAGGAGGACGTCTTGAGCGCCGTTTTTCCTCTTCCCTAGAGAATGCATACTACGGGCTTTTGTGGTCAACTTTCCCCGGCTCTCCTGTCTATGCCTCGGAATCAGGGGTTGTTTTGCGTGTTTCGCCCGTACGAGGCTATGGCACCTGTATTTTTCTTGACCACGGGGGAGGATGGTTGACCGTGTATGCCCATTTGGCCAATATTCAGGTCAAGACGGGGGAAAGGGTAAAAAAGAGGCAGCTCATCGCAACTACCCAAAACCGATCCTTCTTCTTCTCTGTCTCTTACGGTGGTAGGCCTATAGACCCTTCAAAATGGCTTAGGCAGCTTTAACCCCAGGGAAAAATACTATGGATTGGGAAATCAAGAATGTCACTGTGGTCTCGCCGCAACAGGTAGAATCAAAAGCAAGTATTTTTATAAAAGGCCATAAAATAGCTGCCGTAGGTCGCCATATTAAGATTGATGAAGAGGTCATAAGTATCGACTGCAATGGTCTTCTTGCCTTCCCTGGTTTTATTAACTGCCATGATCATCTTTTAGGCACCTATTGGCCTCGTGTGGGAGACCGCAGGCCTTATTTAAATTGGCTCGAGTGGGACAATGACCTAAAGTCGTCTCCTTTGTATACGGAGAGGCAGCAGATCGACTCACAGGACCTTTACCAAATGGGAGGCTATCGCCATCTCTTGTGCGGCGTAACATCGGTTCAGGATCACATCCCGCACTTTGTTAGGGAGCTCTTTGGGAAGGAGGTACCTATTCGAATCATAAGTAAGTATGGTTTGGCGCATTCGGTGACAAGCTTTGCCCTAAATTGGGGCGAAGGCATAGAGAAAGAACATAATCTTGCTAAAGAAAATAACATTCCTTTTATTACCCACTGCAGTGAGGGCTTTGATGAGGAAACTATCCGCTCTGTTGAAACCTTGCACCGGCGGGGAGCTCTGAGTAAGCAGACTGTGTTGATTCACGGCATTGCCTTTTCTGACAGCGACATAGATCTTTTAGCTGAGTATGGTTGCCATGTTGTATGGTGCCCGGTCTCCAACCTATATATGTTTTCTCGCACAGCACCTGTAAAAAAGCTATTGGAAAAAAATGTAAATGTAGTATTGGGCACCGACTCTCCCATGTCGGGGTCTATCAATCTCTTTGAAGAATTGCGGGTAGCCCAGGCTTATTTTGCACAGGCTTATGGTCAAAAATTAAGTGAAAAGACCCTCTTGCAAATGGTAACAACGCAAGCAGCGCGAGCTATGTGCCTTCATGAGCTGGGTGAAATTGCAGAGAATAAATGGGCCGATATCGTCCTAATTGATGGGGATCCCAAAGATCCCTACCAGGCCTTTGCCAACATGGATTATGAGCACATTCGACTTGTAGTCTTAAATGGTCGCCCCAAGTATGCTAGTGAGGAGTTTATTCAGGTTTTTGAGGCCATGAAGATTCCCTACCAGAAAATTTTGGTGGCAGGGCACAGAAAAATCGTTGACGGCGACATATTAGGTCTTTTGGCCAGGGTAAGAAAAGCAGTGAAATTCCACAAAATCCTGGATTTCTTACCAGTGGAGCCATGGTAAATGCCAGCCCTACGTAACTATAGTGCCGGTTCGATTATCTATTTTGCAGGTGATTTAGGTGATGAGATATATGTTTTACAAAAAGGGCGGATTGTCTTACTGTCTACCTCTCTTGATCAAAAAGAGGATATTAAAGAAGATGTGCGCCGAGGAGAGTTTTTTGGAGTAAAGTCTGCACTGGGCCATTACCCGCGGGAGGAGACGGCACAAGTATTAACAGACTCTCAAGTACTTGTTTTTAAATTACCTGACTTTGAGCAATTTGCTCTGCGCAACCCAAGAGTTATCTTGCAGATGCTTAGGGTCTTCTCGAGCCAGCTGCGCAAGGTACATAAAAAAGTAAGAGAGCTTTTGGGAGAGCAGGGTTTGCGCGAAAACCAAGTGGAGCTCTTAAATGTAGCGGAGACTTATTACCGCTTAACGAAAATGGACTACGCTATCTATGCTTTTGAGGCATTCTTGCGCCATTATGGCCAGCATGCGCTTGCGCCAAGAGCAAGGAAATTACTCCAATTGGCGAAAAGCGGAGCACCCTATCCCCTAAATCTTCCAACAATTGAGGATGAGTTGATCCAAGCCGAAAAAACAGCACCATCACCTACAAGTTATCTGGAAAGC
This sequence comes from Leptospiraceae bacterium, assembly GCA_025055765.1. Taxonomy (GTDB): domain Bacteria; phylum Spirochaetota; class Leptospiria; order Turneriellales; family Turneriellaceae; genus JANWWS01. The sequence continues at coordinate 122,000 of JANWWS010000012.1, read as the reverse complement.
ACAACTTCCGATTGGGCTTCTCTGCCAGGGGATTCTCTGTCTGCACCACCTTTAGATGATTTTTCGGCTCCACCTCTAGAAAGTACAGGTAGTATCCCCTCCGGCCCTGCCCAAAACTATTACGAGGGTTTAAATTACTTTTCCCAGGGTGATTATGCGAAAGCTATAGAATGTTTTGAGAGAGTTTTGCAGACAAAAACTTTTTCAGGGCAGGTGGAAGCAGATTTTCTTGAAAAGGCCGCTTATGAACAGGCTCGAAGTTACTTAAAGATGGGACAACTTGATGTGGCTATGCAGAAGTTTTCTATATTTTTAAAAAAATACCCCAATAGCAGCATGCAAAAAAAAGCGTGGATACATATTGGGGAAATTTATGAAAAGAAAAACGACAAAGCCAGAGCTATAAATTGTTACGAAAGGGCTGCTAAAATTTTCCCAGAAGACAAAGATACAAGCATGGCCCGTAATAGAATTAGGGAGTTGCAACAGGCGTAATGAACACAAATGCCTTGTTTCAAAAGTTTGGTAAGCAGTTTAATGCAAACGACATTATTTTTTGTGAATTTGAGCCAGGCAACGACTTTTATCTTATACAATCTGGTCGTGTGAAAATTTCAAAAATTGTGCGAGACAAGGAAAAAACCATGGATATCCTGGGACCTGGCGACATATTCGGGGAAATGGCGATTCTTGAGGAGCAACCCCGCTCAGCTACGGCCATTGCCCTTGATACGGTGCAGGTCCTTCATTTTAATCGAGAAAATTTTGTCACCTTGATGACTTCGCAGCCCCAACTGGCCCATAAGCTTCTTGTTATTTTTGCACGCCGTATATACGACGCGAAACGTCGTCTTATGATTTTGCTACTCGATGACCTTCAGGCTAAAGTAGCAGATGTTTTTCTTATGCTCTCTGAAAAGGAGCCTAATTATAAGGAGTTAAGACATCTGAGTTTAAATGTCACAGTGGATGATATAGCAAACTGGTGTGGGGAACCCTCAGACCGGGTACAGCAGGTACTGCACCAATGGGCAAGAACAGGAAAGATAGAACTCTATGCGGATCGTGTGGTTATCCCCAACCTCAACGATATGAGGCGTATTGTTGCTACCAAACGAAAGGAGACCCGATAGAGGTGCTAAAGCCCATGTTTAAGATGGCCGATAATACGCTGAGGGAATAAATATGAAGTTACATGCTTTTCTTACATGGGTTTTATTATTCTCATTTCTCCTTTATGCTCAAGATGCAAAAAAAGAAGAAAAAGTCTTAGCTGGCGGTAGTGTCTATGATGAGCGTTTTGAGGTTAATAATTTATTTTACCGAAAGAAGTATGCGCCTAGTGGCAGGGGTGAGGTACTTGAGCTTTCTTTTGACATAGAAAATAAAGTAGAATATAGCATACCTCTAAAACTATTTATCGTTGGTTTTTATGAAAAAGATTTAGTTGATCCCCAATACCGCCAGCGCGTGGAATATCCAAAGTGGCGTGAGCGAGACTTTGAAAAAGAAAAATTTGAAATCGTGCAATTTGACAGTCTTCCTCGCTTAAATCAAGAAGAGGTGAGCAAGTGGGCTGCAAAAAATAGAGGGGAGGAGCTAACAGAAACCAAAAGTGAAAGTGATAAGAAAAAGCGTAAATATAGTTATCAAAAATTCCTGGACTATATTAGCTACATAGAAGCCCATCCTGAAATGGGTATTGATGTGCCTCTTCAGGGGTGGGAAAACAGTACAACCATTTCCAAAAAAGAAGCTAATTATAATATCGTAAGCTCAGCCCTAAAAACAAGTGTATGGGCTCAGCTTTACGCCCGCTATCGCCATGACCGCAAATTCTTTAACCATCTGGGGATCATTCTCTATGATAACGAAGATAAAAAGATTGCGTATCGACAATTTTTAAAATTTAATAGACCCTTTCGCATCCGCTAGCCTGTATTGCGCATACCTGCTGCAATACCATTAATAGTAAGCAAGAGGGCTCGCCGCAGCTCGGGAGATTCGTTTTGCCGCAGCCGTCTCAGTAGCTCAGCCTGCAGCATATTTAACGCATCTAGATGAGGGTTGCGCACCTCGATTGACCTTTCCAAAACCTCGTTTTCTTCAAGAAGCTTCTTGTGCTGGGTAACTTTTAACAAAACCTCTATGGCGCACTTTAGTTTGGCTAAGACGTTATTGGCAATGTCTTTTAGGTGTTCCCCTAGAAGTTTCTTGTGGTATTGTTCGGCAATGTAAAGATCTGTTTTGGCTAAGACCATTTCAATAAGATCCACTGTGGAATGAAAGAAATGCCATTCTTGGTACATTTTCTGTAGGACCTCTAGTTTTCCTTCTCGAATGCTTTCTTCCATGGCTTGCTCAAAGCCAAGCCATGCCGGCAGCAAAATACGTGTTTGCGTCCAAGCGAAAATCCATGGTATGGCGCGCAGACTCTCTAATCCCCCCTCGCTTCGCCTTTTCGTTGGTCTGCTGCCAATTTTTAGCTCTGGTATTTCACTTTCCGGGGTCACGGCTCGGTAGTACTCCACAAAGCGGGGATTTTCCCACACCACCTGCCGGTATGCCCGCTGGGCTTTTTGGGCCAGGATTTCCATAATCTCTCGCCATTCGGGAAGGGGTTCACGAGGTGGGGTAAGAGTAGCCTGCAGTGTTGCCGTGGTGTAGATTTCTAGGGTCCGGAAGGCGACACCAGGTAGCCCAAACTTTGCTTGGATCATCTCCCCTTGTTCTGTGACTCTTAAATGTCCCTGGATAGAGCCAGGTGGTTGGGATAATATGGCAAGGTAGGTTGGGCCTCCGCCGCGCCCAACAGTACCTCCCCGCCCATGAAATAAGGTGATGCGCACCCCGTATTTTTTGCCTATGGCAATGATATCTTCCTGGCATTTGTAGAGATACCAGGCAGCTGCAAAGCGCCCCGCCTCTTTTGAGGAATCGGAGTATCCAATCATCACTTCCTGATGGCCGGCAATATGGTTTCGGTACCAATCTATGGAAAAAAGAGCATCCATGGTTTTGCCCGCCGATTCTAAATCCTGAATTGTTTCAAATAAAGGTACCACCCTTAGCCAGCGTTTGCGACCTGATTCTTTTTGAAACAATAAGACAGCGAGAACATCTGAGGGTGCACGCGCCATAGATATTATGTAAGCACCCAGTGATTCCGTGCGTATACGGTTTAGCATACGAAATGTCTCAATGACATCCATAACTTCTTCATCTGCTTCAAAATTCATTGGGATTAATGGCCGCGGATTTTGTAGTTCCTGCAAAAGAAATTTTTGCCGTTCTTCTTCGCTCCAAGCGGCGTAGCTGCCAAGACCCAGGGCTTTGGTGATGGCATCAAGGGCCTTTGTATGTTTATGGCTTTCTTGTCGAATATCAAGTCTAACAAGGGTAAGTCCAAAGACCGTGAGCCTTCGCAAAATATCCACACATCGGCCTTCAGCGATAAGTTCGTTGCCCGTTTCGCACAGCGAATCATAGATGAGCTCGATTTCCTTTAAGAGATCCTCCGTACTGCGATAATAAGGCTTTCCTGGGTCGGGAAGTCCGGCTAGTAGATGTTCTACTCGTACACGGGTGTCGCGCAGTTTTTCTATAATCTGCCGAAGAAAAACGCGGTATGGTTCACGTACCTGACCAACTCTTTCTATGAGCTTTGGTGAGGCGTGGACTAGGGAAAGCTCCTCTCTTAGTTTGGTAAGCTCTTCTTCGTAAAGTTTCGCCGCCATCCATTGCGTTAGCCAAGCTACACGCCGGGTAACCTCGGGGGTAACATTAGGATTTCCATCTCGGTCACCCCCCATCCAAGAACCAAAGGAGACTGGTGAGATATTTAAGGGTAACGCTTTCCCTGTATATTTCTGCAAGGTAGAACTCAGTGAGCGCAAGAACTGAGGTACGACATCCCATAAGGTCTGCTCAATAATTAAAAGTCCCGAGCGTGCTTCATCAATAGGGGTAGGTTTTTCTTGGCGCAACTCATCTGTTTCCCAAATAATAGCAAGTTCGCGGCGCAAGGAATCGAGAATTTCCAGCCTTTCTTGGGGGATTAAATCTTTCCTGTCCCGGCGTTCCAGAGCCTGCGCAATGTGAACATACTTCTGCAGCAGGGTGCGCCGTACCACCTCGGTGGGGTGAGCGGTTAAGACAAGTTCTACTCTTTGCGATACCACAGCTTCATAAAGTTTTTGTGGGCTTATTCCACGTTGGAGCAATTGTTGAAAGGTCTCTTCCAGACTCCAGCGCTGGGGGGTTGAGTCGGGGTGGCTTAAAAAAAGCCGTCGCCTTCTTTGGCGGTGATGGTTTTCGGCAATGTTGGCCATCGTTAAGAAGTAGCTTAGGGCACGAGCAACTGGTATGGCTTCTTTTACTTCCATGCGTGAGAGATATTCTTCCATTTTATCATAGGCATTTTTGTCCCCAGAACGAGCTTCGCGAGCTAGCATACGGATTTCTTCAACAATGGCATGAACACTTTCGTTTTCTTTACGGCGGATGGTTTCTTGCAGTAATTCATTTAAGAGTTGCTCATCTTCTCGCAAGGCTTCAAAGGAATCTCTCATGCTTTCTAAAATAAGTGGAGAAATTCCTGTGAAAAGAAATTTTTCTTTCGTTTTCTCTTGTCTTATTAGGAAAAATCAGCCCAGTGATTTTGCCGTAAAACTTCTTTTACTTTAGAAAGTGGCCAGGCAAAATTCACAGGCGAGAGAACATAGTCGGCTACTTCCCATTTGCTTGCTGGACGGCCCACCCCAATACGCAAACGACAAAAGTTAGAGTGGCCCAGTTTTTCAATAATGTCCTTAAGTCCATTGTGTCCGTTATGTCCTCCACCTTTTTTAAAGCGTACCTCACCAGGGGGGAGATCAATTTCATCGTGGATAACTAGGATGTCTTCTGGGGCAAGAGGATGGTCTCTCACAAAAGAAGCCACACTAATTCCCGAAAGATTCATATAAGTCTCTGGCAGTAAAAAGGAGTATTTTTCCTCGTTAAGGAAGGCCTCTGCTAGCAGGGCTTTGTATAGCAAGGATGGCTGGAATTTTGAAGGGCATAAGGCCATGGTGATTTCTCTGCCGGCGTTATGGCGAGTGTTTTTAAATTTTTTTCCGGGATTCCCAAGCCCCACAATGAGCTTCATGAGATCCTTTGCTTTAGCCGAGCAACGAGATGGGCCATGGCTGATAAGAGGGCGAAGCTTACAATTAAAACTGCTTCCGTGGGATAAGCAGGAAGCAAAAACGATAAAGAGAAGCCAGCAATAAGAAAGCAAAAAGTAATAAGTAAAGTGAGGATTACCAAGTTGCGCATCGAGGTAGCAAAATGCAAGGCCGAGAGAGGAGCAAAAAGAAGAGCGGCCATAGTTAGGTAGGTGCCTAAAACTCTAACTGAAATGGAAATACCTAAGCCTACGAGAAGGTAAAAAACTATATTAGCTAGCTCGGGCTTTAATCCTAAAAGCTGGGCTTCGATAGGGTCAAGAGCTGCCAAAAAGTGGCTTGGGTAGGTGAGAATTAACAAAAGAGTAATTATAAAAATATGAGGGAGATAATGCCAGAAAAGGTTGGGTGATGTGTAAAGAAGGTCACTGAAATACAAAGACATCAGGGTTTTTTCACTGCCGCCTACAAAACGATTAGCTATTGGTAAAATTCCCGTAAAAAAAAGAAATGTAAGCATCAAGGCGCTTTCCCTTATTTTACTTACTTTGCTTGCCAAATAAAGAAAGGGGAGCAAGAAGAGAAATGTAAGAGGAAAGACATAAAGGTCTAGGTGTTGTAATTCTTCACTGAGGTCATAGCGGTGTTTGTTAATAAATTCAAAGGCATCTGTATGTCCTGCAAAATGCCAACCAACCCCTAAAATAAAACTCAGTTGTGCTGCCTGGGTTAGTACCATAGCAAAAAGGGTGGAACGGCGTAGCACTAGGAAAATCCCAAGGTAGGCCAAGAAAAGAAAGTACGGTAGAGACAAAAGTACGCTCTGGCCATGTGTGCTGAGGTAGAGCCAAAATTCTCTTAAATCAGCTATCATGGTAAAGTATTCCGTTTTCGAGATAATAAAACTTTATGCCCGAGCTCCTCACCACACCCTGATGGTCGATAATAAAAAAAGAGGTTTTTTCTTTTTGGCAAAGGTGAAATAAGAGTTTGCTAACCTCACGTCTTGCTTTTTTATCTAAATTCGAAAAAGGTTCGTCCATGACTACAAGATCTGCTTTGCGTATTAAAGCGCGAGCAATTAAAGCTCTCTGTAATTCCCCGCCGCTTGCGCGAAAGATCGGCAAGTGCTGTTTTTCTTTTAATGCGAGGGTTTTTATAATCTCATGATTTAGGATTTCCCTGTATTTTCTTTGAAATGGCAACTCAAAAAAGTGCTCGTAAGCCGCTGTTTCCCAAAGCTCTGCGAGAGTAAGTGGATAACCTAAGTCTATATCTGACTTTTGCGGGACATAAGCTTTTTTTTGAAAAAAATCTATTCTCTCTCCTAAAAGCGGCTTATGTACTCCTAAAAGGAGGCGTGCCAGAGTTGATTTGCCAGAGCCATTGGGTCCACTCAGGATAATAAAATCTCCCTCTCCAATTTCGAGAAAGACATTTTTTGCTAAAATCTTGCCAGGGAAACCAAAGCTTATATTATTTAATTTTAAGAATTTATTTTTCTTTCTTGCTAAGGGCTTCATAGAGCATTTGTGCTGTCGTGCGTAGCATATCGAGATAGGTTTCGGTATTTTCGGCGCTTTTGGTTTGGATGGGTAAAATTAGGAGAGGAACTCCGCTGTCTTGTGAGACTTTGCGGGCAAGGGCAATATTTGTCCAAGGGGAGACAAGAATTAGCTTGACGCCATTGCGTAGAATAATATCTTTCATGGCTTTAAGTCTTGCCGGCCCTGGCAAAACCCCAGGTTTTTCTTCGATGTTGTCGACAACCACCATCTTGTACCGATTAATGAGATAGTCAAATTCCTGGTGGTACCCTACCACCCTCGTTCCGGCAAAAGGTTTGAGGAGTTTTAAATTTTCAAAGAGGACTTCTTTTACTTTTTTTTCAAATTCTTCTTGGTATTGTTGGTATTTTTTCTCGTTTTTGGGGTCTACACGTATGTAAGTATCGCGTATATTGCGGGAGATAATGATTCCATTTACAGGGTCAGGCCAATAGTGGGGATTTCCCTGCGGATGGAGATCTCCCATAGAACGGTTGATTTCTTGTTGAGGGGGCAAGAGAACATTAACCCCTTGCCAGGCTACGCAGTAGCCTATTTGTCCTACCATAACTTTGTTGTTTCGTGCTTGGTTTAGTACAAGAGACGTCCAAGAGGATTCGAGCTCAAGGCCAACCTCGATAAAGACATCAGCTTTGTTTACTTTTACAATAAAGTTAGGCTGGGCTGGTACAAAGTGGAGATCCGTGTTGCCAAAAGTGAGAGATTCTACCTCTACGAGATCTCGACCCACTTCCTTGGCAATGGAGGCAAGATCGGTGGTGGTCGTTACTACATAAAGCCGACTAAAAAGGGGGCATAATAGAAAAAAATAGAGAAAACAGAAACAAACGCTTGCTTTTTTCATTACACCTCCTAGTAACGATGGGGCAAATGAAATCCCAAGATATAGGTACCTTGCAAAAAGACAAGGTAATTTATGCCATAAATGCCGTCATAGCCGTGATAATGCCTGGCTTCTAGAGTAAGTCTGTAATAGGCAAACTCAGAAGGTCGGTAGGTAAACCAAAAGGTGTTTCCCAAATAATGACGTCTTTGTGCATAAACTTGGTAGTAATCTTCGTAGTAGTCAAAACGATAGCCCACCCCATAGTTTTGCATAAAGATAAAGTCAAAGAAAGTGTAAAATCCCCATAAGCTATCTCGATAGCCAGCCATTATGGGGGTAGGCGCGCGATAGAGTTCCTTATACCAAAATTCCGTTGTGAAAATAAAGCGGTAAATACGAGAATGAAACCAACGAAAGGTTATATCGCTGCCATAGGTATAATCGACATCGTGAGGAGAGATGGTGGGCTGATAACGTAGGTAAGTAAACCCAAATTCTGTGCCTAAATTGCCCACGAGGGGAAAAAACTGTTTGAGCCGACCGAGCCAAAGTGGTGCTGCTTTTTCTATCCCGTCGGTGTGTCCATGGCCAAAGATACGGCCACGAAAAATGCCTATTTTTAACTCTTGAAAAAAATCCCATGGCATGAGGTAGGCTATTTCTATACCCGTATCCGCAGCTCCTTCTCCGACAAAGAGGTCATTCATCACAGCTTTATGGATGAGGGGAGCATTCGTGAAGAACCAATCATGGCGATGGATGGAATTTAGTCTACCTGCGTCGAGAAACATTTTGCCCACGCGAGCACGCAAATTGTATGGTAAATTGTAGAAATCCAAGAAAAGCTCGTGAATGTCAAAAATGTAGCGCCCTTGGAGGTCTTGGTGATCATCTCTGTGCAAGGCGAAAAGAGCATTGCCGTGAGCAAGCCAGTCAACAAAGCCGCTAAAGCCAAACTCGACTTCTCGAACATCAATGTTATTTTTTGTCTCCCGCCTAATGCCATAGGCATCTTGTTCGTGTACTATGTCTGCCACAGTGAAAATATCGGGGATTGAGGCACGGTCTACAATAAAGCCGGTTCTCTGGCGAACCGGCACAAGACGGGGGGTTGAGCCCATAGCACTCTTTTGCTCCTCCCCTCTTTTTTCTGCTTCTCGTAATTCTTTTTCTATTTCATCAAGCTCTGTTTGAGCTATTAGGGATGCCGAACTGAATAGAAAAAGCCAAATTAGGGTTTTTCTCATGGCCCCACATTAGTGCTCGTGGCCATGTTTTTCTTTTTCTATTTTAATTTGGCCTACGATGACTCCGCTATCTGGGCGCCGGTACGACACCGCACGAGTCGCTGGAGTAGGAGCTGTGCTCTCACTATGGTTAAGCGTTAAATTGCCTTGGCATTCATCTCCCGAGAAAATTTGGGTATGCTTTTCCTTTGTTATATCATGGATTTCTATGCAAAAAGAGTTGGCACCCGTATGGGCATTGGATGTGGCAGGCTCACCTTGGGCAAAGTCTGCCCCAACCTGGCTGTCGGTAAACTTTAGTTCAAGGCCACCTGCGTCGTTGAGATTCGTGGAGGGCACATTGGGGTTAGTATAAAAGCGCAGCCGCAAATCTTGCCCCGGAGGCACAGTAAGACCTGTGATCTTGATTTTTATACCTTCAGGTGGTAGATTATCGCAGGGAGCTTTCTGGAAGTCCGCAGCTATGTGCAGGCTAGTACCGTCAATTTGGCAGCTGTATTTTTCTTCCTCATGTTCATGCTTGCAGCTAATAACAACGAAGTACAAAAGGGGGAATAAGCTCTTCTTCATAATATATCCTCCCATTATCCTCTAAGTTCTTGGTAATTATTTTGTCAGACGCTGTGGCGTCAATCATTATTGATAATGCATTATCAATAGCAACAATAGGTGATTAGAAACATTCTTGTAATTGACATGGGGCTTTAAGTTTTTTACAATTCACTGTGCCGGCTGGACTTACCATAGAGCAGGCTGAATTGGCTGGGAAGGTCCCTTTCTATTACCTAGGTCCACCGTCCCTATTTGACTCAACGCTAGAGAACTATTTGCGGTCTCTCTTTGAGCGAGTCGAAATTTTGCCAGGAATAGATGTCTTACATGAGCTCATGATAACAAAGCCAAACTCCTTGATTCTTTTGGGTATTGAGCAAGGGGATAGCTATTGGGTTATCGAAGAGGTTCACAATATTCAACGCATGCATCCCTCCTCTCAAATCTTAGTAATCTCAAAAGAAATGGATCCCCAATTCTTAGTAAAGTGCCTAAACTCAGGCATCCGTGGCTTTGTACCATATCCCGTAAGTATGAACCATTTTCAAATGGTGTTGCGAAAATCTTTGCAAAATTTATTAGCCTGGAAAAAGTTTGTAGAAACGGAGCAAAAAAAATCCAAGGCACAAGAGGCAAGTTTTAGACAGCATTGGCTTAATTTGCAGCTTTCTGTTGATCAACTAACAGGGCTTTTTAATCGTACAAAGCTTTTTGAAATTCTAGGTCGCCAAAATGAGCTGGCATTAATTCTCATAAACTTAGATAACTTTTCGCAACTAAATCTCGGTTATGGCTATGATTTTGGCGATGCCGTATTGAGGGCCGTAGCTGAGTTTCTTGAGGCAAAATTGCCTGCCAATGCCTTAGGTTTTCGCTTACAGGCAGATGAATTTGCTATACTTCTGGATAATCCTGAAAAAAATCAGGAATGGGAACTTGCGCGGCAAATACACCAACTCTTACCCCGTCTCAATGTGGAGGTACGTGGGCTTGCTGTAAAGGTAAGTTGCTCCATTGGTATTGCTAGGGGAAAAGGTTATGATCTTTTGCGGCAGGCAAATTTGGCTCTACTTGAGGCACGTAGTCGTGGTGTAGGAAATATTGAAGTATATCGACACAATTTGCCTGTGGAAAGTAGGCAACAGGAGAACTTATTTTGGATTACCAAGATAAAAACAGCCTTTGAAAAAGATGGATTTTTCCCTGTTTTTCAGCCTATCCTTGACAACCGTACCGGCAAGATTCACAAGTTTGAAAGCCTCATCCGTATGCGGGATGAAGCAAGTGGAGTCATATATCCTGCTCAGTTTTTAGAAGCTGCGAGATTGGCGGGGCTCTTACCGCTTCTAACTGGTGCTATTGTGGAAAAATCGCTGCCATATTTGCAAGGAAACGAATTCCATATTTCCATTAATGTGACAAGCCAAGACTTTCGCGGGCTTTTTCTGGTAGATTATCTCAAACGCAAGATAGAGGAGCTTGACATTCACCCTTCTCGGATTACTTTGGAAATTCTAGAAGAAATTGAACCATCCTTAAATCAGCTCATTAATGAACAGTTGGTGGAACTTCGTCGATATGGATTTCGCATTGCCATTGATGACTTTGGGGTTTCCGCATCTAATTTCAGCCGTATTACGGAACTAAAACCCAATTATATTAAAATAGATGGGCGCTTTATTTCGGGTGTTCACCGAGATCCCGATTTGCAAAAAATAGTTACGGTGATTCAGCAAATTTCTCGAAGTGTAGGGGCCGAGGTGATAGCCGAATTTGTCTCCAATGAAGCTGATTTCGAATTTATAAGAAAATGTGGTATTGAGTACTCCCAAGGATATTTTATTAGCGAACCCTTGCTTGAGCCTAAAATTGACAAGATTAACTTTCTACAAAAAAAATTTCCTTAAGCCCCGAGCCCTGAAAAAGCTTTTGACAAAAACTACTTGTGTTAATAAAGACAAGCTTCTTTTGACTTTTCTTTGCTGTTTCATGGACGCGAATGAAAACCCCCACTATAGCTGAATCTATAAACTGTACTTCGGATGTGTCTAAGATTAAACGGTCTTTACTTTTTTCAAGATGAAAAAGCAACTGGTCGGATAGATCCTGCGAAAGGAAGATGTCTAAGCGGCTTTCTTTTATTTGAGCTATAGCATTCCCATCTTCGTATTTTACAGAAAGCACAAACCCACTTGCTCAGGTGTGCTGCACTGGACAAGCAGAAAAAGGGTGTATAAAGCTTTTTTCAACATGAGAAAGCATGAGTTTTCATAGCACGGCTTGGTTAACATTTTGGTAAACTTGACACTACGTCTTTTGTCTCTTTTTTAGCTAAATATGGAAAACCTCCTTGTGCAAAAATATGGAGGAACCTCGGTGGGGGATGCGGAGCGCATTAAGAGAGTAGCTGAACGTATTAAGAGCTATTATGAAAATGGCTACAAGTTAGTCGTGGTTGTTTCGGCAATGGGGCATACCACCGATGAGCTTATTGCCCTGGCCTCCCAGATTAGTGAAAATCCCCCGAAAAGGGAGATGGACATGTTGCTTGCCACAGGAGAGCAGGTATCGGTGGCGCTTCTGGCTATGGCATTGCACGAAATTGGGGTAAACGCAGTGAGTTTTAACGCGTTACAGATTCGAATCCGCACCGACAGTACCTTTACGAATGCACGTATTGAAAAAATTGAAACCGAGCGGCTTTTACAAAATTTAGAGCAAAATAAAGTATGTATAGTGGCAGGTTTTCAGGGTGTGGATGCGGAGGAAAACATTACTACTTTGGGGCGAGGGGGATCAGATACCACAGCCGTGGCTTTAGCAGCAGCCCTTCAAGCAAAAGAGTGTGAAATATACACAGACGTAGATGGTGTCTATACGGCAGATCCCAACAAGGTAAAAGGAGCACGCAAGCATGAGGTAATTAGCTACGATGAAATGCTTGAGCTTGCTTCCTTAGGGGCAGGCGTCCTTCATTCTCGTTCGGTTGAATTTGCTAAGAAATATGGAGTTATCTTGCATGTTCGCTCAAGTTTTAATTTTAACAAGGGAACTCTCGTGGTTCCAGAGGAGCAGATGATGGAGAAATTACTTGTCTCTGGGGTTACCTTAAAGACAGATGAGGCCAGGGTTTCTTTAACTGATATCCCTGACCGGCCGGGAATTGCGGCGGAAATTTTCTCTGCCCTGGCTGCTCAAAAGATAAATGTTGATATGATTGTGCAGTCGACGGGCAAGGACAACAAAAATACCATTTCGTTTACCATACCCGCAAAAGACCTGCGGCAGGCCAGAGAAATTCTGGAACTTTTGCTTAAGCAATGGGGAACGGGCTCGGTGAGCTTTGATGAAAATATCGCCATTGTTTCCGCCGTGGGGGTGGGTATGAAATCCCACAGCGGTGTGGCAGCTAGTATGTTTCGAGCTCTAGCCGATCGCGGGATTAACATTGAAATGATATCAACAAGTGAGATTAAGATATCCTGTGTAATAGCCAAGGATAGAGGTCGGGAGGCTCTTCAGGTGGTGCATGATGTTTTTGGTTTGCACGAGTTGTGAAGCAACCCATCGGTGTCTTTGATAGCGGACTGGGTGGCCTCACAGTCCTCTCGGCAATTCATGAACTTCTACCCCATGAGGATCTTATCTATTTTGGAGATACGGCTCGTGTGCCCTATGGCAATAAATCACGGGAAACGGTAATTCGCTATTCTCTGGAAATTTTGGATTTCCTTTTGCAAAAGAACGTAAAAGCGGTGGTAGTGGCTTGCAACACAGCCTCTGCTCAAGCTCTTGAAACTTTAAAAGAGAAAAGCCCAGTACCGGTTCTCGGAGTGGTCGAACCAGGGGTAAAGGCTCTTTTAAAGAACTACCCTAGTATCAAAAAGGCAGCCGTAATTGCTACTCGCTCAACCGTAAAAAGTAGGGCTTACCAACAAAGCCTAAAACAAAAAAAAGCTGACCTTGATGTGATAGAGAAAGCCTGTCCCTTACTAGTACCGCTTGTGGAGGAGGGGTATAGCGATCATGCAGTAACACGGCTAATATTGCAGGAATATTTACAAGAACTAGTAGAACAGGGCTTTGAGCACGTTATTCTAGGTTGCACTCATTATCCCCTTTTAAAAAAAGCTATTAGGGAAATATACCCAAAATTAAAACTCATTGATGCTGCTCAAGAAGTGGCCCGAGAATTAAGAGAATTTTTAGAGGCAACAAATCTAATTTCAAACAAGAACGAGCTGGGCACTATAAGACTCTATGTTTCGGATATTACAGAAAGCATTGCTGAGCTTGAAAAACTCTTTTTTGGTAAGACCATCCGCTCGCTGGAGAAGGTGGTTCTAGGGCTTTAGCGAAGAAGTTTAAGATAAATGTAGCTAGCCATGACAAGGAGCTGCAGACTGCCCAAGGCAAGCTTAATGTGGTTTGGTTTTACTCGAAAGGAGAGTCTGGCGCCTATTTGGCCCCCAAAAACGCCACCCAAGGCAACAAGTAAGGCCAGGGATAGATAAACCTGGTCATTCCAGAGGTAATTCAAAAAAGCCAGGGATGTCGTAACAAAAAGCATAAAAAGAGAAGTCGCCACCGCCTCCACGGGTGTGGTACGCCTGACATAAAGAAAATAAGGTACCGTAAGAAATCCTCCGCCAATACCTAGCAAAGAAGAGAGTGCGCCATAGAGCAATCCTAGTAAGGCCGCTCGCAAGAAGGGACGTTCCCCCTCACTTGGCTTAATTATGGGTTTAGCTCTTTTTAATCCCTGATAGATGCTGTAGCTGCCTAAACCCCCAATAAATGAGGAATAGATTACTACGAGTCCAAAATCAAGGTAGCTCACTTTTTTATAGATTTGTTGCTCGGCTAAAAAGGAACGCTGGGCAGCTGAAACCCCTAGGGCAGTAAGCTGGGAGCTAATAAAGGAAAAGACTAAAATAAGCAGGGCTTCTTTGTATAAGATTACTTTTTTTCTGGCATAAAGGAAAACAGCAGAAGCTGCCTGAAATGGTATTTGAGCCATAGAGGTGGCCACGGCATAGCCTGCGGGAAGACCTAAAATGGTGTTAAAGAAAGGAGTAAAGAAAAACCCCCCACCAACTCCCAGAAGGGCCGAAATGGCCCCTACAAGAAAACCCAAAAAAACTAAGATAAGCGAGCCCACTTCGATCGACTCGGCTAATCTGTAAAGAGGACTTACATCCTGCCACATACTAGGGAGGTTTTAGGCCTAATCTTTTTCGTAAAGATTCATCGTGGCGTCTGTTATGCTTCCAATAGGCAATTCTTTCGGTTTTCGTTAATATAGCACGGCTAGTAAGTGTCTTTTCTTTTTCTAGGGGTTTATGCCTTTCTCGAATTTCCCGAATAATGTGAGGGAAATCCACATCATAAATAATAGATATCATCCTGCCGCTAGGATAATTTATTTCATATTTCATTTTTTTGTCTCCCAGGGCTTCACGCAAAGCGACAGCTTTTTGGGTTTTTGTCTCGTGTCGCTCCAGGCGAAAGCTCTGCAGCGAGGGGATAAGCTCAAGCTCACCCACTGGCAAAAAGTCAGGGTTAATTCGCAATCGAGCCAAAATCTCATCTTCCGAAAAAGAGAAAGGTAATCTTGTCTTGCCATCGGACCATTGCTCAAAATAGGAGTGCCATTCCAACTGGTAGTTTTTGCCCCAAAGATTCATTTGCCAGTATTCTTGTCCACACCAATCTTGTGCGGAAAAGCTAGCCTTAATTAACTGATGGTTTGTTACGTCGTAAAAAGTTGAACTCATTAGACTGTAGTCATAAATTCCGGTGGTGAAACGACGGATTTGAATTACCTTGAGTACAACGAGGTCATCTATTTGACTCCCTTTTTCTGCTTTGACTTGTTCCTTACGGCGAAATGGCTCACTTACACTAACAAGGATGAGCTCGCCAGGATGTATTTCTCCATAGCGTTCTTTTTCTAACTTGTAGATAGCAATTTCTGCTAAACCCTCATTCCAGTAGGAGGGTAACTGCGTCCAAAGAGGCACAGTTAATGACAAAAGCAATAAGAGGGCATGCATAGACCTGGTTTATCTGGGCATTGTCGGTGTAAATCCTTATGGGGTACCAAAGCGAATGTACTTGCCAAGGTCAGTTCTTGTCTTATTCTGTAAGTTAGGGGTAGGTTATGAAAAAGGATTTTTTGTGGAGATGGGCGTTGGTAATTTCTCTCCCAACCTCTCTTGTGGCACAGAGAAAGTCTCAATTCCAAGAAGGGCTTTGGGAATATCGGGTCAAAATGGAAATCCCAGGGGTAGAGGTACCCGAAGTGAGCTTTGAGCATTGCACCAAAAAAGAGGATTATGTGCCCAAGACGCAAACCTCGGGCGCTGAGAGCTGTCGTGAGTTAAAGCGTAGTTTTGATGGCCGGGTGGCTACGTGGCAGATGGAATGTACGACAGAGGGAGGGAAATACCTAATGGAAGGCAAGGCTCTTTACCAGGGAAATACTATGCAGGCGGAGCTGGTAGGTACCTCACCCGAGGGGAAAATAATACACAAGATGACGGGCCGACGCAAAGGACCTTGCCCACGTCGCTAATCAGTCTTGGGGAACCCTAATCCATCCCTCCATGAGGATGCGGGCACTACGGCTCATGAGGGCCTTACGCACGCGCCATTCGCCATTTACCAATTCAGCCTTGGCTCCCACGCGCAAGGTACCTGAGGGATGGCCAAAGACCACCACCTCTTTAGGGGTACCCCCCATGGCTTCACATACCACCGTGCCTTCTATGGCGGCCGCGGTACCAATAGCGACGGCGGCTGTGCCCATCATGGCGTGATGGAGTTTTCCCATCGACATGGCCCTAACAAGGAGATCCACCTGACTTTGCGAAACCTCTTTCCCACTGGAAGCTAGATAACTTTTTGGTGGGCTTACCCAGGCAATTTTGGGAACGTGTTGGCTTTTTTTGGCTTCCTCAGGGTTTTGGATAATCCCCATTTGTACCGCGGCATAGCTACGGATCTTTTCCAGCCTTTCAAGCTCGTTAGGGTTATTGTTGATATCCGGTTGTAGCTCGGTTCCCTGGTAGCCTAATTCCTCGGCTTTTAAAAATACCGTTGGTATTCCTGATTGGATGAGCGTAACCTCAAAACTTCCAACCCCAGGAACCTCTAATTTTTCCTTTACTTTTCCTGTTGGGAAAAGAGCGCCCTCCTCTGAGGGATCTACAAATTCCAGCGCAATTTCGGCGGCGGGAAAAGCAACACCGTCAAGATAAAAATCCCCCGTTTCTTGTACCTCACCATTGCTTATGGGTACATGAGCTATTATGGGCTTTTTTATGTTCTCTTGCCAAATCTTTACCGTACAAATGCCATTTTGGGGGATTTTATCTCGAGCAATAAGTCCCTTATAAATGGCAAAAGGTCCAACGGCAGCACTTAGGTTTCCGCAGTTGCCGCCCCAGTCAATAAAGGCTTCTTCAATGGCAACTTGACCAAATAGATAGTTGACATCAAATTCTTTATTTTGGCTCGGCGAAAGGATCACGACTTTCGAGGTACTTGAGGTGGCCCCTCCCATCCCGTCAATGTGCTTACCATATGGGTCGGGGCTGCCAATCACGCGCAACAGAAATTTGTCTCTTTGGGGCCCTGCCTGCTGGGCAGCGGGGGGTAGGTCCTGCAAAAGAAAAAAAACACCTTTACTTGTACCTCCCCTCATGTACACAGCGGGTACGCGCAGTTGTGGCTTATGACTCATGTATTTTCCTTTCCAAGAAGCTCTTGTGCAAATAGAGGTAAAATACCACCTGCCTCATAGATTTCTACCTCTCGGTCGGTATCGAGACGGCAAAGCACAGGAACTCGGTCAATCTGCCCATTTTTTCGGTGGATAATAAGATAGAGCTCACCCCCAGGGGTGCGCTTCCCCTCTATGTCATATATTTCGGTACCATCTAGGTCTAGAGTTTTGCGGTTCGTGCCCGGCAAAAATTGTACGGGCAAAATACCCATGCCAATAAGGTTTTGCCGGTGTATGCGTTCAAAGCCCTCGGCTACGATTGCCTCTACCCCCGCAAGACGAGGCCCTTTGGCTGCCCAATCCCGAGAAGAACCCTGTCCGTAGTCGGCACCGGCAATAATGATAAGATTTTGGCCTCGTTTTTGGTAGGTTTCGATGGCCTCCCACATGCGCATGATTTTTCCCTCGGGCTCAAGCCTTGCTAGAGAGCCCTGGATGATTTCTCCTTTTTCGTTGCGCACCATTTCATTGAGAAGTTTAGGATTGGCAAAGGTGGCGCGCTGGGCAGTGAGGTGGTCTCCCCGGTGAGTGGCGTAGGTGTTGAAATCTTCTTCTGGTACACCCATACTTAATAGATATTCCCCAGCGGCACTGTCCCGTGTTATGGCATTTGAAGGGGAAATATGGTCTGTGGTGATATTGTCTCCAAAGATAGCTAGGGGGCGCATCCCCTTTAAAGTAGGTTTTTTGGCTAGCGCACCCTCCCAATAGGGAGGACGGCGGATGTAAGTGCTATGAGGCCTCCAGGCATAAAGGGGGCTTACCTTCTTGGCGGCTTTCTCTTGTTGGGAGAACATGGGTTCATAGATTTCCCGGAAGAACTCTGGTTTAATGTGCTTTTGTATTACCTGATTTATCTCGTCATCACTCGGCCAAAGATCTCGCAAGAAAATGGGTTTAGAAGTGGTATCGTAGCCCAAGGCTTCATTTTCGATGTCAAAATGGATAGTACCGGCAATAGCATAGGCCACCACGAGAGGGGGTGAGGCGAGAAAGGCATGCTTTGCCCGCGGATGGATCCGACCATCAAAATTGCGGTTTCCCGAAAGCACGGCCACCGCGTAGATGTCTTTTTCCACAATTTCCTTTTCAATCTCAGGATCAAGAGGACCGCTCATGCCATTGCAGGTAGTGCAGGCAAAACCCACAATGCCAAAGCCTAATTTTTCGAGTTCTTGTAACAGCCCACTTTCCTTCAGGTAAGTCTCTACCACGCGGGAACCTGGGGCAAGCGAGGTTTTCACCCAGGGTTTGCGTTGCAAGCCTAAGGCATTGGCTTTTCTAGCAAGTAGCCCAGCAGCTACCATGTTGCGTGGGTTGCTTGTGTTGGTACAGCTGGTAATGGCGGCAATGATAACAGCTCCCTCGGGTATTTTGCCTTGGGATGGCTTTGACGGTCTCAGAAGACCTGCTTCCTTTAAGGAGGCCGTTCCAAGCCGACGGTGGGGGTTTGAAGGGCCAGCCAGGGTTCGCTCTACCACCGATAGGTCAAAGCGAAGCTTTCGATCATAATGGCAGTGGTTGAGGTCTTTATACCAAAAACCAGCGGTTTTCGCATAGGTCTCCACTAATCTCACTTGAGCTTCGCTACGACCTGTAAATCTGAGATAATCGAGGGTTTTTTCATCAATGTAAAAAATAGCTGCTGTAGCTCCATATTCTGGGGTCATATTCGAGATGGTCGCTCGGTCGGCCAAGCTTAAGGTTTGTACCCCTGGGCCAAAGAATTCTAGATACGAAGATACCACCTTTTGCTTGCGTAAGAATTCCGTCAGGTATAGTACAATGTCGGTTGCGGTAATACCAGCACGGGGGCTTCCTACTAGTTCTATGCCCACAATTTCCGGTAAACGTAGATAAGAGGGGTGGCCAAGCATTACCGCTTCTGCCTCAAGTCCACCCACACCAACTGCAAGAACCCCTAGGGCATCCACATGGGGGGTATGGCTATCTGTTCCGACCATCGTATCGGGAAAGGCGACGTTATCCTGTACATAGATAACGGGCGACATTTTTTCTAGGTTAATTTGGTGCATGATCCCATTTCCAGGGGGTATTACGTCTACATTTGCAAAAGCATACTTCGTCCACTGGATAAAGTCAAAACGGTCATCATTGCGCCGATCTTCAATTTCACGGTTTTTCCGGACCGCATCTTTATCGTAGCCAGCATACTCTACAGACAGAGAATGATCCACAATAAGCTGTACAGGGACCACAGGGTTTACTTTACGGGGGTCCCCCCCTTTTTGAGCAATAGCATCTCTTAAGCCAGCAAGATCCACAAGGGCGGTCTGACCTAGAATATCATGGGAAACCACCCTGACAGGATACCAGGGGAAATCCATATCCCGACGAAACTCGATTATCTGCAAAAGGTAGTCTTTTAGTCTTTCTCCCTGGGACTTGCGAACCAGATTTTCCGCAAAGAGCCTTGAGGTATAAGGTAGCTTTTCAAAACTACCAGGTTTAATTTCCTCAATAGCCTCCCGGTAGTCATAATAATAGAGATCCAAGCCCGGTAATTTCTTGAGATACCTAGTCTCCATACGCATTCCTTAGGATATATTATAAGAAGGAGATGGCATGGCGACTATGTTTAATTTTGTCGACAGAGTGTTTTAACTCCTGACAAAAGCCTAAATGCACCGTGATCTGCGCCTCTTAGAAAAAGAAGTATTTGATATTCTAATTATTGGCGGGGGTATTTCTGGTGCATGTATTGCTCATGAGGCAGCACTGCGGGGTCTCAAGGTGGCTCTTATAGAAAAAGAAGATTTTGGCCATGCCACCTCGGCCGCTACCTCAAAGCTCATTCATGGTGGCCTGCGCTATCTGGCTAGGCTTGACTTTAGTGTGGTACGAGAGTCGCTGCGAGAAAGGCGATATTTAGAGCAAATCCTACCACATCAGGCATTTCCTCTACCCTTTCTTTTGCCTGTCTATGATTACTTCAACACTCCCCGTTTTTTGCTTTCCCTTGGTCTCACACTATATGACCTGCTTTCCTTTGATAAGAACAGGTTAGTTGATCCATCGAAACACTTGCCCAACAAGCGCTGGCTTAGTAAGCACGATGCCTTAAAACTCGAACCCAAATTGGATCCTACGGGTCTGCAAGGTGCCTTTCTCTATTACGACGTGCTAAACCGTCATCCCGAGCGCTCTAACCTTGATTTTGTCTTAACAGCGGCAGAAAATGGTGCCGTGGTGGCCAACTATGTCGCCTTTGAAGATTTTATAACCGAGGAATACCATGCCAAAAAGCGGGTAAGGGGGGTAGTGGCAAGGGATGTTTTCGAAAATAAGCTCTTTCCTATTGAAGCCAAGGTAACAGTGAACGCAGCTGGACCTTGGGGGGATATTGTACTAAGTAAGCTTCATAAAAATCCCGTGCGCCAACTCATCCGCTCAAAGGGTATTCATTTGCTTTTTCCGAGAGTTCATGGGGATTATGCCATTACCTTTGAGACAAGAGATCGCCGGCATTTTTTTGTTATCCCGTGGCTTAATTTTACTCTCCTTGGCACGACCGACACCCCATACCGTGGGGATCCTGATAATGTGCGTGTGAGCGAAAAAGATATAGCCGAGTTTATGGACGTAGTGAATGCCCATATCCCACTAAATTTAAAACGAAAAGATTTGCTCTATGCCTATGTGGGGCTACGACCTCTTCTCTTTGAGGGAACTTCAGATACTTATAAAGCCTCACGCAAACATGAAATTGTTGATCACGAAAAAGTAGAAGGAGTGGGTGGTCTCTTTTCTGTCTTTGGTGGGAAATGGACTACATCTCGGGCCCTTGCAGAAGAGACAGTTAATAAAATTGTGGCTCGGCAAAAATGGGCTGTGAAAAAATCTGCTTCGCATAAAATCCCTGTGTCAGCAGGCAGGATTGGTCCTTATTATTCTGAATTTGTACAAAAAATGCACCTTAAATATGACCGGGCTTATGGTGAAAAAACCGTGGCCAGGATGGTTGAAATTTATGGGGCTCATGGTGAAAAAGTTTTACAGCTCGCAGAGGAGCAAAAAAATCTAAGCGAGATTATTGATCCTGAAAGTGGCCTAATACGTGCCGAGATACATCATGCGGTAAAACATGAGCTGGCACAGACCCTAAATGATTTTCTTTTTCGTCGCTCGGGGATTGCCAACATGGGTCCTGTTCCTCGCAAGACAGTAGAATTTGTTGCAGCCGAAATGGCCAAGCTTTTGCATTGGAAGTCCTCTCGAAAAAAAGAAGAAATTGCGCGTTACGAAAAAACCCTCTATTTTCCAAAAAGTGACTGAGAAAAAGCTGCGACTGCTTCTTGAAAGCCTCAAGATCCCATATGAAGAAGAGACTTCCTTGGCTACTTATACAAGCTTTCGTGTAGGAGGTAGGGCTCGTTTTCTGGCCAAGCCAGAAAATGAAGCTAGTCTCAGAGAACTCTTTGCTGAGCTTGGGGGGGATGTACCTCTGTTTTATTTGGGGGGTGGCTCGAATGTGCTTATCTCAGATGAGGGATTTTGGGGGCTCGTTGTGCAGTTGCACTTGCCGGAAAAAATAGAAATCCTGGAGCAAAACAATGATTACCTCAAGGTTTATTTGCCGGCCTCGGCTCGTACCGCCTGGAGTGGGAAAAAGATCAGTGAGCTTGGTTATACCCACGCGGAGTTTATGACAACTATCCCGGGTACCGTTGGCGGAGCCTTGGCCCAAAACGCTGGTTGTTACGGAAAAGAAATAAAAGATGTTGTTGAGACAATTCGTCTCCTTGACCAAGGTGAAATTAAAGAGTTAAGTAAAGAAGAGGCCAGCTTTTCATACCGCCATAGCATCTTTAAGGAAAAAAATGTTTTAGCCTTGGGAGCCACATTTGTCTTCCCAAAGGGGGATCTACGTGAAATAAACAAGCGCATAGAAAGTTATCGCAGCCATCGGTTAAAATCTCAACCCAAAAACCGCCGATCTGCAGGCTCGGTCTTTAAAAATCCCCCAGGTAAAAAGGCCTGGCAACTTTTGGATGAGGCAGGGCTGCGTGGGTTTACCCAGGGAGGTGCTGAAATTTCACGAGAGCACTGTAATTTTATTATTAATCACGGTCAGGCGACGGCTTTTGATATTTATTATCTCATGTGCTATGCTGAAGAGAGGGTTTGGCGCCACCACGGTATTAGGCTTGAGAGAGAAATTGTGCTGGTGGGCCATTTCCCCCAGCTCGTTTTTTCTCTATGAGTGTGTTGGCTAAGATACTGGAAAATCGCAAAAAAAGCTTACCTTCGCCTGTTTTTTATAGAGGATTAGCCGTGGCAAAAACTCAGCGCTCTTTTGCAGAGGCTATCCGTAAAAAAGGCGACCGAATATCTCTCATTGCCGAGCTAAAAAGAAAAAGCCCTTCCCAAGGTAATCTCAAAGAAAATGCCAATGTCAGGGAAGTGTACGAAATTTATAGGCCCTATGCGCAGGCTATCTCAGTACTTACAGAGCCGAACTTTTTTTCAGGCAGTCTTGAAGATTTAAGGGAAATGCGACAGCTTACAGAACTCCCCCTTTTGAGAAAGGATTTTATCATAGATCCGGTTCAAGTAAAGGAAGCTCGTTACTACGGTGCCGATGCCTATTTGCTTATTGCCGCGGCCCTTTCCCAAAGCCAGCTTAAGGAACTTCTAGAGGCGGGCAAAGAACTGGGCATGGAAGCTCTTGTCGAAGTGCAAAATGAAACGGAACTTGAGTGGGTGCTTGAGCTTAATATAAAAATTTTAGGGGTGAATAACCGCAATTTGCATGATCTCTCTCTTGATTTAGGTCGGGCACCTGCCTTGTTTGGCCGCATCCCCGAAGAAAGAAAAAAAGGATTAATTTTAGTGGCAGAGTCAGGGTATTCCAACCGAGAGGATTTAAAAACCCTTCCTCCGGAAACAGATGCCGTGCTTATAGGGAGCTCTCTCATGCAGGCAAAAAATCCCCGTCAACTTTTGCAGGAAATGTTTGGTTGAAAAAAAGAGCCTTACATTTTGTTTTCCTATTAAGTAGCTACTTGCTGGCATTATGGCTTTATCCTATCTTTCGCTGGCAAGACTATTTGTATTCTCTAACTATTTGCCATGAGCTTCCCCCCACTTACATATTTTTTTATTACTTTCGCCATGAGTTTTTTTTGCAAACCCCAGATTGGTTCTTCACCGCCGTTGTGCCGCTAAAATTTTTAGCAAACTTTTTATCTTGTGAGTTTAGTGCAAGGGCGCTATATATTTTAAATTTTGGTTTGCTGGCGTTTTTGGCCTTTGCTTTTCCTCTGCCGCTGGCTCAGCTGATTTTTTTTGGCTTTCTTGCTCCCCTAGAGCAAGGGGCTGTGCTTTTTTTGCTTTTGCTGAGCTTTTTTCTTCTAAAGAAAGCCATACGAGCTAGCTTATTTTTGCTCTTGGCATTTGGTTTATCCTTGGCCTTGCCGCAAGGAGCCCCTCTCCTTTTCTTTGTAGGCTTTTTTCGCTACAATAGACCGAAACTGATATTAGTTCTCTTGATGCTCGTATGTCTTTTTATGCTAGTACTTGGCCTAAGCTATGATTTTAAGTTTCTGGAAATTTTTTTTCTAGCTGAACAGCACCGTCAAAAGGTCATGTTAGCGGAGAATATAGTTTTTTGGGAAAGGCCTTTCGTTTGGCTGTGGTGTCTTCCTATGGCTCTCCTTGGGCTTGCTTTTCTAAAAAAGGAATTGTCTTTTATAAGATTTGCTTTTCTTCTATCTTTTGGTCTTACCCTAATTTACTTTGGCAAAAGCGAGAATCCCCTCTGGCCTCTTTTTTTGGCTCTTATAGGAGACAACCTCTTAAGAGATGGCAGGCAGAAGACATATCTTTGGATTTTGGCTCTTTTTCTCCTTTTTCCCGCTTACCTGAAGAAAGAAATCCCCCCTTTAAAGGGGTCGGTGGAGCGGGAAACCATTATTTCTTTGGAAAATCGTCGCTTGGAACATGAGGTGTTGGCGTTACGAAAACATAAGACAAAAATTCTCCTGCTTGATTTATATCTTGTCCCTCAAAATGTGGCTTTAGCTCTCAACACGAAGCTCTATGAAGGCATAAACCTTTTTTCTCCGGCGCTTAGAGATTATTTGATGGCGGAGGAAAACTACGCAAGGAGGCTAATTTCAAGGCTTTCTAAAAACTCGGTTTTTTCCGTCGTGTATTCTGGGGAGCATCCCTCACAAGAACAACCTCCTTTTTCTCGCTTGAGGAATCTTTGGGACAGGTTCCCCCAGGCTAAGTATATTGCTCTTATAAAGTAAAAGACATCACTTTTTTTCGAGCAAAGAGTTCCACCCGGCTTTTTTCTGGGTTGCGCCTAATGTCAAGCGCATCCATGAGACGGGACATCACGAGCACCCCCCTCATGAGAGAAGATTCTCTTGGGAACTTACCTTGTTCTATTTCCTCGATGAGGTCGCTCTCGCCTACAGCATTGCAAATGAATAGCTCGTAAAAATCCCCCTTTATTTTTTGAGAGATATATATGGGGGATATACTAGAATATTTTATGGCGTTTTCCGCAGCCTCTGTAACGACAATAAGAAGTTCCTCTTGTGATTCCTGATGAAAGCGGTGCATTTCACAAAAGGAGCCTACCCTTGAGCGGATGTATTGCAGGGGGCAAAAGGAAAAATCTCGAGAAACAAAAAAGACATCCTCATATGTAATTTCCCGTAACTCTTTTTTCTGCCGATACTCCCCATAGGGTTCTATTTTTTCTATTTCACCTTCTTGAAAAGCCTTTTGTAGCAAGTTGTTCACGGCATTTATCGTCCAGAGTTTATCAAATTCTAAGCTTAAGTAAGGTTTCATGTATTGTTTTTCTGTTTCATAATGATCAAGAAAGTCTGAAAAATTTTCCGGCAAAGGTTTTCGGAAAATTTCAAAGAGCATCTTTCCCCATTCGTAAAAACATCGCTCATCACCCGCAACACCTTGATTTAGAAGCTTGCGCAGGAAAGTGCCAATATCCATGATTCGTTTTGCATGGCTATGCTCATTTGGTAAAGAACCTTTTGAGAATTTTTCTGCAATGCAAAATATGGTTGGCTTCCGTGATTTGGGATAAATTGAAAATATGCAAGTAGACCAAGGTGATCCAATCCTTCGAAAAAAAGATGAGGAATTTTTCCTTCATGATCTTCTGACGACATTTGCCACTTTTTGGGAGAAAATCTGGGCTCTGCCTTTTTTATGGATAGCTGAAAAAAGAGGAGAAAGGGCCGAAGTAGAGCTAGAGCCGCTTGCTCGGTGGGCAGGTAATTTCATAGGTGAATGGCTAAGGCCATTTTTTAGGAAAAATACACAGCATGCTCTTGAGCCTGCTCTCTTTGTGACCCGCTTTGTGGAAAATGCAACTAATATTAAGGGAGAAGACCTATATTTAAGTGAAAACCTAGTTATCCGCAGAGTATATCAATGTCCGTTTAAAGATAAACCAAGAGCTAGGATTTTGTGCCATTTAGGAGAGGCGATTGGCCAAGAACTTTTTGCTAAGATTGTTCCACAAAGCCAGCACAAAGTGCATCAGACAATGGCTCGAGGCAGCTCCTATTGTGAGTACAGCTACTCTCTAGAGCCATCCTCACAACAAGGGCATGATCCAAGCAAATAGAAAAATTTGCCATGGCTAAAGCGAGGGGTAAACTCCTTAAACATAAGGGACACAGGAAAATCATGAGGGCGATGGGGCAAATAGGGGGTATTTTGGTAGGAACTCTGAGGGAGCCAACCTATCCCAAGTATCGTTTTCGCTGGCAATTGATTTTGCACATCCTTGAGAAGTACCGCATGAAAAGAAGTCTCTTGTTTTTAATATACCATGGCCTTTTTCAAGCAAGAAAGATAACTTTATTGCCGGAAATCCAACGCACTTATCAATTCTTAACTGGCAGAAAAGAGCAAGACATGCGTCAGCTATTGGCTCTTTATTACGCCCTGGAAAAAGAAAGAGGTCCCTTTGTTGCTGCCTGCTGCGCCACGGAGTTAGCGCAAGCCGTGATTCTTTGGGAAAAGGAGAAGCAAAAATGATCTCTCTTGTTGAGAGTTTGCAACAATTCTTGGATGATTCACTCACTCCCTTTCATGCTGTGGACTGGATGAGGCAGAGACTCGAAAGCCATGGTTTTTTCTGTGGCAGAAGTGAGAAATCTTATTTTGTGCGACAGGGATCTCTTTTAGCTATTGCTTACATGCCACCAATAGATTGGTCACAGGCTTCGCTGCACATCATTGGTGCCCATACGGATTCGCCGGGACTAAAACTAAAAAGCCTAGGTCAAATACGGAGGGAGGGTTACCTTCTTGCAGAAACAGAGGTCTATGGCTCACCATTGCTCTACACCTGGCTTGACCGAGATTTACGCTTGGCGGGAAAAATTTATTTAGAAGATGGCCAGGAATTACTATACAGCAGTGACAAAGCAATGGCAAAGGTCATTTCGTTGGCCATTCATTTACAAAGGGATGTAAATGAAAAAGGTCTTATTATAAATCGCCAAAATGATCTGGTTCCTATTTTTGGCTCTGAAGGTCATGATTTACTGGGGTTACTAGCACAAGAGCTTAAGCGAGAACCTTCGCAAATACATGGTTATGAGCTTTATCTCGTGGATACTCAAAAAAGCGAGAGGTGGGGTAGAGAGAGAGAATATCTAAGTTCGGCAAGGCTAGACAACTTGGCGATGTGTCATGCTGCTCTAGAGGCCTTTCTTTTATCGAACTCACCTCCTCATCGTGTGCGAGCCGTGGTGTTCTACGACCATGAAGAAATAGGTAGCGAAACTGAATCGGGTGCTTTATCTGATTTCTTCTTGCGATCTTTAGAAGAGCTTATGCTTAGCGCAGGGGCCTCACGGCTAGATTTTTTGAGACTTTTGGACAACGGTTTTTTCATCTCGGCTGATATGGCTCACGGTGTACATCCTAATTTTCCAGAAAAACATGACTATACCCATAGGCCACGCTTAAACGAGGGTCCTGTGCTTAAGATAAACCACATGCGCCGATACGCAACAAGTGGCAAGGCTCAGGCATTTGTCGTAAACCTAGCTCAGCGAAATAAAATTCCCTTACAGGTTTATCATCACCGAAGTGATATGCTGTGTGGGACTACTATTGGGCCTTTACAGGCGAGCCGACTTGGGATTTTAACTGCGGAAATTGGAAACCCCATGTTGGCTATGCACAGTATTCGAGAAACAGCGGGCACGAAGGACCACGAGCTAGTGGTGCAGCTCTTTAAGGCTTTTTTTGAATTTAGCAAAAAATAAAGGCCGGCATCTGCCGGCCTTTCAGGAGGTTTATTATGAATTGCTGCTAAATGATATTGGTTTCCCCCTCAAAGACATCTTTGCACGGGCCAGTCATGTATACATGGTTATCTTTTTCAGACCAATAAATTTCCAGTATACCACCTCTTAGCTCTACCTTGGCCTTGCGCTTTATTTTACCTTGAATGACACCACCTACCACAGTGGCACAGGCACCGGTACCACAAGAAAGAGTTTCCCCTACACCGCGTTCCCACACACGCTGCTTGATATGGTCTTCATCAATCATTTGGCAAAAATGTACATTTGTGCGATTCGGAAAAAGCGAGTAGTTCTCAATCATAGGACCATATTTTTCGACGGGAAAGTTATCGACATCATCTACCCAAATCATGACATGCGGATTTCCCATGGAGACAGCGGTAATTTCAAAAGCATTGTGTCCATCAAGATATATCCTCTCATTGATAACCTGAGATTCTTCTTCCCCTGGTGCATATTGCATAGGGATTTTGGCTCGTGCAAAGATGGGTTCACCCATATCAGCCTTCACTCGATAAACCCGTCCGTCTCTTACCATCAGTATGGTGGGGATGAGCCCCTTGAGGGTTTCGACGACTAGTTTTTGTTTGCTTGTTTTACCCCGGTCATATAAGTATTTCCCCAAGCATCTTATTGCGTTGCCACATACCTCGGCTTCGCTCCCATCAGGGTTAAAGATACGTATGGCAACATCTGCCTCAGGGTGATCCGGAGGTAAAATCAGTACGAGACCATCCGCACCAACTCCATAATGGCGGTCACAGAGCAAACGAGCTGCCCTCGA
This sequence comes from Leptospiraceae bacterium, assembly GCA_025055765.1. Lineage (GTDB taxonomy): Bacteria > Spirochaetota > Leptospiria > Turneriellales > Turneriellaceae > JANWWS01. The sequence goes on along the minus strand of JANWWS010000012.1, from coordinate 93,735 downwards.
AGGGTTCTTGGGGATGTCCTCGGTAAATAAGTAGTCGTTTCCCAGACCTTCCAGCTTTGCAAATTTCATGACTTTCACCTAAAATGTTGTTGCCATAATTTCGGGTGACAAAACTATTCTCTATTTTTCCTGAGGATAGTTTTTATGAAGGAGATAGACTATCAAGCACTTTTTGAAGATCTTCAGGAAGCCGGAAGTGTTCGCTACCAAAAAGCCTGGGCGATTTTACAAGAGCAAATCTATCTCTACCCTGTGCGGCGCTACGGGATGACCTATGACGTGGGCGGGGATTTCTATCTCTTCTTTTATCCCAAACTTCCTTCTCTCATAAAAGATTATGCAGAAAAAAAGGCACACTATCCCTTTGACGTATACTTGAGTGTTCGCTTGCACTATTATTTTCGCAAATTTCTGGGACGACGTAAAAATCCTAGGCGCCATAAGTTTGACCAGCTAGACTGGGATGACCAAAGAGTATTTCTCTTGGATGAGAAGATGGATTTTTTTAGCCCACGGAAGATATTGCAAGAAGTCTTGGCAGAACTTCCCGATGAAGAGAGAATTACCGTAAAATTGGCCTATGGAATAGCTCTTGATCTAAAAGAGCTACGCTGGCTCTGTCTTGCCCACAAAAGTGTGGGTAAGGCCTTTTCCCTGTACCGTAGTTACCTAGCCGAGGTAGAAGAGCTGAGAGAGCAGCAGGCCGCAAGGCTGCGAAAATGGGAGTCTTTTTTTGAGAAAAGTATGGTAGCCTCTAGAAATAAGGACTACTTGCGGAATCAAGCACGACAAAAAATGATTGAAGTCTTGACCAAGGTGGGTAAAATTCGACTTAAAACAGTGGCACAACTCATGCGGGAACACCAAAGTACGACGGGTAGACGACTTCAATTGGTGATGGAAAAACTAAAAGCTTTAGTGCGAGAAAAAGTGGCAACAAATTATGGCAAATGAAAAATTTGTTCGGGTTTATGAGAGCTTTGATCCTGAGGAGTTAAAGGCCCATACGATTGTCATTGATGAGTTGGAGGGCCAATGTTTGAATTGTAAGACTCTTGGCATAAACTACTTAAAAAACAAGGTGTGCCCTTCATGCCAAAATGAGTTTCGCTATGTGGCCACGAATGCGCGCAATCGTGAACTTATTATTAAGATTCTGGGGCGAATAAGAAAAGAAGGGCTTTCCCTTAAGTTAGTGGAAAAAGAAGATTTAGATAAAGCTTTGGCTCGGGACGCTCTGTCTGATCTTTTTCGCAAGAGCTAATTAAGCTACACTCTTTAAGAATTCGTAAATCATGCTACTATAGTTTGTGGCATGTTCATCACTAATCATATTGGGGTTGCGGATATTAAAAATAAAGCCGCCTTCCTGTGTAGCGGTGTGGAGTCTGGCTACAAAGGCCAGGGTAATAACAAAATGGCGCTCTTCGATATAAAAATCAAGCCTCGCAGGATCTTTTAATTGAAATAGACCTATGCTCTCTGCCTTATCAAATCTTACCCCCACACCATTAAGTGAGATATCCATAACTACTCCTCGAATCCCGGGAACCGAAGTGCGCAGATTTGTGATGCGAATGGGGCTTTTCCATTCAGCTGGTATTTTAATCCGTACGAAATCTCTCTTGAGGCGGGCATCATTGCGGAAGAGATATTCGACAAATTTGCCAACTAATGGTACAATGTTTTTCTTAGAGTCAATATTCTTCTCAAGTAGCAACACCCCGGCCTGGCGGTACATTTGCTGTAAAGATGGATCAATGTAGGTGGTATGCACCAAGCTTCGTGCAGGTACCAAATTGCTTTGGATGATACCCAATAGCCTTTGGGCTAAGGCAATTTCACTCGGGAGCTTGCCGGTACGATTTTTTTGAATATAGCGATCAAGGTTAAAAACATAACCTGCTTCTGGGTCGCGGGGAAGTGTGCTGAGCTTTTCTGATATCACTGACTTAATCATCACATCATGCTTTAAGAGCTCAATACGATCGTGGGGCAAGAGTACATCTGGCATATCCACCCAGTAAATTGTCTTGGGATGTACCAGAATTTGGGGTTTGGGTTGGTCACCCTCACCATTAGCCTCTTGGTTCGGCATAACATACTCCTCAAACTGGGCTTTGTGATTTCGGATTCTCAGAAAAAATGTCTTGACCCGACAACCATTTTCACTTACAAGACCAGTGCAGCTAATGGAAGATCCTATAGCTAAAATAAAACAAGCAGTTGAGCAAGGCAAGCCTGTTATCATCCGTCTCTACGCCCTTCTAGGAAAAACAGAGGAAGAGCTAAACACAGTAATTACTGGTATTCTTTTGAAATACAACCGCACGGATCTTTTAGGAACTGTGTACACGGCTGTCAAAGAGCTAGCCATGAATGGTGCGAAAGCTAATATTAAACGGATTCTCTTTCAGGAAAAGGGTATCGATATTAATGACCAAAAAGCTTACGAGCAAGGGATGAAATCTTTTAGGCAGATTCTAACCGAAGAGTTCATCAATACTTATGCGCAAAAGGCCTGTGAAAGAAATCTCTATGTAGATGTGCGCTTTGACTATAATGCAGATCGTCTCATTGTTGAGGTTACCAACAACAGCCCCTTGACCGTTGAAGAAGATGCCCGTATTCGCGAGAAATTCAAGTATAGCTTAAAATATGAGAGTATTGCGGATTTTTACATGGAAATGGCGGATAACACAGAAGGGGCGGGGATGGGCATAACCCTTATCATGATGCTTCTCAAGGCGGAGGGTATAGATCCCCACATGTTTACTATCCGCTCGGATTACAAAACAAAAACCGTTGCCAAATTAGAGATACCCTTATCCCCAGATTATAAGACCTCTCGTGAGCGCTTTGAGGAAGCAAGAGGAAATCAATAGCGGCGTTTTTTTGCCTTCTCGGCTTTTTCTTCCGGCGTACAGCGGTTACAATTGGCATAGATACTGAGGTTATGCCGTGTCATAGAAAAACCATTTTTCTGGCAGATGCTTTCTTTGAGGTTTTCTAACTCCTCGCTTTGAAATTCAAATATCTGGCCGCATTCGTTGCATATGATGTGGTCATGGTGGGGGTGGCCGGGTGTGTGTTCATAAAAGCGCACCCCTCGCCCAAAATCGTGCTCAATGAGTAAATTTAGTTGTAAGAGCATTTGGATGACCCGATAGCAGGTAGCTTGAGAAATCTTCTTTCCGTCTTTACGGAAGTCTTCAAGTATATCCTCTACGGTGAAATGGTCGTGGGTCTGGAATACCCAGCGGGCGATTTCATCGCGCTGGGGTGTGGACTTGTAGCCCCTCTCAGCCATGCGGCGGTGCATAAGCGCCATTTCTTCGTTGACATCCCCCTTGTGCATTAACCAAAATTTATTTGAGTAATGGCTTAGTGGCAAAAAATCCATTTAGCTAAGCTTGCATTTTTTGGGTCCCGAAACCATAGGGTGATCCTTTAAGAAAAATCGCCAGTTTAGGTGTTGGCCACGGCTGATACCAATGCGGGGGCTTGTACCAATTTTATTCGGTGGAACATAACCATCGCGGGTCAAAAAGAAAGTGGAGTGCGGATCGACAACAGAGAGGCCATTGTGGTTTAGGTTTATACCCAAGGCTTCGCAAACTCTTGCGGGCCCTCGCATGTAGTCTTTAAGAGCTCTTGTTTCGCCACGCCTTGCCTTCATGATTTCAAGACCATGGGTTGGTTCCATAGCTCTTATAAGTACGGCTGCCGCGATACCTTCTTTCTCGCAAACAATATTGAGACAATAATGCATGCCATATGTAAAGTATACATAGAGGCTGCCGGGAGGACCAAACATGACAGCATTGCGAGGGGTCTTACCACGATGGGCATGACATGCAGGATCTCCGTGCTCATGATAGGCCTCCGTTTCAAGGATACGACCGCCTACCAAACCCTCTGGGCTATAATGGAAAAAATAGCAGCCGATTAGTTGGCGTGCCACCTGAAGCACCGGGCGGCGAAAAAAAGCCACACTTAAGCGTTTTCCTTTGGCACGATCCATCCGAAAAATTTAGATGTAGGATTTTGTTTTCGCCCCAAATAGCCATGGGAACTTGGCAATGGAGAGTTAGGGCGCAAAGCCGAAAAAATTCGTCTAATAGAATATAGGGTTTGTAGATTGAAAGGTGGTATATGAGTGCAACAGTAAAGATAGAAGAAGAAGTAAGGGTGTGGAGCGAAAAATACCATCCTGATATACAGGATGTCTACATTGCCCCCATTCCTCCGGAAAGGGAGGAATTTATAAAAAAGGTACAGACGGCTTTTGTCAATAAGATGGTTTCTCTTGCCTTTGTAAATGATGAACTTATATTTGATTTTGCCATTTTTGAAATGATCCAAGGTAGAAATTTACGTATCACGGCAAGCTCATCCCAGTATTACATAAAGACTTTAACTAATAATCAGGTTCCTGAGGGTTTTCGCCGTTTTTTAGCAAAGACAAGGCCTATAGCCCTAGACCACGAGCGCAATCTCTCTGCTCAAATTATACGTAAGAGCATTCTTGAAGTAAGCCAGGGACGCAAGCCCATTATCGAATATATCGACATGCGCACGGATCCCCGTCTGCATCCGAAACTGCGGCGGCTTATAACCAAGACCATGCGCTATGCTGTGGGGATTCCCCTTTTTATGCGACGCCAGCCTATTGGCATGCTATGGGGTATCCGACGAAAAGCTCTAAATGAAGCCCAAAAAAGAGAGGTATGGCAACAGCTATACTCTCTACAAGAGGGGATTGAGATTATTTTATCAGAAGAGATGGATAGCGAACGGGATGCTCATTTCGCCCGCCGCAAAATTGACAAAATAGACACCTTTGCACGTCTAGAAACCCTCATTTATACTCGGTATCCAGGACAGACCATCCCTGTGAAATCCCAGTTAAGTTTTTCTTATCGCTACAATACTCGTTTTCGACAAGATACAAGCTACATAGTGCCAACCTCCCATGGCTTTTCCATTAGTCTTAAGCGCTTTTTACCTGAAAAATTAAATGGCCGCGAAATGACCATTCTTATGATCCCTGGTTTTTTTTGTAACCGCTCTCTCATGGATCGCTTGGCTCGGGAAATGGCCCTGCGTTTTGGTTATCGGGTCTATACCCTAGATATGAGGGGGCGAAGTAAGTTTACCTTGCCCAAAGCAGGGCTTTCTCGTAATCTTTGGTCGGTAGATGACTATATTTGGGAGGATTTCCCTACCGCCCTTCGGTGGATTAAAGAAAACTACCCTCATGAGCGAGTAGTGGTAATTGGTCATAGTATGGGAGGGATGATCCCCCAATTTTATGCCAGTTCGTACGAAGATTGTCGGCGGCTTTGTCAGAGGGAGGATCTGCCAGAACCAGAAGGACTCATCGCAGCTATTGTAGCCATTACCTCGCCAAGTTATATCCACCTAAAGTTTAACAATTCTTGGCTAGAATGGTTTGCCGGGGCCTTGAGGGATCTTAGCCACAACAGCTTGTTAGATCCTGCTTTCAAGCTTTTCTCGTTAGGCCTGGAGTCGGCAGTTGGGACCATTGATTTAAATAGCTTTTTTAATTTTTTACATAAAATATCCCAGACTATCCGCAACTTATCCTTTGATGTGGGAAAGCTCCCTACCATTAAGGATTTCATTGGATATCCCCAAATTACGCCTCCCGAATGGTATTTCTTTATGGAGGATGTCTTTTGTGAAGAATCCATTCGGGTTATTATGCAGTTTCTCAGTTCTATGAATGAGCAAGGTGCCTTCTACAGCTTGGATCGAAAGCTAAACTACACTCTGGCACAGGAAAGACTTAGAATACCTCTGCTTTCCGTAATAGGCACTTTAGATACCCTAGCCCCGCCGCACACGGTAATGCATACGCAAAACCTAGCCCGCTCGCCTAAAAATAAGGTTCTTGAATTTGAACAGGGGCATTTAGGGATTATTACCCACCTACCTACCGTGCGCCAAATAGCGCAAGCGGCTCACGAATGGCTAGCTGATGTTTAGCTCATAAAAGTTTACAGCTTAGCGCCTTGAGCTAAACTAACCCATGTCTTCGAAATTTAAGGTACTTATTGCGGACAACTTAGACAGCGAAGGTGTAGAAATCCTAGAAAAATCGGGCTTAATTGAAGTCGATTTTCGCAAAAAGACATCTCGCGAGGAACTACTTGACATAATTCCCCAATATGATGGACTTATAGTCCGCTCGGCTAGCAAGGTAGATAGCGAAGTGGTCGAGAGGGCCTCTCGCTTAAAAGTGGTTATTCGTGCGGGGGTGGGGGTAGATAACATTGACATAGCTGCCTGTTCCCGGAAAGGCATTGTGGTCATGAATGCCCCAGCCGGCAATTCTGTTTCTACCGCAGAACACGCATTGGCTCTTATGTTTGCGGTGGCGCGCAAAATACCTCAAGCTCATATGTCGATGCATGCCAAAAAATGGGAAAAAGCCAAATTCACGGGAACTCAACTTACTGGTAAAACTCTGGGGGTAATAGGTCTTGGTCGCATTGGCAAAGAAGTGGCTATCAGAGCTTTAGGACTAAAGATGAATGTCTTGGGATATGATCCATATATCCCCCGAGAAAATTTGGAATATTTACAAATTGAGCTTACCACGCTAGATGATATTTTTCGTCGTGCAGACTTTATCACCGTGCATACCCCTCTTACGGAGTCTACCTCCCACATGATTAACCTCAACAACCTGCACAAACTAAAAAAAGGAGTAAAGATTATCAATTGTGCCCGTGGGGGGATTTTTGAGGAGAAAGCCTTAGCAGAGGGAATTAAACAGGGAATTATTTCAGGAGTCGGCATTGATGTCTTTGTAGAAGAGCCCCCCTCCCCTGATATGCCTCTTTATGGGCTTGAGGAGGCGGTCCTTACCCCCCATCTTGGAGCATCTACGGACGAAGCTCAGCTCGAGGTGGCAAAAGAAACTGCCCAGAGTATGGTCGAGTTTGTGCGTTCAGGGGTGGCTCGCAATTCCCTCAACTTCCCCACACTTGATGCAGAGGAGATGGGCATGCTTAAGCCCTGGTTCCATCTGTGCGAGAAATTAGGGGTATTTGCAGCCCAGGTGATGCCGGAGGCACTTTCCTCTGTACATATGGAATTGCGAGGGGCTATCGTGACAAAAAATCTCAAGGCTTTGGAAATTGCCCTTACCAAGGGGGTACTGACTCCGGCTTTAGGAGAGGAGGTAAATTTAGTTAATGCCCCACTATTGGCAAAGCAGAGGGGACTTAGTATTTCTAGTTTTGTTGCTGAAGAAACCAAGGAGGAGCCATCACGTTTGCGGCTTGTTTTAGGAGATGGCCGCAGAGAAAAAGTGCTTGTGGCAACAGTTGATTCTTTGGGTGGCCTGGTGATGTCGATTAATGACATCCCCCTTGAATTTCGCCCAGAGGGCCATATGCTTTTTATTAGAAATAAGGATGTCCCCAAAGTTGTGGGGGAGCTCGGGCTTCTCTTGGGTGAGGCAAATGTCAATATTGCGTCACTGCACTTGGGTCGTGATGTTAAAGGTGGTACAGCAATGACCATTATATCTCTCGACGACGCCGTGCCGCCCCATGTTTTAGAGAAGATTAAGGCCAAAGATTATATTGTGGAATTGCATTACATAACGATTTGAAGCTCACCTATTACGATATTGAAATCTGTCGTGAAAAAGGGCCGTGGCAACTGGCGCGGCTTTATGGGGACTACATACTCGTGGAAAATAAAAAAATTCGCCGAGAAGATATCAAGAGCTGGAAGGTGGTTTTTTACCCTAGATTTCGCTATCGATTTGTGACACATGCCCATGAAGTCTATGAGCTAAGGGGAGCACCGTTTATAGCCAAATGGTTTGACGAACTTTATTGGCTACGCTTTGAGCTTTCCTCTGCATTTTTTCTTTTGGCCTTGTTGTTGGGCCTGTGGCGGCCGGGTGTCCACCTATGGCCTGTGGTGCTCCTCTATGCTCTCTTTTCTGCCGCCATGAGCTATTTTTTTCATTTATCTCTCACAAAAGGAAAAAAAGGCTTTGCCCTTTTTGCCTCGGCTTATTTTCTTGTCTTTGGACTCCCCCTTGCCATTCTTATTCCACCTCTCGTGGTGTTTTTTTTTGCTGCTGTTGTCATCTTTGCGCTTTTCTTTTTCGTTTGGTATAAAAAAGATTTTTCTCGTAGAGCCCATCCCTTTGTACCCGCCTTCTTTTGGCTCATGGTGAGTCTTTTAAATCACCATTATCTATTAGTACTGGTAAAGTCCTACGCCGATTTTCGCTGGCAAAGTCTTCATGGTGCACAGACATTGGTCTGTAGTGCCCAGAGCTGCTTACTGGATGAGCAAATTTGGAGAGTGCCTCTAGGGTGGTCTCTTGAAGAAAACCGTTTTTACAAAGCATTGCTTGTTGACGATCTTCCCTTCTTTTTTGGTTTTATAAAAAAGAAATATTTACTGAAAATCCCACCAGAGGGTCGTTATGGCTGGCTATCTTCTGCTCCCCAATACTATACGGGACATAATTTATTTAATTTTGCCGAAGAGTATCTCAAAGACAACCAGCACTTTTACTGGGCTTTATACCTCCGTAGTGGGCGCCGCCAAAGCGAAAATGATATCATTTGGCAATCCTTCCTTTTCTTTCATCCTGGTCGGATGTCTACCGAGGAAGTGCTTTTGGTTTACATACCGGCACTAAAAAGCCCAGGCTGGCTTTTTGCTCTGCCCCTTTCCCAAGGAGCTGATCATGAATACTACCTGAGTCTTTTAGTTAAGGGTTTCTTGAAAGAATAATGGGGGGATTTTTCATAAGGTGAGATCTCGTAGACAAACGCTAAATCTTAGACAGGGTTCTTTTTCTTTTCATGGTTTAAAACTTGTCTATTATGACAATGGTTTGGCTGGAGAGCCCTTTCTTCTAACCCATGCCAATGGCTATTGCGCCATGGCCTACCAGTTTTACATCCAAAAGCTGACGGAGAGGGGGGTAAGAGTGGTTGCCCTTGATTTTGCAGGCCATGGGCTCTCCGAGGGAACTTTAAAATTCCGCAACTGGAACTTCTACCGCGACCAAGTCTTGGCACTTGTGGAGCATCTTTCTTTGCAAAACATAGTTGGACTTGGCCATTCCATGGGGGGAGCAGCCCTAATGAGAGCAGCTGCGTTAAATCCGCGAAAATTTCGTGCTATAATCGCACTTGATCCCACCTTACTTTTTTGGATGGCTCTTATTTTTATGGTTTTTTTCCGGGCCCCACTTGCCAAAGCAGCAGGGGCACGGCGCTCCTATTTTCCCTCTCGCGAGGTTTTGGAGCGCTTTTTGCGTCGCACCATGCCCTACCGTAATTTTTCACCAGAGGCTCTTCGTGGCTACTTGCAATTTGGTTTTCAAGCTGTGGGGACGGGTTACCGGCTGTCTTGCTCGAGCGAGCTTGAAGCCAAAAACTATATGACAGTAGGTACATTCTCCCTGTGTCAATACAAGAGATTGGAGACACCCGTGCACTTTATCTTGCCGCAAAAATCGGAGGTTTGTCCCCTTCGCAGGGCCCAAAAGATTGCCCAAAAAATTCCCGGTTCCACTGTCGTGTCGCACCAGGATTTCGAGCACTTATTTCCCTTCACCCATCCTAAAGAATGCTGGGAACTCATTACCACACGGCCCGGTGTTCTTCTACCACCCCCACGCCTGAAACGGAGTAATCCTTCCCTTTCCATGAAAACGAGCCCTCAAAAAAGCCAAAGGGTTGGATAAAATCGGAAACAAGGGCTAAGAGATGGATCTTTTCCTTACGGGCAGCACGTGGGATGAAAGTAAGGCGCAGTTGAGATTGAGGGGCCTCAATAAAAACAGGGTTTTTCTCTATCGGTGGTTGGTAGCTAAAGTTTGCCTCTGAGAGTAGCAGAATTTCGTCACCAAGCCAAAGGCCATTTTCAAGACCGGAATTGTGGTATTGTACGATATTGGCTCCAAAGGGAATTCCCGCAGTGCTACCCACCAAGCAGGCCCAGTTCCATCGGGTTTCTCGGGGGGGATAGCCAAGCGAAAAATCGAGCACGCCCTGTCTTCCTTGATAGGTGTAGGTTCGTTGATCCAATTTTATGCGTGCCTTGCAGGGCAAGAGCAAACTCTTAAAGGTGTAATTAAAGGGTCGAGCGGGGGAAGGGGCAAGACAGTTAATACCATCTGCGCTTATGTCTAAGCTGAGCTCAAGTTGCATGCGGCGGTCTTCGCATTGAGCTTTGAGGAAGATCCCCTCTCTAGAAATCAACCACTGTCTTTCTTTTTCTTTTAAGAACCATTTACCTTCCAGAGAAGGGTGGAAATGATCAGCAAAACCAAAGGGCTTTGTGGCCTTGGTCTCGTAAAAAATACCTGTTTCAAAGTGGTAAAAATAGGAAAAAGCAGTGGCTATGTACCCAGCATCCACAATGGCAAGGGCCCCTATGAATTGCTCACTTAACAAGGCACAGTAAATCCAAGTTTTTCTCTCCCACCTTCGCCGAGGGAAAAGAAAACCTTCTTTGTCCCAAATATCGAGTTGAAAGTTATAGTAGGGACCAATGCTCTGCGAAAAGACGAGGTCCTCGTTTGTGGAAATAAGCTTATGGTGAGCCATATTAGAGGCGGTAGAGACGACGAATGGCTTCGAGTTGGCTTAGTTCGATACCAGTTAAGTGGGCTACCATCGGTAGGGGGATCTTGTGTTCTATGAGAACCTTTAGCACCACAGGACGGGAAGATGGGTCGTTTTTCATTTTTTCGGCAAGACGCGCAAGCTCGGCGGGATCCATTTTTTTTGAAACCGTCGAACTTGGCTCTTGAGCTTTTGGCAGCCCCACTTCTCTGGCAAAGTCTACTGGTTTTTCTTCTTTGGGTAGTACTAGTCTGCCAATATGGCGAAAAAAGTTTTGCCAAGAGTTTGTATTTTCTGGCTCTTTATTTTGCCTCTCTTTAACCGGCGGGCTTTTTAGAGGTTTTTTTTCACTTTCCTGGGTGATTAGCTCTAGGGCAAAATTGGGTTCTTCTGGGGAGGGGGAAGGTTTTTCTCTTGGGGTTTTCATTTGTACCTCTTTATCAATTTCCCTCTCTGGCTGAGGGGGCGTGAGAGTGGGTGGGAGATTCTTTTCTAAAATCTCGAGAATTTTTTGCTCTTGCTCAAGGGATTTTTCAATGACCTCACTGATATCTTTGGTTTTCTTGTTTTTCTTAAGCTCTTGTGCTATTTTTTCCCACCTTTGTAGAAGGGATTCATGGCGCTCAATGAGGTTTTTGTAGCGGTTTATGCGGTTTTCCATGAGAGCGCCATAGCTTTCCATTTCACGGTAAAATTCGGATACATCCTTATGTAAATCACGTCGATAAAGTTCGTGTAATTTCTTTTCAATAAGATGGGAAAGCCGGCTTTGGAGGTAGAGGTATAGCACAAAAAAGAATAATAGGGAGAGTATAAAGACCCAAATGGCTTCCATGCCATCTGCACATTATGTCGCATCTTGGCGTTGTCAAGTCTTGTTTTATTTTCTCGAAGTGGCCGCCTTTTCGATCATTTGGGCTAGTTTTATGTCTCTTTCTGTAATTCCATTTACATCATGGCTTTTGAGATAAATTTCTACTCGATTGTAACTATTTTGCCAATCAGGATGATGATTCATTTTTTCAGCTGCTAAGGCAACTTGGGTCATAAAAGAAAATGCCTCTTGAAAATCAGCAAATGTAAAACTTTTAAATAGAGCTCCTTCTTTGACGTTCCATCCCCTTAAATTTAGCAAAGCTTCTTGTAATTGTTCTTGTGAGAGAAGAGCCATGGCTTTTACCTATATGCCTAAGTTGCGGGTGATAATTTCTTTCATAATTTCAGATGTCCCTGCATAGATGGTCTGTACTCGGGCGTCGAGATAAGCCTTTGCTATGGGATATTCTAACATGTAACCATAGCCGCCAAAAAACTGCAGGCAAGTATCTACATGGCGTTTCAGCATTTCAGAGCATTGAAGCTTGACCATACTTGCCTCAACCGTTGTTTTCTCTCCTCGCATGTGAGCTAAAATTACCCGATCTAAAAAAGCACGTGTGCACTCTTGCTCTACATACATGTCAACAAGTTTATGTCGGGTGTTTTGAAAATCACTTATTTTTCGCCCAAAGGCCTTTCTCTGGGTGACATATTCGACGGTAATGTCAAGCACCTTTTCTGCAGAGGTCATATTCGACACAGCCAACACGAGTCTTTCTTGGGCCAAGGATTGCATTAAATAACGAAATCCTTGATTTAATTTTCCAAGAAGATTTTCCTTGGGCACCTTTACATCGCTAAAGATAAGCTCAGCTGTATCCTGGGCATGTAGCCCTACTTTCTTTAACTTGCGACCCCGCTCAAAACCTTCCATTCCCCTCTCAACTACAAGAAGAGAAATGCCCCCCTGGCCCTCACCTGTGCGTGCCGCCACTACTACCAGATCAGCGAGATAGCCATTGGAAATAAAAGTCTTTTGACCGTTGAGCAAAAAATAGTCACCTTTGTCTTCTGCTTTTGTAGAAAGTGAGGCAAGGTCACTTCCCGCCCCTGGTTCTGTCATGGCAATAGCTAGGATTTTTTTGCCTTTAATAATGTCTGGCAGCCAACGCCGCTTTTGCTCTTCATTGCCATAATGTAAAATATAAGGAGCTACGACATCCGCATGTAAGGAAATGAAAAAGCCAGATGCCATGGCTTTGGCGAGTTCTTCAATGACAATAATATTATAGAGAAAATCTGTACCAAGCCCTCCGTACTCTTCGGGAAAATTTGGGCAAATCATGCCAAGCTCCCCCGCCTTCTCCCATACCTCTCTTGGTACAATACCTTCTTCTTCCCACTGGGTATGGTAGGGAATAACTTCTTTCTTTAAAAAATCTTGGACCATCGAGCGGAACATCTCATGTTCCTCACTAAAGGGTAACTGGCGTACCATTCGTTTGACCATAGGCTCTTTTTTGCCCAAGCTACTTCGTGGCAAGCAATCTATAAAGTGTTATAGGTTAGGTAAAAATCTTGACTAATCATATAATGAAATTCCCGCATTGGCTATGGAAAAAAAGCTGCCTCGTCAGCGCCATGCTGAACTTACTCGGACAAGACTTTTGCGCTCTGCCTTTCATGAATTTGCACGCTATGGCTATTCTGGTGCACGGATGGAAGCCATTGCGCGCAAAGCTCGAACTAACAAGGCAATGTTGCATTACTATTTTGGCAGTAAGAGCGAGCTTTATCAAACCGTTTTAGAACATGCCTTTGCTTTTCGAGATCTCGATGAATTTGCCGAGGAATTTCTTAAATGGAAGCTCACCATTCCCCAGCAGCTCTATGTGGTACTTGAGGTACTCACAGGGCTTCACCTAGAAAGAGATATACCTGAGGAAAAAGACTTTTACCGCCTCATGGCTTGGGAAAATGCAGAGGATCACTCAAAACTACGTTATTTTACAGAGAAATTTATTGCTCCGCGCCTTGCCTTGCTTGAAGAGATCATAAGAAAGGGAAACGAACAGGGTATTTTTGCTGTAAAGCACACCTGGCTTTTTGTTTATGGCCTCATCTCCCGTGTGCTTTTTTACGCCATGCAAAGGGAGCTTTACCGTGGCACTTATCTTTATAATAAAATTTATGGCTCGGTTAGCCAAGAAACTTTCTTGGAGTATTTTACCGAAAGTGTCTTTCGCGAAGTGAGCCCTCCTGACAAGCCCTTAGCTGTGCCGACTCTGCCAGATGCCATTGCCAATCTAGTAAAAGAAAGAATTCAAATGTTGCGTCGCTCTCAGTTTTCATTTTTGCGGGAGTAACGCCGGCTCAAGAAATAGCTATAGCCCTCGTATGTTTGGTAACGGTTTTGGCGGCTTAGCTGATAAGTCATATAGCCGGATCCCCTTATGTGGGAGATCCCGTGAAAGGCGGCGAGCTCTCCCCCCAAAATAGGTGGTAACTCTTGGCCTGGGAAGAGAGCTTTGTAGAGAGCAGTGAGGAGTCCCCCAATGTCGCCCTTGGGATTAAAGAGTTCTTGATGGGCAGAGCTTACTTCTTGCACAAGAGGGTGGGAGTTGCGATAGGTAATTTTATAAAATGTTTTAAGACGAAAAAGAAGAGGAAAGCTTAAGGGATCAAGTAAAAGGTAACTTTGTCTAAGCCAGTGGTTTACTTCTCTTTTGCGGAAAAGCAAGGAAAAATGTTCCGCGCTTGCGGGTTTCGCATCTATGCTTCCTATAAGATGGGGGATTAACTCATGGTACAAAAGCGGCATAAGAGCTGTGTCAGCGGCCCATATGACTTTAGCGCCTCGCAGAAAGTCCCAAAAGAAGTCCACCTGAGGACCGCCGAGTACAATTACCGAGGGGGGGCTAAGGTTAGCTGTATGAAAGTCAGGGGTTTTAAGCCATACACTGAGGTTTTGGCGAAAATTCCAGCTCCATAATTTTTCAAAATAGCGAATTGTCTTAAGCCTTCGCCCTGCCTCTTCGAGATCTTGTCGCAAAAGCTTGAACCATTCTTCCCCACCGGGTAGCCGGGGATGGACCTTTAGGATAAAGCTTTCCGTACCCGTCAGATTTTGTAAAAAAAAACGCCAGGCCTCCTTGGTTGTGATATGATTCTCTCCGAAGGCAGGTCTACCTGAAGGCTCAAGCCAAATGACCTCCTCCATAAAAGGAAACCAGCTTGGTTTTGGGGAGACAAAAAGAAGCCAAGAGGATGGCTTTTGCAGGGAGCGAACAAACTTTATATCCCTCTCCCTACCCTTTTGACTAAAGAGTTTTACTGGTCCGTTTGGGGATATAACATAAAGCGCCTCTTTGCTCTCTTCTACTTCCAGGCTATGATGAAATAGCCGCAGGTCCATATAAGAATGGAATTTAGTAGATTCGTAAACTCACAGATAAGGTTATTAAGAGAGCGGCTGTGAGAAATAAAAAATAGCGGTAGAGGCGGCTGCGGTAAAAACGACCTATGTCTGAGAAATCCCCGACGGGTCTTAGGTAGGGCCAAATGAGAAAGAAGAGAGCTGCGAGCAAAAGCATTTTAGCGGAAAAAAAGATACCAAAGTAACCTTCCCACGCGTTTTTGCCGGAGAAACCCATGAGTGTCGCACCAGAAAAGAAAGTCAGGGTAAGGCATATATTGAGGTAGCGCCAAAATGCAGAGAAAAGTTCATTTAAAAAGTTCTCAAAATACATGTAGTCCCGGTATTTTTGCCAGCGTGGCAGAATTACAAGCACCCAAAGAAGCAGGAGAAGAAGCCAGCTTGTTGCCGAAAAAATATGTACGGCAACTAAGAACAGACGGATGACGCTCACTCTTGGTAAAAAAGCTCAATGAGGTTGCCTGCCGGGTCCTGGATATATACGGACTCCCCCCCCTCTATTTCAAAGGGTCCTGTGACAATGGGGATTTCGCGGGACTCTATTTCCTGCAAGGCTTCTGTGAAGTCATCCACGTCTAAAATGAAGGAGAGCACGGGGTAGGCAGCGGGTTTCCATTTATCATTTCGATAAAGCCGTAAATTGACGGAATTAAAGCTTACCACAGCTTCGTCTTGGCTCTGCTCTACTTCTTCAAAGTCGAGGAATAAGGTGTAAAAATCAAGGGATTTTTTAATGTCGACAGCGGGGATATTGATATGAGCTAAGGTTTCAACAACAATCATGCTACCTTCCCCTACCAGGGTTCCTACGAGAAATAGAGAGACAACTCTTTTTTCCGCAAAAGATTATGCGCGCACCTCTATTAATATCAAAGTAAGATCATCGCTTACTTCAAAACTGCCCTTATAGTGCGCAATTTCTCGCAAAAATATGCCTTTTAATTCTGAGAGAGATTTGTCACCGTGACGTAGAAATAAATCCTTGACGCGCTCTAGAGAGAACAGTTCTTGCTGAGGGTTTATGAGATCGGTTAGGCCATCTGTGAACAGCAGTAGACGATCCCCCTTTTGGATTTTTTGAATGTAAGCCAATGGTTTTCCGTAATCCATAAAGCCAATAGCTGTGCCTGGACTTTTGAGTTCTATCACCACATGGTTTTCCCTCTGGTAATGCAAAAGAGGGGGATGGCCTGCATGAGCGTAATGCAGCTCTCCTGCTGTTACATCAAGATAGAGCGCAAGTGCCGTAATAAAATGATCGCCTAAGCGTACTTGAAGTTTTGTATCTAAGGCCACGAGAAGTTCACTGGGCCTTCTTAATTTAGCTGTTTCTGTAGCATAGGCAACTTTGAGCATGGCTGTAAGTAGAGCAGCTCCTACCCCATGGCCTGTGGCATCGGCTATAAGAACACTGAGTTCACCCTGCCCAAGTATTTGGTAATCATAAAAATCTCCCCCGAGGTCGTATTTTGGCAAATAAAGAGCCTCTAGTGCAAAATAAGGACTCTCAGGAAGAGTCTTGGGCAATATATTTTCTTGAATATGTCGGGCAATGGCAAAGTCAGTATAGATTCGCGCCAAAGTAAGAGATTCCCGCTGATGCTCAAGCCTTCTTTGGCGTACCTGCCAGGAGAGTTTAAAGTTTACAGCGACTATGCCAGCAAAGCCCAGGATTTGGGATATTTTTAAAGCAAGGGCCTGATGTGGTAAAAAACCTAATATAGCCAGAAAGGCAAGAAATGCTCCCAGAATAAGGGGTGAAAGTTCGTAAAAGCGAGAAATTCCTCTTTGCAAGAGATAGAAAATGGACAAGAACAGAAGAGCACCTAATAAAGCCACATTGGTAGCTCTAGGTAAAAGGCGAGGAAATAGCATTTGTACTATGGCTATGAGAAGAGAAGCAAAGGCAAAAATAGAAAGCCAGCTAGCTTTTTGCTCCTCATGGCTGGCAAAATATTTACTTAAGAAAAGAGCTATGGAAGCTAACACAAGAGAAAAGGAGGCAGCATAAATAGCCGAGGATGTACTCATCCCTTTTTTTGCCAAAATTTCAGGGATAATTCCATATTGCATAGCCAAGAAGAAACCTAAAGATAAGATAAAAAAGGTGAGATATGCATAGAGTCTTTCTTTAACTGCAAGATACATCAGTATGTGGAAAAAGGCAGCGACCAGAAACAGGCAGACGAACATGCCAAAAAGAAATTGCTGCCACCTATCTTTCTCTTGAAAAGCATTACGGGAATAAAGCCAAAGAGGAGCCAAAAGCAGGCCGCGCGAGGCAAGGCGCAAATAGATGGTTTTTTTCTCCCCCGGTGCGAATTCAAGTTCAAATACATGATTTCGGTGAAGGAAGGATTTCTCGCCAGGAGCACGGTTCATCCCCTGTAGAAGGGGTGGTGCGTACTTGCGGGAACTATCATAGAGCTCCAAGTATTCCAAACCTGGCCAGGCAATCTCGAGCAAGAATGTTTCTCGCCTGCTTAAAAAAGAGTGTATAGGTAACTTTATCCAAAACGCAGAGGAGCTATAGCCAAGATAAAGATCTTTAAGCTCTGTTTTTTCAAATTGATGGCGCAAACCAGGGGAATCCAAATCCTGAAAGGAGAGGCGGTGTTCTTTATCTTCTAAATACTCTATGTAGGGACCTAGATGAGCCTCCTGAAAATCATCAAAAAGAGTCAAGGGCGCTGCTAAACCATTGGTTGGCCACACACCATAAAGGAAATAGAAAGCCTTAAGCGCAATTGTTAGGCAAGTTAGAACCATCTCAATGACGGTATGGAGGGAAATCTTTTTGCTACTCACCAACAAGCTTTTCCAATAAATTTAAAGCCTCCTTATCATTGGTAAGTACATTGTCGATTAAACGAACTCCTTCGATATATACGGCTAAAGCTAAGAGGGCATTCTGGCAGCTGTTTTTGTCTCGTAGGGGGGAGAGAGTGTGGGGGTCAAAAGCACCTGCGTAATCCCAACGAAAGGATGACAATTTTTCAGAAAAGAAATGAGCGATCGCATCTGCCGAAGCACCTTCTTGAGCAAGCTTTGCTGCTCCGTGGAGAGCAAGTGGGATGATTCGTGCCAATTTTCGGCCCTCCTGTGTTAGGCGGGCATTGCGGCTACTCATGGCAAGACCATCCTTGTCGCGTACCGTGGCACAGGGTATGATTTGTACCCCAAGGGAGAGTTCCTCATTCATAGCTTGAATGAGCCTAAGCTGCTGGTAGTCCTTTTTACCAAAGAGGGCGTAGCGAGGTCTAACCCACATGAAGAGATTATGTACAATATACAAGACCCCTTCAAAATGTCCGGGGCGATATTTTCCACACAGCTCAGCCATGAGGGGATGCCATAGTCTTATTTTAGGGTAACCCCTAGGGTAGATTTCTTGAACCGTGGGTAGAAATACGGCTCCTACTCTCTCTCGAGAGAGTAAGGCCAGGTCGTGCTCGCTATTGCGAGGGTATTTTTCGTAATCCGTTGGGTCGTGAAACTGTAGTGGATTCACAAAAATAGAGACCAAAATCTCACTGTTTAGGTGCGCCGCTTGACGTACAAGCGAAAGATGACCCTCGTGAAGATAACCCATGGTGGGTATAAAGGCAATATCTTTGCCGTGGCAATAGCTCTGAAGTTGCCGTACCGTGTGTAAAATTTGCATAGGGGGGTAATTTAGCCTAAGCGGTATTTTGCCAAGGAAATATTTCGCCGGAAAACGAGGTATTCCCTCTTGACGGCAAATTTAACATTCCCAAAATGTACACGCCACAATTTGGTTGTGGCAAAAACTTTTCCCAGGAGGAAATGCGCATGAGAAAATTAATTTTGACCATGATAAGTATAGCCCTACCTGTGGTAGGACTTTCTGCCCAAGGCTATGGCGATGCGGGCTGTGGTCTGGGATCTGTGATTTTTGGGAATAAACCAGGGGCTGTGCAGATACTTGCTGTAACCACAAATGCAACCTTTTATAGCCAGCTATTCGGCATTACCTCAGGCACCTCAAATTGCCGTGGTATCTTTGCTTCTGCCAAGGCAGAACAAAACCGTTATGCCGAGGCCAACTATGAAAGTCTAAAGCAAGATATCGCTCGGGGTGAGGGTGAAAAACTTAGAAATTTTGCCTCACTTTTTGGCTGCTATGGTGAGAGCTCTCAATATTTTGCCGACTTTGCGCAGGGGCATTATGAGCTTCTCTTTGAAGGCAGTGCAAACGGGGTTCAAGTCGTTGAGCGACTAAGTAACCTTGCCCGCCGTGATGGGGTTCTATCCCAAAGCTGCACATACCTGAACTAAGCTAAAGGGAGGGGATGCCCTCCCTCTCTCGTATTCCCACTGACACGTAGCTTACTTAAGCTTTTTTCCTTAATACTACTCTATCAGTTAAATAAAGGGTTTTTTGCACAGGCTAGTTATTATGAACTTTATCGAGTTCTTTTAACCAAAAGCCGGGAGAAAAACTTAGGGGCTCATCCCTATTGGCTTAGGCTAGGCCATTACAAAAAAACCATATGGGGTACTTACAAGAGTGAGGCGGATGGCGATCTCTTTTTTCTAGCACCAGGTGGGAAATACGACCCCCAGAAAGAACTTGAGGCTACCTTGTTTGGGGTTATCTTTGGAAATATTCGCCATGAAGGGGCCCAACACCCCCGCTGCCGCTTCCCAGAGAGGTTTTATTTTCTCAAAAAAGAATTGGGTATCGTAGAAGAAAGCCTTCCTCCTGTGAGGTGCCCTCTTTATGATGAATGGCGAGAAAAAGTGCGCATCGAAAGTGTTTCCCTCATCTTTGCGTCATTTTACATAAATAATCCGGCCTCTCTTTTTGGTCATACATTTCTCAAATGGAACCGTCAAGGTTCTCGTGGAGATGATGAACTCTTGGATTTTGGCCTAAACTTTGCCGCCAATGCCACCACCGACAATGCTATTCTCTACGGGATCTATGGGGTCTTTGGGGGATTTCCGGGTGTTTATACTTTGTTCCCGTATTACTTTAAAGTAAATGAGTACAATGATTGGGAAAACCGGGATATTTGGGAATACCCACTAAATCTAAATCAGGAAGAAATTGAACGGATGGTGCGCCATAGTTGGGAGCTAGGCTCGACACATTTTAATTATTATTACTTTGACGAAAATTGTTCCTACCAGATTTTAACCTTACTGGAGGTGGCGCGTCCAAGCTTGAACCTCTCCGACTACTATATCCTGTCGGTCCAGCCTCTAGATACCGTTAAGGTAGCGGTGCGCCAAAACAAACTTTTGCGTGAAAAACCTCGGCTGCGTCTTTCTGCGTTTGGGCGACTGCGTTCGAGAATTGAAAAACTCAGCGAAAAAGAAAGAAAACTTTACTTCAAGCTCTATCCCACTTACAGTCTGCCTCCAGAGGATATCCCACTTGAGTCCCGAATTGCTCTCATAGATACACTTATGGATGACTATTTCTTTCGCTATTACGGCGAAAAGGAAATTGATCCAGCGAAGAAGAAAAATTACGAAATTTTG
Organism: Leptospiraceae bacterium; assembly: GCA_025055765.1. Classification (GTDB taxonomy): domain Bacteria; phylum Spirochaetota; class Leptospiria; order Turneriellales; family Turneriellaceae; genus JANWWS01. Next base: position 73,329 of record JANWWS010000012.1, on the reverse strand, counting down.
TTAAAGGAAAGATCTCGCCTTAAGATTAAAAGAGAGAATCAGGAACCTGAGGAAGGAGAGGATCCTAGCCTGGGCCATGACTCAACGACATGGAGGCTTTCTTACCTATACCATAGCCAGGTTCAGGGATTTGATGTCCTGTTTCGCCCTGCCTTACGGGAACTTGTAGATCCACCCTTTGGTTATTCTCCCTACGCTGCTATTAGTATGTTTGCTCTAAATTTGCGTTTTTTCCCCACAGAGCGGATCTACCCCTATTTTGAAAAACTTATCTTAGCGGAGGTGTTTTCTCTTTCTCCCATGAGAGCCTATTACCTGAAACCCTCTTGGGGACTTCTTTTTTCTCTAGAGTCTCTACAAAGGCGCTATCAAGAAGACAAGTTCCATGATAAAGTTGCTTTTGTGGGTCAACTAGGCGCAGGTGCCAGTTACGGAGAAAAACCTTTTACCCTTTTCCTCTTACCTGTTATTCGCAGCGAGTTAAGCGCCGCAATTGCTCACTTTTGGGACCCTTCTGTGGGAGTGTTAGCTGGCATCTTGGCTCGCATCGCTACTCGTCTTAGCTTTCTATGGCAGCTAAGCAGCCGATACTACTTCCGCGCAAAGGAGAAAATTTTTTTAGAATTTTTGTCTCAGGTTAACTTGGCTCTTCAGAGAAATCTTGCTCTGGAGGCTAGCTATCATCGCGCTGTGGCCCGTCTAAAATCTCCCATGCTTTTTCAAGAAGAAATCCTTTTTTCACTAAAAATTTATCGGTAATATCATTATGCTTAGAAAAGGTTTGACAGGGTCAAGCATTAGGAAATTTTTCATAAATGAATATCAAGAGGCCCAGAAAATTTTTCCTAATATTCCTTTTTTTCCAGACTTGGAGATCCCATGTGCATGCCCAGGAAGAGTTAGCACGAGTGGGCATCCTAAAATTTAGCGATACCACGGGTACTAGACTCTTTGGCTATATGCCCAAGACGTTGCGGGATGCCATCGATAGCTCCCTGCAAAAGAAATTTGAATATACAAGAGTTAACCCCGAGCTCATCGATAGGTTTCAGGGGCGATTACCTATCACAAGAAATCTCTCAGAACAAGAAATTAGGTCGCTAGCTCAAGCAACGCGCAGTGATGTCGTAGTTTATGGGTACTTTACCTATGCGCAAGAAAAAAATGTGCTCAACATACATCCCTTCATCTATGTAGCGGCGGAAGATCGCTTCCTGGCTTTAAATAGTACTTCAAGTCCCGTCGATGACAGCCTTTTTGAGGCCGTTGATCGTGTGGCAAGTGAAGTGGTAAGAGCTATGGCAAAACTGGCACAGGAGGCGCAGGCTGAAAGAAAGGATGGTCCACACAAGCACAAAATTACAACAGATTCATTGGCAAAGGAGCAAAAAAGCCCACGTATCCCTTGGGGTCTTTTCGCGGGGCTTGAGGTAAGCTATGCAGCTATACTAGGAGAGCTACAAAAGCTTATCCCAAATAGCCTTTGGCTAAAACTTTTTGTGGAAAAGCTTTTTCTAAAAAACATTCTTTTAGGTGTAGAATACCGTCTTTTTGGGTCACATATACGGCAGGAATTTGAGGGTGCCAGGCAGGGTTTGTTTATGGAATACCTAGCTCTTACGGGAGGTTATCTTTACCCACTCAGAAAAGACTTTTCCCTAGTAGGGCGGTTGGCCCTTGGGTGGTATGGTGTACAGATGTCCCATGGGTCGAGGTATTTTTTTGATGAATATGGGGGACCTTCTTTGGGTTTGCGCTATAAGCTTAACCATTTCTTGTCCCTTGACACACAGTTTTCGCTGCTTTTTCTCCAAAGTAGGCCCAAGAGCTTATGGCAGGCTGGCTTAGGAGCTGCCGTGGTGGCCCTTTTTTAATGGCTTTCTGCCTGCACTTCAATTATAATTACCATATGGTGAGGGAAATCCATGTACGGGAGGTCAAGAAATTGCTCGATAGGGGGGAAGACTTTTTATTAATAGATGTGCGCGAACCAAATGAACGAGAAATAACCCATATTGGAGGGGAGCTTATACCCATGAGGGAAGTTTTCCATAAGGTAGACAAAATCCCCCGTAACAAAATGGTAGTCTTTTACTGCCGAAGTGGGCAGCGCAGTGCCTGGGTAGTAGAAAAGTTGCAACAAGAATATGGCTTTGACAATCTTTATAACATGGCAGGTGGTCTGCTCGCCTGGTCAAAGGAAATAGATCCCCAGATTCCAAGATACTAGATGCGCGTGGAATTGACTCGTATTGAGGAACCATTCCACTTTGTTGCTTATAATGAAAGCGGGCAAGAAGTGCACATGGATGCCTCACCAGAAATGGGAGGCCGAAATCGGGGAATGCGCCCCATGGAAATGATTTTGGCGGCCCTTGCAGGTTGCAGCAGCGTGGATGTGGTACATATCTTGCAAAAGCAACGGCAGCGCATTGAAAGTTATCGGGTTATTGTTGATGCGGAGAGAGAAACGGGCAAGGAAGCGAATTTATTTCGCAACATCCACATTCATTTTGAACTTAAGGGGGATATCGAGGAGGAAAAGCTCATGCGGGCCATTTCCCTTTCCATCGAGAAGTACTGCTCGGTAGCAAAAATTTTGGAAAAAACTTCAAAGATAAGCTATAGCTACAAAGTAGCTAAAAAATAAATGCTTTTCTGTTTGATTTTGACGAGTCGCCTAGTCACAAATTAGGCTTATTACACTCATGCTTTATCTCATAGCTGGTGTGGGTTTGGTTTTATTTTTTCTTCTGGTTTATTTTTTTTTACAATCAGATCCCGGACTTTCAGAAAAAGTACAAGAGCTTTTGGCCCAGGGACGCTACCAAGAGGCCTTGCAGCTTTTGGATCTTGAAAAAATAAGAAGCATAGGTGACCCCCAGCTGTACTACCAAAGATTGCGCTGTTTTGAAGAATTGCAACAACCAAAGGAAGCACTTGAAACCTTGCATGAAATCCGCAGACTTGGAAAGTACCCCTCTGCTTTAGGTATTCCTGAACTTTACCGTAAGATTGCCTTTTACACAAAGCTGTGTGAAGATGAAGAAAGTGCCTTTGAGGCCTACCTAAATCTGCTGCAAGTGGTACCGGAAGATAGTGAAGCCTTGCGGGAACTTGGTCTCTGGGCGGGTCGTGCTCACGAGCTTGAGATTGCCCTGCATTTTATGGATAGGGCATATGCCCAGAAAGTTTTTGATGGAGAATTTCTCAAAGTATACGCGGCAGTTCTTTATGAAGCAGGTAGGGAGGCAAAGGCCTTTGAAGTTATTTCTGAGCTTATGAGCCGATATCCTGACGAAGATGCGTACGCTTATCTTTTTGTGCTTATGTCAGGTAAAAGCCACTTCAGTGAAGCAAAAAAAAAGATTCTAGATCTTTTGCCAAAAACTATAGATGAAATGAAAAAAGTATGGCTTGGTCGCATTTATGTCAATGCCTGCATAAAACAAAAAGCCTACACAGAAGCATGTCAGTTCTTAGAAAGACTAGTGGCAGAGCATCATCTACCTGAAGACTATCTAGTAGAATTTAAATACTTTGCCCTGTTATTTTACCTACAAGAGCAGAATTTTCAAAAAGCAGCCCATTTATATGAGGAACTATCTTCCTTGCGTACTAGTTATGCGCAACTTGATAAAATCCGCTATTATATTGATTACATCGACCTACATCCCCCCTTGGAAAATGCTATCCCTTTTGAGAAGCTTTTTGAAGAGACATTTCAAAATCTTTTGCCTGCCAACCTATTTTATTCTGAGTCCGGAATTTTTCAAGAAGTTAGGATAGATTTTTCAAAATATTTTGAGATCCGTGACGGTGGGGTCTCTTTAAAGGGAGATTACGCTATCCCTACACCTGAATGGGCCATGAGCCGCTTTATGTCTTATTCCCGTGATGAATTGCCCCTTTTTATAAGACAAGTGGCAGAAAGTCTTGGCTACCGCATCTTACAACAAGAGGCTCTTTCGGAAAGTGAAGCCCTTGATTTTACGGCAGCGCATAAGGGACAGCCATCACAAAAAGCACTTTTTTCCTTGCGACGTTTTCGAGACCAAACCCAGCTAAGCGATATTTTTCTTGCAAATTACCGCAACCGCATGGGTACTCTCTCTTGTCAGAAAGGCTTTATTTTGTCTAATGCTCAACTCACTCTTGCGGCAGAGGAATCCCTAAAGAAAAACCGTGATATAGAATTTTTCTCGGGCCAGCGGTTAGTGGAGCATGTGCTTAGCTATGAGAAAAACAAGCGCAAGGCGCTAGCAAAATAAATTAAAGCGGGTTGTGACAAAAATAAAAGCCATCTTTTGTCGTTTCCTTTTGTGGGAATTCTTTCTCACAGATATTGAGCTTGCGGCTGCAGCGGCTAGCAAAGGGACATCCTGCCGCTATCTCCAAGGGAGATGGGGCTTCCCCCCTTACTGCTGGGAAAGGCTGACCCAATTTTTCTACCGAAGGAATTGCCTCAAGCAAACTAAGACTATAGGGATGGCGGGGTGAGAGAAAAAAGTCACGGGCCTTGCGGTATTCCAGTAGCCTGCCTGCATAAAGCACGGCTACATAGTCGGCTAGATATTCGACAACAGATAGATCATGAGTAATAAATAGATAGGTTAACTGCTCTTCGTCTTTGAGTACTTGCAAGAGATTTAAAATTTGAGCTTGAATAGACACGTCAAGAGCACTCAAAGGCTCATCGAGAACTAATACTTCCGGTTTTAAAATAAGGGCTCGGGCAAGACCAATTCGCTGTCGTTGTCCACCACTAAATTCATGGGGGTATTTTCCAAGAGCTTCGCTGCTAAGCCCTACTTTTTCCAGTACAGCAACAACTCTTTCCCGCATTTCCTTTTTCTTTAACTGAAATTCTTGACGGTGGATCTCAAGTCCCTCGCGCACAATTTCTTCTACGTTGAGCCGTGGATTTAGAGAATTATAGGGGTCCTGAAAAACCATGGCTACCCTACGTCTTAGTCTTCGCCAATCCTTGGCTGTCATGTAGGGACTCATGAGTTCGTTATAAGCAAAGTATCCTGCTGTTGGTCTGTATAGGCCTAAGAAAATACGAGCCAGAGTGCTTTTGCCGCTGCCACTTTCTCCCACAAGCGCCGTTACCTTACCTAAAGGGACATCAAAGCTTACTTCATAAAGAGCATGAACCTTGTGTTTTTTTACGGGAAATACTTTGCTGAGATGGGAAAATCGGATCACAGGGGAATTCCCCTCTTGGGAACAGGCCGGTCAATGAAAAAGTGGTTGCTCTCCTATTTATGAAAAACTGTATGCAAGAGGCTGCGCCTCCCAAAGAGCCGCAGAAAATTATATGCCTAGTTATGCATTTCGAACTCTTGCGGCCCTCATTGTCTCAATATTTTTCTTGGTCTATACCTCGCAGGGTTTAGCCCAAAGTGCCGATGGCTCGTCGGTGGGGGTGCTCTCTGCAAGTAGTGCTCTTATGGCACCCATGGGGGTGCGCGCCCTAGGCATGGGAGGCGCCATTACCGCTCGCCCCGACGATCTCTCGGCTTTACGTTATAATCCAGCTGGGCTTTCGCTTATGGGTTATTGGGAATGGGCTTTAAGTTCCCATGAATTACCCAAGCATGTACAGGCCAATTCCCTAGCTTTAAGTGCACCTCTACCTTATGGAAATTTAGGTTTTTATGGGCAATGGCTTACGGTAAGAGACAATGCTCAGGTTCGCCACGGCGAACACAGCCATCCTGACCGCAACAAATACAGCTACCACACAGGTCTTGCTTATGCCGCGCCGCTAAAGGGCCGCTATATCCACGTTGGGGGTGGTCTAAAATTTTTTGGGGCAGATTTCCCACCTTCTGCAGAGCGCGATGATTCACAGATCTTTTATCCACGAAGCCGTCGGGGGATTTTTTTAGACCTTGGGATTTTAGCTACCTATGACCTCTCTGATTTAAAAGGGTTTTTTTTCTATCTACCCCGTGTCTCGGCAGGCTTTGCGGTGCGCAACCTACACCCGCGTTTTGGTATGAGAAATGAAGTGCAACGTGACTACCATCCTGAATATGTGAGCGGTATAAGCCTCTACTACCGCTATCGCTTTATGCTAAATGGGGATATTTCTCTCTCTCCCCATCTACCCGCCATGTTTCGGTGGGGGATGGAATATTGGCCTTTTTACTTTTTGGCCCTACGGCTGGGCATGAGTCGTCAGGGAGCTATTAAGGGAGCCTATTGGGGATTAGGGCTTGGGGAATCTGTGGGTAGCTCCAAGGTATCTCTTGAATATGCAGGCCAGGTTTACTTTGAAAATGCTGCTTACCGCGCCACGGCCAATATGGAAAATCTGGCCGCTATTTCGGGTCTAAGAGAGACCTACCATAGTTTTGCGATCCACCAGAGCTTTGAAAATATAAAGAGATATACCGATTATTACGGAAAAACTCGGGTAGTGCCCGTAGCCATTACAGACCGTTATGTGAGTGCCTATCGTTTTGCCCGAGAAATACAGCCAGAGGAAATTATCGATGATATATGGGAGGCAACGAATATACCCCAAAGTGATGACTATGATCCCAATGCAATAAGACCTAAAGATGATCGCCCTCTTCCCGAAGTTCCGGAAAAGGAAGAGGGGAAGAAAGCAGTAGCAAAAAGGTTCCGCATCGCTGTTTTCCCCTTTGCTGAATATTATACGACAAGCGAACCCTTCCCCAATACCTTTAGTACCAACCTGCGAGCCTCTATACTTGAGTTTGCTTTAAAACAAGAAGCACTGCTATTGGTGTCTGAGTGGCGGGTTAAGAACTCACCGCGCCGCGAGGCGGGCGAGAATGATATCCAGTATCTCAATCGGCTCTGCAAGTTTCACAGTGCCGACCTTCTGCTCTTACCGGCCCTTGAAATTGACCACAGAGAAACTCACCTAAAGGCTCGGCTGGTATATTTTCGCGCCAATGACAAGGAGATTTCTGCTTTAAGCGAGTATTGGAATACCTATGAGCGATTTGAGGTTCTTAGAGAAAATGTTGTAAAAGACTTTGCTCTACAGACATCTTCTCTATTAGATACCAATTTGGGAGATCGATAGGGGGTAACTTGGCTAAAAGAGTCTTTGTATTGCTAGCCATCATGGGGATAGGCCTCGGCCAAAAGCTTTACGGTCGAGAGTTTAATGGTTTTAAATTAGAGTATATGAATGCCGAGAATACCAATTTTTATGGCTTTGGTCTTTTTAGCTCAGACCGAAGATTTGATGCAGAAATGGAATTTTTTTTTGCAAGTAAACTCTTCAAGGGAGAATCAGAAGATGATGCCGAAGAGCAGGGCCCAGATCCTGTAAAAGCACCTCTTGTCACCTCGGATTATCGCTTTTGGTTTATGTCCTTTTCTGCATACTTTCATTTTTTGCGTACGGACAAAGCCACAGTCTATCTTGGTAGTGGTATTATGCCTCTTCTCCCCCAGGCCTATTCTTACCATTGGACAGTGGGGATGAGCCTGTTTTGGTCAGATCACTTTCGGGTATTCTATAGCTTTCGCCACCTTATAAATAATGCCCAAGGCCGCTATCGTTTTCCTGCTGGTCCCTCGATGGCCTTTGGTCTAAAATATTCTTTTGACTTTATGAGTGGGCGCTGAAATGAAGGGTGCTTGCTTTAAATATAAAAATGCACTGTGGTTATGGGGTATTTTGGTTTTGGCATGTCGCTCTCCTCAACCTGTGGTTGAACAGCCAAAACATGGTGGTCCAACGGAATTCCACCGCCAGCCCGTTAAATATATACCCATAGCCTATCTCAACTTTAACAGCCGGGGAGTGGATGATCGCGACCATGTTCCTTGGTACCGATCGATGGGCTTTGGTCTCGGGCTTTTCATCCACCAAGAAATGAGCTGGATGTGGACCGGGCATAAATTCCTATACTACTATATTGACATCGACTATTCTCGGGAAATGTCAGGTGGTGTCTATCCCTACCGTTCGCGCGGAGTGCTTTCTACTTACCCAGGTCTTTACATCCGCACCTACCTTCCCTGGCTATTTAAAATCCATTATGGTGGGGGGATGCTTTTAAGACTTACCCAGACGAGTTATGATCGCTGGGGTCTGTATGGGCAAGTGGGGCTTGAGTTTTTTGGGTTCACCTGGTCAACCCTCTTCCTAGCCCATCCTGGTCAGAGTAATTGGGAAAGAGAGTACCGCATAGGATATATGTATGCTCCGATAAGGTGGTGATATGAGGCTTCGGGCAGTAAGGTTCGTAACGCTTTTCTTGTGGCAGAATTTTCTATTCGCAGGTGAGTATACAAATGTCTTTAAGCTTACCATAGCCGATGCCGTGGGGGAAAGTGAAAGCAACGATCCCGTGGAGTCTTTTAATGATGCCATAAAAAATGGTATGAAAAAGGCTATTGCTCAAGGTGAGGTAACTCTAAAAGGATATTCCATGGCCCAAGATAACGTACTCTCCGAGGTGTGGATTCGCAAGAGTGCCCATTTACAGGTTATTGACCTACAGGTGAATAGCCACCGCTTTTATAGGAGTAAACAGGGAACTTTGCTTACAGAAGTAAAAATGGATGTGACTATGGAATACCTCGATGTACCCCGCTTTGTCTATGACTATGAAAAAACGGTGCAGGGTGCCGCTTTTCGCTCTATGGCGATACCTGGTTGGGGTCAGCTTTATAACAACCAGTATACGACGAGCATCCTTTATGGAACGGCTTTTTGGACCTTCTATGTATTATTTATTGATGCTATGCGCTCTGCACGGACCGCACAAGACCGAGAAAACGCTTTCTGGAACTTTCAACTACCAGCCATTATCTTCTGGAGTTTCAATGTATCTGAGGCAGCGAGCTCCCGCTTTTTAGGTAAACAAGGTCTAGAAAATTTGCGCCGCGCCTACCGTTTTGAGCCGGTTTTTGAATACCAGCCCATGACAGAAAGGGGGGTTAAAATTGACTTTATTTTCTTCCAGATAGCTCTTTCCAAAATATGGGGGTGAGAATGTCATGCCAGAGAAAGAAAATTCTGAGGCTAGTGGCAATCCTATTTTATGTACTTTTTCCTCTTTGCCTTCTTGGCTACCAAGATTTAGGGATTGAAGAAGAATTTTACTCCACGAAAAAGAAAGTGAGGGTAAGTGATGGTATAGGAAAGGGCAGAACAAAAGAAACAGCATTGCAAAATGCCATCATTGATGCGCGAAAAAAAGCACTTGAGCGCTCCACAACGAGTTTTAAACATTTTTTATCGGAAAGCAAGGACGGTGTTTTTGTGAAAGATTCTGTTGCGAGTGAAGTTTATGCTAAGATCATTGATAAAGAGAAGATCATTAAGGTAACCTACGATCACGGCATAGATTTTAGCCCCTATTATGTAGCCATTGTGGATTGCGAGATAACTGTGAGCTTTTTAGACCTTGATTTTTTTGCCCAAGAAATAATGAAGACAGCGGAGGCAGCCTGTATTCGAAGTCTAGTCCTTTCAGGCTGGGGTCAGTTCTTTAACCGCAGCTATTTTGCTGGATCTGCTATGTTTTTAACTACTTACGGCTCTCTGGGGTATGGTTACTTACGCCAAACCAAAATTGCGGATGAGAGGCGAGCCTATGAAAATGCTATGACCACCGAGGAGGCAGAGAGAAGATATAAAATGCTGCGGGAGCACCGCAACGTGGCAAATACCATGTATATTTTGGGCTTTAGCACATGGGCATATTCTGTATGGGAGGCCTTTGAAGACCGAGAGCGAGCTGATAAATTGCTCGATGCTGTGCACAAACGCTATTTCCAGAATTTCCCCTTTGAGAGGCAGTATAGCTTTTTTCAGAAATTTATGATGGAGTATACTCGCCCAGAATGGTGAATTATGAAAGGCCATGTGTTTTTTATTGGGTTATTCTTGGTTGGCTGTGCAGCCTATATTGAGGAGCCTCATGTGAATCCTCTCGACACCCTTTACGACGATGGGGATTTTCGCATTGTGTTGGCCCCGCCAAGGCCAACATCCGATGGACGCTATGTAATAGGCTGGAGTAATGTCTTTCATGAAAAGAAGGGGGAGTTAAAATCGGCGGACTTCGCCATTTCTCCCACCTCCGCTTTACGTAGCCGCTTAGGAAAACCGACAATACAAGATATTGAGGCGATTCGACAAAACCAAGTACCCCCTGGGTTTACGCAAATTTTGACCTTTATAACAGCAAAGAATAATTCTTATGCAGGCGAGTGGGATTTAGGTGTGCTTAGCCCTGGTACGAGGAGTTATATTTTGTCGCTAAATTATAATTACCCTGCAGAGAAAAAGAGTGGAATCCTGCACTCAAATGTGGTGGTGTTTGAACCATGAGAGTAGATATCGGATCACCACCAGGAGTTGTCTTTGCCAAATGGAGATTTTATATCTCAGCCTTCCTGATGCTCTTCAGCCACCCGCTTATAGCGCAAGAAGAAGAAGCAAAAAAGGAGGAAATGGCGATCACGGGTGATCGCACTTTAGGGAGCATTACCATTCGGCTTAGCTATGGTCTCTATAATTTTGAAACCGTAATACGAAACCCTGCCACACAGGACGAGCGCCGCTACAGTCTCGCCTATCCCTGGTTTATGATTGGAGGGGAGGTGGCAGTACGTATTGGGCGTGATGAAACAGGCTTTCATGACAACAACAAAGAGACAGGATTTATTTACTATCGTTCCAATCGGGGATTATTTACGGACATGGAATTTGGCTTTCGCACCTTCGCGCAAGAAGAAGATTCAAGCCAACCAACTGTCTATAAGTACCAATCGACGAATTTGGGGTCGCAAACGTATATTGTGGATTTGGGGGCGACCCAAGAAGTAAACGGTTTTCAAATAATAAGCTACGACCCGAATGCAAATAATGGGGCTGGGCTCAAAGATGGGATTACCACGAGCATGCGTATTCGCTATGGTGGCAGAGCGGCAAGAGTAAGTATGTTTTATTTTAACAATTACTACCATCTCACACCCTTAAACTTCTTGTTGAATTTCGGATCTTCCTTTCGGTGGTACGATGGATCGCTTGGGGTTTCCATGCGGGCTTTCTATTACTCTGATTACTCCGACCCCGAGCGTATGCTGGAGAATCGAGATGATAATACAAACGCTACTTTTGCCTTAGTATTGCGCCAGTACTTTCAATTTCATCCGAGAGTAAGGTTGCGCAGCCATTACTACTATCCATTCGTTTCCCACCTTGCTCGTTCTTTGAGAAACCATACCTTTAACGAAGAAGAACACGTCTTTGATACCGGAATTGATATTTATGTTATAAGCTATATATATGTTTCCGTTGGCTATGAGTATCACCTCTGGCGGCATAACCCAAAATCCCCCCGGCGGCTTTTGCGTTATTCCCCTGTGTTTACCGCGCGGCAGGGCTATGAAAATGTGATGCGAACTTCAGGGGAGTTTTACGGTGCTGTTGCCGTGGATATACCGCTTTTGTAGCTCGGCGCGAATATTGGTTGTTTTTCTTATGGTTACCCCCCTCTCTTGGGGAGAGGAGCCCTGGTCTATAAGTAGAAAAGATCCACTTACAAATGAGCTTTTTGTAGGAGTAAGAGCAAGCCAAGAAGCACAGAGTGTTTTATATATTTTTTTAAGGTTTTACCAGAAATATTTGAGCCCCCTGGATGCCAGCCGCTGCCATTATAAGCCTTCCTGCTCAACCTATGCCTATGAGGCCATAAAAAAGTATGGTGCCTTGCTTGGGATTCTCATGAGTCTAGATCGGCTAATGCGCTGCCATGAAGGTCAAAAAGAAAGACCGTATGATCCTCCTCAAATATACTGAGGTTCGTTTATTTTTTTTACTGATATTCTCAACTAAGCTACTTCTAGGCCAAAATCCCTACGGCAAAGATCCACGTCCCTTGTTAGAATATGCGGATCACTTGGCTCAAGAAAAAGATTTCTATCGAGCAATAGGAGAATACAAAAGAGTTCTTTATTTTTTTCCCGACTATCCTAAACGAGAATGGGTTTTATTGCAAATTGGGCGTGCTTATTATCTAGGGGAGCGCTATGCGCAAGCTAAGGAATACCTGATACCCCTTACTGAAAGTAAAGATGAAAAGCTTTCTTACCTTGCGCGCCACTATTTAGCATTTAGCTTCTACGGCCATGGTGACTACATTCCTGCCAGGGATCTTTTTTCGGAGCTTTGGCTAAGCGAAAGTTCCTCGCAAGCGGTCGACTATGGGATCTATGCAGGTATGAGTGCCTTGCGCAGCAAAAATTTCACTCAAGCCCGCGAGATTTTTCAAAGAACAGAAAGGGTCTGTGAGCAAAAAGAAAAAAAGGACTTTTTAGTTGATGCCGAAAGTACGGTAAATGAGCTTTTGCAAAAAACACCACCTTCCCGTCTGTGGGCCATGTTTTGGGCCGTTGTGTTTCCTGGTGCAGGTCACCTTTATCTCGGGCAATGGGATAATGCCCTTGTGGTCTTTCTTATTGTGGGGGCTACGGGATTTCTTGCCTACGATGGATTCCGCACCCAAAGCTATGTACAGGCGGGTATTTTTACAACTATTTCGACAGGTTTTTATCTAGGCTCTCTTTATTCTGCTTATAGCCAATCTGGAAAAATCCGAAGCGAATGGGGTGAACAAGAGGCAGACAAACTTGAGAAAAAACTGCGCCAGCTTTCCTTCACCCTTAGTTATCGGCTTTCTTATTGAAGTCAAGACGTACGGGTCGGTTTTCTTTGTCTACTGCTACATAAGTGATTTCACAGGTGATGATCTCTCGGTGGGTTTGTTTTTCAGGATCGTAGGCTAAAGCTTGTCCTGCTGCTCGTACGGAGGTGCGTCTTAATTCTAAAATTTTCGCATAGATTTGGATTATGTCACCTAAATAAGCAGGGGCTTTAAAATAAACATGGTTCATGGCAACCGTGACCATTTTCTTACGTCTAAGGCGATTACTGCAGTATAGATACACATCCACATCCAGCCAGGCCAAAAGCTGCCCCCCAAAGATATGGTGGTTGGGGTTGAGATGCTCCGGCATGACCATATGCTGGGAGACAAGAGAGTACTGCTCTTCCGGAAACATCAATTTGTGGGGGATGGGGATTCGTTTGTGACCTCTGTTTTCTGTGTGGTCTCCTGTCCCTCCTCTTTTTTCTCCGTGGCCTCAGTTACAGGTTTGGTCAGAGGTATTTGCGAGATGCGGATTTCAACTCGGCGGTTCAAGGCACGGCTTGCCTCGTCTTTTTCCTCGACAGCAGGCCTGTCATTGGCATGCCAGTTTGGTTGTATATTTTCTCTGGGGAAGCCTGCTTCAATTAATTTTTCTTTTACAAACATAGCGCGCTCGCGCGAGAGCACGATATTACGCCGGCGCGTTCCAGTGCTGTCGGTGTGCCCATGAAGAATAATTCCGGGCACCTGGCTTTGTTTTAACTCATTGACGAGCTTTTTAAATTTGGCCATTTCTTTTTCTTCAAGGCGGTTACCTACGTTGAGTTCAAAGTAAACAGTACCCACAATATCCCCCTTTTTTTCGAGCACAACAGTGATTTTTCCCTCCTTACGGGGGGCTTCTTCCTTTTTGGCTATTTCTATTGGCTCAAGCGGGATGTCTAGGTTGTAGCGGTTCTCAAAGGGTCTTTTTTCGGGGTTGATAATGTCAATGAAGGTGTATTCTTTTGTGAGGTCTTTAAAACCATTTAAGCGGCTTTTTACTTCGAGCCGGCTGCGAGATAAGTAGCTCTGCAGTTCACTCTCATCTTTAAAGCGACCTTGAAGAGGTATTTCGATAATACCAAGATTTTCGTAAAAGGGCAAAATGACCTCTTGCAGCATATCGGGTACTATACGGTAGGTTGCTTGAGGTTGCAAAATCTGCAAAGTCTTGCTATTTATGAATTTTATTGCTAAGGTCAATCTATCAGGCATAATAAAGATTCTTTTTAACGAAAAATTTCTAGCTATCGTCTTGGGCATGTGCTCGTCCCGCAGGTCGATTTCGGTTTGTAGGGTTTCGTAACCAGGAGCAGAGATTGTCAGCTTGTACTGGCGGTGGTTCATGAGATCAAGACTATAGTTACCGTCAGGAAGTCCTGTAGAAATGTTTCGTGGCCCCTCGATGCTGTCGACGCGAATATTGGCCTCTATTCCTTTGAGAGTGTCCATTTCATGAACTCGGCCTTTTAAGGTGATAACCACTTCAGGACGCGCAAAATCTGGTACCATGGCCCGATAGACATCGAAATTCCCCTTCCCACCTTCCCGGTTGGAAGCAAAGTAGAGGACATGGCCGCGACGGGTAATGGTAGGGTATTCGTCATCGTAGGGGGAATTATAGGGTATGCCGAGATTGCGAGCGCGGCGCATGGTTTTACCTGAGGCGGTTTGCACGACTTGGGAGAAATAAATATCATAGCCCCCTACCCCCCCTTGACGGTCCGACGAAAAATAAAAGCTAATCCCATCGGAATGGATAGAGGGAGAGACTTCCGAGGCGGGGGTGTTGATATTAGGACCTAAATTTACGGGTTTTCCCCATTTTTTTTGCACGTGGTCATACTCGCTTACCCAAATATCGTCTTTACCATAGCCTCCTGGACGGTTGGAGGAGAAAAAGAGATAATTCCCGTCAGGTGAAATGGAGGGCATTCTATCATGAAAATCAGTGTTGATTTCATCTACACTTCGAGGTGGTTCCCATCCGCCCTCTTTTTTTTGTCGAGAGTAATAAATATTGGTTTCTGCCTGTCCTGGTCGTTTTTCACTTGCTAGAGAAGTAAAGTAGATCTCATAGGTGCCGTCGGGCAAGAGGCGAAGAGAGGGCAGTCCATCAAAGCTGGCGCTGTTGAGAGGCTCCCCCGGGTTTACGGGTGGCAAAAAGCGAGGGGGCTCTCCCTCTGCCGCTTCGTTTAAGCTATACCAGATGTCAAAATCACCAGATTGACCCACGCCTCCCGGCCGGTTTGACTCAAAAAATAAAAAGCGCTCATCGGGTGTAATAAAAGGGGTGTACTCTACATAAGCGGTGTTAATCGCTTCGAGATTGGTTATTTGCGCCTTTTCCACAGGAGTCTCGGGGATCTGGGGCATCTCATATTGCTGGGCGGTAAGTGAGAAAACAAGACAAGAAATAAGAGACAAAGATAACAAACGCTTTGATAGGTATGGTGATAATTTGGGCATAAAAATTTATACCCGTTCGATACAAGACATATACTGTCAATAAGATCCGTTATCGGGAGACTTTTTTTAGATAAGGGAAATTTTTCACGAGTTCATCGAGAAGTTGTTCTTGGGTGGCCTCAACCACAAGCACCCAGGGAAATTGGCCAAAGGCAAGCAGGATTTCCCCTCTTTTCCCTCGAGCCTCGAGGTGAAGATGCCCGTTTTTTGCCTCTTGAAAATACACCACATGCTCGTTAAAATAGCCCGGAAGATGTTTTTGCCAAAACTCAACTATTCCCTCCGGTTTCCGCAATTCGTATATTTCAAGCCTCAGCTGTCCCTTATAGTCAGCCTGTGTCCCATAAAAGCCGTCTTCACGCTGCACTTGGTAGAGTTCTCTTTCATAGCGTTGTATGCGCACGGGGTAGACATCGTGTATGCGTTGCTCTGGCCTTAATTTGCTAAGATTAGCCCGATAAAGTGGCTGTGGTTTTGGTACACCACAGCCAAGAAAAACAACCAAGGCGCAAGCCCTAGCTATGGATTTTCTCAACTTTAAAGAGACGTCCAAGATGAATCGCAATAGGCCCTGCCAAGAACGACATAAGGGCCCCGAGTTTTAGCATGTCGGCAACTTCTTTGTTGGGCATATCGCGAGTAGCCACATCCGTTACAAAGAGAGCAACCGTGAAGCCTATGCCTGCCACACAGCCTAGGACAATCTGCTGCGATAATTTCATGTGTGTAGGTAAACTTAATCCCAAAAAGATTCCTAATCGAGAAAAGAGATAAATCCCAAAGGTCTTTCCGACCACAAGAGAGGTAAAGATGATCCAAGTTGGGGATGCTTGAAAGGCCTCGGGTTTTAGGTATACTCCGGCGTTTGCTAAACCAAAAGTTAAGAGGCCGACATCCACCAAAGGCTTAAAGTAATGTTCGAATTCATTCATGGTATCATGGCGGCCTTCTTCCATTTCAGCAAACATACCTAGGTCACGGGAGGCATGGGGCATAAAGGGGACCACGGGAACGAGGGCTAGGGCAGCGTGTACGCCAGTAAAGTGTAAGCCTATCCAGGAAATGGGTCCAGCTATAATTACATAGGGCCAGAAACTACGAACTCTTTTGCGCCGCATGCCCTCGGCGATAAGCATCGCAAGCAAAACAAATCCCAGATATTCGGGATGGACATTAGAGCTGTAAAAAAAGGCAATAATGGCCATACCAATAAGGTCATCGAGTACTGCTAGCACCAAGAGAAAAGTCACGGCGGGATGTTTTGCGCCAAATACAAAGGAAGCAAATAGCCAGGAGTAGGCGATATCGGTAGCGGTGGGGACAGCCCAGGCCCTCGTGATGTCCACCTCTTGTCCATCGATTATAGGTGGGAAGATCGCTTTTAAGATAAAAAACAAAACTACTGGTCCAATAACCCCCCCAAGCGTGGCAAGAGCCGGTAAAGCTGCCTTGCGAAAACTCGAGAGAGCACCCCCCGGCAAGAAACTTTCCGAAACTTCCTTCATGGCCATACCGAAGAAGAGAGCCATGAAAAAGTCATTTACTAAAAAATGAAAGGTTATTTCAAGAGGGCCACCCCCATGCCCCATGCCGGGAATGGATTCTAGGACCGTGTACACGAAACGATGGTACGCCTCGTGATTTAAGTTAGACCAAAGAAGAGCTAGAGCAGTTCCCCCCAGTAGAAACGCCGAGAATTGTCTCAAAGTGGTAAAGGTAATCCTAATCCTGCGTCTGCCCTTTTGGGTCCCTGCTGTGCCTTTCGCTAATCCAAACAAGTGAGCCTCCTACTGCTTGGCGAGCCAGCTTTTCCCCAATAATCCGTCAATTCTTTATGCTCATGAAATTTTAGAATTAGCCGAATATAAAGCTATGGAAAATGGACTTGCAAAAAGGCTACTTGGTATTATAACCCTATGGGTTTTGGCCGGATGTACCACGCCAGCAAACCGCAAAACGCAAAAGGTAGAGAGTAAAACTCAAGAAGAAGTAACAAATCCCCCCACAGAAAAAACCTTGCGGGGCTATGCTTCGTGGTATGGGAAAGAACTTCACGGAAAGCCAACGGCAAGCGGAGAGATATTTGATATGTACAAGATGACGGCAGCCCACCGGGATTTTCCTATGGGATCATTGGTGCTCGTAAAAAATCTAGAGAACGGGAAAAGGGTTCTCGTGACCATCAACGACCGTGGTCCCTATGTAGAGGGCAGAATTGTGGATGTGAGCTACGCAGCGGCCAAGGAATTGGGCTTTGTCGAAAAGGGAGTGGCTCTCGTGGAAATTGAGCTTGTGCAAGAAGGGCAGGATAACTTTGCTATGAAAGCTCTGCCGCCTGCAAGTAAGGTGGAGAAATATAGTGCCGAAAAAACGGAGGAAGAATTCTTTAATGAAGAGGATTTTTACGACGAAGCTGAGGTGATCCAAAAACCCTCAAGCAAGAATTCCCGTTTTGTTTTTGTGGATGGAGCTAGACCAAAGGGGTATACCATTCAAATCGGAGCCTTCAAAACGCGTGCCAATGCCGAAAGACATCGAGCAGAGATGAAAGCACGGTTTCAAAAGCCCTGCTTCCTTGCCCACAAAGACAACTGGTATCTTGTCTTTATTGGCGATTTTAAAGACAGTAAGAAGGCTCGTGAGTACCTGCAAAAACTACGCCAAGAAGGCGTAGATGTGATGTATCGGGGCAAAGTCTCCTGAGATGGATTACAAAAGTGCCGGTGTGGACACCGAAAAGGCACGCCGGCTCCTACAAAACCTACGAGAAAGTATAGGCAAAACCCACGGTGAAAACCCAGCCGGAAAAGTAATTGGCTCTTTGGGTGGCTTTTCTGGTGTCTTTGAGCCAAAGGAAAAATGGCGAAACGCCCATATTGTAGCCACTACCGATGGTGTGGGTACTAAAATTGAGCTTATTCGTCGCTTTCAGAGGCACTCTACAGTCGGCTTCGACTTAGTGGCGATGTGTGTGAATGATCTCTACTGCGCGGGGGCTACCCCTGCTTTTTTTTTAGACTACATTGCTTGCGGAAAACTTTCCCAATGTTGGTACGAAAGCGTACTAAAGAGTATTGCCAAGGCCTGTGAGCTTGTACCGATGGCTCTTTTAGGCGGTGAAACGGCAGAGCATCCCGGAGTTATGGAAGATGATGAGTATGATTTAGCCGGCTTTTGCGTAGGCTTTGTGGAGTCCTCTCATTTGTTGCCGAAACTTGAGGAAATAAAAGCGCATGATGTCTTAATTGGCCTTCCTTCTTCGGGGCTTCATAGCAATGGCTTCTCTCTTGTGAGAAAAATTTTGAATCATATAGCAAGTACAAATAGCGAGCTTTGGCAAAAGCTGAGCCAGGATGAGGGATTTATTGAAAAACTCTTATATCCCACCCGCATTTATAATTTTATACCCCAGCTTCTACAAGACTGCCCCGTAAAGGCTATAGCCCACATAACCGGGGGTGGCTTTTATGAAAACATACCCCGCATTTTACCAAGAGGATTCGAGGCCCGCATAACAGAGCCTTACCTCTTTACTACAGATATATTTCATTTTATAGAAAAATATGTATCATCACCTAAAGAGATGTTTTCTGTTTTTAATATGGGGGTGGGGATGATCCTCGTGGGTTCGCCTGAGATTTTGTCTCTGGTAAGGCGCTACGAACAAAGGGCAGATGTCATTGGCATTTTAGAGGAAAATAAGTCCCTTGGGGAAAGCCGAGTGCTCATTAAGGGCATTGATTTTTAAGGAATGAGTCGGTAAAAGAAGGCCTTTAATTCATAGCGCTCCTCTCGCAAACGGTAATTCGGCATACCCCCGTAAATCAGCATATCATGTGTTTTTTGGCGCAAAGGTAAAATATAAATACCATCTGCCCCGCTTTCGGCTGCCATTTTCTTTAATTTTTGAAAAATCCTCTCCCGCTCGTATCCTGTATTGTAGGAAAGGATTACTTCACTTAAGAGCACATGCTTTTCTTGGGGGATATCGTAACTTATTTCAATTTCTTCGTAGCTGCGTCGCTTTTCGGGTAATGGGTTGACTAGGTCGCGGCGATCGATACTTTGGCAAGCAAGAAAAAAAATGATTGCAAGACCATAAGGTATTCGTCGAAATATATGAAGAAAGCTATGGCGAAGGAAATCCATATAGATCCGAAAACACCTCTCAAAATTAACAATGGACGTCCCGTTTCGGAGGCCTATCTCAACACCTTTTTCCGTGTTTTTTCGGTAGAACATGTGCTCGGATTTGAGAGACTTTACCGTGAGCTGGAGGACAAAATACAAGCTATCAACATGACTCCGGAAGATTTTATGAAGCAGGTCAATGATGCGTACCGGCGCTACCAAGACTCCAAAAACCTCGATCATTTTTATCCCATGGACAAGAAAGGTTTCCAATATGTAGAGAATTTTATGCGTGTGTCTATTGAAAAAGTATATAACATGATTCAACAACAAAAAGCCCGCCAACAAAAAAAATGAAGTTGCCTAGGATGGCCAAAGAAAAAATTGGCCATCGGTGGGCAAAATCCACAAACTTTCCCCTCTTTTAATAAGCCAAATTGCCGCGGGAGAAGTCATTGAAGGTCCGGCGGAGGTTGTCAAAGAGTTGGTGGAAAATAGTCTCGACGCTGGGGCCAGCAAAATTGAGATTTTTTGCGATGAGGCTGGGTTAAAGTCAATTCAGGTACGGGATAATGGAGAAGGGATTTTAAAGGAGGATTTGCCTCTAGCCCTTGAGAGTTTTGCTACAAGTAAGCTTACGAGCTTTTCGGATATGCTATGTCTGCCTTCGTTTGGCTTTCGTGGGGAGGCACTTGCGGCGATACGATCTGTGGCCAAAATTACTATAGAGAGCCGCCATAGAGAGGAGAACAGAGCATGGTTTATTGAAGCCGAGCAAGAGGAAATATCATCTATAAAACCATCCTCATTACCCTGTGGGACAAGGGTTGTTGTGGAGGGTCTTTTTGCCAAACTCCCTGTTCGCCGCCAATTCTTAAAAAAAGAACGTTTTTTAAAACGCGATATCTTAGATACGGTCATTAACCTCAGTTTAGCCCACCCCAATGTGCATTTCGAACTTTACCTGGATAAAGAGCAAAGCCTCTTTTTGCCTCCCGCTGCAAGCCTTACCGAGAGGCTTAGAGCTCTTTATGGGGCGAGTATCGAAGAAAAGATCCAGCCTGTTTACCACAAAAAAGATGGCTACGAGGTGGAGGGCTATATTTCCCAGTACCATTTTTACCGCAATAGCCCGGCAGATATTCGTTTTTTTGTGAAAAAAAGACCCATTCGCTACCGGCGGCTATTACCTTTGCTCAGGCAAATATACGGAGAACTATTGCCGTCGGGGAGATTCCCTTTTTGCATACTTTTTCTCTCTGCCGAGGAAGGAGAGGTTGATTTTAACGTACATCCCCAAAAAAAAGAAGTGCGCTTTCGAAACGAAGAGGCCATGCTGCAGTTTCTAGCAGATGCGCTTAAAGAGGTGGTCGAGCAAAGAGGTCCCTATGAGCTAAAACAGCTAACCCCTAAGGAAAATCTCTCCTTTTACGTAGGTGCGTCTCAAACTTTTGATTTTTTGCCTCAGTTTACCCTAGAAGAACCACCGCTTAACGAGGAGGAATCCCCCGATGAAAAGCCACTTGTCACAAAAAAGCTCATTGTGCCCCAAAAAATCCATGCTCAGCTTTTTGACACTTTCCTTTTATGTTCTGGTGAGGAAGGGATTCTCCTTATAGACCAGCATACCGCCCAGGAGCGTATTTTTTACGAGGACTTCTTAGAAAAATTAGCTGCCCCCAAACCCGCAAGTCAAGAGTTAGCAACCCCTATTGAGCTCATCTTGAGCCCTGCCGAGAACCTTTTACTTGAGCAGAATCTAAAAGACCTAGAGGCGTTGGGATTTGTTGTGGAATTCCTGGGCGTAGCTGGTTATTGCCTAAGGGCCGTTCCCATTTATGTAGGTCCGGGGGAGGAGGCAGAGGCGCTTCAGTTGGCTTTGAGGATCCTCGAAAAAGAGGCACCCCTTAGTTCTACAAGCTTGTTTGAACAACTAGCTAAGAATCTCGCTTGTCGCAGTGCGATACGCAAGGGGGAGAGCCTCTCTCATCAGGAAGCGGAGGAGCTACTCTGGCGTTTATTTGCCTGCAAGACCCCTGCCCGTTGCCCTCACGGCAGACCCACCATGGTTTTTCTTGGGCGCGAAGATGTCTTCCGGCTATTCCGTCGAGCTATAGATTAAAACGTACCGAAGGTCGGAATCGAACCGACACGGGGTTGCCCCCACCGGATTTTGAGTCCGGCGCGTCTACCAGTTCCACCACTTCGGCGTATTAGTTGACCGGATCTACCTCTATGTACTTGCCCTTTGCCCTGGCAATGATTTTGCCAATATCGTCTTCTAACTCTGCTCGGTTTTCAATGATGCGCCGATTGCGCTTCACAAAATAACCGCGCAGGTAGAGGGGCTCATTAATTTTGGCCTGCTGGAGGTACCTAATGTTAAGCTCCCCCGTCACTACATCGAGGTTCATAGCTTGGTTGATTTTCATCATCACTTCGTCCAGCATGACCCCAATGATGCCGGGATGTACACAGTCAGGCCGATGCCCTTGCATGGTTTCCCCTAGCCGAACCTCCCCATAGGCTGTTTTCGTATCCTCATCGTAGAAGAGGTTTAGCTTGAGCCCGTCGGGATTGTCTGGGCTTGTACCAAAGGAGAGATCCTTTTTATTGCGCATTACGGCCATTACGTCTCAATTACAAAACTTCTACTATTTGTCAAGCATTTTTCAATTTAGCGTTTGCCACAAAGTCTCAGGCCATTTGCGATTTCGCAAGGGGATTTCTTTACAATCCTAAAGGTCCTGTGGCGTCTTTTTCTTGCACCTTGGTTCTCGCCTTGTCAATATATTTACTTTTGTCCGAGACATAGGTATTCTCCTTGCTAGCTTTGTATGAAGCTCCTGTTGTGCAGGTGGCGTTGCACAAAATCACCTCCTTGGCAGGATGTTTAAACCATATGAGGAGCAAGATAGCTCTGTGCTGCCTTCTCCCCAACCCTAGGCAGGGCTTTGGGTGATCTAGAAGAGGCTTTGCCAAGCTCCCCTTTGGCTTCGGATCCCATTTTTGGTGCAGCTCTTGCACACAAAGCTCTCTCACATTACCCCACTTGACATAGGAACTCTGGGCCGAGTCCCTATTTGCGTGCGTAATGGCTAGAGGCAAGTTTTCTTCTAGAGCTGAGAAATTTCGCCCCAAGGGACTCTCCCATTTTACCTGCAAATAAGACCCGTTTTATTCCATAATAGGCTCCATATAGACTTTTTGCAAGACTTGGCTTATGGTAAAAAGCTCATCGCAAGCGGGACCTCGATAGGAAAAAAGCGTGGCTCTGGCTTTTTGCGGCAGTGTCCCCAAGCCAGGCAATGAGCGTGATTTCTTGGCACACACAGGCTGTGATCTCTTTTGGCTTTTTGCCAAAGGGGAGCTTAGCTTGCCTTTGGGCTAGAGACGGCCAATAGAGGGTGCTGCCACTTTTGCCCAGGGGCAAAAAGCATAATTTTTTTAGTCCCTGTACTCATTGTTAGTTACCGAGTGAACATTTACCATCCTAGTTGACAGCTTGTCTCAAAAAGAGAAAATGACCAGGAGACGCCCTCGCTAGGGCGGCAAACCTTACCGACGTTATCTTTAGCTGGAGTAGACTCAGAGACGTTAAGCTAAGGGGAGCATTGGAGAAGGGCCCTTATGGCGATTTCATGAACGGAGGTAGCTATGCTAAGTGAAGCCCGTCTGGCCGCTATCCAAAACTTAGTAGAGACAGAGGAGTGGGAGGCCCTAGCTACTCTTTTACGTAAACTGCAAAGTGTAGAGATAGCCGAAATTTTGCAGAGTTTACAACCAGAACACAGACTCCAGGTCTTTGGAGAACTTGATGTAAAGACCCAAGGCGCGGTAGCAGAGCATTTTTCGACCGAGATGCTTTACGAAATCTACCAGGCCATGGATAAAAAGCGCTTTGCGCAGATTCTCTCTCATGCCTCGAGTGATGTTAGGGCAGATTTTTACCGCAGTTTAAGTCGCGAGGAGCAACTCGAGCTTTTGCCCTTTTTTTCCCGCAAAATCCGCGATGATATCGTACATCTGAGCACTTATGAGCCGGAAAGTGCTGGCGGTATCATGATTACCGATTTTGCGACCATAGAAGAAGACATGCGAGTAAGCGATGCTCTGAAAAAAATAAAGGAAGACAATCCATCTAACAAAATGATTTATTATGTCTATGTGGTTGACGAAGACATGAAGATGATTGGTTTTGTGACCATTAAAGACCTGATTTTGGCTGACCCCAAAGATAAAATCGCCGATCTCGTCAAGAGAGAGTTTGTATATGCCAATGTAGATGAAGATCGGGAGTCGGTGGCCCGCAAGATTGAAAAATACAATCTCCTGGCCATTCCGGTACTAAACCACCGCGGGCAGATTGCGGGGATTATCACCCATGACGATGCTATGGATGTTATTCGTGCCGAACATACGGAAGACCTAGAAAAGTTCATGGGTATTGTCCCTGCAGATAAAGAATTTGATTATCTGAATACACCCTCTTGGAGGCATTTCTTAAAAAGGGTTGTGTGGGTGACAAGTCTCGCTGCCATAGGTATTATCTCAGGGCTTATTATCCACAGATTTGAGAGGGCACTTGAAAAGCTCATCATACTGGCTATCTACATGCCCATGGTAGCCGATACGGGTGGAAATACGGGCTCTCAAGCTGCTACTGTCGTTGTAAGGGCGCTTGCCTTAGGGCAGATAAGTGTGAAGCAATGGATGAAGGTAATATACAAAGAAGCAAAGATTGCTTTTCTTTTAGCACTGGTCTTAGGTGTCTTGAGTTTCGCCAAGGTGGTCTTTTTGAGCTGGGAGGCCGAGGTACCCCAGGAATACAGCCTTTATAATATAGCTACAGCCATTGCCCTTGCTCTTAGTTTGCAAGTCATTAGTGCAACGATTATAGGAGCAAGTCTCCCACTTATTGTAAAAAAACTAGGTGGGGACCCGGCTGTAGCTGCCTCGCCTGCTATTACCACGATTGTGGACATCACTGGCATGCTTATTTATTTTGGCACAGCGGTGCTTCTTTTGAGGCTTTAGAGGATTTTCTGTGTATAAAAAAATTATTTGGCTATTTTTCTGGGGTGGTTCTTTTTTTGCCACAAAATTAGAAGCGGTGCGTCCTTTTGTGACAGATGATGCTCGTATCTCTGACTATGGGCAGCTCGAGTTAGAGATGTGGCCTGATTGGGGCTATTCTTCTGCAGGGCATACCCTAGGCTACAATCTTATGTTTGGGATGTCCTTTACCGATTTCCTGCAGCTCATTACGGGTTCCGGTATTAATCAAGAAATTCAAGGTGGCGACTACTACATGCACGACTGGGTGATACAGCCCAAGTTACTTTTCTGGGAAGCCAAGGAAAATGGCTTTCCTGGCTTTGCACTGGCGCTAGGTACTGTTATACCTCTCAAGATGAGGGAGGTTTTTCGACGCAACACAGGTTACTTTGCTAACGGTATGCTCACTACCCGGCTTTTTAAGGATTGGCTTTTGTTACATACCAATTTTGGTTATGTGACAGCCACAGAGGGAGTTGCTCCCGCCTATGAAAAAGTTTATTGGGGATTTGGGATAGATCTAGGTGTTTATTGGAGTGAGCTGCGTTTTATTGCGGAGATTTTTGCGGGGGACCCCTACGAAATTATTGGACCTACATTGGCGAATCAAACCGGTTTTCGCTACTTATACAGCGACCATATTAATTTAGACCTGACCTATGGTTGGCAAGAAGAGGTGGACGACACTCGTCGGCCTATTGGGCGAACCACCTGGTGGTTGCAGCTTGGCATTCGTCTCCTTTTTGATTTATTTACAAAAGAAGGCAAACCAGGAAATCCTCTGGGAGCCCCTGGGTTATTGCGTTTTGACTAGCTCTTCTTCTTGGCAAAGCAAGGTACCTACGCCCCTATCTGTGAAAATTTCCAGCAAGAGAGCATGGGGGATCCTGCCATCAATAATGTGGGTTCGCTTAACTCCATAGTTTAGGGCCGTAAGGCAGCACTCCACCTTGGGGAGCATCCCTCCCGAAATAATTCCCTCTACAATGAGCTCTCTTACCTTGGCGGGAGTGAGGTTTGTGAGGGTCCTGCCCTCATGGAGAACACCGGGTGTATCGGTCAGCAATATCAGTTTTTCCGCTTTCAGGGCTGAGGCTATAGCCCCTGCCATGGTATCGGCATTAATGTTTAAAGCCTTGCCTGAATCATCGTAGGCTATTGGGGCAATCACTGGGATGAACCCATCGCGGCGCAGGCTTTCCAGAATACTGACATCGACATCTTCTGCGGAGACGGTACCTACCCTGCCTAGAGAAATTGTCTCTACCGTGCCTGCTTCTGTAGTGCGTTGTAAAAAATGAGGTTGACCCCGGGCCAATCGGCCATCCCGGCCAGAGAGACCAACAGCACGACCACCGGCAAAGTTAATTAATGAGACGAGCGATTTATTGACCTGCCCAGCGAGAACCATTTCCACTACTTCCATTGATGCCTCATCTGTAACCCTATGTCCAGCTATAAATTCCGATTTAACCCCTAATTTTTCTAACAGCGAATTGATCATAGGACCACCACCATGCACAATGACAGGATGAATGCCCACATATTGCAACAAAGTGACATCTTGGGCGAATTGGTCTCTCAGATCGGCCTTATCCATGGCGGCCCCGCCGTACTTAATGACAACGGCTTTGCCACTAAAACGTCGGATATAGGGAAGTGCCTGCAATAAAACTTCTGCCCGCAGATATTCCGCCTCGTTCATTGGCTCAAGCCTCGCAAGCGATGCGCCTAAAGCTGGCCTTGTATCGTCAAGTTTTTTGCCCCGTGAGCAGTCCGTAAGTTTGAAAAATACTCCATTTGCTTACTCTTTACACAAATAAGCGATGGTTTATCGCCACGCGCTACGAGCTTTTTTGGCATGAATTTTGCACCGCTCATTGGTAAAGATCCTTTTGGGGATCGCAAAATAAAAACTAGGAGAATTGTATGGTGCGAAGAATCATGATTTTTGCGGTTATTTCCGCCGCGTCATTTCTCTATGCCGAGGAAGAAGAGGTTAGAGAAGGTTTGCTCTTAAAGCAAATCAAGGTCCCTGTTTCGGACAATAATGTCTATCTGCAGGTGGGGGGCTATGTCGATGCCTACTACGCCTACCATACGGCGGCCAAAAAGGATTTCAGGCCAGCATGGGCCGGCGGCGAGGCAAAGACTGGGCGTATTTTTGAAAGTGGGAGCGAACAATTCAACCTGGGGCTTATCCAAACTAAGTTCCAGATAGGAAATAATGACTGGCAGGTCGTTGCTGACCTGGTACATGGCCCTAATGCAGAGCAGACCAACTTTAATAACGTGAAGTTGGTGGCCGTAGACCTCAACAATGATGGTAATCTAGATTATGAAGAGAAGTTTTCCACCACGAGTACGGTTATTAAGCAAGCCTATATTTCGGCAAACGTCCTGCCCAATGCAAGGCTCACCGTTGGCCAGTTTGGTACTCATATTGGCTACGAAGTTGTTGAGACCTACCAAAACGCCAACTACATGCTAAGCTATCTTTTTGGTTATGGACCCTTTTATCATACTGGTGCAAAGCTTGATTATGATATTGGTGGCAAAGTTGGCCTCATGGCTGGAATTGTCAATGGCTGGGATAGCTATGTGGACAATAATCGGGAAAAAACGGCCATTGGTCAAATTTCCTTCCCTGTGCTAAGCCCAATCACTTTAATCTTGAATTACGCCGGGGGTGATGAGGGTAATGGTATCCAGCATATTGGGGACATCGTCTTTCAGTATGATATCACGACGGCTCTCAAGGTGGGATTAAATCTAGTCGCAGGTCAGCTGGATTCCCGTTCCGCGAACGAGCGCCAAAACTGGGGTGGTGCGGCTTTTTATCTGAGCTTTGCGGCTAGCGACAATCTTACCTTTAGCTACCGAGGCGAGTACTATGATGACCTTAAAGGTGTGCGGGGGCTTGGCCCAGTAAAAGTACAGGCACACACGCTCACCACCACGGTTTCCTTGTATGATGGTCACTTTCTAATACGCCCGGAAGTGAAATATGATTTAGCCGATCGGGATTTTTACGGGGTAGGCTCCGAGACCAAAAAGGATAATATTTCTGGCCTCATCGCCTTTATTGGAGTATATTAAAGAGAAGTGGGCCTCATGCCCACTCCTCGCCTCTTTTATTCGCACTTGAGAGCATGGGCTTTGGCATAGTAGCGGGTTTTCAACTTGCCATGCTCATGCCTTATGAGTTTGACAACAACCTTGTCGGCGGGTATTTGCTGGGCCTCTTTCAGGATTTCGGAGCGCACAATTTCGAAAGCGGCTGTGTTGAGCCGGTTCCCAACTTGGAGGTCGGCTATTTTGACACAGTTCGCGCTATCTTTGGGCACAGCTATACCGGCTGCCGAAAGTCCCATGAGAGTGATTGTTGCCGCCAAAAGCTTAATTGTTTTCATATTTTCCCTCCTTTGCGAATTTTTCAAGCAAGCCTTTTTGTGGCTTGCACGCTTTTATATATAGCCCCAAGTTTTGCGTTTGTCATCAGGGAAAACGCTGTTTTTCTTAAGTATTTACACGGAGTTTTGCCTCAATGAGCGAAAAAAAGAGGCTTTTTTATCTTGTTGGTACCCTTATATTTACTTCACTTGCCATAGGGGTGTTAACTACTTATCAACAATATACCGCGAGCATAAATGAAAAACTAAATCTTGTGCTCTTTCACGTGGATAGTACTAAGTCTCTCATTGAAGCCGTGGCTCGCTTTGACCGCAATACCTTCCGCGATAAGGAAAAAGCAAGCCATGCAACCCTGAGGCAAATCGAGGATGCTTTCTTAGGTGAAAGCGAAGTAAAGAGCCAACACACCATTTTATTTGCGCGTCGCCACGGCCAAGCCGCCGAAATCTTCATGCGCTATGAAGCTGGAGTGAGAAATTCTATTGTCATAGAACCAGAAAGCCGTTATGTCCCACTCTCTATTAAATATGCCTTGGAGCGCAAACGGGGGGCAGGTATCTTCCATAACCTCGCTGGTCAGGAAGTCCTAGCGGCCTATGATTATATTGGTCTGCTCGATATTGCTCTTGTAATTGAAATGAGGCTCGATGTAATTCGCCGGCCTTACATCATTAGGGGGCTTTGGACCCTAACCCTAGCTATTGTAATTTTAATGGGAGCAGCTACCCTAGTTATAAGACTAACAGAGCCATTACTTGCTAAACTTGAGGAGCAGCAAAAGCTAAGCCAGCTTATTGTCCAGACAGCCCAGGATGTACTACTTATTTTGGATGAACAAGAAAAAATTGGCACTATTAACCCGTCGGGGGAGAAAATTTTTGGTTATAAGCTTAATGAAATTTTCGGCAAGAATATCGCCCTCCTTATCCCTCCCGAGTATGAGCAAAACCGTTCTTTTTATGCCTTCTTAAGAAAAAATAAGGGTCAAAGGAGCTTTCATGCGCAAGTGCAGGGCAGACGAAGAGGGGGCAAGACCATCCCCCTAATGTTAATGGGGCAAAAGAGCACTGCCCACAGGAAGGAATATGTTGTCATAAGTCTCTATGACCTTACGAGCCTCGTGCATGCCCATCAAAAAATCATGGAACTTAGCCGCCGAATTTTGGATATTCAAGAACAGGAAAGGCAGGTCATATCTCGAGAAATCCATGATGTGCTCGCCTCCAATCTCGTTAGTCTTAAACTCACCGTACAGTCGCTTCTAGCTCGTGTCCGCAAAAAAGGACCAAGCAAAGAAGAGAAACAAGAAGTCTTGCGCCAATTTGATGAAACCATTGAAATGGCTCGCAAGTTTAGCCAAATTCTCTCCCCTTATGGGATATCCCATCTTGATCTTGCAGGTGCTCTTGAAAAATTGGTAGGGTCCTACCAGAACTTAAAGACAAAAATGACTTTTCACTTTCGCTCTGAGGTTAAAAGCGAAATCCTTATGGATGAGGCGAGCAAGCTTCATGCTTACCGTATTGTACAAGAGGCCTTGCAAAATGCCGTAAAGCATTCTGAGGCGAACCATATAGAAGTGCTCTTAAAAGAAAAAGCACGCTCGGTTGTTGTGATGGTGCGTGACGACGGCAAAGGGGTTGAGGCAAAATTTGCCCAAGAGAAGGGACTTGGTTTTTTCATTATGCAAGAAAGAGCCAACCTTATAGGAGCAAAATTTCACATTCGTAAAAGATCTCAGGGTGGAACGGAGGTTGGGCTTGTCATCCCCAAAAAACTCCAAGTATAAAGTAATTTTAGCAGATGATCACCCTATTTTACTTAGGGGTATGCGAGCCCTTTTAAGTGAGGACCCTAAACTTGAAGTGGTCTCGGAATGCCACGACGGGAAAAAGCTTGTGGAGGAGGCTTTGAGGCTTAAACCTGATCTTATTTTGTGTGATCTATCCATGCCTAAAATGAATGGACTAGATGCAATTCGTGAAATAAAAAAGACATTGCCAGATACAAAGTTCATTGTTCTTACGATCCACAAAGAAAGGCAGATTTTTGAAAAGGCCGTGCAAATGGGTGTGGAGGGTTATGTGCTTAAAGAAGACATCTTCGACCATCTTAAATTTACCATAAATACGGTTTTGCAAGGGGGGAAGTCATATTCTTCCAAGATCACAGAGGCCTTAGCTTTAGGCCAGGGGCAGGAGCGCAGTGAGCTTGCCATAGAGCTTTTGACAAGGAGGGAGAGAGAGATATTGCGCTTGGCTGCCCTTGGGCATACCAATCGAGAAATTGCCGATGAACTAGGGATAAGTGTGCGCACAGTAGAATCCCACAGAGCCAATGTCATGCAAAAACTAGACTTAAAAAACATCCAAGAGCTGATTACCTTTGCTTTGCGCCATGGCATTGTTTCCCTAGAAGAAATGGATGATTAGTCTCCGTATTTATACGGATTTTTCCCCGTAGTCTCTCGCTTGTCTGTAAATAAGAAATACACATAAAATTCACAACAGGAGACTTTTATGAAGAAATTCTTTCTTTCCTTTTTTACCTTTGTTTCCCTGCTTGCGGCTGTTGAGGTTATCGAGGGCGGCAAGATTCCAGAAAATTGTCAGAAGCTCGCTACGGTTCGAGTAGGCAATGCGGTGCAGACCTATCACCGCTCCCAGGCAGAAGAACTAGCCAAGGCAGAAGCGCGTAAACTTGGCGCCAACAAGATGACATTAACTCTAATACCCCATCAACATCAAAAACTAGGCCTTCGCTACACCGCTACAGCGGACGCCTATCAGTGTAGGTAAACTCACTTCAAGAAGAGGAAGTTTTTTGCAACTTTTCTATCGATCCCGGCTCCTATAATAAAGCATTTGCTTTTCAAGGAGATCACATGAATCCCATAGCGATTTTGCTTGTTGGCCATTGGTTCTTTGCCGCTTTTATGCAGTCTTTTTTCTTACACCGTTATGCTGCCCATGGTTATTTTCGCATGAGCCGTTTTTGGGAGAAATTTTTCTACCTCATAACGGCGCTTGCCCAAGGTCCTTCTTTTTTAAATGCACGAACTTATGCTCTATTGCATCGGCTGCATCATGCCTTTTCCGATACAAAGCGGGATCCCCATTCCCCCGTTGTTTACCCTAATTTTTTCCGCATGATGATGCGCACGGCAGCCATGTATGACGGCATAGCCCGGCGGACCATTAAGGTGAAGCCTAAGTTTACAAAAAATTTGGTGCGCTGGCGACTTATGGAAAACCTCAGCTATTCATGGGTTTACCGTATTCTTGCGGGCTCGCTATATGTCTTCCTTTATCTTTGGCTTGTACCTCCAGGCGAGTACCACTGGTACCTATTCCTACCCCTTCACTGGTTTTTGGGGCCTATTCAGGGTGGTATTGTCAACTACCTGGGCCACAAGGTCGGCTACCGCAATTACCAAAATACCCGAGACAATTCCCGCAATACCGTGCCCGTTGATCTCCTGATTGTGGGTGAGCTTTATCAAAATAACCACCACGCCCGTGCCAACCTTTGCAATTTTGCGCGAAAAAAGTTTGAATGGGATGCTACCTACGAGATTATTCGCTTGCTGGCTTTGTTGCGTATTGTGCGGTTTTCTGAGGCTGGGGCAAGGTGGAAATAGCCTCTTCATACTCGGCTACCATGCGCCGTATTACCTCCACAGCAGGTAGGATTTCTTTAATTTGGGCCACGCCGTGGCCCGCTGAGTATATGTCGCGCCAGCGCTTGTATTCCTCTTCAAGGCTATGCGCCTGGCTATGTGATTTCGCATTTTTCCATTTTTCGTAACTAACTCTAAGCCAGTTGGCCGGTATGCCTGAGATTTCAGGAGTATAGACAATATCTTCTGGTTGAGATTCTATAAGTAGTCTCTTGTATTCCTCAGAAGCTTTGGCTTCATGAGTAGCAATAAAACGGGTGCCCACATACACGGCGTCAGCACCTAGGGCAAAGGCCGCTGCCATTTGCCTGCCATTTGTGATACCGCCAGCGGCTACCACAGGTAAGTTCGTTTCTTCTTTTAAGTAGGGTATGAGATTAAAGGGACTTATAGCTCCGGCATGGCCACCTGCTCCTTGGGCCACAGCTACAAGAGCATCAGCGCCGGCCTTGGCTACAATCCGCGCATGCTTTAAAGTGGTCACATCACAAAAAACCTTAGCTCCTACCGACTTTGCTTCCCCTACAATAGATTTCGGTGTGCCAAGGCTTGTGATAATGAGTTCTACTTTAAATTCGAGTAAAATTTCAAATTGCTTGGCCCAGTTCGGGTTATGCTCCTTGTGTAATATGAGATTTACCCCTATGGGTTTTTGCGTGCGCTCCCGGATTTCCCTAAGTCCTTCCCGCAAAGCTTCTAAAGTGCGATAGTTTAGCGAGGGAAAGCAACCTATCCCGCCAGCCTCCGAGACGGCCACCACTAAATCAGGGTAGGATACAAGGAACATGGGTGCTGCCATGATTGGCAGATCAATGCGCAGCATTTCGGTAATGGCGGTGGGAATTTTGTCCATAAACCAGCCAGAGCTAGCCATACATGGGGTCAAGATTTCTAGGCAAAAAAAGTTTGCCAGGATGTTTCATGGGCTTTTTATGGAGCTGCCCTCCAAAGCTGAGGGTGAGAGGAAGTGTGGTGAGAGTCCACCGCTGACCCGCAACCGTATGCTGGCTAAAGCCAGTTAAGCCGGGAACTCTCGTGCAGAAAGACCCGCGGACACGGTCTTCTGCCAAAAGGCAATTCTGGAAAACGGATTGCCTGCGGGCCAAAAAGGAGGCCACATGAAGCAAAATTTCTTGCGCCCCTATGGGCTTTTCTGGCTCATCGTTTTCTCTTCCTGTGCCCGGCTTGAAGAGGAAGCTTTTCGGGAACATCCTCACACAAACACCTCTACTCGAGAGGAAAACGAATGCCGGGGCTCACTCAACCATGGGGTAAGCTTCTACTTAGCTAATGTGGTTGTAGAAGCACCTGGCCATAATTGTTCCGCTTTTTGTGACCAAAACAAGGCGGTCAATGGCATAAGAGGATCTGGCTTTCTTAATGGTAGCCTGGACGTCTTTTCCCTAGACAACAGTTCCTCAAGTGGGGCCTGTGGTGGGGCCTCGAGCCATCTCATTTTGCGCTGGGCAGGTAAGAAAATAATAAATGGTTCAGGGCCTGATTTCATTGTCTATGAAAATGGTTTCTACATTGGGGAAAATCCCACAAACCGATTCATGGACCTTCTTATTGTAGAGGTATCTAATGACAAAACGCGCTGGTGTGGCTTTAACCCCAATTATACCCATAGGCCCGAGACTATTTATTCCCGAGATCCCCAGTATTGGCAGCGCTTTGCGGGCAAAACCCCGGTAAACTACAACCAGGAGGACAGTACAAGGAACTATTCCATTGCCGAACTTTTTCAAGATAACGACCATAATGGGGAAGGTGATCTTGGGGGGGGAGATCTCTTTGACCTTGATGCGCTTTCTGACAATAACTATTGGGATACTGGCTGCACCGCTTCCTTACGAGATGAATTAAAGACTTCTGGTTTTATCTACCTACGACTGGTACCGGCAGCACGCCGTATAAACCCTGACACAGGAAGTTTTTTTGTAACGGATTCCATGTCAAATGGCCCCGATATTGACGGCGTGCTGGCACGATATGTGGAAAACGAGTAAAAAAGGAGGTTTTTTCCTTTCCCTTATCTTTCTTGCTCCTATCTTTGCCGATGTGCCCATTGTGGTTCGTGATAAGAAAGAACAAAGTGGTAGGGAAATCCTCTCGCAGAAAATAAACTTAGTAGAAGAAAGTTATGGTGCTTCGAACATAGCAGAAGCTCTCGCGCGCCAAAGCAGCATCTATGTGAACCGCTATGGGCCCCCCGGAACCCATAGTGTCATGTTTTTGCGTGGCCAAAGCCCAGAAAATAGCGGTGTCTACTTTGAAGGGATACCTCTCAATGACCCCTATGGAGGTAGTTTTAATTTAGAAAATCTACCTCTTTTCCTTTTTGAGTCGGTGGATCTCTACCCTAACTCCACTGCAACGCATCTTGCCGGTAGTTTTCCTGCCGGAGCATTAGACTTTCGCTTAAAAAAAGCAAAGGAAAGAAGAGTATGGGTTAACTCGCAACTACACAGTTTAGGTGGGGGAGCCCTGGGCAGTGGTGTCATGCTTGATCGACAAATCCACTATGCTGAAATTGCGGGCAGTGAAAACCGCTATCTTTATCAAGAAGATGCAAGCCTTTTTGCAAGACATAGAGAGGACAGATTTGCCCTGCGTAAAAATGAAGATTTTTTGCAAGGAGGATATACTGGTTTTTACAAGAAACCATGGAGAGAGCACACCTTCTCTTTCTTAGGAGATGTTTTTGTTAAAGAAAGAGGGCTACCAGGACCCATTGGTGTGCCCACAGAGCAGGTACGACTGCAAAACCAGAGAGGCATATTTGCCCTGCGCCACGAAGTTCCTGTAGGGGAAAGCTTTCTCTGGCAAAGCCAGGTTTTTGCTAACTACCAGAACCAGCGTCTCAAGGATCCTCTCTATGAACTAGCCACGGGTTTTAGCCACAGCGAAAGGCAAAACCTGAGCTTAGCAGCCAGCTCTTCGCTAGAATATTTTCAAATCGAGCTTCAAAATAAGGTGGAGCTCCACCTAAGGGAAAGCCGAATGTGGCAAGATCAGAAAGATTTTGCTCGCCGCCGGGAAGCAGAACTAGCGAATTCCTTTCATATCCTACCGTGGGAAAAATATGTGCGGCTTTTGTTTTTTGCCAAGGGACATTTTTTGCAAGATGAGCCAGGGCAGGAAAGAGATGGCCTACGTCACTATGCTAGGCGAAGTGGGGTGCAAGAAACGCTTTTGCTTCACCTAGGATTTTTGCCACTAGATTTCTGGGGTATAGATAACCCCTTTTTGGAAGTTTATGCCGCTTTTTGGCAAAGCGGGCGGTTTCCCACGTTAGCCGAAAACTACGGCGACAATGCTCTGCTTCTACCGGCGCCTCATTTGAAAAGGGAACGCTCCCTTACAAATAGCTTAGGGCTTTTCTTGAAAAACGGCAAATCCCCCCTGCGTATTGAGTTGAGAATGAATTACTTTCTGACCGCCAGCAGGGACCTTATTTTATTTGTGCAAAATTCCCAAAGAACTATGGTAGCGGTAAATGCAGGGCTTGCCCAACTTGAGGGTGTGGAAACTGAGGCAAGATTTGGCTATTTTCACTATGCTCAGCTCGCCCTTCGTTACCAATACCTTGATGCCCGGGATTTCGGAAAAATAGCTTATTATTACGGCAAATACCTACCTTACCGACCCCGCCATAAGGCGTATTTATTTCTAGAAGGAGGGGGCCGCTTCTTTCGCCTTTTTGGCGGCATGGATTTTATAGGGCGAAATTTTCGCGACCGCTATAACTCATACCATTTCTTTCTAAGAGAGCGCTTTCGACTTTTTACAGGACTTGTTTGGTACCCCTCAGGACATGAAACTACCTCGCTAAGCTACACCATGCGCAATATAACCAATGAAACCCAAAGTGATGTTTTAGGCTACCCGTTACCTGGTAGGGTTCACGAGCTACGCTATCAAAAGATATGGGAAGGTATTTGAAAATCTTTATCTTTTTGTGGGGTTGTAGCGATCTGCCCCTTCCCGAGGAGCGGCAAATACCTTTCTCGGATCTTATCCTTGTGGCCGCAACTGATTTCACTACTGCTTTTCTCTCAGCCATGAGCCGAGATGGTGGCACTTTCTATCGTGATATTACTCATATACACAGCGATGCCACTCTTTTTACCCATGGAGGGGATGTCTTTGTCGTAAACCGCCTGGGACATGACAGCATATTGAGACTTAAACCCGCTTATGGCTACGCAAGAGACTATGAGTTGTTTTTAGAGCGGCGCAGCAATCCCCACTTTTTAGCCTTTCTTGATGACACCCAGGCGGTAGTCTCTCTTTACGACAAGAACTATCTTGCTATTATAGACTACCAAAGTGGCAAATTTTTGGACACCATATCCTTAGCACCTTATGCGGATGCAGATGGCCTTCCGGAAAGCTCGGGTTTGTACTACCACGGTGGTTATCTTTATCTCGCTGTACAACGGCTAAACCGCCATGGCCCAGGTATTTGGCCCCCTGTGGGGCAAAGCTATTTATTAAAAATACATCCACCTACAAAAAACATTGTGGCGAGCTTTCTACTGCCTTATACAAACCCTCTCTCACCTCTGCGTTACCATGCTTTTCGCAACAGCCTTATTTTTGCCTCTCCGGGGCGCTTTGCGGCCAACTATGAGCTTGATGGAGGGGTTCTTGAGTTTTCCTTGGGGGCGCAAACCGTATCTGTCTTAATTTCTGAAAATGATGTGGGAGAGGAGATCATGGACTGCCTTCTTTACAGCCATAGCCTGGGCTTTCTCATAAGCCAGGATGCATCGTTTATCACAAAACTCTATGCTTTTGACCCTCAGACAAAGCAAATTTTAAAGTTAATGGCCCAATCGCAAAGCAACAATGGTTTTTTCTCTGATATGGAAATCCATAACCATTACCTTTATCTTGCTGACCGTAATTACCAAAAGCCACAAGTAAGAGTATTTCAGCTGCCCCAGTTGCAGGAAATCCCTACTATGTATGAGGGGTTGCCCCCCTTTGATTTAGTATACCTGCCATGAGATATGCTTTTGTGCTCTCCTTAAGTTTGCATCTGGCGCTTTTTTATCTCTATTGGACTCAAAATACCTACCGAAAAGATGTAGCTATGCTTAAAGTCTCTGTCGAGAGTCACGATGCTTTCCCAAAATCTGCCAAGCCTTTACAACCCAGAGGGGAGAGTACCTCTCTAAATACACGACAACTGTCTTCTGACATTGTAGAATCTTGGCAAAAAGAACTCTACAACAGCTTGCGCTACCCTCCACGAGCAAAGGCTCTTGGTTGGGAAGATAGCTTACGCGTGCTAGTGGTGGTAGGGAAAGATAAACGCCTGCAAAAACTTATTTTTCTTGAGAAATCCCAGTACGATGATTTCAATAAGGCAGTCGAGGAGGCCCTTATGAAATGGTCTTTTCCTTTTCCTGAGGGGAGTGAGATAGCTCTTTCTTTTCGCTTTGAGTTAGAAAAAGAGTGATTTATGCGATTTTTTGTTAAGTTGGTGCTATTTTGCTTTATATTTCCTAGGGAAATTAGCCTTGCTTGGGAGATTGTTATGGAAAACCATTACGAAAAAGCTCTTTTTGCGGGAGGTTGCTTTTGGTGTATGCAGCCTGCTTTTGACAACCTAAGGGGGGTTATCGAGACAAAGGTGGGCTATACTGGTGGGCATAAGGAAAATCCTACGTATGAGGAAGTATGCCGTGGTACTACGGGGCATGCGGAGGCTATCCTTGTGATTTTTGATCCCAAACTTATTTCCTATGAAGAGCTTGTGGAGGTATTTTTCCGTAATATCGATCCAACCCAGGAAAACGGGCAATTTGCCGATAGAGGATCGCAATACCGCACAGAAATTTTTTATTTTAATGAGGCGCAAAAATTAGTAGCGGAGAAAGTTAAGGAAAAAGTAAAGAGCCTAGGTTACTTTAATAAGCCCATCGTAACCAAAATAACTCCCGCCTCGGCCTTTTACGAAGCGGAAGAATATCATCAGAAGTATTACTTAAAAAATCCCCTTCATTACCAAATATACAAGGAAGGCT
Source organism: Leptospiraceae bacterium (assembly GCA_025055765.1). Classification (GTDB taxonomy): domain Bacteria; phylum Spirochaetota; class Leptospiria; order Turneriellales; family Turneriellaceae; genus JANWWS01. The sequence goes on along the minus strand of JANWWS010000012.1, from coordinate 35,836 downwards.
CGGGAAGAGGGCCTTTCTTGCGCAAAATGTGGGGGGGAAAGTAAGGTACTTTTGCTGATAAGCTTGTCTGGCAAAAGGATTTCGTGGGTTGATACTTTGAAGGCCTATTGGCCAAAGAGCTGTGGTGTAATTTAAATCAAAATGGCAAAGTAAGTGATTTTTTAAGCGCAGGTTGTTTGAAAAGGGATATTTGGGGTATTATGTCTTTTCTAACTTACCTTCCCATGGAAATTGTATAAATATGCTAATGTGTTGAGATGCTGGGTCTATGTTTTTTCAGCCAATTCGTTTGACAGTTTGTTTTGGTCTTCTAGCCAGTCAAAAGTGAGAGCAAGGGGACTTTTAGGCTCCAGGAAAAAGGTTAAGTCCCAAAAAAAAGATGAGGCTCATCAGCTTGAATTTCAACATTGTGTGCACTGTGGGGAGATTGTCGAGCGGACCTTTCAAAAAAGCATCTGTGAAAAATGTCTAACCCAAAGCTTTAAAGAGCTGCGAAAGATAATTAATGAAACTCGAAACCGCATATGAGTTTTTGGCAAGAGAAAATAGAGAACCTGACGGGGAAAATTTATAAATCTTATCCCTTAGCTGGTGGTGATATTAATGAAGTAGAGTATTTAAAAAGCGAGAGGGGAGAATTTGTTTTAAAAAAAAATAAGCATATGCCCAAGGATTTTTTCCCTTGCGAAGCAAAGAACCTGCTTTTCTTAAAAGAGCGAAAACTCCCTGTGCCTGAGGTGGTGGGCTATGGGGAAGGTTACTTATTGTTGCGCTATTACCCGCCTGGAGAGAAAAATTATGGGCTGGCGGGAGAGATGTTGGCTCTTTTGCATCAAAATTCGTCACAAAAATGTGGCCTTGATTTTGACAACTACATTGGTAGTTTGCCCCAAAAGAACACCTATGAATCCTCGTGGCCGCTTTTCTACCGAAATCATCGGATCTTACCCATGCTGGAGATGATTGGCGTTATGAGAAAGGAGCACAACGATTTTTCGCTTTGGGCAAGGCTTCTTGATAAACTTGAGATAATTATTGGTGAGGACTATACAATCTCTGCCCTCCATGGAGATCTCTGGGGCGGCAATCTTTATCATAGCCAAGAAGGTCCCCTTTTTATTGATCCAGCCTGCTATTATGGTGACCACCTCGTGGATATAGCAATGACGGAGCTCTTTGGGGGCTTTAGCCGCGACTTTTATGCGTCGTATAGTACCATCATGTCGCTAGGTGAAAGATATCGTTCTCTTGCCAAGCTATACCAACTATATCCGCTGTTAGTTCATGCTAAGCTCTTTGGCAGTTCCTACTACCAACAGGCTCGCGAGATTGCCAAGCGTTATGTCTAGAAAGCTAATTATCTTAGATCGAGACAATACTATTAACGAAGATCCTGGCTATTTAAAAGATCCAGCTCAAGTAAAGCTTTTACCAGGGGTGGGGGAGGGTTTATCTCTTTTGAAAAATTTTGGCTATGAATTTGTGGTAGCCACCAACCAATCTGGGATTAGCCGAGGGTATTTTACCTACCAGGAGCTTGAGGCCGTAAATCGAAGAATTGAGGAGCTCTTAAGGAGCTTTGATGTAAATATTAGAGGCTGGTATATTTGCCCCCACAAAGATGAAGATAATTGCAACTGCCGCAAGCCCAAAAGTGGGTTAATTGAAGAAATTCTCAAAAAAGAACAAGTGCTTGCGCAAAATTGCTATATCATAGGAGACCGCGTGCGAGATATTCTTGCAGCAGAGAAATTTTCCATGGCAGGCATTTTAATACAAAGCCGTGAAACAGAGGATAAGGAGGTAGCAAAAAATCTCATTTTTAGGGCGATGACATTTTCCGAGGCGGTTTCCTTTATTTTAAAAAGAGATTTTGAGGAGCATTTTAAGAACAAAATTTTTTTTAGTTATGAAGAAGAGGAATTTAAGAGCTGGCTAAGAGAAATAAAAAATTCCCAAAAAAGAATTGTCTCAACGAATGGTTGCTTTGATATCCTGCATATAGGGCATATGCAATACCTTTACCTAGCTGCACAACTTGGTGATGTCTTGGTAGTGGGTTTAAATAGTGACTCTTCCGTGCGCCAATTAAAAGGCAATGAAAGGCCCTTAAATTCTTTTATTGACCGTGCTTTTTTACTTGCTGGATTTCCCTTTATTTCGGCAGTGGTGCAGTTTGCAGAGGAGCGGCCTTTGAATTTCTTAAGAAAGGTAAAGCCTGATATACACGTTAAGGGGGGCGATTACAGACCTCAGGATCTGCCTGAGAAAGAAATAGTAGAGAGCTTTGGGGGACGGGTTGTCATTTTGCCTTTTCGGCAGGGTTATTCTACCACTCGCCTTGTAGAAAAAATAAAGGCTAATAAAGAGGCTTAGCCTTAAGTTCTCCCTCGGATAAAACAATTTCAAGATTAGTGGAAAAATCAACGTCTGTTTTTCGGCGCAAAATTTTTTTTCCTTGCTTGACGATGCTGTAGCCCCTTTCTAAAGTTCGCAGTGGTGAATAGGCGAGAAGTCTTTCGCCAGCAATTTGAACCTTAGCCTTTAATTTGTCAAAACTCCTTTCAAAGTATAAGGGAATTTTCTCGCTTTTGCTCAGTGACATTTGTAAGAGACGGAGCTTTCCTCGATAAGCCTCATCCATACGCCTGTAGAGATCGGAGAGATAAAGATAGCGCTCGCGAAAAAGTTCTGCTCTATCTTGAAAAAAGCGGTGTCGTGTTATATGGGAAAGTTTATTTCTTAGGCTATCCAGACGATGAGACATAATGAGCTCTAAACGGTGAGAGAGGTAGGCCAAGGCATCTTTAAGTTGCAAGGCTTCTTCTGCTAGTTTGCGACCTGCCTCGGTGGGCGTCGCCGCTGCGTAATCAGCTACATCATCGCAAACCGGACGATCTATTTGGTGACCAACAGCAGAGATAACCGGTATTGGGCAGGCCGCGACAGCACGGCATAATTCCTCGTCATTAAAGGGCATGAGGTCATGCAAGCTACCTCCCCCCCGTGTTAAAATAATAAGTTGGACGCCCATGCTAGGTTCGCTTAGTTTTTTTAAAGCTGCAATTAAAGAGCGAACAGCTCCCTCGCCCTGCACGTAGGCTGGTGCAATAATTACTTCAAGACCAGGATGTCCTTCCTTAAGCTGCTTCAATATATCCCTTAAAGCAGCGGTGGTGAGGCCTGTAACAATACCAATTCTTTGGGGAAAAACAGGAAGGGGCTTTTTGCGACTAAAGTCCATAAGTCCTTCTGCATAAAGTTTGCGGCGGATTTGTTCAATTTGAAGTAAAAGTTGTCCCTCCCCAAAGTATCGCAAGGAGCTGATAAGAAAATTGTAACTCCCTTGAGGGAGGTAGAGTCGCACACTACCTCGAGCTTCTACCTCATCTCCTGGTTTGGGGGAAAAGGGCAGCTTTTTAAAAACATCCTTCCAAATAATACATTGTAAGATGGCCCGGCGGTTAGGCTGCACAGTTGAGTTTTTGTCTCTTAATGTTAGATAGGCATGCCCGCTACTCTCATGTCTTTTAAGCTCAGTAATCTCACCCACCACCGTGACATCTTGTAGTTCAGGGGAGGATTTAATAAGCTTTTCTAGGTTTTCGGAAAGCTCTTGAACGGTATAATAAGATTTCTTCTCCACGACTTTTTAGATTTCGCGGGCCGCTTCGCGTGCTTTTTGTTCGTTGACAAGAGAAAGAAAGATCGCTCCCGCTCCAAAAAGTAGCAAAAGGCTCAAAAGCCCTTTCTGCACGCTGCCTGTCCAAAGACCAATGGTGCCCACCATGATGGGGCCCAAGATAGCGGCAAATTTGCCCAACATATTGTAGAAACCAAAGAACTCCCCCGATTTGTCTTCAGGGATAAGGCGGGAATAAAAAGAACGACTCAGGGCTTGTATGCCACCCTGCACCGAACCAATGAGAAAGGCAATTACAAAAAAAGGATGTACCTCAAAGCCGAAAACATTCCATACCACCTTTTCCTCCCCTTGTGGAGGTTTAATCTTGTAGGCTAGGATAGTTACTAGCATGTAGACAAATATAGCCAGAAAAATAAAGGGTTTTGGCGTAAAGCGCTGTCCTAAATAGCCAAAAAGCCAAGCAAAAGGAAAACCCACAAACTGTACCAAAAGCAGGGCGGTAATGAGCTCTGCTGTTCCAAAGCCTAAGCTCTGGCCGATCTTGGTGGCCATAACGATAATGGTATCTACCCCATCGATGTAGAACCAGTAAGCAAAAAGAAAAAGAGCCAGTTGGCGTAGCCTGCTTACTTTTGATAGGGTTTCCCTTAATTGAACAAAGCCTCTTTTTATGGCTTCCCTCACACCAAAGGGGGTAGCTGCACCTCGTTCGTGTACAAAAAAGGCGAGGGGTAGAGAAAAGAGAGCCCACCACAAAGAGACAGATAAGAACGAGATTTTCACAGCCAATGCTTTAGCTGAGCTAACCGCAGAGATCACGAGTTCTCGAAGTTCATTTTCGCTTAACTTTTTCTCTGCAAACGCCTGTTTTATTTCAACAATAATCTTATTGTTTTCTGGCAATGCGGCGATTCGCTGGCTGAGTTCTACAAAACCGATTTTGTTCTCTTCGATAAGCTTAGAGAGCTCACTAATTTCAGATGGCACAAGACCAAACCACTGGGGGTTGAGCGTCATGAGTACATTAATGGTGAACAGCAGTCCCCCCCCGAGATAGCCCAGCGCAAAGCCAAGTCCTGATATTTTATCTACGGTGTCTTCTGTAGAAACATCCTTTAATAGCGAATTGTATAGGCTGTCCCCTGACTGAAAGCCAATAGTGCCTAAAATGTAAAGCAAGGCAGCCAGAGGCCATTGGCCAACCTGTACTAGATAAAGACAGCCCGTAGAGATAATGCCCATACTTGCAAAAAAAAGCAACAATTTCTTACGGTAATGGCCTCGATCAGCAATGGCTCCCAAAACAGGGGCACTTAAAGCTACAATAATTCCAGCGATAGACACACTTAGACCAAGCCAGAAGGTGCTTATTTCACCACTTGTGCCTTTGCTGTAGTAGTTACCAAAAAAAATGGGAAAAAAACCTGCCATAACCGTGGTTGCGAAGGCTGAGTTGGCCCAGTCGTACATCATCCAACTGAAGGCTCCAGGGGGAAACTTTTTGGCCATAAATCCTCCTGCATAATCTTAGGTAGGTGAGCTAAGGTGGCAACTCTTTTTAGAGACATTCTTTTCGATTTTGCAACATAGGCAGTAGTAGACAATCTTAGCCGTAGCGCGTGCTTTTTACCACGTTTCCGGATTGACACAGGAAATGACCTAACACACAAGGGCGCTTGAGTCGAAATGAAGGTTATCAAACGATATGCAAATCGCCGGCTTTACGATGCGGAAACTTCGCGCACGATAACCCTAGAGGAAGTAGCGCAGTTTGTACGCCGTGGTGAGGATATAAAAGTAATTGATAATATCACGGGCGAGGATATAACGACAAAGATTTTGGGTCAGGCCTTTTTAAAGATCCAGGAACCGATACCCCAAGAAAGCCAAAATCTTCTAAATTATTTATTAAAAGCCCTTATTCGTGAAAGTCAAGGGGGCTTTTTTACCCTTGTACGCAAGCTATTGCTAGCGGGTATTGGCCTTGCGGGGATGCCGCGCTCCGAAAGAGATGCTCTTTTAAAGATGCTCTTATCATGGGATAGGTCTCGCGATTCGTCTGGTGAAATAAAAGAAAGCTGGCTTAACGACCTGGCTAGTCGTGGCCAGCGAGAAACGGATAAGTTGGCGGAAGCAGTGGTGAAATCCTTGCAAGCCATTCAGGCTCACGCGTTGCAAGTTATCGAATCTTTAGACAGCAAGGGCCAGTTCGAAGAGCTTGCAAGAACTCTTGAAACAATACGCGAGAGCATTATTCCCAGGGTAGAGAAGATGAGTGATAAACAGGAATTTGAGAAGACAAAAGCACTAGAGAAAAAAGAAAGAAAAACGTCTCCTAATTAGCCTTGCATGGCCGATAGTTTCTTTCGCTGGCCTGAGCTGCCGGTTTTTCGGCGCAAAACTATTTGGCAAAAGATAAGACAGCTTTTTTTGATAACAATGCCTCTTTTCTTTTTGCTCTTCTCTCTATACCTAATCTTTGGAAAATTCTACAAATCCCCCCTTGTGGTTATTGAAGAGTCCCTGCAAAGCCAAAATTATGAGAGGGCTCTGCAGCTCTCCCTTGAAGAAGCGGAGAAGAAAAATCGCCATAGCTTGCGTTATCTCATGTTGGCGGTAGTGGCGGCAGAGGGTTTAGAGAGTCCGAGTTTAGGTGACTTGGAAAAAGAACTTGCTCGCTTGGATGCAAGCGGCATTTACTTAAAAGAAAGCTTTTTAAAGAGACTGACCCTTCTGCCCAAAATACCTCAATTCCCGAGGCTTGTGGAAAATTTCCTTGCCTATTTTAGCCAATCTGTGATGCAAGAAGCTATGAGTCTCATAGAAAGACATGTGCAGACAGATGTAGAGTGGAAGATGAGCGAGGATAATGAGCGGTTTTTTTTATTTGTAGAAAAAAACTTGCCTCACCTATTGCATAAGACGAAGGGGGAGGGGGTTTACCTACGTAAGAAACCTTCTCGCGAGGCAGAGGTGGTCACTATTTTAAAAAAAGGTACCCGCCTTCTGCGACGCCTTAAAGGCCCTGAAGAAGTCATAGGAACTCTACGCGCTTCTTGGTTTTATGTTTTTACCGAAACAGGGCATTCCGGATGGATCTATGGGGCTTATCTTTCGTCTTAAGGGAGTGCTGATTTGGATTTGGTCTGGCCCCGGCGCTCAAGAACTTTCCAAGGATTATCTGCCAAGTCTTTGGCAAATTGGTCCAAGGTGGCTGAGGTTCGCCGTACGTTGCGCATGATTTCCAGAAGTTCTTCTTGAGAAATGTCTATAAGGCGGTTAATTCTTGCCAGGGAACTATTGAGATTTGCCAAAAGGGAACGTAGGTCTTGTCGGCTTTCCACAGCAAGATCTCCAAAAATGTCAGCGAGCTGGCCAATACTTCCAATAGTTCTAGCAAGTTGGTTTATAATTTCATCTAAGTTTGTAACATTGGTAGCAATGATGGTATCATTCTCTCTTAAGACATACCTGCCTGAAAAAGCGGGAATTAGGTCAATAACGGGATCTCCCAGGACATTTTGGTTTGTTATGTTAGCTCGTGTTCCTCTATAAAGAACTAGGGATTTATTGATATAAATTCTTGCCTTAAAGTAAATATCACGGCTATAGATGGGGATCACCTCAGCAACTTCTCCCACGGTGTAGTTTTTAATACGTATAGGGGTCCCTTTCTTCACACCTCCAAGGCGGTCCATTCGCAAGATATACTCAACCCGATCCGCTAAGGTGTTGTAGGCAACAATCACCATTACCGTTGTGATACCCAAGAGTAACCCACCAATGACAAACAAACCAGTAAAAAAATCATTGCGTGCCAGTTTCATTGCCTAGGTTTTAAAGAAGGATTTCATGGGTCCATGTAAAGGATTTTTTAAGTATTGGACAACATAGGGGTTTGGACTTTCGAAAAATTCGTGCTTGTTGCCTAAAAACACAGGTCGGCCTTCGTACATGAGCAGAAACTTCGTATTTTCTGGTAACATGGGAAGCGGGTGGTAGCCCGTAGCTAGGAGCGTTATGCTATGTCGGTTTAATTCTTCGAGAGCAAGCTCCATGAATTTGCTTGTGGCAAGAGGGCATTTCCCCTCAAGGGCCTCTTCCATTAAAATAATAGCAGGCTCAAGCAAAAGCGCACGCAAAAAGGCAACCCGTAGTTTCTCACTTTCGCTTAGAACCTGGGGGCGAACCTGCGCCTTTTCTTCCATAGCAAATTTACTTAAATACCTCATGATTTTTTCCGTTAACTCATGTTCAGCTGTCCTAGCATGATATCGAAGGGGTAGGGCGATATTATCGAGTACGGAGAGGTTATTTATAAGACCATAATTGTGAGAGACAACCCCAATCTGTGACCGCATGATTTCAAGTTGGCGTTCGTTAAAAAGGGATATATCCTGACCTCGAAAATAAAGTTTGCCTTTTTTAGGCAGAGCTTTAGCTAATATTAAAGACAAAAGAAGGCTTTTGCCACTCCCTTCTGGTCCCAAAACCATAACTAGGCTGCCAGGGGAAATGGTCAGGGAGAAGTCGTAGACGCCATATTTTTCATCTCGGCTATAGTAAGTAACATGTTCAAAACGGATAATTGGATTTTCCTCTGCCATTAACTTTATATCGGAAAATTTGGCAGTTTTTTCGCCTCAGGGATGACAAAGCTACCAAAAAATGCTGTTTTCCCTGAAGAAGAGAGAAAACGAGGTTTTATGCTTGAAGGTAGCTCTTTTTTGAGCGACAATATCCACAAAATTGATACAAGTGAGATCCGCCGCGTATTTGATTTAGCCCAAAGATTGGAAAATCCCATAAATCTCTCAATAGGGCAAAGTGATTTGCCCGTGCCGTTGCCTGTTCAAGAAGAGCTTATAAAGGCAATTCGTGATGGAAAAACAGGTTATACCCCAACAGCAGGCATATTACCACTTCGGGAGGCTATTGCTCACAAGTGGCAAACCCAGAATGGTTTTGCTGTTTCACCAGAAAATATACTTGTCTCAGCTGGTGTGGCACCCCTACTTTTTTTGCTTTTTGAGACAATCATTAATCCCCAAGATCATGTTTTACTCATAGATCCATATTTTCTAATTTACCCGGCTTTGCTCAAATATCGGGGAGCTAGGCTCCATTTTTTACGCGAGGATTTTGATAGTGACGACATAGAAAGACTCCTAGAACAAAAAATTCCATTAAAGGCCATTGTATTTTCAACTCCATCAAACCCTACAGGCAGAATTTTAGAAAAAGAAAAACTTTCTCTCCTGATAAAACTTGCAGATAAAACAGGGGCGCTTCTTGTTTCTGATGAGATATATGAAGTGTTTGATTATGATAAGAAATTTGTCTCGACAGCTTCATTATATCCCACCGGTACTTTAACTTTAAGTGGGCTCTCTAAATCACACTCCATGACTGGCTTGCGCATAGGCTATATTGGGGCTCCCGAAAATCTTGCTCCCATTGTGCGTAAAATGGCTACCCTGCAACAATATACTGTGGTCTGTGCCCCACAACCTTCTCAGTGGGCAGCAATTGTAGCTTTGTCTACGCCTGTCAGTGAAGGGGTGGCACGTATGGGCCGTCGCAGAGACCTCTGCCAAAGGCTATTAAAGCAATGTACTTCGTTTCCTAGTCCTGATGGGGCCTTTTACATCTACCCAGAGATCCCCGTTGACAGTTCTATTTTCGTGGAAGAAGCTATTCACAGGCGGCTCTTACTGGTACCAGGTTATATCTTTAGCCAAAATCGTTACCATGTGAGAATTAGCTATGCGCAAAGAGAAGACGTACTTGAGGAGGGACTTCAAATTTTCTGTGATCTTGTGAGGCAATTGCGTGAAGAGCCAAGCAAAGTTTGAAACAGAAATCAAACTTGTAATTAGCCGAGAACACAAAACCATTTCCAAGACTTGTGATCCAGGGTCTTTAGAAACTCTGCTTTTACCAGATGTGCTCACCAAGTTTTTTGAAGAATATTCTCCTAAAATTTTTATAGCACAAAAAGACGACTACTTTGATCACCCTGCCTTTAAGTTAAGGCAAAATGACCTAGTTTTGCGTAAAAGGCAAAACATAGTTTTTGTGCGCAAAAAAAAGCTTTGGCTTTTACAAAACCACGAGGAATACCTTACCTATAAGGGTAAATCACAAGTTCTAGATAATGCTAAATCTCGCTTTGAAATTGAGGCCCGCGCAAACCAAGAGATATTTGAAATACTTGATCAGCTTGGCTTTATTGCAAAATGTGAAATAAACAAGCACCGGTGGATAAGCAAAGCTGGCGATTATACTATTTCTTTGGATGTGGTTGAGTATTTGGGGATCTTTCTTGAAGTGGAACTTATGAGTGAGGCTCAGAATCAAAAAGATGCTTTTAGGAAGCTTGCTAAATTTCTGCAGGCACACCGGCTTGATGTATTTGAAAGAGAAAGCAGAAGCTATGCTGAATTGCTCTGCCAAGATACTTAGGGAATGAGGGGTTCGTTTTGCTGAAGGCAGCGCATTAATTCTCGGCAAATCTTTTTAAGTTTTCCTGGCTGGATTTTTTCGCCCCTTACGAGATCAAAGTGCTTAAGTAGTCGTGAAGCAAAACTGCCTTCTTGACTATAAAGCTCATAGAAAGGCGCATATTCGGCAAATTGTTGGGCAAGTCGAGTTCGTTCTAAAAGAGCTAGCCAAAATTCCTTCCCGGTTAGCGAGGCGGCATGGATATTAAAAATGTGGAGATATTCACTGTTTTTTATCTCGCAATTTTCCCCGCGTATTACCGCGTCTTCATATAGTTGGCGTAGTTGGTCAGTGGGAAACTGGAGTATTTGTTGGTAGATGTCCTGACGACAATTAGCCAAGTAACGCAAGGACTCAAATATGAGTAGAGACACAGCGCAACATGAAAATATGGACTCCTGAGTATCTATAAGCCGAATTTCTAAGAATTGGCGCTCGAAACGTGGTACAATCCCCCTCGCATTTAACCACTCGGCAGGCATGATCCCCTGAGGGTCAGCTTGGCCTAAGGCTTGGCGTATGGGTTCAAGCACCTTTTGGCGGTATTCTTCTGTGCTTTGGGTGACTTCAGGAATAACCCCTCCGGCAATTTCCGGATAATTTTCATGAAAGGTATTGTAGAAGTGGAGACGGCAGTCTGCGCATTCATGCACCTGGCCATCATAAACGGGGGAGCCTGCTGCTAGGGCAGGGATTAGGGGTAATATCATCCGTCCTAGATTGTGAGCAATGGCGAATTCTCTATCGTCATAATAAGGCACAAGCAGCCGGCATGATTGGATATTGCCTGCTCCATGGCGATGTACGTTGAAAAGTTCGTCATACTTTTCATATACCTCGACATCCTTTTCTTGCCAAAGTTGGGTTTTGTCTGCTGGATCTAAGAATGGATGCATAGCTCCGGGCAAAAGAGCTGCGTGTAGTCCCGAGAGAAGGTCATTAAACCGTTGCAGCCCTCGATGTAGCCTTTTGTGTAAATCCGCAAAGCTCTCCACTGCATCACCCGTGCGGATTTCAATATGATGTTCGATCATTTCATTAGAGAAGGCAACATCGCTGAGATGTAGATCGGTAAGGACTTCGCCCTCGGAGGAGGTTAGCAAATTATGGGCAACGGGTAAAGGCTCATAGGTTTCCCGGTCCACAATCATGAGCTCTATCTCAAGGCGAAATCTCTCAAAGAGGTGATATTTATGCAACATCAATCCTTTCTTTGGGCGCAGGCAAGGGCAGTAAAGAAAAAAGCCGAATTTCCGTTTTTTCCCGATATGATTGACAATGCAAGATTAGGGCTTTAAATGCACCATGCCGAGCTCCAGACATATCCTGTATTTAAGTGGGCTTTTGCATCTTGGGCTAACCCTTCAATGTGGCGGCCAGAGGATTTTTACCGATGTAACAGTGGAGGTGAAGTCCCTAGAAGAGCTATATCCAGGTGAGTTTGAGGGCGAGCGGGTGGAGCTCTTGCGTAATGAAGAAAAAAGAAATTTTGGAGCAGCTGAGCATATTTTGGGTCTCTACGGCTCCCTGCTTTCTCTAGAGGCTTGGGATTTTAACGAAAAAGAAAAAGCAGCTCAGCTGTGGCAGAGTTTGGTAGAGGAAAAGCGAAGCCAAAAACTTAGGAATTTTAGTTTCGAGCGAGATAAGGAGTTGCGTTTTGACTACGAAACAGAAGAAGGCTACCGTGGTCTCATTTTTACCAACACTGGTTTTTTATTTTCATTAGAAGCAAAGTCAGACATACTTCTCAGAAAATTCATTGGGCAAAGTAAGATAGCCCGCTTAGAATAGGGGGGAATATGCTATATCTTCTAAAACTTGGTTTGCTAGTATGGCTAATTGTTGGTTGTAAAAAAGAAAAGGCCGCCAAACTTGAGGAGCGCTTCGGTGTGGTAACTTTTACTAGTGGGAATGAAAACTATGTAGAGAGGGGTCCTGACAGGCTCATAGCTAAAGCAGGGACTTTAGTAAAAAATCAGGACCGTGTCAAGACAGGCATAAAAAGCCGAATGGATATTCAACTTCAAGAGGGAGTTGCTCTAAGTCTAAAAGAAGAAAGTGAGATTTCTATTGAAGATCTCTCTGAGCTTATGCAGGGAGAGACCCAAGATAAGCTGTATCTCTCCCGAGGAGCCATCTTTGTAAAGATAATAAAATTAAACCAAGGATCACAGTTTCAGGTGAGAACACCAACCCTAGTAGCCTCGGTGAGGGGAACGGCTTTTTATCTTAAATCAAGTAAGAAGAGCTCAAGCCTTGCCGTCACCGAGGGTAGGGTCGAGATAACCACTTCTCAAGGAGAGAAAAAAGAAATTAGCCAAGGAGAAAAAGCCAACGTTGCCGAAGGCAAACCCCTAGAGGTAGGTAAAATTTTAGATAAAGAATATCGAGAAATATCACTATTGTCGCAAACTCGCTTTTTCTCATCGGAAGAATTTGCAGGACTCAAGCAAAAGCTCAGAGAATTTGAGAAATTTTCTCCACTAGAGGGAAAGCAAGAGGCGATAGAGACTCTCAAGCCCAAAATCCCTGATCCTGGTCTTGAAAAAATAAAGTCCCTTCGTGAATCAAAAGAAAGTTTGGATGCACAAAAGCAAGAACTGCAGGATAGTGTAAAGCTTGAGCAAAAGCAAAAAGAGCTTGAAGAAAAAATTCCAGAGACGAAGGAATTGCCCAAAGAAGCAGAAAAAGGAAAGGAAATGCTAGAAAATTTGAAAAAGAAAAAGATGTTTTAAAAATGCAGGAGCTAAGGTTAGCTCTCAGTCCCTGCCCCAACGATACTTTTTCTTTTTATTTGTTTCTCGAAAAAAAAGCGAAAACTTACCAAATAAAAGAGGTAGTATATGAAGATATCCAAAAATTAAATGAGCTTTCGCAAAAAGAAAATTATGATCTAATTAAAGTCTCTGCGGCGCAAGCGTCTTTTCTTCTTGATACCTACGATATCCTACCAAGTGGTGCAGCCTTGGGATATGGGGTGGGCCCCCTGCTTCTTTCCTCACCACGCACAAGAGAGTCTGTTTTGACCATAGCCTTTCCAGGTAACCAAACTTCGGCCTATGTGCTTTATGACTTCTACAGCAAGAAAACTGGCTTTGGTAAAGGTCTCGCCAAAAAATTCATGTATTTTCGGGATATCCTGAACTTGCTAGAGAAGGGAGAGCTTGGCTATGGAGTGGTCATTCATGAAGGTAGGTTTGTGTACCAACAAAGGGGACTCATTCTAGAACAAGATTTGGGGGAATACTGGGAAAAAGAGACAGGCTACCCCGTTCCCCTAGGGGTAATTATGATAAAAAAAGCGCTGCCGGAGAACGTGAAGAAGGAAGTACAAGAAAACTTGCACTATTCAATAAAGGCTGCTTTAAAGGCCTTTCAAGATGAGAGCTCTTACTATAAGGAAAAAATATTTCCCTTTGTAGAGCACTATGCGGATACAAAAGAAAAGGTTGTTATTGAACAGCACATAACTACCTATGTTAACGCGGAGAGTGTCTATCTCTCGGCCAAAGCGCAAGAGGCTTTAAAATTCTTCATGGAGTATAGCTACAAGTTGCTTGCCCAAGAGCCTACTTTTTAGATTATGCCCTATGGCAGAGCGCCAAAGCCTGAGAGAGGCTATTCTGCGCTATTCCTATAGAGAAAACCACGAAGAGCCCTTCGTGCTTGCCTCAGGAAAAAAAAGTCCCTATTACCTTGATTTGAAACAAACCCTCCTGCAGCCAACATATCTTTGGCAAACGGCGGCTCTTTTTTTTGAGTTAATGATGGGTCTTCCCAAAACTTTCAAGGGAGCAGGGGGGTTAACTATGGGGGCTGATCCATTAGCTTATGCTTTGTCTCTTTATGCCCAAACCAAGAACCATACTCTCTATCCCGTGATAGTAAGAAAAGAAAGCAAGGCCCATGGCACAACGCGCATGGTGGAGGCTTACCTTCCTCTTATGGGTGAAAATGCCGAGGTTTTGCTCCTTGACGATGTGGTAACCACGGGAATGTCTTCGCTTAAAGCTCTCCGTGAATTGAAAAAAGTAGGTCTTCAGGTACACTATTGCTTCTGTGTGGTTGACCGAGAAGAGGGAGGTAGAGAAAATCTCAAAGAAGAGGGCGTTGAACTTTATTCCCTATTTACTTTGTCACAAATAAGGAGAGACCTTGAAGTACCTTTACCATAACGAAAGAATTGCTGGAGTTGCCATCCCGCTTTCTGCCTTGCGTACGACGCACTCTTGTGGAATTGGGGAGTATGCGGATTTAAAGGAGTTGGGCCTTTGGTGCCAAAAGGTTGGGCTCAAGCTTATTCAAATTCTTCCTATTCATGATACGGGACTTGAGCCAACCCCCTATGCGGCACAAAGTTCGCTTGCCCTAAATCCAGTTTACTTAAGATTACAAGCCATCCCAGGTAATGAGAAATATGTAAATGAAATCCTTGGCTTTACGAAAGAATACAACGCGAAAACAAGGCTTGCCTACCAGCAAGTCTACCTTTTTAAACAAAAAATCTTACGTCATATTTTCGAAGATAACTATGAAGCTCTCTGTTTTGACGAGAATTTTCGTGCTTTCCTAAAAGAAAATAGCTGGCTAGATGTTTATGCCAGCTATAAGGTATTAAAAGAAAGACATGAGCTGCAGTCATGGAAGAGCTTTCCCATTCTGCAAGATCCGCATGCTCAGGAGATTAGAAAATTTTTTGAGCAAAATGAAAAGGATTGTCTTTTCTATGCCTGGCAACAGTATCACTGCCATCTCCAACTTTTAGAGGCAGCCCAGTTTTTAGACAAACAAGGGGTGATGCTCAAGGGTGACATCCCCATACTCATGAACGAAGACAGCGCTGATGTTTGGGCCTGGCGAGAATTTTTTGATTTAAACTATCGGGTGGGCGCCCCACCCGATATGTTCTCGCCCCAAGGGCAAAATTGGGGTTTCCCTGCGTATCGATGGGATGCTTTGGAAAAAGATAACTACTCGTGGTGGAGAAGCCGCATTGCACAAGCTAATCGATACTTTCATGCTTTTCGTATTGACCATGTTTTGGGCTTCTTTCGCATTTGGAAAATCCCGCATAGAGAACTTTCGGGGCTTTTGGGATTTTTTTCGCCAGGTTCCTACATCCTTCATGAGGAACTTAGAGAGTTGGGTTTTGATGAGGGACGTATCGTATGGCTATCAGAACCACATATTCCTGGTGGGGAGATGCGCATGCGGTTTGGGCAAGATTGGTTACGCATTGTCAAAGAATACTTGGTTCAAGTAAATGAAGAAGACCTCTACAAGTTTGCTTTGGAAATTAAGGGTGAAAGAGATATTTTTGAAAGGGAAAAAAATGAAGATGTACGGGAATTTCTGCTCTATTGGTGGAGGCAGAAGGCCCTTATACCGGTGGCAAACAAACATTTTTTTCCTGCATGGCAAAGAAAGGATGTTTTCTCATATCACACACTATCTCCTGAGGAGAAGCACAAGTTGGAATCTCTTGTTGAAAAGCACCGGAAACTTAGTGAGGAGATTTGGAGAGAACAAGCTTTGAAACTCTTATCTTTTATGAAAGAGAACCATGAAATGCTCGTTTGTGCCGAGGATTTGGGGGATTTACCCTCCTGTACCCCGGAGGTCTTATCGGAACTTGGCATTTTATCTTTAAAAGTCGAGCGCTGGTGCCGCCATTATAAAGTAGAGGGAGAGCCCTATATTGCTGTTGAAGAATACCCTGTTTTATCGGTAGCGACAAGCTCCGTACATGATTCTTCTCCCTTGCGTCTCTGGTGGGAAAGTGAATTGTCTCAAGAGGAAAGACGAAAATACCTTGAGCACCTAGGTATGCAAAGTGATGAAATTCCCTCTAAAATGAACCCGGAACTTGCAAATAAGATTTTAATGCATTTAAGTAAGGCCGCCTCAAAACTCATGATTATACCTTTCCAGGACCTCTTAGCAATGACAGATCTTTTTTATGGGATTTCTCCGCAAGAGGAGCGCATCAACGTGCCCGGTACTGTAAGTGAAAAAAATTGGACTTACCGCCTTCCCCTAACTCTAGAAGAACTTATGCGCTTAGAGGGGGATTTTCTTCTTAAAGTGCAAAAACTTAGTCAAAGATAAGTCACCAATAATGAAATCCCCAGTTGCGCAAAATAAGACCGAGAAGCAGAAATAATATAACAAAAAAGCCAAGAGATAAGATGAGAGCTGGCCAAAAGCTAACTAAACGCAGTAACTTGGAAAAAACCACAAAAAAAGGCAATGTGGGGAGGACATAGTAGAAAGTTTCTAAGGCGAAGCGGCTAATTTCAAGCTCACTTTTATTATCTGCATAGAGCCAGAGGTAGGTCATAACGGAAGTTACAGGTAGAGCTAAGATAAAGGCACCAGCTTTTGTGTTGTACTTGGCAAGCTCGCTTACCAGCACAATGATAAGAGCTGAGATAAGGGTTTTTACGAAAATCACTTTTGCTTCTCCTCTAAAAGGCGCTGTACCTCGGCTACGTCCTTATCACCTCGACCAGAGAGATTGATGATCATTAGGGGGTTTTTCTTTTTGCACTTCTCTCGCCATTTCTGGGCGGCGGCGACCGCATGGCTTGACTCGAGAGCTGGTAAAATACCCTCTTCTCGGCTTAAGAGCGCAAAAGCAGACAAGGCCTCCTGGTCGCTTATGGCTACATAGCGTGCTCTTTTCTTTTCATAGAGATAAGCATGCTCAGGTCCCACTCCGGGGTAATCAAGCCCTGCTGAGACAGAATGTACCTCATGTACAATACCTTCTTCATCTTGCAAGAGATAGGTCAGGCTTCCCTGCAAAATGCCAGGTCTTCCTAGAGTTAGACTGGCTGCATTTTCTCCAGGGCGAGGAGAAAGGCCGCCAGCTTCTGCACCAATGAGCTCAACTTGCTTGTCTTTTAGAAAGGCTGAGAATATGCCTATGGCATTAGATCCCCCTCCCACACAGGCAAAGATAGCATCGGGTAGGGACCTCTCTGCTCTTAATATTTGAACTCTGGCCTCTCGGCCAATCACACTCTGGAAATAACGCACCAAAGAGGGAAAGGGGTGGGGTCCAATAACAGAGCCAATAACATAATGGGTTTCACCTACCGTACGCGACCAATCCCGCAGAGCTTCGTTGACGGCATCCCTAAGAGTTCCCTTTTCACCACCTACTCCCTCTACCTCGGCTCCTAAAAGGCGCATCCGAAAACCATTTAAAGCCTGCCGCCGGAGGTCCTCTTCACCCATATAGATTTTGCAGGGTATTTTCATTAGGGCCGCCGCTGTGGCTGTAGCCACCCCATGTTGGCCTGCCCCTGTTTCTGCAATGATGCGCTTTTTCGACATTTTTTTCGCTAAAAGGACTTGTCCTAAGCAGTTATTGATCTTATGAGAGCCAGTGTGTAGAAGATCTTCGCGCTTGAGATAAACCCTTGCCTGCCATAGCTTGGATAGGTTCTCGGCTTTGTAAAGGAGAGAAGGCCTGCCCGCGTAGGTTTTAAGCAAATACCGAAATTCACGCTGGAAGTTCAAGTCACGGCGAAAGTGGGCAAAGGCTTTTTCAAGCTCCTCTAAAGCTGGCATCAAAAGCTCTGATACAAATTGACCACCAAAATTTCCAAAGTATCCCTTAGGCATCCCTATAATCCTGGCACTCGATAAAAGGCCAGCTGTAAATAATAATCAACGATTGCTCTTTTCTTGTAAGTAGAGATCAATCGCAAAATGCAAAAGATAGATAATTGGGGTAACGGCAATGGCAATAAGTAATTTATATACATAGTTGCCAAAAGAGAGGCGAAGGTAATCTGCCATAGCCATCGAGCCAGGTATAACGAAAGCAATAAAGCCCACCACAAAGGTATCGACAAGCTGACTTACTGCCGTGCTACCTGTAGCTCGTAGCCAGAGTTGTGCCCCATGGGTCGCCTTTTTAAAGGCGGTAAAAATAATGACATCGACCAGCTGGCTGATAGCAAAAGCTGTAATGGAGCCAATGATAATGGCAAGTGATTGCCCAAAAACTCGCGCAAAGGACTCTTGGTCAACTGGAGATGCCTTAGCTGCAGGTATACGGATGGCAAGCCAGAGGAAGACAAAGGCAAAGAGAATAAGAAAGATGGCTAGAAAAGTGACTTTTCTTACCCCCTCCCTGCCAAAGTATTCGTTGATAATGTCAGTAAAGATAAAAACTACAGGCCACATGATAACACCAACAGAGAGCAACACGTCCTTGGGAAGAAAGGGGATGTCGTGCTTTCCAATTTGAAAGATTTTTCCTCCGGTGAGCTCCCCCAGAAGAGCGTTTAAGATAAAAAAGCCACTTAGTACAAAATATAGTTTCTGCTTTTTAGTCTCTGGCATGATAGACTAAGTTATCGTGAAATCCCTTTTTCGGCCAGGGAAAAAAATTGCAGTGGTGAGGACATTACAAATTTCGTTTGTTTTATGAGAATAGCTAGCCATGCTCTAGCGGTAGCTTTGTTTTTGTCTTTTTGCCGTCCCTCATATTTGGAAGAAAAAGAGCCGCAAAATAACCACCCCGAAAGTGCGCCTACCATTAGCTCCCAGCAAACCATCCGTGGTAATTTTATTCTGCCCAACGATCAGGATTGCTACCGCTATGAGATGAAGGAACCTAAAATGCTGCGGTCTAAAATTACTGGTGTTAAAGGATTGGATGTAGTTATCTATGTTTACAATAACGATGCAACAAAGCCCGTCAAGGTGGTCGATGACAACCTAAGCTCCTTGGGGGAAAGTATGGGTCCCATACTTGTATTCCCGCCTGCCGCTGTGGTGTGCGTGGGAGCTAAAACCATAAGCGAAGGAGCGCAAAGCGCAAAATTTCTCTATGAGTTTTCCTCAAATCTTTTTCAACCGCCCCTGGGGGTAGAAAAGGAGCCCAATGATACCTTTGAGGAAGCCAATCAACTTGAGGGAGAAAGCATACTTGGCTATTACAATCAAGCTGTTTTGGCTCGGCATGGTTTTGGAGAAGAATTTTCGGAAAAAGACTTTTTTCGCTTGAGCTTACCAGAGCCTAAACGGTACCTCCTATCTTTGGAGCTTACGGCAGTTTCTGAAATTGATCCTCTAGTGCGACTTTTCAATGAAAAGAAACAACAAATTTTAATTTTAGACGATCGGGCTTTAAACCAGGGAGAGCTTTTGCTTGGTTATGGTCTTGAAGGCCCTACGGAAATTTATATCAGCATTCAAGCAAAAAACCGCATGATGAATTTCTCGGAATATTATGAGCTAAAGGTAAAATTAGAAGAACATACCAGGGAGCGTGAGTTTGAACCTAACGATTCTACGTTTAAGGCTACCAGGTTAGAGCAAAGCCCAGCTTATGGCCTTATTGCAGATAAAGGCGATGTGGACTTTTATTATGTGGAAAACCCCACACAATGGCCAGTGGAACTTGAATTAAGCCTAAATACCGAAACTCAACTAAACTTTTTATTAGAAATCTGGTCGAGCCAAAATACAAAACTCTATACCTTTAATGACTCTTCTGGTGGAGAAAGCGAAGGCATCTCGAATTATATTATAAGCGCAGCCGATAAAGTGTTTATCAAAGTCGCTGTGCTACCTAGCCAGGCTCTTTTTCCTGCTAGTTATACCTTAAATTGGTATACGAGGAGATGGAGCGAAGACAGGGAAAGAGAGCCAAATAACCGTATACAAGAAGCAAACGCTATTTCCATAGGAGCGCGTCTTATGGGCTACCTCAATCCCAATGCCGATCAGGACACCTTTCGCTTAAAGCTAGCGGAGCGTAGGCCTGTGAAGATATTACTAGAGGGAATTAAAGGTTGCCGTATGCTTTTGCGTGTTGCTGATAAAACAGGCTCAGTTTACTATACTCGCGAAAGTAAACAGGAAGGGGAGGGGCTCTCTCTTACGGCTGATCTTGAGGTCTTGTCTTATATTATCATAAGCTGCAGCTATAGCTACGCCAATTTATATGCCCGACCATATTATTTAACTCTTGAGGAGTATTAATATGTCATTAGGAAAGCTTCAACCTGTGGTGGTACCCAAGCCTTGGGGAGGAGGTCATCTTGATCATTTTGCTCTGGATCCACATACCCGTGTGGGGGAGCTCGTAGTCTATTCCCAACTGCCTCAGTATCCCGTTATTATTGAAGAGGAAGGAAAAACTTATAAAGCCAAAGAGTACAAAATCCAATTTCCCTTTATGGTAAAGCTTTTGTCTGCCCAAGAACCACTTTCTCTGCAAAACCATCCTGCGGATGAAGATATCCCCCTACTAGGACTTGAAGGATGTGGTAAAACAGAATGCTGGTTTATTTTAGCCGCCGAGAGTTCTGCGAAAATTTACCTCGGACTTAAGGAAGGGTATGATCAGAGGATTTTTGAAAAATTAGAAGAACTAAATAATCCCCTTTCTTATTTTAATTCGTTTAGTCCGAGGCCCGGAGATATATTTTTCTTACCTGCCGGTATGGTGCATGGAACTCAGGGAAGGATTCTTTTCTACGAGATCCAGCAAAACTGCGATTATACCTTTCGTATTTTTGATTTCGGTCGTAAGCGATCCCTTAATTTAAAAGAAGCAGCGCAGGTTTACCGACCCCATGTACCTTTATTTTTGCATGATCAGAAATACTTTGCATGTCGCTACTTTCGCTTTTGGCCTGTGAAATTAGAACCCGAGAAAACTTTCTCCCAAAGGCGGGAATTCCCACAACTTATTACGTGGACCGGAGAGCATGCTATTCTTTCGGTCGAAGATAAAGATATAAATCTTAATTTTGGAGATACAGTAATCATGGACGCCAATGTGGCTTTTGCTTTTCGGGCTGAGAGTCCTGGTTGGCTTATTTGTGCCGCATCAGCTTAAATTACCGAGTTAGGTAAAATAAAATAAAAACGGCTACCTCGTCCAACCTGACTTTCTACTCCAATAGTACCACCATGGGCTTCAATAATTTCGCGTGAAATGGCTAAGGCAAGACCTCCTCCTTTGACCGTGCTTTCCCCATCACCCGTTAGTGGCTCGAATATGCGACTTTGTGTTTGTGGGTCAATGCCATAACCCGAATCTTCGACACTAAATTCTGTTTCCTTAGGTCTTTGGGTGATGCGTATCTTGATTTTGCCCCAGCGTGGTGTGTAGCGAAGAGCATTGCCAATGAAGTTCGTTAACACCCAGCATATTTTTTCAGCATCAGCTGTTATTGGCTCAACTTCCGGTATGTGGATTTCCAGGTTAATTTCTTTTTCTTCAATTTGCGTCTTAAATGGATTTACGGAAATATTTACAAGCTCTTTGGGATCAATAGATTGGAACTTTAGCCGTATTATACCAATTTCAGCTTTACGCATAGACCATGCTTTGGCGTTTATGGGGGGGTGTCAATCCTTTACCTTAAAGAGCTCGGATAACTAATTTAACGGAAACACTTGCCAGGCCAGAGGAAGAGCCTCTTTCGGCCTATGCTCTTCGAATACGTAGACAGAGAGCTGTACTATGAGGGGCTTAATGTAGTCCATGCCATAGATAAAATGAGAAATATTTTGAAGAAGCAATTTAACTACGAAGGGCCCTTCTACCTTTATCATGCGCCTTTATTTCAAAAAAGAGCTGAGATTCTCTCTCGAGAGCTGCCTAGCTCTCGTTTTTATTATTCTGTTAAATCCTTAAGCAATGTCCATATGTTAAAGCTCTTATTGAAGGTGGAACGCTTTGGTGCTGATGTCGTCTCTTTTGGTGAACTATACCGTGCTTTCAAGGCAGGTTTTCGAGGAGAACAAATAGTCTTTGCTGGCGTGGGCAAATCCAGTGCAGAGATAGAGGCTGCACTTGAAAATAACATCCACTGCTTTCATGTGGAATCGCTAAGTGAGCTTGAGAGGATTGCTTGTCTTGCTACAAAGAAAAAAAAACAGGCTCCCATTGCGCTACGAGTAAATCCTGATGTTATGGCCAAAACTCATCGCCATATTACAACAGGGAGAGATCAAGATAAGTTTGGAATTTCGCGTCATGAAGTAGATGAGGCTCTCTCTATGTGCAAGAAAAAAGAATCATTAAGATTTATGGGATTTCATGCCCATATTGGCTCCCAGCTGTGGTCTGTGCGTCCCTATATAAAGACATTACGTTATCTCTTGGAGCTTGCCCAAAAAGCTCAGGAAAATTTTGGGCTTGGCACCTCCTACCTATCCCTAGGGGGGGGCTTTGCCGTTGACTACGCCATAAAGAAAACAAAAGAACGCGAATTTCCTCTAGCTAAGCTCAGGAAGGCACTCGAACATCTTTCTCCTTCCTACGAGGTGAACTTTGAGCCCGGTCGGTTTATCTCAGCCTTGTCAGGAGTTCTTGTTACCAAGGTGGAATATTTAAAAGGGAAGAAGAACTATCAAATTGCGGTACTTGATTCTGGTATGAATGATCTCATTAGACCTGCCCTCTATACGGCGAGCCATCCCATTCTACCCGTGGCCTTGAGGAGCCATAAAAAAATGCGCTACGATGTGGTAGGTCCTGTATGTGAAACAGCTGATACCTTTGCTCGCAAGGTGAACTTAAACCCACTGCAAGAAGGGGACTTCTTAATCATTGCCCATGCAGGGGCTTATGGCAGCGTCATGGGTTCAAATTACAATAGTAGACCTCTCTTACCGGAAATCCTCTACACGGGAGAGGATTTCGAAGTTATCCGAAGACCGCAAACCTACGAAGATATGTTAGCTTTGGAACTTTATGACCAAGTAACCTGAAGATAATCTCTTACCTTTTCTAAAATCGACTTAGGTATGCTTACTTCTAGGGTCTCTAAACGCTGCAGGTATTTTTCAAAGCTACGTCGATGGGTGTAGCTGCGGGTAAATTCGAGCAAAGCCTCCGTCAGCTTTGTTTCAATTTTCTTAAAAAGTTCTGGGTTTTGCATAATCATTTTTTCATAAGGTCGAATGACCCTCTTGTTAACTCCCCGGCAGATGGTTCGGTAAAATACAAAGCGGGCTATTACATCATCATCGTAGTTTTGGTTTTCTATGGCCTTTGCTAAGCGAGTTAAATTAATAAAATCAACTACCTGAATACGATATGGGCGATCGGTAATTTCATGGAGAATGGTGGTTAAAAGCAGTCTTTCATAAAAAACGGCCATAGGGGTATTCTTGCGAGTTATCTCCTCGTCATGGTTGCAGGCAAGATACATGACAATGTCAACGTCCGACTCATCATCGGCCATACCAAAATTCACACTGCCTAATATATCCATGCTAATTATATCTCCTGTTTGAGAAATAAGGCGTGCTAATTTCGCAATTTCCTTTGTACGCCTTACGGATTCCCTTGTGGTATAGCGCCTAAAATAATCTTTAAGTCCTAAAAAGCGCTCAAAGACAGGATTGCCGGGAAAAGGATTTCTCATGCCTAAGTGCCATATAGAGTAACGTAAATTTAGCGCAGAAAGCGCTTAATAATTTGAAATTCAGCTTCGTTTTCAATAATCTCCTGACAGCGCAGATTTCTGTCAATTTTTATATGTAAGACAGGGTATATTTCTTCCCCATAAAGGCGCATAAGGCTTACTCTGCGCACATAAACTTTCTCATCTTTTTGCAGTTGTATGCGGCAAAAATAGCCACCTTCTTGCGGTCCATAGATGGTATCAACTGGTCCAAAATTGGAGGGATTTAGAAAAAAGGTTTGGCCAATTTTAAGAAGACCATAATCTTCATGAACATGCCCTGATAAGACAAGGCGAACTGGGTGCTCGTCGATAAATTCTCGAATCCCCAAGGAACCACAGTGCCCGTAGCTTGCAAGCCGATCTAACGTTCCATAGGCAGGGTTATGGATCAATAAGATTTCGGGTTGGGTGCGCCTAAAGAATTCCCGTGGTTCGCTCATGAGAAGGTTATTTTCATGATACTCATGAAAGACCACAGAAATTCGTTCGGGTATGCCTGGGGTATAAACCGGGGCACCCCCATAGCCTGCTATGGAAATCCCCATAATCTTGCGCATTTTCTTATGCATATCTTGGGAAGCAAGAGCCGTATATTGTAGATCCATGTCGTAATTTCCAGGCAAAAAAAATACATTGGTAGTAGCATAACGGCCTGCAAGGGAGCGCAAAAGGGCGTAGCGGCGCTTCATATTCTCTACTGCTTGTTGCTCCAGATTAAGATACTCCCGAGCATACTGCTGTAGTTTTAATGAATAATTCTCAGGTTTTTGGGTAATTTTCTCACATAGCTCGTGCACACTTGTGGCCAGCTCATACCGGCGTGTGTATTGGTAGAGATAGTCTTGTATTTCGGCAAAATGATAGAGCTTCTCTTGGGTCAGAAAGGCCTTGTAAATTAGATCACCCGAAATTAAAAACAAGTCAGGTCTTTCGACTTGGAATACTTTCTTGAGCCCCCTTAAATAATCGTGGACATCGGTAATATAGACAATTTCCACTTATCTTATGCTCCACATGGTTCACAAGGTTTGGGAAAGTTCTTGATATGATACTCATCATCTTCCATAGGTAAGGGATCCTCTGCCTCATCTTCAGGTTCGTAGTGCGGACTTTCTTGATATGGTTCCAGTTGCGGTAGGTTTAGGTGGTATTGCTGGATCGGTACAGGTACGAAGCACAGTACCAACATTAAGAAACTAAACCAGGCAAGCTTAAGTCGTCGTGTATCAAGAGGGATTATGCCTGTAAAAAATTCAGCGGGCAAGGGAGGATGGCGCAAACCCATAAAGATTAAGATAAGTCCCAGAAAAAACCAGCCCGAAAAATAGAGGGATAGCAAAAAGAGGATCAAAAGAGCCATATAACTTACCTCTTTTTGCCGACGGCCTAATAATGCATAGGAAATGTGGCCACCATCTAGTTGGCCAATAGGAAGTAAATTAAGAGCAGTTACAAATAGCCCTGTCCATGCGGCCAAGGCCATAGGATGTGCCACTATATCGTGCCCAGGAGGAATATCATGAAAGATGGAATTGACAAGTTTAATTAATAGACTGTCTCCGTAAATAAGACCTGTAAAGTAGTGAGGAATAGGTTGGACATGAGAGAGAGAGATGCCAATAATAAGAAAGGGAAGTGAAAGGAGAAAGGACATGGCAGGCCCCCAAAATCCTATGTCAAAAAGAGATCGCCGATCAGGTGGCATCTGGTGCATGCGAATAAAAGCGCCCATGGTTCCAAAGGGACTTATAAAAGGTAAAGGAATAAAATAAGGTAAACTCACAGAAACTCCATAAAGCCTAGCCATGACATAATGGCCCATTTCATGGCCGGTGAGAATAATCATGAGAGGTATACTATAGCCCAGGGACATGCGGAAGGAAGACCAGCTATAATCGTAGTTTTGTTGCATGTAAGTTACTGTAGTAGAAAAAAAAGTTAAGACAAAGAGCGACGTATGCAAAAACCATTTTTTTGGCGTAACATGGGAAAATAAATGTCTCAAGAGTCTAAGCATCATTTGTCTTTTTTTCGCTACTTGATCCTAATAGAGAAGAGGTGTAAAGTTCTGTGCGCTGGGAAAGAGTTTTTTCTCTTTGCCGGTTTTTTTCTAAAAGTATGGCATTTTCTAATTCTAGGTTTCTTGTCTCTTGCATTTTGGGATATGAGGGTCGGTCGTGGTAGTGACTGAGCAAGACTTCGACAAAAGATTCTTTTATTTTCTTGAGATCGGCAATGGTTAAGCCGCATTCATCAAATTGGTCCTCCGCGAGTTTATTTTGGATAATTTCATCGACAAGGCGATTAAAGGATTCACGACTTGTTTCAGAAAGTGAGCGCGAAGCAGCTTCTACGGAATCAGCAATCATCACCACGGCTGTCTCCCGTGATCGGGGTCTTGGTCCTGGGTATTGGAAGAGGGACTTAAGGACGGGACGTGCATGAGGACGGGCATTTTGAGCAGCCAAGGCTTGGTGATAAAAATACTGGATTGTGGTCGTGCCATGGTGTTCGGGTATAAAGGCAATTACCTTTTCGGGTAGTCGGTGTTGACGTGCCATCTGTATCCCATCTGTGACATGCTTAATAATCATTTGAGCCGATTTTACAGGCCCCAGCTTGCGGTAACTCTCATTGGTTGGCAATAGATGTCTATTTTCTGCATACAAAGCTGGATTTTTCATCTTCCCAATATCATGGTAAAGGCAACCTACCCGGGTAAGCAATACATCTCCCCCCAGCGCAGCTACTGCTTTTTCACTTAAGTTAGCCATCATCAGGGAATGAGAATAGGTTGAGGGAGCGATTTCAGCAAGCTGGCGCAACAATGGGTTGTTGACATCAGCTAATTCCAGGAGGCGGAACTTAGTTGCTAAGTTAAGGACATTTTCATATAAAGGCAGGGCAAGCATTACCAGAACCACACAGCCAATGGCATTTAAGAGAGCCGTGGCGATTTGCACCTTTAGGTGCACTAAATCCTGGTTTTTCCATAAGTGACTTGCGATGACGAGAATTGTATTTACCATACCTATAGTAAAGGCTCCTTTCCATACTTGTGTTCGCCGTTGCATACGCTCGGCGGTATAGCTTCCGGTAAAAAGGGCAGTTAAAGCAAAAAGGAAGGTTTCAGCTTCTTGCTGGGAAAAGAAAAAGAGAAAGGTAGCCAGAAAAATACCAGCTATTAGAGTAATACGGGGGTTGAGCAAAAGGGAAGTCATTATACTAAAAAAGGCAATGGGTGTCGCCACTCCAAGGGGAATTTTCCATTGTGAAATAAAATCTACCTGTCTTAATAGGTAAGCTAAGATAATCTGCGCAAAAAGTAAGCTGTGCAAAATTAAATGGGACGCGACGTCTTGTCGAAAAAAATCAGCAAGGCGGTACATAAAATAGGCCGTGCCAAATGCAACAGTGGCCAAGACTAAGAAGTAGGCCATGAGAGCACGAAGCCTTACCCCTTTTTGATATTGCCTGATAATTTCTAGCTTGTGGTAAGCATCTCGGTCAACTACATCCCCTTGACGTAAGATGTAAAGTCCTCGGGGGAGGGTGGCCCAAACTGGCTTTACACTCTTTCGCGCAGCTTCTTTGCGTGCGATAGTTTGAAGTTCGTTATACGAAAAAACTTGCAACTCACCAAAAAGTTCAATCGCGCGCAAAAGCCATAGTCTAATGAGAGCACTTTTGGGGCGAGACTCCGACATATGGGTCATGAGCCGATCAATTGCTGCCGAATTTAAGGTAGGTATCAAGAGAAAACGATTTGCCTCTCTTACGAGATCTTCGTTGTTTTCTTGACTATGTTTTGTGCGTAAAGTGGCCGCATTAAGCTCAATCTCACGCATAAGTTCTTGGGGGAGAAGAGCTGGTAAAACCACATAGTTGCGATAGAGAAATTCCGCTATGCGATCAACGGATATTTTCGTAGGGCTCTGTCGAATTTCTTCTGCTGCAGTTAAAAGAAGGGTTCTGGAGTAAAATTTTTTATTTTTAAGAAAAGGAAACCTAGTGAGAAAGAGCTCTAATTTTGGGGATTCTTTAGCTGTTTTATGGAAAAGTTCGTACTCGGTACCCAACAAGGCCATAAGTTTTTGATACTGTTCTTCATTGCGGTCAAAGACAACTCTCTCCCGGCGGTAGGCTTCCTCTTGCCTGCGCTTTGTCTCCTCGCTAACAAGATAGCGGATTTCATAGCTTAGACGTACATCCTCTTGGGCTATGTCCCCGATTTGATATGCCCTTTCGATTTCCAGGAAGGGTAGACCTAAGGTAATAAAAGCTGCAAGAAACGTAAAAATAAAGAGAACCAAAATAACCTTTCGGATAGCTGCCGGAGATCGGCTCTGTGCAATATATTGCTGAAAAAGGTCCAGTTTTTGTTGTAGATCCACAACAGGCCTCTTTTACTTACTTTCCCGTAAGCGGATCAATCTCTCCACATCCTTGAGTAAGACATTCTGCTTTTCTAAAAGTTCCTCCACTTCTTCTCGGGAAAGCGACCCCTTTTCTTTTAGCAACTTCATGAGAGCATATAAAGTCTCTCTTTCCTTAGCGGTGTACTGTAGCAGCATTTCTTGGGCTTTAAGTAGTTCGGTTCGGTCCTTAAGTTCCCGTGACATGAGATTTTCGAGAGCTTCTCTTGCTTCCCTTTCTTGCAACCAATCTTTCTTGTGCCGATCCCGATATTCTTGTAAACTCTCGAGAGCTTGATTTACCCTTCGCTGCTCCTGCAGAAGCTGCTCCTCATACAAAAGTAAGTTTTCATAAGCCTTGGCCGTTTGATCCGAGTTGATGATCTCTTCTCTGGTCAAGGCAAAGATTTTTTCAATACGGCGCAACCATTGGTTCTCATCGGCCGCAGTCTCCCTATATTTGTGCTGATAATATGCTAAAGTCATACAACGATCCAAATAAGAGACCAAAAAATCTATTTGTATGTTTGCATCCACAAGTTGTATTCTATCATCCGAAAGCGAAGGTTTTACACCAGGGATAATCAAAAAGAAGAAAAGATTTTCCCTATGCAGCTCCGCTACAAGGGTTTTTAGCTCGGCAATTTCATTTTCCTTTTGAGCACGTGCTATGAGAAAAACCAAATAGTATTTACTACATGCTTCTTCTAAAAAAGTTTTGTTTACCTCACGAATACTGACAAATTGGCGTTGGATTTTAGGCGTACGAGAACTCAGAAGCTCCCACGGTACCTTAGCCAATTCTCCACCGGCATCCTCGCAAATATAAGCCATGTAGCCTGAGGGCATACTTCAATATAATGAGGCTCTTTTAGCGAGTCAATCGATTTCAGGCTGTTTTTGCCAGGATATCCGCCATATAGCGGTAGGCACGTTCTACCAGTTGCTCCGTTGTTTGCCAGCTAACACAGGCATCGGTTATGGAAACCCCGTACTTTAATTGAGCAGCCACCCCAGGGTGTAAAACTTCGGGCAATTTCTGGTTCCCCTCGTGGATATTACTTTCGAGCATCATGCCGATAAGGTTATCATTGCCAGCATAGCGTTGCTCTAATATGCTCTGCCACACTACTTCTTGCCGCTCGTGCTTTTTGCCTGAGTTGGCATGGCTGCAGTCCACCATGATAGCGGGGTTTAAACCTGCCTGGCGAAGCTTATCCTCAGCTATGCGGATTGCTTCAGGTTCATAATTGGGTAAATTGTTCCCCCCTCTTAAGATGATATGACCCCAGGGGTTGCCCTTGGTACGTACCACCGCTGTTTTTCCATTTTCATCAATACCAAGGAAACTATGTGGGTAACTGGCTGATTTCATCGCATCAATGGCAATTTGAAGGTTTCCGTCGGTATTGTTTTTATATCCCACGGGCATAGAGAGCCCACTTGCCATCTGACGATGCGTCTGGGATTCGGTGGTACGTGCACCAATGGCCGCCCAACTAACTAAATCGGCAATATATTGCGGTACGATGGGGTCTAGAAATTCTGTGGCCGCGGGCACACCTAGAGCTAATATATCCAAAAGTAATTTACGTGCGACCCTAAGCCCCGTCGGTATATCATCAAGGCCATCAATCTGGGGATCGGTGATAAGTCCCTTCCAACCTATAGTGGTGCGGGGCTTTTCAAAGTAGACCCTCATAATTATCAACAACCGATCACTCACCTCTTTCCTGAGCCGAGCGAGCCTCTCTGCATAGTCCAGAGCAGCTATGGGATCATGTATGGAACAAGGGCCAATAATGAGTAAGAGACGACGGTCTTGACGGGCTATGACCCGCTTGATCTCCTCCCTGCTTTGATAAACTAGTTCAGCATGCATTTCCGTTATAGGGTAAAGATTATGCAAAACAATAGGAGGCTCTAATGGCTCAACACTGCGTATATTTAACTGACTTACCTGTCTCACAGGAACTCCTTGGTCTTTTTTTCAGTTTACTATTGACCGTCTATCCTAAAATTATATATCGACTGGGTGAAAATGGCCATAAAGCTGCAAGCTCACTAATGGCTGACATTTCGACAAGTAAAGTAAACGAAACCTTATACCGTGCCCAAGTGAAAATCCGCAAAGATGAGGCACAAGAGCTACGCCAAAATGCCTTAGATAGGATTCGCCAGGTAGTAGAGCTGCCAGGCTTCCGAAAAGGAAAGGTGCCCAACCATCTCCTGGAACAAAGATTTGGCCATGAAATCCACCACGAACTTCTCCATCTGGCTCTGGACAAAGTATTCCACGAAATTAATGCCAAGCAAGAAAGAAAAATATACAAGATCCGCCAGCTGGAAAAGGTGGATCTCAAAGAGGATGAATACACACTTAGCTTTACTTACGATACCCTCCCTTTTGTAAAACTGGGAAAACTAAAACATGCCTATGTGAGACAAAACGAATACTTTCCTAGCCAAGAGGAACTTGAAAGACTTTTGACAGGTATACGTAGAGATTATGCCCGTTATGTACCTAGGGGTGAAAACGAACCCATTGGCTCCACTGATCGCCTAACTGTTGAATACGAGACCTTGGTGAATGGAGTGCCTATCTCCTCTGTGGAAAAGCAAAGATTTAGCCTAAGCGAAAAAAATCTCCCCCCTTTTCTAGAGGAATTAAGGAAAACCATATTATCGAAAGAGCATTATAAAGGAAACGAAGTTCTTATAGAATTGACTAATCAACAAGGAAGTGAACCCATAAGTGTTATCTTCACCATTTTAGAGGCAGAAAAAGAAGAGCTACCAGAATTAAACGAAGATTTTGTCAAAACCTATCTACCAGAAATTGGCACTTTAGACCAATTAAAGGAAAATTTGCAAAAAAGTCAAAAGAAAATTTTTGATGAAATCTCCCGCCAATATGAAGCACAACAAGCACTTCTTCGCTTAAAGAGCGAATCAGAACTTTACATCCCCCAAGTTGTTTTGGAAGATGAAATAGAAGAGCTCTTAGATATACAAACGAAAAAAATAAAATGGGAAGATTTAGATGCCGAGAACCAAACAAAAATCAAGAAATCCCTAACGGAGCAGATTGAACAGAATCTGGTTTTACGCCAACTTTTGCTTAGCTTAGATACCAAAAAGCACGATGTCAGCACACATTTTTCTAAGATCCTCGAAAAAAGGGGAGATCTCCCAGAAAATCTGCAAAAAGACTACCAAGCTTTGTTGGCCGCTTATCTTAGGGGGGATTTCGAACGCATACCCCGCTTTTTCTTTCAACTCCCTGATCGAATGCGCAGCGCTGTTTGGGAGTTAATCTACGAGCTTTTGTATGAGGAAGGCTACACAAAGAAAGGAGAAAAGCTTACTCTCTCCCAAATGCTTGCAAAGGTGAAGAAACAAGAATAATTACTTCTTGTCTTTGGCTAGAATCGTCTTTAATTTTTCCACAACAGATTCAACCGAAATATCATAAACACAAGCATAGGCTCTGCTATAGTGGCAGCGAAACTCAGAGGCAATTTGCCAGCATGGCCGGCAGGGAACCATAGCCGTCAGCGACTGAGCCTTATTCGAAAAAGGAGCTAGTACCTTTTCATTGCGAGGTCCAAATAAGGTAATTACCCGTGCCCCATAATGGGCAGCATAATGGGCAAATAGATTATCTTCCGTAAGTAAAACTTCAGCTCGGGAAGAGAGAGTCGCCAAAAGGAGTTCTTCCTCCACAGGCATAAGATAAATTTCTGTCTTAACAGAAAAAATTTCCTTGGCAGTTTTTAAGATTTGCTCATTCTTGCGGTACCCATGCTCATCTAATGATAAGAGTAAGACAGGAAAAGAAATGAAAGAAATGAGCTCACCGTAATACTCCTTAGGCCATGATGGCCAGGGATTCTCTGCAGGACAGATAGCCACAAATTTGCCTAGACCTAATTCCATAATAATGTTAAGAGCTTTAGGCAAAACTGGCTCCGGCGGTTTTTTCTCGAGTAAAGGCAAGAGATCCCTTTTTTGACCCGAAAGTTCCTCAAAAAAAGCACGCAGTTGATGAATATAATGGGTAGAACTTTCATTAAAGGCAAAGCGGAAGTTTAAAAAAGGATTTTCGTCTTGCAAAGTAAACCCACATCGATTAGGAATTAAAGCAAGCCATGCCAAAAAAGATAACAGCCGATACCGCTGTGGCTCAAGAAAAACAACGGTGCGATAGCGTCCCCTCAGAAGAAATATCCAAATCAAAAAGGGATTTTTTGCCCACACAACTTGACTCTTCAGCGCTGGGTGTTGCTTACTTGCCTCAGGTAAGTATACCGCATGTACAGGTACACGATAAACCTCAAGCCACCAATCCAAAATGATGCGAGCCAGATAAGCTAAACTGCGATCCCGAGGAAAGATAAGCAGTGTTTCCCCACATTGAAGAAGACGAGAGCCCCTCCTTTTTCTAAGTAAGCTCTCCAGGCGCGCCAAGAGAGCAGGAATAAACAAGAAAGATCGCTCTGCAATTAGGCGCCAAGGAAGCTTGTCTAACATACTTCCAAAAATAGTAGTTCAGCCAGGATGTCGAGATTTTCCTCAACGCTAGAAACGCCGGTGGCGCAAAGCGGGGAGCTTTGTACGAACTTCCCGCAATCGTTCCTGAGAGAGCTCGGCTATGACCAGCCCATCCCCCTCGGTGAGTATTTCCATAACTACTCCCCAAGGATCGATGATCATGGAATGCCCAAAAGTTTTGCGCCCTCCAAAATGCTGCCCCCACTGGGCAGAAGCCACAACATAGCATTGGTTCTCAATCGCTCGTGCCCGTAAGAGGACTTCCCAATGAGCCTCGCCTGTGGTCTGGGTAAAGGCAGCAGAAAGCAAAATGACATCCACCCCAGGCTGTCGGAATATTTCGGGAAAACGAAGATCATAGCAAATGGCTCCCAGAAAGGAAAGTTCGGCCACAGAAAATGGGGTAGGTAGGGAAATCCCAGGCTCGGTCACCGCAGATTCGCGGTATACCAGACCCTCCACTTCCACATCGAAGAGATGGGTTTTATCATAACAGTAAAGTTGTTCCCCTAGGGGAGAAAAGGCTAACATCCGGTTAAAAACTTTGCCATCCCGAGCAGGGTATGGAAATCCACCACCCACCACTGTCATGCCTAAGGCGTTGGCCATTTCTCTCAGAAAGATGTTTGCCCGTTGGGAGATCTGCTGCGCTCGCCGGATTTTCTCTTCTTCGGGACCAAAAAACGCAAAATTCTCTGGCAAAAGGGCTAATTCCACCTCTTTTTTCCTGGCTTCCTGCAAAAGCACGGCCAGCCGACTTAAATTTTCCTCAATGTCCCCTTGGCTAGAAATTTGTAAAGCAGCAACATGCATGAACCAAGGAACCGCTCGAAGTTACGAACTTCTTGCTGCCAATTCCCTGTGAGTTATTTTTTCTTGGGATTGTAGTAAGTACCAAAGACAAAATCCCACAAGGGTGAACTTAAGCCAAAATTGGTTTCGCTACTTACATAATGATGGCGCATGTGATTTTTTTTTAGGTAGCGAAACCAGCTGTAGGGCCAATTAAAAAAGTGGGTAGAGAAATGAATAAAGTCATAAATGAGATAGGCTGTTACGAATCCTGCAAATAAAGGCACTCCATAATTGCCTGCGACATTTCGGAACAAGTAGAAAAACAAAACAGCTAATGGTATACTTGCGCCAGGCGGCATAACTAGCCTCGTGGCATCGTTGGGTGCCTCATGATGTATGCCGTGGGTATAAAAATAAACAGACTTGAAAAAGCGATTTTTCGGGGGTATGTGAAAAATGAAACGGTGGATGAGATACTCAGCTAAGGTCCACAGTACCATACCAGTGAAGAAAGATATCGAAATACTTTGCATCTGCAATTTTAATTCTGTATGGCCATAGTATAAAGACAGTAAAATTACCGGAATATAGATAACAAACGGGGTGGCCGGATGGACATGAGACAGTCTTTCCAAAAAATCCGACTTAAACATGCGAATGGACTCACTTTGGGCCATGGCCTCTTTGAGGGTCCTTCTTTTCTTTTGCTGCACAGCACTCTCTCCCAATTTGCACTTGCCGGAACTTGCAGGAAACTGTTGAGTTTGCATCTTTGGTGTCAACAATTTTTCATTTTGACCGTAGGGGTAACCACCCAACCAAAGGTTAAAAAACCCTGTTAGACGCCAAAATTTGAATGTCAGCGGCCAAAATTTTGGTTCACTCTGTGTTCGGTAAAAAATCTAGAGCAAAAGTGCTATTTTGGTAATTGGAAGGGCATTAGTTTACGGGTTCCTTGCCGAGAGCGTGCATAGGGTAGGGGGTCACATAGGGGTGCAAGTATTTCTATGGTTCGTGGCCACAGAATCGCACAGTGGCCACAAGGGGATAAAACATAAGACTTGCCTTAGCACCAAGCGGACTGCCGCAGATCAGCCAGTTTTTGCGACCCACGACAATAGGACGGATTGCCTTCTCTGCTGCGTTGTTGTCCAAAGGGATCGTGGGTCGCCCAAAAATAAAACCAACTTTGGCCACTGGTTGAGCGCCTAGTTCACCGCTTTATCCAGCCTGCTGTGCGCACCGTAAGACTTAGCACGACCTCATTAAGCTATTCACGGAATGCCTCGTTCACCGCTTTGCAGTTCTCTTGGCGAAATTTGGCCTAAACATCTCTATTTAAATTCGCTTCCCGTGCCTCATTCTCAAGGTGATAAAGCTCTGCGTAAAAGGCAAGTCCTTACCCACCAGCCTCCCAACATAAGGTCTTGTGGTGTTTGCCCGTATCTCCTCGTTCATGACCTGGCTTTTGCCGTGCCGGCAAACATATTTCTTGCGGATGAGACTTTCGAGATAAACTAATGTTATCCGACCAACTCTGACGACCACCAGCCCGGCGTTGGTGCGCGACAACTGTGATCGTTTTCTCCATTTTCGGTTCTGCCTGCTCTATTTTCGGACATAACAGTTGTGTTAGGTTATCTTACAGTTTTCCAAAAAAGCGATGGTAAATTTTCTTCTTTAGGAGCTAGAACGATTCTAAATTGTAGGGCAATTTGTACCACGTCTTTGCTTCGGTGATAAAAAATCGTTTGCCTGTTTCGTGGCTAACATTTTCAACTCCTTCCCATGCAACTTTTGCTGTCACTGAGGACAGAGTACAATATGTGACATAATTCATGAACTATTCCTTTGGGGGTTACCCTAGGGACAGGCTTTATGGGCTCATATTGTCTTCGGCGGGCTTATGGGTTCTTAGGCAACAAATTTTAGAGGACATGGGAACACAGCAGAAGAGTGATAGCCGGATTTCCATAATCAAAGAAAAATTCGCCAGCACAGTAGCTAATACCAATGAGGCATAAGGTGGCTATTCGCCTCAGCGTGTACCCTTTTAGGGACCCGGGCCTGCGGGGTCGCAAGATGGTCTAGGCACTCAGTGGGGACTTCGAAATAATTCATGGCTCGGTTTTTATTCTTGTTATGGAAATCCTTGAACACTGTTGAGGAAACTTTCCCAGCCAGGTCTATTAGGCAGATTTTTTCGAGAAAAAAACGCGCGATTTTCCAAAATTTTTTCAAGATTCTGCAAATTTATGGCAAAATTCGGGTTTTATATAGGCAGAGGGATGTATGATTGTGAAGAAAGGAAAAGGTCACAAAAACTCAATGGGTCTGTGGGATCTGCGTCTAAATCCTGCTCTTATGGCAAAATTGCGCGAGGCAGCAGCTAAATCTAACACAAGTATGTCAGCCATTGTGCGCTTTTGTGCCTTTAAACTAGCTCGTAAAAAAGTCGTTCACCTAGACAA
>JANWWS010000040.1 GCA_025055765.1 Leptospiraceae bacterium | reverse complement strand
CCATGTGAACCACCTTCTTGCGGGCCAGTTTAAAGGCGCAAAAGCGCACAATGGCCGACATGCTTGTGTTGGATTTAGCTGCCGCCTTGCGCAGCTTAGCCATAAGGGCCGGATTTAAGCGCAGATCCCAAAGACCTTTTGATCCAAATTGATCGTTTCCTCTTCTGACGATCATACATCCCCTGCCTATATAAAACCTCACTTTTGCCAAAAATTTGCAGAAGTTTGAAATTTTTTTTCAAGAATTACGATTTTAAGTCAGATATGACCATGGAGTTTGTTTTTGCCTGGGACAAAAATATGGAGGAGGTCCGCGGGATAGAGAGGGTGGTCTATAGGGACTACTAGGGCATTATGGAAATCCACCGTATGGGCAAAGCTCTTAAATCACAGACGGCAACCGTAGACGGGGTTATGGAAATCCATGGTTTCTAGGAGATATTGCAAAAAATGGCCCCTCTATTGCCGTTCCCACATTTATAATATAGATTTAGCTAGTGGAGGTAATATGCTGAATAGGTGGTTTCTTGGATTTGTTGCTATAAGTTGGGTTTTGGCGTTAGGCGCGGTTGAATATACCGTATTTGTGCATGGTCGCAGTGATAAAAACCACTGCGGTACGGGCACTACCGATGTGAACAATTATTGGGGGGATGCAAAGAACCTGGCTACCCCGTTCACCCGTTATTTTGTGGGCTATGATGGGTCCACTGACCCGAGGGAATGGGGCACTTGCCGTGCACAAACCAATTTATGGACGGTATTATACAATCAGTGTAGGGCTCCCAATAATTGTAAAATTATTTGTCATAGTGCCGGTTGCTATGCGGTAGATTACCTGTTGTCTACCTTTCCCAATATCACGAGCACCTCGGGTCATAATGTGCGAATTAATTTTGTTATGGCGATAGGTTCTGCCACGGGAGGATCGGAACTTGCCGATTTGGCCTTTTGGGCATCTTCTGGGATGGTCAATGCACTTAAAACCGGGAACGCAAGGGCCTTCAACCACAATATAACTCAGGGTATACCGATTTGGCATATTGCTGGATTTAACGGGTGGTGGTATACGGCGGCTATGCTTCCTGGTGAGGATGATGGTGCTGTAGCTTTCCATTCGGAGTGCGGTAAAAATGCCAAGGCTGGATATAGCCAATGCTTGAATGAGGGTACAAATTGGACAAACCATTTTATTTGGAGAGATTCCTCTCAGAGCACCTACAACGCGTCGAAGCAGGGATATAACAACGATCACAGCAACATCTTACCTGTAGCTCGAGCTATCTGGAACCGTTATCACGGTTACTAAAAAGCTACCATATTTCTAGCAAGAAAAACCCCTCCAAAAGAGGGGTTTTTTTATTTACACTGTTTTTCCTTTGGACGAGGGAGGGCTGCCTATATATCCTAAGCATATGAGCTCTTCGAAGAAAAGGCAGGTTGAAATTATGGATACCACTCTCCGTGATGGAGAGCAAACCCATAATGTGTCGTTCACTCCCGAGGAAAAATTGCAGATAGCAAGGCTTCTTTTAGAAAAGGTGCAGGTGGATCGCATTGAGGTTGCCTCTGCCCGGGTTTCTCGTGGAGAGATAGAGAGTGTCCGTCTTATTACTGCATGGGCGCAAAAGACAAATCCTGATTATTTGGAGCGTATTGAAGTTTTGGGTTTTGTCGATGATAATAAATCTGTAGATTGGATTTGTGAGGCAGGGGCAAAGCGGCTTAATCTTTTGACAAAGGGGAGTTTGAATCACCTTACCCGTCAGTTGCGCAAAACTCCCGAGGAACACATGGGGGATATCCGACGCGTGATTGATTATGCCCGCAAAAAGAAACTTAAGGTCAATGTTTACCTAGAAGACTGGTCAAATGGTTACCGCTCTAGTCGAGAATATACTTATGCCTTGATTTCTTTCCTTACGGGTTTAGAAGTAGAGCGCATTATGCTACCCGACACCTTAGGTGTTATGTATCCAACCGAGGTCTATGCGGCATTTCAAGATCTCACAACACGATATCCGGGTGTGTGGTTTGATTTCCATCCCCACAATGATTATGGGTTAGGTACGATTAATGTTTTGGAGGCGATCCGTGGGGGTGCTCGAGGTGTTCATGTAACCGTGAATTGTCTGGGCGAGAGAACGGGAAATGCCTCCCTTGCGGAGGTAGTGGCGAACATTCATGATCACTTGAAACTCAAGACCCGTGTTAATGAAAAAGCACTTTATATGATTAGCCGCGTGGTGGAGACTTATTCGGGCAAAAGACTTGCTGCCAATACTCCGATAGTGGGTGAGGATGTTTTTACCCAGACAGCAGGTATCCATGCTGATGGGGATAAAAAAGGTGGGCTTTATGAAAGTCAGCTTATGCCGCAGCGCTTTGGTCGAAAAAGATCTTATGCGCTTGGTAAATTAGCGGGAAAAGCCTCCCTTGAGCAAAACTTAAAGGAATTTGGTATTGAACTTTCTCCCGAAAATCGACAAAAGCTTTTGCAACGGATTATTGAGCTAGGGGATCAAAAGAAAACAGTCACTGCGGATGATCTTCCCTTTTTAATTGCGGATGTCTTGAACATACCGGAACATCGAAAGGTCACCTTTGAAAGTGTGGTTATTACCTCAGGAACCCATTCTACCCCTATGTGTTCTTTATGGTTGCGTTACCGGGATCAAGAGTTTCGTTTTCAAGGTTCTGGCAATGGGGGTTATGATGCCTTTATGCACGCCTTGCGACAGTTTGCCCATGCTATACACGTAAGTCTCCCCGCTCTTGTGGACTATGAGGTGCGTATCCCTCCGGGCGGGCAGACCTCGGCCTTGGTGGAGTGTAAGATTACCTGGCAAAAAATAGGCAGTGAAGATACTCTAACAACAAGGGGGGTGGATCCTGACCAAACCATTGCTGCCGTAAGGGCTACCGAGAAAATGCTCAACCAGGTTTTGCCCTGAAATGCCAGGCATTGTTCTTATCTACAAAAAGACCTTTTTAGAATCCCAAGAAAAAGACGAGTTACACAATAAGTTGCGGGTAGCAGCTCCAGAGCTTTGGGAGGAGATTTTGCTTTCCCATGAGGCCCATCTTCGCTCTGTAGAGAGATTTTATAAGGTACTTGAGCTTTTGAATATTCCCTATGCCGCGTACGAGCGTAGCGAAGAGGCAGTGGATTTGGAAAACTCTGAACTGGTTGTCACTCTTGGGGGGGATGGTACTTTTATCCATGCCTCTCATTACCTGCGCAGCACACCTCTCCTTGGTTTGAACTCCGCGCCTGGCTTCAGTGTAGGGCATTATTGTTTCCCTTTTCCTCAGAGGGAGGAGACGTTGATCGAGATTTTGCGGCTCTTTTTCGAGGGGAGATTGGCAAAGAAAAAGTACCCGCGATTGGCTGTCGTACATAATGGAAAGACTCTAGACTATCCTGTCATCAATGATATTCTCATAGCAGAAAGCTATCCTGCAGCGACGAGTCGGTATCTATTGTCGTATCAGGGTCGGCGAGAAGTCCAGAAATCATCTGGGTTATGGATTTCCACACCATCGGGAGTGGGGGCTGGCTATGGTTCAGCTGGGGGGTTACCTTTTAGCCCAGGGGGTTATATCTGTGGCTTTGTGGTACGGGAACCCTATGTTCAGAATAATTATAGACTCAGGAATTCCATAATAACAGAGGATGAGTTATCTTCTTTTCAAGTAGTTTCGGCTATGTCTCAAGGGAGGTTTTTCCTCGATGGCAGCCATTTGGTTTTTCCTTTTCCCGCGGGGGATGTTTTGACCTTTAAGCGTCATCCTCATGATTTAATCTCTTTGGATTTTACCCCTTTTCTCCGGCAACAGGGGAGCTAGGTGTTCAGGATGGGGGTATGTCACGCCGACAAGGTGTGCGACGGTCTTGGCAATAGCGAGGGCAGATGTTTCTTTTTCAATGGTTATGGAGTGCGAAAAGCCATCTCCCCATAACAAAAAGGGTATCCGCCGGTCCGATGGAAATGGACCTCCATGGCCGGCAACGACGTCGCTTCCTTTATCCTGTAGGAATATGTATGGCCAAAGCACGACCAGGATATTGGGCGAACGTGAGGGGAAATAGCAGGCCTGGAGTAAGTTTTCGAGTTCGCTGTCCGGTGGGAGCATTGCTGTTGGCAAATGGGGGGGCCTGACAAATTGCCTTCGTTGCGGTAGGTAAATCCGGTACACGTAGGGACTTTCCGCTAAGGCCAGTGCCAATGCCTCCTCTTCACTATAGATATGGGGAGGTATGGTTTTCCAGGGAATTCTATACTGCCCTAACGGAGCGTATAGCTCTTGGGGGCTTATTCTTTTTGGCGTGGCTGAGTAAACAATTGCTTCCTTTTCTATGGTGGTGCTGCCGTGATCAGCCGTTAAAACAAACAAGATGTTATGAATTTTTAGCGTTTTGCGCATATAACTTTCAAAATCCTGCAGAGCTTTGGGGAGTTTTTGTAAGTGTTCTTGTGTTTTGCGATGTTCGTAGCCATGTTTATGAGCGATGATATCAAGTTCCGAGAGGCTTACGGCCAAAAAGTCTGGTTCTTCCTTTTTTCCGAGAGAAAAATACTTTGCCAAAAATTTTGCAGCTGCCAAAGTCTTCTGGTCAGGGCTTCTAGCTTTGTTCCCTGTCGTTTGAGCGCTGGCCTTGTTCAGGATTTCCACAATCTTTTTGTCTGCCTTGGGGTAGTAAGAGGAGCTGGCAAAGCCAGCGGCCGATGCCCAGATAGCCAGATCTGCTGCTGGTCCCCCTGAAAAGACAGCGGAGCGCTCTTTGTGAGAGATGCTAATAAAGTAGCTTTGGGGATACCGTCTTTTCCAGTATAGGGAAAGATGATCACCAATAAATTGGTGGGGAGAAAAGCCTATCTTGCCTCCGATAGGGGAAGTGGAAGTGTCCTCTCCGGCCATTATTAACTTATCGCCTTCAAACCAAGAATTCGCAATGATCCCGTGTTCCCGAGGTAGTCTTCCCGACAAAAGAGTGGCGTGTCCTGGGGCTGTTAAAGTGCAGGAATAGGGCAGGTAAGTGTTTGGAAAAAAGACACCGTTTGGGGGTTTAAAGCTCACTGCCTCGGAGCGAAGTTGATCCACCACAAAAAAAACGACAAGGTCGTAGGCAAAGATTTGAGAGACTCCTGTTACGAGAGCCAAAGCGATGCTTGCGAGAGTGTAAGTGATGCGAGCCATGGTGAAACCGAGATTCTCTTTTGACTTGCCGGGCATAGCTCAATTTTAAGAAAAGCTTTTATCGAGAAGGAAGGGTGGTTTATGAGGAAGGCGATATATCCTGGTAGCTTTGATCCATTCACGAACGGTCATTTGGACATTGTTCGCAGGGCTTTGCGTGTAGTAGATCATCTTACGATAGCTGTTTTGCGCAATACCTCCAAGCGGTATCTTTTATCTCCGGAAGAGAGAGTAGAACTTATTCGAGAAGTGTTTCAACATGAAGAGAACATAGAAGTGATGACCTTTGAAGGACTTTTGGCTGAGTTTTGCCGTCAGCGCGATACGAAGTTAGTTATTCGAGGGCTTCGTGCTGTATCCGATTTTGACTATGAGCATGCCATCTTTCTTATGAACAGCAAGTTATTAGAGGGTCTTGAGACAATTTTTCTCATGAGTAGTAGTGAACATTCCTTTATATCCTCTTCGATTGTAAAAGAGGTCTCGTCTCTGGGTGGTGTGGTGGATGATCAAGTGCCCCCACCAGTTGCACGTAAGCTCAGGCAGCTACATAAAGAAAGATCAGGAGCATGAAGAAGGCTTATTCGACATTTCGACCATATTTATACATCTTGATTTCCGCAGTTTTATGTGCTCTAAGTTTTGCTCCCTTTTTAGTTTGGCCCTTGGCTTTGGTTGCTTTATGGCCGGTTTTTTATCTTCTTGAGACAGAGAATTTTAATTTAAAAAGGGTGTTAATTTTTTCTGCCTATTGGGCACTGTGTGTTAATTTTTTGGGCTATCATTGGCTCATCTACACTATTGAGGTTTTTGGGCACATACCTTTTTATGCGGCTGTTTTGATTTTTATCCTATATTCCCTAGCATCTGGTAGTCGTTTTTTCTTATTCTTGTTTTTACATTATTTTTATCGTAAGTATTTTCACTATACTTCGGCCAAATCTCCTCCCTGGTTATGGTACACCTTTTTTTGGGGAATTTCTGAGCTCATTGGCTGGCAGCTCTTTCCGTGGTATGGCGGAAATCTCATGGGGGGCAACATCGTCTTTATGCAGGCTGCGGACCTGGTAGGCGTAAAGGGCTTATCCTTGGTATGGTTTTCCATATCGCTTTTGCTATATGAAGCTCTTATGTCAGCCTTACGGCAGAAAAAAAGGGAAGCTATCCGGTGGGGGGTTTTCGGAGTTCTGTTTTTTGGCTTAGTGCATTTATACGGTTTTTTCCGTTACCGCTGGGAGCTTGCGCAGCTGGCCCAGGCAAGGTACTTACGCGTGGGGGTGGTGCAGGGAAACAGTCCTCTTAGTTTTGCTAATATGACAAGCCTAAAGCAAGCTATTTATGATACGCTAATGACCATGGTTCACGAAACACTGTTGCTAGTTGAGAGCGAGAAAATGGCAGGCAAAAAATTGGATCTCATTGTCTGGCCAGAAAGTGCCACACCTTTTTTGAGTTATCAAGAAAATCCATTTTTTCAAGCAGAGCTCAGACGTCTTTTAGAAAAAACGGGTATTCCTATTATTGTAAACGATATACTTTATGAAAAGAACTATCCTGGTCGCACCTATAGTAATATGTTCTTACTGCAAGCCGATGGTAGGGTTGCCGAAAGCTACCAAAAAATTTATCTCCTGCCTTTTGGAGAATATATGCCTTTTTCACAGGTTTTTCCTTTTCTAGCCGAGGCTTTTCCCGAAGTCTCCCATTTTTCTTTTGGGGAACGGCTAGTTCTTTTTCCGTTGCAGGATATCCACATCTTGCCTGCCATTTGTTATGAAGTTATTATTTCACCATTTATGCGGCAGTTTTTTGCTAAAACAAACTACGGAGCTGATCTTTTAATTAACATTACCAATGATACTTGGTTTGGTAAAAGCATCGAAAGCTCTCAGCACCTAGAACTTGGCCGTTGGCGATCTGTGGAATTACGCAGGCCCATGGTACGTGCTACTAATAGTGGCATTAGTGCCATGGTAGACAGTGCTGGCCGAGTTTTTGGCAAAACACCCCTATTTGTTCGCAGTCGTGTGGTTTACGAGGTACCATTAGTTAAAGGTGAGCCAACCCTTTATGCCAGGTTGGGGGAGAGTTTGTATCACCTGATGCTTTTTGTCTTGTCTTGTTTGACGTGGGTTTTCCAATTGTACCGATATCTCAGGGGGTCAAATCCAAATGCACGGAGGTAACAGGAAGGTTTTCTTGTAAAGTTTTACGGATAGCTTCTTCCATCTCTTTTTTTTCTTCTTGGGGAAGCTCGTTGTAGTCTAGGCTTTTTACTTTTACAGCTAATATGCCACCATGGTACCATATGTAGGGGAAATTTATCTGGTGGCGAAAGAGCCTTCTTACTTTCAAGTCATGGGCGCCGAGCTCCAATTGATTTAAAATAAAGCGAGCGTTCTTAAGTATAGTTTCGGGTTCGGGATTTTCACCATAAGGTAGCTGCAGAATTTTTTGCTTAACAGCAATGAGTTTTTTTTCTTCAAGAGGCATAGAGGAAGGCAGGTATAGGGTAAGTTCGCTTCGCTCATCATGAGGTATTTTTTTCAAGAAAGCCAAGGGATTAAGCAAACTAAAGGGAGACAGGGAGGCAAGGGACATAAAGGCAATAAAATCCGCGACAAAAATGGTGATGAAGAGCCTAATTAAAAAAACTCTTTGGGAGAGTTTTTCCTGTGTCATGAGTCTTAGCTTTTCCCAAAGGTTTTTCATAATAGGCCAATCTACATATTAGGGAAGATTTTCACTGTAGAGTCTAATTCCCATCTCGAGAGCTTTGGCTAAAGCGTTAAGATAGCGCTCACTTAAAAGTAGTTGGGCTTCTCGCGGATTTGAAATATATCCAAGTTCTATGAGCACGGCAGGCATGAGGGCGTAGCGCAAAACAGCAAAGTCTGCCTTGCGCACACCCCTACTTGAAACTAAGCCTTGCAATTCTTTTTGCATAATTTTTTCTAGTGAGCGCGATAGCAGCTTACTTTCGTATTGAATCTGGGCGTGCACCAAGCGAGAGGTCAGCTCCCGTATTTTTTCTTCCCCCACAAGCAAATTTTCACGAAGTTCGGTTTCCCGGTTTGCCATATTGGTTGGATTTATCGCTAAATGATAGATTTCAAAGCCATGAATGAGGGGGGATAAAGTGGCGTTACAATGGATACTGATAAAAATAGTTCGGTAGCGGTCACTATAAAACTTATTGGCAATGGAACTGCGCTTTTCAAGAGGCAAAAATGTATCTTTTCGTCTTGTCAGCACAATCTTTGTTTTTGGAAAAGCTGATTTTAAGTGAAAGCCAAGAAATTTGGTT
The DNA here is from genome assembly GCA_025055765.1 of Leptospiraceae bacterium. Lineage (GTDB taxonomy): Bacteria > Spirochaetota > Leptospiria > Turneriellales > Turneriellaceae > JANWWS01. The sequence goes on along the minus strand of JANWWS010000040.1, from coordinate 66,137 downwards.
ACTTTAAGTGTGATATCTTTTTCGCGTACACCCTGGTAACCAAAGGCCCCAGGGTCATGGCCCCCGTGGCCAGCGTCGAGCACGATTACCGTAGGTATTTCCCCTCGGAGTTGGGGTAGGGGCTCTGCTTTTTCTAACTGGATTTTCTTTCCTCGAAAGCGGTACCGTATCGGCAGCGAGAGCTCACCCAGGATTTCCTCGAACAATTCGGCACTAAAGTATAGTGAACCCTCCTGTATGATAGCTGGTTTTTCAATAGGTACAACCACCGAGTTAACCGTGTAAAAATTTTCATATGGCAGTAGACGGATATATTTTTTTTGATAGTGTATTTCCCCAATAAGGGTTAGGGGATCAAAGTGGTAGGAAATTGCCTTTTCCAAGCGCAATAGTTCCTCGGCGGGGTAATAGGTTTGAGACCATGCGATTTGGCTAATCCCAAGTGTTATAAAAACAAGCAGGGCACAGGACCTCACTGTTTCAATTTCGAACTTTTTTCAAAAGAGGGCGAAGCAAAATTTGCTTTTTCCTCTAGACCACTGTGCAAAAAGAGGTCAAGCTCAGGGTTTCTAGGATTAGAGATCCTGGCAGAGTAAGCTGTATATTAGGAAAGGTAGGGCTATGGCAGAGCTTGCAGAAGTGATTGTCCCCATGATGGGAGAGTCCATTACGGAAGGAACGATATCCCGCTGGTTTAAAAAATTAGGCGATTTTGTGCGTTCCGATGAACCCCTCTTTGAAATTGAGACCGATAAGGTGACTCAAGAAGTACCCTCACCGGTGACAGGTCAGGTGGCCGAAATCCGTAAGAAAGAAGGAGATACCGCCAAAGTGCAGGAAGTGGTAGCTATAATTGAGGTAAAACCGCTTGAGGCTTCCTCTTCTTCCAAAACCCCAGAGTTGAAAAAACAAGAATCCCATCTAAAGGAGCCTCTCAAGCAGGAAAGAAGAGCGGAAGAGAGGCTTTCCCCGGCGGCGCGTAAAATAGTGGCGGAAGAAGGGATTGATGTAGCCCAAGTTAAAGGTACGGGAAGGGATGGTCGCATCACGAAGGGAGATGTCGTTGCCCACTTAGAGCAAAGATCTGCCTATCCTTCGCCAATGGAAAGTCAAAGAGAAAGGGTGGTACCTATGAGTCGGCTGCGGCGCGCTATTGCCGAGAGATTGGTGGAGGCTCAGCACACTGCGGCCATCCTTACCACTTTTAATGAAATCGACATGCAAGCTGTCATGGACTTTCGCGCGAAATACAACGAAGCCTTCCAAAAAAAATACGGTGTGAAATTGGGCTTCATGAGCTTTTTTGTGAAAGCTGTGGTGGCCGCCCTTAAGGAAATACCGGCAGTCAATGCCGAGATAAGGGGAGATAACATTGTATATAAAAACTACTATGATATTGGTGTAGCCGTAGGTGGGCCGAGAGGGCTTGTGGTGCCCGTGGTACGAAATGCTGACAAATTAAGCTTTGCGGAAATAGAAATGGAAATCGCACGGCTTGCTCAAAAGGTACATGAGGGCACGATATCCCTAGCGGAACTAGAGGGTGGTACTTTTACAATTTCTAATGGAGGGATTTATGGCTCCATGATGTCCACCCCTATTTTAAACCCTCCTCAAAGTGGTATTTTAGGTATGCACAATATTGTAAAGCGGCCGGTGGTGGTAAACGACCAGATTGTGATTCGGCCTATGATGTATGTGGCTCTCTCCTACGATCACCGTATTATTGATGGCAAAGAAGCCGTGACTTTTCTTGTGAGGGTCAAGCAGGCTATTGAAGATCCTTTACGGTTACTAGTAGAAATTTAAAACCAAGATGGAAAAATTTGACGTAATAGTAATTGGGGGTGGACCTGGGGGCTATGTTGCTGCAATTAGAGCTGCCCAACTAAAGCTGAAAACAGCCATTATTGACAAACGGGAAAGTCTTGGTGGTACTTGTTTAAACGTAGGTTGTATCCCCTCAAAAGCTTTGCTGGACTCAAGTGAACAGTATGAAGCGGTGCAGAAGTCCCTCTCTGCTCATGGTATCCTTGTGGAAAAATACCATCTTGATTTAAAAAAACTCATGGAGCGTAAGGAAAATGTCGTGAGGGAAGTCACGCAGGGAATTGATTTTCTCATGAAGAAAAATAAAATAGCTCGTTATACGGGTGTGGCACATCTCAAGGGATTTCATGAAGTTGAGATTACCCCTCGCACCGGTGAAAAAGAAACGATTTATGGACAAAATATTGTAATAGCTACGGGTTCGGTCCCTATGAGTCTTCCTTTTTTGCCCTTTGATGGTGAAAGAATTATCTCGAGCGATGAGGCTCTGTCGCTGCAAAAAGTTCCATCCTCGATGATTATCATAGGGGCGGGGGTTATTGGGGTGGAGTTAGGTAGCGTGTGGCGGCGGCTAGGAGCAAAGGTAACTCTTGTGGAGGTCTTGGATCGACTTTTCCCGAGCTGTGATAGACAAATTGCAGATTTAGCCTTGCGGCTTTACCAAAAGCAGGGACTTGAATTTTATTTGGAACACCGGGTTGTCTCTGGTGAGAAGACAAAAGATGGTGTAAAATTGAAAATACAGGGGAAAAGTGGTGAAGAAAAAGAGCTTGCGGGAGAAATTGTCTTGGTAGCTGTCGGCCGCAAACCATATACCGAGGGTTTGGGTGCTCAGGAATTAGGGATTATTGTGGCAGCAAATGGTAAGATTCAGGTAAATGATAGGTACCAAACAAATATCCCCCATATTTATGCTATAGGGGATGTCATTGAGGGTCCTATGCTTGCCCATAAGGCAGAAGATGAGGGTATTGCTGTTGCCGAAATTATTGCTGGCCAGAAAGGCCATGTCAATTATGAGGCCATTCCGTATATAGTTTATACACATCCAGAGGTAGCTTGGGTTGGGCGAGGTGAAGAAGAGCTGCAAAGACAGGGGATTGCCTACCAGGTGGGTCGGTCTTTTTTTAAAGCTAATGGCCGCGCCAAAGCTATGAACGAGATGGAGGGGATGGTAAAGCTTATCTCAGAAAAAAAATCCGATAGGCTTTTAGGTGCTTTTGTAGTGGGACCTCGTGCCTCCGAATTAATTGCAGAGCTGGCTCTGGCGTTTGAGTTTTATGCTTCCGCAGAAGATATTGCTCGAAGTGTACATGCCCATCCAACTCTTGCCGAAGTAATAAGAGATGCCGCCCAGGCGGTTGGCAACTGGGCTATCCACCAATGATTAATCCTCTTTCTTGGGGGGATTTAATCTATCGCTTAAAAATTTACCAGTGGCCTTCTGCTTGGCCACATTAGCTTCCATGTAGCCAAATTTTTGTTTTAGCTTATTTTCGTAGGTCTTGGCATGCTGCTCAACTTTCTCAATTTCTTTGGCTATTTGTTTTAATTTTTCTTTGTTGTTATTGATTTGCGTAGTGATGATACCACCTGTAAGGCGGGTATAGGGCTCGAGGAATTTCTCTGTGGTATAGGCAAAGCCATTGTCGGGGCGATTGTCGCTGTTGGTATCTGACACAAACAATTCTTTTACCGAAAGGGGATGGTTTGCTAGGACCTCTTGAAGTTTTTCTTCGTTAATTTGTAAGAGTCCCCGGGAAATATCCTCCCACTTGGCTCCTATGGCTCCCGTAGTTATGCCAATGTCAGCTAGAATACGGAATCTAGGTTCTTTGGAGGAAGGATAGGGATTTGAGACATGCATTTTAAGTCCTTGTATTAGGGAACGCACGGTGGCGTTCGTAACAAGAATACCTTGTTTTTGTTTCATCTCGTGAAATTTGCCCACTTCTTTAATCTCTGCTGAGCGCGTGCTATCTTGGGCATAGGTAATAAGCTCATTATATGCTTCTACAAAGCTCTTAATTTGCTCTAAGGCCTTGTCTGAATTAGCTACGATACGAATTTCAATTTCCTCCCCGGGGGAAGCTTTGCGCAAATTAAGACTCACTCCCTCTAACAAATCCTTTATATCTTCGTTGCTTTCCCTTTCCATTTCAACGCCTGAAAAACGGATACGCGCGTTTTGACCCTTGCGTATGAGATGGGGGAACTCCCCTTTTTCTGAGGTAGAGGGGGATGTTGTTTCTTGGGGCAGAGCTTTTAAGTTGGCCACGAGAACTTCTTGGCCAGCGCTACTAAAGCGTAAGCCTTTAGGAGTTTTTTTAAGTGAAAGCTCTATTTCCGTTGCGGTGTCGACTTCTTTGGTTTCTTCTTCTCCATCATAGACTACGGTGACTGTAGTCTTGGAAGTTTTTGGGGGCGCGGGCCGCTCCCCCCCCCTTGCAATAGTGTAGGTAGAGAGCTCAATGCCCCGGATTTGGATGGTCTCCGTGTAGCCTTCCTCTAAAAATAACGGACTTTGTTTTTTATTGTGCTCTGCTTCCTTTTTTTTAGGTTCAAAGCTAAAGCGAAGCTTCGCAAATTTTTCTATATCGGGATTCCTAGAGAGATCCATTTCTACGAGGGAGTTTGCTTTTAGTTCTAAGGTCTTTTTGTCAGGGGAAAGTCCAAATTGGCCTTTGTGGACTTTTAAGTCTTTTTTATCAAATAAAAGAGAGAATACTTCAGGGGGATTTTTCTTCTCTTGGCTTTCCAATTGAGGAGGGCCGCTTTTATACATGTCAAGCTCGTTGAGAAGTCCATCGGGATCTTCGATTTTTAATTCTGAATTTCGTCCCGTTTTCTTACTTTCGATAACTAACATGGACTGATCTTGTTGCAAATGAACAATTGTGGCGCCAATGTCGTCTTTAAAGTATTTATTTAGGAAATCCCTAAATTCGCTTAGTGAGCCACCCTTAAACTCTGCGCTCTTGTTGTTAAAAACTAGTCGCCCTCCTTTGATGCGTAAATCTTTATTGATTGGTTTACTAGAAAAGGCAAGGGAGCTTGCTAGGGCTATGATTTCTATTTTATAATTGCCGGGCAGAGCTTTTTTATTGGCGATCCCCTCCACAAAGCCAGGGGGATCTGATATTACTTTTTTTTGTTCAAAAGCTGCTTCAAAGCCACTTAAAGTCCTTAAGCTGTCTTGCAGTTTCTTTGTTTTGCGGCGCAGCTCTTCGAGAGCTTCGTTTTCTGCTTTTAAACTTTTCTCACTCTGCTGTAGTCTTTCTATGGGGGCTTTCTCAAGCTCCACGAGTTTTTCCACCATCTCGTGGGTATTGATGCCTGAGGCCATTCCACTTACTGTAATTGGCATATGCCCCCTTTTTGACTCTCGGCATTTTTTAAGAAAGATAAAGCAGTTTTTTTGCTGGTAGATGGGCAAAAGCCCGGTTAACAGCAGAAAAAAGCGCCTCTACCGAAGCACGACCAATGTTGGGGGATATCCCCACCCCGTAAAAAGTGGCACCATCGGCTCGTTCTACCTGAATATAGGCTATTGCTTTGGAATCCGAGCCTTCAGAAAGAGAATGCTCACTATAGTTTTTTATGTTGAAATTAATAAGTCCTGAGGAGACCAGCGCATGGCGAATACTGTCTAAGGGGCCGTTGCCGCGACCCACCAAATGCAACTTTTCTCCTGCGTAAAGAACCTCGAGCTCCACCTCAATCTCTTGTTCCTCTAAATCTCCTCTTCCTGTGGTAATGTGCAAAAGTTCAAAGGGGAGTTTCCGGTCTAAATATTCCCGTTTAAAAGCCTCATAAATTTCTTCGGGTAAGATCTCCCCTCCTTGTTCTTCCGCTATTTTTTGAATTATAGCAGCAAATTCTGGATGCATGGTTTTGGGTAAGCAGAAGCCAAAGTCATGCTCCATGACATAGGCGACCCCCCCTTTTCCGGACTGGCTGTTAATGCGTATAATAGAGTCGTAAGTTCGCCCAATGTCCTGGGGGTCGATAGGCAGATAGGGTACCTCCCAATACTTGCTCTGGCGTTCACGGTAGGCCTTCATGCCTTTGTTTATGGCATCTTGGTGGGAGCCACTAAAGGCAGTAAAGACCAGATCCCCTGCATAGGGATGGCGGGGATGGACTTCCATTCCTGTATTGCGCTCAAAAACCTCCACAAGGTGGTTAATGTCACTTAAATCGAGTTCTGGGTCAACCCCTTGGGTAAGCATATTTAACGCCAAAGTCACGATATCCACATTTCCGGTGCGCTCCCCATTTCCAAAAAGAGTACCCTCTACCCTATCGGCTCCCGCCATTAAGCCAAGTTCTGTTGCTGCGACGGCAGTGCCACGGTCGTTATGCGTGTGTAGACTAATGATAGCAAGCTCACGGTGGGGGATATGGCGGATAAAATACTCTACTTGATCAGCATAGATGTTGGGGGTGGTCATCTCAACCGTGGCGGGTAAATTAAGTATTATCTTGTTGTGTGGATCAGGTTCCCATTCCTCCATAACACGAGTACAAATTTCCACAGCAAAGTCACACTCTGTGCCTGTAAAACTTTCCGGGCTGTACTCTAATGTTATGTTGAGACCGTATTCTTTCGTTAGCTTTTTTATAAGTTTTGTTCCCTGTACTGCTAAATTGATGATGCCATCTTTGTCCATGCCAAAAACCACATCTCTTTGCAGAGTGGAGGTGGAATTATAGAGATGGACGATGGCTTTGGGCACACCAGCCAAAGCTTCAAAGGTACGCCGGATGAGGTGTTCCCGCGCTTGGGTTAAAACTTGAATCGTGACCTGCTCAGGGATAAGCTTTTCTTCAATAATTTTTCTCAGAAAGCGATACTCAATTTCCGAAGCAGCCGGAAATCCCACTTCAATATGGCGAAAACCAATTTTGACTAGAGTCTCAAAAAACTCCGTTTTCTGCCGTATACTCATGGGGTAGATAAGGGCCTGGTTGCCATCTCGTAGATCGACACTACACCACAGCGGTGCTTTATCAATAGTCCTATCAGGCCAAGTGCGATCTTTTAATTCTATGGGCCTATATGGCCGGTATTTTTGAACTACCTCTTTTTTCATAAAAACTCCTTTTACTTTTCTCTTGCTGGCTTAAGCTAAGTACCAAGAACGCCCTTACGGGCGTAGAAATAGAAAAACGCGAAGCTGAGCTTGTTGAGGAGTCCGGCATTTTGCCCACATAATACAATTATATGCATATGATTATATTGAGTCCAAATTTTTTTCTGTTCTTGACAGCGAGTTCGTCTTTAAAACTAGATGTTTGTACGATATATAAGACGGAGATAGCAAGATTGCCATGAAGGTCCAAAATGTCTTAGAGCTTATTGGTGCAACACCCCATTTGCGTCTCGAGCGGTTATTCCCGGCGGAATTTGAGGTGTGGATTAAGTTAGAAAAGCAGAACCCGGGGGGGAGTATCAAGGACCGGATTGCCCTTTCTATGGTGGAGGATGCAGAAAGAAGAGGGCTTTTGAAACCAGGAGGGGTTATTGTGGAACCAACCTCGGGCAATACGGGGGTAGGCCTTGCCATGGTAGGGGCGGTGAAAGGCTATCGTGTTGTTTTGGTGATGCCCGAGTCCATGTCCGTGGAAAGACGGCAGATCATGGCCGCCTTTGGTGCCGAATTCGTGTTAACTCCCCGTGAAAAAGGTATGCGGGGAGCTATCGAAAAGGCCCATGAGCTACTCCAAAGCATACCTAATAGTTGGATGCCTCAGCAATTTGAAAATGCGGCCAATGTGGAAATCCACCGCCAAACAACGGTACAAGAAATTTTGCAGGATTTCCCTGATGGTTTTGATTATATCATCACAGGTGTAGGTACAGGGGGGCATATAACAGCCATGGCGGAGATCTTAAAACAAAAATGGCCCTCCCTTCAGATCTGGGCTGTGGAGCCAGAGGCTTCGGCGGTGTTAAGTGGCGGAAAACCTGGTCCTCATGCCATTCAAGGGATAGGGGCCGGTTTTATACCCCCCATCTTACGCAAAGATTTATTAGATGGGGTTATTACGGTCACGAAGGAAGATGCCTACCACTATGCCCAGCTATGTGCTCGTAAAGAAGGTCTTTTGGTGGGCATCTCCACGGGAGCGGCCTTGGCGGCCGTGGCTAAAAAAATTCGGGAACTGCATCCCCCTAAAAAAATCCTCACGGTAAACTACGACACAGGTGAGCGCTATCTTTCCCTTGAGGGTTTTGTTGCCCAGGAGCTGGAGCGCTAGAGCTGTGGGGGCATAGACCTTACTTTAAGGGAAATAGCCCTCTTTACTCTTGTGATGGACCGAGCCAGCAATTATTAGGCGCTTTTTTCGGGCGCTAGTACAATAGTTCCCGATAAGCCTTGGATTAGGGCCAGCAAAAAAATTTGGATGTCAGGATCTTTTTCCAAAGAGCCGTTTTAAAGCCCTAGCCGGTTTTTCGAATCTAACTCTCCATGGCATGAAAATGATAAAATCCTTGACATGTGCTATATGTCTTATGCCTATGGGTGGGAAAGCCCAGATGGCGGAATTGGTAGACGCGCTGGTTTCAGGTACCAGTGAGGGCAACCTCGTGGGGGTTCAACTCCCCCTTTGGGCATAGTCAGGGGCAGTTTGGCAAAAAGCTTCTTTTTTTTCGTTGGTCGTATAATAATCAGCAAGTTTGGGAAAGTCTTCCTCCCACGATTTACAGATGCCACGAAATTTAAGATAGCCTAAAAGACAATGAAGCGCAAGGCTATCTAGGTAGTATCGGTCTTTCATCTCATCAAGATACCCTTGCAAAAAGCTTAGTGTCTTACGGATTTTTTCCTCCTGGCCCTTTATCCATTCAGGCCAGAGCTTCTCCTTGGGGCGAAGAGCTTCCTCATAGCGAATGAGTACCGCTGAGTCCAGGGCGCCATCAGCTAAAAAATGACGGGATTCTACCCGCCATTTGTCATGGCCTGTGGGTAATATAGTGTTGGGCGAAAGTTCATCGAGGTAGCGACATATAAGCTTACTGTCGGCTAAAATCATGCCATTTTCGAGCTCAAGAGCAGGTACCCGCATAAGTGGGTTTTTTTGCGCATAATTTAAATTTGGGATTGTAGGATTTGTCTCTACTAGGCGGAATTCTACATTTTTGGCAAGCCCAGTGAAGTGAAGGGCAAGTCTTACTTTTCGCACGAAGGGGGAGGTATAGGTGCCGTAGAGGACCATATTAACTTTTGCTTACAAGATAGGGATAGTCTTGCATTAGATAATTCCGGATGTAATCGTGTACACCTTCCTCGAGGCTATAAAACTTTTCCCGATAACCTGCCTGCCGCAGTTTGTCCATTTTAGCTTCTGTATAATATTGGTAGTTTTTTTCCAGGGAGGGGGGCATATCAATATACTCAATATTGGTTTTTTTTCCCATAGCAGAAAAGACGGCCTCCGCTAAGCTGTTCCAGGTTCTAGCCTCTCCACTGCCTAAATTGAACAAGCCATTGATACGAGGGTTCTCTAGGAAAAAAATAATCACTTTGACAACGTCCTTTACGTAAATAAAGTCTCTCATTTGACCCCCATCGGGATAATCACTTCGATATGAACGAAAGAGTTTTAATTTTCCTGTTGCGCTAATTTGTTCAAAGGCTTTGGTTACGACACTGCGCATATCCCCTTTGTGAAATTCATTGGGACCATACACATTAAAGAACTTAAGCCCAACTATTTTTTCAAAATAGCCTTTTTCAAGAGCTAGTAAATCAAAGAGGTGTTTTGAGTAACCATACATGTTAAGGGGCCTTAGTTTGCGGGTGGTTTCCTCATCATCACTAAAGCCAAATTCTCCCTTGCCGTAAGTGGCTCCGCTAGAGGCATAGATAAACCGAATGCCATGCTGTAAGCAGTATTCTGCTAAGTGTTTCGTATAAAGGTAGTTGTTGCGGTAAAGGTAGTCTGCGTCGCTCTCTGTTGTGCATGAGCATGCCCCCAAATGGAGGACACCATCAATAAAACGAGGTAGCTTTTTTTTCTGCAGCTCATACCAAAATTTGTCTTTATGTATGTAATCTCGAAAGGTTAATGACACAAGATTTCTCCATTTTTCGCTGTGGCCTAAATTATCTACTATTAGGACATCTTTTCTGCCAAGCTTATTGAGTGCCCAAAGAGTGGCACTGCCAATAAAACCACACCCCCCTGTGAGGATAATCATGGCTTCAACTCTGCTTAAATCTCAGCCTGTCAAGTGCTGATGCTATAAAAGGCCAAGGGCAAGTTTAGCCTCGTCAGACATCATACCTATATGGAACGGGGGGTCCCATACGAGGCGTACATCCACCCCTGTTACTCCATCTATTTGGCGTACTTTCTCTTCTACTTCAAGAGGTAGGCTTTCTATGGAAGGGCAGTTTGGTGAGGTGAGTGTCATATCAATGCGCACAAAGCCTTCGGGGCTCACATCTACATTATAAATAAGACCAAGGTCATAAATATTCAGGGGGATTTCTGGATCATAGCAGGTACGTAAGACTTCAATTACTTCTTCCTGGATATTTTGCCGTGCTTCTTTTGCCTCATCCACGTTGTTTTCATTTACCTTGGCCAAATTATCCATAAGCGACCTCTTTTAAATAATAGTTAAGCCTCTCTTGGGTTGTTGGCAAAAAAATGGGGGCAAGGTCTTGAAGCAAGTGAGCTGTTGCAGCTTTTAGAAGGAGCTGTCGGGCCTCCTCTTTACTTACACCGCGGCTTTGCAAGTAGTAGAGAGCTTCTTGGTCGAGTTCTCCTATCGAAGATCCGTGGGAGCAGTTTACCTCATGAGATCCTATTTCTAATTGGGGACGGCAAAAGGCCTTGGCATCATCACTGAGAAGAAGGGAACGCAAGAGTTGGTGAGCTTTGGCCTCCCGAATTCTCGGCTCTACTACTATATTACCGGTAATGGCAGAGCTTGCCTTGTTGTTTAAAAGAGATAAACACAGGGTTTTGCTCTCGCTATAGGAGGAGCGGTGGATTAAAAGACTTGTGCTGTCGCGATGTTCTTCACCACGTCCCAGCAAAAGGCCATTTAGGGAAAAAAAACTTCTTTCTCCTTCAAGATCTGCTTCTATACTTGTGCGGCTTAGTTTACCCGAGAGTTGGAGATCATAGACCACGGCTTGGCTTTCTACGCTTAAGATGAAGTGTAGATGAACTATGCTTTGGCTTGGCTCGTCTAATTCATGAATTAACAAAAGCTGGAGTTTTGAGCCTGAAGCAAGAAAAACCACTATATGGCAGTGAGATAGCCGTGTTTCTTGGGCCATATTATGGATTTCCAGGTAGTGCTCTGCTCCCGGAGGTATGTAGCAGAGGAGAGAGGTTGCCACAGCGTGGCGTCTTTCAGAGTCGGCTATCGTAATTTTGCTATTATTTTGGCGCAGAGGTAGGTAATAAAAGGCGGGTGAGTAGGCCAGGTTGTAGCGACAAAGGAAATCATCTTCTTTTTGGCGCAAGCTGAGATATTTTTCTTGTAGGAAGGCGGGGGCATCTTCCATACCCAATACGTCACCCTGGGCGAGATAGCCGTTATGGAAAACCACATCCCCCAGGGCCCTGTGCCAAGGCTCCTTGGGAGATATACCAAAGGAAATGGCGTCTAAAGGGGTATAAAGGTATTTTTCATGGTCCCTTAAAGAAAAATCAGGGGAGAGTCTTTGGCTCCAAAACTGCGCGAGCTCAAGAAGAGAGTTGGTTTTTGTAGATATCATAGCCATGCTTTTCTAGCTTCTCAGCAAGCTCTTTGCCGCCGCTTTCTACAATTTTGCCATCCACAAGCACATGGACATAATTTGGCTCAATATAGTGCAGCAAACGCTGGTAATGGGTTACCAAAAGGAATGCTCTTTTTTCGTTATGAAAGCTATTGACCGAACGAGCTACCATTTGCAGAGCGTCAATGTCGAGGCCTGAGTCAATTTCATCTAAAATAATAAGCTTAGGTTCTAAAAGGTACATTTGCAAAATTTCATTTTTCTTTTTTTCTCCACCGGAAAAACCATCGTTAAGCGAGCGTTTGCTAAACTCCTGTGGGATGCCTAGATCGTGCATGACTTTTTGCGCTTTTTTTAGAAAATCGCTACTTGAAAGTTCCTTTTCACCTCGAAAACGGCGCTGTGCATTTACGGCCTCTCGCATAAACTGTAGGTTGTTTAGTCCCGGTACGGCAACAGGGTATTGAAAGGCGACAAAAATACCCCGGCGAGCTCTTTCTTCCACCGATAACTCGAGTAGGTTTTCTTGCTCAAAGACGAGGCTTCCCTGGCTTACCACCAAGTCCTCTCGGCCCGCAATTACTTGGCTCAGGGTCGACTTCCCAGATCCATTGGGTCCCATAATAGCATGGATTTCTCCGGCCTTGACAGTGAGGTCAATACCCCGCAAAATTTCTTTTTCCCCAATTCTTACATGAAGATTTTGTATGGTAAGCATGGTGCTAACCTATGGCCCCCTCAAGGCTTACCGAAAGTAGTTTTTGTGCTTCTACTGCAAATTCCATGGGCAAGTTGCGAAAAACTTCTTTGCAAAAGCCGCTCACAATTAGGTATACCGCCTCTTCTTCCCCTAATCCTCTTTGGCGCAGGTAATAAAGTTGCTCTTCACTTACTTTGCTTGTCGTGGCTTCGTGTTCTACCACAGCGGACTTGTTCTTTACTTCAAGGTAAGGAAGTGTGTTGGCTTTTGCTTCGCTGCCTAAAATTAACGAGTCGCAGCGGGAGAAGTTACGAGCCTGCTGTGCTTTGCTACTAATGCGTACAAGTCCTCGGTAGGTGTTGACGGATTTTCCTGCAGAAATCCCTTTTGAGATAATCGTGGAACGGGTGTTTTTGCCAAGGTGGATCATCTTTGTGCCCGTGTCGGCTTGCTGATAGTTGCGTGTCAGGGCGACCGAATAGAATTCCCCTATCGAATTATCTCCTTTGAGTATACAGGAAGGATATTTCCAGGTAATAGCACTTCCTGTTTCCACTTGGGTCCAGCTAATACGTGAGTTTTCTCCTTTACAGAGCCCCCGTTTAGTGACAAAGTTATAGACACCTCCCCGCCCCTCTCGGTCTCCTGGGTACCAATTTTGTACGGTGGAATATTTAATGTAGGCATTTTTCATGGCAATTAGTTCCACAACCGCAGCATGGAGTTGGTTTTCATCGCGTCGAGGAGCGGTACAACCCTCAAGGTAACTTACATAGCTATCTTCATCTGCTATAATGAGGGTGCGTTCAAACTGGCCGGTGCCAGCGGCATTAATGCGAAAGTAAGTTGATAATTCCATAGGACATTTTACGCCTTTGGGGATGTAACAAAAAGAGCCATCGCTAAAGACAGCGGAGTTCAAGGCGGCGAAATAGTTATCTCGTACGGGTACAACCGAACCTAGATACTGCTCTACAAGTTCGGGATGATTTGCTACGGCTTCTGAAAAGGAGCAAAAGATAATCCCAAGCTCCCGTAATTTTTCCTTGAAGGTGGTTCCTACAGATACAGAATCAAAGACAGCATCTACCGCTACGGGTGCTCCCTCGACACCAGCTAAGACCTCCTGTTCTTTTAGGGGAATGCCTAAGCGTTCAAAGGTGGCTCTAATTTCCGGATCAAGCTCATCCAGACTTTTTATCTTTTTCTTGGGTGCTGCAAAGTAGCTTATAGCTTGGTAATCAATAGGGGGGTATATGACCTTGGCCCATTTTGGCTCTGGCATTTTTTTCCAGGCCTCATAGGCTGCAAGTCGCCACTTCAGCAAAAACTCCGGTTCATTTTTTCGCCGAGAAATTTCCCTAATGATGTCTTCATTGAGGCCCTTGGGCAAGATATCTTGCTCTACTGGGGTGACGAAACCTGCCTCGTAATCTTCTTGAACTTTGTCGAGGATTTCTTTCATGATAGGTTCCCTACCATCTTATCTAAACTCAAGGAGGCCATGGTTTTTCTGATGTTTTCGTTGACCGCAAACCATACCTGTTTTAGCTTACAAATGGGAAGTCTCTCGCAGGGAGCTTTAAGTGAAGGAAAACAAGGTTGTCCCTCATAAGGGAAGGGGTTTTCTACTGCCACGTAAATATCCCAGAGGGTTATCGCCTCTTTTTTGCGGGCAAGTCCAAACCCCCCACCCGGACCAGGGCGGGATGCAATAATTCCCGCATTTTTTAACTGAATAAGGATCTGCTCTAAAAACGAGATAGGGATGCCCTGCCTTTGGGCGATATCTCGCCGGGACAAAAATTGGGGGCTTTGCGCAAGCTCATAGAGGGCCCGTAAGGCATATTCTGTCTTCATCGACATTTGCATTTGCACTAAAAATAACAAAAGTTTACTAATTTGGTCAACAATTTTGTACAGATAGTTGAAAAAAAATTGCGCACATGAGCGTTTTTTATGTGTTTCCTATTATGAGAGGAAGCATTGTTTCTTTTTTTGTGGTTGTTTTTGCCTTGTCGGCCCAAAACTTTCCGATGCGTTCTGAGCCTCGTGAGGAAAAAAGAGAGGAGAAGATAAAACTCCGCTTAAAATCGGAAAAACGAGGCAGTGTGGAGTCAGGGGGGAAAGAAAAGGGGGAGATACGCTCCACGTCACCCAGTGAAACACTTGAGCCAGAAGGCAAGGGCGAGGATAATACGGCAGGTGAGGGTAAGGAAAGGAAGGCTGAAAAGAGGGCCCCCGCTTATCGCGAGGGTAATACAAGTGCCCGTATCGACACCGATGAAATGCCCTACATCCCACCAGAGATTGATCAAAGAGAAAATGTCTTTGGGGATAAATTTGAAAAAGATGAGATTCTAAGTAAGATGGAATACCAAATAGGTTTTATAAGTGAAGGAGGTCTTTTTGATAATGCAGATTTGCGCAAACTCAATGAATCAAACCAAGCAACCATTGATCTAACAGATGACCGCCTTAGCTTAGCTTATTCTCGTTTCTTTCTTAACTTATTTTTTCCTCTTTCAGAGACCTTTTTCTTTCGTGTGGACGTATTTAAAAATGGTTTTTGGGGTAATGACCAGTTGGGAGGTGCCTCCACAAACAATAATTCTGCCTCAACCCCCATAGGTGCAGACCCTTTTGCTTTTGGGGAGCTTTACCTACAGTCGGTGATTTGGCGTACCAACTGGTCAGACCTAATGGTCAGGGTTGGACGACAATTTTTCGAAATAGGTGGGGTAACCAACGACTATATGCTTCGAGATATTTTGGATGCCATTACCGTTCACTATGCTGATTCCCGTGTTGGAAATTTTCATCTCTTGCTCTTTGATGTCTTTCAAATGGCGGGAGATGCCACTTTAAATGTAAACTATGTCCGCTTTTTTTCACACGACAACCGCCGTGTACAAAACTTTAATGGGGATGTAAATACCATCCGACATGGACTTGTTTATGAAAGCCGTAATATCTTGCGTTGGCGACGAGAGAGTACCTCCAAGGATCCTGCTCTTAGGGCAAGGCTTTACGGTTTTTTTGCCCGTTTTGGAGCAGTAAGCCAAGGTGGTTCTGATCGGACTAATCTCGGTGCAACAGGTAATTTTGCGGACAATGATTATACCGCCATGGTGGGAAACCGGTGGAATTTTACCATGCCCATGCCCCTTGCGTTTAAAAATGAACTGCGAGTTTATGTCGATGGCGCTTACTCCTTTGGTATTGACCGCAGACTGCCCACGGCAGCGGGAGAAAGCCAAGATATCGATACCCGTGGTTATGCAGGGGGTGGGGGTGTGGATTTCTATATCTACGACATCCGGGAAAATTTCGATGTTGAGGTAAACCTGGACGGTTTTTGGGCTAAGGGGCCGCATTACAACCGCAATGGCATACAGACCTCGCATGGCTTTGTGAGCTTTAAGGGCAACTATATGGGAGGCTTACTGTTAAACCGTTTTTGGGGGGTAAGACCATATGCCTATGTGGCCAATAACGGCATTGCGGATTTCCCCCACGAGTATAACAAGAAGTCGGGAGCTTGGTTTGGCCATATTGGTGGGGCGATAACCTTTTACGACCTCGTTCGCCTAGGACTTGATTATTGGCTCGTAGGAGATACGGGCAAAAGTGAACTTTTTGCAAGTGGCGATACGTCTTGGGTAACCTCAACAGTATTAAAAGCCCAAGAGCGCCATGGTAAACTTATGGGCCAGGAGATGAATCTTTCCTTAAACTATTTCCACAGCAAATATTGGACTGTCTATGTCATTGGAGCAGTGTTTCTGCCGGGAGCTTACTATGCCACCCCAGGTATTAAGCCCAATTCTCCCTATGGACATGATACGTTTTGGGGCTTTCTTATAGGATCAAGGCTCATTTTTTAGTTGCGGAACAAACGGCGAAGACGCTCAAACCCCGTGCCCATGGTAAAGCGCTCTACAGCAAAGCTACCTCGCTCATAGCGAATGTCATAGATCATTTGAGCTGCTAGAGATAGAGAAGAGCTTAATGCCCCTCCCACATAGGGAATCGGCTCGAGTACTCTATCCATGCCAAAGGGCAGAAGTCTTAAGACAAAATGCCCTTCATCTTTTAGAATATAGTAGCTTCCCGTTAGCTGAATACGCCCCGTATCTGAGTCAATGACAGATTTTTCAATGAAGAGGCGATCCTTTTGTACATAGCCTTGGGCGTTGAGCTGGCTAATTGTGATTTCGCTATGCCTCTTGAGGCTTTTCCAGTAGGAAAAGACATCCACACTTAAGATGCGATAGAAGCGCACGGCATTGTCCATAGGGATCTGTAAGTCGGCACCCGCTATAGAAAAATCGCCTCGCAAGCAATCTAACGTTCGTTCTGGAAAGCGGCAGATAAAGTACCCGTTTACGTCAATGGTGCCCTTTACTTTCTCAAAGAAATCAGCAAGAGATAGCTCTCCATCGACACTGCTTTTAAGCTCCCTTTCTTTTCCTAAGCTTAACCTCAGGTTTTGCAAAAAGACCGTAGTATTTTCCCCTTGGAGGGAGAGATTTTGGGAAACCACGTATCGTTCGTTTCCCGAGATGGTGCCACTTAAGGCAAGGTGGCCCATCTGACCTGGGGATTTTTTGCGTGAGCTTAAAATAAATTCACTGCGGTATGCGATTTTGCCCTCAAGGGGTAGAAGGTAGAAAAAGTGAGGCTTAAGATAGCTTTTTTCTGTGGTGATGTATTGTAAAAAAGGCTCAAAAAAATCCCCTAGGATAAGCTTCGCCTCATGGCCCGGGATTAGGTTTGTTTTTGCAAAATTTATTAGAAGGGAAAACTTGGCAAAGTCCCAGACTAGCTCTGGCCATATTGTGGCAGTGCCCACCTGTAGTGCCATCTTGTCGGTGCGCAGTTCATCTTCACTTGCCCAAAAGTGAAAGGCAAGAGCTGTGTTGTCCGATTTCTTGAGCTGAAAATAGGTGGGTTCTTTGCCGATATAGACATTTTCCGGGCGGCTTTGAAAATGACCTTTTATCTTTTTTAGTGGTATATCAAACTCAATTTGCAAGAGACCTTCTCCTTGGCCGCGGAAGGGAAAGGGCTTTATGTTAAAAAAATTGCCAATTTCTTCAAGCACATAGCGGTGTTGGATTTCCAGCAAAACAGAGGAAAGGTGGTATAATCGGTCGCTTTGAGAGGGTAGCTGGTCTTTTAGGTAGGCTTGGATAGAGATTAAGCTTGAAAGCCACTTTCCCATATAGGCCTTTAGGGAAATATCAATATGCTCTTTTCTTTTGAGGATAAAATCGTATACTTCTACGAGAGGAGTGTTTTGGTTCACATCTTCTACATAAAGGAGGAAATCGTTCATGGTGAATTCCCGAGCTAACAAAAACTGGCGTACGACAATGTGGGTGATACGGATGATGTCATTTATTACAATCTCCTTAATTTTTTTTAAGGGTAGGGGTGTAATTCTAGTTAAAGGAGGTGGAGAGCGAAGAACCCGGAGTTCTGCAAAATCAACATGCACTTTACCAATCTCACCGGGTTTAGAAAAAAGTAACGAGAGGTAATTAGGGGAAAGGGACACATGTTGTAATTTAAGGTATACCGAGTTATCAATGAGTAGCTCAAGCTGGGGTGCATAAAGATGCGGATAGGGAAAAAAACGACTTTGGAAGGAGGTTTCACTTAATTCAATCTTATTTTCTCGTAAAAAGGAACGCAGCATTTCGGGAGAGCGCAGATAGTAGTTACGGGTTATTATAAAGATGCCACCTATAGCCAAGAGGAAAGCAAAGGCTAAAGCAAAGATAAGTTCAAATTCTCCTTTAAGTCTTCGGCGGCGGTTTTTTTTCTTATGGTAAAAAAATTGCAGAAGTCTGCGGCGAAAAGCAAACTTTTTTTTATTTGCCACTTTGACTTAGCCCAAGAATAGAAAAAAATTGCCCTGCCAAGAAAATTTCTATAGGCTGGAGAGGTGAGGGCGAAGTCCCTTCTGGTAATGCTTTTACTTTATATGGCCAGCTTTGGGCTCATAGCCCAGCGAAGATTTGTCAAAAGTTACGAAGAAAAGAAAAAAATAGCAGAGGACATGAAAAAACTTGCGCGCTCTTTAGGGGTGAAGTGCCGTTTTTGCCATAGCGAAGCGGATAAAGGTCTTCGTTTGGGCGATTTTACTGTACTTACAAAAAAAGGAGAATTTGCCCAGCAGGTAATGTTCCCACTAGCTAAAAAATTTTTCGTAAACTGTGGCTATTGCCATGCAGGAAAAGATAAATTTACAGATATGGGAAAAAAAGCCGAAGAGGACCTTCAATTTATGCGGCAGTACAATCGCCAAGGCAAGAAGGTATTGAACTGCGTAAGCTGCCACATCCCTCCCCAGAAACAAGAAGAACATCCCTTCCGCTTTTTGCGGCAGGAAGCCCAGAGTTTGCGCCATTTGAAATAGCTTGACAAGGCTTTTGTATTATGTCACATGATACCTCGTGCTGACGGGGATGGGCTATCTCTGGCATAAACTACCAAAACCTTTTTTCTGGGTACTCACCCTAGTCCTTTTTCTTCCCTGTCTTGCTAATGAGCCAAATAAAGCCACGAAGAGTGAAGAAGAGAGCTTTGAGAAACTCCTTGAAAAAGAACTGTCCCAAGAGACAGAAAGATCTGCCCCAAAGCCTTCTTGGCTTGCGCAGCTTGTAAAGACAACGCTTGTCTTAGCTATTTTTTTAGGGGTATTTTATGTTATCTATAGGACCTATGTCTTTCGTAAAAGTCTCCCCCAAAAAAAAACAAGGGCATTTCGGCTCATATACAACTTTCCTCTTGGTACGGGCAAATCCCTGCAGGTTGTGGAAATCCCCAATCGGCTTTTGATTCTGGGTGTTTCGGAGGCAGGGATTGAGCTTATTCGCGAAATCCAAGACAGAGCGGAAATGGAGTTAATCCGCCTGGAGTGCGAGAAAGACATGGGGGAAAAAGTTCCAGACTTTTTTCATGAGCTAAAAGAAGAAATCACACGCAAGGCTCGCGAAGTTTTTGGTACAAAATTTACTGCCTCTATAAGTGCAGAAGAAAAGGAGCTCATGGAGGACTACCGCAAAAGAAGTCAGGCCAAGCTTCAAAAACTACGCCACGACAGAGATTCTCTACGGCGCGAAGATCTATGAGAAGGGTCCTTTTTTGGCTAGTCTTGCTTTTCCCCACGTTCTTGTGGTCCCAGGAAATACCTATTCCTAAAATTGATTTTAATATAACCCCTGCTAAGGGCCCCAAGGAGGTTGCCTTATCTCTACAAATCTTGCTTTTACTTACCCTTCTCAGCATGGCTCCTGCCATTATCCTTATGCTCACCTCCTTTACTAAAATCATTATTGTATTTGATTTTATTAAAAGGGCCCTTTCCTTGCAAAATATGCCGCCAAACCAAGTAATGGTTTCTCTGGCCCTCTTTGTGACCTTTTTTATTATGGCACCCACTTTAAATGAAATTAACCAAAAAGCCCTCTCGCCATATCTCGATGGCAAACTGGAGACGGGAAAATTTTTCACAGAAGCAGCAAAGCCCTTAAGACAGTTTATGATTCGTCAGCTAGGTAAAGAAGGGATTAGGGAAGTAGCGCTCTTTATTCGGCTTAGTAAAAGCCCCCGTCCGAAAAATTATGATGAGGTACCCTTTCATATCTTAGTGCCTGCCTTTATGCTTTCGGAACTTAAGAAAGCCTTTATTATTGGTATCTACCTTTTTATACCATTTCTAATTATCGATATGGTGGTGGCCTCAACTCTTATGTCTATGGGTATGATCATGCTGCCACCCGTCATGATATCTTTACCGTTTAAGATTATTTTGTTTGTACTAGTGGACGGATGGTCTCTTTTAACCTATGAAATTGTACGCAGTTATGGAGTGAGTTCATGAGCGAAGCAGATGTGGTTACTTTATTGCGGGAATCCATTTGGCTAACCATCAAACTTTCCACACCTGTCTTGCTTGTGGGTATGGTGGTGGGTCTCATCATAAGTATATTACAGACAACAACGAGTATCCAAGAACAGACGCTTACCTTTGTGCCCAAGCTCATTGTAACCCTGCTATCCATTATAGTTCTAGCTGCCTGGATGGTACAAAACATGACTGACTACACAAAAGAGCTCTTCCGCATGGTTGCCCGCTTTTAGCTATGGAGGTCTTTATTCGCCAATTCGAGCTCTTCACTGTTGTCCTAAGTCGCCTGCTTGCTCTTTTTTCCTTTGCCCCTGGCTACAGCGGGGAAACCTTAACATTTTTCCAGAGGATGGCCTTGTCATTTTTCACAGCGGTCATCCTTACACCCGTCATGCCTGTGACAGCTGAGCTTTCCAACATGCTTCGAGAAAGGTATTTTACTGTGCTCTTGGAACAAGCCATAATAGGGCTCTTTTTGGCTTTTTGTTTACAAGTCATCTTTGCCGCTTTCCAAATGGCAGGGGAATTTTTCTCGGTGCAGATGGGCTTTGGCATAAATGAAGTTTTTGACCCGATGGGACAGGTCTCCCTGCCCTTAATGGGTAGTTTTAAGAACCTTATTGCCCTATTTGTGTTTTTTGTCTCAAATGCATACCTGGAAGTCATTAGGGCTCTTGCTTATAGTTTTGAAAGGATACCTTTTCTCCCTCAAAATTTTTGGGAAAACCGTGTGGGCCAAGAAAGCCTCGTCGACTTTCTTTTTTTTCTAAGTTCCTCGATGTTTTTAATTGGTCTAAAAGTGGCCTTGCCTATTATGGGTACTCTCCTTTTGGTTTCGGTTAGTATAGGTATGATTTCTAAAGCGGCTCCTCAGATGAATATGCTTATGATGGGTTACCCCTTAAAAATTTTGGTGGGATTTCTCGTGCTCATGTGGATTGCGCCTGTGGCTATTGAAACCATGTCGGCTCAATTTGACATCCTCTTTCATCATTTAGATGAGCTTATCCGACGTTTTTAATACGAAGTCCATGGCTATCATATCGCCCATAGATAGCTTAGCTACTTTGTCAAAAATTTTCTTTGCAAGCCGATAAGACCAAGAAGCCCCCTCTCTGCTTGTAAAGCCTGAGCCATAAGTAATAGAGCGCCGTAGCGCAAAGCCCTCTTTCTCAAAAAGTATTTTTAGCGACTTCTTTGAAAAATAATAGATATGCTCAGGGACATTTAGGTAGCGCCAATTGGCTCCGTAAATTCTCGCAAAAAAGCCATTGTGGCAGGTTGTTATAAGAAAATGGCCTTCTTTTTTAAGGTGTTTTTTTGCCTTGTGCACAAAAGCTAAAGGATCAGGTAGATGCTCTATCGTGGCCCACATGGCAATAACATCAAAATAAGACTCAGGCAAATCTAGGCTAAGGAAGTCTGCACAATAGACCTTAAGTCCACGGCTTTGGGCTATTGCCACCATATGGGGGGAGATGTCTACCCCACAGACCTCCCATCCCTTTTCCTTTAAATAATGTAGAATGTGACCAGCCGCACAGCCAATTTCTAAATAGCGGCCTTTTTCATGTAGAAGAAAGCTTAGCTTTAAATCCTTAAGGTTTTTTTCAAAAGTATGGAGAACACTTTTTTCCAC
Organism: Leptospiraceae bacterium; assembly: GCA_025055765.1. Classification (GTDB taxonomy): domain Bacteria; phylum Spirochaetota; class Leptospiria; order Turneriellales; family Turneriellaceae; genus JANWWS01. The sequence goes on along the minus strand of JANWWS010000040.1, from coordinate 44,298 downwards.
GAGCTTTCCCGCATAATTGTCATAACCCCTTTCTTTGCGCTGAGAAAAATAACTTGTGTCATATAGAGCATTTAAAGTTTCTTTTTCTTGTTCTGACAGATCTAGTTGCCAAAGCCCACAAGAAAGACATCGATAAATGGGATAGTTTTTTCCGTGGCGAGAGGCTTTTTCATATAAGTGTTTAACTTTACCTGAGCAAAGGTAGCAGTGCATAACTTTTTTTCGACAAAAAAAGTTAATCTTTTATGTTTTGCGTATAGCCAAGATAGAAAAGATTAGTTGTATTTTTTCCCACTCACAACTTTCAAGCCTTAGGCTAAGCTCAGTGCCTATGGGTACTACCTTGTGCCATTTTGCTAAAACCACACGAAAATCATCTAGGGCAACCACTTCCCCTCTAGGGGAAAAACTCGAGGCAGGGACAAACCCCTCCACCATGGGTTCTTCAAGACTTACAAAAAGACCCTCTGAGTTAAAACCAGTTAGCCAACCTGTAAATTTGCGACCCACCTGTTTTTGCAAGAACCTAATGGCTAAGAGTTTAACCATAGCACGTTCTGCTTCCATAGAAATTCTTTCACAGCGTGTCGTACTTGGCCCAAATTTATCTAATTCTTCTACGGTATGTGGGAATTTCTCGCCTTTTAAAAAGGCGGCCATTTGGCGGTGGACTACAAGATCACTATAGCGTCGGATGGGCGAGGTAAAGTGAGTATAGTCGCGAAAGGCTAAGGCCCAATGGCCCCTATTTTCTCTTTGATAAGCAGCTTGGGTAAAAGAGCGCAACAAAAGATAATGGAAAATGCTCTCATACTTAGAGTTGGCTACCGCTGCAAGCGCCCGGTGTATTTCCCGGTAAGAGAGATCTTTAAGCGCAAGAGAAAATCCAAACAGACGTAAGAAAGAATTAATTTTCTCTAATTTGTCTTCTGCAATACTTTCATGGATGCGGTGCAACATGGGGATATGATGTTTGCGCCCAAGATGGGCAGCGGCCTGGTTTGCCGAGAGCATGAATTCTTCAATAATGCGGTGGGAGCGCAGCTTTTTCTTATGGATAATTGCAACCAGTCGACCATGTTCATCAAGAATATTTTCTGTTTCTTTAATATTTAGCTCAATTCGCCCTGCTTTTTCCCGTAAAGCCATGAGCTTTTGAGCGAGCTCCCAAAACAAAGGCAGAGGTGGTTTTTGCTCTTCAAGTTCCTTTTCTGCTTCTTCGTATGAATATCTCCGGTGAATGTAGATAATCGATTTGTGAAATTCGTAGTGTTGTAAAGTTCCGTCGAGGGCGAAATCTAAAATACAGCTAAAACATAGTCTCTCTTTTTGAGGCATAAGCGAGCAAAATTCTTCAGAGAGAATAGGGGGGAGCATAGGAAGTACAAGGGAAGTCAGGTAGGTGGAGTTACCCCGGCGCAGCGCTTCGCGGTCTAGTGTGGTATGAGGTTTTACAAAATGTGAGACATCCGCAATATGCACATAGAGCCGATAGCCATCATCTCTCTTTTCCATAGAGATAGCATCGTCAAAATCCTTGGCATCTTCTCCGTCGATAGTACAAGTATAGAGATGTCTTAAATCCAGCCGGTCTTTTTGTTGCAAACCCGCCTCGTGCAATTGTTTTACCTCCCGACGGGAAGGGATAGCCTCCTTGGGATATTCCAGAGGGAGCTGGTATTTCAGAGCAATCCGTTTCATGTCACCCATGAGATCATTAGGATCCAAGATCTCCCGATATTCATAGATTCCAAGGGAAGAGAGATGGCGGCTTAATTTCTTCAAGGCAGAGTGCTTTTGTGATATAGCCTGGGTGCTCTTTACGATGACGTAACTTTCCGCTAAGAGTTTTGCTTTTGTCTGCAAGTATCCCCAAGGTTCGTTGGGCAGATCAATTAGTTGTATAAGATAGCCTTTTTTATCCTCGGCTACTACCTTTGCTAAGAATTCTTGGGCAAATGGCTGTCTTATCTCAACGAGCCTTGCGCAAAACCGCCCTTTCTCTAATATGGGCAGGATTTCCACAACAACTCGGTCTCGGTGGTGGGCAAGAAGAGAATGCTGCAAAATTACTACCTCTCCCCCTTTGTCCGAAGAAGCGAAGATTAAGCCTCGGCGAGTAACATTTAAGTTTGCTTCCACAAAAAAACTCGTAGGGCAATAAATGCCGTCATCTTTTAATTCTAAGGCCCCCAATGTTTCGAGTTGAGTGAGATAATCTAAAAAAGGCTCATGTAAACGTAAGGAAGTCTTTTGGGTGAGCTCATGGTACTTCTTCCAAGATAGAAATTTCTTGGTCTTAAGAATTTGAAAGAGATTTGCTAAGACTTCACTTTTTTTCTCTTTCATGGTGAAAAACCATCTTGCGCTCTTTTGCCAGGTAAGATAGCTCAAAGCCGTAGTGAGGTAGAGCCAAACTCCAATGGTATTTTTCTTTATTATCCAGAATTTCGTGAAGGGAGGGGAGTGGGGGGGGGATTAGTTTTTCTATGGTCAAGTGCACCTCCTCGAAATTAGGGAAATCCTTATAGTCAATAGGAAAGCGAGAATGTCCCCGCCAAGCAGAGCCAAAAACAAAGGCTTTACTAAATTCTTTACCCCACTCAGCTAGGGGTTTTGCACCTAAGTAACGGTCTTGCTGTTGCCCCAAGTAGAGGCTGCGGTTTGTGCGCACCAGTAAGGGCTCTTTTTCTTGGGCGCAAAACACATGATACCAAAACCATAAACTCGAAAGTGGAAAAAGAGGTGTATTGCTAAGAAGAGCCCAGGTGCGCATAAAAGCAAACCCCACTTTTAGACCAGTAAACGAACCAGGACCTTTCCCAATCGCAAGAATGTCAGGTTTCGTGCCATATTTATTTAAGAGGTCAACCGTTGCTTTATAGAACCAGTCATCTCTGTCTTCCGGAATTAGGAAGGCTACCTTCTCTTTAAGTTCCCATCTTCCCTCCCAAGAAAAAAGCATAAGCACAAAGTAAACAGTAGAAGAATCCGCAAAAAGCAGAGTTGGTTTGTCCATGCTTAAGAGAAATTTTTTATGATTATTTGGCGCCCTTGAGAGTAATACCTGAAATGTAAAAAGAGTACCGGATAGCCTAAACTTAGGATATACCCTTCGGCAATTTCAGGCCACTCTACAGCTGCAATAAAATTGTCCTCAGCCTGTGTGAAGCTAAAAAGCTCTTCATAATGCTCGTTTTGTAAGCGGTAAAGGTCTAGGTGGTGAAAGTTTAGATTTCTCTTTATTTCGTAAATCTGATGAAGGGCAAAACTTGGGGAATTTACTACCCCCTTGTAGCCTAAAGCTTCTACAAGATAGCGGGTAAAAGAGGTCTTACCTGTCCCTAATTCCCCTTTCAAAAGGATAAAAAGAGGGGGATGTATCTTGGTTGCTAGTTCCTTTGCTAACTCTCGTGTATCCTCTTCCGAATAGGAGAGAAAAACACTCTCGTCTAGTGCTGGAGGTATTTTTGTATTTTGTTCCATGGCAACAAGAGAAGAGGATTTCCTTGGCGCAGACGGTAAAATTGATAAAAGCCAGTGCCTAAATAAACTAGGGCTAGTAGGGAGCGCGTGTATAAAACTCCCTGGAGACTTTCCATGATATACCCAACAAATTCTGTCAACACAAGCAAAAAAAGATATAGGAAAAATAAAATAAAGGACTGTAAGGCAAGAGCAAAGCGGACATCCTCTGCTTTTTTGAGCCATAGTTCCCATAAATAACCTATAAGTGTGGGCCCAGTGAGCATGAAATCTTGCAGCCAGAACTTATAGTACTTTTCCCATCTTTGCCAAGGAGGAGAGCTTTTTACCTTTTCCTCGATCTCATTATAAGATTCTTTTAAACGAGATAGCCAGTCATGAAATTTTGTCTTCCAAGCCAGGGGTAAGCCAATTTTTTTCATCTCAAGCACCACGTAGATCTTTTTATTATGCGTTGACAATGCTGCAACAATTTATCTAGAAGAACCATGCTGAGATTGAGCCGCGTTCGCTCAAGTGGCCTTGAATTTTCCCTTTTACATGGGGGTCAAGGAAGCCCTGTTTTTTTCCTGCATGGTTTTGGTGATAGCTATGAAAGCTTTTTGCCTCAAATGCAGTACTTGGCTCAAAGAGGCTATGAGGTTTTTGCCCCGCTTTTGCGCGGTTATGAGCCCTCGTCTCAGATAGAACCCCCTGATTACTACATTTCTTCTCTTGTGGAGGATTTCTTAGAGCAACTAAACAATATGCAACTAGACCGTGTGCATTTAGTAGGCCATGATTGGGGAGCTATTGTGACTTATGCTGTGGCAGCCAACTGGCCTGACCGGCTTTACTCGGCTACAGCCTTGTCTGTGCCTTATTTGAAACGAATGCTTGACGCCGTGTGGAAATTTCCCTCACAGCTTGCTAAGAGCTGGTACATGTTTTTTTTTCAATTGCTTGGTCTCAGTGACTATGTTTTTTCCCAGGATAACTTTTCGTTTTTAGACCGCTTGTACGAGGCATGGTCCCCTGCCTGGCCCGGGAAAGGGGCTCACCTTGGCAAGGTAAAAAAAATCTTTTCACAGCCAGGTGTGGTCAATGCTGCCCTGTCTTACTATCGCTGTTTTTTTGATTTTTTTTCAGCAAAGGGAAGAGAAAGCTTTCGTCTTATAACGCAAAAGATTGAAGCACCCCTTATGGTAATAGCGGGCCTTAATGATGGATGCGTCGATCACCGTTTGTACGATGCCTTGTTTACTAGGGAAGACTTTGTCTATCCCCCCGAAATTATCAAGGTGCCCCAGGCAGGGCACTTTGTGCATCTTGAAAAACCCGAGTTTGTAAACCGTTGCTTGCGTTTGTGGTTTGAAAAACAAGAAAAATCGCCATCATGATTCTAGTTCTCAAAACCTAGCCGCCAAAAAGCAAGCCCGGCAAAACCTTTTTTAAGGCTCTCTTGAAAGAAAGAGTAGATTTCTTCAGATGGGTAATAACATTGGCCTTTATCTGCGGTTTCTTTGACATAGCAGCCATCTTCTTTCTTTATGTGACTTTTTATGTCGAAAAATTGACTACGAGAGATGGCCCTAGCCTTGCCGTTGCGAAAACAGTAGCCGTAGAGGGGTACTCCTAAAAGAATTTGTTTTTTGTTAAAGCGTTCTAGGTAATTAATGTTTTTTCTTAGCCAGCTCATGGGGCTAACACAGCCAGCTGATGTGTTTGGTCCATGGCGATCGTAGAGCATAACTACAACGCGATCGCTTACTTGCAGTATTGAGGGGAAATGGGGGAATTTTCGCAGCATTGGAGTAAAATCAAGCTGGGGGAAAACCGTAGCAGAGAGTAAGACTCTGGGCCAGAGTATTCGGTGTACTCTAGCTAGTAGATTGTTGTAGGCACTAGCTAAGTGTGGTGGTAAATATTCCCAGTCGAATTGAACTTCCGATAGATTACTCTCTTCTTTAAGCAAAATTTGGAGGTGGTAGAGGAAATTTTCCTGTGTGCTTTTTTTCTCTAATACTTCTATACAATAAACTTTCTTAGCGCAGGTAAGTAAAAATCCCTGAGCTAATTTTGTGGTCCTCTCAGGTCTTTTTTTGCCCTTCCAGCTGATTTTGCCATCCTTTTCAATTTGAAAGCTAACCCACAGAACCTGAGATATGAATTGTCCCTCAATGGCAAGGTCTTCTCGGGGCAAAGCATAATCGGGAATGGCATAAATGAGGTATTCTTGGGCTGGGATATTGGTTACCGTCAAAAAGAGGAAGAGCCAGATATGTTTTTTATTCGGAATCAATTTTTTGCAAGATATTTTGTAATAAGGCTACGAATTTTACTTTTTCTTTTTGTGCTATTTCAAGGACCTCCCCATGATCTAAGTTTTTGGGGGAAAGCCCGGCACCGAAATTAGTTAAGAAACTAATACCCAAAACCCGCATGTGGAGCTGGCGCGCAACAATGACTTCATATACTGTGCTCATACCGACAGCATCGGCTCCTAAAAGGCGCAGCATACGGATCTCGGCTGGTGTCTCATAACTTGGACCTGCTAGGCCGCAATAGACACCTTCATGTAGGCTTATCTGTAGCTCGTGAGCTGCCTGGCGGGCATACTGGGCAAGATGAGGGTCATAGGCCTGTGACATATCCACAAATTTGTCTCCCCACTCGGCAAAAGAAGGGCCAATGAGGGGATTATTGCCTGTTAGGTTGATATGATCCTTAATAAGCATAAATTCCCCAGGATGGTAGCTTTCGTTTATGATGCCCGCTGCATTAGTTACAATAAGCGTTCTTATGCCAAGGGCTGCCAGAAGTCTTATTCCCATCACCACACGCGAAGGGTGGTGCCCTTCGTAGTAATGGAAGCGCCCTTCCATAACACCCACAGATACCCCCTCCACAAAGCCAAAGTGTAGAAATCCGGCATGTCCGGTAATAGTTGAAATAGGAAAATGGGGGATGTCCCGATAAGGGAAAGATATGGCCTTTTGCATACTGTCGGTAAAGGCGCCGAGACCAGAGCCTAAAACCATGCCAACTTGCAGGGGGAAATCCACTTTTTCCCGTACAAAATGAAAAGCCTCTTGTAATTCTCTGGGGGTTAGGATTTCCATAACCAAAACTTTTTACAATTAATCAATCAGCAAGTGATTTTAAGAAAGCTAGCAAAAGGGATTGACGTATCTTTAGGAGCAACTCTCGTATACCCATGCAGAATATCATCGCCTTAATTTTAGGTGGGGGTAAGGGGACTAGGCTCTATCCTTTGACCAAATATCGTTCAAAGCCTGCCGTGCCTCTAGCTGGCCAGTATCGGATTATCGACATCCCCATCTCCAATTGTATTAATTCGGGTATCAGGAGGATGTTTGTCATAACACAATTTAACTCGAAATCCCTCAATCATCATATCAACCATACCTATCGCTTTGACATTTATGGTGGAATGTTTGTGGATATTTTGGCAGCCGAACAGACTATGGAATCCCAAGATTGGTATCAGGGCACTGCGGATGCCGTTCGGCGAAATATCCGCTACCTTGAGGATTACGCAGATTGTGACCTTGTCCTAATCTTGTCAGGAGATCAACTCTATCGCATGGATTTCTCGAAACTCGTTGCCGTACACAGGGAAAGCCAAGCGGAAATGACTCTGGCCTGTTTACCCGTGACAGAACAAAAGGCCACAGGTTTTGGCATATTAAAGGTCGCTCAGCGAGATAATGCCATGCGTATTGTAGATTTTGTGGAAAAACCCAAAGACGAGAGTCGATTAAAATACCTAGCTTGTACGAGAGAAGAGCTAGAGGCCTTAGGTTTTCATGACCCTGAGAGGAACTACCTAGCCTCTATGGGAATTTACCTTTTTGACAAAAAGGTGTTAATTGAAGAATTGCGCAAAGACAAATCTGAGGATTTTGGTCAACATGTTATTCCCAAGTTGATTACCACTCGTCGGGTATCACCTTTCTTGTTCAACGGATACTGGGAGGATATTGGCACGATTGCCTCCTTTCACCAAGCAAACTTAGCTTTGGTGGCAGAGAATCCGCCCTTTAAGCTATACACGCCGGAAGCTCCCTTATACACGAATCCTCGCTTTTTGCCCCCTGCTTACCTTGATGGTTGTGATATCGATAAAGCCTTAATTGCTGATGGTGCTATTGTTATGGGTGGTTTTTTGCGCAATAGCATTGTGGGATTGCGTACCCTCATCCAGCGCAATGTCACCCTGCAGAATACAGTGGTCTTAGGTGCAGACTACTATGAGCCATTAGAGCTGCGTTCTCCTAAAGCTGGGCATATTCCTATGGGTATTGGCGAGCATAGCATCATTAAGAATGCCATAATAGATAAAAATGCTCGGATTGGGCGCCATGTGAGGCTTGAAAATTTGAAAAAACTCGATTACTTTGATGATCCCAAATGTCCTGGCGTATACATACGGGATGGGATCATTGTCATTGAAAAAAATGCCACGGTACCTGACTTTTATGAGCTTTAGTGGATGGTAAGAGCTTTCTTTATTAACATAAGGCCATGCGGGTACTTGTAGCAATGTCGGGGGGAGTTGATAGTGCGGTGGCTGCCCTTCTATTAAAAAAACAAGGCTATGAGGTGGTAGGCGCCAACATGCGTTTTTGGGAATACAAAGACTCTTGTCAAAACTTACGTCCTACGAGAAGGGGTTCGTGCTGTTCGCCCGAGGATCTCATGGATGCGCAAAGGTGCGCGGTGAGCATCGGCATTCCCTTTTACGCACTCAAAATGGAAAAAAATTTTCGCGAAAAAGTAATCGAGCCTTTCATCGATGACTACCGGCACGGCCGCACACCCAACCCATGTGTGAACTGCAATACGTTTGTAAAGTTTGGGGAATTTTTTGAAAAAGCAAGAAAATTAGGTTTTCATTACATAGCCACGGGCCATTACGCCCGTGTAGGACTCCTAGAAAATGGGCGCTATGCCATTTTTCCTTGCAAAGACAGGGAAAAAAACCAGGCCTATTATCTATATGGTCTCTCTCAAGAGGCTCTGCAGCATACGCTTTTTCCTTTAGCGGATCTCACCAAAAAAGAGGTTCGTAAGATTGCCGAGGAAAATAAGCTCCCAGTGGCATCCAAACGTGATTCTCAAGAGATCTGTTTTATTCCTGACAATGACTATCGCCAATTTTTGCGTCGAGAGGGTGTCAATTTCCAACCAGGATATTTTCGAAATCGGCAGGGTCAAATTTTAGGAAGACATGGAGGGAAGGAAAATTTTACGGTAGGGCAACGCAGGGGGCTAGGCCTGCAAAGCCCGCAAGCTTTCTATGTTCTAGAAATTCAAGAAAATGGGGATGTCATCATTGGTACACGAGAGGAACAATATGGGCAGCTTTTTGCTATCGAATCCGTGGTATACCAAGGCCTGAGAGAAGAAGATCTCACGAGGGAAAGGGAGGTTTTGGTACAAATCCGCTATAATAGCAGTCCCGTGCCGGCCAAAATCTTTTTAAGTACGGGGAAGGTCTGGGTTATGCTTAAGGAGCCTCAGCGTGCTATCGCACCGGGCCAGGCGGCTGTGTGCTATGACCCGGAAAGGGGTTATATCTTGTTGGGTGGTAAGATAGGCCGCTGTGAACATGCTTAATTCTTTTTCTCTCGGCTTTTTTTGGTATCTTTCCACTTGCGGTTAAAGGCGCCATAAAAAAGTTTGGCCAGAGCTTGGGATGTTTCTTCAATAGAAAATTGCGGATTGCGCACAAATTCGGAGACTAATTCAAAGATGGTCCCGAAAAGGGCAAGACTCACGATGTGGACAGGCATAGGGGGTAACCGACCGGAGTCCATGGCTTTTTGCAAATCTTCTTCGAGATCTCGCAAGAACACATCAAGCCCCCCTTCACTACGCAACTGCCTTAGGTATGATTGATTGCGCGATAAAAAGAGCATGAGCTTAGGTCTATCTGCTAAAACCTGAAAGAATGCCTTAAAGCTATCAACAATTTTGTCTAATGCGAAGTTGTAGCGCCAACGGGCGGCTCTAATAGCAATTCGTAGGTCCTCTATAATGTTGTTTTTAAGTTCTTCAAAGATTTCCTCTTTGCTTTGAAAATAGTTGTAAAAGGTGCCTGCAGAAAGTCCTGATTCGCGTATAATATCTCGTACATTAGTTGCTTCAAAACCCTGCTTACAGAAAAGTTCAAAGGCAGCATCGAGAATTTGTTGGCGGTTGACTTGCTTTGTGATTTCTCTTTTCCCCAATGTTTTAGGTGTAGTCTTATGGTTTTCTTTCATGGTAGCCGCAGTTGTAGGATAAATTTGCTAATCTTGTGTAAATCCTCTGTAGCTTCGGGTAGAATAGGATGAAAGACGGGCCAGACATGGGGTAGGTCTTCTCTAATAAGAAGAGTTATCGATGTGCCGGCCTCTTGGGCTTTTTGCTTAAAACGCAGGCTGTCATCTCGCAGGCATTCGGTTTCACTTACGGTAAGTAAAATAGGGCAAAGGTTGCTTAAATCTCCAAAAAGAGGAGAGACATATGGATGGGCTGTTTCCTCCTTTTTGCAATAAAGACCTTTCCCTTTTTCAATAAAAGTTGCCGTCAGTACATCATCACATTCGCTGTTTTGCCAAATTGAGGGGGAGCTAAAGGTGAGATCTGTGACGGGCGAAAGAGCGATAGCACAGCGAGGTAGAGGCAACTTTTCGTCTCGTATCTTTAGGAGCAAGCTTAAAGTAAGCCCTCCCCCAGCCGAGTCTCCAGCAACGATGAGTTTTTCGCTTGTTTCTAGATTTTCTTGTATGAAACGGTAGGCTCGGAAAGCATCCTCCAGAGCTGCGGGAAAGGGATGTTCGGGTGCCAGGCGATAGTCTAGCAGGTAAGCGTTAGCGTGAAGCTCCTGTGCGAGCTTACCCACCATGTTGAGGTAGGTGCTAGCCCTGCCCGCGACAAAAGCTCCCCCATGAAGGTAAAGTATGTGGTAGGTGGGGGCTTCCTGCAAAATTGCTTCGCCCCTTAATTTTTGACCATCATATTCCCACAGAAAAGACCGGTGCTTTAAAAAGGCAGGTAACAAATTGGGCACAGGGAGATGATTAAAACGGCTGCGAGCATGTTTCAGCATGTCTTGTTGGGTACGCGGGTAGTACTTAAAAAATAACCGGCAGGTGTATTTTATAAGTTGTGCCTCAAGACTCATAATTCCAAGTTGATGAAAGACACCAAATAGGCAATTCGAAAATTTTCAAATCATGTTCTTGCCTTTGTTTTTTTTCTCCTAGGACGTGCCATGTTTTGCGAAAACCATTCTATAAAGTGCTTTATTGCAATGTCGCTGGCATTTACCGGAATACCTCCTGCTGATCTCACTAATTTTTCAGCTCTTTTGTCAAAAACACGTACCACAATTTTAGCTCGGCTTCCCTTAAGGGTATGCAGCAAGTAAAGGGAATCTTGCACTTGGCGGGCAAAAGAGAAAATAAGAAAAGCCTTGTCGAGTGACAAGGTTTTGATCGCCTCTTTATTGCGGATGTCGGTATTTATGGCAATAAAATTTTTGTTCTTCAGATCGCGGATAACTCTAGGATCATCATCAATTACCACAACCGGTCTTTTTAAGGCGAGTATCTCATTGCGAAGATTCCTACTCACGGTACCATAGCCAATGAGTACCACATGATTTTCAAGAGGAGGAATTTTTTCACCCTGAAAAAGCCTGGTCCGTTTTTGCATAAAAAAATAGGTAATGTCTTCCCTGGCAACAAGGGGAGTTAAGGCCATGGAGATAACAGTAATGAGGGCGATTACTGAGAATAGATCGCGATCTATTTGGCCATGGGTAAAGGCAAAGAGTCCGGCTGCTAGTGAGAGTTCCCCTGCTTGGGACAAAAGAAGGCCCGTTTCCATAGAGGAGCGGGTTGATATGTGGAAACGCTCGGCTGTGATCGTGACTACAAGTGGAGTAAGTAGGAATAATAGGAGCAAAAACAAGATAACGGTGAGTATTCCTTTGACAGAAGGGATCTCAATATAGGCCCCCACACTGACAAAGAAAAAAGCTAAAAAAAAGTCGGTTATGGAGTAAAGTTGGGCCCGTACCAAGCCATTGACAGGGAATTGTGATAGGGCAAAACCTGCAGCAAAGGCCCCTACTAAATGAGGGATGGATAAGAAGTGGGCAATACCTGCAAAGAGAAAAAGTACTGATAGGGAAACCAAGAGTAAAATTTCAGTTTTCTCTTGCAAATAAAGAATAATTTTAGGCATAACGACCATATGAGCAATAAATGCCAAGGCCGTGAGTAGAAAAACAGCATAGGTAGTTACCCAAGGATCTACTTTGGCATGCCACTGTTGCCAATAGAGGAGAGCAATAATAATAAGAAAATCCTGTATTAGTAATACGCCAGTTACGAGGCGACCAAAGGGTTCGTAGAGTTTTCCCTCCTTGCGCAAATAGCTAATAATGGCGATGGTAGACGAAGAAGTAACCGAAAGCGACAGTAAGAGAGAGGCTGTTAAATGATAGCCTAGAAGCGAGGCTAATAAATAGCCGTGGAAAAAAACCACTAGGATTTGTACTAAGGCGATTATAGTTACTGTTTTAAGGCGATTGCTAAATCTTTCTGGGGAAAGTTCTATTCCCATAGAGAAAAGTAAAAAGGAAAGACCAAGTTCCATGGAATTTTCTAATAGATGGGGAGGAAGGTGCACCAGGTTTTGTAAAACATAACCGGAGAGTACTAAAAGTGCAATGACAGGTAGAGATGACAGACGAGCCAGGGCAAAAGCCACAGATGCCGAGAGCAAGATTAAGAAAAGTTGTTCCATGATTTACTTTTGTGATTTCACAATTTGGCGAAAGTGCTCTATAACATCTTCTTTTGGACTGATTATGTATCGGGTATTAGTCGCCATAAGCCCATCCTTCATGGAGGGATCACGCGCATGGGCTACAAAAGGTATGTGGTAGCGCTGGCAGAGAAAGGCCAAAAAGTTATTTGTTTCCTCTGAGGAGAGGGCTGAGATAACGAGTTTTGCCTGGCGAAAATAGCTCTCTTCGATAGTCGAGGGGTGTTCTATATTGCCAAGAACGGTGGCTGTTTTTAAGTTTTGCAAGCGGTGTGGGTTCATGTCAATGGCAATTACTTTTTCTTTGAACTTAAGCAATTTTTTACAGATAGCTGTCCCCAGTTCATTCATGCCAACCACCACAATATGATTTTCCCATGGTGCGTGGGACTCTAAGAATTTGTCTTGAGATAGTGAATCTATGCCTCGAGTTTTCACTTTTTTCCAAAGTTCGAAGAGTTTTTCCCCATGCAAGATCATATAGGCCGATAAAGAAATAGTTAAAATACCAATAAGCGAGACTAACGCCATAAGTTCTTGAGAAGCTATGCCTAGGCTAATGCCAAGAGCTACAAAAATAAAAGAAAATTCGCTAATTTGTGCGACAGTGATCCCGGTTAAAAAAGAGGTTTGCTGGCTATGGTGCATTTTCTGTAAGATGAGGTAAAAAACTAGAGGTTTCCCCAAGAGCACCACTATGGACAAAAGAAGAGCTTGATCTATTTGCCGCAAGGCTGAGGCTAAATCCATCTGGACACCCAGTAGTACAAAAAAGACCATAATAAAGAAATTCATAAGGGGGTGCACCCTTCGCCGTAAGTCCTTTGCCCAGGGGTGCTGGGCAAGCGCAAGGCCTGTTGTAAAAGACCCAATCTCCATCGAAAGCCCCAATTTTTCGGCAAGCAATGATATTCCAAAACAAAGAGCTAATGACCAGATGACCAAGGTGTCCATACTGCGGGAGCCCCAGTGGAAGACGGAAGGTAGAGCATAGCGACCTAAGAATATCACAGCAATGAGTAAGCCACCCAGGGAAACAAAAGATTGGCCAATCTGCCACAAAAGCTTGGCGAGTTGCACCTCACCTTGTCTGGGCAAAGCTGCCACTAAAGTTAAAAGGAGAATGGCGACCAAATCCTGCACAAGGAAGATGCCCACAGAGAGACGACCATAGAGTCGACCCAAGTGGCCTTTTTCGTCTAGAAGTTTTACGACGACTACCGTGCTGGAAAAGGTTAAGGCGATGGCTAGATAGAGACTGTTGAACCATGTGTAACCCAAGATTCTTGCTAGTAAAAAACCAAGAAGAGCTGTTAAAATAATTTGTGCCATGCCAGCAAATAGAACATCTCGGCCAATATCTTTCATCTTAGAGAAGTGAATTTCAAGGCCAACTAAAAAGAGCAATAAGGTTATGCCGGTTTCGCTAATCATCTCAAAGAGGGGCAGCGGAAAGACTATTTTCGCTATTGGACCGAGAAAAAGTCCGGTAAAGAGATAGACCACAAGGGGTGGGACGTGAAGTAAGTTTCCCATTAAGGCAAAGAGAGTAGCGCAAAGAAGAATAATCCCTAGCTGTTCGCTTAGTTGAAGAGGCATAGTCCCAAGGAAGTTTAGAACTCAGGGGGTAAAGAGATTGTTGACCACGTGGTTTGCCTATTGATTTATTGAACGCTTCATCTCGCTATTACCATAAAAACGAGGTATGAGGATTAAGTCTTTCTTTTTGGGTTTGGTTTTGCTCAATTTATCAATAAGTCCAGAAGAAAAAGATTATATTTCTTTTGATTTTGGGCTTGATCCTTACTACTCCAGTGCAGGTATTATTTTTAGCTTTTGGGGGGAGCCTATTCCTATTTTAGAGGAAACCCCGGAAAAAGAGCTGTACACCTATCTTTTGCGCCGCTCTTTTTTGCCAAGCTATTTGCTCCTCGAGGCAAGCGTCTACCCCCTGCCTTTAGCAGGCGTTGCTGTACGTCAGCAATCTCCCGAGATTTATGCACAAGCCAATATTACCGACAGTTTTAATTTAGTAAAAACTGTTACTGCGGGCTTTGAAGAGCCCTACAGTGTTTCTTTATTTTTGGGAAATCTTGCTATTTTTCGCAAAACGGGGGAACAACCTAAAGCACGTAACTTGGGTTACATGGGTTATCTCTTTAGCTATGGGAATTTCCATATAAAGGATAATGTTCTTATTGATGATCATTGGTTTGAGGTTGAATGGAAAATGAAAGGAGAGAGAATTTTTGAGCACAGTCTTCACAATTGGAGTTTTCGTGTGGGAACAAAGGTGCATAGTCATCCTCACATAGCCGATGTGATTTACCTTTCCTTGCGTCGAAACCGTATTGATTTTTTGGCGTCTCTATGGAGTTTTTTTGAAAATAGCGGTATTGAATACATCTTTGATCTCTCTATTCAAGAGATGGCGTGGATGAGACATTTTTTTCTGGCGGAAAAAAATTTTCCCTATAAAGAGCCGTTTGTGTTTATTTTGGGTCTTGGCTTTAACTACGAGGCAAACCGAAAGTATACGGGACCTTTAGCGGACCGCCGAGGCACTCAGAATTTTCAGGTGCTAATCCGCCCTAATGTGCGCTTTTAAAAAGATGTTGAAAAATTCCTTTGCATTCCGATACTTTGGGTAATGGATGTATTGAAGTTTATTATAGCTACTTTAGTCTACATCTTAATAGCAGCTTTTTTAAGTTGGCTTTTTTATTCGTGGAAACGGCGAGATTTACTGGGTGGTTTTTTAGGGGGTATGGTCGTGGCTTTTTTTGGCTCCATTCTCGGCGGTTTTGTGGTCTCGGACACAGTCAATTTTCTTATTGATTTTTTGCAACGAGGCTTTTACATTGCCAATGTTAACGTAATAGCGGGTCTCATTGGTGGTTATGCCGCCATTTATATTTTTAACAAAATTAACCACGACAGACCAAGGCGCGATTATTAAGGTTTTCATAGTCGGATTTATTATACTTGGTTGTCACGATCCCCAGGATCTACCGTGGTACTTTCGTCGTCCTACATACTCACCTGCCGAGGCCCATAGCTGGGAGGCAAACCGACGCTATTATCTCTTAGTGCGCTTTTTGGAGGCCCAGGGTTATCGCAGATGCATCTATTACCGCCCTCAAAGCAATTGCTCCTCCTACCCTCGCTTAAGGGAAATTCGATTTTCGGGTAAGCTTCAAAGCCCAAGTCGGGGGCTTATTCACAAAGTCCTCGTGGCAGAAACCGGTGAGGACAAAAGTGCTTATTTCTTTAATTTAACAGGACAAGAGGGACTAAAAACAGCTTATACCATAAAGCACTTTTTCTCTTGCATTAAGAAACATGGAAAAGCACTTGAAAAGTTGCCCAATTTGTTATTCCATGAAGGGGATGAGGTCCTAAGCCTTTTACGTAGAGCATATCAAGACAAAGGCGATTTTCTCCAATATGAAAAAAATCTTTGCCCAATAGAATAGTTTTACACTCTGGTTTAAAATGTTGCGCAGAAGGGATTTTGTTTTTACTTCTGAATCTGTCTCTGAAGGGCACCCGGACAAATTGTGTGACCAAATTTCGGATGCGGTACTTGATGCCTATCTCGAAAAAGACCCAACAAGTAGGGTGGCATGTGAGACTTTGGCCACGACGGGCCGCATTGTCATTGCAGGGGAGGTGGCATCGCAAGCAAAAATAGAAAAGTCAGATATCGAAGCTATTGCACGCAGCATTGCGCGCCAGATTGGTTATACTTCAGAAGAAATAGGCTTAAATGCAGACACAGCTCACGTGGAGGTTTTACTCCATGAGCAGAGTCCTGATATTGCGCAAGGGGTGACTGGTCAGGGGCTTTTTAAAGAAGAAGGGGCTGGTGATCAGGGGATGATGTTTGGCTATGCGGTCAGGGATACGCAAATGCTTATGCCAGCTCCCATTTACTATGCGCATAAACTTTTAGAAAATCTTTCTGCTCTAAGAAAGTCCGGCAAAATACCTTTTTTACGTCCTGATGCCAAATCTCAGGTATCGGTACGTTACAGCGAAGGAAGGCCAAAGGCAATAGAAACGGTTGTTATTTCAACTCAGCATAGTGAGGATGTGTCTTATGAAACCGTGCGCGAGGCGGTGATTGAGGAATGCATTAAGAAAACCATACCTCAAGAGCTTTTACAAAGTACACGCTATCTCATTAATCCCACAGGTAGGTTTGTTGTTGGGGGGCCGCACGGTGATTGCGGGTTGACTGGCAGAAAAATTATTGTAGATACTTACGGTGGTTTTGCCCGACATGGGGGAGGGGCCTTTAGCGGTAAGGACCCTTCTAAAGTAGATCGTAGTGCCGCTTATATGGCAAGATATGTGGCTAAAAATATTGTAGCTGCCGGCCTTGCTGAAGAATGCGAGATTCAAGTTTCTTATGCAATTGGAGTAGCAAAGCCTGTATCTGTTCTCGTTGAGACCTTTGGTACAGGTAAGGTCAGTGAAGAGAAGCTAGAAAAAAGAGTGCAAGAGATTTTTGATCTAAGTCCCAAAGGCATCAGAGAAATTTTGCGGCTTAGGGAGATGAAATATCTACCTACAGCGGTTTATGGACATTTTGGTCGTGAGGGACAAAATTCCTTTTCGTGGGAAAAAACCGATAGAGTAGCAGAATTGCTGTAGAAAAATGGTTGTCTTTTTTTAATTTTCTCAAGAGAAGGCATTTGTCTAGTATGAAGACTAGAAACAAACCACCTTTCCCCGGAGCACGTAGGACAACGCGCGAGCATCGCATTAACGAGGAAATTACAGCAGAGACAGTAAGACTTGTGGGTGAAAAGGGGGCCGAGGTCGTTCCGCTTTCTGAGGCCCTGCGCCGCGCAAGAGAGGCCGGTGTGGATCTTGTTGAAATTGCCCAAGCCCCGGATATGCCTGTCGTCAAGATTATCGATTATGGAAAATTTAAATTTGAAAAAACAAAAAAAGACAAGGAAAGTCGCAAGAAACAAAAAATCATTCAGGTAAAGGAAATTAAAATGGGTCCCAAAATTGATACGGGGGACTTTGACCGAAAAGTGCAGCTGGCTCAGGAATTTTTAAACGAGGGAGATAATGTAAAAGTCACCATGCGTTTTAAGGGTAGGGAAATAGCCCACACAGAGCTTGGGCTTGAGAAGCTCATGGAGTTCAAAGATCGCTTGGAGCAGGTGGCAATAGTTGAAAAGATGCCTTCCATGGAGGGACGTATGATGAGCATGGTCTTAAGGCCAAGAGGGAAAAACAATCCTCCCAAAAAAAGCACACCTTCGAGTTCTGTGGAACCTCCTCAAGGTAGTGAAAGCACTTCGTAACGAAAAGAAAGCTGCAAAACCCTTTCCTCATATTCTTGGCTAAGCTCTTTATTTTTTCTTTCAGCACCAAGATAGGCTCCATAGACGCTACTCACGTAGAAAAGAGCAGCACCGCTAAAAAAAAGCACAGAAAGGGGCCTTTCTTGGTAGCGGTGAGCTACATAGCCAAAACTTGCAAGACTGGCTACAACAAGAAATGAACTAAGGGCATCACCCCAAGAGCCATAATAAATTTGACCAAGACCAGGCATAAGCGAGCTTAAGACCGCCCCTAAAATGGGGATTTTTTTGCCCTCTCTATTTTCAAGCGCAGCTAAATACTCTTTTCCTGCCAAGGGAGGGGCAAGACCATTAGGAAGGGGAATTTCAGATTCCCACAGCCACCCTTCTGTATGGAGAGAATCGGGGAAGAGAAGCGCTCTATATACCTTTTGTTGGTGGTAGCCAAAGGGATGGGGCCAACTTTGAGCTAGCTCCAGGGCTAAGTGATATTCTTTCTTACCTTGGGTACAAAAGGTTTTTAAAAAGAGCACCCGTTGTTTGTATTTTTCCTCTATTTTTGCTCGCAAGAGTTCTTCTAGGCAAAGGGTGTACTGATTACCTAAATAAAAGCTTTCAGCCGCACGTATATGGGCTAGGGTAGAAAAAGGCGTGTTTGCTGTCATATAGGCTGCTCTTTGGAATTCGGTGGCTGCTCGGTAGTAATCGTTTTCTTGAAAGAACATCTCTGCAAAACCCAACTCAGGGGGATAGGCCCAAAGGGATGTCAGTAAAGCTATGTGTAAAAACGAGAAAATAGGTGTTTTCCTCATTGGTAAGACACAGCCATTAAGGTAATGGCTTGGCAAAAGTTCGTAAGTAAAACCATAGTTGCCACAATGTCAGCTATTCTAGAGCCATCGTATTCTGGCAAGGCCATAAAAATTTCGAAAACACTTTTACTCTAGACTGCCCAAGAGACCATTTTTTCTTTGGTTTGCTGTGCAGGATTACTGGTAAATAAAAATAGTCTTTCCCCATCGGAGTTTGGCCGGCATTCATATGTGTTGGCTTTGCGGGAAAACCTCTAATGGTAGGCCTCACAAAACTGCTCCGATGGTTCCTCAATTGGTTTCGCTGCTTTACAGCCGCATAAAAGAGCTTTTCTTTATGCCGATGCCAAAGAAAACGGCGGTGAAGTAAAGGAAATTTTGATAATTAACTTTGAACCTTTTGTTAATTTAAGGTTGTTAATTTAAGGAAAGTAGCTTATTTAGGATGTCGCTAAAGAACACGGGGTATGAATTGCTTTTTTGTCGCCTTAGTGATCTTGCTATTTTGACTCTAGTCCCTGCTACAGTGGTTAGGATGATAGGCACTTGGTGAGGAAATAGTTTTTGCAAGAAATGAATATCTCTATTTACGAAAGGCCACTTTTTGGCAGTTAACACAAAGTGTTCATTTACCAACTAGCCATTTGTGATAAAGAAGTTTTCCCTGCTGCCTCTGGCTCAATCTTCTCTATTTCCCGAGCCATAACCGACTGGGGATAGGCAATTCCAAAATAGCCCAACACTCCTATCCTTTTTTCGTCTGGGGTCCTAGCTTGAATTTTGGGGCGCCATTAGGCAGGCGCTTCTCGAGGCAGAAAGGCTTGCTGCTTTTGTTGCCACGGGAGTTATCTTTCGTTTTCTTATTTTAGAAAAGAAAAAAATCTATAAAAGCTAAGTTAAAGGAGCGATAAAAAAGCATGCAAAAATACCTCGAAAAGGTAGATTCTTTTATTGATTTTATTATCTCCAAGATTCCCCCCCATATAAGGGACATATTAAAGAAGGCTGGCCTAGCTATACTTGCCATAGTATTTCTCTTAGCCCTAACCTATGGTATTCGTATGGGGGTACGTGATGCCATCCCCGCTGGGATCCAGCTTTCTGGTAGCACAAAAGATCTTTTTTATTTGCAAGAGTTAAGGGAAGCTAATGAGAAAAAACAAAGGCTTTTTGAGGATGTGGAGGTGGATCCTATGTCCTTTCCCTCCCGCCAAACGAACTTTGCCACAATGGGCAAAGATACTAGTGATCGTCTCTTGGGAGAGAAGGAAGAATTTTTACGAGACCCAGATTTCCTACGTCCTAAAAGTAAAGGACCTGTTTTTGTAGAAGAGGACATTTTTACCCCCCGTAGGTTTGCCCAGGAGCAACATGAAATCCGAGAGGAAACATCCGAACTTCTAGCTCCTAATAAAAAGAGCTCTCTTGGGCACAAATCTGCTCTAAGCTCCCAAGATCGAAAAATGGATTTTTTGGAATAACAATGAGGCTTTTTCTGGGTTTTCTCTTAGTGTTTTTTTTATGCCCAGTTTGGGGAGAAAGCTATAGCGTGCGCGGAGAAAAAATTGAAGAACAAATTAGCCCATCCCATGATGGTTCCACAAAAGAAGAGCCAAGAGATACAACCCACACAAACGAGAAGGATGAGCCCCACAATATTCTTTTGCAAAAATATAAAGAAGCATTTTTTCTTTTTGAAGCAGGCAAAAACAACGAGGCGTTTGCGCTTTTAGAAGAAGTACTTTCTCAAGCCAAAAAAGAGGATCCACTCTTTATGCGATTAAAATATCTTTATTTTTTAGAAAAGGCCAAGAACAGGGCCCTACCTAAGGCAGAGTTTTTCGAGGAAAACGAAAAGACCCTTTTGGCTCTTTCCGATGGTTATGTTTTATGTCAAAACCTTGGGGAGAAATTTCAAGAATGCCAAGAACTGGAGAAACGGCTATTGGAAAAAAGTTGGGGGAAAAAGGGCTATATCTTGGCGAAAATTAGGCTTTCTCGTTTATATCTCCAAGAAAAAAACTATGACAGAGCTCATGAATTACTCCTTGGACTATTAGAAGAGAACAAGAATAACCTAACTCCTCCCATAGACTATGCATGGTTTCTCTTAGGGCAGCTCTACGAAGAAGATCCCCACAGGCGTAATATTGTGATGGCAAGAAAAGCCTATGAAAAGGTGTTACGCATCCAAAATTCTCTCTTAAGAGAAAAAACCCGAGAGCATCTAAAAAGGCTTAATTTTTAAGCTAAAACGCCGATATCAAATTTAAATCGATGCAAATTATTGAGCGCTTTTTGCTGTCCATTACGGGTATTTCTTTAGCGGGTATTGTCGCCATTTTTGCTATTAGTGATCCCCCTTCTGTAGAGAAGAAAAAACTTTCCACTGCCCCTACACAGGCGGCTGCCCCAAAAGAAGAAATGGTGGTTCTAAGCGACGAGGTAGATCGCTTAATTGAGCGCTATTTTGAAAATATTCGGTCAAATCCCGCAAAGGCTGAGGAACATGAACGCATGGTCTCTTTGCCATCGAAAGAAACTAAAATAGAAGAGAGATCTTTTCTCAAGCGAGAGAAGTTTTCTCTGCAAAACCACCGTGTGGAAGCAGGAGAGTCTTTATGGCGGATAGCCCAGCGCTATGGAGTTCCCGTCTATACCATCGTTTCTGCTAATCCAACTAAGAAGAACTCCCCTATATTCCCTGGCGAAGAGCTACGCATACCCACAAGACCAGGTCTTGTCTACCAAGTAAAAAAAGGTGATTCGCTAGAATCTCTAGCCAAGCGCTTTAAAATCACGTTGAGCGATATCTTCGATCTTGAAGGAAACCCAATTCGCAATCTAAGCGGCAAAAAAGAAATATTTCTTTATAAAGCTAAGCCCTTACCAGAGACAGTTTATATATCGAAAAAAAGATTTATCTTACCAATTGCCGGTGGGCGTTTTACCAGTCGCTTTGGTTGGCGCCACCACCCCATCTATGGTGGAAAGACATTTCATTCGGGTATTGACATTGCAGCGCCGGAGGGTACGCCCATTCGCGCTGCGGCAAGCGGGATTGTGGTTTTTGCAGGAGAGGCCGGTAGTTATGGTTTTGTCGTCATCTTGCGTCACCAAGATGACTATTTTACGGTCTATGGGCACTGTTCCTCGCTTCTTGTGCAAGAGGGGGATTATGTCAAGCAAGGTCAGCTTATCGCACGTGTTGGCAGCACAGGTACCGCTACAGGGCCACATCTACATTTTGAAGTAAAAAGAAAATCGCGTCCCATAAATCCCATAGTGGCCTTAAAAGAAACCATCCGTATCAGTAAAGAGAATGGATGAACCCATACCTTTCTATATACCCTCTGTTCCTAAAAAAAAGGCGCTTTTTTATTTAAACCAAGCGTTAAAAAATCATTGGCTTACCACTGGTCCTTTAACAGCTGAGTTTGAGGAAAAACTAGCTCAGTTCTTAAAGGTAAAAAGAATTTTGGCTGTGTCTTCGGGTACAGCGGCACTTCACCTAGCTCTCAGGGTTTTGGGGATTGGACCCAAGGACCGAGTTTTACTACCTGCGAACACCTTTGTGGCAACCTTAGAAGTGGTTCACCACCTAGGGGCAGTGCCGGTGCTAGGGGATATTTGTCCCTACAGCTGGAATCTTTCCCTTGATGAAATTAAAAAAAAAGGAAGGGGAGCCAAGGCCCTGCTTCTTGTACCTTTTGCGGGCAACCCCCCACCTATGGATGAGATCCAGATGCTATGCCAAAAATACGGACTAAAACTTATTTTGGACAGTGCGCATGCTCTTGAGGCACGATATAAGGAAAGGTTTTTACATGAGTATGCGGATGCCTGTGCCTTTAGTTTTTATGCGACCAAAAATCTCACCACGGCTGAGGGAGGGGCTCTTTACTTAGCTCAGGAGAGTCTCTACGAAAAGGCTCGCAGCCTCTCGCTACATGGGATGACCCGAGAAGCGTGGTTGCGATACCAGGGAGGGACTTGGCACTACGATGTGAAAGATTTTGGTTACAAGATGAATTTGTCAGATGTACATGCAGCTATTGGCCTGGCCCAAATAGAAAAACTTAAAGAGAATCACGAAAAAAGACAAAAGCTAGATCGTCTCTATCGCAAGCTCTTACATAAAGATGGGATTAGGTTACAGGGCCTCTGGCCAGAGGCAATTTCAGCTCATCATTTGTTTGTGATTTCTCTTGATCCCAAATACGCAAAGCGCGAGGCTCTTAGCAATTATCTTAGAGAAAAAAAAATTGGCCACTCGGTGCATTTTATCCCGCTCTATCGCTTTTCTGCCGTGCGTAAGACCTATGGCTTTCGCCCCAGTGACTTCCCAAATACAGAAAACTATTACCAAGGTGCCCTTAGTTTGCCCTTTTTTCCCCTACTTAAAGAGTCTCAACTAAGAAAAGTGGCCCTTACTGTGGATGCTTTCTTAAAAACTCTGTAAAACTTTCTTCTAATTCCCGTTCTTCCTCTTCTTTGACAATAAGCGCTGGGTTACGAATTTTTTTGCGAATAAGCAAGATGCCAGCAAGGCCAATTGCAAGAAATCCTAAAACTAAAAAAATCCATAGGCTTTTTTGCCTTGGCTTGGTAAGTATTTTTTCCCCCATGCCATGGCGAAATTCAGGCAAAAGATAGCTATATTCTGCACTGCGGGCAAGAGCAAATGCAGGATGAGTATCGACAAGATCGCCAAAGCCTACCACAAAGCCCTCTAAAATGTCTTCCTCACTTCGCCCTTCCGTTAATAAAGAATCTATGGCTGCCCGCATGGGCCAGGCATTGCAATGACCTATATGATTGCAATAGGCAAGGGGCATGTTGCAACCACAGCGGCACATGAGTTTTAAAGATAAAGACTGGAATTTTTTCAGGAGTTCAGGATCTTTAAGGCTGCTATGGGTGCTTCCTGAGGACAAGGGATGGGCCCATGAAAAGATAACAAATATTAGAAGGGAATAAAACCGCATACAAATCTCCAGCTTTGCCGATATTAAAATATATGTGGCAATTTTGGGGGGCTGCTATTTTTTTTTCTCTTTATGCCCATGATGTTTTCTATGGGCCGGGTGAAATTCACTACGATATAGATGAAGCTCTCCAGCTTTGGCAGCGTCATGAGGACAAGGGACTTGGAGAGCTCGGGCGACTTTGCTTAAAAAAAGAAGCCTTTTCTTACTATGCCTGCTACACCCTTGGGAAAATCTTATGGGAGAAAAGACAAGTCTCTTCTGCCAAACAATATATTGAAGAAAGCCTAAAGCTAAAACCCAACTTTGTGCCCGCATTAAATTTTAAACTTAATATACTTAAAGAACCCATTGAGCTTAAAGACAGGGCATTACACCACTACTTTCGGGCGCTTTACTTCGTAGAACGAAATAAAAAAGACCTAGCTAGGCAAGAAATAAAAAAAGCCTTGAACCATGGTGCAAGCCTAGTCTATTTTCAAGAAAATCCGCTCTTCTCTTCCTTAGGTTTTTTTGAAATAGCTAAGAATAAAAAAAAAGATGAGGAACGGCAATTGCTAGATTTTTCGCATCTGCGCCGTAGTGAGAGCTTTATTGATCCAGCTTATACTTACGAGGAGCACCAAAAGACAAAAGATCCCTCTCAACTCCTCTATGATTACTATATGGCCCTAGATGCCCAGGATAAGGAATCCACGTTTGCTTATTTGCGCCGTTTTCTAGAAAAATTAGAACGCCATAGTAGTGAACTTGCCGCGAACATGTTATTATTTTTGTGGCAGAACCCCTCCTTTTCTCATCTAAAAAACTATCCTGAATGGAAAAGTTTTGTCCTTCATCTAGGGAAAAAGTATGAGATCCCCACAAGCTTTTTTCATTAAGCTGGTACTCTGGCAAAGCCTAGCTAAGGGGGAGATTTTGACTTTTGCCTCGGCCCTAGCCTTTCCCGAAGGTAGGGTTGCAGGCCAAATTGTCCCTCCACCCCCCGTAGTTCTTTCTGAGAGAAAACTCAAGGCATACGCGGAGGCCCAAGGTTATTGTGTTAGCCCTGATAACCCCGAGGGGGGTTACCAATACCGGTATGCAGCTAAACTCGAAGGTGGTCGTTATCGCATCTTTCTTTATACCCCGACGGATTTACGGGGGGAACGAAGCAAGACAGGTTGGGCAATCGTGATTGACTACGCTTCCTTTAGTTATTGCCGTCACCGTGGTTCTAAGCTTGCTAAAGAAGGCCAACTGTTGGCTACAAGGGCCGAAATCTATGTATCTGGCACAAAAGTGCATGATCTAGAAATGGGTTATGGCTCGGCCCCGCAGGGACCACTGGTGATACCGCTGCCATATATTTTAAGCGAAGATGGCCGTGTTGATGTGGAAATCCGCATCCCCTACCGACCTGGGAGCGTTCTTTATCTTTACGATATCTTTTTGAGGGGAAGTTAGGTTTCTTTTACCGTTCTTACTTTTGGAGCAAGCGCAATCCTTCCTTTATAGTAGCCACAATTAGGGCAAACCCGATGGGAGAGCCCATAGGCACCACAGTTGGGGCATGGCCTAAGATTTGGTTTACCTAGGGCATGATGGGAGCGCCGCATCCCTTTTTTGGAATGGGAAGTTTTTCGCTTGGGTACGGCCATAGGTAACTCTCTAGGAAGAATTTAGGGCGTCAAGCAGGCTTCGGATAGCCTCACGCTGAAAGAAAAAGGAGGTAGGATTGATAATAAGTCTCGCTGACGAGTGGAGAATGGTTTCTTCTTCTTGTAAACCATGGGCTTTTAGTGTTTGCCCCGTCGACACTAAATCAACTATTATGTCACAAAGTCCTGTGTGGGGGGCGAGTTCTACAGAGCCGTAGAGCTCATAGATTTGCACATAAAGCCCTCTCTCAAAAAAGTAGCGTGAAGCAAGTTTCGGGTATTTGGTGGCCACGCGGATCGTTGGCAGGTTTAGCCAACTTTTGTCGTCTTTTTTATGGGCTACCGATAGCCTGCAATAGCCAAAGGGTAGGCAAAGTGCCACAAAAACATCAAAGCCATACTCCTGCAACATGTCTTCCCCCACAATGCCTAGGTCTGCTGCCTGGCTCTCTACATATTGACCGACATCTCTAGCCCGCACCATTAATATCTCTAGTTGAGAGGTTTGGTAAATGAGCCGGCGTTCATCGAAGCGAAAATCTTTTGCCACAATACCTTTTTCCTGCAAATAAGCAATGGCCTCGTCACTAAGACGGCCTTTGGGGAGGGCAAGTCTTAGCGACCTCATGGGTTTTTTTTCAGCCGCTCTTTGGCAATGAGGATTCGGTATTTTTGTGCATCTTCTAAGTACGGACTTGCAGGAAAGCTTTCCTCTATTTTCTGGAAAATTTTTTCTGCTTCATCAAGAGAACCTAAATAGTACAGAATACGCCCCTGATGGTAGAGGGCTATATCTTCTTTTTCAATTTTCTTGAAGATGGCCTCACTTTCTCGATAAAGTTCCAGAGCCTTTTGAAAGTCGCCGGCTTCTTCGTAGGCATAGGCGGCATAAAAAAGAGTGAAGGGTCCTATGTAGCGTCCATGGTAGTTGTCATAGACTTTTTCGAGATAAAATGCTGCTTTTTGGGGGGATTTTGCCTGTATACTAGCTGCTGCAGCAAGAAGGCAGCTGCCCCGGCTTTCTTTTGTTGGGAAAATCACATCGCAGAGCTCAAAAGCACGCTGGGCAAGCTTTCGATGTTCTTCTTTTTTTGTCTCTCCCTCGGGAAGAGAGGAGATTTTCTTGTACTCTTCAAAAAGCGAGAAAAATTGTTCGTTATGGCGCTGGCTGCGGTAAAGTTGCATAATAAAGAAAGCCAAAGTTACAAGAGCTAAACCAAGAAAGGCGTAGAGGGCATAGCGCATTTGCTTTTGCTGGAGCTTGGCACGCAGCTGCCATAGATAGCCAAGGAGGGGATTCGTCCTTGCCTGGGGTGGTTCAGGCATGGTTTCAGGGATGGGGGGGCTTTTTTTGCGCCGAGAAGGAGAGATAAAAGGCTTACCCATGAGCTCACGGTAGAGACGGCGTTGGCATGGCAACTTTTTTTAGGTTTGACAAGAGCAGTATTTCGTACTACCCATGATTATGCGCCAACTAAGTGAGGTTTACCACAAAAGAAAGCTGCCTCCCAAATATGATGGTATTATTTGCACCTTTGACCTTGATAAGACTTATCTTGCGACGAAATTTGAGAAATTGTCAGGTCTTGTTAAGATCCCTTTTGAAAAACCCGAGGAAAAGCAAAATATTCCTGGGGCAGCTGCGGTAGTGAGAGAGTTGCGTAGGGGGGTAAAAAAAGATTCACCACCAACCCCAATATTCTTTATCTCGGCTTCTCCCCAAATGCTTGAAAAAGTTATTAGACAAAAACTTGAGCTAGATGGGGTTAGTATTGATGGCATTTTATTTAGGGATTTTCGCTCTGCTATAAAAAAACTGCAATTTAAAAAACTCATTGATAAAATAGGCTATAAGTTAGCGGCTCTTCTCTATGCCCGTACTACTTTCCCACCCAAGGCCAGAGAGCTATTATTTGGGGATGACTCTGAATATGATGCGCTCATATACTCACTCTATTCCGATATTGTGGCAGGCAGACTTGACGACTACGAGGTGCTCACCATCCTGAAGAAGTGGCAGGTTGCCGAAGATGAAAGGAATATGATCCGCGATATCTTGCACATGCTCGAGGAATCGCCATTTCGCAAACGAGAAGTAGTGGAGCGGATTTTTATCCATTTAGAGATGAAAACACCTCCGGCGATGCATACCCAGCTATCCCGCCTTGTGGTGCCGACGCAGAATTATTATCAAACCGCTGTGCTACTTTACTCGGGAGGGTATATCACAAGAGCAGGACTATTTCGTGTGATTTCTGAGTTAATCCGCACCTACAAATTTACTGTCCCTGTTTTTACGGCCTCAACCGAAGATCTCCTTAAGCGCAATCTCATAGATCCGGATGAGGCAAAAAGACTCTTAAAAATCATTGCGAAGAACAATCCTCTCTTTCTTCCACGGAGGATTTTAACAGAGCTTTGGTCTGAATTTCAGCGAATTTTTACAACCATAAGTCCCATCCCTGATTCCTTTTCCCACCCTATGCGTAGGAAAGAGGATAAGCATATGAGCCTTGTAGAAAGGTACCTTAGGGTTGTGCCTCAGCGGAATGTGTAACATTCTTTAAGGAACCAAGAGTTGCTAAAATATCTTTTAGCATGGCGCTTTCGGTAACTTCACGGCTGCTATATAGAAATATCCGGCTTAAGAAAAGGTCCCCACTTTGTGGCCCCAAAACCTTTAGGTTTAGTTTTGTTGTGGCAGGGGTATAGCTGAGTTCGGCGTAGAACAGGTATGCAGGGGGGATTCTTCCACCGCTTATTTTTTGAGCTACTTTAAAAAGTTCTAAGCGGTGAGGAGGCCGCTTTCTACCACTTATCTCAGAGCTTATGGCCTGCCAAAAAGATATACCTGGCCAAGTGCTGAATCGGTAGGCATTTTCTGTCTGTGTATTTAAAGACGTAGCGGGTTTTAGTTCCGTATCGAAAACATAAATGCCCGCAAAATAAAGTGGCGCATCGGCTGGCAGGGTAGGAGAGGTTAACTCCCTTTCTGCAAAAATTTCTTTTCTTTTTTGTTCACCTGGTAAAAAGAATAAGATTTCGGTCTCAAAGAGTTCATCTTTGTTTTCATCTTTTAGCGTTTTGTAAATGCGACCTGAATCGTAGTAGCTCATTTCATCAAAACGGCCGCTTTTTTGTCGATCCATCATAGAAAAAATAATTTTTCCATCGGGAGAGTAATAGTACTTTTCGCTTATGAGAGCTTTGTCTTCATGGATCTTTGCTTCAAATATTAAGATACCATTTTCAAAATGGCGCCAAGTTTCAAAAAGCTCGCTAAGGTCGAGATCGACAAATTCTTCTACAATGTGGTCTTTGCGAAAGCGCAAAAGATAGGGAGAGATAGTCTCTGGGACATAGTCCCGTTCAAAATACTTTTGGATGCCTTGGGTGCTAATAGGAAAAGAAAGCTTACTTGAGTAATTGGCAAAAGAGGGCAACTTTTTCTTGCCTACCGCTGTATCAAAATCAATCCAAGTCTGTGCCCAAAGACTGGGAATTATGGCAAGCCATGCGATATTAAACCAAGTGCTATCTTTCATGGGTAAAGCCTAAGCAAATAGTAGCTGTCTACTTGAGATAGGTAATTTTCATAAAATTCGCCCAGCTCTTCAAGGGCAAGGGCAAGGTCATCTTCCAGTGGTACATTGCGCGCGGCCACCATGGTGCCCTCATAGAGTTCGTAGAGCACACTGCGTATTTCTTTTCGACGCTCTGTTGTGACGATTTTTAGCTCAAGCCGCCATTCTGCTTTTAACGGCGCGTTGGGGTTGGCATTAAGGTATTGGAGGTCATCTCCTAGCATGGTGGTGATGCGTCCATTCTGTTCTAAAATAGCGGAGAGTTGTTCCCAACTTGGGAAAACATCTTTGGGAGCGAAGCTTTCCAGTTTAAGCCACAGTCCCATTTTTCTTTTGGTAAGTTTCAGTTCTCGCTGGCCTAATTTTTCCATTTCTCTGAGATAGATTTCATCTTCAGGTTGGATAGCCACGCGGCGTAGCCGGTGGTTTTTTTGTAAGTACCCCTGAGCCTCTATGGTGCTTATGATGATCCCCTGTAACTTTTCGCCCTTATAAGCGCTGCGGAAGCTTACAAGACGACTTGGCTCATAACTTAGAGCAAGTTCCTCTTCTGCCCAGAAGGTGGAGGCAGACCCTTTGCGTCTTGGCTCACGTGCTAAGTAAATGTGGGTGGTTCGGTACATTACATTGACAAAAAAGTCGCCACCGTTGGGGCCGTGTCCTAAAGAAAGTCCCATATGGGCACCAAATTCATCATCTCCTTTTTGGAAGCGAAAACCACTGCCTAGTGTGTAGCTTATGCCTGAAAAATCATACTGAAGGCCAAGCCGTGGACTAATATAGAAATCAGGCAAGAAAAGAAAACCTAAATGATAGCTTGAGTTCTCAATTACATTGTAGCTATATTCTAGAGCTATGGTCACATAGCGCAGGACCTCATGGCTAAGTCCTAGACGGTACATGAGGGGTTGGCGCTCTTTTTGCCCGCCACTGTAGAAGTCAAAGGAAGGACCTAGGTTACGCAAGGCGGATCCCAGGCGTAATTGACTTTGAGGACGGTCTAGGGAAGGGATCAGTAATACATATTGGATACCGAAGTCTGCCCCAAAACTTTGGGATATCTGAGGACCTAGCTGCAGTCGGAAATAGCGCAAAGTGGAGCCCATAGCTAAGTTGGGTAGAATCTCATAACCTGCAGAAGCTCCTAATTCCGCATTGACCATGCTAAGCTCGGTGCCTTTTTCCTCAAAATCCTCTACTAAAATGAAACCGCGGTTTAGATATAGGGCCGTTGCAAATACTCCCGCAGCAAAGTAGGGGGCAA
Source organism: Leptospiraceae bacterium (assembly GCA_025055765.1). Taxonomy (GTDB): domain Bacteria; phylum Spirochaetota; class Leptospiria; order Turneriellales; family Turneriellaceae; genus JANWWS01. The sequence continues at coordinate 14,371 of JANWWS010000040.1, read as the reverse complement.
AGCTATGCGTATAGTAGACACTATTGGCAGATAGATAGGCTCCCATGCGTAGGTAATTTAACGAGAGCTCATGAAATCCTGAAAGGCCGAGACCCGCGGGGTTGTAACGCATAGCGGCAGTACCTTGGGCAAGCGCAACACCTGCGTTTCCTAAACTTTGGTATTGGGCCTCTACGGGAACAGTTAAAAAAAGGCTATCTGCCCACAGAGCCCTTAAGGCCACGACTGCAAAAAGGATGTAAGCCCTAATGGCCATTTTAATTTTTAGACGATATGAAAATAAAAAAGTTAAATATTTAATAGGACTGTATACGCACGGCCTCCACGGTTTCTGTAGTAATGAGCACACCGCAATTGGCGTCTTGAGCGAGATGCTCTATGATGGGCAAGATATGGTGGATTTTTTCAGGTTCATCGACGGCTTCAATAATTAAGGGCATGTGGTTTTCTTTGAGGCTACCTATTGGTCTTACCTTGCCGTGCTGTCCATAGCCTGTTAAAGCACGAATAACCGTAGCGCCCCGAATTTCGTTGCGCCGCAATTGTTCCAAAAGAATGAGATAGAGGGCTTTTTCCCCCAACATATCCGACTCGTTTAAGTAAATCCGCATGCGGCGGTAAATTTTGCGTTCCATATGTGGTTTGTCGAAAACCTATTTTTTATTGCCACATGAGTCGAAAAATCTTTCTTGCCCACGCCTTAAAGCTTAAGTGGGGCCTACGGCCTTTAGGAAAAACCATATGGGGAATTAGCTCGTAAAGCCCGGTGCCGGTATAATGTTGGTAGAGCTGGGGGAAATAGCGGGTTTCAAGACTAAGATCCCCCGCTAAGGTGAGGGCTATGCTTGTGAGCACCTTTTTTTCCTCTCTTGTGAAGATATCGGCGGGCTGCTGCCTTGTGCGTAGCACCATCCCCTGAAGTACGGTGATGGGTTTGCCCTCATGGGCCACTGTCTTCACAAACGGTACAATTTCAAGCTCGCCTTTTTGGATCATTTTGTGAAAGATTTCGTTTATAAAAAGAGGCTCAGGAGCATCTTCGCCGTGCAAGAAGGGAACCTCAAAAAGAGGATAGCCTGATTTTTGATAAAAATGTCCATCAGCATAGTACAGATACTTGCAGAGAGCACTGCGGTTGAGTTTTTCTGGCAGACGGTTTAAGAAAAACAAGATAGCTGAGCGCAGCCGCGGGGTTTTTTCGTAAATATCATTTACGAGCTCTAAACTCTCCCGAAATTTGCCTTGCATAATTATTTTATCGGCATGGAATGGAAAATCCAGTATTGGGGGCTTGTGCCTTACCAGGAGGCCATGGAGCGGATGGACGAAGCTGTTCTAAGGGCCTCCCAAACAAAAGAGGCGTTTGTCTTTGGTTTAGAGCATCCCCTTGTCTATACCGCAGGGCTTAAGACAATCGCGGAGCATATATTGGCAGAGCAATTAGAGGTTCTTCCTGCACGCCGAGGTGGCTCTGTTACTCTACATAACCCAGGCCAACTGGTGGTATATTTTGCCATCCCCCTAGAAAAAACACCAGGACTTGCTACCTTTGTCCGTTACCTGGAGGGGAGTATTATAGAAACTCTTTGGGAATACGGGGTGTTGGCTTTTCAAAGAAAAGCAATGTCAGGAGTTTTTACACGCGAGGGGAAAATAGCCTTTGTGGGTCTTGGCTTAAAGAAAAATGTCATCTACCATGGTATTGCTGTTAATATTGCCAATTCTCTAGAAGACTATCAAGTGATCCGTAGCTGTGGCCTAAGCCTTCCCGTGAATAGACTTGTCGATGTCTGTAACGAAAAGGTGAGCCTAGAGGAGTTTTTTAGGCGCTTCGTATCTCACTTACGGGAGCGCTTTCGTCCAATAAGGGGAGCGCCGCTTCGGGACTACTTAGAAGGAAAAATCAAACAATTGACTATTCCTCAGGGGGTGTTTCGTCTTGGTCAACTATACTTCAATGAAAGGCGTTACCACTATGCCCACGAAGCCTGGGAGTTGGCTTGGCATATTTACCGTAGGCAAGGAAACAATAGGGATTACCTACGATTCTTACATGGCCTCATCCAGCTAGCCATGGCTTATGATAAACTAGAGGGCCATAATAATCCCACGGGCTTTCATAGCCTATACAAAAAAGCAAGAGAAAAACTAAACCATAATCCCTATACGAGCTTATACCTTTGTGATTCTCATGAGTTGTTTTGGGACTCTCTTTCTTTGACACGAGATCCTTCGTTTCGCCAAAAAACAATTCCTTTTTTAAGCTGTCGGCTTGATCTCACATAAGCGATCTTTAGCTCTAGGAAAATAGACCTTCTAACACTTGACAGAGTGTCTTAACCTAAGCTTATCGCAAAAGGAGTGATCTATGGCTCGGGTTTACTATGATGCAGACTGTGACCTTCAGGTTTTAAAAAAGGAAAAAATAGCTGTTATAGGGTTTGGCTCTCAAGGAGCTGCGCAAGCCCAAAATATGAAAGATTCGGGACTTGAGGTTATTGTTGGTTTAAAGCCAAGCTCAGCTACGGCTAGCGAAGCAAGAAGGTTAGGCTTTAAGGTAGTGACCCCCGCTGAGGCGGCCCAAGAGGCAAGCATCATCCAGATTCTCGTTCCCGACCAAGTGCAAAAAGACCTTTACCAAAAAGAAATTGTACAGGGTTTACGACCAGGCAAGGCCTTGGTGTTTTCGCATGGTTTTAACATTCATTACGAACAAATTGTGCCTCCCAAAGATGTGGATGTATACATGGTAGCCCCCAAAGGGCCTGGCTACCTCGTAAGGAGGGTTTTTAGCGAAGGTGGGGGGGTTCCAAGTCTCATTGCCATCCACCAAGATGCCACAGGCAAGGCTAAATCAAGAGCTCTGGCCCATGCGGCCGCGATTGGGGCAGGCCGAGCGGGAATTTTGGAAACCACCTTCCGCGAAGAAACAGAGACCGATCTTTTTGGAGAGCAGGCGGTTTTATGTGGGGGGATCTCCCACCTAATCCAAGCAGGATTTGAGACCCTTATTGAGGCTGGCTATGATCCGGAAATAGCTTATTTTGAATGTTTACATGAAACAAAGCTTATTGTAGATCTAATTTACGAGGGTGGGCTTGAGAAGATGCGCTATTATATTTCGGATACTGCCGAATACGGAGATTATGTAAGTGGACCCAAAGTTATTGATGGCCATGTGAAACAAAAAATGAAAGAAATATTGGCCGATATTCAAAAAGATAAGGGAGCTCGCTTTGCCAAGAGGTTTTTAGCTGATTTAGAAGCCGGAGGCCAGGAATTTGACCGCCTGCGGCGTCGTGAGGCGAATCACCCTATTGAAAAGGTAGGGAAAAAACTGAGGGCCATGATGAAATGGCTCAACAAATAATTTAGCTTTTCTTTTCTATTATTTTCTTTAACCAATCCTGGGCAACATAGCTTTGAAAACGGTCTTCTTCGCGCACGACAAAGAGAGTTACTCCCCGGGCAATAACTTCTTTCACAATCTCAGGGTTGCGGATTTCATCGGAGTAAAGCACAAAGCCCCTTTGGCGTAGCACATAGAGGCCCCATGCATATTCGGTATGCTCACATGCTACTCTTGTGATTTGATAGTCTGCCTGCAATTTATCGCGGATACTTTTTAAGGCGTAATAGTCGGGGTGAATGCGGTAGGTATGTGCGTTATTGAAAAATAAAAAGAGAAAAGAAAAAATGATATAGATTTTCGCCCAAGATGGCTTTCTTTCCTCCAGATGCTTATAGGCAAGTAGGGCAAAGTAGGCAAGAGCAGGGTAAAGCGAAATTAAATAATAGTTATGGGCAATAAAATGCTTCTGAGTTATGAGCACGATGCCAAAGAAAGTTAAGCTAAAGACAGCAATAAAAAAAGAGGCAAGGTTTTGTCCTCTTGTTTTCCACGAGAAAAGAACTCCTACTGCACTTAGCAAAAAAAGAGGAAGGCCACTTGCCCCCACCAAATGCTGGAAAAAAGAAATATAGAGACTGGGATCAAGAAATAAAGCGAAATTTCTTAAACTAAAGTGGTCCACAAAGCGGGAAAAGTACCGAAGATTTGCATATTGCCTAAGATAATCTGCCCACGGAAAATACCATAAGAGAAAAGGCAGAAGGGTAAGACTACCGGCCAAAAAATAGCGTAGGTAGTGACCTTTTCTTTCTTTCCAGGAAAGGTAAAGTACATAGAAAAAAATAAAGCCCCAAAAAACTTGCATAGGCCGAGAGGTTATGCCAATAATGAGAGAAAGCACAGCGCCAACGAGAAAAAGAAATTTTTTTTCCTGGTAATCTCGCCATAAGAGATAGCTACCTGCGACAGAAAAAAAGAGAGAGAACATTTCAGGCATAAAACTTACGCTGTAGGAAAAAAAAATTTGTACGATAGATACAACAAAATATCCACGGAAATTTTCCGTTTGATGTAAGTTGCTAAGCCAGCGCCCTAAGATGAAAATTAAGGCAAGGCCCGAGGCAAATGAGACGAGTTTACCCCAAAATTCGCAGTCACACTTAAAAAGGCGAAAGAAAAGGGAAACCGTGTAAGCATAAAATGGGGTTTCCGCTGCATCGACACCCTCTGTGTCGCGGCGCACATCCACTCTTGGGTAGAGAAAACGCCCGTCTTCAAAGGCAAAATTCTTAGCCATGGCCCAGCTATCAGCCTGTCTCCACCGATGCCCACCGCCAAGGGGTAAAAATAAATGCGGGAGTTGAAACATAGACCAAAAGCCCAGTAAAAGGATGGTCTTATGTCTCAAGAGAGCTTGGTTTATGCTCTTCATAAAATCTTTTTTCTAATAATTCAGCTCGTCTAAGGGAACGACGCAATAAGAAAAGCCTTATTTCTTCTTTCTCTTCTTGAGATAACTCTTTTTTTTCTTCTCTCATTTTGCGTGCTATAGTGTAAAGGCTTATGGCTGCACTTACAGAAATATTAAAACTCTCGGTAAAGCCATACATAGGGATATGGAAAGTCCCATCGCACAGAGAAAGTGCCTTTGGGGATACTCCCCATTTTTCAGAGCCAAAAAGAAGAGCCAGGGGTTTATCACAGGGGAGATCCTCTAGCATAAGGGCTTTATGGTGCACCGAAGAGCAGTAAATGCGGTAACCCAACTTGCGCACGCGTTCAAAGCAAAGCTCCGTGTTGTCGACAGACAGTTCCTGAAAGCGTTCGATTAAGAGCCATTTGGCGGCTCCCAAGTTTACTCCGGGAGATAGGGCAAATCGATTGCGGTTTTCAATAATAAAGACTCGGTGGATGCCAATAACCTCGGCACTGCGTAAGACAGCATTGGCATTGTGAGGATCATGGATATCTTCTAGTATTAGGGCAAGATTTAAGAGCCTTTGAGAGCTAACCTTGTCAATAAGCTCACGCCGTCTTTTTGTTAAAAAAGAGGCTAGGTATTGGGCTAAGGAGTACTTCATCTTTGGCGCAATAATTGAGAAGCAGCATGGCGCACATCAGGTCGGCTGTGGGTGCGTGCCACGGCGCGAATGCGACTTGTCACCTCAGGCCGCTCTGTCACAAGTAATTCCTCTAAAGTGGCTATGAGTTCTGCCCCGCTACGAGCGACATAGGTTCTTCGCAGAAGATAAGGAAAAGCTCTATCATCTTCATACCACAACAAAGTCCGATAAACCTCCCGTAAGACGGAGGGATTTCTCTCCTCAAGATGGAAAATAATTTGATAAAAGTAGCTCTTCTCTTTTTTTTCGTGAGCATAGCGTCGAAAGCTGCGCAGAGCAGCTTCGCGCACAAGCCACTCTTTGTCAGATAAGCGGGCAGCCACAAGGGAGAGATCTTCCGCTTGTGGAGGCAACCTCTCAAGAGCCAGGAGGGCATACCAACGAACCATACTTTCGGGGTGGGCTAAGAGATGTAAAATACTAGGTTTTTTTTCTTCCACAGGATAGCGCATAAGGTATTGTAGTGTTGCTACAAGAACTGCCGCGTTTTCTTCTTCAAGTCCAAGCTGAATAAGGGTAAGGTCGGCCTCTCTACGCGGGGGGCTATCCCAGAGTTCAAAAAGCTCTACTTTTTGTTGCCAGTTTCGTTCTGCAAAGCCTGGGAGATGTTTTTCTCCGTAAGAAGTTACTTCTTTGGTCGAGGAAACCGTACGGCAGGCATTTAGATAAAGAAGCAGAAAAATAAAAGTTTTATGGCCCAAAGCCATCAATACAAAAACTCAAAGGTCATCTGTAGTTTTTCAATTCGGTTTGACTCTGGCCAAAAAAGAGAAGGAAGAAAGCTTGAGACCAAGGAAAAATCAATACGCAGCCTCTCCCCCCAGATATCTTCTCCAGCAAGGCCGCCTATACCAAAGGTAAGTAGGATTTGTCGGTCATTTCGTCCCAAAAAGTCGTAAAAGTCAGCGGTGTACATTCCTGTGCGAAAGGTAAGACCTGGCCAGGGGGGCAAGGGGAAGGCAAGTCCCAGATGAGGATTGATGCCATGCAGAAAGCCAGGCTCAAACGAGGGGGTAATATCCACCTGGTTTTCCCGAAAATAGGAACTTCCCCAAGAGACCTGTTCTATTTCAAAGCTTATCCGTACACTACCCCAAAGATGGCTGAGCCCTAGACGCAGGACATCGGGAGTGCGCTCCTCGACAACAGCCCCATTTGGATAGGGTCGGTAGGTCAGGGTAATTCCTGGTCGAAAACTCATGCCTAGATCAAACCAGTCGTGGTGGTAAAGAGCCGCTAGAGACCAGCAAGGGGCAAAAGCATGGTAGATTTGTGCCTGAAGCCCCAAGGCCATCCCCCCTGTGATGGCGAGATTAAGTCGACGCATGAGGCTATGGGCATAGGCTATTTCTAAGTTATAAAGTATGTATTCGCTGTCGGGGAAAAGTCTTTGGATAGGGCTGTGAGCAAGTAAGCCAAGCCCCCCGTTAGGCCCAAGAGGTGTTCCCCACGAAACAATTGGCAGGTATTGGGGGGCCATGTAAAATTCGGCTTGCACCCTTTGGATTCTGGTTTGGGCATCGAGGCCGAGAGCTATGGCGGGTTTATGGATATCCGCAAGATAAGCCGGGTTCATCGGGAGAGAACCTAACGAGTCAATGGAGGAAACTCCGGTTGCCCCAGCTCCTGCGCTGCGGGCGCCGGGATAATGGATATCAAAAGGGCGGTAGATGGCCTCGACAGACCCAAGGCAAAAAAAACCAAAGGCCCAGGTAATTGCCTTTTTCATTAGGGGCAATTTTTCTCAAAAATGGGTATTGTCAAGTGCAAGCCTTACATCTAACTACTACGTTTCACATGTGTTGGGGAGCGAAAAAGGCTTTTACAGCCGCGAAGGAAAGGCAAAAGGATGCCATGATACTCTCAGGACTTGAGATAGAAAATCGTTTGGGTAAAGACATTATAATCCGACCATTTGATCGGAAAAAATTAAACCCCAACTCGTATAACCTAACCCTAGCTCCAGAACTTTTAGTCTATCAAGACCTGGAGCTTGATATGAAAAAGCCAAATCCTACGGAAAAGATTATCATACCCCCAGAAGGGCTTGTCTTAAGGCCGGGCAAGCTTTATCTTGGCCGTACTCTTGAGTACACAGAGACCCATAACCTCGTACCAATGCTTGAGGGAAGAAGCAGTGTGGGTCGGCTTGGCATGTTTGTACATGTGACGGCTGGTTTTGGAGATATTGGTTTTTGTGGTTACTGGACACTGGAAATTAGCGTTATCCAGCCTGTACGTATCTATGCTGGGGTCGAGATATGCCAGATTTTCTACCACACGGTTTTAGGTAATTTTGAACCCTACCGCAGTAACAAGTACCAAAATAACGAGGGGATTCAGCCAAGCCTGCTTTATCTTGATTTTGAGTCTATGTAGAGCTTGAAGAATAGCAAATTCTCATGGAGCCTTTTACTTCGCAACTCTAGCTCCTGGGCCATGGCGGAGAGCTCCTCGGAAAGCGAAGCATTGCTCTGTACCGTGGTTGACAATTGCGTTATGCCTTGACTTATATTGCTTAAATTTTCTTTCTGCTCCTGGCTTGTTGCAAAAATCTCTTGGGTTTCGTGAGAGAAAAGTCGGGTAGACGTATGCATTTCCTCGAGAGCAAGCCGGGCATGGGCCGAGATTTCTTTTACCCTATGCATAACTTGGCGGATATCCTGGGCTGCGCTTTGACTCATGAGAGCGAGCTTACCCACTTCCTCCGCGACGACGGCAAAACCTCGACCATACTCTTTGGCCTTGGCGGCTTCAATAGTGGCATTTAAAGTTAAAAGATTTGTGGAGCGCGCAATTTCTTCCATGACCTGCATTTTTTCAAAAGCCTGGCGCAATAAATCCAAAACCTCCTCTACTTGTTTTTGGGCTTCTTGAGCTTTGCTTTCCATTTTCTGTGAGGCTTCGGAAAGCTCGCTTGCTTTTTGTGCATTTTGCTGAGATAAAGAGAGGAGGTTTTGCAGTTGGGCCTCGTTTTCTTCAAATTGAGCAGCCTGCTCGGCGGCATTTTGGCTTAAGGTGGTTGAGCTTGCTTTAAGCTCTGAAGCAAAAGCAAGTAGTTCTCGGGCGTTTTCTTGTACCTTACCCAAGACTTCTCCAAGTTTTTGCGTAAGCTCTTTTAATGCGCGCACGATAGTGGCCACTTCCAAAAGCGAAGTTTGATTTTGTTCGAGGCTAAGATGTCCCTCGGCAAGCCGAGCGGTGGAGCGCACTAGAGAGTGAACACCTCTCTCAAGCTTTTTTAAATAGCGATAACATAAGCCAAGAGGTAGAACAGAAATAATGGCCACACCCCCTAGGGAGAGAACTAACCATATCTTGGCCGCTTTTACCCTTCTTTCCAGTATCTCTCTGCTTACAAGAATACCAAGAGAAACAATGCTAGCTGCACTGTCGATGGCCTCCGTGATCTGGGAAAAATAAAGCTCGGGATCTGGGGTTTTGCTTTGGAAAAGCGACATGGCTTGGGAAAGAAAATTCTCTATGGCGTGGGCTTTTTTCTCTATTACGCTTATTCTTGGGTCAAGGAGATAATTTTTGGCTTTTTGTAGGGCTTTTTGCATAAGAATTAAGTCTAAATTTTTTTCTCCCTGGGCTTTGTCCCATTCTGTGTCTTGAGCAAGGATGCCACTTAATATGCCGCTACCTCGGAAGCGCATGCGACCCAAGGCTTCGGTAAGGTTAAGAGCGTGGTTTAGCGATAGCTGGAGGAGATAGTAAGTTTGCGGTTCAGGGTCCATATCAATAAGACTTTTTTCCATAACTTGGTCGCGAAGAGTAAAAAGCTCAGCTATAAGGGTTGTATGAAGGCTCATGAGTTCTTGGCTTGCGGGCTTAAGAGGTGCTTGCAAAATTTTTTCAAGCCTACCAAGAAGCTCAGCCCAGGTAGGGAAAATCTCCCGTTCCAAAAGATTTTTGGCATGGTTTAGGGCTTTCTGGGCTTTTAGTGTGTTTTCTTCGTAATAGACTCTCGCCTCGGCCTTTTTTGCCGCTGGAGCAATAAAGCCACGACGGCGCTGTAAAGCTATGATGAGCTCACTAATGGTTTCAACTCGCAAGAGCCCCCATAATTCTTGTCTATCCTGATCTAGCAGGCGATGGCTTGTTTTTAAGTAAAAAAAACTGAGTAAGAGAAGGGGGACGCAAAATAAGGCAAGAGATAAGTAGATATGGTGACGAATACTACTCTCTCTGGACGGCCAATGCGTTTATTATCGGCAGGCAAAATAATCTGTAAATCTCTTTTTAGGTATTCTTCTTGCTTTACAAAAATAAAAGAAATGCCAACCTTGCTCTGTGACGCTCGAGGAGATCATCCAAGCCAAACTTGAAAAGACTTTTTCCCCCACAGAGCTTATTATTGAAAACGAAAGCGCTCTGCACAAAGGACACCTGGGCCAACACGAAGCTTCCCACTTTCGCATTATGATGAAAAGCTCCCGTTTTTTGGGGCTCTCCCCATTGGAAAGACATAGACTCGTCTATGCCTGTCTTGAAGAAGAACTCCAAAGTAAAATCCATGCTCTATCCCTGGATTTAAGAACACCCTGAGCTAAGGCTCCAAATAAGTATGGAGCGAAAGAGTTAGGTCTATCCCTGAGATGCGTTCTACAAAGTCAAATTGCCGCCCTGGGGTAGAACGATAGCCTATGATAAATTGGAGATTTTGATAGTGACTAAATGGCCAACGCACCCCTCCTTCTAGGCCGTAGCCAAAACTTGGAGGGTAGCGGTAGGACTCTCGATAGCCACTTAAAAGCGAACCATACCTAAGCCAGAAATACTCTGCATAGATTCCCCAAAAAGCACGTATCAGCGAGCCATAACCTAACTCCAGATGGCCACCGTTATAAGCGACAAGACCGGGAGGATCTAAAGGAGCAAAAAGACGCAAATAAAAGCGATGGTTTGTTGTAAAACTAAGACGAATGTTTGTCTTTTCATACAAGATAAGATCAAACTGACTAAAAAAATACTCATAGCGGCGTAAATAGCGATTGTAGTAATGTGGCTCTACCCCCCAGAGAAAACGGGAAGCATAGCTTTCTTGATCAGTGATATGGTCGCGACGGGCATAGGTCCCCGTAAAAAGGCTAAACCCATCTTTTATTCTATAAAAGAGCCCTAGTCCTAACTGAGCACTCCATAGCTGCCATGGGGTTCCCTCATAGGGGAGAAAGTTTGAGGCCTGCACTTGAGGAAGACCTAGGATGGCAAAGTGCGAATTGCCATAAAGGGGGACAATCCTTCCCATGGCTGACTGCAAACGATCTCTATGCCAGCGAGCCATGCTCAGGGGAACATCTCCAATAGTGCGAAGCGTAATATCCGAGATCGCCCCTAGAGCAGAGGTTGTTATGAGAAATATTTCAAGAAAAACGCGCCTTCTCATCAAAAAGGGGGAGCTGTTCAGGGGAACTTATCTTCCCAATATACGGGAGATTACGGTAGTAACCTTTATAGTCAAGACCATAGCCCACCACAAAATAATCCTCAATCTCAAATCCCCTATACTTTACAGGAAAACGCAGGGCCATCTTGCGAGGTTTAGTAAGCAAAGCACAGATTTCGAGGGATGCTGGGTTTCGCTGGCTCAGGATTTCCATAACAAAGTTTAGCGTAAGCCCCGTGTCCACTATGTCTTCGGTGAATAAAACATGCTCTCCAGCGATATCATGTGTTAGATCCTTGATGATTTTTACGTTACCACTTGTTTGCGCTTGGTTCCCATAGCTGGAAACCTCCATAAAATCAACCCGGACAGGAATCTTTATTTCTCGTATAAGATCTGCCATGAAGACAAAGCACCCTTTTAGGGCCCCTATAACCCTTAATGTGTCCTTTCCCTGATAGTCTTTGGTAATCTCCTCACCAAGCTCGCGCACCCTGTCCCGCAACTCTTGTTGGGAAATCAAAGGGGGGGGATTATCGATCATGGGAGGGCTTCACTTTCCAGCAGTAGCTTATGATATGCCTTAATGAGATCTGTTTTACTAATCACTCCTACCAGTTCACCGTTGTCATCCAATACAGGAATGGTGCGCTGACCATGCTGGCTTATGAGTCTTGCGGCAGAGTCGAGGCTATCCGTAGGTTTAAGATAATGTAACCTAGGCTGTTCGATAAGCTCTTCAAGGGGGGTGCGCAGATAATCCATTTTATCAGAAAAACTTTCAATATAGCTTACATGCAGCAAATCCCAACTTGAGAGAACTGCATAGGGCTTTCCCTCCTTTAGGATAATAATACCGTTAATCTTATTTTCAACCATGGTGCGCGCTGCTGTTGCTAAGAGGTCCTTCACATCAAGGGTGATGACCTTCCGATTCATTACATCCCCCACCCGGGTCTGCCTAATTTTCGTAAGCCTCCAGTGAAGTTTCTCTAATACAGGGTCTAGTTTTTCCATAACCACCTCACTTAAATATTATATCCCGATTTTTTAATTCCTTATTGATTTCATGCTGGATACGGTAGCGGATGTTTTGGTTAATTTCCTTTACGAACCTAGGATCTTTGATATCTTTTTTGTTATATTTTCCAAAGTCAATGGGCTTCAAAAACCTAATCTTCCACTTGACGGGAAATGGTATGATATTTAATGGCAAAGGAAGCGGAGAGCCAATAATATCCTGGAACCAATCCAATTTTGCTAGATTATAGACGGATTCTTCGGCACCAATAATGGCGGCCGGTACCACAGGAGCCCTTTGCATAATAGCCAAAGGTACAAAACCGGGATTAAACTCTACTAATTTGTACATGGCAGAACTCACCTTAAAGTTACCATCAGGACCCTCCGGAAATATCACCACCAAATGGTTGCGCTTTAGCTGATTCAAGCCTTCTTTTAAATCAGCAGGAAAGAGGCCGTAGCTGCGGGCAATCTGCTCTCGAAAAGGATCCCCAAACCAAAAACCATGAGCCATAATTCTGGGTATGCGACGAAGTGAGTTGCGGATGGTATAGCCTAATATAAAGGCATCGTAGCCCATCGCGTTAGAGTGATTTGCGACAATGATGGCTTTGCCTTTTTTGGGAACGTTTTCCCACCCCTGAGTTTCAAGACGAAAGTAGCCGCATAGGATTCTGTGCAGAAATTCAGGAAGTCCTCGGATGTCGTGGGCTACCCTTTTCCCCCAAGCTACTTGCTCGTTTGCAAAGTTGGCCGACTTTTTATCACCGTGCGCCATAGATCGAGAGTTTTCAAGAAAAAAATATTTGCCTTTGCTGCAATCTTTTTTTTAAATTAGGGGGCGGTACCGGGCAGCCGCGCGGTCCCCTACTACGGGGAAGTGAGGAAAGTCCAGACACCAGAGGGAAGGAAGCCTGCGAAAGCAGGGGGTCGAAAGGCCACGGAAAGTGCCACAGAAAACAAACCGCCGAAGTACCACGGTACTGGCAAGGGTGAAAAGGTGAGGTAAGAGCTCACCGCTCCGAGGGTAACCAAGGAGGCAGGGCAAACCCCTTCCGGTGCAATTTCAAGCAGCCCTGATGGGTCTCCCTCCCCGGCGCAAGCCACAGGGCGGGTGGAAAGCAAAGAGGCAATTGCCCAAGAGAAATGGCTGCCTAAAACAGAATCTGGCTTACGGGTACCTGTCGTATGCCCCCCGGGGCATACTATCTTTTTTCTAAGGACAACTCCAAAAGGCAGCTGTCCGACTTTTTACCACGGCTATCCGCAGCCCAAAGGACCCACCTGCCTTGGGGAGCTTCCCAATAAAAACGACATACCCCCTCACGAAAATTTTGCAACTCCACGAATTTTTCACCTTGATAGAGTTTGAAAATAAGCCAAGCTGGTAGCTTTTTCTCACAGGTGATCGCTAGCTCAAGCCCCGAAAGGTGAGCCTCAATAATCAATTTAAGGGGTGTGTGGGGCATATATGGTAGCGAGAGCTCCCACTCGGCTTTGTGGTAAAGAGGGCCAACCTGGCGAGAACGCAATTGAGGAACCGGCGCTAAACTGAGCGGCAGTAAGGCTTCTTTTAAAGAAAAGGCAGAGCTTGCTTTATGCCAAAAGAGAGAGATTTTCTCAACCGTAGCTTTTCCTTTTCGCGGAGCGAGGCTAAACCTCCCATGTAGGGTTTCGTAATTCAAATAACTCTCCCACAACGCCTGGAAGAATTTTTCGTCCTCAGGGAGAGGGGAGGTATTGCCAAATGGCATGGTCTGGCTTTCTTTAATAGCTTTGGTTAGGAATTCCATAACTAGCTCTTCCCGCGGCTTACTAGAGATTTTGGCGCAATTTTTCGGCATACGGCGGCATATAGCATGCCTGAGCCATGAGTCAAGCCCTTTCCGCAGCTTTGGCTGTACGGACTAGGATTTCCATAGCAAATAATGCCAGAGATTTTTGGGGTTGTAACACTCGATAGAGATATAAGGCTCATTATTAATTTTAAGTGGTTTTTTGTAACAAATATGCAAATTTTACCAGATTTTCGGGATATATATCATATAAAGTCGCTATGATTTTGAAGCATAGGGCATCTTGTAGGGGTGTGACAGGGATCTGGGAGGTTTTGCTGCATCCCCACCTTATGGCAAAAGTGAGGAGGGCTGCTGAGATCAACAAGGTGAGTATGTCATGGGTAGTGCGCTATTGTGTTTTTCGACTAGCGCGCAAGAGAGTGGTTCATATGGAGAAGCTACATGAGCTGGCAGAGTCCTTACGGGAGAAGAATCAAGAGGAGCCCTTGCCTGCCAGGCGTTTGTGTCGGCTCAATGTGTGCCTTTATGGGGATGACGAGCGGCTTTTTTGCGAGCTCAAATATCGTTTTCGGCTAACGACGACAATGGTCGTGCGTATAGCTTTGGTAAGATATTTAGACCTGCTGCTAGAGGGTCGTGTGCCCTATTGGAGACTTTTTTGGTATGGGATTAAGTTTGTGGT
>JANWWS010000016.1 GCA_025055765.1 Leptospiraceae bacterium | reverse complement strand
CCAATATCCCGGCGCTCCTAATTCCACCGATGCTAAAGGAATAAGGCAAGGCAAATGGGTGATATATTTTGATAAAGATTGGAATGTAACTACCGATAAGAATCAGATATACTATTACCGCGTAATAAAATACAAAGACGGTAAACCCGTAGGGAAGGTAAAAGACTACTATGCCCACTCCGGAAAACTGCAGTTCGAGGGCGAAATGCTTGACGATACCCCAAAACAGGAAATACCCAAAGGTCTGTGTAAATGGTATAGAGAAACCGGTGTTATTGAGCAAAAAGCATGGTTTAATGACAAAGGAGAATTGATAAAAGCCGTTTTTTACGATGAGAAAGGCAAACCGCTTCCACCGGAAAAACCTACAACAACCGACCAAAACCTTTCTACAACTGAGGAGGAAAGTGAATGGAAGAAATTAAACAAACAAGGTATGGAATTGTATGAAACAGGCAAGTATGCTGAAGCTACAAAAGTTTTTGAACAAGCCTTGAAGCAGGCAGAGAAGGAGTTTGGGAAAAATCATGCCAACTATGCTACCTCTTGTAACAACCTGGCAAGTTTGTATGACGATCAAGGCCGTTACGCTGAAGCCGAACCCTTGTACAAGGAGGCATTGGCAATTCGTGCAAGAGTATTAGGCAAAGACCACCCCAACTATGCTACCTCTTGTGACAACCTGGCAGTATTATACTATAATCAAGGCCGCTATTCCGAAGCAGAACCCTTGTTCAAGGAGGCATTAGCCATACGAGCCAAAGTATTGGGCAAAGACCACCCCGACTATGCCACTTCTTGTAACAACCTGGCATTTTTATATGAACGGCAAGGCCGCTTTGCCGAAGCCGAACCTTTGTATAAGGAGGCATTAGCCATACGAGAAAAAGTGTTAGGCAAAGACCACCCCGACTTTGCTTTGTCTTGTAACAACCTGGCAAGTTTGTATGACGATCAAGGACGTTACTCCGAAGCCGAACTCTTGTACAAAGAGGCATTATCCATACGAGCCAAAGTATTAGGCAAAGACCACCCCCACTATGCCAACTCTTGTAACAACCTGGCAGAATTATACAGAAATCAAGGTCGTTACGCTGAGGCAGAACCCTTGTACAAGGAGGCCAAAGAAATCTGGGGAAGAGTGTTAGGCAAAGACCACCCCCACTATGCCAACTCTTGTAACAACCTGGCAGGATTATACACAGGGCAAGGCCGCTTTGCGGAGGCCGAACCCTTGTACAAGGAGGCAAAAAAAATCTTTGGCAAAGTTTTCGGCAAAGACCACCCCGACTATGCTACCTCTTGTGACAACCTGGCAAGTTTGTATGACGATCAAGGACGTTACTCCGAAGCCGAACCTTTGTATAAGGAGGCATTAGCCATACGAGAAAAAGTGTTAGGCAAAGACCACCCCGACTTTGCTTTGTCTTGTAACAACCTGGCAAGTTTGTATGACGATCAAGGACGTTACTCCGAAGCCGAACCTTTGTACAAAGACGCATTAGCCATACGCGCCAAAGTGTTCGGCAAAGCGCACCCAGACTATGCACTATCTTGTAACAACTTAGCAGTATTATATAAAAATCAAGGCCGATATTCGGAAGCCGAACCCTTGTACAAGGAGGCATTAGCCATACGAGAAAAAGTCTTAGGCAAAGACCACCCCCACTATGCCCTTTCTTGTAACAACCTGGCAGGATTATACGAAGGTCTAAGCCGATATTCGGAAGCCGAGCCTCTCTACAAAGAAGCCTCACAAACCCTCATCAGCAACATTCAACGTAACTTCATCGGGCTTTCTGAAAAAGAAAAAGAGCAATATTTGGCTACTTTCAAGTTTGCTTTTGAATATTATTTTTCTTTTGCTCTCAAAGCTCAAAAGCCTGAACTTTCTGCCTGGCTGCTGGAAAATAACCTTATCACCAAAGGATTACTGTTTTACTCCACTAACCAACTGCGCCGCACTTTAGAGAAATCACAAGACAAATCCCTCAAAGAAACTTACGAAAAATGGCTTGCTCAACGTAAAGCTGTCAGTCAAGCCTACGAAATGGGTGAGCAAAAACGCAAAGAGAAAAATATAAACCTGCAAGCATTAGAAAAAGAGGCAAACGAAACCGAAAAACAACTTTCTCTTTTGCTTTCAAAGGCAGGTATTTCGGCAGAACTTACCCCAAAGCCTCGCAAGTGGCAAGAGATTCAAGCCAAACTTCAACCCAACGAGGCTTTGGTAGAAATGACAAGAATAAAATACTTTGACAAAAAATGGACAGATAGCGTTTTGTACGTGGCTTTGGTAGTGAGGAAAGAGAGTAAATTTCCTGAGATGGTAGTTTTGCCCAATGGGAATATCCTTGAAAAGAAGTACACGGCATATTACCGCAATATGGTGCGTTTGCGTAAACAAGACAAGCAGTCTTACGCAATGTTTTTTGAACCCATAGCTCAAAAGTTAGGAGGTATTCAGAAGGTCTATTTTAGTGGTGATGGGTTGTATCACCAAATTAACCTATCTACGCTCTATAATCCTACTACCAATAGATATTTGGGAGAGGAGCTAAATATTCAGTTAATTAGTACGGCACGGGACTTTTTGGAGTTGGGTAAGAAACAACTTCAAAAACAGACACAAGCCTACAAGATGTATTTGTTTGGCTATCCTGACTTTGCGGGCAAATCGCAGAGAGTAGCTAAACAAGGGGAGAGCAGGGGTGTGGTAGAGGAAGCTGTTGTCAGTCAGATAGACAAGAGGCAGCGTTTTTTTGATGAGTTGTCAGGAGAGGTGTCGTATTTGCCTGGCACACAAAAAGAGATAGCTACGATAGAGGCATTGGCAAAGCAAGTGAATATGCGGGTAGAAGTGCATTTGTCAGAGCGGGCAAGCGAGGAGAATTTGAAGGGGGTAGTATCACCAACTTTTTTGCATATCGCTACTCACGGTTTTTTTGTGGAGAGCAAAGAAGAGGGGAGAGGAGAGCGGGGTGGCTTGTTGGGTAATGCGTCAAGTTATGAAAATCCTTTGCTCAAAGCGGGTTTGTTGTTAGCCAATGCGGAGAAGACCCTAAAGCGGGAGGCGGTGGGTAGTCAGGAGAATGGGATTTTGACGGCACAAGAGGCAATGAACTTGGATTTACATGGTACGGACTTGGTGGTGCTTTCGGCTTGTGAGACGGGTCTGGGGGAAATCAAGAACGGAGAAGGTGTATTTGGTTTGCAGAGAGCCTTACAGGAAGCAGGGGCAAGAAGCGTTTTGATGAGTCTTTGGAAGGTAGATGATACGGCTACGCAAGAAATGATGACACTTTTTTACGAGAACC
>JANWWS010000049.1 GCA_025055765.1 Leptospiraceae bacterium | reverse complement strand
CCATTGTTGGCATAGCTGCCACCACCAACGAGGTATTCCGTATCGATTTGCATGCTAGTCTCTGTGGCAGAGGGTGGCACCGTGGTAGTCCAGCTTGCAGGTGTGTTCCCATCATTTAACATATTCTGGATGTCGCGCAGGGTTTGCTCGCTGGTCCCGACAGCAAGGTCAAAACGGAAGCCATCGACATGGTAATGCTTTACCCAATATTTTACATTGTCTAAAATGTACTTGTACGCAAATGGTCTTTGATTGCGGTCGTCGAAGATGTGGTTGCCCGTCCCAATATTCGACCAGTTAAGACCATTAGTACGGAAATAGTAGCGTCCGTAGGGTTCAATCCAATATAGGTAATTAAACGCATTGGAAGTATGGTTTAAGACAATATCCAAAATAACCGCAATCCCTTGCGCATGCAGCCTTTTGATAAGCCGTTTTAATTCTAGTACCTGATAGCCGGCTCGGTTGTCATCATAAACACACTTTTCATTGGCACTTGTGCGTACACAATAGCTCGAGTATGAAGATTCTGGGGCAAAAAAGAGCGAAGGCAAATACCCCCACCCATAGCCCTCTGGGTTATCCTTGTTGTCATTTGAGGCTTCATGGAGTGGCATGATGTGCACCGCATTGATGCCTAAATCGGAAGAAAGGTAACTGGCCATAGCCTCAAGCCCAGTATATTTCCCGGAAAGGCTATCGGGGCTTGTGGCGCCAATAGCCGTCATCAGCGTGTTATTTCCGGTGTAATAGCTTTGCAAGTTGTTCTTGCAAATCGAGCTGCCAGTGAAACTTTGCAAACAGCTCGTTGAACCCGTCATGTCATCGACATGGAGTTCATAGACTATATAGTCCGCCGTTTTGGGCCGAGTGCTTCCCGAAAACCATCCTGAGATATCTGAGGCAATGTCATCCGTTGCGTTATTCCAACCACTGAAGACCGCATTTACGGTCCAGTTGGGATCTATAATAATACTATGCCCGTTAGAGCCTGCACTGGCCAGCGAGTAGGGGTCTGGTACGTAGCGCTCTCGTTCTTTCATGGGTTTATTTTCATAATTGCGCATGCAGTTTAGTCTATAGCGATAGTAAATGCGTCCGCTGCCAGATTGACTGGGAGCCCTCGTTTTCCCTGTATCCAAAGTGACAGTCCAAACCCCAAAACCCGCGCCGCCAACCCCATCTCGAGTCATGGGGTAAGCAGCAGAAGGATTTAACGGATTTTGAGCAGCGGTATCATAGGTCACTACTTCCACGGTTTGTGCCGTAGGGGCAAAAACCCGAAAAGTCACACTGGCCCCGGAAGGCAAGGCCCCCATCTTCATGTCGCGGATCGTGGGCCAATCTGCCGGGGTAGGCACCTTATAGGTATTAGGTGGTTGGGGATTACTACATGGAATATCTAGAGGATTTCCCTCTGGGTCGGTTAGATCAAAAACCGGCTGGTATTCTGCCTTTTTTTGCTCCGTGTTGCATGAGGTAATAGTTGGTGACAGAAAAAGAACCCAAAGAAAAATAACTTTTTGCCTCACCTATGCCTCCCTATATGAAACGAAGAAACTGGGCAAAAGCAACATTCATTTTGCATGCAAATTAGCAACATCTTTTTTTCGCCGAAATACTTTTAGGTAGCGAAAACCCCTGCTTTCCTCTTGGTACTTAACCTCTAGTTTCTTAACAAGAGCTTTTAGCTCTTCTTGGTTGTAGTTATACGGGGGGATGGCCTCGCTTACAAGAACCCAATCCCCAGCTTCATCTTGAGCAAGTAAAGATGCTTCATTGGCTGGCAAAATAGATCTCAGCTCGGGAAATGGTATAAACGGGGGACCAAGGTTTTCTTGCAGCCAAAAAACCATCCCTCTAGCTTCTGCACCAAGATCTCTCTGAAAGGTCGCTATTTCTTTTTGCAAAATAATATGGATTTCCTTGGGCAGTGAACTCCACAAGGTTTGAACCGGAGTAAGGGAATTAACCCAAATAATTAGTAAGGCTTGCCAAACAATGAGCCACTTACGTAATTTTAGGAGCTTCAAAGGGTTATCATGAAATTCCTTAAGGACAAGAACGGTCACAAGCATGCCAAAGGCAGAGGGTATATCATGGTAATGAAATGTCAAGGTCGCCATACTCTCATAGCCACTTATTAGGGTAGTAGCCATGGAAGCCAAAAAGACCGCAAAGAGACGAAAGTTAAATAGAGGTATAAGGAGAAAAGACAACGAAAGTTCTGTAATGAAAAGTAGCTTCTTCCACGGCATGGCCAAGGGGCCCAGATAATCTCTATGCGCCAACGGAAATCCTGTTATCCCAACTACCGCCGCGTAGATCACAAAAGCGTATAGAAAAGCAGAGCCAAGCCAAAAAATAGACAAAAGAGTTCTTTTCGCCACAAGCAAGAAATATACCCCAAAGACGGCATAGATAAGTGGCATGTTTTCCTTTAGCCCTAGGGTAGGTAAAAGTATAATATAGGCAAGGACATATCTATTTGTCAAAATTAGATAAAATGCGCCAAAGATAAAGGGCCAAGCAAGAGTACTTGGTTGGAATTCAAAACGTAACACTTTCACAGGGGCTGAGTTCAATAACCACAGCAAGAGCAAACCCATGATGTAAAGTTTCTCTTGAAAAAGAAGCCTTGAGATCCGGTACAAAAAGTAAAAAGTTAGCCCATAGCCGATTAGACGTGCGAACAAGAGCCAAAGTATGGTCGGCTTGAACCACATGAGAGGCGAAAATAGCAAAAGGGCGGGGGTAAAGTGGTCTTGAAGAGCGGGCATCTGCAAGACAGAGCTATAATAAGTACCCTTCTCGACAAAGTTGACTATGTTATTCGTAAAAATTCCCGTGTCGAAAAGGTTGTAGCTAAAGCTGTAAAGCTTCGCCACCACCGCCAAAAACCAAACGATAAGATAAGCGCCGATTAGAAAAAAAACGGGTATTTTGGCGAGAAAATCCTGCCAAGGAAGATCCCGGTATTTAAAATAATACAATATAACGAGCCCACTCAAGACAAGGCTAAAGACGCCAAAAAGCTGGTCCGTGCGCCCCCCGCAGGAAATACCAACAAGATGAGCATAGCCAAAAGCAAAAAGCCAAGTGCGCCATTTTGTTTGAGCCTCTTGTCTATTCATGCCTGGTGTATTTTTCCCAGCAATAGACATAAAACCTCACCGAGCTTTTCGCCGTTCTTTCATAATTTGGCGCCAACTCCGCGGAAAGCGCGGTCTTGGAACATGGCATAGCTCAAAAATCGCAAGCCACCTCGGCTTTTTTGAGGGTAGAGACACGATATTTTTTAAACAAAAACCCAACTCATGGATTTGAGAGCTTACAAGATCCCCATGCATCACCTTGCCCGCTCCATAGTAAAGGAGCTTCCCTTCTGGCCTCAGAGCATAAAGCGAAAGCTCGAGAGAAACAACTAGAGTATGAAAGGCGCGAAAGACAACAACTTCCGTCTTTTTTTCGTAAGGCAAGCTCTCTACCGCTCCCTGATAAATTTCGAGATTTTCGAGGGCCAGCTTTCGCTTCGCTCTTTCTTGAAAAAAAATTGCCTTTTCTCTCATGTCTATCGACAAAATCTTAAGCTGAGGCAGGGCTATGGCAAGGGGGATAGCTGGTAGTCCAGCTCCACTTCCTAGATCAGCAAGAGAGGCTGCCGCGGCTAGTATTTGGCGGGCCTCTTGAAGCGCAAGAGGTAAAAGACTGTCTAAGATATGGCGCTCCCAGATAATCTCTCGGTCTTTCGAGGAAATGAGTCCTGCCTCAACCGCCTCTTCGCTTAACTCTTCAGCAAATCTCACAAGAGCATCTCTTTGACTTGAATTTAAAAAACTCAGAAAATCCGGAAAATAGCACGGCATTTTTACTTTAGAGTTCCCACAAGTGCCCGATAAACATGTTGATGGCCAAAATTATTTTTGAGACGGCGAGAACAAGCCAAGAAAACCTGGCCCCAAAAGTAAAAATCAAGGACTTAGGCCAAGTTACGGAGCTGCAGGGTCTCCCAAGCATTCTCAAGCGCCTAGGCCAAATTTTGCTTCGCCTGAAGCAGCGTGATTTGCCAAACGATGAAACCTTGCCGCATAATGCAAGCTTTGCTTATGGCATACTAGGAGCTGAAAAATTCATAGCACTTTCTTCTTCATTAAAACCATCGCCTCAAAAGAGCGGCATGGCAAACGCTCCGGCTAAATCACCCCCAAAGACAAGCCCGGCTTGGGCTCCCCAAATTCCCTTTTCTCCATTTCATGGCCCCAAAACAGAAAAGCATGAACTCCAACAAATCCTACACGACCTTGAAAAAAAATCCCCCTTTGCGGCAAAAATTGCCGAAACTCTTGTGCAGGAAATCCTCAACGCTAAAGAAATGCGGCGATCCTTGTTAAATACGCTGAATCCAGATCTCCCCTCTTTTCACGAAATTTCCCGCTCTTTTAGCCCAAGTGGGTCATCCAAAATAGAGCACCTCTCGCGCTCCTTCGAGCAGGCAAATTCCCTTTTGACCCAAGCAAACCCCAGCGCCGTTGAGGCAAATTCCCCCTCCCGTCCTGTTGTGGAAATCCCTATCCCCAAAACAGGGCATAGCCCAGATCTCTCAAAACAACTGGAGCATCTCCTGCAAAAGGCGGTTCTTGAATATAGACAGGATGGCTCTACTCATTTTCAAGCCCACCTCCACCCCAAAGATTACGGCACAATCCGTCTTACTCTGAGCCTACATGAAGGCCAATTACATGTGCGTATGGGTGTGGCAAACGAACTTGTGCGCCAAGAAATTCTAAGTCTTTGGGAGAGTCTGCAACCTGAGCTTTTGCAAAACGGCATAGAAATTGGTTCTCTTTCCGTTTTTGTCTCCACCCACTCATGGAATACCAGGCAAAGCGGGGAAAGCTATATGCCTGCCTCTTTTGGTTTTGTGCCTGTATTTTCCGAAACAGAAGCTCCTGAAGAAAGGGAGGGGGTCTATGCCTGAGGTTTTTTCTGGGGTAAGGCCTACAAGTGTAGCTGAAATAGAGGCGCGTCACAAAAACCCAACAAAGGTGAAGATTGCCCCGAAAGCTAACGATCATCTTGATAAAAATGCCTTTTTGAAACTTCTAGTCACCCAACTTGCTAAGCAAGACCCTCTTTCACCTGTCAATGACCGTGAATTTATCTCGCAAATGGCTCATTTTTCAAGTCTCGAACAAATGAGCGAGGTGGCTCGCTCTATGAAAGAGGTACGCAGTTTTCAGGCAAATTTTCTCTTAGGCCGTGAGGTTTTGGGAAGAGATTTTGTCACAGGCCGAGAGTTGCAAGGTAGGGTGGAAAAAGTTTTTTACGACAGCGCAGGGCAGGTTTTTTTAAAAGTAGGCCGGGGTAGCATTCGCTTTGAAGATGTCTCCGTTATTGGCGAATATGTTTCACATGAAACATTAAGACAAACCACCCCCGCCCCCCAAAACCCTATTTCTATAGGGGAAAGTCAAGAAAAAACCCCTATATCCGACATAAAAGCGCACTCGACACAAAACCAAACTTATAGAGAAGGAGGTAAACTGCCATGATGCGCACCCTTTACGCTGGCGTCTCTGGTCTTAAAAACCACCAGATACGCATGGATGTAGTGTCAAACAACATAGCTAATGTAAACACCACTGGTTTTAAAGCCGAGCGCGTTAACTTTCAAGATATGATATCCCAGCTTATCCAGGGAGCTGCCGAGCCAAAAGCCAATATAGGTGGTGTAAATCCCAAACAGGTAGGTCTTGGTGCCATGGTCGCTGCCATCGATAAACTCATGACCCAAGGCGCCCTCCAAACCACGGGGAAAAACACCGACCTTGCTATCACAGGGGAGGGCTTCTTTATTTTAAAAGATGGCGATAAACAGTTTTTTACACGTGCAGGCGCCTTTGACGTGGATAAAGATGGGAATTTTGTCAATCCGGCCAACGGTATGAAGGTGCAGGGTTGGAATGCCCGCAAGGATCCCACAGGTAAGCGAGTCGTGAATCCTGCTGGAGAAATCGAAGATATTGTAATACCTTTATATGAAAAAGAGCCGGCAAAAGAAACCACTTTTGTGCGTTTCAAAAGTAACCTCAACTCGGCCGTGCTCCCTATCCCCGCAGGAGCCACCGATGCAGAACGCTACAACTTTATTACCGCTGCTGATCCCAATGAACGAAGGGGACATCTCACCACCATTGTGGTGTATGACGACCAAGGCCGCGAACAGACCTTAAAGGTCTTTATGTGGAAAAGTGATGTCAACAAATGGACTGCCTCTGTCTCCATGACGCAGGCAGAACAACTTACGGTCGATGTTCTAGGTCCTGCTGGCCAAAATACCACCGTGCCTGGCAACACGCGTTTTGAGCTTTTTTTCACACCCGATGGCAAACTGGTTTCCGTATCGGATGGTACCGACAGTAAAAACGATGGATCTCTTACGGCACAAATTAGCTTTCGTCTACCGGGAAACCCTGCTGTACGAAATATAGAGCTTCGCCTTGGCACAGCAGGAGAAGTTGATGGCATAACCCAGTTTGCCTCCCAATTTACCACCAAAGCTGTCGAGCAAGATGGTTACACCATGGGTTATCTCGAGTCTTTTGTCATTGATCCCTCTGGGGTGATTACCGGCATTTTTTCCAATGGTGTTCAGCAACCTCTTGCCCAAGTGGCCTTGGCTAATTTCACAAACCCAGAGGGCCTTAACAAAGCAGGCGAAAACAACTTTCAGGTTTCTAACAACAGTGGCGAGCCTATCATTGGCGAAGCTGGGGTGGCCGGTCTTGGTAAAATCAATGCCGGCTTTCTTGAAATGTCAAACGTTGACCTCGCTGATCAATTTACCGACATGATTGTTACCCAAAGAGGTTTCCAAGCCAACAGCCGCAGTATTACCACAGCTGACCAAATGATCCAAGAGCTACTAGGACTTAAAAGATAATTTTGGTACATTTTATCTGGCTAGGGTTGCCCCTAGCCTTTCCTAAAATTGATCAACTACATAGCGTATTTTAAAAAGCTAATATATACCTGTGTGGATTGTGGAAAACTCTAGCAAGACACAAAAAAGCTTGCCAAAAGATTATGTCAACGAAGATTCTCTTTGTGGATATTCCCGTGGAAAAATCCTATCTTTGGTTTTCCATAGTTTTCCACCGAAGTTCCACAAGTCCTTCAAAAATCTTCTTGTGGAAAAGCCCTGTTTTCCACAAGCTGTGGAAAAGTTGTGGAAAGCTCGCCTTACTCTGATCCTTTTAAATATGAGAAGTCGGTATTTTAGAGGAATTTACTTGCCACACAAGCATGCTCGGCGGATTTTAAAACTCGCATACCAGTGAAAATATAAGTCTTATTTTTGGCCTCCTCAAGGAATGGCAACAAGAAAAGAAGCTGTGATCTCAGAAAACGCAAATAGCAAAGCAGAAAATACATAGTATAAGACTTGCGGCCAAGTTTTAGGCCTCGCTCCTGTCCCCATGGGGAGTTTAAGGCGAAAGATTGTGGTCATAGGCCTTGGGGAATTTGGCCGCTGTCTTGTGCCCTATTTGCATAGAGAGGGCCATGAAGTGATGGCCATCGACATTAACATGGAAAGAGTGGAGGCAGTTAAAGATGAATGTACCCTTGCCGTCTGTGTTGACTGTACCGATGAAAAGGCCATGCGAGAGCTTGATCTCGAGAATTTTGATACTGCCATTATAGCCATATCCGTTAATTTTGAAACCCTTCTCGTGGCTGCGGATATCTTAAAGAAACTTGCCATACCCACCATTATTGCTCGCTATCGCACAGAACTACAGAAGCGGATCCTTGCTATGTTGGGCATAACGGAAATCTTTAATCCCGAAGAAAAAGCAGCCCAAAGTATGGCCGAGATGTTCCGTCATGAGGGTGTAAAAGAAAGTTTTTTTGTTGGTGAGAATTTTCGCATCATTGAAGTTAAATGCCCGGAGGGTCTTTTAGGCTTAAAGGTCAAAGATCTCCACCTAGAGGAAGAATATCAAATAAGGCTTATCAGTATTAGGCGCACTCTTGAGGGGCGCAAAGAAAGGCGTATTGTCGGCATCGTTTCTCCCGAAACCACTTTTCGAGAAGATGACGAATTATTACTTTTTGGCCAAGCAAAGGATCTAGACCGTTTTCTTGATGCCCTTAGCTGACTTGCAAAAGAAAATTTCGCCAAAACTTCCTTTATTGTGTACACTAGTTATATACCCCAGGCCGTATATGAAGGAGAAATTATGGCACTTGTAGAGGAAATAACAGAAGAGAACTTTCAGGCAACCATTAACAATGGTGTGGTTATGGTGGATTTTTGGGCACCCTGGTGCGGTCCTTGCCGTATGGTAGCGCCGGTGTTAGAGGAGTTGCAAAAAGAACTCCTTGGGAAAGTGAAGATCGTAAAGCTCAATGTAGATGAGAACCCGACGGTTGCCATGCATTATGGGATAACCTCTATCCCTACACTAATGGTATTTAAAGACGGACAGACCGTGGACCGCGTGGTTGGCGCAGGTCCCAAAGATTTCTATAAGAAAATCCTAGATAAGTACGTAGATACCACTAAATAGCCGCCAGGCTACCCTGGCCTTGTTTGGCCAGGGCACGGATTTTGCTCTCTAGCTCATCGGTAAGTTGGGGATTTTCGATGAGGTATTGTTTCGCATTTTCCTTGCCTTGCCCAAGGCGTAAATCCCCATAGGAAAACCACGTGCCTGATTTTTTTACTAAGTTATAATTTACCGCCTCGTCGAGCACGCAAGATTCGCGCGATATCCCATCCTGAAAGTAAATATCAAATTCCGCCTTACGGAAGGGAGGAGCCACTTTGTTCTTGACTACCTTGATGCGAACTCTGTTGCCAATTGTCTCCTCGCCTTTTGTTATGGCCTCGATACGCCGGATATCCATCCTAACCGAGGCATAGAATTTCAGCGCATTGCCACCCGTTGTTGTTTCAGGGGAGCCAAACATCACGCCAATTTTCATGCGGATTTGGTTAATAAAGATAAGAACGACATTTGATTTATGTACAGCAGCTGTTAGCTTTCGCAGGGCCTGACTCATGAGTCGGGCCTGGAGCCCTACATGCGCATCTCCCATCTCCCCCTCAATTTCGGCACGGGGCACAAGGGCGGCCACGGAGTCCACCACAATGACATCTACTGCATTCGAGCGCACAAGGGCCTCGGCTATTTCTAGTGCTTGCTCCCCGGAGTCAGGTTGGGAAACCAATAAATCCTCTACCTTTACTCCAAGTCGGCGAGCATACGAGGGATCTAAGGCATGCTCGGCGTCAATGAAGGCGCAGATCCCACCTCTTTTTTGAGCTTCTGCGATAATGTGAAGGGTAATAGTGGTTTTACCCGAGGATTCTGGGCCAAATATTTCCACAATACGACCTCGTGGGACCCCCCCTATCCCCAGAGCTAAGTCAAGGGAGAGACAACCCGTGGGGAGATAGGGTATCTGAATCGTCTCTACCTGGTTCATTTTCATTATAGCGCCCTTGCCAAATTGCTTTTCAATTTGCAAAAGGGCCTGATCTAAGGCTTTTAACCTTTCCTTAGGATCCAGGGATTTTCCCTGGTCCGCAGGATTTTTGGGGATACTTGTTTCTTTGACTTCCATGAACACCTCTCCACAAAGTATTACTTGCTAATATATAAACCTCAGTTTTGCAAAAAATTTGCAGAAAAAGAGCATTTTTTCTAAAAAAAATTAGGTAACCTAGTTTATGTCTCATTTGAATATGTAAACCGAAAAAACGCTTGGCAGGGGCATCGCGACTAAGACTATGGTGGAGTGGCAGGGGAGGGTGACAAAAAACAGTCGGGAATGAAGGCTAAGACCAAGAAAAAAGGAGACATCTTTGTCGTTGAAATTGAAGGACCTATAAAAGCAGGAATGGAATTTGATCTAGCCGATGAACTAGAGGCCTGTCTTTATCAAGCGGAAATACCCAAAATCCTTGTGGACATGAAAAAAGTCCCCTTCATAAACTCTGCGGCTCTCGGTATTTTCTTAAACATCTACAAGGAGGTAGAAAAAAGAAATGGGCGTTTTGGACTGTGCTGTGTGAGTAACGATGTAGATAACTTATTAGAAATTACGAAGCTTGGTTCTGTGCTCGAGGTCTTTAAGAATCAAGACGAAGCTCTTGACTCTTTTGCAGATTAAAATAATTTTTGGGAACACTTAGCTACATTCTATGGTATTTCCTCTATTTTATACCCTTGGGCCTTGTTGTGCCCCAAATGGGTAGTTTTGTATACAACTACCTCGAGCTTAACCCCGGTGTTTTGTTTTTAACAAGCCAGCTAGCTATGCCCATTGGGGCACTTCTGGCGGGATGGCTTTTCGACAAAACAGGCTACTTTCGCCGGATTTTATTTATCCTCATAGGTGTCATGGGATTTTCACTTAACCTTTTGCTTCATGAGGTCCCTCATTGGGCTAGTTGGCTTTTGTTTGCTTTGTTTTACATAGCTGGGGGAGGGGTGCATCCATTACTGAGCAGTGCTTATTTGAAAACTGGCTTGCCGGAAAGGGGTTTTGCTCTTGCACGAGGCTTTGGCACTTTTAGTTTTCTTCTTGTCAATGCCCTCCTGAGTTTCTCTAGCAGGGAAAGTGGTCTAATTATTGAATTCGCAGCGATCGGTTTTCTTATAGTTTGGCCTCTAACCTACTTTTTGCCCCCGGTTCGAGAGAAAAAGAAAACAGCAGGTAAGAAAAGGCAGCTCTTGCTTTTACGCAAACTCTTCTCTTCACATCATTTTATGGCCTTTTTCTTTCTCATGGTTTTATACAACTTTCAATTTGTTAGCGCGGAAACGGTACTAAGCGAGTACTTAAATCAAAAAAAACTAACCTTGGTGGGCAAGCCTTTACAAGTTTTACCTCTTTCGTGGACGGTGGCCACATTGGTAGAAACTGTCTTTTTTTTTGTGCTTTCTCTGTATCGAGGTAAATATCCAGCTTTGGGACTTTTAGGCCTGGCATTTTTAGCGGGCATCTTGCGCTATGCCTTTCTCTTGGTAACAAAAGATGCTCTCGTCATTGTAGCTGTGCAGGGACTCCATGGGATCCATTTTGGAGCAGCCTATCTGGGATCAGTCTTTTATGTTCGGGAAAAATCTCCGTCCTTGCTTCTTGCTACGGCCACGGCTGCTTCACAGCTTTTGGCTCGTGCCATTGGCGGGGGATTTGCAGGTCTTCTCTTTGGTGAGCTGGCCCTCCTCTCCTGGCAACTTGTTTTTTGGCTTAATTTCATCTCAGCGATGGCCGGGTTTCTCTACCTTTACGTTTTCTACCGCTTTTTTGGTAAAAGAAGCTCTTTCTAATAGGAAAAAAAAGAAAAAGTTTGCCGATAGGTGAAACATGAAGCAGATTCTTGCTGGTATTTTTCTTGCCCATATTTCTCTAGGAGCGGAACTCAAATCCTTTGTCGCTGATTGGGAAAACTATAGACTACGCATTGATGTACAACTAGATCGTTCCCAATTGGAAGACCAGCACAATTTATTGCATATTCGGGATAGGCTCAAAGAAGAGTGCTTATTAGCCATAAGTGATGTGCTGGAAAAAATGCCCGTAGACAATAGCTATAAATTGGGGGATTTACTCTTAAGATACCCTGATTTTGCCTCAACCTATGCGCAATTTCTGCGTTCGCTTGAGCTCCAGCGCTTTTTGCAAGAAGGCGCCATCTTTAGTGCAGGGCTTGACATCCCCTTACGTGGACCAAGAGGGCTTTTAGGCATTCTGCCTTTACCCTATGGTCGTCTGCGATATGAAGGATTACAGGAGGCAGAGTATGTCTCTGAGGCCTATCTATTAAATAGAGTACAAGGGGAGTACCTACCTCGTGCCGCAAGACAAGCTTATAGTGGGCTTTTAATAGATGTGCGCTCCCTTCCCTTTTCCCCGTCTCTTGCTCCAAGAATTTTCTCGCAAGAAGGCCGTCTCATCTACGGCCCTGAGTATCTAAGCTTTCAAGCGGTGAGGCAGAGAGCTCTTGCCGGCTTTTTTCAATCCACGGAGCATCCAGAGGTGGAAAGAAGGGTAGGCAAAAAACCCTTCTTTGTGGTTCCTCTCGACCTCAGAGGAAAACAGCGCACAGATGTGGTGCTTGCCGAAGAAGATGTACAAGAGCTCTTTGCCCACCCAGAGACTTTAAGGAATTTGCAAAAGACGAGAGTGGTTTTTCTTGTCGCAAGCGAGAGGAAAATATCTTTGCCATAAGCCGAGGCTTAATGTATTTTTTATATTATAAAAATGGCTGTACGCAAGATTTTGACCATTGCGGATCCTCGACTTTATCAAGTGTCGGAACCCGTAACTAAGTTTGATCGCAAATTGAGAGATTTGGCCCGTGATCTTTTTGATAGTATGTATGCGGCAGGAGGGGTAGGCCTTGCTGCTGTGCAAATAGGGGTTTTAAAACGTATCATGGTCATTGACCTCCTCAAAGAGGGATTTTACAAAGCTGTTTTTGTAAACCCAGTGCTTATCGAAAAATCCCAAGAACTCCAGCAAGGAGAGGAGGGTTGTCTTTCGGTGCCGGGGCTCTCTTTACCACTGGCACGGCCAAAATGGGTAAAGGTGGCCTACCAGGATCTCATGGGCAAAGAGCATACGATAGAAGCGGAAATGCTGATGGCACGGGCACTATTGCATGAGATGGATCACCTTGATGGGAAAGTCTTTGTGGATCAACTAGAGCCAGATCTTCGACTTAGTGTAGAGGAAGACATCGCTCTAATTAAAAAAGGAGCCGAGCCTAGGCATTACAAAGTACCACCCTACCGGCGTAAGGCAAGCTAAGAAGACCCCTCTTGCGAAAATATCTTTTGGAGTAGGGAGAGGGCAAGTTTTTCTAAATCCCAAATTTTCTCTGTTTTTTGAAAAACACCCTGAGAGTGAATTTTAAAAAAATCGAGCAAGAGTTGGGGTAGGGTAAGCGCGTGCGTTATGAGAAACTCGGAATTAATCATCTCTTTAAGCATGGCTATGATAGTGCGACTAAATACGGCAGGATGTATTTCAATAAAAGTACCCGCCGCCCGGCCCTCTTCATAAAAGTTTTGAAGATCTTTCTCCCAACTTTGGTAAAAATCTTGTACTCTCTGCCAGAGCTGGGGGTAGTTTTCTTCGATATCTTGGACAAAAAGAGGTGTAATTCCCGCAACCTGCTGTAGCACCACAGCAAAAAGATAGACATAGCGTTCGGCATAGCTAAGCTCTTTTTTTTCCAAGATAGAGCGACTGGCACGAATCTCCTGCAGAACGTAGTCTACAGCGAGCGAATATAGTTCTTCTTGACTTGAGAAATGTTCGTAAAGGGTGGCCTTGCTTACACCGAGATATCGAGCGATATCTTCCATTTTGGTGTTGGAAAAACCGCGTTCCATAAAAAAGGGAATAAGTCTTTGAATAAAATCCTGACGCACATCGGGGTTTAAGATTCGCGGTTTGTCTAAAGCCTTTCTACCCACGCCTTTCTATAATTTTTCTTGTGGCAAGATGAGGCAGTTTGAACCAAAAAAATAAACTCTAGCTTGTGGGAATTTTTTTGCCACCTCTTTGGGGGCCTGAAAGACCGCGAGTACAGGGGGTGTAAGCCGACCTAACTCTTGCGCAAGTAGTTCATAGATAGCGCTTAAGTTTCGCTCTTTGGGGTAAGGGGGGTCAGCAAAGACCACAAGAGTGCCAGGATAGACTAACTTCTGCAAAAGAAGTTTTTGTAAAAAACGACGGTTGTCAGAAAATACGTCGTAACGATGCTTTGGGCAGCCAATTTCTCTTAGCAAGTTACGTATATGTTTGCGGCGTTCAAAGTCGATTTCGCAAAAGTAAACCTTTCCAAAACCTCGGCTTAAGGCCTCTAGGCCAATTTGGGCACTGCCACTGTAGATATCCGCAAAGGAATGCCCGGCAAAATCAATGAGCTTATTTTCTAAAATCTCAAAAAGGGCCTTCTTCATGCGTGGAGGTGTGAGCCGAAATGGCTCGTGGGCTTTGCGGTGAATGGCTATCGTCTTTTGGGAATAACTACCCCTTTGCACCCTTAGCTTCATGAGCTCTTCTTTAGTGATTTGCGGTTAAGACTAAATTTCTTCATTTTTTCATAAAGTGTCTTGCGTGTTATGCCTAAACTTTTGGCAGCTCGGGAAATGTTGTGTTCACAGCGCTCCAAGGTCTGCTCAATATAGTTTTTCTCAACATCAGCAAGGGTTCCCTCAAAAAGAAAGGCTGGTCTTTTACGTAAAGTCCCCCTTTTTTCACGTAGGAATTGATAAAATTCTTGAAAAAAAGCTTTGTCAGAAGGTGGATGTGCTCTTAGCTCTGAGAGCTCCAGAAGCTCTTGAAATGTCAAAACACCGGCCGGCAAGAGGCTGTGAAGGCGATAAAGGAGCGAATATAGCTCTTGAAAGTTGGCAGTATAGCTTCTGTTGCAAAAAAAATCCTTCACTTCGGGTGAGATGTGGATTTCCTTGGCATAACGCTTGCAATACCAGCGGTTGTAATTGTCAATAATGGCAGGTAAATCCTGCCGCACTTCATCTATTGTTGGCATAGCCAACGGCATGTGTTGCAATTTGTAAAAAAGATCTTGGCGAATACGGTTTTTTTCTGCTAGTTTTGCTAAATCGGGGGGAGCAGAAAACAGAAACTGGCAATTTATGGGAATCCTCTTGTTGTCCCCAAGGCGTTGGAACACCCTCATGTTTAAGATATCCACGATTTTGCTCTGTAATTCCCAGTCCATGTCCTGGATGTTTTCTAAAAGGAGAGTACCTGAGGCTGCGTTTTCGATGGCACCGGGCTGTTTTTGCGAAGGGGTGGTTTTGCCTAATAATGCCTCCCATTGCAATTTCCTGGGAATTTGGCGGAAATCAAGCCTTAAAAAAGGCTTATAGCGACGAATAGGATTATTCTGGTGCCAAAAGATAGCCGCATGCTCTACCTCACAACCCTTGTCGGCCAGAAGAAGGGTGAGCCGATCGTGGTCAGCTGCTAAAAGGAGTTTTTCTCGAAAAACCTTGCCAAGCTCACTTTGGTAAAAAAGAAAAGAGGGTGGTGGGATATGCAGGGCAAAATCAAACGAATAATCGAATTCAAGCTGGCGAGGAAGTCGGTTTGCTCGGTGGATTAAGAGACTCTGGTTTTCTTGACGCAAGATGTAATTTTGCCTTAAAATTTCAAGCCTATGGATAGCTCTTTCAAGCTCAAGTGCCATATAAGCGGAAAGCTCGCCATAAGGCATGGCGTAGATGAGATGAAGCTGGCGTCTTCCCTTAAGAGTATGGAGGACAACTCGACTGGCCTCATCAGCCTTTTCGGGAAGAGAAAAATATAATGCCAAAAGCATCTCCCCTTTATCAAGCGCATATTTCTCTTCAAGGGACTGGAGTAGCTCTTGAACAGAGTTTTCTTCTTCAAGCAATAAAGATGAATCTAAAACGAGTATGTCCGCCCCTAAACGAGCCACACTGCGCAAGGCTGCCTGGCAACTGCGCGAGATGGTGAGGTGTATCCTCTGCCAAATTCCCCTTTGGGCTTGGGCTTCTTGGCGAAGCCATTTTTTTAATTCCACACTGCGGGTTATCCACAGCAGGGAGTACATATCGAACAATAAGCCTTGAGCCTTCTACAGGATGTCAAGTTTTGTCGCCACCTCCAAACCTGAGGCAGCCTTGCCGACGCACCATAAATTTAGACTTAGTCTAAAATAAAATCAGGATTTACAAGAAAACTTGGTTTGGAAGTTTGGTCTCGGAGGGCTCCATGGGCGAGGCAGGTGCGGGAAAAAAGAAACGGGTTGCCGGCGCGGCTATGCCGAAGAAGGTGGAAGAGGAGGTGCTCACAACCGGAGAAGACCTATTAAGCCCCCCCCTTTCTGTTGAGGGAAAGGCCTTGGAGGTAGATTTAGACCAAGATTCGCTGGGAGCAGATTTAGACAAAGATGATAAGGGATATACGGAAAGCAGCATTGAATGGTACCTTGAGGAAATTAACAAAATACCTCTATTAACAAGAGAAGAAGAAGATGCGTTGGCGCGCCGGGTGGTGCAGGGAGATCAAGAAGCGAAAAACAAGCTCATTTTAGCTAACCTTCGTTTTGTGGTGCAAGTGGCGAAGCGTTACCAAAAGTACGGGATTAGTTTGCTTGATTTAATTAACGAAGGAAACATGGGTCTTATTAAAGCAGCGGAGCGCTTTGACCCTAACATGGGTTACCATTTCATTAGCTATGCTGTCTGGTGGATTCGACAGGCCATTATTTTGGCCATCAACCAGCGCTCGAGTATGATTCGCTTACCAATGAACCGTACTATAGATTTAAACCGTATTGAAAAAACAGCAAAAGAGCTTGAATTCGAGCTAGCGGAGGAGCCAACTATTGCTCAAATAGCAGCGCGACTGGATATGTCAGAAGAAGAAGTTCAGTGGTTGCGCCAAATTTCTCAAGATTATGTGTCTTTAGATGCGCCTCTGGCCAATGATTCTGAAAATACGCAAATGTCTCTTGTGCAAGATGTACGGGCCGAAGACCCCGAAGAGAAGACCATGAATAAGGCTCTACAAAAAGCTATTAATGAGATCTTAGCTGAATTAACGGAAAGTGAGCGGCAAATCATTGAGTATCGTTTTGGTCTAAATGGTAAACCTAGACTTTCTTTAACCCAAGCAGGTAAAAAATTTAAACTCTCAAAGGAAAGGGTGCGTCAAATTGAAAAGAAAACTCTACAAAAACTAAAAAAGTACGGCCAGCAAAAGCAACTTGAAGCCTTTTTAAAATAAAATGCCCTCTTCTTTATTTTTTTACGGGCGGTTTGCGCGGCTTCTCGGTGCCCCCTCCTATGTTTTTCATTTATTTTTAGCAATCCCACTTATATTTTTCTTAACGCTGCTTTTACTTTATAAGTGGGAAAGCGAAAAGTACCAGAACTTTATTGCGCAGCTAGAGGGCAAGAAAGAGAAAATTTTGGCCCTAAAGTTAGCAGGGGCAGAGCCTTTCTTATGGAAACCCATACTTTCATGTAAAGATTTTTCAGAATCCCATAATAAAACCTGTGTGCCGCTGATTATGTACTTTGGCAAGAACCCTCAGAAGGGACCAGGTCTCTTTGTCTACGAAATCGACTCTGCCTGCCTGATTTGCCATCGGGATCGCAGTGGTCAGCATCTCGTCATGCAAAGTAGCCACGAGCCACCCACGAAGCCCAAAGAGCTTTTTTATCGGTATAGTGTTGCTTTTTTTTGTATTTTGTTTTTCCCTCTTTACCTTAGTCTGTGGTACCGGAGAATGAAATTACCAAGAAAAAAATGGTGGGTTATTAGTTTTGCATTTGGCAGTGACGTAGATCAAGGCAAGATTCGCCGAGAGCTTATCCCTTTTTTAAAACAGCAAAAGCCATCTTTTTTGTATGGCGAATACCACGCCGGTCTATTAAGTATGATTTGGCCAGTGACAGAAAAAAACAAATGGCTTGAGAACATCCGACAATTTTTTCTCCAGCACATAGAAACGTATGGCCGACCTGCTGCTTGTGTGCATGAACTCTCATACTTTAAATGGCCTGCCATTCCCTATGAAGAACTTTACAAAACGGCGACTTTTGCTCAGCAGGTACCTAAGGGTTACCTAATTTTACCTGAGCATCTTGAGAACTATTTTCGTGGGTGGATGCATGAGGGTTTGAAAAGGCGCAGCGCTCTTTATAAGAAGAAAAAGTATAGTCTTGTGCCCTTATTTGAGGAGGACACGCGCCATGAGCGATAAGGAAAAGCGATCAACTGTTGAAAAGAACAACCAAAAGAAAATACTGGTTATTGTCGAATCTCCCACAAAGACAAAATCTCTATCCAAATTTTTAGGTAAAGATTACCGTATAGAGTCCTCAAAAGGCCATCTCATTGATTTGCCCAAGAGCAGTCTAGGCGTAAATATTGAAAAAGGCTTTGAGCCCACTTACATTACCATAAGGGGAAAGGGAAAAACC
This sequence comes from Leptospiraceae bacterium, assembly GCA_025055765.1. Lineage (GTDB taxonomy): Bacteria > Spirochaetota > Leptospiria > Turneriellales > Turneriellaceae > JANWWS01. Next base: position 79,896 of record JANWWS010000049.1, on the reverse strand, counting down.
CTTGCTGAATTAAAGAAAGCTGCGAAAATGGCTCGCTCCATTTTACTTGCCACCGATCCCGACCGAGAGGGAGAAGCCATTAGTTGGCATTTAGAGCAACAACTCTCTCCCATAAATGCAAATATTAAACGTGTTGAATTCTACGAGATAACGAAAGATGCAATAGTGAAGGCTCTTGAACAACCCCGAGCTATCGATATGCGCCGGGTAAATTCCCAGCAGGCTCGACGCATATTAGACCGCCTGGTGGGGTATTCTATATCGCCAATTTTACAGGAAAAGTTTGGCTCTAAACGCTTTTCTGCGGGCCGAGTACAAAGTGCTGCGTTAAAGATTTTATGTGACCGAGAAGAGGAAATTGAAAATTTTAAGCCGCAAGAATATTGGGAAATTACTGCCGCTTTTCAAAAAGAAGGGGTTCGGGAGAAAGGTCAAAAGGCTTTCTTTCAGCTGGTCTCATGGCAGAATAAGAAAGTGGAAATCCACAATGCTCTTGAGGCCCAGGAAATAGAACAGTTTTGCCAAAAAGCCGAATTTGTCGTCATTTCCAAGAAAACTACCGAAAGGCGCATAAAGCCTCCTGCTCCCTACACCACCAGTAAGTTACAGCAAGAAGCCTCGACACGTTTGGGTTTTCGTGCTCAGAAAACCATGAGCCTTGCCCAACAACTTTACGAAGGCGTAGAGTTAGAGAGGGGAGAGGTGGTGGGCTTAATTACCTACATGCGCACGGATAGCACTAGGCTATCAGATACAGCTTTAAGCATGGCGCGCGATTATCTTAAAAGTCATTTTCCTGAGGAATTTTTGGCAAAAATGCCTATTTCCTATGCAAACGTAGGGAGGATGGCCCAAGATGCTCATGAGGCAATTCGGCCAACCGATGTCTATCGCACGCCCGATAAAGTTGAGAAATTTCTAGATAGAGATTTATTTCGCCTCTATGATCTCATTTGGCGACGCTTTGTCGCCTCCCAAATGGCAGCCGCTGTTGATGAGGTGGTTACCCTGGAGGTGGGGAGCAAGGATAAACAGGTTCTGTTTCGTTTTTCGCGAAGCCAAGAAAAATTCCCTGGCTTTCGCAGCGTTTTTGCCACAGCTGGCGAGCGTGACTCTTATCTGCCACCCTTTGAGGAGCAAGACAAGCTGACTTTACTTGAGATAAAAAAAGAACAAAAATTTACGCAGCCCCCTCCTCGCTACACAGAGGCCTCTCTCATTAAAGCCATGGAAGAGTCAGGTATCGGTCGACCAGCAACCTACGTGCCCACCATTACTACATTAGATAAGCGGGCTTATGTGGAACGCAAGGGGCGCCAACTCATTCCTACCCTTTTAGGCCGTGTGGTGAACGAGATGATGGAGAAACATTTCCCCGACATTGTCGACTTGGATTTCACTGCGGAAATGGAAGAGCAACTAGACCGTATTGCGGTAGGTGAGATAGATTGGCGACAAATGTTGGCCGCTTTTTATGAGTCATTTAAAGAAGAACTACAAAGGGCGCGGCTGCAAATGGAAAACCAAAGCCATCTTACGAAGGAGCCCATTGGTAGAAGCTGCCCCCAGTGTGGCCATAGCTTGCTGAAGAAATTAGGGAAAAATGGTTTCTTTATAGGTTGCAGCAATTTTGCGGGAGGATGTCGCTATACGGAAAGCATTCCCCTTGGTGTATGCCCTCTTTGTGGCGGTAAAGTGGTGAAGAAAAAGTCAAAAAAAGGAAGGGCCTTTTATGGGTGTGAGAACTACAGTTCCACAGGCTGTGAATTTGTCATGCTAGACATACCATCAAGCCGCCCTTGCCCGCGCTGTGGCTCTATTATGGGTCAAAAAGTACGCAAGAATAACATTACTCTCACCTGCCAGAACCCCCAATGCCGATATGTAATGGAAGAAAGCGGGGAGGAGCATGTGGATGAGCAAAGTGAGTCAGCTTAAGGAAGGCTATCTTGAATTATATGACCAGTATTTGGCTTGCGAAAAAAGCTACCCACCTAACACACGAAGTGCGTATCTTAGGGATGTAAGACAATTTCTAGATTACTTAAAGAAAAAAGACTTGCAAGAGTTTTCAACGGAAACAGTCTATGCTTGGCTTAACAGCGAGTTTGCGATAAGGCGTAGCCGCAAGGCGCAAAAAATAATTCGCTCAAGCCAAGCAAGAAAGATAGCTAGCCTTAGAAGTTTTTTTTCTTTTTTAGAGAAAAGAAAACTCTTAGAAGAAAATCCCATGCGCTGGGTCCGGGTAGCAAAATGGCGGCGCCCTCTGCCTAGACCTGTTTTGCCTATCGATATGTCACGCCTTTTGGAAGACAAGACCATGCAGAAAAATCTTCTACAACTACGAGACAGGGCGCTTTTCGAAACGTGCTACTCTACCGGGATGCGCATTAGCGAGGCCCTTCATGTGAAAATAAGTGACATTATGGATGGGGAAGGCATAGTTTCCTCGTTAAAAGTCTTTGGAAAAGGTGGTAAAGAAAGGATTGTCTTTTTAGGGGAAAAGGCAAAGGAAGCGCTTGGTGCCTACCTAAGAGTGCGGCCCCTCCTGGTAAAGCAAAAAAATACCGAGGCTCTTTTTGTAAATGCCCACGGAGGGGCCCTTACTCGTACAGGAGCAGCTCTTATATTAAGACGCAGGAGGCTATATCTCAACATAGCAAGGCACTATACCCCTCACTCTTTTCGCCATGCCTTTGCTACCGATCTCTTAAATGCTGGTGCTGACATCCGCCATGTACAGGAAATGCTTGGTCACAGCTCTTTATCTACGACCCAACGTTATTTAGCTGTGGCTCAAGAAAGACTGCAAGAAATTTACCGCAGCTGCCATCCCCATGGGCGAAAAAAGTCGCCCGATTCTCTTGCTGCTAAATTATAATTATGAAATATCATGGGACGACAGTAATTGCGGTAAGGAAGGATGGAAAAACGGCCATTGCAGCCGATGGTCAGGTGAGTGCAGGTAGTACTGTGCTTAAAAGCAATGCGCTAAAGGTACGTCGGATTTATCACGACAAGGTTTTAACGGGCTTTGCAGGAGCTACTGCTGATGCTATGGCATTGCTGGAAAAATTTGAAGCAAAGCTTAACTCCTACGGGGGGAATCTCATGCGTGCGGCGGTGGAACTAGCTAAAGACTGGCGCACCGATAAATACCTGCGGCGACTGGAAGCCATGATGATTGTAGCGGACAATCAGAACCTGCTCTTGCTGACAGGAAATGGTGATGTCATTGAGCCGGAGGACGGGGTCGTGGCTATTGGCAGTGGTGGAAATTACGCCCTAGCTGCTGCGCGGGCGCTTTTGCAGTACACATCCCTTTCTCCTCGTGAAATAGTCGAGGCATCGCTGAAGATAGCAGCGGGTATCTGTATATACACGAACGACAAGATTTCAGTTGAAGAGCTGTAAGGCGATATAACGATTACCCACTATGGAAGGACCGACCCCCAAAGAGATAGTTGCTTATCTTGATGAATTTATTATTGGTCAGCAAGAGGCGAAAAGGGCAGTAGCCATTGCCTTGCGCAACCGCATGCGCCGCCTGGAATTGGGGGATGACCCATTAAAAGAGGAAATCCATCCCAAAAACATAATCATGATTGGGCCTACAGGCGTGGGTAAAACAGAAATTGCGCGTCGGCTTGCAAAACTTGCAAAAGCCCCATTTATAAAAGTAGAGGCCACAAAATATACAGAAGTGGGTTATGTAGGACGCGATGTAGAAAGTATGGTGCGCGACCTTTTGGCGGTAGCCATGAAAATGGTCCGCCAAGAACATGAAGAAAAGGTGCGCGAGAAAGCAGAGAAAAAAGCGGAAGAACGCATCCTCAACATTTTAGTCAAGGGCAGGGATGTGGAAGAGCGTTTTCGTCAGGACAGCTATTTAACGGAGGAGGAGAAAAACCTAAAGGAAGTTTTACGAAAAAAATACCGCAATAATGCTCTCGATGATCGCGAAATTGAGGTGCGCACTCAAGGATCTGCTATGCCTTTTTTACAAATAATGGCGGTGCCAGGTCTTGAGGAGTTGGAGCACCAAATGCAAAATGTCTTAGGTGATATTTTGCCGCGCAAAAAAGAAACAAAGAAAATGACGGTGGCTCAGGCAAGAAAACTCATCATTGCGGAAGAAACCGATGCCTTGCTAGACCATGAAAAAATGAGGCAAGAGGCAATACAGCTTACGGAACAGAGAGGTATTATTTTTATTGATGAAATTGATAAAATAGCTAGGGGAGAATACCGTTCAGGACCTGATGTATCAAGAGAGGGGGTTCAGAGAGATATCTTGCCCCTTGTTGAGGGAACTACCGTGAATACCCGACAGGGTCCTGTGCGCACAGACCATATTCTATTTATTGCAGCTGGCGCCTTTCATATTTCCCGTGTCTCTGATCTCATTCCCGAACTTCAAGGTCGTTTTCCCATTAGAGTAGAGCTACATCCCTTGACAAAAGAAGATTATGTGAAGATCTTGCAAAATCCCCGCAATGCATTAAGCAAGCAGTACCAAGCTCTTTTGTCTACCGAAGGAATTGCTTTGAATTTCACCCATGATGGTTATGAGGCCATTGCGGAAATTGCTGTGACCATGAATGAAAGACAAGAAAATATTGGGGCACGGCGGCTTCACACTATAATGGAAAAATTACTAGAAGATATTTCTTTTTCCCCAGAAGATTACCGTAACCGTGAAGTTATCATTGATGCTCTTTATGTGCGCAAGCAGCTTGAGCATATATTAAAAGATGAAAATTTGGCGAGATATATCCTTTAATTTCACAAAGCTAATTATTTTGGCCTTATGGACTAAGGTACTTTGTGCTCAGTTTTTCTCCGCCGAAAAAACTTATAAAGCAGCCGTAGAAGCTTTTCGAGAAAAAAACTACTACTCTGCACGGCTTTTATTTCAGGAAATCATCCATCGCGATCCCATGGGGGAGTATGGGGATGATGCTCATTACTACCATGCTCTTACCTATTTCTACGAAGAAGAGTACAAATCTGCTGTTTTTGAATTGCGAGCCTTCCTTCGAGACTACCCCGTGTCTCCATATGCCGTACGAGCTCAGTTTTACATTGGCGAGTCTTATTACTACCTTAAAGACTATAAAAATGCTTTGGAAGCCCACCATGCCTTTGTGCGCCGCTACGGGGAACATCCGCTAGTAGCGGAGGCTTTGCACACAATGGGTTTTATTTTTCAAGAACAGGGTCGCTATGAAGAAGCAATAGGCGAGTTTCAAAGGGTGTTGGAGAAATTTCCCGAAAGTAAAGTGGCTCCCTCGGCTATGCTGCAGCTAGGCATGGCGTATTTTAATTTAAAGGATTTTCCCAGGGCCAGGCGGGAGTTTGAGGGTATTTTTTTAAAATACCCGAACTCGGAGCAAGCAAGTGAAGCAAGTTTTCATTTGGGTCGCAGCTATTACGCCGAGGAAAAATGGGAGGAGGCGCAAAGAGAGCTAGTCAAAACTACCCAGCAATACCCAGAGTCTTTTTCAGCAGCTGAGGCGCACTATTTGTTGGCACTCATCTCCCATAGACAAAACGATAATGCCAAGGCCATCTCTCATTTAGAGACTTTGTTACAAAAGTACCCACGCTATACTAAAATGGATGCCGTATACTTTCGCTTAGGAGAATTAAAAAAAGAGACGAACCCAGAAGAGGCGGAAGCTTATTTACGCCAAGTGATAGAAAATTACCCCCAAAGTGAGTACTTCACTCCTTCAGGAGAGCTACTAGCCGACATGATGCGTCGGCAAGGTAAGAGCGAGGCAGCTGTGAGATATTTCAACATGCTGCTGAGGTCGGAGAAAATACCAAAAGCAAACAAGCTTAGTATTTGGCGCAAGAAAGCAGACCTGCTTTACATGGAAAATAAGTTTCAAGAGGCTTGCGTGGAATATGAAGCACTGTTGCGTGAGTTAGGAGAAAATCCAGCGGGCGCGGAAATTCTCTACCTCCTAGCACAAGCAAAATTTCGCCAAAAAGCCTATAAAGAAGCAAGCGATATCTTAGATAGCCTACTCAAGCGCTATAGCGAGGAAAACTACCGCAAAGATGCCTATTACTTAAAGGGGGAGATTGCTTTTGCGTTAAAAAATTACGATGAGGCCTTGCAGCATTATCGCCGCGTCTTGAGATTACCAGGCAGTGACCGCCGCCACTTTGATGCGACTTTAGGTGTAGGTTGGTGTTACTTCGAATTAAAGCAATATGCCCGTGCTCTTGAGGAATTCCGCAAAGCTACTTCCTTGGCAAAAACGGAGGCCGAAAAGGTAAAATCACATCAAGCCACGGCGGCGGCTCTTTTTAATTTGCGGGAATTTAATGAAGCCTATCAAGAAAACGAAAAGATTTTAGCTTATGAGAAAAATTTCCCACAAGAATCGCAAGAGGCACGCTTTCAGTTAGCCTGGATTCGCTACCGACAGCAGCAATACCGCGAGGCGCTTACGTTATTTCAAGAATACCAGCAAAAATACCCCCAAGGGAAAAGGAGGCAGGAGGCACTTTATTTTGCAGCCTGGTCCCACATGCGACTAAATCAGTTTAACCAAGCAGAGAAACTCTTTGCCGAGCTTGCATCTGATAAAGAAGAAACGCCATGGAAAGAAAAAGCAGCCTTTGACCTAGGGAAAGCGTTGGTAGCACAAAAGCAGTATTTAAAAGCAAGACTTTACTTTGAGGAATTTGTAGCCCTCCACCCAAAATCCGATATGCTTGAGGAGGCTTATTACCAACTCGTGCAAGTACATTTAAAAATAGAAGATCCCACAAGAGCGCGGGATGCCGTACAAAAACTAGAGACCATCAATGCACGCTCCACCTATTTAAAAGACATATATCGGGAAATGGCTTTTTTTTATCGCAAAAAGAAAAATATCGAAGAAGCTAAATTATGGCTGGCTCGCTTAGAGGAAAATTCTCAATCTTTTAGTGAAAGAGCAGAGGCCCTCTTGGAAAAATCAGCCCTCTATCAGGAAAGTGGGGATTATGAACAAGCCCGGGATATTCTTTTACCTTTGCTTAAGGTGCGCGATGAGGAAAAACGGATTTACCTAAGCCGTATTTTGCTTGCCATTCTTGAAAGCTACGAAAAAGAGCAAAATCCTGTAGCTGCACTTGATTTTTTGACAAGCTATCGCCGTGATTTACCCAAAAGCCAAAATTTGCCCGCGGATGTACAAATTAAGGAAGCAGAGCTTTACATTATGGCTGGAAATCCAGCGCAGGCGCGTAAAATTTTGCAGCCACTTGGTGCGAGCAAAGAATATGCAGCTCAGGTACGCTATTATACCGCCCTCTCTTATTTTCGTGAGAAGGACTTTACTCAGGCTCTAGAGCTTTTTCGCCAGGTGGCAGGCCAAGGAGAAAGCCCCCTAGCTAAGGATGCGACTTTTCATATGGGCGAAATTTATTTTGAAAGGGGGGACTATGAAAAAGCAAGTCGGGAGTATGCTCGCATTACCTATCTTTATAGTGCCGATGAGAGACTCTACGAGAAAGCCCTGTATCGGGCAGCCCTTTCTCTCCAGCGTTTAGGTAGGCGTAACGAAGCTCAAAGTTATATCCGCAAGCTTGAGGAGGCTTTTCCTCAAAGTGCCTATTTAAAAGAATTAACTCAATAGCCAACCGAATCGCGCACTTGTTGCAGTCGGTGTAGCTTTTCAAGGTATTCGATGACAGCTAAGGCGACATTTACGCCGCTTGCGTTTTCAATACCCTCAAGTCCCGGTGAGGGATTTACCTCAAGCACAAGAGGTCCTCTGTGGCTTTCCATGACATCCACACCGGCGAACTGCAGTCCTAAAATGCGGCTTGCCTGTTGCGCGGTGCGCCGAGCCTCATAGGAGAGATTTACCTTTTCTGTACTAGCTCCTCGGTGCACATTTGAGCGAAAATCATTACTTAAGGAAATACGCCTCATGGCGGCAATCATCTTTCCGCCCAATATAATTACACGAATGTCACTACCTCTTGATTCAGCAATAAACTCCTGCACCAATACGTGAAGGCCTTGATTTAATAGTGCTTCGAGAATGGAGCGAGCCGAGGGTACGGTTTCCGCAAGCATCACGCCCATTCCTTGACTACCCTCTGGCAATTTAATTATCAGGGGCGGGCCCCCTACCATTTCAATAGCCAACTCTATATCAGAGAGAGAATCTAAAAAAAAAGTCTTCGGTACCGGTATGTTGTGTTGGGCGAGAATTTGTAAGGTGCGTAGCTTATCTCGGCAACGGCCCATAGCTTGTGAGCCGTTAAGTGTGGCCACGCCCATCATTTCAAATTGGCGTAGCACAGCAAGAGTATAATTTGGTTTTTTTTGACCAAGCCTCGGGATTACCACATCCGGACGAGAAAGAGCTTCTCTTTGGAAAAAAACCTGGGTGACATTTTTATCAATAAAAAGAGCTAGATTCACGGGCGGATAAACGCGTACCTTATGGCCACGCTTAAAGGCTTCCTCGAAGAGCCTGCGAGTGCTGTAGAGCGACCTTGAATTTGATAAAATATGTACTATCATGTGTTCTTCTTGGAGAAATCTCTCTCGCAGAGATATTAAGTTGTAAAGAGAAAAAGTTGTTTACCGTAAGTTACATGTCCTCTCTAAGGTATGCATGTCAACAAGGCTTCCCTCCCTTGAAGCCCTCAAGGCTCAAGGCAAAAAAATTTTAGTGCGGGTCGATTTTAATGTCCCTTTAGACAAAGACACGGGGGAAATTAGCGATGACACTCGCATAGTTGCTAGCTTACCTACCCTGGAGTACCTGCTACAAGCTAACGCAGCTCTCGTACTTGTTTCTCACTTGGGCCGGCCAAAGGGAGCTGACAAATCCCTTTCGTTAGCGAAGGTGGCTGAAAAACTAAAGGCTTATCTAAAAAAAACCCCGATATTTTTTGTGCCAGACATTGTGGGGGGGGAAGCCCAACAAAAAAAGGCGGAGCTGAAGGCAGGGGAAATCTTAGTACTAGAAAATGTGCGTTTTCATGAAGAAGAGACATCGAAGGATGAGAAAGTTCGCCACGCCTTTGCCCAAAAACTCTGTCAAGGGCTTGACGCCTATGTCAATGACGCATTTGGAGCAGCACATAGGGCACATGCTTCTATTTATGAATGCGCCAAAATCTTGCCTTGCTATGCGGGGTTTTTGTTAAAAAAAGAAATTGAGGTCTTAGATCAAATACTTACTCGAGCCGAGAGACCATTTGTGGCGGTAATTGGCGGTGCTAAAATATCCACGAAAATTAGTGTATTAGAGAACCTTCTGCCGAAAGTAGATAGCCTCCTTATTGGTGGAGCAATGGCTTATACCTTTCTTAAATCACGGGCTATTGAGATAGGCAACTCTATGGTGGAAAATGAGTTTTTAAGCCAAGCCTTTCAAATTATGGATAAAGCTTCTTTTTTGCAAAAAGACCTTCTTTTACCAGAAGACCACATTGTGGCAAACGAGTTTTCGGCCAAGGCTAAGGCTAAAAAGACAAACGACAAAAACATCCCCCCACTATATATGGGGATGGATATTGGTCCCAAGACAATAGACAGATATACTGCCATAATTAAAAAAGCAAAGACAGTCTTGTGGAATGGACCCATGGGGGTCTTTGAAATGGAGCGCTTTGCCAAGGGTACTATAGCCATAGCTAAGGCCATGGCTAAGGTTAAGGGGACCACTGTTGTGGGGGGAGGTGATTCTGCCTACGCGGTGAAAATGGCCAAGGTAGCACACAAGATGACCCACGTCTCGACAGGGGGTGGAGCCACCCTTGAATACTTAGAAGGAAAGAAACTGCCTGGTGTTGAGGTCCTCTTGCAAACATCATGACCCAAACTCGCTGGGCTCAGTGCCTCAATGCCACGGTACTTCAACTCAAACCCTCGGGAATCCGGCAGTTTTTTGACCTAGTTGCAAGCCGCCCAGGCTGTATATCCTTAGGTGTTGGGGAGCCTGATTTTGTAAGCCCTCAGCCCGTCATTGAAAAAGCGATTTCTGCCTTAAGAGAAGGTTATACTCACTATACAACAAACCAGGGGCTTTTATCCTTAAGGCAGGCTATAGCGCGCTACCTTTACCAGGAATATGGCCTTGTGTATGATCCGAAAACAGAAATCCTAATCACCGTAGGGGTCTCGCAGGCATTGGATTTGTCGCTGAGAACTTGTCTCAACCCGGGGGATGGTGTGCTCTACCCGCAGCCTGGGTATGTCTCATATGAGCCTATGATTTTGCTTTCTCAAGGGAGGCCTATCCCCTACAACTTAAATCCCGAAAATGGCTTTCGGCTAGATTTTCCTGGTTTAGAAAAAACCCTGGCCGAAAATCCTAAAATTATTTTACTAAACTATCCAGCAAACCCTACGGGTATGAGTTTTCATCAAGATGAGTTAAAAGAGCTGGCCCGGTGGGCTAGGCAACACAATTTATTGGTTATTTCCGATGAAATCTATGGGGAGCTCACCTATAGCTATAAGCATATTCCCATAGCAAGTTTACCTGACATGAAAGAGAGAACTTTGCTCTTAGGTGGTTTTTCAAAATCGTTTGCTATGACGGGGTGGCGACTTGGTTATGTCTGTGGCCCAAGAGAAATTGTTGAAGCTATGACGAAAGTACACCAATTTTCGATGCTTTGTGCGCCCACCTTAAGCCAGATTGCGGCAGAAGCTGCTCTTAGCCAGGCCTTGGCCGAGCGCGATCAAATGAAAGAAGCCTATCGTGTGCGACGTGACACCATTGTACACGGTCTAAATGAGATAGGCCTAGTCTGCCATTTACCTGATGGGGCCTTTTATGTCTTTGCAGATATCCGCTGCACAGGCTTAACTTCGATGGAATTTGCCACCAAACTCTTGGAAAGGGAAAATGTGGCTGTTGTTCCGGGAACTGCTTTTGGATCTATTGGGGAGGGCTTCATACGCTGCTCCTACGCGACAAGTCTAGAAGAAATTAAAGAGGCGCTTTTGCGCATGAAGCGGTTTTTGCATTCATTTTAGAAGCGAACCTCTCGCGCCTCTAAATAAATAAGTCTTTGTTTTCCTAAAAGTCCTTTAAATTGGCCAAAGACCAAGGCTTTAGCGGGTAGAGATTTGGGGAAACTTAAGGAAGAGTCACTAGACTCTGGGTTCTGGGGCCAAAAAATTTCCACAAAATAATCGTCATTGTTTTCATGAACCACAAGGCTACCCCGAAAACCTCCGGTTTCTTTTTTCCATGTATGCATAAGACCTTCCCACAGTAAATAGCAGTTTAGGTAAAAAAAGCTTTCGGCCAAAAGGTCTTTAGCAGCTATGTTATCCGAAAAATTCTCAAACTCTGGTTCTGGTATGAGATTTAAGAAAATCTTGGCCTTTTGCCGACTGCGGAAATCCGCATTGGAGTGCAGTATGCGCTGAAGGTAATATCGGGCCCGGTTTGTCTTGCCCTGTTGGAGATATTGACGGGCAAGGAGAAAATCTTGCTTTAAATCTTGGCGATTTGCATAGTAATGCCTCCCTTCGCCCTGTCCCTGGGGTAATATATGGGCGGCTTCATCCAGATCAAGATTTTCCCATACTATGGGATCGTTTTTTTTCCGGATATAATCCCTGAAGAAAAGATAGCTAAAGGCCAAAGTCACAATTAGTACGAAAACTAAAATAAAAGTATGAGTTCTTCTCTTGCGTATTTTTTGCCAAATAAGTGAGAAAAAAGAAGAGCTTTCTGGTAATGGTACAAAATAAGAGATGTCCTGCGTTTGCGCTAATTTTAAGAGATTTTTTTGTTTTGCTTTTTCAATGAGTTCACGGGCAAGCCAGCCTTCCTTTAAATCAACAAGTCTTGTGTAATGCCAAAGAGCTTCTTCTTCTCGGCCATCTAAAAGGGCAAGATAAGCTTCAAAATACATGACAAAGGGGGAGCCTGGAAAGTGTTTTTTATAATTTTCAAAAGGAGAGAGATCCTCTTTTTTTAGGAAGGCAAGATAGCTCTTGATAAAAAATATATCCTCGCTTTCCCCAACAAGAGCTTGTGCAAGGAGCTCGGCTTTTTCGTATTCGCCCTTGCGCAAAAGCTGTAGGATTTCTCTTTTGTTTTTAGAAAACACCCATCGCTTAGGAGGTCTTCACTCTCTCCACATATGAAAAGTCACGCAAATCTATTTTTATAATGTCACCTGTTTTTACAAACAACGGAACCTGAACCTTGCCCCCTGTTTCAACTTGAACCTCCTTAAAAGCAGTGGTGGCTGTGTCACCTTTTACACCTTCTTCTGCATAAGTTACCTCAAGTTCCACAAAGTTAGGGGGTATAATGCTTACAGGGCGGTCTTCGTATAAAAGCATTTGCATCTCCATGCCTTCTTTCATAAAGGGAAGGAGGTCCTCTAGTTCCTTTTTGCTAACTGGAATTTGGTCGTAGGTGCTTGTGTCCATAAAAACAATGTTGTCTCCCTCATCGTAAGAATAAGTGACATTGCGCTTTTCAAGTTCGACATCTTCGAGCATTTCACCTGAGCGAAAGGTCTTCTCAACCGTGGTTCCTTTCGAGAGAGATTTGACCTTGGCACGCACCACAGGGGCTCCCTTCCCCGGTTTGTAGTGTTCAAAAGATTGGATAATGCAGATATCTCCGTCAAGTTTAAGTGCCATCCCCCGCTTGATATGGTTGGAGTTAATCATGCCTACCTCGGGGTAAGGCTTTCAAAAAATCACGTCTTGAAAAGAAAATTTCGTCCCACCGATACGCTTAAATTCATTTGACACCATGGCGCAGAACACGAGCTTGAGGAATGTGGCTCTTATTTCTTATATTGGTTGTTGGGCTCGTATTCTTTTTTTCACCTATTAGCTTTCGCATTCGCAAAAACATTTTCCTAACTAACTATAGTGGACCCATAAAAGAGATACCCGATAATTTTCTTTGGGGATGTGCGACAGCGGCGCAGCAAATTGAAAGTCAAACTCCCACAGACTGGACAATTTTCGAGAAGAAATGTTATGCTGAGAAAAAGTTTGAGAGCTTAGGCGCAGGTAAGCCAAAGGCAGGGCATATACACCGCTTAGGGGATTATCCCCTTGTCGTGAGGCAAAAAAAGACAAATTTTGATGAACTCTACCCTCAAGACCTCACCTTGGCTCGCAAATATGGCCAAAATAGCTATCGCTTTTCCCTTGATTGGGCGCGGCTTTTTCCCAAAAAAGGGATGAAAAAACCCTCTTCTCAGGGGCTTGACTACTACCACAAAATCTTAGAAGTTTGCAAAAAAAACAAACTCACTGTTTCGGCTACCTTATTTCACTTTGCCACTCCTGCTTGGTTCTGGGAAGAGCTCGATGGCAAACGGGGATGGGAGAGAAACGATGCGCTTGAACTCTTTGCCCAATTTGTGGAAGCTGTTGCGGTTAACTATCTGGGGGATATCCGACATTTTTGCACTTTAAATGAGCCCATCGTCTATCTTTATCAGGGCTATTTAGAAGGTGTTTTCCCACCCCTTGAGCGAAGAGGAGATCCCCAAAAATTGGCCCCCCTTGTTGTCCGTATGCTGGAGGCGCACAAAGTAGCTTATCATATACTAAAGAGCTATGGGGAGCGAAGAAATATCCCCATTGAGGTGGGCTTTACGCAGCATATGAGGCGCTTTGAGCCATACCGAAATTGGCATGCCCTGGATCGCTTTAGCGCTAAGGCCGTCGAGCAAGTTTTTGAATGGGATTTCTGCGATGCCCTAAAAACGGGTGTGTACCATATGCATATGTCAGGGTTCCAGCAAGAAATCCCAGGGCTTAAGGATACATGGGATTACCTTGGCATTAACTATTACGGGCGTTTTTATGTAAAAACAAACCTCCTGAAGCCCTTTGCTTTCGAGGTTTTGCCCCATGATGTACGCAATAAGAGAGAGAGAAAAAGTGAACTTGGCTGGGCGATATACCCCCATGGTTTTTACCTAATCCTTAAAGAAGCCTATGAGCGCTATAAAAAGCCTATCTACATCCTGGAAAATGGTGTGGCCGATAGTGCGGATGATGATAAACTCCGTCAAAGCTTTCTTGTGGAGCATATTCGGGAAATGCAATTGGCCATGCAAGAGGGGGTAGATGTAAGGGGGTATTTTCACTGGTCGCTCATCGATAACTTTGAGTGGGCAGAAGGCTTTGAGGCTCGTTTTGGCTTGGTCAAGGTGGACTATATGAATAATTTCAAGCGCATTGCGCGCAAGAGTCTTCAAGTCTATAAAAAGATTATCCAAGAAAAAGGTGTCAGCCAGGAGCTTTTTCAGTATTATTCACAGCAAGGATGAACCTGAACATCTTAACTGACGTTATCGAGGCAGCCCAAGGGGAAGGGGCTGAGTTTAGCGAAATTTACCTGGAAGAGTGCCGCCAAGATCAATTTATTTTTCAAGACCGTAAATTAGAAGAGGCAAGTTCGGGAATAGACTTTGGTATCGGGATTCGTCTTTTTTATGGGTCACAGGTACTTTATACCTATACCAATAAATGGGAAAAGGATCATCTTGTAAAAATAGTTCGCAAACTCATGGATTCTCTCCCAGGTGAGAAAACAAAAAAAACCTTTGTCTTACCCGAACTTGTGGAAAACCTTCCCAGGAAAAAAGGAGCGCTTTGGCCAAACCCTCTTATTTTAGATTTTCTGCGGCGCAGTGATGAAAAAGCCCGGGGTCTTTCCCCGCGTATTGCGCAGGTGACAAGTACCTTTCGCTGTGTGCAGAAAGATATCACTATCATAAATAGTGAAGGACTATTCCGTCAAGAAAGACGTAACTATGTACGCTTCCTTGTTTCTGTAACTGCCGAGGAAAATTCGGAGCGCTTTATGGCAACTGAGGCTCCGGGTTTTATGAACCCAGGGGAGCTAGAAAGATTAATTCATCCGGAAACTCTGGCGCAAAAAGCTGCAGAGAGGGCTCTTTTGATGTTGCGCGCCGGCTACATTCCCGGAGGTACCATGCCTGTAATTTTAGGCAATGGATTTGGGGGTGTCATCTTTCACGAGGCTTGTGGCCATCCCTTAGAGACGGAGGCGGTTCGGCGCAAGGCATCACCCTTCGCCGACAAAATAGGTGAGAAAATCGCACACGAAAAAGTAACGGCTATCGATGAAGGCTTTCGCGAAGGAGATTATGGCAGTATCGTCTACGATGACGAAGGCACACCGGTCGAGAAAACCATCCTCATTGAAAAAGGGGTTTTAAAGAACTTTCTAAGTGATCGTGTGGGTAGTAGAGAAACAGGACATCGTTTGACGGGCAGTGCCCGGCGGGAATCCTACCGCTACCCCCCGGTGGCACGGATGCGCAACACTTACATAGCACCTGGAGACGATTCCTTAGAGGATATGATAGCTTCTGTTGACTTTGGGCTTTATGCGAAAAAAATGGGAGGCGGCTCGGTAAACTCAGCGACAGGTGAATTTAACTTTGCTGTAGAAGAAGGCTATGTTATCCGCAAGGGAAAAATTGCCGAACCAGTGCGTGGCGCCACACTTATTGGAAAGGGGGAGGAAATTTTGCCACGCATCTCTATGGTGGGCCAAGACCTAGAGCTGGCGGCAGGTACCTGCGGTGCTACTTCTGGTTTAATTCCCGTAACCGTAGGGCAGCCCACAATTAAAGTCGATGCTATTTTGGTGGGCGGAAGATGAATGCCGCTCAAGCCCTCGAGACAGCTGCAGGGTTTTTAAAGAAAAGTAGAGTACAGCAATGGGAGCTTTTTCTTGTTGCCTCCGAACAAAGTGGTGTGGAACTTTATAAGAGGGTTGTCAAGAGTCAGGAGTTAACCACAACCCAGCGTCTTTACTTAAGAGTTTTTTCTCTGCAAAGGCCTGGCTATGCCTATACAGAAAATTTTTCAAAAGAGAGCATCCATGACATGGTGGAGTCGGCTCTTGCCAATAGTGAACTTGCCGACAAGCTTGCTCTGAAGCTTGCCGAACCACAAAGTGCTATATCGGCAGAGCTCGAACTTTATGATCCTTCTTTAGAGCAGCTTGAGTTTAAGACCATGATTGAATTTTGCCGCGAAATGGAAGATCTAAGCTATGGCTTAGATCAAAGGATTATTAATGTTCCCTATCTATACTGTGCTAAATCGAAGGATGAGGTCTTTTTTCAAAATAGTTTGGGTCATGCTTATAACTATGTTCGAGGAGCGGTCTATGGTGGTTTAGGGGTACTTGCAGCGGAAGAAAAATCCCGCAAGTTGGGCTATTATAGCACAGGAGCGCGGCGCTTTGAGTTTGATGCTTCCCAAATTGTGCAAGAGGCGGGGCGGCGTGCTCTTGGCCTTCTAGGAGCAAGAAGCATCCCCTCCGGAAAATACCCTGTTCTTCTGCGTAGTCATGTAGCACAAGAACTTTTGGCCATTTATGCCAGTGTTTTTTTTGCGGATATGGTACAAAAGGGGAAATCCCGACTCAAGGGAAAGCTTGGTGAAAACATAGCCTCGCCTCTTTTTTCCCTCTACAGTGACCCCCATCTTCCAGGAGAGCCTGGTTCTCTGCCATTTGATGGGGAGGGGGTTGCTACCCAAAGGATTGCGGTTGTTGAAAAAGGAGTTCTTTTGTCATTTTTATACCATTTAGAATCGGCAATGAAAGAAAATGTCTCCCCCACAGGGAATGCGACACGAGGGGCTAATGGAAGGATTGCGACTACCTTTATGAATTTTGTGGTGCCCCTTGGCCCCCACAGCCTAAGCGAGCTGCAGCAAGCCTACCCCCGCCTTGTTCAGATTGAAAAACTAGAAGGCTCAGCTAGCTGCTCTGCCGTTTCAGGCGAAATATCGATTGGGGCACAGGGTTTTCTTTTAGAAAATGGGCAGATAATGCACCCGGTAGATCAAATAACCCTAAGTGGCAATTTCTTTGATGTTCTATATGCCATCGAGGGAATATCGCAGCACTACGATAACTCCTTCTCCTCCTTTAAGGTTCCCGATCTTCTGATAAACGGATTTTTTCTAGCTGCGTAGCGGGGGATTCTCCCCCGCCCCAAAAAATTACCGAAAGTCCTTTTTTGCGGCCATGGTTTCACATTGCTTTTTTAGACCCTTAGATTGTACTCGGTAAGTAATCTCACAGTTGTCATCTTGGTCAAAGGTTTTGCGTACAATCTGGCCACCTTTCACAATGCCCTCAAATTCCTTGGTAATAACAACACCTGTGGCTTCGCCACTTTCGGCACCAGAAGCACCCTTGATTTCAGCACCCACACAAAGTTCGATGACCCTTTTTTGAGCTGCCAAGAGCGCCGCTTCTTCTGCCTGTGTGCGCCTTCTTACAAAGCCCTTCGCATCAGGTGCGGGTGCACCTATGGCGCGAACCTGAAAAGTATTCTCATCAAGCCATTTTTCCGATACAAAGTCGTCTAACTCACCCTTTAACTGTGATTTGGACGATGCACTTTGGCCACAAGCCACAAAGACTAGGGCCAGTCCAACACAAACAAAATAACTCGAGACTTTCATAACTTTTCTCCTATTTGCCCTCCTAGGCTAGCTTTTTTGCCAACCCTTTCTAACCCATAGCCGGCTATTAGACCGCACAGTCAACTCTTTTTGGCTTTTTGACCATGAGCGAAGAGTATTTGAACGTAAGTTTTTTATTGATGGCGTAGCGCATTTTCTCTGCCAAGACATTACTCCATGAAGAAAAAGAAGCTAGGCAGCCTCGAAGTGTCGGAAATCTGTCTTGGAACCATGACCTGGGGGCTTCAGAACAGTGAGGCAGATGCCTTTGCCCAAATACAATTGGCACGAGAACACGGTGTTAACTTCCTAGATACAGCGGAAATGTACGCAGTGCCGCCCTCGGCAGAGACCTATGGCAAGACAGAGACCATTATTGGCAACTACCTCTGTCGCTATGGAGGGCGGGATAAGCTAATCATAGCGACCAAAGTGGCAGGACCTGGAGTAAAGTACATACGCAACGGAGAGCCCATTAATGCGAAAAACATCCGCCTGGCACTAGAAGGCTCTCTTCGTAGACTCCAGACGGATTACATTGATCTCTACCAACTCCACTGGCCAAACCGAGGCTCATACCATTTTGGCCAGCTATGGCACTATGAGCCAGGGAAAACAAATACGCAGCAGGAAAAGGAAAACTTTTTAGAGGTTTTGCATACCTTAAAGGACCTTAAAAAAGAAGGAAAAATCCGCGAAATTGGTCTTTCCAATGAAACTGCTTGGGGAATCATGACTTACCTCCAGCTAGCCGAGAAACATGATTTGCCGCGCATGGTGAGTATTCAAAACGAATACAGCCTACTCTACCGCTTACACGACAGTGATCTTGCCGAGATTTCTCTGCGAGAAAATATTGGGCTTTTAGCATGGTCTCCTTTAGCTACCGGTCTTTTAACAGGAAAGTATGCCCACGGGCAAATACCACCAGGAAGTCGTTGGGCTATTCAAAAAAAATTCAACCATCGAAATACTCCCCAAGCCCATGCAGCTGTAGATGCCTATAAAAAATTAGCTGAAGAGCATGGCATGAGTTTGGTGCAGCTAGCTCTGGCATTTGTATTGTCGCGGCCTTTTGTGACAAGTGCTATCATTGGGGCAACCTCCTTAGAGCAGCTGAAGGAAAATTTGTCGGCCGTGAGAATTAGCTTGACACCGGAAATAGAGAAAGGGATTCTCCAGGTAAGGCGGCAGTACCCTATGCCCTATTAATATGGCGGTAGAATCCAAAAGCCTACCTTTGGGAACAATCGCTCCTTATTTTTGTCTTCGGGATGTGGTTTCGGGGATAAAGTATACTATGAACCACGTACGCGGTCCTAAGGGCATGGTCATTTATTTTATCTGTAATCATTGCCCCTATGTGATTCATGTACGCCAGGAGCTTGTAAAAGTTGCCCAAGATTACATGCCGAAGGGAATTGGTTTTGCCGCCATAAGTTCTAATGATGTAGAGCGCTATCCCGAGGATTCCCCAGAAAAAATGAAGCAGGTGGCCCAGGAATTTGGATTTCCTTTCCCATATTTTTACGATGAAACACAGGAGGTTGCGCGCGACTACCAGGCCGCCTGTACCCCCGATATTTTTGTTTTTGATGGCTATCTAAGACTATACTATCATGGCCAACTTGATGATGCGAGGCCAGGCAATAATGTTCCTATAACCGGTGCGTCTCTGCGCTTGGCCTTAGACTCTCTACTAGAGGGGAAATCCCCCCCTGAAATACAGAAACCCTGTGTTGGCTGTAGCATTAAGTGGAAAGAGCAAAACTAGCGGCGTTGTCTTGCTTCAATCATCTGCTTGGCCTCGTTCACGGATTCAGCAACTGGTATGAAAGTATTGAGCCGGGTCATCTGGAAGAGTTTTTCCACAGTCGAGGTTAAATTAGCCACCACAAAGAGCCCTCCCCGACGGTTTACCCAGCTAGCTGCTTGTATGAGAGCTCCCACCGCGGAGGAATCCACATAGCTGACTTCCGACATATCGAAAATGAAATAGCGGTAGCCCTCAAGCATTTTGTTGTAAACATTTTGGCGTAACTCAGGGGAATTATACAAATCTAAATCACCCTTGTGGCTTAGTTCGTGTATGCGGTCGTGCATCTCAATGTCGCGAAACGGTAGAAAATCTCCTTTGTCTTGATAGAGGGTAAAGCCGCCTGCTACAAGGAATTTACGCCCTAAATTGCTGTCTTCTCTGAGACGCTTTTGCATCTCTTCGAGGCGCATAATCAAAGAACTCATAACCTCGGCATTTTGGGCCGTCTTTGCCTCGTATAGACGTTGCACCATATTATTTAAGAGCTCGAGAGCCCCCGTAACATCTGTTTCCGCCATTTTAGCGGCCTGCATCATGGTTTTGCCAGCCCAGGCAATGGCAATTTCTGAAGTAACTTCCGGATTGGGAGATGATTCTTGACCAACTGGTAATGTAATCCGAGTTCGAGTATCTCTGAGCGCCATGTTTTGGGTGACCTCATAATAGTTTAGCTCAATGTCGAGCTCCAAATTTTCTTCTTCAGGATGCACAGCTGTTTCCATGACAAATGTGCGCTGGTCATCCGAGCGCATATCCCCCACCTCAATTTGTAGTTCTTGGTCCTGGTAATGATGAGGTGCGTCCGTCAAAAGCTCAAGAAAGCGTACTTGTGGCGGAAATTTAATCTTTAGCTCCGTTGTCTGTGCGTAAAGAGAGCCTACCTCACCAAATTCTTTAAAAAATACCTCTGAGGTTTCCTCTGGGGACTCAATAAAATAAAAATTTCCATGACCCGCCTGAGCAATGTCTTTAAGCACCATTTCGTTGAAATCAGTGCCAAAGCCAATAGTTGTTGTGGAAATCCCCATTTCCTTGTGGTTTTCCGCAATTTGACGTAATTGTTCTGGATCCACAATGCCCAAGTTTGCATTTCCGTCGGTTAAGAGAAGCACCCGGCGAACGCATGGTCCAATTTCTTTTTGAATTTCTTGGGCCATTTTAAGTCCCTGAAGCCAGCCCCCACTGAGGTTTGTTGAACCTTCCGCTGTAAGTGTCTGGATTCGGTTGACAATAGACGCTTTTTCGCCAAGGCGCACCACAGGCTGCACAACCCGCACATCGGAGCCATAGGCAACCACACCAATATAGTCATAGCGGGTTAGCCAGTTGACAAAACTACTTGCGGCATCTAGGGTAGCCTTAAGCTTGTCACCTTTCATGGACCAGGAGCGGTCAAGTACGAGAATTACCACAACAGGAAGCCGGTTTTTCTGTCCCAAATCGGGAGGAGAACTTAACCTTATCAAAAGGTGGTTTAAACTTTCTGTTTTCCCTGGGACAGACGGATATTCCCACAGTGCTTCAACCTTCATGGGTTTTATTCTGACTAGTGTATGGTATTGGCAACCCTTTTTTAAGAAAAAACTTGTTGCAAACTAAGCTCTTATTTTAGGCTTTCCCCAGTGCCATCGGTAAAAATTAAAAAACTACTTGTTTTTTATGAGCAAATGCTGCTTATTCGTCGCTTCGAAGAGGCGGCAGCGAAAGCGTATGCCTTGGGGAAAATTAAGGGTTTCTGCCACCTCTACATTGGGCAAGAGGCTGTCGCTGTGGGGGCGATGGGAGCCCTAGAAAAACAAGATTATGTCGTAAGCACCTATCGAGATCATGGCCATGCCTTAGCCCGGGGTTTATCGGCCCGCGAGTGCATGGCGGAGCTCTATGGTAAGGTAACTGGGTGTAGTAAGGGTCTAGGGGGCAGTATGCATTTTTTTGATAGAGCCCGGCATTTTATGGGTGGGCATGGGATTGTAGGGGGACATATCCCCATTGCCTGTGGGATTGCCTTTGGAAGCCGCTACAAAAGGGAAAGGGCTGTTACCCTTTGCTTTATGGGGGATGGCGCCGTGAATATTGGAGGTTTCCATGAAGGTTTAACTTTTGCTGCCCTATGGAATTTGCCCGTGGTCTTTATCGTAGAAAACAACTTATATTCCATGGGTACCCCTCTCTATCGGCATCTTCCCTTGGAAGATATATCTGTCAAGGGCAAAAGCTATGGTATGCACAGTGTGCGTGTCGAGACCTATGATGTCTGGGAATTTCATGAAGTGGTACGCGAGGCGGTGAACCGGGCCCGTAGTCAAAATGAGCCTACCCTAATTGAGGCGGTTACCTATCGTTACCGAGGGCATTCTATGTCGGACCCAGCGAAGTATCGACCTCCTAGCGAATTGGAGCGCAAGAAAGAGCTAGACGCCATAGAGTTGTGTGCCAAAACCTTGCTTGAAGAAGGAATTCCTACAACAGAATTAGAAGAAATCCAAAAAAAAGTGAAGGAAATTGTGGACGACGCCGTTGCCTTTGCGGAAAGTTCAGACTTTCCCCCTGTATCTCTATTGCATCAGTATACATATGTTAACCCGTAAGTACCTCATTTTTGGCATAGTGCAGGGGGTGGGCTATCGGGCTTTTGCACAAAGCGTAGCTCAGAGCCTCAAATTGTCCGGTTATGTACGAAATCTACCTGATGGCTCGGTGGAATGTGTTGCGCAGGGTAGTGAAGAAGTGTTGTCACGTTTTTACGAGAGACTCCGCGAGGGACCCCCTCTTGCGCGGGTTAGCGAAATTCAAGTCAAAGACATAGCTGGTGAGGACCTTCCCTTCCCCTTTGCTATAAAGCGCTAGTATGTTTTTTTTGTACAATGTATTTTTTTATTCTCTCTATGGTGTTCTCTACTTAATTTCCTTATTTCATGAGAGATTGCGAAAAAACTTTGAAATACGGCGTATTCCCCTGCAATTTAGAGCAGGAGGAAGACCTGTGGTGTGGTTTCATGCTTCCTCCGTGGGGGAATACGAGCAAGCACGAGTTTTAGCCTTAGCCCTCAAAAAAAAGCACCCTCAATTTTTTATTTTCTTTACCGTATATTCGTATAGCGCCTATAGCCAACGCCGAGAAGATACGGCCTTTGACTATCTTTTTCCCTTACCCTTTGACTTTCCCGCAAAAATGAAAAGGTTACTTACCACCATAAAACCCCAAGTTTTGGTCTATGCCAAGTACGATGTCTGGCCCAATCTTTGTCGCCTCGCGTATGCTCAAGGAATCCCCCAATTGCTTATTTCTGCTACCTTGCCCTCCAATTCCTGGCGGCTTCGTATACCTTTTTCTCTTTTTTATAGAAAGCTTTACCACATGCTTCAAGGGGTTTATGCCATCCATCCCGTTCATGCACAAAATTTTTCCAAGCTGAAAATCAAAAGCCTAGTATATGGAGACACCCGTTTTGATGCCGTCAAACAAAGAGCCGATAAAATCCCCCCTACGGTAGCCACGCTTTTAAGAAAACTCAAAAAGCTTTTTTTACATACAGAGCTCTTTGTTGCGGGATCTACCTACCCCATCTGTGAAGAATTTATCTTAGGCTATCTTGAAGGGCATCCACATAGTGCTGCTATTGTGGTGCCCCATCACCCAGAGCCAAAGCGTATCGAGGGAATTGTTGCTCTCTTAAAACAAAAAAACATCCCGTATCTCCTATATTCGCAACTTGCAAAGAGGAGATTGCCAACAGGGGTTCGGGTTCTTGTGGTGGATACCACGGGGCTTTTAGCCCACCTATATAGTTTAGGCAAGTTTGCTTATGTTGGGGGGGGATTTAATGGCAAGGTACATTCTGTTTTAGAACCTGCCTTTTTTGGACTACCTCTTTTAACAGGGCCGCAGATCCAAAATTCTCAGGAGGCCATAGACCTTCATGAGCGTGGGCTGCTTACGGTGGCCCCCTATCCTGATAAGCAATTCTTGAAAGAGTTTATTTACAAGTACCAAAATAGGGCTCTTTATGGGCAGGTAAAAAAAGCGCTACAAAATTATTTCAGGGAAAATTGTGGAGCTACCCAAAGGTTGCTTTTAGCCTTGGAGCAGGCGACGCAACTTCGTTCGGCGGGTGGAAAATCCCCCCAAAAAAAAGCGGCGCCTGAGGTTCAGTAACTTCAGTTTGTGCCTCAGTTCCTCTATTTTGGCTCTTGTGGCTTCGTAGCCCATATCCATTATTTCCCGGTACTTGCCGTAGTCGGCCCAGTGGATGTTGCCCCTTATGGGCTGGATGACGACATCAGCCCTTTTTAGCTGGTATTGGCGCCGATAAAGAGAGGCTATTTCTTCGGTACGTAGCATGACATCAAGCCCACTGCGCAGCCTTGCCTCTGGTAGTTTCTCA
Source organism: Leptospiraceae bacterium (assembly GCA_025055765.1). GTDB lineage: Bacteria > Spirochaetota > Leptospiria > Turneriellales > Turneriellaceae > JANWWS01. The sequence goes on along the minus strand of JANWWS010000049.1, from coordinate 56,207 downwards.
TCGGAGACATCCACAGCGATAATAAACTCAGCGCCAAGACTTTCTGCGGCGTCGACACCAATTTTATCGAGAACTCCCCCATCGGAATAGAAACGGCCTTCAATTTGCCTTGGGGGGAACACCATGGGCATGGAGGCAGAGGCGATTACCGCATCGCGTAGCCTATCCTTTCCCTGAAAGATCCGGCTTGTCCCGGATAATAAATCCACGGCCACGATATAAAGAGGAATTCTTGCGGTGCCAATGGCAATGTCGGGTATAAAGGGATAGAGAACTTCGTTAATTTGTTCTTCTTCCAGAATCCCTGAAGAAAGAAAGAAGCGGCGGACAAGATTGGTGTTCGTATAAAGATTCTTTAGCCTTTGAAAAAAGCTACGCTGCGACTCATTGGTACGACGTGTCCAGGTGCCAATGGGCGATTCTTGGAATTTGCGCGACAAGGCTAAGGCGACCACTCGATCCTTTGTATATTCCACATCGGGGTTTACCGCGTAAACACTGGCTACAATGGCTCCCATAGAGACACCCACTAAGCAATCAAAGGGGATTTGAGCCTCCCGAAGGGCGGAAAGCACCCCAATATGAGCAAAACCCCGGGCCGCACCCCCACCTAGGTTAAGAAAAATTTTACCTGGCCGCCGATCCTTTTTCACCATATTTTGAGCTACCAAAGAAAAATTGGCCCCCGTCTCTTTTCTAGGACATAATTACAATGATACAAAAAATTGTGCCAATTTTTGGGTACGGGAGGAGAATATGAAGGCATTTTTTAAGGGGATATTGCTTTTTGTTACGATAGCAGGGGGAGCTTTTGCTACTAGTGTAGCCCAGCTCTTTCAAAAACCAGTGGTCATTGGGGATTCCCTGTCTCAAGGTTTTTTTGGGGTAACGGTGGAGAAAAAAACCCAAGACTGGGCATACCCGGTACTTGTTGTAAAACAAGCAGGTTCTCAGGTCTATTACAACGAGCTAAAGGGTCCCTATGTTAACTTAGAAGAAGTGCTGAAAGGAAATTGTGGCCCTATTTGCATTGGGGCATCGGTAATTGGGGGTAATGAAAGAACCTATTCCCTTCCTACCCATGCAGGCATAACGGGTGCTGAATACACAAGTGTCCTACGTACCAGTGGGAAATGCGAAGACATAACCGCCACTAAATGGGAAAAGCAATGGTACTGGAAGAACTGGTATACCTTTACGTATCGGTGGGTCCAGGTTCCCGATTGTAAGGAGCCTGATAAGTTCCATCGTTTTGGCTTAAGAGACGCTGGTACCCAAATGGAAATTGTGGAGAAAAACCGCCCTACCTTTTTATTTGGAACAGCTGCGGCCAACCATGTTCTTTGCACGGCGTTACACACAAGTCTATCATGTCTAGATGAGGCACGCTTTAAGCGGGACATCGCTGAAGTGATGCGGCGCGCCCGAGCAATAGGAACTATCCGAGGAGGAGTGCTCTTTACAATTCCCAATGTGACGGCTATCGCCTACCTTGAGCCCTATCGGGATCCGCAAAACCGTCCTAACTATACCGGACTTAAGCCTTTCTATCGGCGTTCTGTTTCAGATCCGAACCAAGTGTTGGATGCCAACGAGGTGAGGGTAATTGAAAACTTCCTGACCATGCTCAACAATGAGGTCAAGGCCCAGGGAGCTGCCATGGGCTTTGCGGTGAGCGATGCCAAGGTTATTTTCGATAACATCAGGGCAAACGGCAGGCTCATTCGGGATAGCCGTACGGGATATTCTCCTGGCTTGGCGCGGGCGCATTGGCCACTTCCTGGAGCCCCTGGCGTCTTTAGCCTAGACGGGGTACATCCGAACCGATACGGCCACGCGGTTCTTGCTAACGAGCTCATTGCTGCCATAAATAGCCGCTATGGGGTGAATATCCCTGCGGTGGATGAATACAGCGCCTGGTTCTATGACTCGTTAAATCGCAATCCTGTAGACATTAAGAACTTTTTGGAAAACACCATTATTGGCCAAGTCATTACTTGGCTAATCTCGGTGTTTACATAAAACGGCCGCGGTCGGCGATGTTATAAGAAATATGGCACCGAACGCGCCGAAAATTTACTATTTAAGGAGGTGCATATGAAGAAACTGCTTTTCATGCTTGTGAATTTAGTGTGTGTGGCTCCTGTCGCCTTAGCAAACACAATCGCCTCTCTCTTTGAAAGGCCGGTTGTGATTGGGGATAGCCTTTCCCAGGGGTTTTATGGTGTCATTGTTGAGAAAAAAACCCAGGATTGGGCCTATCCTGTCCTCGTAGTGAAGCAAGCGGGAGCCAATCTTTACTACAATGAGCTTAAGGGGCCGTATGTAAACTTAGAAGATGTACTTAAGGGTAATTGCGGGCCAATCTGTATCGGCGCGGCAATTATTGGAGGTAATGAAAGGACATATGCCTTGCCGACCCATGCAGGTATCACAGGAGCCCAGTACACAAGCGTACTGCGCACAAGTGGCCGCTGTGAAGATATCACGGCCTCGACTTGTAAAGAGCCCGATAAGTTCCATCGTTTTGGCCTAAGGGACGCTGGTACCCAAATGCAAATTGTGGAACGTAATCGGCCTACCTTTCTCTTTGGTACAGCAGCGGCAAATCATGTGCTTTGCACGGCCTTGCACACAAGTACGTCTTGTTTAGATGAACCACGGTTTCGCCGCGATATTGCGGAGGTCATGCGTCGGGCACGAGCGATGGGGAGCTTGCGCGGAGGAGTGCTCTTCACTATACCCAATGTGACAGCGATCGCCTATCTTGAGCCTTATCGCGATCCCCAAAACAGGCCAAATTATACAGGCTTAAAAGCCTTTTACAGAAGGTCAGTTTCTGATCCAAACCAAGTCCTTGATGCGAACGAAGTGCGGGTCATTGAAAACTTTCTCACGATGCTAAACAATGAAGTAAAGGCCCAGGGCTCTGCTATGGGTTTTGCGGTAACCGATGCCAAGGTTATTTTTGATAATATCAAGGCAAATGGCCGGCTTATTCGGGATAGCCGTACGGGGTATTCTCCTGGCTTGGCGCGGGCGCATTGGCCACTTCCGGGAGCGCCAGGGGTCTTTAGTCTAGACGGGGTACATCCAAATCGCTACGGGCATGCCGTTCTTGCTAATGAGCTCATTGCCTCAATTAACTCGCGCTACAGGGTGAATATACCCCTTGTGGATGAATATGCCGCTTGGTTCTACGACTCCTTAAACCGCGATCCCGTTGACATCAAGAATTTCCTTGAGCACTCCATTATGGGCCAGGTGATAGGCTGGCTGTTGTCGGTCTTTAAATAAAAAAGTTGCCGCCGCATACTGCGGCGGCATATGTCTCCTAAGCAAATCAGCCGTTTCCTGCCTATGAAAGAAGTCCTACATTTTCGTATCAGTGCCGCTGTGCTTTTTAGCGTCTTGACAGGCCTGCTTTTATATCTCGTTTATGTGGATGAGGGAACACCGGAAAAGCAGCGTCAAATTGCCCAGGTACTAGGAACTAGAGGAACCTCGACGGGAACTAGTTTCTTTCAAGTACCCCGAGATTGGCTCTATCAAGATGCGCCGAATCCCGACACTACCCTTGAGTCTTTCTTAAAATCCCGAGAGCTTTGGCCGGATATCGCAAACAAACCATATGATGAGGCACATAAAGAAAAGGTAAGGCGTGAATGGCTTGAATTTGCAGCCCGCTACCCTGACAACATATTTATCCCAAACGAATATAAGAACCTCACCCCACAGCAAAAAGAAGCTATTAGAAGAGACAACGAGAGAGCCATAGATTATGCCACACGGCGGGCGGCCCTTGAGGCGCGGGAAAAGTATCGGGAAGCAGGGCAGTCCCCCCCCGATAATCTTATAGTCGAGCCAAACCCAGCAGAGCATCGTGCATGGCTTAATTACAAGATTAGAGAAACAAAATCCGTAATAGAGATTATCGAATACTTTTTGGAAAAGGGAAATCCCACTTCAGAACAAATTGAGCTTGGAAAACAGGATCTCGAAAGGTTACGCAAGGAGCTTAAGGAATATGAGGAACTGCTTGCCAAGACACCGAAAGATTAGATATGGCGTGGTGATTATTCTACTGCTTGGCTTTTGTGGTCCGCCCAAACCCGAATTTCTGCCCGAGGAACCAGAAAAACCACCCCCCACCGTTGAGGAAATAAGGGCACAACTTGCTGATAAGGACCCTTATACTAGGGGAATGGCAGCGGCCCAAGCACTGACTTATCAAATGAAGGAGCTTACTCCAGATTTATTAAAAATTCTCAAGGATGACCCTGCAGAAAACGCACGGGCGGCAGCCGCCTTAACCTTGGCGTCCTTTAAAGAAAAAAGGGCAGCCCCCTACATAATGGAAATGCTACGCCAGAATCAAGGCCAGAAGGATCTAATGGTAGAAGCCTTGGGCGAGGTAGGTGGGCCGCGGGAGGCGTCTTTTTTGGTTAGCTATTTAAAGGACCCTGATTCAACGACCCGCTATAAGGCAGCCGAGGCCTTAAGGAAAATGCGGTCTAGCTACTTAGGGGACGAGGTGCTTGCCCAGGCACGTGCGCAAAAAGATACCGACATTCTACAAAGCCATATCTTAGCTTTAGGATGGCTGGGATACCGACCAGCCGAGGGCTTTCTCTTAGAAAAACTGCGAGAAAACCCTCGCTCTTCTCTTGCCGCTACGGCTATCAATGCATTAGGTGACATAAAAAGTTTCCAGGCGGCACGCTTCCTGTTGCCTTTTTTAAGGGAGGGTGAAGCCTGGGCTCTCTTACGAGACAATGCTGTGGAAGCGCTGCGTAAGATTCCCTCGAAAGAGATAGCCAAAAGTTTGGCTCTCGAAATTGAAGGGGACAATCCAACAGCTGCACAGCTTGCGGTTGCGGTCTTGGAGGAGTATCCCTCCCCTATGGTAATACCCCTTGCCCGTCAACTCATAAAAAAAGGAAAAAACATTCAAGGAAAAGCAGCCTACCTCTTGGGACGACATAAGGATATAGCGTATCGGGAAGTTATCGAAAAGGTATTACAAGACCAGGAAGTTCCAGAAAGAGAGCTTGCTGCCAAAGGTTTAGGTTATATGCAAAGCAAAGAAAGCATCCCTGTCTTAAGGGAAGTAGCCCGGGAAAAACAGGGCAAGGCGCGATACTTGGCTGTTTGGGCCCTGGGGGTTATGGGCGCTCAGGATGCTTTGCCTGAGATTCGTGCAGCTTTAAGATCTGACGATCGCACTCTCGTTGCCTATGCTCTTGAGGCACTAGCTGTCATGGCCACTACCGAGGATATACCCACTTTGCGTGCCCATCTTTTTGATGATAAAGGGCAGCCACTCCTAGCGGCTTCTGCTCTCGCCAAAATCCAGGGACAGGAGGCTTTAAATGTACTTCTGGATGCGGCTACCTCAAGCAAGGTGGCAGTTCGCAATGCTGCTTATGAGGGTCTAAGCCAAAGACAGGATTGGGGGGCCCTCCCCTTTCTCATCGAGCGCCTCGAAAAAGGCTCTGCGGAGGAAGGGCGGCTTTCGATGGCAGCCTTGCGCAATATTACAGGAGAAAAGTTTGACAGCGCAGCAAAATGGATCAATTGGTATAGGAGGAAGTACCCCAAAGGAGAGACGCAATGAGCGAGGCAGTCAGCGTATGGGAGCTTAGAAGACCAAGCTTTCGGTTGTTTTTGCTTGTCTTTGCAGCGACAGCCGTTCTTTTTTTGGCCGTTCGCTACCTGCTGCCAGCTTTTTTACACCCATATCGGTGGTTTCTCGAACTACAGGCGAGGCTTGGCTTTTTTGGTATGTACCTAATGCTCTTAATCCCGGCTGTCGCGGTGGGTATCTTATTGGTGTCAAAATGGGGCTGGTACCTTTTTCTTATTTTCTACTTGCAGCTTGCCGTCTATGTAGCTTTGCAAATCCCACTGCATACAGGTAGTTCTCTTCTATGGCTTATTCTGTTGCTTGTGGCGGTATTTGTAGTTGTGTGGGTCCTGATGTCGCGTACAGTAAGAGAGCCATTCTTTTCTGCTGAAGATAGAGGGTGGCGTTTGGCACGTCGAATACCTTTGAAGTTGCCAACCACCTTTTTTATAGAGGGCAAACCGTTTTCTGCTATTACTAGGGATATTTCTCTCACGGGAGCCTTAGTAGAAACAGACGAGCTACCCGCGGGGGTGACCCTGCAAAATGTAGAAAAAATTCAATTCACCTTTTCAGGAAACGACAACGTAAGCCTCCCCTGCGAGTTTGTTCGCCGATGTGAAGGTGCCGAGAAAATTCTCTTTGCGGTGAAATACAAAAAAACGGATCCCACTGCCTATGAAAGGCTGCGCCATATCTTTCGTACAAAATATCACAACCGCCATCTTTTTCGTAAGCCAGCCACACTTATTTGGCCAGGAGAGAAGCGACTAGCCAAAGTATACAATATTAGCCGCGGGGGGTGCTATTTAGAAACCGATACGGATGGTTTAAAAGAAGGTGATGAGGTCATGGTGCGGATTGATTTAGCCCCCAAAATGTACGTCGAAAGAGGCGGAGAGATTGTCTGGTTGAATCCAAAAGGCGAGTTTGGTAAGGCAAAAGGTGTGGGAATTCGCTTTAAAGACTCCTTATTGATGCACCCTATTTTTTCCCTATATTACCTATTTCGTATTAAAGCTCTGCCTATAGTTCGCTAGTAAAGTGAGACGAGGGCCTGGCGATAGTAGGGGAGAGTGTAGGGGCCATATTTTGAGTTTAGGTGAAAATTTACCTCCATCTCGTAGGTGAGTTTGCCACTTTTTACACTTTCAATAATTCCTCGGCGTAGATTCATGAATTTCAGGTTGACCGGGATCTCTAATTGCATGTCTTGCTTACCCTCAAGGGTGCGCCGGGCCAAAATATCCAGAGAACTCACTTCCTCTCCCTGCAAGGCAAGGCGGTAGGAGAAACGCTCTAAATCTAAAGCAAAGTCTTCATTATTTGTAATATGGATGTGAAAAAGCAATGTCGCCGAAGCAAGTCCTAGTTCCTTGAGTTGCACTTTTTCGATATGGAAACGGGGTAAACTGGGCACAGGAATACTTCCCTCCCGATTCAAGGGAAAATCTAGCTTGCCTATGGGTGTCTCAAGACTCACCGAGCCTTCAAACCGGTATGCCAGAGCGCTTTTTTGAATAACCCCAGAAATGCCCGTCCTTAAGCCTCTATAAAAAAGCGTCAAAGGAAAGGCAAAAATCTTTTTCTTTTCGGCTTCTATATCGGCTTTGTCTGCTCGCTCCCCCTGTAGGAGTAGTTCATTTTCTACAAAGAGTTTGTACTTCATATTGCTAAGAGTAACGCCCAGCGGATTTGGGTTTTCCACAGCAATGTCTACGATGAGGGTTACCCCCGAAAAGGCAAGATCGTGCATGGCAATTTGCTCAATCCATACTCGAGGGGTGTGAAAAACTTTGCGGAAAAGAGAGCCACAGCCTAGCCCCGTTAAGAGAATAAAAATTAGAAGTGTTTTTTTGCGCCGATGCTCTGCCCAAGCGCTCAAGAATACCATCCTTGGAAAAGCTATATTATTTATGAGCGCCAAAAGCAAAGGCGATTGTCAATTTTTTTTAACTTAGACCAAGGCGCCCCTCTTATGGTCAAAGCCACCCGCTCTGAGAACTAGAGTGTTTCGGCAAATCTGCCCCTCCAGAAGTCCTATTTCGCAAGAGGATCATTTCTCTTGCTCTGGATAGGTGCTCATTTGCTGATCATAAATCTGACAATTGGCGGCGCCAATGAGACATTCCTTCCAGATAACTTCAAGAGCTTAGACAGCTTCCTGGCGGAATTCGAAGATTTTTTGGTGGCCGGCTTTAATTTTTTTGGTTAAAAACTCATGCAGGTGGCTGTAAACCACCCGGCTAAGTATATGGGCGTCGTGGTGGCTAATGAAAGTTTCGTCAGCAATGTTGAAATTAATCCCAACCTCTCGTTTCTCTTCGTCGCGCCGCGTGACAAAGGCCGTTGCAATTTGAAAATTGGCTTGGCCATGGCGAATGTAAACTCGCACAGGGGTGCGTAGTGCTAAACGACGAAAGAGTCGGCTGTCAGGTACGCGGATGCCGGCTCCGTTTAGACTAAGGTCCTTTAGGATGCCAGGGATAAATATTTCAAGTCCCTCTTTTTCCTCTATTTTTATAGTGGCCCGACAACCCAAATCTTCTGTAAAATGGACTCGTACGAATTTGCGCACGGGCCTTTCTTCTGGATGGATAAGAGGGAAAAGTTTTCTTCGCAAAACCTCAAAGGCTTTGGGGCGGTAATCAAGGTTCTGCTGCAAAACGACTATACCATGTTCCCGAAAGATTTCGCGAACTTCCTCATTTAAAATGCGTGTATGTACTATACTATTATGTGGGCAAAATTTGCAGATGTAATCGATGAGTCTTTTGGCGAGGACCATGACCCCCGCTAGGCGTGGAAATGGTAGGTATTCCAATATTTTGTCTAAATTAAAAGCATAAGCGGTAAAACGGCTATTGATGGCCCACAGGCCGGATAGATCCTCGAAGCGGGCCTCGTGTAGAAAGATATCTCGCTTTAGTAATTCAAAGCGCTCCTGTTCTCCAAAACAGGAAGGAAGTCCAAACCAGGAGATTACCTTCGGGGCTACATACCCCATAAGCCCCTCCGCCATAAAGTCTCCTCTATATAAATTACCGAGGGTCCTCGTGAGGGGTCAAATTATTTTATGCAGCATCCCAAACCTGTAGTCTTTGCATAAGCATGCGGTAACTAAAGGCTTCGCAAATGTCCTGTTCCTTTACCTCCCGGTCGGCAAAATCCGCAATCGTAAGAGCAGCTCGTAAAGAGTTTAAACTAGATCGGTATGTGGACAATGTCTTACGGGAAAGCTCCTTTACGAGGCTACGCCAACTGGGAAGTGTCTTATCATAATAAGCGACGAGCTGGGCACTATTTAGCCGCCCGTTTTTTACTGGCCCATTACGGAAAAACATCCTTTGCCAGGCAGCGAGAATTTGTTCCCGATAATACGCCGAGCCGGGGCCTCGCTTATACTGGTTGTGTGGGAAGTCTTGCTGCCACACTTCAAGTTCAAAGGTAAGACGGTCTTCAAAGGGACCCAAAATTTTTTCTAACCTTTGGCGAGCTTGGGCGGGAGAGCAGCGGCAGCTACGGTGCCCGCCAAAGAAAAAGCCACAGCGGCAGGGATTGGTGGCGGCAATAAGCGTAAAGTCGGCAGGTAAGCTTAAGACACCTTTGGCACGGCTAACCGTAATTTTTCCTTCCTCAAGGGGTTCGCGCAGGGCCTGCAGAACAGAAGGTTTAAATTCCAAAAGCTCATCTAGAAAGAGCACGCCCCGGTGGGCAAGAGATATTTCCCCGGGTGTGGGATAGCTCCCACCACCCACAAGGGCTATATCAGAGGTGGTATGATGAGGCGAGCGAAATGGGCGTTTTTCTAAAAGTCCGTCCATGGCTATATTCGCCGCCGAGTAAAGTTGCGTTACCTCTAGAGCTTCCTCTAATTCTAAGGGGGGTAGGATGCTTTCCACCGAACGAGCAAGCATACTCTTGCCTGTGCCGGGTGGACCGATGAGCAGGGTGTGATGCCCACCAGCAACGGCTAGGGCAAGCGCCCTTTTGTGAAGCTCATGGCCTTCTATCTCGGACATGTCAGGTCCTGTTGGAGCGACCCCTTGTTTTCGCCGTTCCCCGCGAAAAGGGGTCAGTGTTCCCGCAAGGATGGCGTAAAGGTCTCTTAGATGGTCTATCCCGTAAACCACAAGGCCCGGTATTTTTTCTAGTTCCTGCTTGATAAGAGCCGGAGCTACCAAAGCTTCAATATCTTTTTGGCGGCAAGCTTCGATAGAGGCAGCAATAATCCCTCTACCAGGTATTATGGCACCATCTAAAGCTAAGCATCCCAAAAAAGCTGTCTTGGGAAAAGATTGTTCTGGGAGCTGACCACTTGCTTTTAAAATAGACACTGCCATGGCTAGCTCCAAAAGGGCTCCTTCCTTAGGTAGATCAGCCGGATGCAGATTTACCACGATTGGCTTCGCAGGAAAGAAGAACCCGCCTTGAGCTAGGGCGGAGCGTAACCTCTCTCTGCTTTCTTTTATTGCGCTATCTCCCAAACCGACAATATGCAGACGAGGCTCACCTTTTAAAATATCGCACTCCACTTCGACTGGGTAGGCCCTATAACCGAGAACCGTGAAAGTACGCGCTTTGCCAATCATGTAACCTCCTGCTTATATAAAACCACAAAATGCTTAAAAATTTGCAAAATTCGCGCAAAAAATTTACGAATTTGGGTTGAAGTCCTAAAAAATTTCCTATTTTTGCCCAAGATGCCAAGAACGGGACTAGTCGTATGTATTTTACTCTTACTCTTTTGCAGTGGTCGCTTCGTTAAAAAAGAAGAGCTTTTAGAACTTGAAAAAAAATATAGCGGTGTATACGTTATAAAAAAAAAGATCGATGTTGGAAATAATGAGACCTTGTCAGAAGGAAGCCGTGTAAGGCTTTATTTTCGCTCGGATTCCGAGGCAATTAAAGTATATGCTTACCCGCACAACCAAAGCCGAGAAATGGCGGTGGGGAAAAATATACTTTTACTTTTTGAGGAAGACTTTCCTGACGAAAAATATGACCGTAGTTATTTTGAGCAAAAATTGGGAGAATTAATCGACCGAGCCAGTTAACCTTTTCTTCTATTCTTAGTTGACAGTAAAAATTACCAAAAAGCTCTGAGCCATGGGACTTCTGGAAAGAGCAGGCGGCCAGCGAGCGGTTCTGGCTATTTTGGTTTCTGCCTTAGGTTATTTTGTCGATATCTACGACCTTGTTCTCTTTAGTATTGTAAGAGTCCCTTCCCTTAAAGGCCTAGGCTATGAAAGTGATTATGATCTCAAATACTACGGTGAGCTCTTACTTAATTTCCAAATGGCGGGTATGCTGCTAGGGGGAATCCTATGGGGTGTTCTTGGTGACCGAAAGGGAAGGCTTTCGGTTCTTTTCGGCAGCATTTTTATGTATTCCTTGGCCAACTTTCTAAATGGCCTTATCCCAAACACCGCCGAAAAATCTTTCTGGGATGAAATAACTTTTTATGCCATATTGCGCTTTGTAGCGGGTATTGGTCTCTCTGGTGAACTCGGGGCAGGTATTACCCTGGTCAGTGAGCTTATGCCTAAGGAGACAAGGGGTTATGGCACCATGATTGTGGCAGGAACCGGCATCTTGGGGGCTATCTTAGCGGCACTCGTAGGCGATTTGCTCAATTGGAGATGGGCCTATATTATTGGTGGTCTTATGGGCTTTGCTCTTCTCGTTTTACGTATAGGCGTATATGAGTCCGGGCTTTTTGACCAGTTGCGGGCAAAGAAAGATATCAAAAGAGGGGCTTTCTTTAAGATTTTTTCAAACCGCAGTCGGCTGCGGCGTTTTTTTGCTTCTGTCATGATTGGGGTCCCCCTGTGGTTTGTGGTGGGTAACTTAATAACTTTCTCTCGAGAATACGGTAAGAATCTCTCTGCCAAAGGCGAGATCGATCCAGGCTATGCTATTCTTTTTACCTACTTAGGCCTTGCCTTGGGTGATTTTGCAAGTGGCAGCCTTAGCCAGCTATTAAAGACGCGTAAAAAAACGGTGTTGCTTTTTCTTGTGTTAAATCTTTTAACAGTATTACTTTACTTAAATTCGCGCGCACAAAGCCTCGCCTATTACTACAGCTTGTTTACGGTCCTTGGGTTTTTTAATGGCTACTGGGCTGTTTTTGTAACCATTGCTGCAGAGCAGTTTGGCACAAACCTAAGAGCTACTGTAGCAACTAGTGTCCCAAATTTTGTAAGAGGTGCTGTCGTGCCCGTGAACACCACCTTCACCTATATTTCTGTGCAATTAACAGGGGACCCACTCAAGGGGATGATACCGGCAGCTTATATCATGACATTTTTTCTTTTCTTACTAGCCTTTGTTGGCCTCGCTTTACTTGAAGAAACCCATGGTAAAGATCTCGATTTCTTAGAGCAAATTTAAAAAAGCCTCATAGGAGTAAGTTTGTAAAATTCGATGCCCTCCCAAAAAAAATTCTCTACTTGCCATTCTTGCCCAAGTCTTTTGGGGAGGGGAGCAGCAACAAAAAAGAGAGCTTCCCTAAGCCGACATTTATCAGAATAATCACAGCGTAGCCCTTTTGGCGAGAGTTGGAGCTTTTGAAATTCACTCCCCGGTAGAATGTGCGAGAGGCTGCCAGCAAAACTATAGGGTTTTGCAGAAAAAGATAAAAATACACGGCTTTCGTATGGCAAAAGATTTAGCCGAGAACCCCCACGGTGAAAGCTGGCTTTCTCGCGACAAAACCAAAAACCGTCTTCAAGAGTGATTTCTTGTTTTTTTTCACCTAGGTTTATGGCGACAAAGTAAACATGCTTTTGCGTTCTAATTCGGGCAGTAATAAAATTTTTGAAGAACATTTGTCTTTCCACGGTGATGTGGGGCCGCGGAAATTGTAGGTAATAAAGATGCATTTGCGCAGGGCTATATTCGGCAGGATCATCTGAGGTAAAAAAGACGCTACTAAAAAGATAGTTCACAAGGTAGAGAGTATAGCGCTGCTCTGGCGAAAGGGATATAGGCTTGTGGCTACCGCTTTGCTTGTGGGTACGCAAGATAAACACATCCCCATCGCAGCCAAAAAGAAGTTGGTTTTGGTGATTGCGGTAAATGGTATTCGTGAGAGAGTTTACTGTGGAGACCCTTTCGTGAAAGCGAGCAAAACGGAGTAACCTGTCATCCCAATGAGGCCCCACATCGGGACCAATACGACAATAGTCAACTTCCCCCGCCGCCTGAAGTAAGCTTACGCCACAGCCCAAAATAATCTTTTTGCCGCAGAGCCTTCGCAAAAATTGCATGGCCGCGTGCATGCGCTCGGCCCTTGTTTTGCCGCCAGAGGGTAAAAGAGCGGCTGCGTAGAGAAAGTCAAGTTTTACGAGATCAAATTTCCACTCCTGGAATACTCTTGCAAAAACTTCCGATAGGTAGTCTTGAAATTCGCGATTTTCCCAATCTAAAGCATAGAAAGTGTAACTCCAAAGAGGGTTAAATCCTGCCTTAATAGGTTTTCCTCTTTCATCTCTTAAAAGCCACTGGGCATGCTTTTGCAACAGTAAGGCTTTTTCTTCAGCAATAAAAGGGGCAAGCCAAAGACCTGCTCGATACCCCTGTTTGTGGATTTCCTTTACGAGAAAGGCAAGTCCTGAGGGAAATTTTTCATTAACCAAAAGCCAGTCACCTACTTTGGCCTGCCAACCATCATCAATTTGAAAATAATCAAGTGGAATCTGTCTTTCCCCATAGGCTTTTAGGACGCCCAAGAGATCTTTTTCTGTAATCTTGTTATATAGGTTGTACCAACTGGTATAGCCATGGGCAAAAGGGAGAACTTTTGTCTTAATGCCAAGTTGCTTTACGTATTCTCTAAACGAACTTGGCAGATCCCCCTTCACTGAAAAGAGTTGCAAGATGATTTGTTTTGGTCGGACTTCTTTGCCCTGGATATCTACAGTAACTATAAGTTCTTTTTTCGTGGCATCATAAGCAAAAAAAGTAAAGGCTTGGCGAACAAGAAGTGAGCCTATAAGGTGTACATCTTCCTGATTGCGGAGGTAGAAATAGTCTGTTGAATAAAGAGGGGCACGGCTTTTATAAAAGTGTGCTTCCCCATATGGTAAAAGAAGAGGTCTTAAAAAAAGGCGCAACGGCTTTATTTCTTCATGGGGTTCGTATTCGCGACTTAGGGTCCAACTCTGAAAGCCATTACAAAAAATCCGTTCTATCGAAAAAGCACTGAAATCAAAGACAAAATCTATGGCACTGGCACCCTGCAAATCTTGGGTCAACACTCTGGCAGAAAAAAGACTCCCCCGTTTTATTTTTTTTTCTTCCAGCTCCAAAAAGGTTACTTGCGATAAAGGGAAGAGCTGCCCTTTGCCGCCCGAGAGGTGAATAACTATTTCTTTTAGCTTCCACATGTGCTCTCTTTTCATGAAAAAGCTTTGAGGCAACTCTTTTTTGCTTTACTCTATCACTTAGCCACAGAAAAGAAACCAGGGGGAAGCATGAAATTTCGTTGTGAAAAAAGTGCCTTAGAAAAGGCTATTTCGAAAATTGATACCATAATTCTTTCGCGCGATAGTAAAAGCATTTATTCGAATGTGTTGCTTACTGTATCTGATAAAACCCTATATCTTACGGCCTCTGATAATGAAAATATTGTCCGTATCAGCCTCCCCGTGGAAAATGCAGTAAACGGAGAGGTACTTATAAATGCCAGACTTTCTTTTGACATTGCAAGGAAAATTGTCTCCAAAGATATTGCTGTAGAAGTTGAGGAAAAAGAAGTAGCGGCCGAAGGCCAAAAGGGGTATTTAGTGCGTATTTATGGTTCGGGGGAGTTATCGGCTAAATATCAAATTCCGGGGATTGTGGCGGACCAGTTTTCCACATTGGAGCTAGAACGAAAAGATACTCTAACCGAGATAGATTCCGACACTCTTTTAGAAATGATTCGCAAAACCATGTACAGCATAAGCCAAGAGGATAACCGCTATATCTTTAGTGGCCTATGTTTTATTTTTGAAGAAAATAATCTTACCCTAGTTGGCACCGATGGACGAAGGCTTGCGGCTATCACGAGAAAACTTAATACCCCGGTGCGTTTTGTGCATGAGGGAGATATTGTCGTCCATCACCGCGCTTTGCGGGAAATGCTGCGGGTATTAGAAGAAAATGAAACGGCTTATCTTGCCGTCGAGCAACGCGAAATTTACTTACGCTGTGGGGATGCGGAAATGAAAAGCAGGCTACTCGAGGGTCGCTTCCCCGAGTACAAAAAAGTGATACCATCAACAAACCCAATTGAATTCCGCATACGACGAGAAGATTTTATCTCCGCTCTCGAGCAAATAGTTGTCGTTTCTGCGCCTCCGGGTCACACAATTGAAATGAATATTAAATCAGGGCTTCTTGAGTTCAAAGCAGCGACAAGAGATGGGGGAGACGCCCGAGCTTCTCTGGCCATTGCCTACGAAGGACAGGAAATGCTCGTGGGCCTAAATGGAAGCTTTCTCATGGATGTAGTACGAAGTCTTGACTGTGAGGAGCTCTTATTTGGCGTAAGCGATCCCGCAAAACCTGTGGTTATACGAGATATAAAGGATCCTGATTTTGTGGCCCTGATCATGCCGGTTAGGCTCTAAAGGTGTCAAAGCCCCAGGCTTTGCGTGTAAGACACCTGAAGCTAGCGAATTTTCGGGTTTTTGAAAGCCTCGATTTAGATTTTGAGGGGGATATTATCTTTTTTATTGGGCAAAATGGCATGGGTAAAACCAGCATTCTAGAAGCCATCTCGGTGATCGCCCTCGTGCGCTCCTTTCGCCAAGCCAAAGACCAGGATCTCATACGGTGGGGAGAAGAACATTATGCTGTAAGCGCCGATATCAAAGAGGACAGCCAAAACCTCCATTTGCATGCAGCCTACGGACTTAAGCAAGGTCGCCGCCTTCTTGTAAATCGCGAGAAAGTGACAAAGCTGGCCGACTATATGGGTCGACTTCCTTTAGTTGTTTTCTCGCCCGAAGATCTGGAAATCGTGCAAGGTGGGCCTCAAGAGCGCCGACGCTTTTTAGACATAGTACTTTCTACCTTAATGCCACTGTATCTCGAATCTCTACAAAAATACCAGCGTGTTTTAAAGCAACGCAATGCCCTCCTCCAAAGGCTCATTCGAGATCCCCTGATGTACCGCGCTCTGGATGAAGAGCTTGCCCGTCTTGGAGCAATACTCATACAAAAGCGGCGAGAATTTGTACAAAACTATTTACCAAACCTGAAAAACTACCTGCATTTTATCTCTAATGGCCAAGATAATTGGGAAATGACCTACCAACCCTCTATTCCTGAGGGGGATGAACCGATGCAATACCTCAAAACCCTGGAGAAGGGTTTTGAGTATGACCTAAAGACCAAAAAGACAAATTGGGGTATTCATCGAGACCGTCTGTTATTCCATCCTCCCCAAAAACCGGAGACAGAGTTGCTGCAAATTGCTTCGCAAGGCCAAAAGCGCACCCTCGTGTTGGCTTTGAAGATGGCGCAATACAGCTATTTTACCCAGGTGCTAAACAAAATACCTCTTTTGCTCGTAGATGATGTTTTAAATGAATTAGATCTAAGCCGCCGTCAAGCCTTTGTGCGCTTTCTGCAAAGTGTGGGACAGGCCTTCTTTACTACTACGGATCTTGGTGAAATGCACACCTTTCTTCGGGAAAAAAACTTAGCTATGGCGGTAGAGGTTTTTACTTTAAGCAAAAAGGAAAAAGAACAAAATAAAACCGTGGTTGTGGAAAAGCTACCATCATAGATGGGGATTTTTCCTGTATGTGGCAACTGGGTTATACCCCATTCTTTCAACTAGATGTGCCAATCTATGGTTTTTTTCTCGCCCTGGCTTTCCTACTAGTCTATGTCTACGCAAAATTCTATGTAAAAAACCTACCTCTGCCACCCCTTTTTGCTGAAAGCGCTCTTCTGCTTTCTGCGATATCTGGATACCTGGGTGCCCAGCTCTTTTATGAACTGGAGAAGCCCTACCATGCCTGGGGGGCTAGTCATGGCCTTAATTGGTACGGCGGGTTTCTCTTGGCTGCCGTGGTCCTCCTTCTTTACCTAAGGCCTGGACCTGAGCTCTTATGGCAATTGTCCGATAAGCTAACACCCTCCTTAGCTTTTGGCTATGCGATGGGGAGGCTGGGTTGCTTTTTCTCTGGGGATGGCTGTTATGGAATTCCATGCCCCCCTTTCTTGGGGGAACCACTTTGCCACGCCTTCCCTCATGGGGTGGCGAACTGGCAGTCCCTTGTTCAGCGGTATGGAAATCCTAACCTCCGGGTCTTCAACACCCCTCTTTGGGAGGCGATTTTGTCTCTGCTCGCCTATGCTCTAGCCTATTTGGGGCAAAAACTCCAAAGAGCTGGCGAGCTTTTCCTACGATACCTCCTATTGCATGCCCTATTTCGCTATTATGTGGAATTTCTACGCCTGAACCCCAGAATTTACGGAGGTCTTAGTCAAGCCCAGATTGTCTCTTTGCTTCTTTTTGTTCTCGCTTTGGGGCTTCTTTTTCTTAACCGAGATAGATATCGCGTCCTAGGTAGCTAATATAATCACTCCACTCTCGGTCTTGGCGCTTTTCTCGTCGGGGCTCTGAGTAAATAAATTGGGAGGCGTCCGTTGCATCGGCTGCGTGGACTAGGTAGGCTTCTAGAAAACGTGGTTCCTCCACGGCACCCCAGATACGGCGGCCCTGATGGGCAAGGAGGATATGTTCTACCTTTAAACGCAGAGGCTCTTCTAGAGGATAATGTTGTAACATTGCTTGGAGTCTCTCGTAACCCAAAAGGGTATGGCCCTTAAGTTTCCCTTTTGAGGTGTGCTCGATAGCCTGAAAGAGATATTCGTATTCATCCACTTTACCAATATCATGCAAAAATGCTCCCGAGATGAGCAGATCCCGCTCGGCCCAAGGGAAAATACGGCTATAGCTGTCACATAGTTCCATAACATGTAGGGTGTGCTCTAAAAGACCCCCCACATAAGCGTGGTGTACCACACGAGAGGCAGGGGCTTCGAGAAAAAGGCGCAAGAACTCACGGTTGTTGAGAAAGCTCAGGCATAGGTTTTTTAGAGATTCTCGCTCGAGACTATTTAAGAGATCTCTCATGCGACGGTGGAGTTTGCGGCGGTCGTGAGGTGTTCTTTTAAAAAAACGGCTAAGCTCTCCATGTGGGGGTGATGCAGGTTCAATCTTGTATAGCTTTATCTGCAATGTCTGAGCAAATTCTTCAATAATTCCTTGGATCTTTACAACTTGACCCTTACGTAGTTTTTTATAAGTGTGTTCGATCTCGCGCTGGCTTCCAAAAAATACAGCCGGCATAAGTCCGCTCTTATCAGAAAGAATAAGTCTTAAGTAGGGTTTATCTTGGCGGCTTTTGACTAAGTTTAACCGATAAAGCAAAAAGTAACCCTCTTCAAGAAAGCCTGTTTCCAAATCGCGTATGTAGGGTAATTCTTCTTTTTTTAATGGGGGCTTTTGGGGCATATTCTCATTATAAGAATCGCTTGCTGAGGAAAAGTCTTTTCAGAGATTCTCACTTTTGCTGTGGTCTACTTCAAAATGAGCTCATGTAGCCTTTTTTGCGCTTGCTTTCTTAAGCCCAAAGGTGTAGCTTTGTGAGCTGCTAGCATGAGAATTGGGCAGTGACCATCCACCCCTGCGAGGAAGAAGTGCGCTCGTTTGGATCTTGTCTCTTTGGGCTATTAGTCTCTTGTATCCAAATTTTTCGCAAGTACCAAGGTGCTTTGAGACGCACCATGGCCGAGGCTATTTTTTGAGGTTTTTGGCGTGCATTGCGGCTAGGAGTATCTTTCCCTATGGCGAACATAGGGAATGCAGGGGTAGGTTGGGGAATTTTTTGCAAAGCCACGCCTGGGGTAACCGTCAAGAACACTTCAAGAAAGAGTAACGTTTTTCCCAGGGTTTAGCCACTTTCAACCCTTTTGCTCTTGACATAACCTTTTGCCCTTCACGATAAGCCCTAATGCGTCGTGAACATTGGTCTGGGAAGCTCGCCTTTATTTTAGCGGCATCGGGCTCTGCTATTGGTCTGGGAAATCTCTGGAAATTCCCCTATATTACTTACGACAATGGAGGGGGGCTTTTTATTTTGGTCTACTTAACCTGTATTGTACTCATCGGATTTCCTATGATGATTAGTGAAATAGGGCTTGGAAAGCTCTCGGAAAGAAATCCCGTGGGGGCCTTTGCGAAATTTGCGGGAGCGCACTCCTCGTACCGTTATGTCGGTGCTCTGGGGGTAATTAGCGCTTTTTTAATTTTAAGCTATTATTCTGTGGTCGCCGGATGGAGTCTTGAGTATTGCCTAAAAGCCCTCGTCGGGGAGTTTCGGGCAATTCCCTACGAGGTAAAGAAGGAGCTCCTTGAGAGAGAAGCGACTCAGGTACAGCTTAGAAAACAAGCTCTTAAAGAATTTTTGGGACGCCAACTAACGGATGAGGAGCGACAAAGGTTAATGCTTGATGCAAGATTAATCTCAGAGGGGAGCTACCCAGCCCAGGAGATTGCCAATCTCTTTCAGCGTCTAAACAAAGAACAGCTAATTTCCCATCTTGAGAAAAACAAGCGTGCTCTTTACTGGGAGAACTATTTTTTTGCCAAAATGAAAGAGCAAAAAGACTACCTTTCCTGGGAAAATAAATTGCTTTTGCCCCTTTATTCAACACAGCTTTTTGAAAACTTTCTTGGCAATAAAATCCGTGTTATCTTTTGGCATTTGGTTTTCATGGCTCTTACCTTCTTAATAATAATTAGAGGCATTAAGGGGGGAATTGAAAGATCCGTTCGGGTCTTCATGCCCCTCCTCTTTTTGCTTGTGCTAATTCTTATGGTAAATTCACTAATGCTCGACAAAGAGCAGGAAGCCGTACGCTTTATGCTCTCGGGAGAGCCCAAAAAGCTAAAGCCCAACTCTATTTTAGAAGCGCTGGGCCATGCCTTCTTCACTCTCTCCTTAGGTATGGGTGCTATGATGACCTATGGTTCTTATATGAGTAAGAGCAGTGACGTTATCCGTGATGCTATTTGGGTAGTGGTGATGGATACTCTTATTGCCTTAATGGCCTGTCTCATGATCTTCCCTATTATCTTTGTCTATGGGATGAGTCCAAGTCAGGGCATTGGTATTTTGTTTACCACCTTGCCTCTCGAGTTGCAAAAATTTCCCCTTGGTGGTTTTCTAACCCTTCTTTTTTACCTCTTGGTTTTTATTGCAGCACTTACTTCTTCCATTTCTCTCATGGAAGTGCCCGTTAGCTATCTTGTCGATGAATGGAAATACTCGCGTGCCAAAGCCACAAGCCTCGTGTTCTTCTCGGCCTTTTTGTTGGGTATTCCCTCTGCGCTAAGTGTAGATCAATTCTTAACTTGGGCTGACCGCATAGCAAGTAACCTCTTTTTGCCTTTGGGAGGTTTCTTTATTACTCTTTTTATCGGATATCGGGTGCAGCCGGAATTGCTTAAGGCGGAATTTACTGCTTTCCACTATCCCCTTTGGTTGTTTTATTTTTACAAGTTTTCCATGCGTTACTTAACGCCTTTCCTAATGCTTTTGGTTGCTGGCCATTTAGTTTATGCCCTTTTTTATTAGTGGTCGCTATTGGCTATTGAGTTTACTCCTTTTGTGCTCATACTGCGCAAGTGAAGTCTTTCAGCTCTACGAAATTATCCAATCACCCGTTGATCTTCAAATCATGGCTAGCCAGGGGGGTTATGAGATAAGTTTTCAAAGCGATAATCGGGAAGAGGGTTTTAGTGGCTATGGATTTTTCGTGAGTTTTGAGCGGGAAGAGCTTTTGAAGGAGCCACCAAATATGCGCCCGCCTTATTTTTGCCCTATGGCAGGTGGGCAAATTCCCTTTTATGAGCGCATACGTGTTTTTGCTGGAAATCCCTCTCAAGCCAGCTACCTATGTGTGTTTTCGGATCTTTCGCTCATGCCTGGCAGCCACCTTGCCGTGAGAGCACGTGTGGAAAGGATCCAACAACCCTGGTCAGCGCCCGCCATTAAACAGGTACCTCCTCCTTGAAGCCGAGACTATACTTTTTGCGGAATTCGAGGAGGCTTTCTTCGCATTTTTGACATCCTTGCCCAATTCCAAGATGCTGGCATGCCTCCTCCAGGGTGCAACCATAGCGGGCTAGGTAATCAAGCAAAGCTTTTTCGTTGATCTGAGAACAATGGCACAGAATCACAAGAGAATGATAATTATTCTCAACTATCCCGTCCACTTTTTAAAAAAATCTATTACTTGTGTCCAATGTTTTATAAAAAATTTGGACAAAAATCATATATTTTTGCAACTTCTTAGGAAGTTTAGCCTCCTATTTTCAGGTAGGTAGCTCATGATGGCTCGCATGTCGCGTTTTGTTACCAAGGGGTTTTCGTGGTTCAACACCCATCTCAGTGGGGAAAAAATGTTCCTTGTCATGCATTTTTTCCCCTTATTTGCCTTTTTTACGCAAGTAAAGCCTGTAGATTGGATTATCTGTGTGGTGCTTTACGTTGTGCGCATGTTTTTTATCACCGCCGGCTACCATCGATATTTTTCTCATCGAGCTTTTAAATTGAATCGCTTTTGGCAGTTTATCTTTGCTTTCATGGCGCAAAGCTCTGGTCAAAAAGGCGTGTTGTGGTGGGCAAGCCACCACCGAGAACACCATCGATTAAGCGACACTCCCCTAGATCCCCATTCCCCTAAACAAAGGGGTTTTTGGTACAGTCATGTTGGCTGGATTTTTGATAAGCGCTACAAAAGAACTCTCACAGAAAAGATCAAGGATTTTGCCAAATACCCCGAAATCCGCTTCTTAAATGAATATGATTTCATTCCCCCTTGGGTAGTCGGTTTTACCGTTTGGCTCATAGGCGGGTTTTCCGCCCTATGGATTGGCTTTTTCTTGAGTACGATCATTCTTTATCACTCCACCTTTACCATAAATTCCCTAACCCATGTTCTTGGTAAGAAACGTTATGAAACAGGGGATAATTCGCGCAACCATTGGTTCTTGGCTCTCACCACCATGGGAGAGGGTTGGCATAACAACCATCACTTTTACCCACATAGCGCCCGTATGGGGTGGTTTTGGTATGAAATTGACCTTACCTATTACTTATTAAAGGTACTCTCTTGGCTTGGCATTGTTAAGAATCTAAGACCTGTTCCCGACAGGGTGCGCTATGCCCACCGCCTAAAGCTCCTTATGCAAAGTAATCAGGGATAAACAAGACTTCGCCGGTTAGCTCATCCGGAAAGGCGAGCGCCAGATGGACATTGAGAAATTCTCCTCTCTCTGCTTGAAAAGTCGCCATAGCTTTCAAGTAACGCTCCTTTTGTCGGCGGCCCATGAGGGGGTAGCCAGTTGTCGGCGATGATTTGCATTCGACAAAGTAAAAATGCTCTTCATCCCCCATTTCTTTTTTTGCTAAAATGTCGATCTCGATGGAGGCAATGCGTCTGTTTCGACCAAGAATCGTATATCCTTGCCTTTCTAAGAAGGCTACTACCTTGGCTTCAAACACAATTCCTTTGCTAACCACATGAACCCTTAAAAGCCACCAGCTTTTTTGTAAAGCTCATTTGCCCATGCCCAAAAGAAATGAGATAACTAAGCAAATGTATTTGTCGCTCTAACTATTATTTTATTTTTGCCATTATGGCGAAACTTGGGTTTCCAAGAGCCCTGCTTTTCGTTTTTTTTCTCGTCGCCAAGCCTCTGTGGGCCCAGGTAAGGGAAGGGGTTCTTGATGTCAGCCAGAGCCCAGGGCAGATTATAAAATTGCAAGGCCATTGGCAGGTTTTTCCTTCTGTTTTTTTAGATCCCGCAGACACAGGCCAAAAAGGGGAAATTATTGAAGTACCAAAAAGTTGGTGGCAGGCACGGCCGGATTTATTTCCCGCTGGTGTGGGTTTTGCTACTTTGCGCATAAAGCTTCTTTTTGCGCCTTCTGAACTTGGACAGGTTTATGCGTTAAAATTGGGACGTCTTAGTTCTGCTTATCGACTCTACCTCAATAACACACTTTTACTTGAAGTAGGTCGTCCTGGGAAAAATGAAAACGAAGAAGAGCCAGCCTGGCAAAGCCAGCTTAAGGCCTTTGTGGTATCGCAAGAAGAAAATTTCCTGACCCTGCACATTTCGAATTTTTCCGATGACCGTTTTGGGGGTATTCTTGAGCCTATTTTGCTTGGTCCCCACGAGGAGTTGTCTCGTACTCTAAGGCGCCGGCTGGTCTATGAGGCAGCATTATCTGCCATTCTTATTTCTCTGGGATTTTTTCACCTTTTGTATTTTACCTTGCGGCGCTCAGAGCGTTATCTCTTAGCGTTTGGTCTTTTTGCGCTAGTCATTGGTATGAGAACCACTTTTTTTGGCCTGCAAGTTTTGCAAGAGCTGTGGCAATTTCCTTTTGGATTTTTGCTATACCTTGATTATGTGACGATTTATCTATCCCCAGCTCTTTTGAGTTTCTATATGCATGCGCTTTTTCCAAAGGAGATTACAAAACTTACTTTGAGTGTTGTGTTTGCGGTGACAGCTATGCTCCTTTCAACTCTCTTTATTTTACCAGTGACCAAACTATCATGGGCACGAGCAGTTTTTCATCTCTTTGTGCTTGTCTTAATTGCTTATTATATTGTGCTCTTGGTGCAAGCGATGCGGCGCAAAAGACCCATGGCACGAGTGTTTGTTGCGGGTTTTATTATGCTTTCTGCTTTTGCCATACATGATATTTACGAAAATCGCAAGGGTACTCACAACTACCAGCTGCCGCTAGGGCTTGTTATTTTTCAATTCATTCAAACATACATCATGGGAAAAATGAACTCACTCAAATATGTGGAGACGGTTAAGGTAAATGAAACGTTAAGGCAGGTAAACCAAGCAATACACCGTTTTGTCCCCTATGATGCAATTAAGCTACTAAACAAAAGAGAAATTACGGAAGTAGAGCGTGGAACTCAGCTTAATATGAAACTCTCTATTATGTTTGCCGATATGCGCAATTTTTCCAGTATTAGCGAAAAGCTCTCTCCCGAGGAAAATTTTAATTTTTTAAACTCTTATCTATCCCTTATGGGGCCAATTATTCGGAAAAACCAGGGTTTTATTGATAAATTTTTGGGGGATGGGTTTATGGCTCTTTTCCCGACCTCCCCGCAACTGGCATTTAAGGCGGCCATTCAACTTCAGGAAGAACTACGAAATTATAACGAAGCTAAAATTAAAGAAAATTATCCTCCAGTGGAGTTTGGCGTCGGCATTCACTATGGTGAGGTGATGCTGGGGGTTTTAGGAGAGGCAGAGAGGGTTGATGTTACGGTAATCTCAGATGCGGTAAATTTAGCAGCTCGCCTCCAGGAATTATCGCGCATTCTCGAAACCCCTGTCGTCATGAGTGAGGTTTTTTTCCAGCAGCTAACGGATGTCTCGGACATCAACTACCGCATGCTGGGTCAGGTAAGGGTAAAGGGTAAAACCTATTCCGTGACGGTTTTTGAGGCTTTGTCGGCGCGTTCTCCCGAGGTAGCTGATGCCCTGGCTCTTTCGAAAGGTATTTTCGAAAGAGGAATTTTTCATTATCTTGAAAAAGACTATGCTCGAGCAGAGGAGCTTTTTGCCAAGTCCCTCATAGTTTATGCCGAAGATAAGGTGGCGAAGATGTATCTCGAACGCTGTCGTCAACTTCGGGAAAACCCAAAATCCGAATGGGAGCTCGGCATGTTACTCGTCTAATAAATTATGGAAAACTTTGAGTTAATGCGTGCCATAAGACTTACCCGTATCATCCGACGACCTACCCAACGTATCTTTACCTTCTGGGACACAGAGTTCGAATACAATATTATCTCTCCCCTGGAGACGGGTAGCAGGTTAAGAAAGGGCCATCTTTTGTGTAAAAAACCAGTTATTATAACCCCCTACACCCCGGAAGAGGCTTTTCAAGGTTTTTCTCCCCATATTCTAGAGCTTTTCCGCAGGGACAACCCTGAGCTGTGGCATACTCTGCGTGTTTTGGGCTACCAAGTGATTAATACCCTTCATGTTCAAAAAGACCTAGACATTTCCAGTGATGAGCTTGTGGAAAAAATACGTCGGGATATCCCAGAGAAAGACATAAAGCAGGCCATTTTGCGCACTCCTGACGACCTATGGATGTTTGGGGTGCTTCGGCTTACGGCAGACATTATCCGCCGCTCAGCCCCAGGTAACTTCCTAGACTTTGAAGAAAGAGGCTTTTTTAAAACACCAGAAGAAAAACAGAGAGAGGAAATTGAGATACTTTTTGCAGAGGCAAGGGAAAACCGTGCTTATCTTAGCGAATTAGCGAATACCTTACAGCGCTATGGCCTTTTTGAGGACTATGAAGACCGTTTCTTTGATTTGGTGCGCCATCTTTCTAATTAGCTCTCTTTGGTCATTGCCCCCTACCAAATCTCTCGTACGTCTTACGCCAGCCTTTGAGCAAAGTTTTAGGCAGCCTGTGGACATGCAGCCATTTCCCATGGTATATCCTCGGCTTGGCAGGCTCTTTGCTGTTGTGGAGAAAAGAGGGCTTGTTTATTTGGTCTCTCAAAATAGCGGGGAGAAGGTAGTTTTGCTAGACGAAATTGAGAAAACTCTCTCCCAAGGTTGGGAGGAGGGTATGCTGTCTCTCGCCTTTTCTCCTGATTTTGCCAAAAGTGGCAGGATGTATATCTATAGTTCACGCGCCAATCCCCGGCGTACCGTACTTTCCCGTTACAGCACGGTTTTGCCCTCGCTCACAGATAAAATAATCTCTTTGAGAGATCTGAAATTAAAATGGCAAGAAGAGGTGCTTTTGGAGATTCGTCAGCCCTTTTCTAACCACAATGGGGGCACCATACTTTTTGGCCCCGATGGCATGCTATATTTAGGCACTGGTGACGGTGGCAGTGCCGGAGATCCTCGTGGGTATGCGCAAAACCCAGCCTCTCTTTTGGGTAAAATCTTACGTTTAAAGGTAGATGGTCCCCAGGGTTATGAAATCCCCCCCGATAACCCCTTTGTGAAAAAAACGAATTACCGAGGGGAAATCTTTGCTTTGGGACTACGCAACCCATGGCGCATGAGCTTTTCTCCTGAGGGGGAGCTTATTGTGGCAGACGTAGGCCAAGACTTATATGAAGAGGTTACTATTGTCAAAGCAGGTGAAAACCATGGCTGGAATATTATGGAAGGCTTTCACTGTTTTCAACCAAAAACAAATTGCCCAAAAGAAGGTCTCGTCATGCCTATTTTGGAGTACACCCATGAAGAAGGGCAAAGTATCCTAGGCGGGGAAGTCTATACTGGGAAAAAAATTCCTTTTTTGCATGGCAAGTATGTCTTTGGCGACAGTATGTCGGGCAAAATTTGGTATACTAATCTTAAGGAAAAAAATCCCCAGAAAAAATTACTTATCACTTTACCAGGTCTTTTGTCATCTTTTGGCCGCGATCAGGATGGGGAGCTTTATGTTATTGAAATGACGGAGGGAAAGATCTATCGGCTCGAGCCTAATTAAAGGAGTTTTTCCTTTATAAGTTCCATATTGTCGGTTATAACAATCTGCACCCCTTTTTGAAAAAACCAGCGCACTTTCTCTACATCGTTGACTGTCCAGGCAACGAGGGCATAGCCCTGCTTTTGCAGTTTTTTGATTGTTCTCTCTGTGAGGAAACTATAATGGGGGTGTAGTAGGTCTGGCTTCGCTAAAAGACATCCTAAGATTTTGCGGATGGAAAAAAAAGGTCCACGATCAAGTAAGAGGCCCCGGGCAAGTTCACCTGCTAACTTTCTTAACCTAAAAAGCGAGTACCAATTGAAGCTACTGATAAAAACTCTTTTTTGAGAATTGGTATTATAGATAGCCTCAACTACGGCTTCTTCAAGACCAGGAGAAAAATCTCCAAAATCCCTTTTCATTTCAATGTTGGTTAAGACATTTTCCGGTATTTTTTGCAGGTATTCTTTTAAGGTAGTAGGAGGGGTTCGGGGGTAATAGGCAAGATAGTGGGCAAAATTAAGTCTTTTTAGTTCCTCATAGGTTTTATCTTCCATGCGTCCCGTGCCATCAGAGACTTGTTCCAAAAGAGGTCCATGGAAAAGAAGGGCAACCCTATCTTTCGTGCGACGTACATCGAGCTCATGGGCTAAAAAGCCAAGCTTTGTGCTTTCTTCAAATGCAGGCCAAGTATTTTCGGGGATTTTCCCCATCTTTCCATAACCGCGGTGGCTGGCTAGCAGTGGTTCTTGGTAAAGAGGCAATAGTTCCTTTAATGGCCGTGGCATCAGTAAATGCGGTGCTGTTTCATATTTTTGCGGAATAGCTCTATTTTGGGTTTTTCATTCTTAAGCCACTCCTCATACGGTATTTCACTTTGTACGGCTCTGCGCAGGCTTTCGGTTCCGCATAGCTCATCTAAAGAATAATAACCACCTGGATAGGTTTTAAAAAGGTTTAGCTCTGGATATCTTTTCTTTAAATAAAGCAATAATTTATAAGCCGCTTCGACGGGCCTGTATTCCCAAGGGTCAGGGATTTCCAACCGATAGCCATGTACTAATTTATTTTTGTAGCGGCCAGAGCTTGGCACAAAAGAAAATGGGACAAACAAAACCCCTCCCATAGGCGGGGGGACGTCACGGGGGTCGAATTCAGGATGGCCAAAAGTACAAAAAGGATCTTTTGTACCACGGCCTTCTTCAAGGTAAGTGCCCTCAAAAAAAACCATCATCCAGTAACACTGAAGGGAGCGGAAATGCGGCAGATTGGGTGAGGGGGGGTAGTACGAGAAACGTTGCTCTAAGAAAAAGCGTCCTGGCCGATAACCATTAAGAGGTTGAACGTATAACTTTACCCGTAGCTGCATTTTAAAGACATAATACTGAAGCAATTCTCCATAGGTATAGTAGGGTAGGTGGGGGATCTCCTCTTCTCCAAGAATCGAGAATTTTTCTTTTTGGGCTACCGGTCCAGCAATACCTAAGTGACTTGCGGGGTTCGGGACATCAATTAGGTGAAATATTTTCTCCGGGCCATGTTGGTGTAGGCTGCGCAAAAGAGTCGTCGCAATGGTCCGATAGGTATAGGGTCTTACCCCAGCATCCGGTAGGTCATAGACAATAACATCACATGCTTGGATATAAAAAGCGATGTCGCTTTCCCTAAGCCTATATATGCTTTTGGGATTATACAAAAGAGGCAAATTGTTGCCTTCCTCCGATTCTTGGCCACTAAGGCCGTGTTCTGCTGTAAAGACCTCTCCTAAACGGTTTGAGCTGTCTTTAAAAATTTCGTGTAAGCGAGTGGGCTCGCCGTCTTGCAGGGGGGGCCAAAGCAAATAACGGCCAAGTCCTGCTTGGTTTGTAACAAGGCAAAAGTTTTTATTTTCATATTTAGGAAGCTCCTTGCGCAGGAAAACCTCTCGGGGATCGTTTTGCTCGACTCCATGAATTGCCGCAAAAGAGAAAAACAATAGAGCAAGGCTAACGCTTTTTAAGCCGTCTTGCCTTAAGCGAGGGGTATTTTTCTTCCAAAGTTGGCAAAAAAGCCTCCCACTCATCTCTTAGACCTTTTTTTTCTTTTGAGATAAACACAAGTTTTTTGCCACGAAGCTCTTGCTCCTTAATTTCTTCATGGCCGAGCTTATGAAAAAAAGCTGATTTAGCAAGAGCTCTTGCCGCTTCTCGATCCCCACGCTGGAGCTCATAGTATTCAAGGAGCATGAGCCAGGCAAGACGTTCCCGAGCTTCTTCCGCCGCCATTGTATCTAAGGTACCTTGGTATAGGGCTTGCGCCTTTTCGGCTGAGATCCAACCCTCTGTGAACTCTGCTTCTAGAACGGGACTTCCTGAACTTTTTAACTCAGCGTGGGTTTCTGTTTTTTTTTCAACAGAGCGACAGGCAACTACCAAAAAAAATAAGCAAGGCAGATACTTCATGCTTCTTCTGGTAATTTGGTCTCTTCTTCTCTTTGTTTTTTCACCTGTTCTAGATAAGCCAGGGCTGCCAGGGCTGCCTTGTATTTCGTATACAGAAAGGGATAAAAATGACGATTAAAAAATAGGGAGACCCCTGTTTCTACATAATCACCTTCCCGAAGGCTTTTTCCACACACAACGGATAGATTTTCCTCAAATTTTTCCCGCAAGCTCTTAAGCTGGGCAGAAGTCAAAAGCATAAGTCGCGGATTAACTTCTCCCCCAGAAAACATCATTTCATTTGCTTTTTGCATATATTCATAGCAACGTTTGCTAATTTCAAAGAGCTCCACTACTTCGGAGCCCTTCAACTTGATATTTTCGTGGTCGTTTACTTCGTAGAGCCTCCACTGGACTTTCTTGTAAAAAGCAATCATTTCATCATGTTTCCCATTTTCCATATATAAAAGCATCTGGGTCTTATTTAATTTGGGCACCGAAGCACAAGCAAGGCTCAGCCCAAAAACGAGAATTGAGAGTCTTCTTTTCATGAGAACCCTCTCTAATTAGACGTTGCCCATCTATAATGTAAACCATTTTTTTCTCAGGGCCCTAATCATTTTTCCCAGGAAATTTTTAAAACCAATACAAGCCCTCAATGTCTTTGTAAAAAAGGATGTACAGGGTATTTTTTTAATGGAGGCCGGAGCATGCAAATCACGAAGTCAGATAAACTCTGGCAACTTGCCGTTGAAGAGCAAGATAACCAACTTGGGCTCATCAACCTTATTCGTTATCTTGAAAAACTCCACGACGAGATAGCTTCTCGGCCTACGGAAAATCTTATTGTTGAGCTTGATCTATCGAAATTACGCAGCGTGAATTCTGAGCTTATTGCCCAATTTGTAAATTTGCAAAGTGTACTTGTGAGAACCGATGGTCGATTGCAGTTAGTTCGCGTAAATCGCGACTTAAAGAGCAATTTAGATGTCGTCATGCTCGATAAGATTGTCAGCATTACCTATCAGGGACAGGAAGAAGGTGAAGATTTCTATGCCGCAGAAGAGGAGTGAGGCGGCCCAGGAATATCTTATCGTTGCCCTTGACTTTAATAACCTAAAGGAAGCCCAGAAGCTTGTTCGGCGCTTGGGAAACCTTGTCCTTTGGTATAAAGTGGGCCTCGAACTCTTTTTTGCAAGCCGAGGAGACATAATATCCTTTCTCAAAAAAAAGAAAAAAAAAATTTTCCTTGACCTCAAGTTAAATGACATACCGGCAACAGTGGAGAGGGCTTGTCGAGTTCTTGCGGGATATGAATGTGATCTTTTAAGTGTTTTTGGGACAGAGGCTACGGTAAGGGCTGCATGTGCAGGACTGATGGGTAGTCCGACAAGGGTTGTCAATGTCAGTGTGCTTACTTCGGAAGAGGGGGGGGCAGGCACTGGTGGGGTGGTGCTAAGGAGGGCCCTCGAGACACGCCAGGCGGGGGGAGTAGGAGTGGTATGTTCGGCCAAGGAAAATCCCCGTCTGCGGCAAAGGCTTCCCCCTTCTTTCTTAATTATTAATCCCGGCATACGGCTCTTGGGTATGCCGGCGGATGATCAAAGGAGAGTGGCTACGCCAGGAGACGCCTTGCGCACTGGGGCTAACCATATTGTGGTAGGGCGCCCTATAACAAGGTCAAACTGTCCTGAGCAAGTGGTTCAGGAAATCCATAATGAACTCTCATGTGCCTTGTAGCTCTTGCCTTTAAATTAAGCGAGCAATACCCTGTTGTCTTGGCTGCCAATCGGGATGAGTTTTATCGCCGGCCTGCTAGGGCCATGCATTGGTGGCAGGAGGGTTTTTTGGCCGGTCGTGATCTTGCAAAGGGTGGTACCTGGCTTGGTTTTCACCCACAAGGACGCTGGGGGCTTGTCTTGAATTTTCGAGAAAGACCAGCTGTGAAAAAAGAATTATCCCGAGGTGAGATTTTGCGTCTTTTCTTGGGGGGTCAACTTGACCTTTCTGATTGTGAGAGGCTCTTGCAAAAAACTGGGGGTGCCCATCTTCTCCTAAGCACGGATATGCGGCTTTTCTACATCTCAAACCGTGATAGCTCAAGAGAGCTGGCAGGTGGGCTCTACGTACTCTCAAACGGGAAGTTTGGCGAGCCGTGGTTTAAGGTACGCTTAATACAGGATAAAGCCAATAAGCTTTTGGCAGCCCGTGATTTTTCTCAAGAAAGTTGGATGTCCATGTTGCTTGATAAAAGTCGTGCTCCATTAGGCGAAGAATTGCCCAAGACAGGTTATCCTCCCTTAATTGAGCATTTTTTGTCCTCCCCTTTTATTGCAGGTGCTTTGTATGGGACGCGCTCCACAGCTTTTGCCCGACGCAGTGCTCAGGGATATTGGACCGTAGCGGAATGGGTACATGTCCCCCCTACGGGTTTGTCTTTTTTTGAATTTCAAGAATCACCATCTTTTCCGAAGTGACGTCGAGATATGTAAAGCTGCGCCTGCAAGTGCTATGTCTTTGAGAAAGCCGATTATACTTAGTTGGGCTGTGTCTTTATGGAAAAGTCGCGGTAGGTGTACAGTAAGAGCAAAAGTAAAGAGAAGGAGAGCAAGTCCAAGAGCAGCAAAATAGCCCAAACGGTTTAGCATGATGCCGAGAGCACCTGCTATAAGGGCCAAACCCGTAAAATATACCCAGAAAAGAGGGGCTGGGAGCCAAGAGGGAACAAGCTCGGTCATTTGAGGCCCTGCTAAAAAATGAAAAGAGCCAAAGATTACGAAGGGTATAGCATAGACAAAGCGACCTATTTTCGACATATCTTTTTTTTCTAGCACGGCTTTGGCTGAAAAGTATTTTTTGGGTTTTTTCTTTGAGTGAGATGAAAATTTTGGCACTTTAGGAAAAAAATTTGTAAAAAAAGAGACTCAACATTCGTCTCTCACGAGATGATGGGACCAAGGCATATAGTCTGAGTAGCCATGGGAGGGAATGCATCGAGGAGGTTTCATGGGGAAAGTGATGATTTCTCGACCTCTGGTTTTCACTGTACTTTTTTCCCTTTCTTTTTGTAAAAGTTATTTGGCTCAGGCAGATCAAGAGGAAAATTCTGAGAAACCAAGCGAAGCAGTGGTATCCCTTGACCACTCAAGAGAGGCAAACAACCCCCCGAACCTATATACTATAGGGGGTATTATATCAGGTCTTAACGGCGTGATTATCTTGCAAAAAAACGGGGAAGAGCTTCTCTCTCGTGGATCAAATGGCCCATTCCAGTTTTCTGGGCAGCTAGCTGATGGAGAAAATTACGTCGTAAGCATAGCGCAAAATCCTCAAAATCAAATATGTGTTGTAGAAAATGGTGAAGGGCAAATTCAGGGTAGCCATGTCAGCGATATCCTTGTGAGGTGTGATAGCGATTTAGATTGGTTTCAAGATGCTTATCTAAAAACGCCGGACGTTGAGCAAGACGACAAGTATGCTAATGTTGTGGCTTCTTGGCAAGACACCGTGGTGGTCTCTGCGCTTAGCGATGGTTCGCTATCGCGTACGATTGTGAATAACAATGGGCATGTCAGCCCCACAAATGATGGGGCTGCGGTAGGGGCTGTCTATATTTTCCAACGAGACAAAACGGGGTCGCATTGTACTATCCCCCCTGGGGAAGATTCTTGTTGGTATCAAGATGCCTACCTAAAGCCCTCCAATGCAGAGGGAGACCAAATTTTTGGGTCATCGCTTGCCATTTTTGGTGACACAGTAGTGGTTGGGGCAGCTGGGGAAGCGAGCAATGAAACGCAAATCACGAATAACAATGGCCAAGCTGATTTTGATACATCGGCTAGTGGTTCTGGGGCTGTGTATATCTACCAGCGTGATCGTAGTGGGCAACATTGCACGATACCAGCGGGAGAATCATGGTGCTGGTATCAAGATGCCTACCTAAAGCCCTCAAATGGCAGAGCGAATATCTATTTTGGTTGGGCAGTGGGCATATCCGGCAGTACGGTGGTAGTGGGAGCTCCCGGTGAAGATTCTCGTGAGACCAGTATTTGGAACAATAATGGCCAAGCTGATTCTGATACTTCGGCTAGTGAATCTGGGGCTGTGTATATCTACCAGCGTGATCGTAGTGGGCAACATTGCACGATACCAGCGGGAGAATCATGGTGCTGGTATCAAGATGCCTACCTAAAGCCCTCAAATGGTAGGGAGAATATCTATTTTGGTTCGGCAGTGGGCATATCCGGCAGTACGGTGGCAGTGGGAGCCTATGGGGAACCGATGGATAGTGTATTAGATAATGACAATGGCGAGGCTGCGACTTCCCCAGATAGTGCTCCTGGATCTGGGGCTGTGTATATCTACCAGCGTGATCGTAGTGGGCAACATTGCACGATACCAGCGGGAGAATCATGGTGCTGGTATCAAGATGCCTACTTAAAACCATCCAATGTACAGCAAAATTCGCGCTTTGGTCAGAGTGTTGCTGTATCGGGGTCCCTGATTGCCGTGGGAGCCCCAGGGGAAAAGGCCGACTTTCGGGGCATAGATATGGACGATGGCGACGCATCGAACGATACACATGCAGAAAATTCGGGTGCGGTTTACATCTTTAAAAAAGACAATCTGGGCAATTGGCGCCAGGATGCGTATCTCAAAGCTTCGAATGCGGAGAGGTATGATCAAATGGGTCTTTCTCTTGCCCTATCTGGGTCATTTTTGTTTGCCGGAGCACCAGGGGAGGCCTCTGATGACAATGATATTGTGAATCAAAATGGAAAACCTGATCCAGATCATGGGTCAATCCCCACAGGGGCAATTTATGTTTTTCGAGTACGATAAAAGAGCTAAAAACCCGCGAGGTACCCAAAGCAAGTGTAAAAAAAGGATCATGACAATCAAAATGATAGGTTAGTTCTATGGCAAAAGCAATAAACATTCTTCTTATCTTGGCTCTCTTTGTTGTCGCAATCCTCTTTGGTGTGGCCTTTAATAGCTTCTTAAAAGTAAAGATTAGCTCGGCTCAACCGGCAGCACAAGAAAAAAGCAAGCCGGTCGATTTGAGTCGGTATGAAAAACCCCTTATCATGGGTGATACGGGTATTGCGGGATTTGTCCAGGATCCTTCTCTATGGTTTTCAGATTATTCCCACCATGGCTTTCGTTTTGCTCGGCTTTTTCGCAAAGATCCCCCCTATTACAATCTCGAAGAGTGGGAACGCTTTAAGGATGACCTACGCCGCCATCTAAACCAGTTGCGCAAATATGGTTTTAATGCAGTGGAGATGCCTGGCTACATTGAGTTGGTGGATTTTGCCGAGTATGGTGTCTACGAAAAGCAACCGCAGTATCTCGAAAGACACAGGATCTTTCGCCAGCTTTTCTCTGAAGTCATTTCTATCGCAGAGAGCTATGGCATAAAGGTGATCTTTACCACAGACATGGTGGTTCTTTCACAACCCTTGGTAGATTATCTGAAAGAGAAAGGGATTGGGCTTGATGTAGAAAACCCGGAGTTTTGGAAAATCTATGGAGCGGGGCTCAACGAACTCTTCACTCATTTTCCAAAACTTTATGGCCTCATGATACGCATCGGTGAGGCAGGGCGTATCTATAGCCAACAAGGTTGGGACTATTGGAGTGAGCTTTTGGTTAAAACAAAGCCTTCTGTTAAGAAAATGCTTTCTATTTTCCTTCAAATAGCAGAGAAGCATAACCGTAAGATTATCTTTCGCTCTTGGGCAGTTGGTATTGGAGAGGTGGGCAAAATGCACACCGTCCCGCAGGCATATCTTGAGGTGCTTGAGGGTATTGAGAGCAAGAATTTAATTGTAAGTACAAAATACAATCGGGGCGATTTCTGGACGAATCTACCTTTAAATCCGACCTTATTTGTGGGAAAAGAAAAGCGTATTGTGGAATTCCAGACAAGAAGAGAATTTGAAGCATTTACCATTTTCCCCAATTATGTAGCTCCCCATTACCAACATGCCTACCGACTTTTCTTAGAGAAAAACCAGAACATAATGGGAGCATGGATTTGGAGTCATTCTGGTGGCCCTCTCTTTCAAGGTCCCTATATGTTTTACTTAAAAGAAGGATTGTGGCAGTGGATGGATGCCAATCTTTATGCGACAGCAAAAATAGTGCAAAATCCTAATGCAGACATGGAGAAGATAACCCGTGAGTGGATTGGTTTTACTTTTGGGCGAAATCCGCAGGTGGTAAAAGAAATCTATGATATCCTAATAGAATCTCATGAGCTAACGGCTGCTCTCCTTTCCTTTTTACCTTTTTCACAAAAACAGGCCTATGCCCTAGGTCAGGAAGTACCGCCAGTTGCCTTTTGCTACTGGAATGTGGTGGCGGGCAGCAGCAGTATTTTGAGTAACCTTTACCTCTTAGCAAAAGAAGATTTAGAGGTATTTTTGCAAAAAGAAAAAGAAAATGTGCAAAAGGCAGCAACTTTCCGCCGCCGCTTTGAAGCCGTAAAGGATAAGACTATCCTGCCAGAGAAGACAAAAGATCTTGCGGTGCAAAGTTTCGCCTATATGGAAAATTTAGGAGAAACACTGTCAGCTTACCGCAAGTTTTTTCTATCATATTACCATTGGCTTGACACAGGGGATGACAGATATTCTTGGCAAAATAATCTGGTTGAGTTTGAGGCGAAAGTTAACGAGCATAGACAAAAATATTTTAAGAATATTTATTTCCCCTCTTACAACTTTGAAGAACCAGGCTGGCTCATCGATACAGTCCAAAAAGCCAAGGCTCTTCGCCAGGTAGGGTTCTGGGTTATTTTTCCCCTGCTTTCGCTGCTCTTACTCATTCTGGCGTTTGTTAAAGAAAAATCAGCTACTACCTTTATGAATAATCCCAAGGCGATTTTTCTCCTTTTCGGATTCTGGATTTATGCTCTCTTCGTGGCGCTCATAGGTACATTTTGGCGTGGTCCTGCGGTGGTGGGCCTTGTTGCAGCTCTAAGTGCAGGCTACCTCATTATCATGTATATGTTTTTGAGGCGGTACGCTCTTTCCGTACTTGTAATTCTACAGCCAGGACTCTTTTTGGCAACTTTGGTCGCTCTTTTCTTATCATACCGAGGTCCTCAATATTTTTGGTTTAAATTTTGGACAGATCCTACTATGCGCTTCATTTATGCGTTTAGCTTTTTCATTGCTATCTTTGGTAGCCCGCTATACCTTCACCTAAGGTTGCAGGATAAGGTACGTGGTCTAGGCGGGGTACTTTTGCTTACAACAGGCTTGGCGCTCCTAACTGTTGCTGCCATTTTTTGGGGTTTTGGCTTTGAAGAAGTGATAACCCAAATAAACAAAGAATTGGTGGTATTGCCGTACTTCTTGACCCTCATTCATGGAATTGTCAGCCATCTCAACATACCACCAGCTATCCCTCAATGGCTGGCCTATGCAGGCATGGTCTTGCTGCTTTTGGGGGCTCTTAGACTGAGATGGGCATCAGGCCATTTGGCAAAGCAAGGGAGAAGTGTTACACCATAAGCTTAGCCATGGGGGGAGGAACTTACACCCCAGTTAAGGACAGGTTGCATCCGGTTTGTTGTGCCCTGTTTTGGAATTCCATAACAGGCAAGGTGCGCTAGAGCGCCCGCTCTTGTTATGTTAAGACATGGCCCTATGGTCTTGCCTGAGCCCTGGCTGTTTCCTTTTGTGCCTCTTTCGCTTTTGGGGTAGATAATCGAACCTTACCCCCGCTGTGATAAGTAGGCTTCGGAAAATCACTTAAAAAGTAAAGATCCTAATATGAGGAAAGGCAATACATATACTAATTTTCCCGTCTTGCAATTGCGAAAAAGTAACTGGCTATTGATTTTTGCCATGAATGGTTATTTGTATAGCAAAAAATACATAGATTTTGTATTTTTTGATTTGGCGCATTTTGCTTATGGGTTTCAAAGAGCTCTGGAATTCCACAACAGACGATAATCGTCCCCTCGTTTCGCCTTGTCGCCATGGTCGATGGCATAAATGCAGGTGGGGATCCTTTCGCAGGCTGTGTGCGCGTCCTCTTGTGGGATCATGCTTTTGGGGGAAATGAATGTCTTGGTTTGTGAACCCAGAATGGTTGAGAAAAGCCTTTTTGCAAAATTCCTCTACACATGGTGGTTTGCATTACCTATTCGCCGTTTACAATTAAACTTTACGCATCAAAGCCAAGCGTACCCTTGGCGTGATGTCAAAAGAAAAGGAAGAGCGCCTTCGCTATTTAACAAGCCTAGGCAAAATAGCTTTGTTTTATTTTTTGGGGCTTTCTCTTTTTTTTATTGCGGGCTTTATCATCATAACCTTTCGGGTGAGTGTTAAACGAGAAGTGGTTGTGCCGGATCTTATAGGCCACATGTTTCTTGAGGAATTTAACCGAATTCAAAATTTAGGCCTTAAGCTACATGTGGAGCCTTACCATTCTATCCAATTTCCTTATGGCTATATTTTAGCGCAAAGTTTGGGGCCAGGGCAAGTAGTAAAGGAAGGTACCAAATTAAGCCTTATAGTCAATTTCAGTGAAACTGTAGTGGAGGTTCCCCAGCTCGTGGGTCAATCCTTTGAGCTGGTGGAAAGTATGTTATCGAATCTGCCAGCTCATGGGCGGCCGCAAAAGTTGCCCTTGGGCATTGTGGTTCGGGTGCCGAGCCAGGAGCCCCAGGGTGAGGTTTTGGAGCAGTTTCCCCCCCCAGGCAGTCGGGTGATTCCCAACACACCTGTGCATCTCTTAGTTTCTGATGGGATGTCCCAAAAATCTTCTCTCACTCTCCCCACAGAGGCTTTGCCGCTTAACTTAGCAGGCCGCTTTGCTTATGAACTAAAAATACCATTGGCTTTAGAGATAGAAAGCACCTTATTTTGGGACGAAGAAGCCCTTGTAAGCCTAAGACAGGAAAAAGACCACCTTGTAGGTAAGCTTAAAAAATACAGCCCACCCCAGAAAAAAGGATTTTTTCTCCTAGAGAAGCATAGACCCATGCCCTTCTCCTACTATTGGATCAAAGCAAAAAATGTGAAAGAAGGAGATTTTACTTTGAAAATTTATACCCCCCAAAAATCAGCTATGGTGAGCTATCTCTACCTTTGGGGTAAAAAGGTAGAAGTCCCTGTTTTTGTAAGACTTGAGGAAAAAATTGAGCTTTACCCAGGCTATTTTATGTCTCCTGATAGCGAAAAAGAGGGGCAAGAGGGGTCAACTAAAGCAGAAAAAATCTACGAATTGAAAGCAGGGGAAATTTAAATGAAGGTGTCGCCCTCTATCTTGGCCACACGGCTCACACGGCTAGGGGAGGTCTTGGAGAAGCTCAAGTCACCCCCAGTGGATTATATTCATTTAGATATCATGGATGCTCATTTTGTACCCCCTCTTACTTTTGGGGAGCAGCTAGCAGAAGCCGTACGTAGTGAGACAGAGATACCTCTCGATGTGCATCTCATGGTGGAATCTCCGGAAAAGGAGGTGCCAAAGTACTTACCTTTGGAGCCTGAAATATTAACTTTTCATTATGAGGCTTCGGGAGCACCTATTCGCTTGGCGGAAAAAATTAGGCATGCGGGGGTCAAGGCAGGGCTTGCCTTGAAACCATCTACCCCTATTCAGGTGGTAGAGGATTTATACCCCTACTTTGATTTATTTTTGATTATGACGGTCGAGCCAGGCTATTATGGCCAGAGTCTTTTGTCAAATTCTTGGGCAAGATTAAAGCAATTTGGTGACATCCGTCAGAGAATGGCAGAATTTAGCGACCAGCGCTGCCTATTGCAGGTGGACGGTGGGGTTAGTGATAAGAATATTGGTCGTCTTGCAGAGGCGGGAGTTGACATCGTAGTGGCAGGAGCCTTTGTTTTTCAGGGTGGTGATCCTAACCTACAAGTGGAGATCCTCAAGGAAAATGCTAAGTTAACTCTGTCCTAAGGAGGGGTACCATGGATAAGGTGCGAACCCGTTTTGCTCCTTCACCCACGGGTTACCTACATGTGGGTGGTGCCAGGACGGCTCTTTTTAATTACCTTTATGCCCGTGCCCGTGGGGGAAAATTTATCTTGCGCATTGAGGATACCGACCAAGAGCGTTCAACGGAAGAGAGTTACGCTCAGGTCTTAGAATCCCTACGTTGGCTTGGTCTAAATTGGGATGAGGGACCTGAAGTGGGCGGTCCCCATGGCCCCTATAGGCAATCACAAAGGCTTCCCATATACCGAGAGCATGCAGAGCGACTCATTCAAGAAGGGAAGGCTTATCCTTGTTTTTGCACCTCAGAAGAATTAGAGATTAAAAAGGCACAGCGGGAGGCCATGGGCCTGCCCGCCATATATGATGGCAAATGTCGCCATCTTAGTTCCCAAGAGGTAAAGAAAAAAATCGAGGCAGGGTTTTCGTACACCATTCGCTTCCGTACCCCACCCGGCAAAATTGTGGTACATGATTTGGTCCAGGGGCAGGTCTATTTTGATAGTTCCCTCATTGGCGATTTTATTATCATTAAGTCGGATGGCTTCCCTTCTTATAACTATGCCGTAGTTGTGGATGACCACCTTATGGAAATTAGCCATGTTATTCGAGGGGTGCAACATCTCTCCAATACCCCTCGCCAGATACTCCTCTACCAGGCTTTTGGCTGGCAGGAACCTAAATGGGCTCATGTGAGCGAAATTGTGGGCAGCGATCACAAAAAGCTTTCTAAACGCCATGGAGCAACCCCCATCACCGCTTTTCGGGACCTAGGCTATCCTGCAAGAGCCTTTAATAATTACATGGCCCTTTTGGGTTGGTCTCCTCCCGATGGGCAGGAGTTCCGCACCATGGAGGAGCTTTGCCGAATTTTTGATATTGAGAGATGCTCGAAAAGTCCTGCCATGTTTGATGTCTTTGATTTAGAAAAAGCCGCAGATCAAGACCTTAGTGCGCTAAAGACGGAAGAGCTTGAAAACTATCTTTTCCCCAAATCGAAACTAAACTGGCTATCTAATTTGCACATACGCCATTGTCCCGAAGAACAATATCTTAGGGAGGTTATGCCCTTCGTGCAGAAAAGTGATTTTGTCGCTAAAACACATGGGGAGATAGCGAACGAGCGGTTGCGAGAGATTCTTTTGGCGCTGCGGGTTTATTTAGATTACTATCGCCAGATCCTACGCTACCTTTCCGACTTTTTTGTAGATTTTGATGAAAAAACAATTGACGATTTTGCCGAGGAAATCATCTCTTCGCAAAATTTTTTGTCAATAGCGGAAACATTCCACCGTCTCATAAAAGAGAGAGGAGGTGAGGACTTTACCGCAGAGGCCATAAAGAACATAATAGCGGAGACGGGCAGGCTCACTGGGCATAAGGGAAAAAACCTCTACATGACATTGAGGATTGCCTGTACGGGTAAAAAAGAGGGCTTGGAGTTGCCCCAGTACTTAGCTCTCCTGGGCTATCAGAAGGTAGAGGAGACACTGAGAAAAACGATAGCATTGGCAAAAGAGCGGTGGCCTGCGGGAAGTCTGGGAGGAGTATGAGACGAATGGGAATGTTTCCGATAGGTTTCTCCCGTTGGGGAGTTCTAGTTGCTAAAGTGGAACACGGTGAATACGCTCATGTCCATTTCTACGAGTGGCCTCCCCGAGGCAAGGAAGGTCATGAGGGGATTTGCTTTGTACCGGCAGATTTGGCATCTGTATCGGTTGTGCGGGAATACATGGAAAACAAAGCCGATGCTTGGGACCTAACTGAAGAGGAATGCTACGAAATATCCCTCATTTGCGATGAGCTCTTATCTAATGCTATCATAGCAACTTATAATCGGGGGATAAGTGAGCATGTGGTATTGCGCTACAAATTTGGGCGTGACCACATAATAATCAGTGTACTAGACTATGGTGGAGGTTTTGATTTAAATCAAGTTGAGCGGGAATTACCCGATGGGGAAAATTTAAGCGAGTTTATGGAAAGCCTCAAGAAATACCGGGGTGAGCTCATCCGCAAAGTAAAGATCCACGGCCGTGAGGTAGAGCACCCACGTTTTGGCAGAGGACTGCGCATTGTAAGTGGACTTGCTGATTTCATGATTGTGCTTTTTCACAACGACGAAGGTAAATTTAGCCAAAAGTTAGAAAGCTCTACGGTGGGGACCTTAATTTCGGTACGTTATTTATTTAAAAGCAAACTTGATTCAACCTGATATTCAACAAAAGCTTTTCTCTATCCTAGAGCGCAAGAATGCCGAACTAAGCGAGTACTCTCTCGGCTTTCCTCCGGAAGAGACGCCATACAATCTCTCTCGAAATTTCCCGGGATACGAGGACTATGCCCTTGAGCTAGGCAGTGGGTGGGGAGAGTTTGTACTTCACGAGGCAGGGAAAAACCCCGGCATTTTTTATGTGGCCATAGAGAAGAAGAAAAAAAGGGTGCTTAGGGCAATCCGCCGTCAAAAAGAACTTGGCCTCGCCAACATTCGCTGGCTAATCTTAGACATAAATTGGTTTTTTGCAAATCTCTTTTGCCAAGAGCAGTTTTCCCGAGTTATCATTAACTTCCCTGATCCCTGGCCTAAGAGAAGGCACCATAAGCACCGTTTTTTCTCCGCTAGTTTTCTTGGGGAATTAACTCTTATTACAAAAAAAGGGGGGATATTGGAATTTGCTACGGATTTTTACCCCTACCTAGAAGAGGTGTTTTGGTACTTGGAGGGAAATCCAGCCTGGCACAATAAATATGGAAGGGGGGTAATACTGCCTCATGTGGAAGGCCGCTTTGTCAGCTACTACGAAGAGCAAGCTCGTAGAGCAGGGCTTGCCACATTCTTTCTTTTTTATCAGCGAGTGTAGTTAGCTATCTTCGCGGCTAAAAAAACTTTCCTCAGCGGAGGGGAAGCTGCCCTCCCTGACGGCTTGGTTGTATTCTTCGACAGCCTGCAGTACCTGCCCGCCAAGTTTGGCAAAGTGACGGGCAAAGCGAGGTTTAAAGTCGGGATCAAGCCCCAGAAGATCGGTGAGCACAAGCACCTGACCATCTGTTTCTTTTCCTGAGCCGATGCCAATGACGGGTATCGAGAGTTCCCTTTGGCAGCGCGCCGCTGCCTCCGATGGGACCATTTCAAGCACAAGGGCAAAAATGCCAGCCTCTTCGAGGGCCTTGGCCTCATGCAACAAGGACTCTTGGGCCTCTTTTGATTTGGCCTGAAGCCTGTGGCCGCCGAGCTGTAAAATCCATTGAGGGGTTAGACCAAGATGGCCCATTACAGGTATCCCACAGGCTATGAGGGCCGAGATTGTCTGCTTAAAGTAGCTCCCCCCCTCTAATTTCACAGCATCGCAGCCACCTTCCTTTACAAGGCGGCCTGCAGCCAATATGGCATCCCGAACGGAGCTCTGGTAGCTTAAGAAAGGGAGATCCGCTATAAGAAAAGTATCCGGTAAGGCCCGTCGTACCGCTCGGGTATGGTAGATCATCTCCTCAAGCGTGACAGGAAGGGTATTGCGATGTCCCTGAACGATGTTGCCCAGGGAGTCACCTACCAAGACACAGTCGACACTTGTGCGCGCAAGCAGCCGCCCAAAGGTGTAGTCGTAACAGGTGACCATGGCGATTTTTTCGCCAGCGGCCTTCTTGTTATGGAAATCCTGTACACGGCGCACTGGTTTGGAAGCCATAGAGGCGTAGCTTATCCCTGTCTCGGGATCTTTCTCGGCTGGCAACAATTCTGCAAGGGCGCGCCGCCAAAAATAGCGCGCGCGAGCATAAGGATGAGGGATAGTAAGCTCTGCGGTCCTTATTTGTCCCCCCGACCACCAGATAATGTCAATATCAATTTCCCGCGGGCCGTAGCGCAATCTCTGTGTGCGCCCAATAATTTTCTCGCATCTTTGGGCTAAGGCAAGAAGTTCATGGGGGCTTCGGTCCGAGTCTACTAAGATCTCCTGATTTATAAAGTAATTCTGATGATGGTAAAGTAAGGGTTCGGTTACTAAGGGGTTTGTCTTGGCTATTAGGCGTAGGCCATTTTCTTCTAAGGTTTTTATGGCTTTGTCAATATAGCTTTTTTTATCTCCTAAATTGGAGCCAAGCCCCAGGAGGTAGCGGTAGGCCATTAGGGGGATGTCCTTCTCTGTAGGTAGTCGGCTACTGCCTCCTGTTTGGCCTTAAGCCGGTCAAGGTGGTTTTGGGTGAAAAGAGAAAAATCAATTTCTCCTGTCATAATGTCATGTCGGATGGACTCTAAGGTTCCAAGATCTAGCTCAAAGCTATAACGGGAGGCTTCTTGGGCAAGGCTTTTTGCCTTTTCCCAATAGGGGAGAGCTTCTTTGTAAAAGCCTTCCGCAATGGCAAAAGAGTTTTTTAATTCTTCTGCAAAGTCTAAATTATAAAAATAAAGGTGTCTTTTGTCATAAAGTGAGGCAAGTCTTAGGTAAGAACGCATAATGGAGAGATGGAGATGCATAAAAATAAGCAGTCGGTATTTGTGGTATTCTTCTGGGGTGGTTATTTTCGTAAGTGCCTGGGAGGGATGGCGAAAACGTCTTGTCAGGGCTATCTTCAAGAAAAAAATATTTCGGCGCAGTTCTTCTTCCCCGTAGTGTTGGCGTAGACTATAGAGCAAGAAAAAATCTTCCACATGCTTTGGTTCCCATTGGTGGAGCCTTTTCGGTATCCAGTCAGAAAACTTGGTGTACATCTCTGATTGATCGTAGTAATAATCAAGCCTTATAT
The DNA here is from genome assembly GCA_025055765.1 of Leptospiraceae bacterium. Taxonomy (GTDB): domain Bacteria; phylum Spirochaetota; class Leptospiria; order Turneriellales; family Turneriellaceae; genus JANWWS01. Next base: position 12,879 of record JANWWS010000049.1, on the reverse strand, counting down.
TGGCCCATAAAGAAACGAGACAAAGGGTAAAGAAAAAGCTATACCTCATTAATTCTTTTATCGGCAACAAGGTTGACACAATATTCACAGAAGTTATTCTCATCGGATGCGCATAAAATCAATCTAGATCGTCTTTGGGCTGGTTACTTCATGGGCGGAACTCTTTGCACAAACAAGTGGTGGTTACAGGCAGTTTTTTGAGGGGGTAGTATTTATTTTCACTCCCGGATGTAGCTAAATTTCACCTCTTATAATGGCGACAAATCGCATCGGGTATCCAAAATCCGCAACACGAGGCAAGGTGGAGGGATGTATGGACTTTCGGCATCAGCTTATTACGAGGTTAAAGAGCATGGCAATGAGCATTATCTTTGGGCGCTATCTTGGCCGTGCCAGTGACTATCCCGATTCCTCGAAAGGAGAGTGTTTTAAGTCGCTGGTTCAACATGCGAAACTTCTATCTATCTCCAATCCTCGACCCAGTTTCGGGTTTTTCTACGCGCGCATGGCGGCAGATTATGCTCTGATGTGCAAGGAGCTGTGAAAAATTTTTCTAGTCCCCCGCCCTCTACTACGTCTATTTTGGCAATACCATAAACTTTTGGTGTAAGCCTGACCGTTTGGAGGATAGGGGGGCGATCAAATTTTGGTAAGATTACTTACATAAAAAGCCTTATCTATTTACTTTAGGTCCTCATAATGTCGGGGTCGATTATGGTGTTTATATTGAGATGCTTGCTCTACGTTTTCTTGAAGTAAGTGTTCAGTGGCTGTTTCTTTTTACGGGGATATCATTTTTTACTAACCCTGAGATGAACCAGGTGGACTCTGCTAGCATGCGTATTCCATCGTCTCGAATCGCCAGCCAGGTCACTTTGAGCTAAAGCTAGTCTTTTCCATGGAAGAACGGGAAATCCCCTAAATATACCATTTCTGTTGCTTAGTGAGAAATGCTCTATCTCTCCCTGGTATCCCGCAAACAGGATTCGCCGTAGGTGTGGTCACGAGTTTTAAAAGCCAATTTTAAGGGGCTTGGCAAGCTTCAATGTTCCCGGTAAGCTCTTGGTTTGGCGAGAACTTGATGTCACAGCCGAAGAAGTAAATGGTGGATATCTTTTGTTTTCCGCAAGGCCCGAGTCTTTTTGGAGATTTTTTCTGCGGGGCTTTGCTAAGATGTTGTTACTGGGGTAGATCCGGAAGGCTTTGGTGGTTTGCGCTCTTTCAAATTCCTAAGATGTCACATAGTACGCGTTGACGATACGATAGCCTATGGGTCTTCTCTTGAAATTTAGGACGCACAGTGAGCCTCATCCACCCCTTAGGTGAGTTTTCGGATCGAGATAGCTGGAGATATGTACTTGCCGTAAACGGAGATTTTCGGCAGCTTTCAAAAACATTTTCAAGAAGACCAACATATGTTGCCGGATGGTCCCCCTGCGAAAGCTTGACAAGCCATCTAAAAAAACAAAAAATACCTTTGCTAACGACTGGTGAGAGAAGATTTGCCTTGCCGGTCTCAGTTTGATATTTTTTCAAGGGGGAGATATGAGAAATAAGCATTGGTTCTTAGCTGCCTGGATTGTACTTGTAAGTTGGTACTGCGGCTCAGCCAAAGAACAGGTAAAAGAAACACCCCAGGAAAGCGCACCTGCTCAGGCAACTGTGGCCGCAGGCGGTGAGGATGCGGCTAAAAAAGCAACTGAGCTCAACAAGCAATTGGCAAAGGCAGTCTTGCGCTACTTTCCTGTAGCAAAGGCAGAAGTATCAAGCGAAGCTTGGCAGAAATGGTCAAAAGCCTCTTCGAAGATTGTCGCCAATGCTTTAAATAACCTGCCAGCAGGATATGTCTTGCAGATAACGGGTCACTGTGATCCGCGAGGGGACGATGCCTATAACGACAATCTTTCTGTGGAAAGAGCCCAGTTTGTCAAAGACCAATTGTCCAAAGAAGGCATAAGCTCAGGAAAGATCACTATTAAAGGTGAAGGTAAAAGAAAGCTAGCCAATCCTGCTAATCCAACGTCGGGCGAAAACCGACGGGTTGAGTTTCTCGTTGTAAAACAATAAGGGGGCAATAAAGTCTGCGGGCAAGCCCCGCAGGCTAAAATTGATTTCTGTATTCGAGCACTACCATACGGCTCGAGCGGGTTTTCCATTGGCTCAGGATGTCTAATTCCAAAATAAGATTGGGTACGAAACCAAGACGAAAGGCTAGGTTGAACGCCATCTCTTGCCAGCGCTTATGGTGAAAAAATACACGCTCAAGCTCGAATATGGGAGTAAAATATCCTAACGGTATCGCAAAGGCAAAATAGGCGGATGTGTCCTCGGGTATGTAGTACGGCTGAACAGGAGTGCGCACACCCGCGTGTAGGTATTGCTCTTCCCCAAAAAGATAGATGGGTTTTGTAATGACAAAATAAGGTCCGTAAAGAACCCGATTCCACGGGTTAAACAAAGCTCCCTCGGGTAATTTAGCCGAAGAACCAGTTGAAAAGGCATCATAGCCAATAGCTATGAGAAGAGGAAATTGCGCCCAACCCTCGGTTAGCTTCCATTTAGCTATCACACCGGGAATGTTCATACGCATCGAATCGCGACCAATGACATTTTCTACATCAAAGGAGACACCTAGGTATAGGTTATTATTTAATCCTAACTGAGCCTTCGATAAAATACCCCCATTGTGGTAAGCCCAAAAGCTTGTCACATACTCCCCGCGACTTAAGGTAATGGCAGTAGCTGTGTGTACACTATCGAGAAGAGGCATAACGGCCATCTCAGATGTATCTTCCTCTGGCAACAGGGGCAGGGTAACAGAATAAAAGCATATTGCCCAGAAGAGCCTCTTCATACTTACATTTTCGGATAAGCAGAGCTGCCGTTTAGAAAATAAATTTACGCTTGAGAAAAAAGGATAAGGCTGCCATATGAAAATCCTCGTTTTAGGCAGTGGGGGCAGAGAACACGCCTTAGTTAAGAAGCTCCAAAAAGAAAAAAATGTAGAAAAAGTCTTTTTTCTTCCCGGCAATGCAGGATGTCCCCCAGAAGATCTCCTAGCAGGAAGTCTAGAGGACTTTGATAGAATCGCCCACATAGTACGCCAATTTTCGATTGATCTTGTTGTGGTAGGTCCAGAAAAACCACTTGCCGCGGGAATTAAGGACTATCTCGAACAAAAAGTGAAAGTTCCGGTCTTTGGTCCTAGTCAAAGTGCGGCCCAACTTGAGGCCTCAAAAGTATTTGCCTATCGCTTTATGGAAAAAGCAGCTATTCCCGCGGCAAAAAGCCAGGTAGCAAAGTCACTTGAGGAAGCAAAAAAGATCTTAGAAAATTTCTCTCTTCCTGTAGTAATAAAAGTAGATGGCCTAGCTCAAGGCAAGGGGGTGAGTATTCATCAAGACATAGCAAGTGCCTTAGAAAAATTAAGCGATATTTTCGAAAAAAACATTTTTGGCGATGCTGGTCGCCAGGTCCTAATTAGTGAATTTTTACGTGGCAGGGAGGCCTCTCTTTTTGCTATATGCAATGGTAGAGAAGGCATTTTTTTACCGGTAGCGCAAGACTACAAACGGGCTTTTGACGGCGATGAAGGCCCTAATACAGGTGGCATGGGTTCTTATGTACCCGCAAAGCATCTTAGCGAAAAGCACATTGCCTATGCTCATGAAAAAATCTTAAAGCCGGTGCTCGAAGAGTTTCACTATACTGGAGTGCTGTATATCGGCCTTATGGTCCATGGCAGGGAGGCCCATGAACTCTCTGTGATTGAATTTAATTGCCGCCTAGGTGATCCTGAAGCACAGTGTATCTTGGCTTCTCTGGCAGGGGAGCTTTTGCCCTACCTCTTGTGGAGCTGTGGCATGATAGAGGTGGTTCCCAAATTGCAAAGGGATGGGTATTTTGCTGTGCCTACACAAAATTTAGCTGTTGTCAATGTCGTGCTTGCTGCTCGAGGCTATCCAGATAATCCTGTTAAGGGGATTCCCATATCTCTTCCCTCTAAACCAGTGCCAAACATAGATATTATCCATGCAGGTACCACCTACCAAAATGGACAAATAATCTCAAGTGGTGGCCGAATACTTAATATTTTAGCCACAGCTAATAACCTAGTAACAGCCCGAGCTTTAGCATATGACTTTATTGAAAAAAAACTTTCCTGCTATCTTGATTTTCAGCAATTGCATTACCGCAAAGACATTGGGCTTGACCATGCTTCCCCTTGCTGAATTAGCCCAAAACACAAACCCCAGTTATCGTCGCTATTTATGGCGCAAAACAGGTTTTTTGCTGCAAAATCCTAATCAGGAAAAGCTCTATTATTTCTGGGATTATCTTAGTCAAAGAATGCACCTAGAACTGGCTCGTAAGCCAGACGAGAGCCTAAAAAGTGCCCTAAAAGAGCTTCTGCTCCACTTTGGTTATATACCTCCAGTTTTTATTAACGACAAATTGCGCTTACTCGAAGAAAAATACAGTTGGATCTTTCGCCATCCCGAAGGTGGGATTATTCTTCCATTAGAGTTGCTCAAAAGCCTTATGAGGCTAAAAGTGCGTTGGTTAGATAATTTTCTTTTTTCTCTATTACTAAGACTTGGCCTTCGGGAACAGAGAAATATGTTGGCTTATGTGGGCATTGATTTTGAAACACAATTTGTCATGAATCTTGAAAGCAACAAATTAGATCTGTCTCTCATGTTATATCTTTTCTTTGCCGACCTTCACCTTTCAGGTAAAGCCTTTTTGCCAAAGGGCAAAAAAATTTTAATAGGTCCCTGGTCAACTACGGCTTCGCAACAGGAATTAGTGCCTGTAGAAATTTTACCTCATAAACCTATAGGACTTATGGACTATCTTAATAGCTATTTTCCAAATCAGAAAAAGGACATTGCAGATTTAGCCCACCTATTGGAACATCATCCTAGCTCTTTTTATCGGCCTCTCTCTTTGCTAACAAATAATGCGAAGAACTCCTTTTCGCCACTATTTCGCCAGGGCTACCTTGTGCCTGTGTTACCGCCGCTTAAAAAAAGAAAGGGGCCATGGGCCAAAGATATTGCTGTAATTTCTCCCCAAGAGATCTTATTCCACACTGCCATGAGAGCTAAGTCTCTATGAAAAAAGCTACTTCTAGAAAGGCGAGAAAAACTATTGAAACTACGAACATAACGACTCTTACCTTGGAAAAAGCGAAAATAAAAATTTTAGGCACAGCTCATGTCTCAAAGCAATCTGTAAAGGATGTGGAAAAAATCTTAAATAGCCACAGGCAGGCCATTGTTGCCGTGGAGCTCTGCAACTCTCGCTTTCAAGCTATGATGGATAAAGAGCGATGGCAAAAGCTGAACTTGGCTGAGGTGATTAAAGAAAGAAAAATCTATCTCTTAGTCGCTACGATACTTTTGTCCATATATCAGAAAAGAATGGCTCTTGAAATGAAGACGGAAGTTGGTGCCGAGATGTACCGTGCTATAGAATTGGCAAAAGCAAAGGGTTTTTTGGTAGAACTCGTTGACCGCGACATCCAAATAACCTTGAAAAGAGCCTCACACCAATTGAGTTTTTTTCAAAAAATGCAGCTTTTTAGTGAGCTTCTCGTAGCTCTCTTTTCTCGCGAGAAAGTTGATGCCCAAGAAATAGAAAAAATGAGAGAGCAGGATGTTTTACAAAATCTACTAAGCCAGCTCCCCCGAAGATATTGGGGGCTAAAGAAAATTTTGCTCGATGAGCGAGATAAATACATGGCACAAAAAATACGCAAGCTTGCCCAAGATAACCCCAAGAAAACCATCGTGGCTATAGTGGGATCAGCCCATGTTGCTGGCATTGTACACCATATTCAAGAGGAACACGATCTTGCCTCGTTAACTGAAATACCCCCAAAGTCAAAGTTCTTGAGCCTCTTGCAGATCGTCTTGCCCATGCTTATTTTATTGGCACTCTTCACCTATTTTACAGATTTCTCGCAGTTAGATATGGTGCTACGTAATCTTTTTGTGTGGATTTCCTTGAAATCCACTCTGCCAGGCTTTTTTGCTTTGCTTGTGCGAGCACATCCAGCAGCGATCCTCTCTGCCTTGTTGTCGGGACCCATATCTAATTTTAACCCCATTTTTAAGCCCGGCTGGCTCGCCGCGTTTTTTGAAGCGAAGTACCGCAAGCCGAGGGTAAGAGATTTTGAAAACCTGGCTCATGACAGCACCAGTCTTTCGCTAATCCTCAAAAACCGGGTTTTGCGCATCATCTTACTCTTTATCTTACCCCAAATTGCCTCTTCTCTTGCCACAATCTTAGCTCTATGGTTTATCGCAATCTCAAGACCCTAAGTGCCTTGTTCTTATTATACTTTTTCCATCCTCAGCTCATTTTTGCTGAGCATACTTTTGCTGGTATCCCCATTAGCCAAGAAGAATTACTGGTCCTTGAAAACATTGGTTATAGCGTTGGTTACAGTGAACAAAGAAAGAATCCCCTATGGGTTGCCTATCGTCTTTATGAATGTGAACGCAGTGAAAAATATGAACGCACGAAACACTTTTTTGTTGATTTTCGCACCATGGCGCGTGTAGAACCACAAGATTATACCCATAGTGGTTACTCCCGTGGCCATATGGCCCCATCTCTTGCTATTTTTCTTTGTTATGGCAAGAAAGCGCAAGAAGAGACCTATCTCATGAGTAACATTGTCCCGCAAAGGCAGAGCCACAATGCGGGGATATGGTCCTTTGTCGAAAAGTTAAATCTTAAAAACCATACCAAGAAGTTTGGCACCATCTATGTGGTCACAGGTCCTATTTTTTCTCCCGAAAAAAACCTGACAATAGGCAGGGGTATATGGGTACCCCTTGCCTTCTATAAAATAACCCTAGCTCGTGATAAAGATAAACTAAAGGCACTCGCTCTCTCAATCCCCCATGAGGAGGCCAAGACCAAGGAGCTGAGAAAGTACATTACCACTATTCGAGAAATTGAAAAACTCACCGGGCTTGACTTTTTTCATGAACTGCCCGATGAGGAAGAGATCCCCCTTGAGGAGACCCGTGCCGAGGACATCTGGGATTTGCCGTAAAAAGGCGCGTACTTTATTTTTTGGTATAAAGGTCTAATTCCAAATTCACAATGTCGGATATTAAATCGTCAGGCTTGCCCTTATACGCCACACCCCATTTCTGACGGTCGATGTTAAAAACAGCATGGGCCCTTTTTATAGTCCCTGCTTCTCTCTCTAAATGGGCATCAAATTCAATCCCATGAGTGACACCTCTCATAGTAAGATTGCCTTGCACTCGATCGCTATCCTTACCGGGAACCACGGCAGCTATTTCAAAAACAGCCTCTGGGTATTTTTCCACATCAAAGAAATCGGGAGATTTGAGATGCTTTTCTAATTTTGCCTTAAACTCACCTTCAAGATCGAGATTTGTAATGGTTGTCATGTCCACCACAAAGCGACCCGCTGTGACAAACCCTCGGTTGATGTAAACCGAACCTGATTTTAGTTTTACCGTGCCATTGTGCCGGCCGGTAATCTTTGTGCCTATCCACTTAATAACGCTTTTTTCAACGTCAAGTGCTACCTCTTTGCCTTCTGGCTTTGCGACAGGAAATATACCACGCGCATCTGCTTTTTGTGCTTGCGGCGGCTTTGCGCATGCTAAAAGGAAAAGGACTATCCAACCAAAAGATACTTTTCTTTGCATCAATGTATACCTCCCAGAGCAAACTAAAGTGCTTCATCCAGGGCGCAAAAGTCCTTTTTTCTGTCAAGCGTTTGCACGAGAAGTATGAAAAAACGCATGGAAAAATTAAGGGAACCTTTTTCTACCTGAGGGGGTTATAAAATAAAAATAAAAAGGGGGATTATTTATGGGAAAAAGAGTGGCTTGCTTTTTACTTTTCTTTGGGCTCTCCCTGGCAACCGAGCGCGGCTTGGAAGAAAAACCTGAAAAAGGGGCCTGGCTTGACATAGAAGTTTTGCAAAAAAAACTTCAGCTCTCTGAAGAGCAGGTAAAAAAGCTCAAAGAGGTGAACAATCGCTTTCACGAAAAGGCACTTCATTTGCACAAGAGTCTGCGGAATTTGAAAAAGCAAATGGACGAGATTTTAGAATCAGATGTAATTGACCGGGCAAAGGCCCAGATGGTCGTGACAGATATCCATGAGAAGAAAAAAGAATTACATCTCTTACGACTTGACCATAGGCTAGCCATTGAAGAGCTCTTGAATGCCGAACAAAAGTCCAAATTCCGTAGTTATCTCAAGGAGAGATGGCGTAAGCACCATGAAAGAAGTCCCCACCACTAAGATCGAGGGTTTTATTCCCAACGCCGAATTTTTCGCAGAATTTGTTGAGAAAACAAAGGATGTTGTTTTGACCTCCATTGGGCGAAATTTACCTCAGGAGTATCGCCATGCTTTAGATGACATCGCGCAAGAGACATATTTCAGGGCATTTAAGGCTATGCTGAAGGGAAAAGCCCCCCAAGATGAGCCTTCCTGGCTGAGCTTTCTTGCAAGGCTTGCCCAACACGAAACCTGGCGCTACCTTAAGAAAGAAAAAAAATTCCAGGATAAGCATGAAAGGTGGTTCTTAGAGAAATACCCACAGGAGGAGAAAGCCGAGCTTCGTTTTGATGCATTCATGTCTTTTTTCCGTCCGCGCCTAAAATATAGGCACTGGGAGATTTTACGCCTGCGACTAGAAGGTTACAAAATTAGAGAAATTGCGCAAATGCTCAAGATAAAAAATGGAAGTGTAAAATCTGCTTTATCTCGTCTAAAAGAAAAAATAGCTCGCTTTTATGGAGGCAAAATTGTCTTCTAAAAAAAGCGCTCTTGAGAAGGATATCCACATCCGACTTAAGAGCAAAGCGTGGTCTCAGGATTTGGGAAGATCTATAGAAGGCCGGTTTCAAAGGGAAAAGCTGAGAAAAAACGTCTTCTTATGTATAATTTTCATAGTTGGTTTTAGTCTATTTGGGATATTGGCCTTGAAGGAAAGGGCGGGAAAAAACTTGAGTACGGTGGAAATCTATGATATCTGGCTCGACGAAGACGAGGCAGAAAAAATTCTCTATGCTATTTTGCCCACAGATTATGGCTTTTCAGGTAAATAAAGAAAGGCAAGGCCAGCGATGAAATTTTGCACGGCATGGATGGCCACTGAAAGAGCGATATTCTTATGATACCAGGTTACGAAGGTCAGGTATAGAGCGAGAAAAAAAATTGGCAGCAAAACCATGGCATGGTGGGCATTTTCGTAGTGTAGGATAGTAAAAAGCAGAGCCGGATATAACCAGGCTAGAGCTTTTGTGAAAAAATGGCGTGCTTTCTCGTATAAGGTGGCGAAGAGAACCCCGCGAAAGACGAATTCTTCATAAACAGGGGCAAGAACTCCCACGGCGAGAAAAAAAGGAAAGGGATCTTCGCGCAATAAGGCACGGTCTAATTGTTCAAACTGCTTAACCTCCACCCCAACGAGTTGAAGCAGAGCTGAGGAGAGAGCATTTATAAGAAATAGGCCACCTAGGCTTAGAAAAAACTCTTTTGCCTTAAAAGAAAATTCAAAGACATAATAATGAAATTTTGCAAATCGTAAAAAAAGAACAGTCCACCCTAGAAAAGGCAGGGCCTGTGCCAAAAGTAGCCATAAAAATTGCACCGAGCCCAGGTTAGAAAAGGAGGTGTCGTCCCCTCTTTTGTTCCAGGGATAGGAGAAAAGGAGAGATTGCAGGAGGACTGAGGTTAAGGCTGACAATACCACAAGAAGCAAAGCAAGAAGATAAGGAGATGTTAGTAGGCGCCGTATCATACCTCTCGGACATATTCTCTTTCGACGGTAGTTTTGATGCCTCCGCGCACGTTATAGTCGGCCCGAACCTTCATGTAAAAAGGCTGGGCTACTTTCACTAAATCTTCCAAAACCTTGTTTACCACGTTTTCATGAAAAATCCCTACATTACGGTAAAATAAAAAGTATTCCTTAAGAGACTTTAATTCTAAACAAAATTTATCTGGGCGGTAGGTAATATAAATGGTGCCGAAGTCTGGCAAGCCGGTTTTAGGGCAAATGGCGGTAAATTCGGGAATTTCCAAAAAAATATCGTATGTGCGCCCTTGGTATACATTTTCAAAAACCTCAATGTCAGGGGTTTTTAAGTCTGGGATGTGGTCTTGTCTTGAAGAATAATCCCCAAACTTGCGCTCAGCCATGGTAGGTCTCTAAGACCGCTTTAGCGGCAGCTAAGTTCTTGTGCATAAGGACAAGATAGCTCTTTACCACGGCCTTTTTTTTCGGGTAGTAGTCGCTGGCTTTTCTTTGGCAAAGGGATAGCTGTTCCCCAAGCAAAAGGCCGCATATAAGAAAGGCAAAGTAGTTTACAAGCTCTACAGATAAAGCCTCTCTTGCCTCTTTTTCTTTTTCTTTGTAGAGACTGACAAGCCGGACTAGGGTCTCTATGGCTTGGGTGAAGCTCTCTTTTAATGATTCTTCTTGTTTTGCCTTTAGCTCTTCAAGGTAGCTATAGACAAGGCCACCTGATCTTGCTCCCTCAACAATAGGTCCAATGGCGGCAAGCACTTGCATATTGGAGGTACCTTCATATATAGTGGTGATGCGTGCATCTCGGTAGATCTTAGCGATATCGTACTCTTCCGTGTAACCAGATCCGCCAAAGACCTGTAGCATGTCATAAGCGACCTTGTTGCACATTTCAGAGCAGAAGTATTTGGCAGTTGGGGTTAAGAGACGGGAGAGTTTTTCATAGCGTTGTACATCCTCACGGCGTCGTACGGTTTTTTCGTCTTCGCCGGCAAGTAGGTACTTTTGTCCCAAACCGTCGTAGGTATCGACAATTTCTGCGGTGCGGTAAACCAAGGCACGCATGGCCTGCACGAGCGCCTCCGCCTCGTTTATACTTCGTCTTACAGGGGGAATTTCGTAGATGGGGCGCCCAAATTGGATCCGCTCTCGGGCGTATTTTTCCCCTTCCCGATAGGCTGCCTCAGCAATGCCTAAGGCTTGTACAGCAATACCAAGTCGTGCCCCATTCATCATGTCCATGGCATATTTCACAAGACCCTTACCTTCTTCGCCAATGAGATAAGCAGGTGTGTTTTCGTAGATTATTTCACATGTGGGGGATATGTGCAGACCCAATTTTTCTTCAATGCGTGCCACCTGTACGTGACTACTTTCCACGAGAAAGAAACTAAGTCCTCGACCGCCTTCGCCCCCTGTGCGCGCCAGGGTGAGGATGGCTGCTGGCCTATCCCCGATACCACAGCCATGGGTGATAAAGCGCTTTGTGCCGTTAATAACCCATCGCCCATCTGCTTGCTTTGTTGCTCTTGTCTTTATATTCTGAAGATCAGAACCATAATTGGGTTCCGTGAGAGCCATGGCCCCCGTCATCTCCGCTGCGTGCATTTTGGGAAGATATTTTTCCTTGAGCTCTTGGCTGGCAAACCGCTCAATGACATCGGCTAGGTTGAAGCAGCCTACAGCAATGCCAAAGGCCGCGTCAGCGCGGGAGATCATCTCCAAAATGGCCATTTGGGCGGCGTAGGGAAATTGCAATCCTCCCCATTGTCGATGGGTGGAGTACATAAGCACCCCTGATTGAGCTAAAAGATCAATGACGTGGAGCATATCTTTCGGGAAATCCACTTTACCGTCGTGGAATCTTAGACCCTCTCTTTCCATGGATTTTGCACGGGGTGCTAGTTCCTTGCCGGCGATTTCTCCTACCTGCTCCAAGGCCGAAAAGTAAGCATCTAGGGCTTCTGCCACAGACGATGGAGCTAGTTCATAGCGGGGATCTTTGGTTTTTTGGTATTCTTGGGCGTCTCGAAAGTCATATTCTTTTAGAGGGATTATCCGCTCCCAGTCGACACAGTGCTTAAGCACGAATTGCAGGTCTTCGTTGTCTTCGAGATAATTGCTAACAATCATAGACCCCCCTTTTAATATTGCACGTTTTGTCAAGATCATGGTGAAGAGGTGTTATTGGGAGCGATAAGGGAAAGGATATGTTTGCTTTTCCCTACTCTGTCAAAAACTTCAAAGCAGGCAACAGGGGTACTCGGGGCTTTAAGGAAAAGAAGTGGCCATGGAAACAATCCAGAAGATAGGGCAAGAGGCTTCTTAGCTTTGCCAATATTGACCAAAAAATGTCAAAAAAATGATTTCTGGCAGAAACGAGCATGGTGATCTCGTTCCATGCCCCAGAAAAAAAGGAATTCGCAAGCTCCGATTGGTTATGAAGCTGATCTCTGGCGGATGGCCGATGCTCTGCGCGGCAACATGGATGCTGCCGAATACAAGCACGTGGTGTTGGGACTAATTTTTTTAAAATACATTTCTGATGCCTTTGACGAGTGCTATCAGCAATTAAAGAATGAATCCTATGCCAATCCAGAAGACCCAGACGAATACCGGGCAAAAAACATTTTTTGGGTGCCGCAAAAAGCCCGCTGGTCAAATATTTCTAAACATGCTCGGCAGAGCGAGATTGGGCAGATCATCGATGAAGCCATGCTGGCCATCGAGAAAGACAATCCTAGCTTAAAAGGAGTTTTACCGAAGGAATATGCACGGCAAGCTTTAGATAAGCGGAAGTTGGGAGAGCTCATCGATTTGATAAGCAACATCAAGATGGGCGGTGAGGCGGAAGTTGCGAAAGACGTTCTTGGTCGTGTTTATGAGTATTTCCTCTCACAATTTGCCAGCGCAGAGGGCCGCAAGGGCGGCGAGTTTTACACACCGCGCTGCATTGTGAAACTCCTGGTGGAGATGCTCGAACCCTACCGCGGCCGTGTTTATGACCCCTGCTGTGGTTCAGGTGGCATGTTCGTGCAATCCATGGAATTCATCCG
>JANWWS010000042.1 GCA_025055765.1 Leptospiraceae bacterium | reverse complement strand
CTTAAGCCTCTCGGTATCTTCTGTGACTTTTTTTGTAAGCTTATGAAGCTCGAGCAGAACAGACGGGTCTTGAGTATCAGCTTCTGTAAAGTCCCTAATCCAATAAAAAACTCTCTTCAGGAATCGATGAACGCCCATAATGGCCTTTGTATTCCACACTTTTTTGTCTTCAAGAGGGCCCATGAACATTAGGTACAACCGAAAAGTGTCAGCTCCATACTCGCTAACTATCTCCAAAGGATCAATAACATTTCTCAGACTTTTTGACATTTTGGCAATTATTTGCTCAACCTCTTCGTTTGTGGATAGGTCAAAAAATTTGCCTCCTCTTTCTTCAACCTGATTTACAGGAACCAAGTTGCCACGCTTGCCTTTATACGCATAACTTAAGATCATCCCTTGATTAAACAATTTCTTAAACGGCTCAGGCGTTGAGACATAGCCTAAATCAAAAAGGAATTTGTGCCAAAACCGTGCATACAAAAGGTGTAAAACGGCATGTTCTGCTCCGCCAACATAGAGATCAACCGGCATCCATCTTTTCTCAAGTTCTTTACACACAAATTCATTATCGTTGCGAGGATCTATGTACCGCAAATAATACCAACAACTTCCTGCCCATTGAGGCATCGTGTTAGTTTCTCTAATACCTTTTCGACCGGTCTGTGGATCTACAACATTAATCCAATCCTTCGCTTTTGCTAAGGGGCTTGCTCCGTCTCTGCTAGGCTTGTAGTCGTCGACTTTTGGGAGCTCCAATGGCAATTGTTCCAAAGGAACCACCGAACGCAGCCCATCCTCCCAATAAATTATAGGGATGGGCTCTCCCCAATACCTCTGACGAGAGAAAACCCAGTCTCTAAGCTTATAAGAAACAGCTTCGGTGCACAAACCAAACTTCGACAAATAATCGCATATGAGTTTTTTTGCTTCATTGGAAGGAATACTTTTTAGAATTGTGTCTCCTAACTTTAACTCTTGTAAGATCCCCGGCTCAGTAACACCGTAACTATACGGGAAA
>JANWWS010000036.1 GCA_025055765.1 Leptospiraceae bacterium | reverse complement strand
TGCAACCCCCCTTAGCCATGGCATAGATAGGACCATTAAACACAGGTCGCTGGGCCCTGCTTTTAGGGCAAACATCAGTAGTAAAAGAACTACTCACCGGGGCAATCACGTTGCCTGCCCGGTCTTTCACCTTGTCGGTTACGGTGATGGTATATTGCGTATTGAGATAAAGCCGCTCGACAATTTCGATACTCAATACATTTTGCGATGTGTCGTACTCATATTTACCCACCGCTGGTGCGCCATTGGCGGTTTTGATGGTCACGGTGGCACTGTTGAGCGATCCCGCATCCATGGGCTCGTTAAAGCCGATGACAATCGTGGGTTTATCCGTAACTTCTGTTTCCCCATTGGCCGGCAAAATGAAAGTAACCTGCGGCGGGGTGAGGTCCTTAAGCGTAAAGACCTCTTCAATAGCAGGTTTGGCCTGGCAGCTTATCAAAACTACAGACAGAAGCCCAGGCAAGATGCCCCTTACATCCCCCATAAACAACCCCACTGGGATAAGGGTGGCTCTAATCTAACTTTGTCAATTTTTTTCATATATTTTGCATCATCCCCAAAAAAGCCACCTTGGCAAATCCCTTACTTGGGTTTACCTCAGCCCTTCACAGGAATTACGGATTATGGGTTAAGTTTTCAACCAAGCCTTTCTCATGTAACTCATCTTAATTGTGAGCCATCTTAGAGGTGCTTGGGTACCGAAAGGTAATTTTATCCCATCGCTTCCTAGAAGAGCTCTCTGTCGCAAACTTGGCCTATGCCCATCCTAGCTGGGGGACTTCATGGAAATAATCGTTGACATGAAGGGCTGGCAACTCAGGGTACGCTATGGCTAAGCGTTATCTTTGGATCTTACTTTTTTTTGCCCTTTGCCAAAAAGAAGAGATTGGGCTCAAAGACCCCTATGTGCATTTGCCACCCACTGGTTCCCAACTGACAGCCGCCTTTTTAACCATCCAAAACAAAAGCCGTGAGAATCTCATCTTGGAAAAAGCCTACGCCGAGATTGCCGAGCTAACCGAACTTCATGAAACGTACCTTGAAGAAAACATGGCCCGTATGCGTGCCATCCCGAATTTGGTGATCTCCCCTTCCGGTGAGCTGCAGCTCAAGCCGGGAAGCTATCATATAATGCTCATTAATTTAAAAAGAGAGCTCAAGGCAGGTGAAAAAATCCCCATTGAACTTTATTTTAACAGGGGCAAGCGCGTGGTCCTTTTTGAGGTAAAAGAAGCCTCGGCCATGATGCATGCTCAACCGTAAACAAGGGTTTACTCTTATTTTTAGTTTTTTTGTATTTTGCACAAGGCCAAGGGCCTTCCCAGACCTTGGTCTTGAGGGAGACTTTCGCTTAAAAAACATCAACACGGGCAGTTATCTATCAAGACGGGAACTCCCCCTCCCTGCCTTACTATTTATGGGCTATACCTCCTGCCCTGATATTTGCCCGATGACCCTTACCCACCTGCAAAAGGTTTTGCAAGACCCTAAACTTAAAGACAATTTTCATGTGCTTTTCCTTTCTCTGGATCCCCAAAGAGATGGAGAAGAAAAACTAAAATCATACCTCAGCTATTTTAAGCTAAATGCTACCGGCCTTACTGGCACAAAACAAGAAATCGACAGAGCCGTTACGGTGCTAGGAGGTCATTATGAAATTGTCAAACAAGGCAGTGCCCTTGAATACCTCATAGACCACAGCACCTACATTTATCTTCTCGATAAAGAGGCAAAGGTACGCTATCTTTTTCGCCATGGGGAGGAGGTAAAAACTATGCAAAAGGTATTACGCGATTTTCTAAAAAAAGGGCTTTAGTCGAGAAACAAGTCTTTTTCTACGAGGCATTGCCGGGCCCTACCCCATAAATAGCGGTTTTTGGCGACAAAATCGTAGAGAAAATCAAGCCAAGATCTGGGCAAAAAGACAAAAAACACGGCTAACCTCCAAGGATAGCCTAAGTAACGCAGGATTTGGAAAATGGCTGCACTTTTTAAATAGATCTCCTGCTCATAAAAAAAAACCACTGATTCCAGATCGTGACTTGGTAAACCCAAATTTTGGTAGGTTCGACCCCCCAAGGGGGCATAACGCAGCTTCTTTTTTTTATCACAGAATATTAAAAGCTGCACAAACCTATTGCAGAAAAGACAGTGTGCATCAAAAAAGACGACGGGATGTTTCATTTTCTATTGCCCTGGAGGATGTCCAAAACCTGGCTGTGCAGGCTGTGTGGAGCTGCCACAATGCTATTCGCCGAGACAGGATCGTTCCCTGAAAAATCACTAATTACCCCTCCCGCCCCTTGAATTACGGGTACAAGGGCCATAATATCCCAGGGATGCATGATAGGATCAAGCATAATATCAGCTCTTCCTGTCGCCAAAAGAAGATAGCCATAACCATCTCCCCAAGTACGCACAAATGAGACTTTTTGCATTAGTAAAAGGAAATTTTCCAGATTTTGGTGCTGCCTAATAAGCTCTATATCTGTTGTAAGCAAAACAGCTTCGTTTAAAAAACGACATGGTCGCACCTGGCATTTTTTGCCATTGTAAAAAGTTTTCTTACCATCACCTATCACGAGCTCTTGCAAAAGCGGTTGGTAAATTAAACCTAACACCGGCCTTTTATGGTGCAGAAGTGCCACCAAGGTGGTAAAGAGGGGGAGACCCACCACAAAGCTTTTTGTGCCGTCAATGGGGTCAACCACCCAAACATATTCCTCTTCGGTTTTGTCCTGTCCACTTTCTTCACCCCAAAAACCATGATGAGGGAATTTTTTCTTTATTTGGCGGCGAAGATACTCCTCCGCTTTTTTGTCGGCGATCGTTACCGGTGAGTTATCTTCTTTGAGCTCAACGCGAATTTTCTTTTGATAGTATTTTAAAATAACCTCTCCGGCCCCCCTAGAGATTTCCTGTAAAAAACGTCCATATTGTCGCAGATAATCCATGGGGGGTACCCTTCTCTTTATTTCCCTATGTCAAGCCTTAGACAGGCAAAGACTTGACAAGTCTTGTTACAAAACGAGCTTTTTCTATGGGTTCTGAAGCAAGCTCTCTAAAAGCCATCCTTTATGCCTTTTTAGCCAATTTCGGCATTGGATTAAGTAAAGTCGTAGCAGCTGTGATAACGGGTTCCCAAGCAATGGTGGCCGAGGCAATCCACTCTTTTGCGGATAGTTTGAACCAAGTACTGCTTGTGGTTGGGCTAAAGCGCTCCGAAAGGCCTGCCGATGAAGAGCATCCCTTGGGTTACGGCAAGGCCATCTACTTTTGGTCTTTTTTAGTTGCTTTACTTCTCTTTAGTATGGGAGGGGTTTTTTCCCTTTATGAAGGTTACATAAAGCTACAACACGAAGAAGATTTGCGCAACCCCTGGGTGGCAGTCATTGTGCTGCTCTTTGGGGTGTCACTAGAAATTTTCTCTTTAATTGGCTGTCTACGCGAAATTAATAAAATTAGGGGCAAAAAATCCCTGTGGGTGTGGTTTCGCACTACTCGTAAGGCAGAACTCATGGTCGTTTTAGGCGAGGATATTGCCGCCCTTGTGGGGCTTCTTTTAGCCCTTTCAGCTGTAGGTCTTTCTATGATTACAGGCAATCCTGTCTATGATGCCCTGGGGAGTATGGCTATTGGGATCTTGCTTATTGTAGTGGCCATCCTCATTGCCCGAGAAGTTAAAAGCATGATGCTAGGCGAAAGCGCAGAAGAAGAAAAAAGAAAAGCAATTGAAAATCACATTATAAAAAGCGGCAGAGTAGAACGCATATACAGTCTAATAACCCTCCATCTAGGGGAGGACTTGCTTTTATCGGTAAAAATCCACCCAAAAGAGACAAAAAATATTAAGAAATTGATAGCCGATATTAATGAGCTTGAAGAGAGCCTTAAAAAAAACTTTCCTGAGATAAAATATTTATTTGTAGAACCCGACTTCCAGGACTAGGACAGGCGGAAGACAGCCGCCACATACATTTTTACCGTGACAGGCTTACCTTCTTTATTATAAGACGGTTTGTACTTTTTCTTTTTATAAGCAGCGATGGCTGCTTCCTCCAGTCCCATCCCTAGTCTTCGACCAATGGGTTTGACATATTTTACATCCCCATTTTCATCAATAACAATGGCTAGCTGGATACGCCCTTCGATGCCAGCAGCTCTTGCCTCAGGGGTATATTCCGCTTTAATTTCTGGGGTAAGATCAACGGGTGCCGTATAATCTGCCACACCACCCATGGGTGTGGATTCTATGATTTCATCAATGCTGCGGCTTGTATCTTTTTCCACGATAGGTGCATCTTTTTTTACATACTGGTTTCCAAAAACCTCATCCACCTCCACAATTGATTGGGTGGTACGACGGCTTAGGGGGCGCACATCGCCAAAATCTACAATAAAAGCCATCCTCTCGTATTCCGCTTCCCGAGCGCGCTCTATGGCAATCCCTAATATTACCCCAAGAACTCCCAAAACAACGGCCAAAATTAGTGGGGCAAGAAAGGACCAAAGAAAAAGCAGTCGGCGAAAGATCCCTCCTCTTTTTTCCAGAAGAAAGCTATTGCAAAGCCCCGGAAAAACATAGCGGCCATCCGCTATGGCTATACCAAATATTTCGGTTACCCCAAAGACATTTTCCCGACAAGCTGCCATATTTTACCTCACTTTCCCTTGGGCTTTGCGGCATCTACTGCAAGACCGACCTTGGCGATGCCCGCTAACTTCACCTCATCTAAGACCTTTACTACCTGACTATAAGGTATATCATCCTCTGCTCGCAAAATAGCCACCACCTGTGGTTGGGCCTGCTTGGCCGCCCGCAACATGGCGGGTAAGTCATCGAAATTATTGACCCGCTTGTCGTTAAAATAAAGCTCCCCTCCCTTTTTTATTGTTAGGGCAATTTTTTGGGGCTCCTTCTTTATAGCAGCCGCATTGATTTTAGGGAGCTGCACGGGTACCGTGCGGTACTTTGTAAACTCTGCTGTCACCATGAGAATAATGATGATGACCAGCATAATGTCGACAAGGGGAATAACATTGATGTCAGTAAGAGATCCTTCCGAACTTTCGGGACCAACCTTAGCTGCCATAAGATACCTCCTGTGGTGTTTTGTGCTCTTGGGCTTCACGAGAAATTCGCATGGCACGCAACAAAGTGGCAATCTCCTGAGCACTGCTTATTTTTGTACGAACTATGCGATTGAGCGCATTGTAAGCAAAAACAACAGGTAAAGCTACACCTAAACCCATGGCCGTCGCGATTAAGGCTTCGGAAATGCCCTTCATGATCACCGCTGGTCCACTGTCCCCCAGCATGGCTAAATCGCGAAAGGCTTTCATGATCCCAAGAACGGTGCCCAAAAGGCCAATAAAGGGAACATTGACCCCCAAAGTAGAAAGTACGACGAGCCGTTTTTCTAGATTACGTTGCTCGGCTATAATCGCAGCTTCAGAGTATTCCCGCATGGCATCTTCTCCATAGGGCCAGCCTTTTAAGGTAATCCCTGCCACCCTACCTTCCACACCATATTCCTTGGAGGATACTTCTTCTGAGAGCTGGTCGATGTTGGGATTAGTACCTGGTGCAAGTTTTTCCGCTAAGATGCGCACAAGTTCGGCATTGTTGCCCTTATTGCGACGCAAGATTATAGTCCTTTCGATGACGACAGCCAAAGCCAAAAGGAATAGGCCGATCATAACCCAAGCCGTGGGGTCATCCCCGAAATGGAACTTCCCCGCTTCCGCAAAAGCCTGGGCATCTGACTGAGTTTCCACAACCGCAGCCGCCTCATCCGAGGCTGGCACCGCCTCCTGCGCCAGGAGCGCTCCACCAAGAACCCATAGACAGACCATCATGGATAAGAATTTTACTCGCATCTTTCCTCCTTACACTAAGCTAGTTTTCAAAAACTTATCAATTTCCTCGCTAAAACAATATACACGGATAAAAATAGCTCCCAGTTTTCTGATTTAGCCCAGTTCTTGTTCCTAACCCAAGACGTCAATTCCTTATTTGTTTAAATAACGAAATATTGTCTTTTCGACCTAAGCAGTTGACGATCTAACCGCCCCTATGAGCCTGCCATTGTGTGTGGTATTGTTGGGTATATTGGGCCAAAATCGATTGATTCTGTCCTGCTCGTCGGGCTCATCAAACTGGAGTACCGAGGTTACGACTCTGCTGGGTTAGCTGTCATCAGTGACGGCGAACTGACCATAGCTAAAGAAAAGGGACGTATCGCGGATCTTGAAAATCGGCTACGCAATTTGGAGCTACGGGGCCATGTGGGTATTGGACATACCCGCTGGGCTACCCATGGTGAGCCTTCCCGCCGCAATGCCCACCCCCATACCAATTCTGATGGCACCTTGGCTGTCGTACATAACGGCATAATTGAAAATTATCTGGAACTCAAACAAATCCTTCAAAAGAAAGGCTATGTCTTTGAATCAGAGACAGATACCGAAGTCATCCCTCACCTAATTGATGATTTTTTGCGCCAAGGCCTCACCTTAGAAAGGGCGTTTTTGGCCACCCTCAAGGAGCTAAAAGGTAAATATGCATTGGCTATGATAAGTGAATTGCAAAAGGAGCGCATCTACTTTGCCCGCAATGGAGCCCCCCTTATTGTAGCCATGGGAGAACACGCAGGCCAAAAGGAGTACTTATTAGCCTCAGACATCCCTGCCCTTGTGCCTCTAGCTAAACTCGCTTACTACCTGCACGACGGAGAGTGGGGGTATCTAGATAACGGGGTTTTTTTGTTTAATTTGGAGAACCAACATGTGGATTTCTCCTGGGAAGCCGTCACTATCCGGGCCGAAGATATTGATAAGGGAAGTTACCCCCACTTCATGATAAAGGAAATCTATGAGCAGCCGGAAATCATGAGACGCATTTTACGTAGACGTCTTCGCCAAAATCAGATTCTCTTTGATGAGCTGCGCCTCTCGAAGGATTTTTTAAGTAGCTTGGGACGTATTATCATCCAAGCATCAGGTACCTCTCTACATGCAGGACTTGTAGCAAAGCTTTACCTTGAACAAAGAGCTCACATTGAAACTACAGCTGACTACTCCTCGGAATTTCGCTACCGTAACCCCGTGGTAGGTGGTGATACCTTAGTGGTAGGGATTTCCCAATCCGGCGAGACAGCGGATACCCTAGCAGGGATTCATGAAGCCAAAGCAAAATTCCTCCGGGTACTTTCTTTTGTAAACAACCTCAATTCTACCATTGCTCGGGAATCCGAAGGAGTAATAGATCTCATGGCGGGTCCTGAAATTGGAGTTGCCTCTACGAAAGCTTATACCGCAGAGCTCTTAAATCTCTATTTGTTTGCTCTTTACCTCTCTGAGCTGCGCTGGAAAATCCAAGAAGAAGAAAAAAAAAGTCTTGCTCTCGAACTACAAAATATACCTTCCTATATGGAAGAAATTTTGCAGCAAGAAAAGCAGCTGCGCGCCATATCGGAATACCTAGCGGACAAAAACAGTGTGCTCTTCTTGGGACGGACTTTTAATTACCCAACAGCACTCGAGGGAGCTTTAAAGCTAAAGGAAATCTCATACATCCACGCCGAAGGCTATGCCGCAGGAGAATTCAAACATGGCCCCATAGCTCTCGTAACAGACAAAGTCCCTGTAATTGTCATTGCCCCGCAGGGGGAAATGCGTTCTAAAATGATCTCAAATTTGCAAGAAGCTAAGGCCCGCAAGGGAACCATTATCGCTATTATAAGTAAGGGTGATGACGAAATTGCCGCTCTCTCCGACTTTGCCATCGAGATACCATCAATTCGGGAAGAACTTTCACCTCTTTTAGCTGTATTACCGCTTCAGCTCATCGCCTATCATACGGCTCTTCTCCGAGGTTGCGATGTAGATAAGCCCCGTAATCTTGCGAAATCAGTCACCGTGGAATAAATTGCTGGCTATTCTAAGTAGCATTATTATAATAGAAATATGAAGGGAAATGAAGAAGTTATTAAGTATTTAAATAAACACTTAAAAAATGAGCTCACGGCCATTAATCAATATTTCTTACATGCAAAGCTTCTCACTAACTGGGGCGTTCGAAAACTAGCGGAGATTGAAAAAAAAGAATCATTAGAAGAAATGAAGCATGCCGATGAGATTATAGAACGTATTTTGTTTTTAGAGGGCCACCCTAACTTGCAAGATCTAGGGAGGCTACGCATTGGAGAAAATGTAGAGGAGATCTTGCGATGCGACTTAGAACTAGAACAGGAGGCCATGGTGCTTTTACGAGAGGCCATTTCCTACTGTGAGAAAGAAAAAGATTTTGTCAGTAGAGAGCTATTTGCCAAAATACTAACAAATGAAGAGAAACATGTAGAATTTATTGAAACCCAGCTTATGCAAATAAAGAGTATGGGCATCGCAAACTATATCCAACTCATGAGTATCTAAGATGGATCGCAGGGCTTACGCAGCTTTTTTACTCTTTTTCTTAGCCTGTTCCTCCGCAGAAAAGCAGGTGGGGATAGGTGGTGTTGGGGACGAAAGAGATGAAGATGGAGCAACACCACTCATTCGAGCAAGTCGGGCTGGTAACAGCGAACAAGTAAAATCCCTTCTTGCCCAGGGAGCCAACGCCAATGCCGTCGACAACTACCGGTGGACGGCTCTCATTTGGGCTTGTGACAAAGGCTACGTAGAAATTGTAAAATCCTTAATAGCAGCTAACGCAGATGTAAATCACCGAGATACGGTGGGTGCTACCCCACTTATCCGCGCAAGCGCACGAGGTCACAGTGAGATTGTAAAGGTCTTGCTTGCCGCGGGAGCAGATCCTTCTCAGAAAACGGAACTAGGCAATACCGCCCTAGATCTGGCGGCTAATCAAGAAATCCGCTCTCTTCTTTCGCAAGCAACCAAGCTACCGCAGGCACAGTAAATTTCGCTTTCCACGGAGCTATCTTTTTAAACATTAGTTCCGTGTCAGAGACCCTACGACCCTACTCCTCTCGTATAACTGACGGCATCGACCGAGCCCCAGCTCGGGCCATGCTACGTGCTGTTGGCTTTAAGGATGAGGATTTCCGAAAACCCATGGTAGGGATTGCGAGTACCTGGGCCATGATTACGCCCTGCAATATGCACATCGATGTACTGGCCAAGCATGCCGCGCGCGGCGTAGCTCATGCCGAAGGAAAGCCTGTGATTTTCAACACCATCACCGTCTCCGATGGCATCTCCATGGGCACAGAGGGCATGAAATATTCTCTGGTTTCGCGTGAGGTGATTGCTGATTCGCTAGAGACAGTAGTAGTGGCCGAAGGGTTTGATGGGTTTGTGGCCATTGGTGGCTGTGACAAGAATATGCCTGGCTGCCTCATGGCCATGGCTCGACTAAACCGACCCTCTGTTTTTGTCTATGGGGGAACCATACTGCCCGGGAAAGGTAAAGATGGCCACGATATCGACATCATAACCGTTTTCGAGGCTGTGGGCGCCCACAGCGCCCATAAGATTGGCGACAAAGAACTTTATGAAATTGAAAAACGGGCTATTCCTGGCCCAGGAAGTTGTGGGGGAATGTACACCGCCAATACCATGGCCTCGGCTATTGAAGCATTAGGTATGAGTCTGCCCAACAGTAGTGCCCAAAATGCTATATCTAAGGAAAAGGAAAACGATTGTTTTGCTGCGGGGGCAGCTGTCGTGGAACTTATAAAAAAAGATATCCGGCCACGTGATATCATGACACGAAAAGCTTTTGAAAATGCTATTGTCGTGGTGCAAGCCCTAGGAGGCTCAACGAACGCTGTATTACACCTACTTGCTATGGCCCACTGTGCCGGCGTAAAATTACGTTTGGATGATTTTAACCGTATAGGTAAAAGAGTACCGGTGTTGGCTGACTTAAAGCCCTCGGGAAAGTATGCCATGAGCCGTCTCATTGAGATCGGTGGGACCCTTCCCCTCATGAAAATGCTCCTTGAAAAAGGACTTTTGCATGGTGATTGCCTAACGGTCACAGGTAAGACCCTGGAAGAAAACCTAAAAGAGGTTAAACCGTATCCGGAGGGTCAAGATATTGTGCGTTCGTTTAACAACCCAATTAAGCCAACAGGACATATTGTGATATGCTATGGCAATCTAGCACCAGAAGGCGCTGTTGCCAAGATCTCAGGCAAAGAAGGTGAGTATTTTAAAGGAAAGGCCATTGTATTTAACAGTGAAGAAGAAGCCTTCCAAAAAATCAGGGATGGCAGTGTAAAAAAGGGGCATGTGATTGTCATCCGCTACGAAGGACCAAAAGGGGGGCCGGGGATGAGAGAAATGCTTTCCCCGACCTCGGCCGTTATGGGTAGGGGTCTCGGGAAGGACGTGGCCTTAATCACCGATGGGCGCTTCTCGGGAGGTACCCACGGATTTGTGGTGGGTCATATAAGTCCCGAGGCCTATGTAGGAGGACCACTCGCTCTAGTCCAGAACGGTGATGAAATTGAAATAGATGCGAGAAAAAGACAAATCAACTTACTTGTATCAGAGAAAGAACTTGAGCGACGTCGGACAAAGTGGAAACCTCCCAAGCCCCGTTACCGCCAAGGCTTACTCTACAAATACCAAAAACTTGTCTCATCAGCCTCTCTTGGAGCAGTAACCGACCTTTAATTTTTATCTTGACATCTTGGTGGAAGCGATCTTAGGATAAACCAACATAATGAAAAAGCTCATTATTACCATCATCATAAGCCTAGGGGTAGTTTATCTTTTTCTCAGTAGAAGCTTTGGTAATTTTGATCTTAAGATCGCGACACACCCTTGGATTGGCTACGAAAGCCTTTATCTTGCCGAGCAATTTTCCTGGCTGCCTTCCGGAGTAAGTATTTTTTACGTTAACTCCGCTCGGGATTCTCTTCAGCTATTGAAAGAGAGGAAGGTAGACGCCGCCACCTTAACGCTAGACGAGGTGGTGGGACTTTTATCTGAAGGTATTGCCGTTGAAATTATTCTCATAATGGACATTTCCTTGGGGGCTGATGCCATCTTATATCCCCAGAGACCATCCGCTGTTTTAAATCTCAAAAACAAAAGAATTGCCGTGGAAAGAAAAGCACTAGGGGAGTTTTTCCTAAATGAATTTCTCGAGAAGCACGGCGCTTCGATTTCCGAAGTAGTGCTTGTTGACAGCCCACCGCCAAAGCATCCTGACCTAGCTGCCAGAGGGGAAATAGACCTTGTGGTAACTTATGAACCTTATGTCTCTATATTACAAGAAAGGGGCTGGTTTAAGGTATTCGATACAAGCCAAATACCTGATACTGTTTTTGATGTGCTGGTTATCCGCAAAGATCTAAATTTTCAACAAAAGCTCTTGGTTGCTGAGGTAGTGGAAGCTCATTTTCGAGCTTTGGAACATATACGAATAAACCGCAGCGACGCCATTTTTCGCATAGCGGCACACCATAGGGTAGATTCTCAATACATTCACAACGCTTTAAATGGCGTTTACCTTCCAAGTTCCGTGGCCAATCATTTTTATCTCAATGATAGAAAACTTCTATGGCAGGTTATGCAAAAAGTGGCTAAGACACTAGATATTGCCAAAGAAAATTTACCTCAAAAAGCTGAGCTCGTTATGCACGGAAGATTTCTCCCATCCTATGAATAAGGTTTTGTCTTTTCTTGTAAGCTACCTCTTTCTTTCTAATTATGCCGTGGCACGTGATATTATTGCCTGGGCGATCTTAGCCGATAGGGAAACCAAATTTTTGCAAAAAACTTACTCCCCTGTAATTGAATATTTCAACCAGAGGCAAAATTTGTTTCGCCTGGAATTTAAAATCCTCTCTCAGGAGGAGTTTTACAATGCTCTACGACAAAACCAGCTACACCTAGTAACAGTCTCTCCTTCCCACTACCACGCCATCCGCCATCACAATGCCTTAGTGAGTATTTTAGCAACAGAACTAGCAAAACATGGCAAAATTAGCACGGAAAGTCATGGCTCTGCAATTTTTACCCTAAAAGGCCAGGGTCCTAAGAATCTTTGCGAAATTAAGAATGTAAAAGTGGCAGCTATGGTCCCTACGGATTTTTTTGGTTACCAACTCCCGATGTCCGTTTTAAAGAATTGCGGTGCATTAAAAGAAAAAGATCTCACGCTGATCTTTAAACCAACTTACGATGCCGTAGTGAAATCTGTTCTAGCGCAAGAGACTGTTGTAGGTTTTGTGCGCACAGGTGTATTAGAGGATTATGGAGCAAGTGGTATCTGGGAAAAAATTGAGATTTTAGAGAAGCAAAATCTCGCCAATTACCCCTTTGCTAGCTCTACGGTAATTTATCCCGGCCAAGCTGTATTGGCTCTACCTATTTTGCCTCAGAAATATTTGCGCCATATTTCTTCTCTTTTGCTCTCTTTAGACAGCGACCACCCAGTCTTGCGCCATTCAACTCTAGGTGGTTTTGCCCCTCCTGCCGATTATTTTGCAAGCGAGGAACTTGCTCGAAAATTTCGCTTCTTTCCTTTTGAAAAAATCCCAGTCGTTACTCCCGCTGATATTTGGAACCGCTACCGGATACCCGTTGTAATCTTAATGGCATTCTTGCTTGTTGTTATCTTACTGAGTCTCCTTTTGTGGTACCGGAATCGTGAACTTTACCTTAGAGGCAAGGAGATTCAAAAGCAAAAAGCAAGGCTTGATGCCATTCTTGAACACACTCAACTGGGTTTATGGGAATGGGATGCTGAATCACAAAAATTTGTAGTGAATTTTACTTTTGCCGAGATTCTAGGCTACAAGCCAGAGGATTTAACCTCTCTCAGCTTTGAGAAATGGGAAGAGTTCATCCACAAAGATGATCTCTTGTTATTTGAAGAAGAAATGGGTAGCTGCCTGGCTGGTCGCAATAAGTTATTTGCCATGGAACTGCGCATGCTGCGAAAAGACAATACTTACAGTTGGTACTTTCTGGCCGGCAAAAGCAAGAAAGAGAATAGTGGCAGTCTTCACCTTTCTGGGATTTTACAAAATGTCGAAACAAGTCTCCAAAAGGAAAGGCAATTAACGATCCTGCTTGATATTTACGCTCAAATGGGAGAAGGAATTCTCATTACAACGGAGCACGGGGAGGTGATAGATCTCAATGCCGCCTTTTCACGGCTAACTAATCTTTCCCGTTCAGAGGTCATAGGCAAAAACATCCGAGACATATTTAGAGAAAAAGATTTTGCAAACATAGATCCTCAGCAAAAAACCCTACAAGAAAAACACTGGGAAGAAGAAATTTACTGGCAAATTGGTAATCGAAAAAAAATATTCCGGATGCTAGGTCAAATGCTTGTTGACCGCTTTGGAGAAAAAAGTCATATTTATCTTATAACCGACATAACCGAACAAGTCGAATATCGTGAAAAAATAGAGAGGATGGCTCTTTATGATGAACTGACCTCCCTCCCAAACCGACATTTTTTTATCGCAAAGTTGCGTGAATCTTTAGAATACACCAGGGAAACAAAATCCCTTTTAGCTGTAATTTATATAGACCTCGATGGATTTAAGCAAATCAATGATAGCTTGGGACATGACATTGGTGATCAGGTTTTGCAGGAAATAAGCCGTAGGTTAAGAGATTCTCTTCGCTCTTATGATACCATCGCACGACTTGGGGGGGATGAATTTGTAGCTATTTTAAATGACCTAGAAAGTAAAGATGTCTGCCTTGTCATTTTGCCTCGCTTACTTGCAGCAGCATCAAGGCCTATCCCTGTGCTTGGTATCCCCATTTCCGTTTCGGCAAGCATTGGAGTAACCTTCTTTCCACAGGAAGAGGAACTTGATGCAGAACAACTTATTCGGCAGGCTGACCAGGCTATGTATCAGGCAAAACTTGCTGGCAAAAACCGCTACGCCTTTTTTGACCCAGAGCACGACAGACATTTAAGGGGAATCCACCAAGGTATGGCAAACCTGAGGACGGCCCTCGAAAAAGAGCAATTTGTGCTTTTCTACCAACCTAAGGTTAACATGCGATCTGGAAAAATCATCGGTGTTGAAGCACTCTTAAGGTGGCAGCACCCTGACTCCGGACTTATACCTCCTGCCGCATTTTTAGGCCTTATTGAAAACCATAGCCTGGCTGTAGAGCTGGGAGAATGGGTCATCGAAAAGGTCTTAGATACCATCGCGGCAGGTTTAATATATCCCGTAAGTATCAACATAAGTACCTACCATTTACAGCAGACGGATTTTCTTGAAAGACTCGAATATCTTTTGCACAAGCATGGGGATGTCCCCCCAAGTATGATTGAACTGGAAATCCTAGAGACTGGGGCTATGAAGGACCCTCAAGAAATGGCAAATTTGCTGCGAGCTTGCCATCGACTGGGGGTGCAGTTTTCTTTAGATGACTTTGGCACAGGCTATTCTTCCTTGGCCTATTTAAGACAGCTACCTGTACATGCCTTAAAGATAGACCGTAGCTTTATAAAAGACATTTTAGATGATAGTGAAGACCTTGCTATCCTTGAGGGTGTTCTTGATATGGCAGGGGCTTTCCGCAAGAGAGTCATTGCCGAAGGGGTAGAGACTATAGAGCATGGCAAAATGCTCTTGCGCTTGGGATGTGAACTTGCGCAAGGATATGCCATAGCAAAACCCATGCCGGAAAATGAATTACAAAGCTGGTTGGGTCAGTGGCGGGTCCCCCGAATTTGGTCACGCCAACCGACTCTCGTGAGATCTCTTTACCCGCTAATCAACGCTCTTGTGGTCTTTAGATCATTTTTCCAAAAATTGCAGCGGTATGTTGAAGGGAAATCCGACATAGGCCCCGATACAGAACACCCGGAAAAAGAACCTCTTTACATTTGGATCGAACAAAGGGGCATGCAGGAATTCAGTGACCGCTCTTATTGGCCAGAGCAACTTAAGCTCATTCGTAAGATTTATGCCCTAGCTGGCGAAACCATGGAGTATCGTCAAAATGGGGAAAACGCTAAAGCACTCGAGCATCTCAAGATGGTGGAGCAATATCTAGAAAATTTTTTCTCCCAGATGGATATTTTTATTCTTTCTTTAGCGGGAACTATTTACGACGAAAAAAGCTTGCCTCTTGAACAGAGAACAAGAAATCTCATTTTATGACTAACCCTGCCCTTGCGCCGTATGATATCTCTAATTATCAGGGAATTAAAGGCAAAAATTTTTTTGAGATAGATATAGTGCTGCAAGATCTGTTGTTGGTTCAAGATTTTTCGCAAAGTGAAAATGAGGCCATAAGAGCACATTTGGCAGGTTATGGAAAACTATGTAGTGAAGTTTTAGATCCTCTTGTTCAAGCAGCTCATAGAGAAAACAAATACGGCGAACTAGTCCGCTTTGACCGAACCGGCAATCGCATTGATGCCATCGAATACTGTTATGAGCAAAAAGAAGTACGTCGGCTTGCCTATGAATACGGGATTGTAAATCTTGATTTCCATCCAAACTGGCGTTACCCCTTTACCATGTTCCACAAAATGGCTCTTGCCTATTTATCGAACCAGATGGGAGAAGCAGGGCTAAATTGCCCCTTGGCCATGACCGATGGCATGATTAAGGTCCTCAAGGCTATTGGAAGCCCGGAGCAACAAAGAAAATACTTACCCTTAATTGCTGGCTACGGCAGTAGTTCTCACTTTATGTGCGGTCAATATGTAACGGAAAGGGTAGGTGGTAGTAATGTCTCCGCCAACCGCACCGTGGCCAGACCGTTGGGTAACGGAAAATGGCTCCTCACTGGGGAAAAATGGTTCTGCTCTAATCCAGGGGATCTTTGGGTTACCACTGCAAGGGTAGAGGGAACCCCTACTATTGGTCTTTTTCTGGTCAGTCGCTATAAAGAGGATGGTTCTCTCAATGGCTGTCACTTACTACGAAAAAAAGAAATTATGGGAAGCCGAGGTAAACTTACCTGTGAAGCAATATACGAGGATTGTGAGGCCGAGGAACTAGGGCGGCCTGCCCACGGCCTGGTAAACCTCATAAAATATGTAATCAACACAAGCAGGCTTCATGTAGCTGTTGCAGCATTGGGTATGATGCGCCGCGCCTTAGCGGAAGCATCGGCTTATGTGCAACAAAGAGAGGCTTATGGTAAAAAAATAATCGCCTATCCCTCAGTACGTAAGATCTTATCACAAATTTTTGTATCTTTATCAGGGATGGTCTTGCTCAGCTTTTACAACTTCAAATTAGCTGAAGAAGAACACCTTCTCTCGCAACTACTTACCCCTCTTTTAAAATATATCACAACTTCCCGATGTACCCGTTTTATCCATGAGTGTATGCTACTGCATGGTGGCAATGGTATTTTACTTGATTTTAGCGTGCTACCTCGTCTTTTAAATGACAGCATCATTAACGAAACTTGGGAGGGAACTCATCAAATTATAAGTGAACACGTACTCAAGGCCTATCAGAGACCTAAGGTAGCAAAAGCCCTGAACCACTACGTAGAGGAAACATTTGCATCATGCCCTGCTCCCTTTAAGAGTGAATTACATTCCCTGCGCGAGATTATCTTTCAAGAATTATCGATTTTTGCTGAATCTCGCGAGAGCTATGCGGAAATGAACCGACTTTATTTTTGCGAGAGACTTTTTGACCTCCTCGTGGTCATAGAGGCAATCCGGCATTACCTCAAAATGAAGGGGAAAAAGAGGGAGGAGCTATACCTTGCTATTTTAAGGGGACTCTTTGAACTTGCTCGAAGAGATTTCCATGGTCCTGCAGAAAAAACAGGGGTCTTTGTACCTGGGCCGGAAAACAATCTCTTGCTTAGCGCTATTCTATGGGAAGAAAAAACATAAGAATTTGTGGAAATGGCGCATTTTAAAGCTTAGTTTAATATTAACAAACACCATCTTTTTATGCAAATATCCTAAAGTAGAAGTGGGGGGTTCCATGTCCCAAGTGGAAAAAATAAATCTACCGGATTCGCAGTGGCGCAAGAGGCTTAGCCCTGAGGTTTACCATATCTTAAGGGAAAAGGGAACAGAACCTCCTTTTAGTGGAAAATATTACCACCACAAGGAAAAGGGTACCTACCACTGTGCGGGCTGTGGTGCCCTCCTCTTTACTTCAGAGGCAAAATATGAAAGTGGCAGTGGGTGGCCCTCTTTTTACAAAGAGGCTGTGGCAGGAGCTATTGATAGACATCCTGATTATAGCTATGGCATGGTGCGCACCGAAATTACCTGCGCCCGTTGTGGAGGTCATTTGGGACATGTTTTTGACGATGGCCCACCACCTACAGGGCTTCGCTTTTGTGTGAATTCCCTGGCCTTGGAATTTAGGCCTAGCGAACGTTAATTATTCAATCCAAGATTTTTCTCTCGGAGGAAAGGTGCGGCGTAAGCCTTCTACAAATTGTCTTTTTTCTGCCGGAGTTAAGCGAGCTTCGGGATGTAACCAGAGGTAGGGCAAAAGGGGCATACTGCCGTCCTCTAATTCTTCGGCAGCCTCATGGGACTTGTCTTTTTTTTGTAAACCGTGACGCGAGATATTGAAGTGTTCCCTCCCCTCTCTTACATGATATCGTATGAGCCATGAAATAGGAGCAACATGGCTATACCATGGCCAACGAGTTTCGTGGCTATGGCAATCGGCGCAGGCGCGGGAAAAAAATTGTTTTGTAGTCTCACTGTCCCAGGTGGGAACCTTCTCAATTGGCGGATTTTTTTCGACTTCAAGAATCGGCAAAAACTGTATCCCAGCTAAAAAAACGAAAAAGCCCCAAAAAACCCATTTCTTACGCATTTAGGGTAAAATGAAAGATGGCCCGGCAGCGTAAATCACATTCTAAAGCTAACACCACATAATTTAAGCTAGGGGTAAGTGGCTTCGTGTCAAGATTTCCTTGAGGCCAGAGCCTTACTCTTATAAAAGGCGCAATTTAGGCGTAACAAATAAAGCTACTCTCCCGCTCAAAATAATTGGTTCTCAATAAAAAGTCTCTCAAAGCAACTAATTATTGTGGTCTGCCAAAAAAGCAGCGCCAGAGCAGCCGCTCTCCTTTTTGTGCCTCTCTTTTCCCGAAACATAAACCCGGCATCTTTGGGGATCACCCATTTTTAAGCTTGTCATCATGCGTCAAAGCCCTGCCTATCGAAAAAGAGCTGTCGACTGGCCAAAAGCTTCGTCTGTCTACTCTCCTTATATGGATTATCCAAAATCCCATGCTTTTCCACAACATAGTTCCCAGCCATATAAAAGCAACTCTCGTCTACGCAGCCTACTTCATAAACAAAATGGGTTCTTCGCGACATTGACAACTTTTCGTAAAAAGCTTTGCTTGCGACTCTTGACGGTAAGCCTTGATATTAAAGGTTGGACATATGCGCTTTAGGCGCCCTTTCTTTTTTTTTGGTGCCTTGTATCTATACTCACACATTTCTCTTTCGGCAGCAGGGCTAAAGGTCGTCTGGGAGGGACAAGACTGGCAGATCATCAAGGGGCAGCATTTTGATGTACACTACCCTGCGGGCTATGATCGCTTGGGCAAAATTGCTCTCTTGTATCTCGAAGAAGCCAATATCTACCTCAGTGCTAAGCTAAAACACCGTCTAAGCCAGGTAATCCCAGTTTTTATTTACCCTTCCCACAGCCATTTTCAATCAACGAATATTATTTGGGAGAGAATTGACGAAGGCACAGGTGGCTTTACAGAAAGACTAAAGAAGCGCATTGCCGTACCTTTTCTTGGTTCCTACGATGAGCTGCGGCATGTACTAACCCATGAACTCGTGCATGCCTTTCAATATGACATATTACAAACAGAGAGCTTTAGTACTATATTTGGCACTGCCTTTGCTCAACAACCACCCCTGTGGTTTGTTGAGGGTATGGCAGAGTATTTTTCCATTGGTTATGATGAAACCGCTGATATGGTGGTACGCGATGCCATTCTCACGGATACTTTGCCCACTCTTGAGATGATGACAAATTACCGAGTTCTTAATCCCTTTATTTTCTATAAGGGTGGGCAATCTATAATACAATATTTAGATGAACGCTACGGCAGTGAAAAAATTTCCGAGATACTGCGAGACCTGCGCGACCAGAGAAATATTGAAGATGCTATTCGGGTTAACTTAGGTATTTCCCTCAAAGAATTAGATGAAGGGTGGCGGCTTTATGTAAAACGCCGTTATTACCGGGATATCAATAAAAATTTTGATAACGAAGAAGCTCTCTTGCTGACAGACCATCTGGAAGATGAAAGTTTCTTGAACCTACATCCGGCTATTTCACCTGATGGAAAAAAAATTGCCTATCTCTCTATTCGTAATTTTTTCCCTGCTATTGTGCTTCGCGAAATTAAGGAAGTAGAGAAAAAACCACATTATTCCCTCACAAACCTCCCCGAACCCGATATGGGCAAGGTTATTGTGCAGGGGGGCAATAATGATTCATTTTACCAGTTAAACATACTTACAAATCGACTTAGTTTCACCCCAGATGGCAAGGGCCTTTTTTTTTCCGTTAGAAGACAGGGACGAGAAGAACTCGTGATGTTTGATTTAGAGAGAAAAAAGGTACGTCGGCGATACTTTATCCCACTCGATATGGTTCGCCATCCTATGCTCTCCCCGGACGGCAAAAAGGCTGCCTTTAGCGGCACTCTCCTTGGCCAAAGCGATTTATATCTGCTTTATCTGGAAAGTGGAAAAATTCAGAGAGTTACCTTCGATGACTTCGCTGAGAATGAGCCATCCTTTTCGGAAGACGGCAACTACCTACTTTTTTCTTCCAATCGAAACAAAGAGGGCAATGTAGAGTCAACAACCTACCATATCTTTGAAATGAATCTTGAGAACCTCGAGGTGCGCCAATTAACCTTTGAAAGTGGCAAACAACAAAGCCCCATCTATTATAGCCAAAAAAACCGCGACCGCATTATCTATGTCTCCAATCACACAGGATCCCGCAACATATATCTCAAAGATTTAAATACCGGCGAGCAGTTACAAATAACCAATACCGCTGGCGCTGCCATGGAGCCAATGCTGTCATCTAGTCGCGAACTTCTTGTCTTTGCTCACTATCGTAAACAAGGCTATGACATTGCCATAAGAAAAACACCCCAATCACCTAAAGATTTTCGAGACTACGATGAGACTATATCGAGCTACAGCCTTCCCCAATGGCCCTTATTTGCACCCGGTCTTTCTGAGAGTGAACTTGCCGGCTATAAACCTACCTTCACCCCTGATTTTCTCTTTTTTGGATTTCAATACTCCAATTTCTTTGGATTTGGGGGTTTTTTACAATTTAATGCCTCAGATTATACTGGTGATCACCAGATAAATGCCTTTTTGGATTATCTTTCCGCACGGCAAAGCGCTAATTTTAACCTGACCTATGGTTACCTAAAACACCGCGTACAATGGTTCTTTGGCGCCTACCGCATATCCAATTACTTTAGTATTTTTAACCTCACGAACCTTGCCTCACTCAATGATTTCATTTACTTTCCTGTGTTTATCGCAAGCACTATGCGCTACGGGGTTTACACCACAGCCCTCTACCCCATCACCCCCTTCTTTTCCATTGCCTTACAAGCAGAAATAGGCCGCTATGAAGAAATTTATTTTCGGGGTCTGCCCGAAAACTACCGCCGCAAAGATATTTTTACCAATATAAACAGCCTTAATGCCCAACTACAATATAACAATGCCGTATATTCTTTTTTTGGACCTCTCACCGGCTGGGCCACCCGCTATGTTCTTGAGCAGACAGTTAATATCAGTGGCCGTGATTTTATCTACCAGCGGCACCAACTCGACCTGAGGCGTTATTTCTTCTTTTTCCAGCGCTATGTTATAGCCATGCGTTTTATGTACGGTCAGGTAATTGGACCTCAATACGACTATTTCCCATGGCAAATTGGTGGCTTTAATACTATAAGAGGCTATCCCTTCCTTTCTATCAAAGGAACCACCATGTTTGTGAAAAACCTAGAATTGCGTTTTCCCTTTCTCGATGCCCTTATCTTTGGTTTCCCCGTACCTTGGGCCATTCGTGGTTTTTCTGGGGTTTTTTTCATAGATGCAGGCGCAGCAACAGAAACACCCAGGCTCTTTCGCGCTTTTCGACGAGGTCGCACCGAGACCCAAGATCTTTATCTATCATATGGCTTGGGCATTCGCCTGGCCCTTTTTCCAGGACTCTTGCTCAAGATTGATTGGGCCACTCCCTGGACACTGCGTTCATCCCTGCCTATCAGCCGCTGGCAGGGTATTTTTTCCCTGGGCTATGAATTTTAAATCTCGGGGCGATAGGCATACTCCTGGAGCGTTTCTATATTCACAAATTCAAGCACACTTACATGGGTTGACTCCAAAACTACCGGCGGTGCCACCTTATTCTCCAAGGCCTCAAGCCAACGAGAAAGACATACACACCAGCGATCCCCTGGCTTAAGACCTGGAAACATGAATTCGGGTCTTGGGGTGATAAGGTCATTGCCCATTTCGTAAGAAAAACGCAAAAACTCAGGGGTCATAACGGCACAGACAAGATGCATCCCCCTGTCTTCAGGACAGCTGTTGCAGCTACCATCTCGAAGAAACCCAGTCAGTGGCTCGTAAGAACAAGGTAAGAGCTCAGTGCCTAAGACATTGAGCGCCATATTTAAAATGTATGCGATAAATGCCCAACTGTCGAAAAAGAGATAAGCTTTTTCTTGCGTAAGTTTTCCTTTGTACACCCCCTAAAATCCGCCCAAAAATGCTTCTTTTTTTAAAAAAGTGGCCGACAAAAAAGCATGGACCCGAAAAGTAACACCTTTAGCGAGCTCTTTGTCGTCTTAAATACCATACGCAGTCTTTACCGACAGCTCTATGACCTAGAATTAAGTAAAAGAGAACTACTGCTAAAAAGAGATGGCACAAAACTACAGCAGCTCTTAAGAGCCCAAGAAGATTTACTTCGCGAAATAAACCGCCTCGAAAGTGCCTGTGAAATTTTATTGCAGGAATTGTCTCGCCACTACCAAATAGAAATAAGCCGACTTAGCCAGCTAGAAAGCCTAACCCAAATTAACAGCCGTATTCGCCAAAAGCTATCGGCCCTACGCCTAGAGCTTCAAGAGTTGGCTGTGTCTCTTGACAATTGTGCACGCGGCAATGAAGCCATTATTAAGGATAACATGCACTTTTTTCGGCATATGATAGAATTTTTGCGCGAAAGCTCGCCGACCTACGGCCCTGGCGAGCAAAATCGCACGGCTCTTATCATTGATGCAGCTGTATAGGAGGGCTTATGCCATCAACTTTCATGGGCCTTGAAATTGCCAAAAGGGGGATAACAAGCCACCAAAAGGCTATTGAAACAACAGGACACAATATTTCCAACGCAGATAACAAGAACTTTGCCCGCCAAAGAGTCAAGCTCGAAGCCATGCACCCTATTTACGAGCCTTCGCTAAACCGTGCCCATGGTCCTGGCATGCTTGGTCAAGGAGCTAAAGTAGGTGAGATAGAGCGCATCCGGGACCATTTTGTCGACCAACGTATTTTAGCCACAGAGCAATCCGCCGCTTATTGGGAAATCCGGCAAAAGTACCTACACCATACCGAGATTATCTTTAATGAACCTTCAGAAGAGTCTTTGCGTACTCAGCTAGATCGGCTATGGCAGGCCTGGCAAGAGCTTTCTCAATATCCTGAAGAGATGTCTCACCGTGAGCTCGTACGCACAAGAGGTAGAGAATTTGCCTTCCGCATGCGAGAAACCTTCCAGAGGCTTTTTGAACTGCGCCAACAAGTTGACTTTGAACTAACAGTCACGGTAAACCGCCTTAACGAGATGGCAGAAGAAGTGAGGGAGCTTAATGAAAAAATCTTAAAATCCCAGACCCTAGGGGATAACCCCAACGACCTCTTAGATCGCCGCGATGCCCTTTTACAAGAAATGGCCAAGTTAGCCGACATCTCCGTAGAAAGACAGGATCCCAACGAACTTATAGTATACTTAGGAGGGCAAGTGCTCGTCCAAGGAGAAAGCCGCCGAAAACTTGTGGTGGTAGGCGACCCGCAAAACGAAGGACTATCCCGAGTTGTATGGGAATTCAGTGGCCAGGATGTTCTTTTCCGAAATGGCAAGATACAATCGCTTATGGATGTGCGAGATGGCATTTTAAAAGAAAATATTCAAAAGCTGGATTTGCTGGCTGTCAATATACACGACATCGTAAATGAAGTACACCGTGATGGCTTTGGACTTACGAAAGAAACAAATATTAACTTTTTTAGATTAGACAATCTCTCGCGCAATGTTCGCGGCAATTTTGACCTCAATGGGGATGGCATTGACGAAATTACAGCTATCTTTAAAGTAGCTGGCCGCAACCCCTTAATTGCTGACCGCCCAGTAGGCGTGGGGGGCACCCTAACTTTCTACCGTAATGACCAAGAAAATACACCTGTCTACATTACTTATCGCCCTGATGAGACTTTGAAATCTATTATAGACCGCATCAATCGTTCCGGTGCAGGAGTGGTAGCCTATCTAAACCATAACAATAACTTAGTACTTAAAGGAACCCTAGCCGAAGATGATTGGCGCACCAATTTCATGATACGACATATAGAAGATAGCGGAGAGCTTTTGGTTGGTTTTGCCGGCATTTTGCAAAATAGTGGTCCTGCGGGAGCCTTTGATTACCGACGAATAGATGAAATAAATAAACTGCAATCTGACCTAGAGCGCATCACCCATACCCCTGTCTTTCACCCCGCTGGTTCATTACGACTTTCTGATGCCGTAGAAGGCAATATTGCCTTAATTGCGGCAGCTACGGGGAAGGATGTAGGAGGTACGGGGGACTTAAACCAAGCCCATGGATTAAAAGATGGCACAAATGCTCTGCGTATTGCCCAGGCGCTGCGCCACCGAGAGACCATGGTAGGCACTCACCGCACAAGCGATGAATTCTACAATGCAGTGGTGGCAAAAATTGGTATTGAGACAAGAACCGCCAAGGATCAAGTAGAAAACCAAGCAGCCATTATGAAAAATTTGGAAAATATCCGCCAATCAATTATGGGTGTGAACCTAGACGAAGAGATGGCCAACCTAGTTCAATTCCAACATGGCTACAATGCCGCTGCGCGGGTCATGCAGGCCATAAATGAGCTAATTGAGCGCCTAATTGAACTTTTTTAGGAGTAAGTTATGATACGCGTCACAAACCTCATGATCAACAACAATTTAGTCCATACTTTGAACCGTCACCAATACCAACTGCAAACCACAGAAGAAATGCTTGCCACAGGCTCAAAAATACGGCTCCCCTCAGATGATCCTGTGGGAGCGGCAAATCAAATGCTCTTGCGCAGCCGGATGCATGAATTAGAGCAATACGAGCGCAATATCCAAGAAGCTAAAGACCGGCTTAATCTCATGGACGGACAACTCGATCGTGTGGGCGAAATTTTTCAAAGAATGCGCTACCTTACGGTGCAAGCTGCCAATGGTACAAACAGTGGTTTTGAACTAAGAGAAGCAATTGCTAAGGAGATTAACCAACACCTGCTTGCCTTAGTCGATATTGCAAACACGAAAGATGCCACCGGTCGGCCACTCTTTGGCGGAAGTGTTATCGAACGCGATCCCTTTTTACCTATTTTTACCCACCTTATGAGCCAAGGCATTGACCAAGGCAATGCGATGACCGCTGTGCAGTACCAGGGTGATAACCAAGTACTAGTACGTGAAATTGAGCGCAACGAAGAAATGGCTATCAGCATCCCCGGACATCGTATTTTCTGGGGGACCAATATGTCGATTGCCTCGAACAAGGACTCCTTTAACTATGTAGCTCTCGGGGATCAGTCTTTTGCCATTGATGGCGTGCGCATTGATGTCTCAGCGGGGGACACCTTAAATGATATTATTGATAAAATAAATACCGCCCCGCTTGAGGTAAGAGCAGCCAAGGGAGCCCAAAATGAGATCATTCTCACAACAAAGACACCTCACATGATCTGGCTCGAAGATCTCCATGGGGGAACCGTATTACAAGACCTTGGCCTTATCGATGGCGCAAACCCAGAGCCGCCAAATAACTACAGCCCGAATGCAACTATCTCAGGACTTTCCCTCTTTGACGTAGTGATCATGCTACGAGATGACCTAATTAAAGCAGATTCCCGTTTGGTTGGGGGACGCGATCTTGAGGCCTTAGATATGGCTCTAGAAAATATTTTGCGCTACCGCAGTGAGATAGGCGCAAGGCTAAACCGACTAGAACAACATGAAAAGCGTATTGCCTGGGACAAAACCTATGCCCAAGAACTTCTAGCTAAGAATGAATCCGTCGACGTGGTAGAAAGTATTGTCAATTTAAAATGGCTTGAAAGTGTACATGCATACGCCCTGCGTGTAGGTGCAGGGATTATTAAGCCTACCCTAATGGATTTCTTGCGTTAGTATGAAAATTGAAACCCGCTGCTTGGGTAGCGTTGAAATAAGCGAGGATCAAATTATCCATTTCCCACAAGGAATCTTCGCCTTTGAACACCTCCACCATTATGTGCTGCTGGAGGCCAAGGCACCCTTTTACTGGCTGCAAAGCACCGAAGACTATAGACTAGCCTTTCTCGTGGCACAACCACGACAACTTTTGGCTAACTACCAACCCAAAATAGATGAAAGCGAACTTTCCTTAATAGGCCTTTCTCGCCTAGACGATGCCGAAATCTGGGGAATTATCACTATTCCCCCTCAAACTCCTGCGGCTATGACTATAAACCTGCAGGGACCCATTATAATTAACCCCCAATTAAAACTTGCGGGCCAGTTTATCTCTACAGATGAAACGCACAGTGTACGGACAAAAATACTCGAATTCCTGGAAAAAAGCTCATGTTAGTTTTGTCGCGCAAGGTAAATGAATCCATTGTCATTGGGGATAGCATTGAGGTCATGGTGGTGGAAATTAAGGGAGACCAAGTTAAATTGGGCATTAAAGCTCCCCGTGATGTGAAGGTTTACCGCTCTGAAATTTACGAGCAAATCCGCCAAGAAAACATCGCGGCCAGTCAAACCCAGCTCCCCGCCGATCTTGACCAGCTTCTGAAGGGAAAGCAGACTACCGAACAAAAGCCCTACTCTTCGTAATAGTCTTCCTCGTTTTCCCCACTAAGGCTCTGGGCCATGCGCGTAGCAGCCTCCTGAAAAGAGACATCAGTACCAAAACGCTCCCCTGCGTGGGCCATGGTCTCCGCAAGTTTCCTCATGGAATTTTCCAACTCAATTAAACTTTGTGAGAGTTCAACAGGTGTAACTTCCGCTTCAAGTTCTGGATTTTCCTCATCTAATTGGGCAAGCCTAACCTGATAGTTTGTCATTTTTTCAGTGAACCTATCCATGGCAGACGCTGCTATCTTGGCGGTGGAAGCACTTTCTAAGGAGCGATTTAACTCTTGGGCAGCCTTTGTCATGGAAATAATTAGTTCCTTATACTGAGAAATGGCCTTTTCGCGTTTCGTTGGCTGAGCGTATATTTGTATTACTAGAAAAGAAATTAACCAGATTAATTTCGGATACATCCCCCCTCCCCCAAATATAGGCAGCTTTAATTGCCCTCTAAAAAAGGCAAGCCTTTTTGTCCCCCTCTAGGATATTCTTATCGAATTTTAAGAAGCTGCAGCAAGTAATCCCAAATTCCCGCCTGGTGCAAGCCATAGTCTTTTTCTTCAAGTAAAGCTTGCTCAGGATAAACTAAAATGAAATTGCGTTCTCTAAAATAAAATTCAAGTAGCCGGGGCACTTTTTTCATAGAATCCTCATAAGAAACCCTCTCCGGCCGGCTCATAACTATAATAAGCCCCTCGTTAACCCTTAAAAGAGGGGCAAGCCTCCCAAGTTGATCCAAGTCTAAAGGCGGACTTACATCCACTGCGAAGCGACTTTTTCTCCATAAGTTCTTGAGAAAAATGGCTGTTTTTTCTTGTGCATGGATAGTAAGCTCACTCGAAGTATTTTCCGCCAAAAAGCGCAGTTTTTCAGCTATGGCAGAAAAACCCGTCT
This sequence comes from Leptospiraceae bacterium, assembly GCA_025055765.1. Taxonomy (GTDB): domain Bacteria; phylum Spirochaetota; class Leptospiria; order Turneriellales; family Turneriellaceae; genus JANWWS01. The sequence continues at coordinate 88,217 of JANWWS010000036.1, read as the reverse complement.
CATATTCTGCCTTTTGTGGCAAAAGCACATGATAATGCCTAATTGTCGCCGCAGGTTGATGGGGGTAGTAAATCCAAGTAGCCACGGCACAGCGCGACAGAAGTGTTTCCGCAAGCCTACCTAAAAAAGAATCCGCAAAACCCTTGCGCCGATGAAGACCTAAAATAAGGTCGCTTACTTTATTTTCTCGCACTGCCGCTGCGATGCCGGCGGCAAGATTGAGATCATAGCGCAAGATGGGTGTAAGTACCTTATCTGCACCCGAAGCAACGGAGGCAGCCCTATTTAAAATTCTCTGGCCAACTACTTCTTGCTGCGGCTGGGGCATAGTTGATTCCACAACATGAAGCGCTAAATATTGGTTACGACTTTTTTTCCCGGAAAGTGCGAAGGCTAAATGTATTAGTTCAGAGACATTTTCTTCGTTTTTTAACGGCACGAGAAAAATAGAACCTTGATTGGGGGAGTCTGTAGGTCTTATTTCTTCAGCTAATTTGCGAGCTGCCTTTTGTGTAGCAAAAGAAGCTACGGTGCACGTAACAAGTATCATAAGGATGGTCCCATTTAATATATGCTCATCGAGCAGGCGGATGGTTTTTCCATCAGGAGTTTCTCCTATTATAATGTTATAACCAACAAGAACTGCAGCGAGAGTAGCCGCTGCCTGACCGTTGCTGAGACCAAAGATAAGAGTTCTTTCTTCGCCCTTAAAGCGAAAGCTAATCTGGGTGAAAAGCGCAGCTAAGTATTTCGCTGTAGTAGCAATTAAGGTCATAGTTATCGCCACAATCATGGTTTTGGGTGTGCGCAAGAAGGCAGAAAAATCGATAAGCATGCCCACCATAATAAGAAAAAAGGGTATAAAAAGAGTATGACCTACAAATTCTATTCGATTGCGTAGCACGGAAGTCGCAGGTATTAGGGGATTTAACACAAGACCCGCAACAAACGAACCCACCATGGCTTCAATCCCCACAAATTGAGCCATGGCTGCAGAGAGAAATACCAAAGCTAAGACAAAGAGATATTGGGCACTAGCATCATCATAGCTTTTTAAAAACCGGATACCTAGTCGGGGAAAGATAAGACTTACAAAAAACGTATAGAAAACCAAGCCAAAGATAAGTCTTAGCCAAAAAGAGTTTTCGTTTCGGCCTGTAGCCAAACTTGCCACAACCGAGAGTACCAAAAGTGCCAGTGTGTCTGTAATCAAGGTGCCACCAGCGGTTACGGCCACAGCACGATGGCGGGCCACACCATATGTGCTTACAATGGGATAAGCAATAAGGGTATGCGAGGCAAACATGCTTGCTGTTAGAACAGAGGAGAGCAAGCCATACTTCAAGATATAGTAAAAGACGACAAATCCCAAAGTCATGGGCACAGCAAAGGTATAAAGCCCAAAAACCACACTTGGAAAACTATTGCGGCGAAATTCGCGCAAGTCAATTTCAAGACCAGCTAAGAACATAATATATAGCAACCCCACGGTACCAAAAAGAACGATGCTGCTGTCCTTTTCTATTACGTGAAAACCATGTGGGCCAATAAGGGCCCCCGCGACAATGAGACCAATAAGCTGGGGGATCCCCAATCGTTTTAAAAATAACGGTGCAAAAAGAATGATTAATAAAAGTAGCGAAAAAACCAAAACAGGGTTTTTAAAAGGTATGTGAAAAAACTCGGACCACAAAGTCATCGAAGCCACCCATGGCATAGCTCTACAAAGAGCAAACCTTTTTCTTAAAGACAAACGATAAGGATTTACAAGCTATTTTAGGCGAAAAGGCATTGGCATGTCTGCCATGACCCAAATCATAAAAAAAAGCCTTAAATTAGCTGGGATTGCGCAAAACCTCTTCTATGAATTTTTTAGGGGTGTTTTTAAAATTATTATTTTTTTTCTGGGTAAACTCAGACTTGTAGTAAACCGTTTGAACAGCTACGAATACCTCTTCCTGGCTTTTATGCTTTCCTCTGCCTATTTTTTTTCACGAGGCTGGCTTTATTATGAACTAAACTTAGGGGAGGAGCGAAGATGGCAGCACCATATCATTAGCGATGACTTTGCCTGGTTCTCCCTCTTTCATTTTGTGGCGGCCCTTCCCTTTGTTGTGGAAATCCTCTACCCCGCTTGCAGCTCCAAGGAGTTGCGCCTGGCCTTCTTCTTGCGGCTCTTTGGCCTAAGTGGCATAAGTTTTTTTTATCTGGCCAATTGGTTCAACCCATCTCGCATTGCCCCCGTAACAGAAGCTAAGTTTAGTAGCGCTTTTTACTTATTCGGGGCTAACCTTTTGGCACTCTGGATTACTGGTATATGGGGGATGGTTCGCTACGCCGAGAGACCTCCCCCTTAGCTTATTCAAGGAGGTGCAAGCAAATGCCATAGCCTCTTGAACCAACCTTGGTTAGAACACTATTCCCGAGACGTTAAAGAAGAACTTGTCTTCGTAGGCAAATATGGGCACCTTCAGAGTATGAGACCTACTGAGGCAGCAGCAAAAAGGTTGGTCAAAGTACCGACAAGAACAGCTTTCATACCCAGGGAAGCAAGTTCATGGCGCCGGTGAGGGATGAGTGCTCCTAAACCACCCACTTGTATGGCAACCGAACTTATATTCCCAAACCCACAAAGCATGTACGTGGCTACGACAAAGGCTTTTTCACTTAGGATTTCTCTAATGGCGCCTAACTCAATGTAACCCACAAATTCATTAAGAACAAGTCGGGTGCCTAAAAGTTTGCCTAAAGAAAGTGCCTCCACCCAAGAGACACCCAAGCTATAACTCACCGGCGCAAAAAGAAACCCTAAAATCTCCTCCAAAGTCTTGGGTAATTTTTCAAGCCAAACCGTAGTCCCCACGAGGTTCCCAAGCGCCCAAATAAGAAACTGGCGCACCTCCCCCCATATCCCATTGAGGAGGGCAATCAAAGCTATAAAGGCAAGCAACATGGCGGCAACATTAGCCGCAAGTGTCAGACCATTTTGCGCTCCCCGTGCAGCTGCATCCACCACATTGACAGCTTTGTCTTCACCAGCACTTTCCCGCGGAAGAGCACCCCCAGCAGTTTGTGGTGTACCTTTCTCGGGAACCCACATTTTAGAGAGCATAATGCAAATAGGTGAGGCCATAACCACCGACGCGATGAGGTGTTTGGGATCTGCCCCCGCAACAGCCGCATAGGCAAGTAAAATACCGGCCGAGGCGTGAGACATTCCGGAAACCATGATGGTGAAGAGCTCACTTCTTGTCATGGCCCCAAGGTAAGGCAAAACCGTAAGGGGAGCCTCCGTCTGGCCCATAAAGATATTGGCAGCCACACTCAAGCTTTCTGCTCCCGAAGAACGAAAGACCTTTTGCATAGCCTTACCCAAAAGACGCACCACAGGCTGCATGAGGTGGAGGTAATAAAGCACAGCAAAAAGGGAGGCCACAAAGATAATCGTCGGCAGAATTTGAAAAGCAAAGAGGACACTAAAGGAGCCTATCTTATCCCCTAAGACAGGACCAAAGAGTTCCTTTAGTTTCTCTGAAGAACCTAAGGGTCCAAAAACAAAAGTAGCCCCTTTCTCCGAATAAGCAAGAAGCTCGCGGGCACCTGCAGCAAGCCCCTCAAAAAAGCGACCAATGGCATTATGAAGTAAGAGGTAATAGACTATCTCCAGCGCTAAAGCATAATAGATGGTTCTTACCCTGATGTGTTTTGTTATGGATTTCCATAACGGGGTAAGCCTTAAAATAAAAACAAGGGCAACCTGAGCGATAATAAGAATCAATATCACTTTCCCAGAGGGTGATATATTCTGGAGAAACTCGGCAAGCACTTCTCCCTTGAGGATGGTTCCTGCAAGGAAGAACTGCAGCGCAAGGCCTGCCAGTACAGAACGGTACGAAATAGCCCCGCGATCCTCGGAAAAAAACCAAGATATGGCCAGAATCCAGGTGAGACCCAATAGCCCGATAAGGTTTTCCATATCAGCTCTCGTTCTTAAGAGCAGAGGTAACCCTACTTAAGAAGAAAATAAAGCCAGCCAATATGAGATAGGCTGAGGTAATAACATAGGGGTGGGGCCCCTTCATTTCAAGGGGTATCTTCCAGGGAAGATGAAGTCCCCCCTCAGGCAGCACGGAATGGATAATACCAAAAAAAGAAAAGAGGGCACATACCGCTAGGTAGGCAACGGAGCGTAGGTATTTTTTTTCAATGAGATAGGCCGTGATAGCTCCCCACAACATGCCGGTAAGGACAAAGCCATGCCCCAGGGCGTTTATGGTAATCCAGCTCTCCTCAAAGGTAATCTTGAGGGAATCTAATTTAAAAGCCATTTCCCGGGCAATCTCGGGGGCTATTTCCTGGAGTTTCTTAAAGACGGTATGGAAATCATGATAGAGGCCAGACATTTGGATACGAGCAAGCTCAGCCACAGAAGGAAGCACCGCCATGGTAATAGCTGCCGCGTGTTTGTTCCTGGCTGTCTCATAGGCTTGTTCTACAATTTCGAGACCGACAAAAATTAAAATCGGGGCCAAGGCCGCAGTGGGGATAAGCTCGGCCATAAGGGAGATATACCCTAAAATACCGCCGAGCCCAATAAAAAGCCCTGTAAGCAAAGTATAGCCAGCGCGTCCCCCCATGGCCTTGTAAGCAGGATGCCCAATATAAGCCGTGGATTGAGATACGCCACCAAACACAGCAGCAACAACGGTGGCCAGTGCATCGCATAGAAGTATGTGCCGAGTCTCATAAGAATCACCAGCAAGGCGGGCGCTAGCTGTGACATTGATACCGCCCACTACCGTCAACAGACCAAAGGGAATGGCTAGGGGGAGATAATTCACCGCAAGTCCCATACCTTCCCAAAAACCAAGCGATGGTTGGGGCAAAGCCAACCGCAGGGTAAACGAAATTTCAGGACGGTGAATAAGACCTGTTATGGCTAGGAGGTAATAAACCACTGTTGAGACAACGATGGAAAACAAAACGCTAGGCAATCCCAGGGGAAGCTGTATACGTGCCACGAGGGCATAAAGGATGAGTCCCAAGGAAATAAGCCCTACCATGGGAATACTAAAAGTATGTACCAAGGGCAAGAAACCTAACAAGGCAATACCAATACCTGCTATGGAACCTAAGAGAGCGGCTGTCGGAAAAATTCTTTCTACCATGCTACCCAAAAATGACAAAACAAGTTTCAAAATCCCCATGATAAAGAGAGTGGCAGCAGCGACATGCCAAGCAATAAGGGCAGCTTTTTCAACACCATAGCTGGCCTTGGCGGCAAGAAAGGCTGGGCCAATTACAGCATAGGCAATACCAATGGTAGAGGGGGTATCAAGCCCCAAGGGCATAGCTGTGATGTTTGTCTTTCCCGTTTTCCGGGACAAGCGAAAGGCAAGAACAGTGTAAAGCAAATCCCCAACGAAAACACCTAAAGCCGTGCCGGGAAACATTTTGGCATAGATGATTTCGGCAGGATAGCCAAAGGTAAAGATAAGTATTGAAGCCAATAAAACAAGGTTTGTCACATTGTCGAGCATTAGGCCAAAGAATGCGTTGATATCCCCCACCGTAAACCATGGATATTTCTTTTCCATAAATGCACTTCAAGCTATTTAAAGAAAAAGTCAAATCAAAATTATCAAATATCCCTAGCGTATTCTTCTTTACAACCTGCTTTTTCGCATAAGGGAAGACCATGGACAGAAACCTCGCTCTAGAGCTCATGCGCGTAACGGAAGCAGCGGCTCTCTCGGCCGCCCGATGGATGGGCAAGGGTGATGAAAGGATGGCTGATGCGGCTGCCGTAGAAGCAATGAGACGCTCTTTTGATAAAATTGATATTGATGGCACCATTGTTATTGGCGAAGGAGAAAGAGATGAAGCCCCAATGCTCTACATTGGAGAAAAGGTAGGCACCGGCAGGGGTCCCAAGGTCGACATCGCACTTGACCCTCTTGAGGGTACCACCATAACCGCAAAGGGGGGTTATAATGCCACAACGGTGATTGCCGCCGCGGACGAGGGCTGTCTTCTAAGAGCGCCTGACACCTATATGATGAAATTAGCCGTTGGACCCGAAGCAGCAGGAGTTCTCGACATCACCGATCCGGTGCCTCTTACATTAAAGCGGCTTGCGCGTGCATTAGATAAGTATTTAGAGGAAATTACAGTATGTATCCTAGACCGGCCCCGCCATGAGGAACTTATCCGTACGGTAAGGGAGACGGGATGCCGAATTAAACTAATTTCCGATGGGGATGTATCAGGGGCCCTTGCTACTTGTATGCCCGAATCTCCTGTGGACATTCTCTTAGGTATAGGGGGAGCCCCAGAAGGGGTTTTGTCCGCAGCGGCTATCAAATGTCTCGGGGGTGACTTTCAAGGACAATTGCGTTTCCGCAATGAAGAAGAAAGGCAACGGGCCATTGCCATGGGACTCAAGGATCCCGATAAAGTTTTTACACTAGAAGACCTGGCCCAAGGAGACAGCATCATTTTTGCCTCTACCGGTGTAACCGATGGCGAATTTCTGAGGGGTGTGCGCTTTACCGCAAGGGGTGCTGTGACCAATAGTGTCATCATGCGCGCCAGAAGCAGAACCGTGCGCTGGGTAACAGCCCAGCATCATTTTGATTACAAACCTAAGTATTGATGCATGAGGATGCTCGCGAAGAAGTAACCTCAATTCGTATTGAGCCAGATGGCAGCTGGTATACCGGCAACCGAAAGATTGTCAATTCTGGTGTTTTAAAATACTTTCGCACCAATCTGCACCGAGACAAAAAAGGTGTCTACATTTATAATGCCTTCCGCCAATTAAAAGAAAAGGGCTATATTAGTGTAAAAGGTCCCATAGATTTGGTGGTCGAGTTTAACGGTGAAACCTTCACTTTATCAAGTGGTATTAAGATCCCAGCATGGGAAGCGGACCTTGCCATGGATTCGCAAGGCAATTTGTATATAAAAATACCGAAACTTGAGCTCTGGGCACGTTTTTCTCGGGAACTCTTAATCGAGCTTTCAGCTTTAATTGAAGAAAAAAACAACGCCTTTTATTTTAAGGGCAAAGAGATCCTTCTTTATGATACCATTCCTTGGCTCGGCAGCGATGGATTTTAGAAATCAGCTCACAAAAAAATTGCGAGGATATACACCAGGTGAACAACCTCGAGAACCAGGGTGGATCAAGCTTAATACCAACGAAAACCCCTTCCCTCCGTCAAGGCGGGTTATCGAGGCTTTGCAGGAGATTTCTCTTAATCCCGATCTTGTGCGAAGATACCCCAGTCCCGAAGGGGAGCCTCTGCGCCAAGAACTTGCGCATTATTACGGACTTAGTGTCCATGAAGTACTTGTCACAAATGGCTCCGATGAAGCGCTTTCTCTTCTTTTTCGCTCCCTTACTGAGAGGGGGGACACAGTGGCTATCCCCGAGCTCACCTATAGTTTGTATCCTGTCTTAGCTGAGATAAGTGGTGCTACTTTGGAAGAACATGCTATGGTAGCAACCACCAAAAATCCTTTTTGTATAGATCTCGAGGCTCTACGAAAAACAAAAGCAAAGATGGTTGTTCTGCCTAATCCCAATGCCCCTACAGGAGAGTTTTTGTCTACGTCAACGCTTTGCGAAGTAATTGCCGAAAATCCTAACAAACTCTGGATTATTGATGAGGCCTACAACGACTTTGTCTCCAGAGCCAATGCAAGCCTTAGCTTTGAGGTAAAAAACTTTTCCAATCTTGTGGTTTTGCGCACTTTTTCTAAAAGTCATAGTTTGGCAGGTGCTCGCATTGGTTATATTCTCTGCTCGAACCCTCTTATCATGGAAGCCCTTTATGCCATAAAAGATTCGTACAACACAAGCGCTATCTCCCTTCATCTGGCACTAGCATCATGGAAAGACCGAGACTATTGGCAAAGCTCTTGCCAAAAGGTTATAGCAGAAAGAGAAAAGCTCTTTTGCAAATTAGAAAACCTAGGCTTTTTTGTAATCCCCTCAGAAGCAAACTTTCTTTTTGTGCAGCATGAAATACCGGCAGCACAGCTCTATGGGGCCTTGCGCCAGCGCCGCATTTTAGTGAGATGGTTTAACAAAGAACCTATCGACAATTACCTGCGCATTAGCATTGGCACACCTGAACAAAATCTACTTTTAATTGAGGCATTAACCGATATTATAAATCGTGAAAACAAAACACTTCCTCATGACAACACGGGGGGCATATCCCATTAAGGAAGAAGAGGGCCCCTTAAGGCTTTTTAAGAAAAACCAAAAGGTGTGGATTCATCTAACCCCGGAAAATGAAAGAGAGCTTGCGCAAATTCTAGAGAGATACGACATCCACCCCCTGACCATAGAGGATATTTTTAGTCCTACTAACCGCATCAAGGTAGAGCGCTTCCCCCATTATATTTACTTTTCCTTTCGGGGCTTTCACCTTCAAGATGGGCGTCTTATTATTAAGGCCTTTAACTTTTTGTTTTTTCGCAAAACCCTTATAACGATAACTCCCGAACGGCGGAACACGATTTTTGATCTCATTGAATCCTGGCAGGAGCATAGAGTACTTTTGCAGCGAGGACCTGAATTTATTGTGCATCGCATCCTAGATGTCGAAACGGACCGGACCTTAGCTATAGTCCATCGCCTTGACGAAATGGTCGATGTCTACGAGATAGAGCTTTTGGAATTTGTATTAAATGTGGATATCCGCCGTGTATTTGAAATCCGCTCGGCACTACAACATATCCGCAAAGTGATGATCTTACACAAAGAAGTCCTTGACGATTTACAACTGCGCCTACCTCAATTTTTTCGAGGGGAAGCAGCAGCCTTCTTTCGAGATGTGAGAGATCACTCGCTTAAAATTATCGATATGGTCGACTCGATCACAAACTCTATTAGCTCAGCTTTGGAAGCTTATCTAACTATCTCGACACGGCGCACCAACGACATCATGCGCATTTTAACAATATTAACAGCTCTTATGCTACCCATGACTCTAATTACCGGCATATATGGAATGAACTTTGAAAAAATGCCCTTCCTTGCTCATGATTTTGGCTTTTGGGGCACACTGATTTTCATGGGGCTCATAGGGGTGGGGATGACTCTTTATTTTAAATACAAGAAATGGCTTTAAGCCGCTTGCGCGTAACTCTCTGCTTCCTTCTTAATTTTTTTAATCATATTGGCAAGTCCATTGGAGCGACTAGGGGAAAGATGGGTTCTTAAACCTATGCGATCTATAAAATCCAGTCGCGCATTTAAGATTTCCTGAGGTCTATGACCAGAAAGGACTTTTAGCAAGAGGGTAATAAGGCCTTTCGTAATCGCCGCATCACTGTCCGCATAAAAGTAGAGTTTGCCATTTTTATATTCGCTCATAAGCCAAACCCGTGAAATACAGCCAGGTACGAGTCGGTCATCTGTCTTGAGCTCTTGTGCCAAACCTGGATTCTCCTCTCCTATTTCAATAATTCTCTGGTAACGGTCCGTCCAGTCTTCAAACATTAAAAATTCTTCTTCAATGGCCTTCTCTTTCTCCTCAATAGTTTCCATGATGTTAATCTATGTTCTTTTAGGCAGGCGAGGCCATTTTTTTCTGTAGCTTACCTAAAGCCTCTTTTGCCACTAGGCTGTCAGGAAATATCTTTAAATACTCTTCAATAATGGCCATACTCCGCCCAATATTTTTCGCTTTGCGATAGATTTCTGCTAGGTTTAAAATATTCTTTTCATGGTAAGGGTTTCTCAACCTGAGTCTTTCCCCATAATCCATAGCAAGGCTGAGATCTCCTGTGCGATGCATGAGATAGCTTACCTGGTAGAGAAAGTCCTCATCTTCAGGGTGAAGCTCTTCGTAGTTTTGCATCATCCTTTTTGCCTCCTCTTGCTTTCCCACACGAAGATATAGTTTAAATGCCTCTCTATAAAACAATGCCGGAGGATTTTCTTCTCTAAGCTTACTTTCGAGATAGCCCAACTTTTGCTCCACATCGGAAATACTTTTCACAGGTCGATTTAAATATTCGAGCTCCTCTTCACTAGGCTCTCTCTCACGTCCCACCAAGGTGTGCTGCGGGTCAAAGGAAACGGCAAGTAGCGAAAGATCATCGTAAATTTGGCCATATTTAGGCAGAATCTCGGCAATCTTTTCTGGATCGCCTTGGCCTTCTTCAACTCTAGCTAAGAAGAGCTGCTCGTCTTCGTTAATAATTTGTTCTCCATCTTCGCTTTGGCCGAGCACAAGGTCATCACGACCATCTGAGCCCAAGATAATCGTATCCCCCGGCATGAGTTTCACGGTATCAATCTGCAGCTTGCCATGTAAAATTTGACTTCCTAGCTTGCGAAAAATCACGCCGTGGGGCAAAAACGATGCTTTACCATCTCGGTAAAGCACAGGGTAGGGATGCTCAGCATTTAAGTAATAAAAAAAACCATTTTGCAAGTCCAAGACAGCAAGCACAAGAGAAACCAACATAGAGCCATCAAAGCTCTCAAAGACTTTTTGCATTTCAACAAAGACATCCTTCATCCATCTTTCAGGGAACTTCAGTTTTTCTGAAGTACTAAGGTGGGTACGCTCGATCATGGAAAGGAAGACAGCTCCTAAGACCAGGGAGCCACTAGCCCCTTGCAAGGATTTCCCCATGGCATCGGCATTGAGAACTACCAAGTACTTGCGGCCACGCAGGGTAATCTCGTGTACCATATTGAGATCCCCACCAATTTCCCGTTGCCACTTGCGAAAAGAAAACTGCTTCTTTTGCCGTGTGAGACTTTTTACCTCAACATGGCCAAATGTCATTTTTGCTTGTGAAGCTATTAATGGATTTATGAGTAAAGACATCAGGAAATAGTCGCCATCTTGTTGTTCCTTGAGAGCCTTGACTTCATTTAAGGTTTGCTGAAGCTCGCGCGTGCGCTCCTGTACTTTTTTTTCTAGAGAAACATTGAGCTCCTCAACCTCATTATGAACACGTACAAAGCGGTTAGCAAGTACCCCCGCAAGACCCAAGATAAAAGCAAGAAAGGTATATTGGCTAATGCGCGGCATATTAATTACGTCAAGAGCAATAAGAAGATCCACAAGAGCCCCTGAAAAAAGTATTAGAATACCTCCGGAAAGATATAGGGCATCGATATTTTTCTTAAAGCTCTCGTACCCAATGAAGGTTATCCCTACAATTAAATCTACAAAAAGGCTCATCTGCCAAATTTTGAGGCAACGCTGCATAAGGGGGTATGGACCAAAGGCTACCAACACAGAAAGTGTGGCAACGAGGGCAATGTAGATATAAAGATAACCCCAAAAGAGCTTGTGGATTAAAGAATTAGGACGTCGAAACAAAGTACCAAAAAACAAAAAGAGAGTGACAGGTAGATGGAAGACAGTTATGTACTCTATCTTAGTGCGCAGCATCTGCGCATCACCAAAAAGTAGATCCCGAGAGCCCGTAAAAAGAAACCAATAAAAGGAAACTAAAACAGAAAAAAGGCCAAAAAATAAATTGTATATATCCTTCCTTCGCCTAATGGCTAAGAGAAGATGGTATAACCCCACCACGAGATAAATAGACAGCAAAGAGAATTGCAAAATCTCCGTGTAAAAATGCGAATTATAGATGGTATGAGAGGGCCCTACCACAAATAAATCCCGTTCGATACCTAGGGGACGCACCCCGTCTGAGTATAGGTAAAGGAAAAAGTAATTGTTATTTTTTTTTAAAGCTGAGGCTGGTATATCTAGTAAAAAATAACGATAAAGGCCCGGCACATAAGGGTCTACCTGCCCAAACCCCCCCAGTCGTTGCTCGTTTAAGTAAAGCTCTGCTACATCTGATATTTTTGATGTCTTTAGTGACAGTGCTTCTCCCTGACGTAGGCGCAAGATAATTTCTTCAGGAACAAGACGTCGCATGATAATAAAACCGCGATAATTCTCAAATTCCTTCATATTGGTAAAGCGCACCGGCAAATTTATCTTTTTCCAAGGGGCATCTTGCTCTATTACTTTTTGGGGAGAAGCAAAATACTCCCAATCCTGGCTTAGATTATAGGTGTGGGCCCATATAGTTGAGCTTATGAGTAGGCTAAAAAGAACAAAACCCCACATTAGCTCGCCGAGGCTGCTCCCATTTTTTCTTCAAGTACTGCTTTTAACTTCTGCAGCTTGTTGTTATCGGGCTCCTTCTCCTCAGCAAATTCCAAAAGCTGCGAGGCACGCTTATAGTTTCCGTACAAAATATAAGCATCAATGAGATTTATGATATTCTTAATATTGTTGGGCTCTCGAATTTTTAACCGCTCTCCGTAATCAATGGCTGCATGGTAATCCCGTATTCGTTTTTTACTGTAGGAGGCCAGGTAAATCATCTCACTATCAGCAGGCCGCAAGTAGACGTAATCTTCGGCATAAGCGGCAGCCTTATCCCACATCTTAGCTTTAACGGCTATTTTCACTAAAGAGCGCAAAACATCCGCATTTTGATTGTTGATTTTGTTAGCTTCTTCTAAAAGCTGGATTGCTTTGTCAAAATCTCCCTTTTGGGCTGTCGTCATGGCTTCTTGGAGTAATTGTTGAACCTGTACTGTCTCAGCACTTTCACCATAGGCCATGTCTTCTCGATAGCCAATACGGATAATAGAGAGGTCATCCGTAAGCTCCCCGGACTTTAAAAGCTCTTCTTTAATTTTCTCAAGCTTACCATCAACTGCTTCAATTTTTCGCAAGAATAGAGTTTCGTCTTCGTTAATCACACGATTGCCTTCCTCATCTATGCTCAAAAGAAGGTCATCTCGGCCATCGGACCCAGCAAAAATAACATCCCCGGGTTGCAATTGAAAGGTGGAAACCTGTAAAGTACCCGTCATTCCTAAGGTACCTAGTTTGCGAAATGCCAACCCTGACTCAATAAAAGACGCTTTTTTGTCTCGATAGAGCACCGTCCAGGGATGTTCGGCGTTTATGTAATACATAAGTCCCGTTTCATCATCAATAAGCCCCATTACCAACGAAACCAGCATGGAGCCATCAAAAGTTTCAAAGATTTTATGCAATTCTATGAACGCATTTTTTAGCCACCTTTCCGGAAAAACGTTGGCATCTTCGGCCTTGGAACGGGTACGCTCAATGAGAGACTGCAATACAGAACCCAAAACGATAATACCACCCGCTCCTTGGATGGACTTACCCATGGCATCAGCATTTACGAAAAAGGTGTGTTTCCTCCCCTTAAGTATCACATCACTGGCCATGCAGAGATCACCACCAATCTCACGAGTCCATTTGCGGAATTCGAACTTCTTTTTTTGGTCAATTAAGAATTGTATGTTTAAGGTCTTCGATGTAGCTGTGTTTGCGCACAGTGGATTGGTAAGTAAGCTTGTCAAAAAGTAGTCCCCATCTTGTTGTTGCTTGAGAGCCTGCACCTCCTCAAGAGTTTTTTGCAGTTGTGCGGTTCTCTCTTTAACTTTTTCTTCCAAGGTCTCCGCATACTCGGCTAGCTTACGGCGAGCCTCCCTAATGGATACCACCATGTTGTTAAATGAGGCCGAGAGGTAGCCAATTTCGTCTTCTACAAAGATTTTAATTTCTGTATCGAGGTTTCCTTCGTTTACTTCTTTAACTCCGCCAAGTAATTCCTGGAGAGGACGCACCAAGGCTTTTAAAAAGAAGATTCGATAACCCACAAGTACAACAAAGAGAACCGCTAGCAAAAGGCCTAGTATCCGTATAGCAGTGGAATGAATAAATTTTCGGTAGGCCAAGTAAGAATAGCCAGCTTCGTAAACGCGGTTCTTTTCTAAGTCTACCAGCATAAAAGCAGTGAAATGAGTAAGTCCGTCAGCACTCTTGCGGTAATGCCTTTTGCCCGCCGGGTACATCTTACTAAAAAGACTTAAGACCTCATTTTTTAGGCTTTGACCCTCTGCCTGGCTTTTCGCTAACAACTGTCGAATGGCATCTCGAAAGGGGTCAATGGGCTCCATTTTCTTTTGCAAAAGCTTTTCAACTTTTTCTCGAAAGTTTACAGCTGCAATTTTCCTGACTTGATTCGAACGGTACCATACAGGCCGTTGTCTTTTTACTATTTCTTGTACTAAAACCTGGGGATTAGGGTTTTTTTGCGCAAGATCTTCAAGAAGTTTGCGGTAGCCTAGAAAACGAGGGAAGTTTTGAGTTGTCATATAAATTTCGCGCAAGGTATCAGAGAGATTTTCAGGTTTACTAGCCGCGATTTTTTCAAGAGCCCATGTGTTGACGTACTCTGGTATTAGCCAGCTAAAGTCAATGTCGATCTTGGCTTCGTTGATAGGCTTTACCTCAAGCTTCATGTTGTTTATGTCAAGTACCGCTGCATACTGCATGTCTTCAGGAACAAAATTATCTTTTAGGTAAAGCTGATGCTGCTCTTGATGAATCCGATCGTACGCATTCTCCTTGTCATCAAAGGAAAAGAAGCTAATGGCTTGAAAGGCAAGAAGAAAGGTCGCCACGCTTACCCCTACTATTTTCAACATAAACGTGGTGCGGTCTTTTGTGTTATTGACATAAACAATGGTAAACATGAACATCCCTAAAACCACAAATAAGTCCCACAGAGTTTGGTAGAGACCACGGTCGAGCCTTCCCTCACGGGACATTGTGTTCGTCACTGCCGGGGCGATGGTGACTATTAAAATCGATATAACAAGCCCCACCATGGCAAGACGATCTTCTTTTTTTACAACCACCGTCTTCCATATAGCTGTGGATATAAAGAGTAGGGCATTGAACATAATTAGATACCCAACGAGTGCCCCTGCGCGATCGGCATCAAAATCCCAGTAATGGCCATCAAAATTGAAAATGATGGGAGCATTCCAGGTCTCTTTGACAAAGTAAGCAGTCATGAGAGCTCCCATGACCGCCATAAAAATCATTATGGCATTAGTAACCTTTATACCTTTCGGCTCTGGGAAACGGGCAAAGAAGCCAATCACAAAAATCTCCAAGGTAAGAATGGTGCTCACCGTAATGTAACGGTGATAGGCCGCAAGAGGATGGTAAAACCATCCGGCGATAACATAGCCGAAATTAAACAAGGCAAGCCCTGTGGCAAAATAGGCAAAGTAAACTGAGGCAGGGGATTTATCGCGCAGAGTTACGAGGAATAATGCAATGAGTCCAGTAAATACAAAGGGTATGAAGGCGCCTAAACTAAAGAAATTTAGGTAGATACTATCAAGAAAGCTCATGCTACTACTCTAAAAAAAAAACCAAATTGTCAATTCAGAAAAAAATCTTCATGGCGCAGTGCACCAAAACCTGATTAGGTGCTTCGGGGGTAAGTGTAGAAACCTCTGCCTGTTTTTCTGCCCAAGTGGCCCGCCTCCACCAACTTGCGCAAAAGAGGTGCGGCTCGATATTTGGAGTCTTGGAAATTTTCGTATAGGGTTTGGGTTATGGCAAAGACCACATCAAGGCCAATGAGATCTGCGAGTTCTAGCGGACCCATAGGATGATTAAAGCCAAGTTTCATCGCTTGATCAATTTCTTCCGCGGAGGCAATGCCTTCTTGTAAAGCAAAAACTGCCTCGTTTAGCATTACCATACCAAGCCTTGTGGTTATAAAACCGGGAGAGTCTTTAACCACAACCGGGGTCTTTTTTAAGGTGACAGCTATGCTTTTTGCTCTCTCGAGAGCCTCACTAGAGGTAAGCAAGGTTTGCACAATTTCTAATAAAGGCATGACAAGTGGAGGATTAAAAAAATGCAAGCCAAGCACATTGCCTCTTTTTTGAGGGGGAACCTCTCTTGCCATGAGGGTAAGCGAGAGGGAGGAAGTATTGCTCGTAATTAAGGATGTATCATGAGAGAGTTCATCAAAAGTGCGGAAAATTTTCTTTTTAAGCTCAAGGTCTTCGCTGACTGCCTCTAGGAGTAAGTCAAAGTCTTTGGGCAAATTGGTGAAAGAGCCTTCGTAAATTAAGTTTAGTTTTTGTCCCTCGGCAAGATTGCCACGCTGCCTGTCTTTCTTTTCCCAGCTCTCTTGAGATTCGCGAGCTTTCTGCAGCTGATCAGGTTTAATATCAACAAGAAAAACCTGCGCTTCGGGGAAACTCCGGGCAAAAAGATAGGCAATGCCGGCACCCATGGTACCTGCCCCTACTACCAACACCTTTTTCATTTTAAACTCCATATATCTTTGAAACAAACTTGGAACAGTTAAAAAAAGGATAACAGGACAAACCTGTTATCCTTTTTGTATTAATAGCTGAATTATTTTTTTTGAGCTTTAGGTGCAGCTTTCTTTTTCGCAGCTGCTTTTTCTTTGGCTGCCTTTTGGGCTTCTTTTAGCTCTGCCCGAAGCTGAGCTTCTTGGTCTTTAAGTTGGGCTTGTTTAGCCTTGATGCTAGCCAACTTCTTTTCAATTTGAGCGGGTGATTTTGTTGCCATGGTGCTTTACTCCTTTGAAAAATTTTTTTTGCATGTGCAAGCACATGCCAAATTTATGTGACATAATATATTTTGCTTTGAAAATTTCAACAAGAAAATTCTTTTTTTGCAATTTTTTTAAAAAATTTTTCAAATCTTGAGAAAATTTTTATAAGTCCGCGGGAATTTCTCTCATTTTTAAGAACATAACACTTTTTTTATCTGCGCTTTTCTTTTTTAGGAGCTCTTTTAGGAAATGAAAAAAGTTTTTATTAGCCGCCTCCACAACCACAATGGCGTAACCATTCTTTTTTGCAATAGACTTTGCCCTCTCAAAATCTTTTCTAAGATCCCTTGCTTTATTATTAATCATCACATCTGCTTGATAACTACGAAAAGACATAATGCGTGCGGTATCCAAGAAGCCAGGAAAGGAAGCAGTGTTTAAGAAGTATTCCACAGAAAGATCTCGCAACATACTCAAAAGAGAGCGAATGGCAAAGACATTTTTAGCAAAAGCTGAGCCATAGGTGTAAGTAGCTCCCGTAACTTTATCACCCAAAGAATTTTTTAGATCTTGAGATAGCTTTTCCAAGAGAGCCTGGTCTAAGACATCGGCTACTGTGACAACTTTGCCATGCGAAGGTTGTAATTTTTCAGGTTCAAGCCTTAGATTTAGCCACACATCCTGTCCATATGACTCAATCTTTTGGCGCAAAAGAGCACTTTCCTGGCGCAAAGGCGTAATTGCATAAGTAAGGGGTATTCCTAGACTCTGCCAATTAGCTAGATCTTCTTCTCGATATAGGTCAAGAACAACGAGAGCGATTTGGGGACTCGTCACCGGCATTTGAGGATAGAGAAAACGGGACTGGCGCAGAAATAATTTAATAAAAATGGGTTTGTCTGCAAAAAGGCTATGCTCGGTTTTATAGAGGTATGTACCGCTTCCCGGAAAAAGCTTGTAGCTTTCTTCTTGCAAAAAGAAACCGTGGCGGTACAGTGTGTCTAAAAAAAGGCGGCGCTCGCTAGCCGAATAATTGCCGCGGCAAGCCATCGAGAGCATAGGATAACCCCGCTCAAGGCCTATGTAATAAGCACATTGCCGTTCGGGCCATATTTTCAGCAAATCATTTGCTACTTGTGGGAGATTTTTTGTGTAGAGTTGTTGGCTCTCCGATGCCGATATTCCCTTAGCTAACAAGACAAGCAACCAGAATAAAGGCCTTGCTTTTTTCATAAACGTCCTCACTTAAGTGGAGGGAGAAAAGAATCGATATCCTCTTGCTTTTTTTCAGGGACAACTTCTTTTTGAGGCACGATTGGCTCTTTGGGAGGTGCGGGTGGGGGACTTTTATCAGATTTTTTCTCCTTACTAGGTACTTCTACCGGTGCTTCCCCTTCACGATTAGGCCTGTTGTACAAAATCAAAGACTTAAGACGCAGATACTGCGAGATTTTCTCTGTAGCTGTATCGAGGGTTAGTGAAAAGATAGCGTTTTCAAAAGCTACTTGGTAGCGACTAAGGTTCTTGGCCGGAGCCACGCAAGAAATGGTCACGATCTGCGCTCCATTTTTTATAAAAGCATTTTGCTCTATGTAGCGCACCCCTTCGTGCACCAATTCCCAGGCAGCCACATACATGTTTTGCCGATAAAAAGAGGGTTTTTCATAAAGCAGACGTACCCCATTATACAGAGCAGAGAGTCGAGCAGCCTTTAAATCTACAAGTTCGGGATAACTGTAATTGGCATATTTTTCATCCTGAAAACTACGCACCTCAATAGCAGCATTTTCATAAACAAAACTTAATATAACACCATTGGGGCGCAAGCTGTAGGTTTTTCGATATTCTGGGGGAACTTCGACAAAAAAACCCAACTCCCCTACCTGAGACTGCCAATGAATACTGACGCTGTGTAGAGAGCTGTAAAAAAGTAGAAAAAGATAGCTCCGCTGCAACATGGGCCTATATTTTAATATCGGAAATTCGTAACCTAGTTTTACCGGCCCTGCGAAAAAAACTTTGCTGCAGCAAGGTCAACAAAAATTAAGGAATTCTCTTTCCTAATTTTTGTATTATAGGCAATAGGGTAGCAAGATGACCTCCCTGTGTGAAGAGCTAGCAGAAGAACTGGGTGAAAAAGCCCAAATAGAGCGCGTGGAAAATGCTATTTTAGAAAAAGCTTTTAACCGCATAAGGATATCCGACAAGGAAGCTCTTTTTCTGTGGCGACATGGAAACTTCCGAAAAATGGGGGATGTTGCTCACCAGCTACGTTGCCAAATCCTACCCCCCAACGAGGTAAGCTATACCGTTTATAGAGTTGTAAACTACACCAACTACTGTAATGTGGAATGCACTTTTTGTTCTTTTATGGATGAAGTGGGCTCAAATAAGGGCTACACCCTAACCGTAGAACAAATTTTGCAAAAACTATATGAAGCCGAGAAATTAGACAGCCATCAGCTTTTCCTGCAAGGCGGAGTGAATCCCGAACTTCCCTTTTCTTACTATATAGAAGTCCTCCAAGGGGTAAAAAAGCACTTCCCCCATATGCATATCCGTGCTTTCTCTCCTGTTGAGGTAATTTTCATGAGCCGGTTGACAAAACTCCCCTTGGAAGAAGTCTTTTTAACTTTAAAAGAAGCGGGCATGGGCAGCTTTCCCGGCGCTGGCGCAGAAATCTTAACCGAGAGAATGCGCCAAATACTGAGCCCCAAAAAGACAACGCCCCAAGAATGGGTTCTGGCGATGGCGACAGCAGGGAAGTGTGGTCTACCTGGCTCAGCGAATATAGTTTGGGGCTCTGAGGAGTATGATACCGAGATTATAACACACCTGAGCCTCATTCGCCAACTGCAAGATGAAAACAAAGTACTCTTGTCTTTCGTCCCTTGGACTTTTCAAGCGCAAACCAAGAAATTCCGCATTCGCAAAGTGAGTTCCCACGAGTACTTAAAAATGATTGCCCTTTGTCGATTGTATTTGGATAATATTGAGCATATAGAGGTAAGTGTAATGGTGGTTGGCAAAGCGCTAGCAGAGCTTGCTCTTTATTTTGGCGCTGATGACATTAACTCCCCTGTTATTGAAGAAAATGTCTTGCGCTCGTACGGCTTGAAGACAGTAGCAGAGGCCGAAAAATTTATCTCAGAAGCAGGCTTTACACCGGTACGCAGAAATTTCCTTTACGATCGAGGTAAAAAAACATGACCCGTGAGCGTCTCATTGAGTACGCTCAGCTTCTTTGGGAAAAAATCCGTTATAGCTCCCTTTTTTACCATTCCCTGGGAGCTATTTTACTGGGACTTTCTTTAGCCCGCCTGGCTAATAGTGTTTTCTTGTTTCTCTTAACGGGAGTCATGCCCCCCGTTAGTGCAAAAGGGAGTGTTGCGACACCCCTGAGAGTGCAAGAAAACTACATAGATCCAGCCACCATCATTGGGGGTAGCTTATTTGCTCCGTACAACCCCCAAGCAGAAAAAGCGGTTGAGAGTAACATGGCTCTAGAGCAAATTAAACATTTTCGGCTCATTGGCACTTTAGAAGGAGATCCTGAATTTGCCCGTGCCATCCTTGAAATACCAGGGGAGCCTACCTTAGAATATTGTATTAGCAAAAAATACTGCGATCACTACCGGGTCGGGGAAATCTATTTGGCTGGCATTGGCCGAGAATTTATTTATTTTCGCTATAAGGGAAAGCGATTCCGTCTTGAGGCAGGTCAAAGCACTCAAGAACTTTTTGACAAACTAAATGCAGAAGCTGCCCAAGCCGCAGCTAGCCCAGGCCCAGCTGGCTCCGAGGTAATCACGCGGGTTATTTCAAGAGAAGAAGTCAACAAAACCATTTTAGGCAACCCATCCCAAATCTACGTCGGGGCTTCCTTTGGACCTACCATCCAAGATGGAAAAATTACGGGTTACAAAATCCATAAAGTAAATCCGGACCATGTATTTTACAAATTAGGCGCCCGACCAGGTGACATAATCCGCAAAGTAAACGACTACCCTCTAAGCGACACGGATCGCATGTTCGAGCTCTGGAAATCCATCAAAGACATGCCCCGGGTAAAAGTAGAAGTTGAACGGGATGGGAAGATCTATGTTTACGATTTCCACATCCGCAATTAAAGCAAAAGCCAATGAGCTAGGTTTTCCCTTTCCTTGCGACTGGGTAAAAAACCTCTGGCAGCCTGTAAGTTTTCTTTCATATGGGAGGGATTTCCTGTTCCCACAAGCACACAACTAACAACGTCAAAGGAGAGTACAAATTTTATAAGAGCCTGGGCGCGGCTTTGACAGTCAAAGTCCTTAAGAAATTCGTTCTTCGAGCGGCTGGGAAATAAGAGATGGCCACCAGCAAAAGGACGGCAGACAAGAAGTCCAATACCATATTCTTGAGCTGTCGGAAAAATCTCCTTTTCTGCCTCTCGCTCGGCCACATTGTAGCTTATCTCAACAATATCAGGTCGGTACTCGATCATGGCCTGCCGTAAGTGGGAGAAATACCTCACATTTGTCTCAAGTATACCCCAATATTTGATTTTTTGCTCTTCTTTCAACTCCCGAATGGTCTTTAAATAAGGAAGGACATTACGCGTTCCTTCTATGAGCAGGCAGGAGAGACGTTTTCTCCTTAACCTGGAAAGACTTCTTTTGAAGCTCTCGCTCGGGATGTCGCCTTCGGCTAATTTCGTAACAGTGAAATAATCGGTATGTGCCGTTAAATGCCCTAGAGCCGTCTCGGCCTCGCCAAAGGTGGGAGAAGTGTCCAAAACCATACCCCCTTCTCTATGAAACACATCAAGAACAAACGAAAGCTCTTCGTAGCGCTGCCAAAGGGCATCAAAGGCCGTTCTTGTACCAAGACCAAGAGCGGAAATTTCTTCTCCCGATACGGGAATTTTTCGCTTAAGGATGGATTGCGGGGTGTCGTCAGCCTCCCAAAGCCCCGTTTTGAGATCCCGCCCCAAAAGCGAGCCTAGGGGGGCTAAGCTTAAGCCAAGAGCGGCATAGAGGGATGATCTTAGAAACTGCCGGCGCTCCACGGATATATATTCGGCGAAAAGGCAAGCTTTAGTAAGAAGACATCGTTTTCGTGGAAAAGGTAAAAAATGCCTTGGCATTAAAAATATTTTTCATAAAGTATTCCTTATAAAGGGGAGATAATATATCGTGGAGATCATAGCCCTGAGCTTATTTCTACTTGGCACAACCCTTGTGGCCGTAGGGTTTTTATTGTCTCCAAAAACAGAAAGCCAAAAGCCTCAACCTGTCTTGCAAGAAGCTCAGGCCCGTACAGATAGAGGAAATGACTCGGTGCAGGTACGCATCGAAAAAGAAAACCCCCGTTTTTTTCGAAAAACTGCCTATCTTTACTATGACAACTCTGGTGAATCCCAAAATCCCAAAACTCAAGGGAAAATTACGACAAATGCTTTAGCTGACATCCGCCGTGTTGGAAAGGGTGAACTCAGTTATGATGGTGTAGCTCTATATTTCGAGCAAGAGTCCTCGCGGCGAAGCTTTCCACTAGCTTCTCTAGAGGAGCTTCTCTTTTATCCCAATTGCGTAATCCTTGTCCCTAAAGAAAAGGCCCCCATACCTTTGATTTTCCTTGACGAGACAGACAGTCTGCGCCGGCTCATAGAAACCCTGCGCAAAGACCATGCTGTCTAAAGAAAACCCTGTTTTTTTAGCCGAGGGGGAGTTAAAAACAAAAAAAGGACACAAGGGTATATTCCTTTTCTTGCTTTTATTGTTTCTCGGGATAGTTGGTTATGCAGCCTACCGCTATCATGTGCATATATGGCTTTTATTTGCCCCCAAGGAGGAAAGTGAACTCGTGATGCGCTTTGAGCGAGCACAGCAAACCATTCGAGAAGCACCCTTTGAGACTTCGGCCACAGAATTAAGAGAGAGCAAATTTGTGTCGGAATTTTTTCGTTACCTCAAGGCTTATTTAGACACGAGACCTGCAGAGGCCATGGGCCATGCCCTCTCTGGGCTTATCGAATACGAGCTTTTTCTTCTGCCCTTGAGGAAAGAGAAGTATTTATACGATGATCTTCTTTTTCTATGCTACATTGGCAAGTATCGATTTCCCGCAAGCCTCGATTTTTCTCTTTGGCAAAAATCTATTTTAACTTTGCGCAAAGCGCTTGCTCTTGGTTTAAAAGGGAATTGGCAGGAGCGGGTAAATTATGCCCTGGCTTCTTTGTACCTTTGGGGTGGGCTTTCTTACTGGAATGCTGCCTACAGTTTACTAGGTCAAAAAGATGAAGATCTCTTTTTAAAAGATATTCTTAATATCCTTTCCCAGCATGCGCCTCCAAGATTTACATATCTAGAAAGCTATTTCGGCAAGGAGTCAGCCCAACTTGGTCAGGCCATTTACTATTTAAAATCGGGCAACACCCCTGTAGGCTATTCGCTACTCTACCAACTAACGAACCTAAAAGAGAGGGCGGATATACGCAATCGGGCCCTTTATTTACTCGGCCATGTCCATGCAAAGCAAAAACATTACCGACAGCAACTCTATTACTTGCGGCAAATGGACGCTATGGAATTTGGCAAGAGCTTTCCTTGGTTTATAGAGGAATATGTTTTTTTACTACGCTTCTTAGGAGACCATGGAACTGCCCAAAGAATCTTGGAGGAATATGCTCGTCTTAACGCAAATAAATAGATCTCTAAGATCAATTAAATTGATTTTATTTTGCTCTCGGCTGTGCCGAAAATAAGCATCAGGTAATGTTTGCCTACAAAACAAAAAGAAAGTGATTGAAGTTTTGTGAAAAGCTTAAAGATGGGTTAGTTAAAGAAAGGGGTATGCTATGAAGTTTTTGAGAAAAATGATTTTTTTGACATCCTTCATAGGAGGAATTTTTTCCTCACTTTACTCAATAGAAGATGCCTTCAAGGCGGGCAAAGACCTAGAATTACAGAAAGCAAAGGAGCTAGAGGCCACAGACAAAGAGCTAGATAGGCAGATCAAAGACCTCAATGTACTTTTGGAACGATACCATGTCTTAAAAAACATACCGGTGAGATACTCGCCTGCCAATACCGTCTTTACAAAAGGAGAAGATTACATTGAACTTGACAGTTATAATTTCATACCTATGAGTTTTAACAATGGTACAGCCGTTGGCACCCGCCTTAAAAAAATGCGCCTTTATTTCAGTGGTCAGAAACTTGTAAAGGTGGTATCACTTGTATATGAAGAAAATTTTTATGAAAAAACAAAATACATTAGTGAAGTAACCGACCCTTCTCCTACCGATGATAACACCAATGACATTGCCATATGCACTGCCTTTAATTCACCCTCGGGTAGTGAAATTCGAGCAGAGGGTAGCAAAACAGACAAAACTGGTGGCGAGCAACAACAGGATTGGATGGTAGGGGGGTGCACAACCTTAAACAAGAAATACTCCTACAATGTGATTTTAGAAAAAATGGAAAACACAATATCAAATCCTTTGCGCATTAACTTTAAGAGGGATTTTTATGTTCCCCATCTGAAATATTTTGAAAAAATGTATCGCTTCACAGAAGAATTCCAGAAAAGGTATGGCACAAATAACGACGTAGTCACTATTGAGACCTTAAAGCGATCACTTCAGTATTAGATCTCTTTGGAGCAGGTACCTTGAGCCACCTGCTCCCGGGCTTTGCCGAGGTTCTCCTCGAACAATTTCCCTCCCCTCTTTTTGTCGTAGATTCCAACTACCAAGTACTCTACGAAAACCACGCTTTAAAGGAGTTTTTTACCACAAACAAAACTCATGAATTACCTTGCTATGAACGCTATTACCAAAGAAGTAGCGCTTGCCCTTTTTGTCCCTTCTTAAAAAAAACACCTCGCAGTCTTGAAAAAGGACATCGTCTGCAGGTTAGCTTTGGAGAAAGGGAAAGGTCTCGGGAGCTACATTTAGAGGTATTTCCGAGTTTTATCAACCATGGGGACCAATCTTATGTGGTGGAATATGTGCGGGACATAACCCGTCTTGTTAGTAAAGAAGCCGAGTTCAAACGCAATGAAAAACTTTTGTCTCTTGGACTTGTGAGCCGTCTTGTTGCTCATGAATTAGAAAATCCCCTTATTGGCATACAGCTAACCCTCCAAGCCATAACCCAACTTGTCCAAAATGAAAAGGAAATTATCCAGAAATTGGAGCTTATTGAACGGGATGTAGAGAGAGCTAAACTTATTCTGCAAGACATCCGCAACTATGGTGAGCCATCCTCCTTACCCAGAGAGCCAGTAAAAATTAAAAAGGTTATTGACGAAGCCATAAACTCCATGAAGCGACTAGCACCCCGCCGTATTGAACCCCATAATGTGGAGTTTCGCTGTTTTTGGAATGGCCAGGAAGAAGTCATGATCTATGGCCATGAATTGAGGCTACATCAGGTTTTTGCAAACTTAATTAAAAATTCCTACGAAGCATATTTAAGACCAGGCCGCAAGGGCAAATTAATTTTTCGCATATTCTTTTTCCGCAGAAACCAGGCAGATGCTCAGTTCCCCTCGCTTTTTGACCAGGACATCTTAGAAATACGCATGATTGACAACGCCGGAGGTATTCCATCTAAGGTTTTACGAAGAGTGTTTGACCCATTTTTTACAACAAAAAAAACTAGAGTTAGGGGCAGTGGCCTTGGTCTTCTTGTAGTACAGAAAATACTTGAGGAGCATAATGCAGAAATTGACATGGAATCAAAAGGTCACTACACAACAGTTCGTTTATTCTTTGAAATCTGTGATGCCTAAAAATTTATGATCGAACTCTTACCCGAGAAAATTCGTGCAAAACCACAAAATCAGCCGCGAGTTTTAATTGTAGAAGACTCAGAGTCAATTTTATTGGCTATCCACGACTACCTCTTACCCCACTACCAGCTTTATCTTGCTTCGAGTCTTTGGGAGGGATGGACTATTCTACAAGAAAAAAGTATGGACCTAGTGGTATGTGATATCAACCTACAAGATGGCAAAGGCTTTGAACTCTTAGCATATACCCGCTGCTATCTCCCCCACACTAAAATTATCTTAATTACAGCTTACGATATCAACAACTATCTCGATATCTTGGCTCGCCTAGAGGTAGAGGTGGTTATCTCGAAACACGGTAACCTAAGTCTTTCCGAAATCTATGTGGCAGCTCAAAAATTACTCTCGCAGGACATTTTTGGCGTAGAAAAATATTTCCCAGATATTAGACACCTTTATCTAAAAAAAAATCAAAAGCTACCCCCCCTTCGTAATCATGAAATTCAGCATGTTACTATTGAAAATTCCTGGCAAAGAGCCATGCTTATCGATCAAGCAAGCCAAACCCTCGCTCAGCAATATGGAGTTCCTGAAGCATTAAGTAAGCTTGTGCTAGACGAAATTAGTACTAATGCCATGTACCGCGCTCCTCGTAAAGCTGATGGCAGCTATAAATACCAACGCTATGACGAAGATAGACAGCTCTATATCCCCGACTGGGATGTTGAGTTAGAAAAAGAAGATTTTTTTACCCTTTCTTATGGTATATATGATGATTATGTAATTTTTGCGGCTAAAGACAGCCACGGCACTCTTTCTAAAAAAGAAATACTCTACCGGTTACGCCGCCATGGACTTATTTCACCTCGCACTGGGCTACCCGAAGGGATATCTGATACCCATGGCCGAGGTATATTTCTTTTGCGCGAAAGCCTAAGCCATCTTATCTTTAACATTAACAAAAAGCGATGCACCGAAGTATTGTGTTTTTATAATAAAAAGAGTGATAGCCCCTATAAAAATATATCCATTTTTGAGGTAGAAAGCCATGCAAGCCCTTGTGCAAGTTGAGAATCTAAGTTTTTCTTATGGCCCCAAACAAATTTTGCGCGATGTGTCCTTTGAACTTCATAAGGGGGGATTTTATTCTCTTATTGGTCCTTCTGGAAGTGGCAAGAGTACCTTGCTTTATATCTTGGGTGGCTTTCTTAGACCACAGAAGGGGAGGTATCTTTTTCAAGGCAAAACTGTTTATCGTGTGGGTGAGTTTGGCTTGGGGCGCTTCCGCAAGAAAAATATTGGTTTTCTTTTCCAAGATTTTAGACTGCTTCCGTTTCTAACAGTAGAACAAAACATCCTGTTCCCGGTACTCTTTACGGGAAAAAGGGTAGGCCAAAGAGATTTAGAAAGCCTACTCGATTCGCTTGGTTTAACCCATCGGCGCAAAGCCTATCCCAGAGATATATCCGGCGGAGAGGCCCAGCGATGTGCTTTGGGAAGAGCTCTTATTTTAAAACCAAAGCTTTTGCTATTAGATGAACCAACGGGTAATCTGGACGAAAAGACAGAAAAAGAAATTTTGGAGCTCTTGCTCACACTTAAGTCAGACAAGCTTACCCTTTTTTGTGTCACTCATAGCCGTCAAATTATGCAGGCAAGCCATGAGATATTTGAAATCCTAGATCACTCTTTGGTTAGGCACAAAACAAAGTTAAAGAAGCGGAATACTTAGATGTCTTTATACGAATCCCTTCTTTTCCTACTAAGGCGATTATACCTTTTATTTTATTTAATAAAAAAACATTTTGTTCGTAATTTTTTTTCCTCTCTTGGTCTTTTTTTAACCTTAAGCATAGTTATTTTTCTTCTAGCTCTTCTAAGACCTATAAAGCAAGCCTTGGTGCAGCGAGCCGAGCGAAGTCTTCCCCAAGAAATTGTGCGCGTAAGTGGACTTAACCTAAGCGAAAAAACCCCATCCCTACCTTTTTTTGCCGCCGAGAAAGACATAGCCTTTGGTATAACGGAGGCGAAACTTAAGAAAATAAGCTCTTGGCCCGGGGTTAGGAAGGTGTATCGAAGTCAGGTTTTGCAGCGGCCTGCTATGGCTACCTTAGATCATCCCCTTGTAGAGAAACTGGGCTTTAAATTTTACTTTGATGTGCTCTTCCAGGGAATTGAGGCTGAACTTGTAAAAGACTATCTTGGGTGCATGCAGGATTTTCGCATTCAAAAAGAAAAACAAAACAACGGTCACCAGCTTACCGTAATACCCATTGTGGTGCCTGAGAGTTTCGCTGAAATTGCCTATACCTATGCGGCCGTGCACGGTTTTGCCCAATTTCAAATGAAAGATTTATTAGGACTACGCTTAAAAATCCGTCTTGGGGAAAGCACATTAGGCATTCGCTCCTCTCATAAAGAAACTGCGATTGGCATAATCTGTGGCTTTGTCCCACCAGGACTTGTCACAGCCGCCGGGATTCCTCTGGATTTTGTAAAGAGCCAACATATCCTGACGAACCAAAAAAAGGCACGAGAGTCTTATGATCAGCTTTTTATAGTTTTACAAAACGAACGCTACTTCCCTGAAATTAAAAAAAGGCTTCTTACTGAGAAGCTCAGCATTTCCGAGAAAAAAAACCGCTATACAGAAATCTTTCGGTTTTTGGGAACGCTCGACTATGTTTTTTGGGGCTTTGCTTTCGTTCTACTTGGCCTGAGTATGCTTGCTATGGCTAACAGTTTTTCCTTGCTTGCTTTAGAAAAAAAATACGAATTTGGCCTCTATCTTGTCTTTGGAGCCTCACCTTTTTTTCTTTGGTTTCTGATTTTTTTTGAGGGGGCTTTTTGGGGCTTTCTCCATGCCAATGTAAGCTTACTAGTTGCGGAAAAAATCTTTCGCATCGTAGAAGAAACATTAAGCCAAAGCCCCTGGCTTTTAAGCTTAGGTTTAACAGGCAACGCTGCCCTTCAATTTGACCTATCCCCAATAGAAAAAGGAATTTTAATATTAGCTGCTACTCTTATCGCAGGTATTTCTTCGCTTGTACCAACTTTTTTTCTTTTGGGCAAAAAAACCTTAAATCTTGTAAAAAAAGACTAAAGGTAATGCCGGATAGCCTCTTTCAGCTTTTTGCTCTGCTCTCGGTAAGAACCTACGAGCTTAAGACCTGCGGCATTTTTATGCCCACCCCCGCCAAAGCGCTTAGCTAGAGAGGCAACATCGACATCACCTCTCGAGCGTAAGCTACATTTTAGCCCATCTGAGGTTTTTGTTATAACCGCAGATAGCCTTATTTCCCTTACGCCCAAAAGCAAGTTGACCACCCCTTCATTGGGAGTATCACCTAACTCTAATTTACGGTACATGGCCGGCTTAATCTCAGCGATTACGTACCCCTTTTCTTTGTTAATCTCTGCTTTTTTTAAAACACGCTGCAAAAAGCGCAAGCGGTCTGCAGGCTGGTTTTCATATATAGCTCGGAAAATTTCATCACTATTGAGCCCATACCCCAAGAGCTCTCCTCCTGCCAGGTGGGTTCTCAACGAACTCTTAGGATAACGGAAATTCCCACTGTCAGAGACAAGCGCTACATAAAGAGGCAAGGCTGCCTTTGGTGGGATCTTTATGCTATAGAAGTGATAGAGATCCCAAATAATCTCGGCTGTAGCTGCATAACTTGGATCTGCACAATAATTTTTCTTGGGCTCAACAAGATGATGGTCAATCGTGGCAAAGGGACATCCGACTTTTAAAAAAGCCTCGGCTACCTTCTCACTGCGCTCTGGCTCAGAACTATCTAAAATAAAAACAAACGAACCCCTTAGTTTCTCTATAAGCTCCTCTTGTTTATTCTCATACTCCTGGATATGGTGAACTAGACCATCAGGATCCATAAAACTTAAAAAAAGAGGTACCGGCTCGTTGTTTAAGATCCATACCTCTTTTTTAAGAGAGCGCAAAAGGTAGTAAAGACCAAGCTCACTTCCGATGCCATCCGCATCAGAACCCACATGTGTTGTTAACAAAAATTTCTGGTTTTTAGAAATATAAGATCTGATTTTTTTTAGAATAGAGGAAAAAGGCCGGTAGTGAGGCAGGATTTTTTGGGAAAGCTGGCGACTTATTGTTTTTGTTTTTGACTCCTGACTTCCACTCGGCTGCATTCCAATTTACTTAAGTGCCTTAAACTGTGAGAAGCCCGGGAATCGAACCCGGGACCCACTGCTTAAAAGGCAGTTGCTCTACCGACTGAGCTAGCTTCTCCCTGAGACAATTTAGAAGAAAAAAACACTTTGTCAAACAAAAAGAAGGAAACCCACAAACCAAAGCTAGCTTAAGCTTACTTCTTTATGCCCCATCTACTATGAAATGATGGCAAGAAAAATGGCTTTTCCCACTGGCTGCCTAGGTAGAGATAACCGACCGTGACTTCGTGCAGGAAAATTTGGCACAAGTGTCGATTTCTCTTAGGCATTCTTGCTGCTTTATCATGGGGAAGTGCCCTAGCCCAGCAGAAATCTGTTTATATTATTCCTTTTGTAAACCAAAACCATGACAAAACCTCTCAATACCTCAGTGTGAGCATCCCCGAAGCCTTGCTGGGTGCCCTAAAACAAACGGGGAGATTCCGCTTGGTGAACCCTCTTTCCCTTCTTGGCCAAGAGGTCCATGATGAACTTTTTTACCAAGACCTTCTTGAACCCACTTTTCATGAGAATGAAGCGGTTCGACGTGCAGGCCTTGTAGGTGCTAACATCGTGGTCATAGGACTTTTTGTAACACAGGGAGAGCGGGTGCAAATTCAGGCCAAAGCTCTTGAGAGTACAACGGCTAAGATCCTAGTTTCGCGCACGACTACAGCTGTATTAGACAATAGTATCTTTGATGTAATTGAAAGGCTAGCCCAGGCCATGAGTCAGGATATGGTACGCCAAGCCCCAAAAGCTCGGGCAGGGGCTCTTGCCGAAGAAGACTCAGAGGAAATCGTGAGAAAAAAAGCTCTGTTTGGTAACTACCAGTTCCATCTTTTGGGCCAAGGCTTTTTGCCCCAGGGAAAGCCACGGCCTTTTTTGCAAACGGGCTATGGTGGTGTTATGGATTTCCAGCTGTCTGTATGGAAAAGGTGGCTTAGACCTTATTTGGGGTTATCCGCGACGCATTTTCTGGGGAAAAAATCAGTAGAGACAATGTGGCTTTATGAAGTTTCGCTGGGGCTATCCTACCGCTTTGTCTTACTTTTTGACGATTTTTTCCTGCGCGCCCTTTGCCTCACCCCTTTTGTGGCAGGAGGAAACTCCTTTGGAACCATTCAACGCCTCGAGATAGAACCCAAGAGCCATAACTACCATTTACCCCACATTAAAGGAGGAATGCTTTTTGATTTCTTGTTTACCCAGAGGATTTCGCTTGCCCTTGGGATTAGTATTAGCTATATTATCGAAGAGCGTACCCCCCTATGGGGTCCAACTCTTTGGACAGGTCTTGGTTACCGTCTATGAAGATAGCAGCAAGACTAATTCTAACATACCCTTTGGTTTTCGTCGCTTGTCAGGATTTTGGGGATAGTTTTCTTGAAAAAGAACCTCTGTACGAGATAGGTGGGGAAGTCCTTGGCTCTGAGGGCACTGTGGAACTTGAACTAAATAGCGAGGAAACTTTGAGTGTTGAGGGAAGTCGGCGCTTTGTCTTTCGGCGCAAACTACCCCGGCTCGCAAGTTATGAGGTGGTGCTTAAGACAAACCCCGCTGGGCAAGTATGCATGGTGGAAAATGCAAGTGGTGTTGTAGGCAAAGCTGCGGTCAAGAATATCACTGTACGCTGTGCTTATGATACCCAGTGGGTGCAAGATGCCTATATCAAAGCAAGTAACTCAGAGTCAAGCGATAACTTTGGCTTTAGCGTAGCCCTTTTCGGTCGCACCCTTGTCGTGGGAGCCATTAGTGAAGATGGCCAACATAGCTCTGTCATTAACATAAACGGGGGTTCTGTGGCCAATAATAACGCAACCGATTCGGGAGCAGTCTATGTGTTTGAGTTAGATAGCTCAGGTGCCTGGTACCAAGATGCTTATCTCAAGGCAAGCAACAATGGTTCGGGGGATTTGTTTGGTCTTTCTGTGGCCATTTATGGCAATATTATAGCCGTCGGTGCACCCTTTGAAGACAGTTCCCAGACAACCATCTCTAACGAAGATGACGCGGCTTCTTTTGATAACAGCGCAAGTGACTCAGGGGCTGTCTATATTTTTGAAAAAAATGCCGAGGGAAACTGGTACCAAACAGCTTACTTAAAAGCAAGCAATGGCGAGCCTAACGATTATTTTGGCGTTCAACTTGCTCTTTATGGCAACACCTTAGCTGTTGCCTCCGCTGAATCATCTGCTAGCACTACCATAATTAACGACAATGGCCAACCTCTGCCTCCCGACGATGATTCGGCATCACAAGCAGGTGCTGTCTATATTTTTCAAAGAGATGGCCAAGGAAACTGGTACCAAGATGCCTATCTCAAGGCAAGCAACGCGCAAAGCCAAGATTACTTTGGGGCCAGTGTTTCTCTTTATGGCACCAC
This sequence comes from Leptospiraceae bacterium, assembly GCA_025055765.1. Lineage (GTDB taxonomy): Bacteria > Spirochaetota > Leptospiria > Turneriellales > Turneriellaceae > JANWWS01. The sequence goes on along the minus strand of JANWWS010000036.1, from coordinate 56,425 downwards.
CTTAGCTGTGGGAGCCCCAGGTGAAGACTCCGCCACTACGACAGTCATTCAAGAAAACGGCCATCCACAACTACCCGATAACAACGCCGCGCTGAATTCGGGTGCCGTGTATATTTTTCAAAAAGACGCGCAAGGAAACTGGTACCAAGACGCCTATTTAAAAGCAAGTAACAGTGAGACTAATGATGAGTTTGGCCGCGCGGTCTCGCTTTCGGGAAATTTTTTGGCCGTTGGTGCCCCTGACGAAGATGGAGCAACCACCATGGTGTTGAATGCCGACAATAGCCCGAGCCACCCAGATAATGATGGGGCCTCAAACTGTGGAGCTGTCTATATCTTTCGCCGCCTGGGGGATGGTTCCTGGATTCAGGATGCCTACCTAAAACCCTCTAATGGCAATGCCGACGACTCTTTTGGCTTCTCGTTAGCGCTTTTCGGCACAACCCTTGTCGTGGGCTCGCCATTTGAGGATTCCACAAGCAACACCATTATCAATGCCAACGCCATGGCAAGCTCCCAGTCGGAGGGGACAGATAGGGGAGCTGTCTATGTTTTTCAGCGCGATAGCAGCGGCCAGTGGTACCAAGATGCTTACCTGAAAGCCAAGAACAGCGCTAACAGTATGCAGTTTGGCCGCTCGCTTGCCATATCGGGCAAGTTTGTCGCCGTGGGAGTTCCTAACGAAGGGGCTGCCCAGAGCTTTATTACCAATGAAGATGACGAAGCTCCTCCTGTAGGCGGGGCATTAAGTAGCGGTGCAGTATATATTTTTAAGGCCTTTCCCTGAGAAGGTCTTCCTTGTCAAAAGGGGGCTCTTTAAGATCGACTGCTAAACGGTGCGACAATAAAAGAGTCAGATTACTTTTAGCAGGGCGTCCAAAAACTTTGCTTGGGTAAATCACGTCCTTCTTTAGAGCTGTAAACCCATGAAAGTTCTTTTCTTCAGTGGTTCTTTTTCGCAAGCGTCCCCAACCAGTGACCAAAGGACACAAACCTCCCATAGAGAGAGCCTGGGAGCTCTTGCGGCTTGAGGCAGCGGATATCCTTGCTATTGTCCTCTACGGTGCCCTCATTGGTTTTTTTAACTTAGTTGTGCCGGTAGCTACCTCTGCTTTAATCAATACAATTGCCTTTGGCACTTTATTGCAACCGCTGGTGGTGCTAAGCCTCTTGGTTCTTTTCTTTTTGATGTTATCAGGGGCGCTGACAGCACTCCAAATATACCTAGCCGAAATGATGAAACGACGGCTCTTTTTGCGCCTTTTTAGCCAACTAGCCGAGCGTTACACAAAGCTACCCATAGAGACCTTTTCAGAGCATTACATGCCAGAGTATACAAACCGTTTTTTTGACATTGTAAAACTGCAAAGTTCGCTCTTGTTTTTAATCATGGATGGCATTGCCCTTTTTCTGAGCACCACCATAGGGCTTACTATCTTAGCGGTGTATCATCCGCTTTTCATTTTATTTGACTTTTTTTTTCTCTTCAATGCGATTTTCTTATTAGGCTATCTTTTAGGCCGCCATGGGATTAATACAGCCATCCAGGTTTCTACCACGAAATACGCAGCGGCTGCCTGGCTTCAAGAACTGGTACGCAACCCACGTGTCTTTCGTACTGATTGGGGGGGGCATTTTGCTTTAGAGAAAACCCAAGCCTTGGGGGAACAATACATAGCCCATGAACACCGTCATTTTCTCATTGTCATGCGCCAAACGATAGGCTTTCTTTTGCTGCGGGCATTATCCCACAGTGCGGTTCTTGGCATTGGAGGCTACCTCGTCATTCAGGAGAAATTCACTTTAGGTCAACTAGTCGCGGCAGAGCTTATTGTTTCAGGTATTTTAGGATCGCTTGGGCGTTTTTGGAAATTTCTAGAAAACTTTTACGACACCATGGTGGCTCTCGACAAAACAGGTCTTTTAAGTGACCTTGAAGAGGAAAAGGAGATCGGTGCACCCGTGAACTTTACCGAGAAAGCCGTGAATGTGGAAATAAGAGGCTTACGCTTGCAAAGCTTTGAAGCCGAAAGATATATAGACCTCGATATGCATATTAAAGCTCGGGAAATTGTTGCCATTACCAATTATCATGGCGATGCTAAGAATCAACTTTTTGATATTCTCGGTGGAGAGCTTGGCTGCGAATTGGGGCAGGTCTTTTATAATAAGCACGACATCAAAGAACTGAATAAGCGGGACTTACGATCTGGAGTTCTTCTCTTACGCGATACCGAGACTTTTTGGGGAACCATTCATGAAAATATATCGCTAAATCGTCCCGATATTAGCTTAGTTGAGATAAGTGAGGCCATTGAGATGGTACGTTTAACAGCAGCCTTTCGCAGGTTTCCAAGTGGGCTCCATACCCGCCTTCTACCGGGAGGGGCACCTCTAAGTCACGACGAAAAACGAAGACTCTTAATTGCGCGCGCCATTGTCATGAAACCCTTTTTATTGCTAATTGATGAAATATTAGATACCATTGACGATGATATATTACTGAATCTCCAGGAAAAATGGCTTGGTCGTAAAAAACATCCTACCGTGATAATTGCATCCCAAAACCCCAATGTCTTGGCCATTTGCCATCGTTGTTACGATATGGCTGGTAAAAAGAGCATCATCACTAAATCCCGGCGAAGGAGGTGAGCATGAGATCAAACAATGTCGAACAATACCTCGTTCAAAAGGTAAGCACCCCCCATTCCTTAAAGAGAGGGGCGGCTCTCACCTTTGGTCTCGTTGTCTTTTCGGTCGTCATGCTTTTTTTTATCCCTTGGCAACAAACCACCTTTGGCATGGGAAGGGTGGTGGCCTTTGCACCCCTTGATCGCCAGCAATTTATAGAAGCTCCTGTAGAAGGTCGGGTATCCCGCTGGCTTGTCAACGAGGGAGCCCACGTAAAAGCAGGAGACATTGTGCTTGAGATGAGCGACAACGACCCTGATATCATCCAAAGGCTGCAGCAGGAACGCATTGCCGTAGAGAACAGAATTCGAGCTGCTGAGGCAAGAGTAGAAAGCTTGCGCTCCCGCATTGCCTCCCTTGAAGAGAGCCTCACAAATGCCGTGGAAGCAGCGGAAAACCGCAGACACATGGCAGCCCAAAGAGTTACTGCAGCCGAACAGGCTCTCGAAGCTGCCGAAGCCCAATACACGACAGCCAAAATTAACTACGAACGGCAAAAAGAATTAGAACAAAAGGGGCTCACCTCTAGGCGCAACCTAGAATTGGCGGAACTTGAATACAAGAGATCTGAGACCGAGCTTGAGAGAGCAAGAGCCTCTCTGAACGCTGCTCGGGTTGAGTTAAGTGCCTTCTTGGCCGAGCGCAACCGCACACGCACAGATATATCCGCCCAAATTAACGAAGCTCGAGGCTCTCTTGCCGCAGCAATGTCAGAGCTTGCCTCAGCTAAAGCCGCTTTGCCCCAAATTGAGCTGCGCCTAGCACGCCAAGCTGCCCAGGTGGTGCGCTCACCTCGTAGTGGCACTATTGTGCGCTTTCTGGTAAAACAAGGCGGGGAACTATTAAAACCAGGCGATCCTGTGGCCATCTTGATTCCAGACAGTGCAGAGCGTGCTGTGGAGCTCTTTATTGATGGAAATGACATCCCTCTTATTTCCGTGGGCAGACAGGTACGGTTACAATTTCAAGGATGGCCTGCCCTACAGCTATCAGGATGGCCTGGGCTTGCCTTTGGTACGTTTGGAGGCACTGTTGCCTTGGTCGACGTAACTGACAACGGCACAGGTAAGTTTCGGGTGCTGGTGGTACCTGACGAAAACGACGAAGAATGGCCTCCCGAACAATACCTTCGCCAAGGGGTGAGGGCAAAGGGTTGGATTTTCCTCAACCGTGTTTCGCTTGGCTATGAAATATGGCGTATCTTCAACAACTTTCCCCCGGAAATCCCCCATCTTGTGGAGGAATTCAAAAAGAAATATCCGGAAAAATGAAATATCGCGTTTTACTCATTTTTCTATACATGCTCCACTTTCTTTTTTTGCCAATATATGCAGAAAAAACCATTGATACCCATGAGCATTTTGAATGGGAATTAGAGCGTTCTCAAATTTTACCTCTTTTTGAAAAAACAACGGAAAAAGTAGAACCGCTCTCTCTCGAGACAGTTATCGAATCCGTTGAAAAAAATTTTCCCTTGATCTTAGCTGCAGAAAGGTTCATCTCTCAGGCCGACTTTGAACTACTTGTCGCCTTAGGAGCCTTTGATTTGCAGTGGCAAGCTAAGGTGGAAATTTTGCGCAATTATTATAATAACGAAAAGTACTCCACCACCCTGGAAAAGCCTACAGAAATTTATGGCATATCTCTCTTTGGTGGCTATCGGCTAACCCAAGGGCAACTGCCTGTTTATGATGGCAAATATGAAACTGCCCGTGGGGGTGCCTTACAAGTGGGAGCCCGCTTTCCCTTGTGGAGAGATTTCTTCATAGACCGCCGCCGAGCAGGCGAGAGAGCAGCACTTTTGCAACGGGAAAACGCTCGCCTTGCTCTTGACCAACTGCGGCTTGAGCTCGTGCGGCAGGCAAGCCATCGTTATTGGGATTGGGTAGCTGCGGGCCGAAGATACATGGTGGCACGCCAGCTTTATGACAATGCCCTACAACGTGATGCCCAGCTCGCCGTACGAGTAAAAAGTGGAGATCTACCCCAAGTTGAGCTCACCGACAACCGCAGGGCCATCTTGCAAAGAGAAGCCCAGCTTCTGGAGGCAGAACGCAACTTGCAAAACCAGGCTCTTGAACTAAGCATCTTTTTGCGCTCCCCTGAATGGGGAACCATTATCCCCCAACCCTCATTTTTGCCCGATGATTTCCCTACCTTGCGGGAAATGGACATGGAAACTGTCGAAGCCGATATCCAAGATGCTCTGCAACTGCGCCCAGAAATTAAAAAATTACAAAATGACATGAAACTAGAAGATATTGAAATAGAACTTCAGCAAAATAACCAAAAGCCGGGGGTAGACCTCGTGGTAGCGGCGACCCAACCTATTGGCCCTGGAGGTGCTGCACGTACAAAAACGGAATTTGAAGCCAATGTGGTCTTAACTATCCCTCTCCAAACCAGAGTGGCAGATGGCCGGCTGGGAGCTGCTCGTGAAAGAAAAGCAAGGGCCGAGTTGCAACTGGCTCTCTTAAAAGATCGCATTGCTGTGGAAATTAAAGATGCCGCTTCGGCAGTAGAAGCAGCTCGCCGTCGGGTACTTGTGGCCATTGAAGAATTACGCTTGGCCCGCAATTTAGAAGAAGCGGAAAGAGTGCGCTTTAATTTAGGCGATGGGAATATGTTTTTAGTAAACTTACGTGAACAGGCCACCTTTGAGGCAGCCCTGAGAGAAATACAAGCCCAAAGCGATCATCAAAAAGCATTGGCTACCTATCGTTATGCAATTGCCGAGCTTTTAGCCCTTAAAAAAGTTAACCAGTGATGGATGAAAATATTTTGCAAGTTGCCGCCTCGTGGCTTTTCCAACATGAAAAAATTGCTGTTTTAACGGGGGCAGGAATTTCCCAAGAAAGTGGCATCCCCACCTTTCGGGGTAACGATGGCGTATGGAAACACTACCGCGCACAGGATCTTGCCACACCCGAAGCCTTTGCACGCAACCCAGAACTTGTGTGGGAATGGTATCTTTACCGAAGACAACTGGTGCGAGAAAAAAAACCTAATCCAGCTCACTATGCTCTAGTACGCTTAAAAAATCTTAAACAAAAAACCGAGCTCATAACGCAAAATGTGGATGGCTTGCACCGCCGCTCAGGTTTTGGCGAACATACCGAAATGCACGGCTACCTCTTCAGGGATGTCTGCACTCGTTGCTCTTGGGAAAGAGAAGACTACGAAAGTCATGAGAAAATCCCCCATTGCCCACGTTGTGGTAGCATGATGCGTCCCGGAGTTGTTTGGTTTGGAGAAAGCATCCCAGAAAAGGCATGGCAGCACTTTCACAGGCTTTCACGAGAGTGTGAGCTACTTATGGTTATTGGTACCTCCCAAGTGGTTTACCCCGCTGCTGCGCTCTCTCAATACGTCCGACAAAGATCCGCTTATGTCATTGAAATTAACCCAGAGTTAACAACTAGCTGCCAAGGAAAAAGCATATACCTTGGCTACAAAGCTGGTTTTATTTTACCCAAACTTATCGATGAACTGGAAAAACTTTTCAAAAAGACTCGAGAGGTCGATAGATGAGATCAATTCCCTGATCAAGATAGCCAATCCATATATAATTGCCTTCCACCTGAAGGCATTGGATATCGTTGCTGGCCAGACCATCAATTCCCGTAAACCGCTCTAGGCGCTCGTTTTTTTGGTCATACATAACGATACCTCGACCCATCGTACCAATCCATATTTCATGTTCCCTTTTTGCCATTGCAGAGGGAAAAGGTAGATGCCAATCAAAAAAAGTTATTTTTTCGCTTTCTAAATCATACCTGTAAATACCCACATTGTGCACCCCTATCCATAAAAAGCGGCCATCTATGAGGAGTGTCTTTATGTTGTTACCCTTAAGATGCTTTGACTCCCGTGAAAGACGGTAGACCTTGTTATTTTTTTTATCTTGTATAACCACCCCATAATCTAATGTGCCAATGGCCAAATACCGGTGGTCGGCAGCCAACGCATATACTTGATCACTGCCTACAAAAGAATTGGCTCCCAAAATTTCCATTTTATTAGTAAATATGTCTTGTTTTATAAGACCTTTCGTAAGTGTGGTAAAATAGAGATGGCGGTCATCTTTAATAACTTTTTGTGCCAATTGTATTTCCTCATTAGCTTGAGTTCGCAAAGATTGAACCTGGCTTGTCTTTTTGTTATACACAAAAATCCCATCAAAACTTAAAATGTAAATTTTGTCCCTTTCTATATGGAGAGAGCGAAGCTGATCTGAAGGCAAATTGATCTTTTCAAGAGTTCCCAAAGAGCGAACATAGCGCATTAGCCCACCACCTGCTGTGGCAATGTAAATATCATCACCATCTGGTTTAATGTCCATAATGGAATTGTCAATTAAACCCTGGGCTTTGTCTATGTGCTCAAAGGTAATTTTGCGCAAGAGAAAACGAGCCTCATCATTATAAACTAGTCCCAAGCGAAATGCTTTGCTTAAATAATGATAAGCAGCTTCGCGGTTCTTACTTTTTTCCCAAAAAAGTTTTGAGAGTCGATAATATAAGAGAGAAGCTTTTTCCTGGGGCAAAAGCTTGGCATCCTTCTCGTAGAGCAAGGCGGCTTTTTCATAATAAGAAAGAGCATCTTGAAAAGCACTACTTTTTTCTTCAATTTCCCCAAGGTAGAGGTAGGCATGAAGTTTTTGGGGGGGCGTTGCTTCTTTTTTAAGAAATTCGCTAAAAAAATAGCGGGCTTTTGGCAAATTGTCAGCATAGTAGTAACACTGACCTAGTCGAAACTTAATCTCATGCTGATAGCGATTTAGCGGGTAGCGATAACGCAAGATATTGTAAAAACTAATGGCGTCAAGGTACTTTTTTTGCAGCCGAAGACTCTCCGCTAATTGAAACAAAGCATCTCGCACTTCATAGGCAAATTGTTCTTCCGATAAGAATTGACGCAAGGACTCTTCTGCCTCTTTATACTTTTTTTCTTGCATATACTTAAGGCCTCGTTCATAATGCTCTAGCGCCTTATTTTCTTCATAGATTTGAGCAACAAGCACTTGCCTGGCTAAGACAACAAAAATAAAAAAAATGCCAGCTTTTTTATGGTTCATCTTGACTTGCCCCTTGTAACTTTATCTCTAAATAAAAACGTAAGAGAGGATCTCTTTCTTGCAACCAAAGTGCTTTGTAAAGTAGGCGTTTTTGAGCCACATCCTCGTCAGGGGTAGATAGATAAGCCTTCATTCGATACCTTGCGTCCCCCGATCTTAGCATAAGGTAGGCTTGAGCTGTATTTTCTCTTGGTAGATTTCTAATATAAAGCCTTACGTTAGAGAAATCGCCATAGGAAAACTCGCCCTGGCATAAGAATTTATGGCGCCTGTGCCAAGATAGCGGTAAATTTTTCGCTAACTTTTTTTCGCAAAAAATCTCTTTATGTCTTTGCGAAAGATAAGGAAAATAAAGTAAGAGAAAGAGGACCTCCTGGGAGCTTTGCGCATAACGAATAGCCTTAGTATAGTATTCATCAGGGAAGCGACGATCTTGCCATAGGTACCAGCGAAATACTTCGTCACCCAAGAGAGTATCTACCTCCTCCTTCATAAAAGAGTCGAAAAAATACTTGCCCCTTTTTTCGAAGAAAAGCTTGCGAACAAAGTGCGGTACATCTTTGTCAAGGGTGGCATTAAACCAGGATGGATCAACCTCAAGACCCTTTTTTTCCAATAAAAGCGTGCGCAATATGATATCGGCTGCCCCTTCTGTCGGCAATAGTAGGTCATAGGGTTCAAACGGTAAGATAGCCTCTATAATTTCGTCTCTTTTTTGCTCCGGCAGAGAAAGAATGGCAAGCTTTAAAGCTTCACTTTCAAGGGCTTTTTTGACTTGCTCCCACTCTTGGGAAGTGTTTTGCGCAAAGGTTTTAAGATATAAGTAAAAATAAAACAAAGAACGACTACTAAGATCAAGTAACTCTTTTCTTGCTCTTTCTAGATGGATTTCTTTTAAAATTTTGGCAGCCTCAAGAGCAAGCAGGGGGTCTTCTGCCATACCAATAAAATCAAGCAAATAAAAAAAATCCGCACGTGCTTTCCTTTGACGGAAAAACTCCAATAGACTTCTTAGGACTTTTTTGTTTCGTTCCTGCAAAAGGTGCTCCTGTAGTATCTCCACATTTTCTTGTGTGGGATTTTGCATGAGTTGTCTTAGCGCACTTTCTCTTTGACGAGGGTCTAATGACTGCAGTTGTAGGCGAAGAGTACTAGCCCAGAGAGCTGTTAAAAAAACAACGCCACCAATAGCAACTAGCTTCATGGGTAAGGAGGGCCCTCATGTCTTTTAAAACTCCTATAGGCAATAAACAAAAGTAAGAGAGTCGTTAAAGCTACATAAACCTTTCGCCAGAAAAGATAGCTCGGCTCTTCTTCTGACTTGGTTTTTGCTTCTTTATCAGAAAGATCGTCTTTTTTTTCTCTAAATTTTATGAGACTTACTTTCTCTGGAAAGATGAGAAATTCCCGGCTTAAATTTTTCAAAGCGCGTTCATCATCGCGTAACAAACTTAATTTTTGCAAGAGTTCTTCTTTTTGCTGTTGCATTTCGCCAATTCTTTTTTCAAGCCTCGCTTTTTCTGCTAATGCTTCACGGTAGGCAAAAAAGCCATTTTCCGTGAAAAAAAAGATATAGAGGGCAATGACCATAAGAAGCGAGACAAGAGGCCAAAAGAGCCAATGATTTAAAAACTGCCTCAGGAGGTAGCGCAGCTCATACATCTATGCTCTCGTGTGTATTTGCCTAAAAATAGACTTCCCCGCAAATTGCGCTTCGTCTCCCAGCATCTCCTCAATACGTAAAAGCTGATTGTACTTGGCAATTCTATCTGTGCGCGAGAGAGAACCTGTCTTAATTTGACCGGCCCCTGTTGCTACAGCTAAATCACTTATGGTGACATCCTCGGTCTCCCCTGAGCGATGGGAAATAATACAACTATATTGATAATAGCGTGCAAGCTCTATGGTTTCTATAGTTTCTGTAAGTGTGCCAATTTGGTTAACTTTAATTAAAATGCTGTTAGCTATATTTCGAGATATACCTTCTTGCAAAATTTTTTTATTCGTCACGAAAAGATCATCTCCCACTAGTTGGATTTTGTGACCTAAAACTTTGGTTAGCCGTGCCCACCCCTCCCAATCGGATTCTGCCATACCATCCTCAAGGGAAATAATAGGATAGTGCCGGACATACTCTTCGTATAGGGAAATAAGCTCCTCACCTTCGAGGTTCTTGCCCTCAATTTCGTATCTGCCACTCACATAAAACTCGGAAGCAGCTGCATCCATGGCAATAAAGGTATCCTCACCGGGACGGTATCCCGCCTTTTCTATGGCCAGAAGCAGAAGATCCAACGCCTCTCGGTTCGTCTTTAAATTCGGAGCAAAACCTCCTTCATCCCCAACGGCAGTACTGAGCCCGCGCTCAGCTAAAACCTTCTTCAAGGCATGGAAAATCTCGGCTCCCTGCCTTAGTGCTTCCCGAAAAGACGAAAAGGCCACGGGTACTACCATGAATTCTTGAAAATCAAGGTTATTGTCAGCATGAGCTCCGCCGTTTAAAACATTCATTAACGGAACAGGCAATAGGCAAGAAAAGGGATTGCCCAGGTAGCGAAAGAGGGGGAGGCCTAGATAATGGGCGGCAGCATGGGCAGTGGCTAGCGAAACAGCAAGAAGGGCATTTGCCCCTAAATTCGACTTATTTTCTGTACCATCAAGTTGGAGTAAAATACGGTCTACCATCCTTTGATTTAAGGCATCTATTCCCAAAAGATTTGGCGCGATATGGCTATTTATGTTTTCAACAGCCTTTAGAACCCCCTTCCCGCCGTAACGGGATTTATCACCATCTCGGAGCTCCAGTGCCTCGCGACTTCCCGTGGAAGCCCCCGAGGGTACAATGGCCCTCCCCCAATGGCCACTTTCGAGGTGAACCTCGGCCTCCACTGTGGGGTTGCCCCTTGAATCCAAGAGCTCACGGGCCTTTATTTTCTCAATTAACGAAGACATAGGCTAGCTTTTGCCCATTAAGGCCAGTGTAAAGCAGATTCAACATAAACGAAGGACTAGATGAATACGGATGATCCTCTCTCATGCCCAATTAGGGAAAAAGACCGGCTTTTTCCCTAAGCGACTTAAGAAAAGACGAATGATTTGACAGGCTATAATTGGATTCCTGGTCGACCTTGGGAACAAGGAAAATTCTTATTGGGGGGATGTGTCAATTCAATCCTTAAGTGACTTCACACACGCTGTGCGCGAGTATGTCTGGGGGGCACCCCTCGTTTTGCTTTTATTGTTTACGGGGATATGGTTTACTCTTCGGCTGTGGTTTCTACCCCTGCGCTACCTGTTTTTTGGATGGCGCATTGCCCTTGGTCTCTCCCCCCATGAAGAGAGTTCCCAGCGCGGTAAGGAACCACAGGCCAGGGGCGATATTAGTCCCTTTCAATCTCTGTCAACGGTGCTTGCTGCGACCATAGGCACTGGCAATATAGTAGGTGTTGCAGGCGCTATCCTAATCGGGGGGCCGGGTGCTCTTTTCTGGATGTGGGTTTCCGCCATTGTCGGCATGGCAACCAAATATGCGGAGGCTCTTCTAGCGGTACGCTACCGAGAAAAGACATCCTATGGCTATGCGGGCGGACCCATGTATTATATGGAAAAAGGCCTCGGCTGGCGGCGGCTCGCTGTCTTTTTTTCCGTATTGGTCCTCATAGCGGGCCTTGGTATTGGCAATATGGCGCAAATCGATGCAGCAGCAACGGTCCTCCACTCTTCTTTAAACATCCCCCGATGGCAGACCTCTCTCCTTGTGGCCATTTTAGCCAGTATGGTGCTCATGGGTGGCATCCGCCGTATTGGCCAGGTCGCCGCAGTTATAGTACCCTTCATGGCAATCATGTACCTCGTGGCGGTGGGTTATTACTTAATCGCAAACCATAAATTACTGGCGCGCTCCTTTGCTTTAGTCTTTGACTATGCTTTTAAGCCCCTCTCCATGGCTACGGGGTTTCTTACCGGCTGGTTTTTTGTCACGGTGCGCACCGGGCTACAGCACGCCCTTTTTTCCAATGAAGCTGGGCTTGGTTCAGGTCCTATCGCCGATGCCTCAGCCCGTACTGAATTTGCCGTGAAGCAAGGATTAGTGGCGATGCTTGGCCCATTTGTAGATACTCTCATTGTCTGCACGCTGACAGGCCTCACGGTGATTGTAGGGCTTGAAAAGTCCCCTTTGCCTATATTAAGTGAGGCTATATTAAAAAAGACAGAGCTTGCCCCCTCTCTTCTACCCCTTGTGGAGAAAGCCTCAACCGGCCAACTGTGGCAAGCCCTTTCTTGGCAATGGGGTAACTATGCCGAAAATCTACGGGGAGTCTTAGTAAATATAATTTTAAAAAATGACTTCGGGCAACTGGGTGCCCTCGTGGTAAGTCTTTCTCTTGTTTTTTTTGCCATCTCTACTATTTTTGGCTGGTATTTCTACACAGATAGGGCCATGGTATATTTGGGTCTAGGCAAGAAAATCCGCTACTACCAAGCCATCTATATTGCTACTATTCTTTTAGGAGGGATGTTGGGTGAGACAAAACTCATTTGGGATTTCTCCCACATCGCCAATGGGCTTATGGCCTTCCCCAACCTCATGGCCCTGCTTTTCCTAACTCCTGTTGTTTTAAAGGAAACACGGATTTTTTTTCAGAAATATCCCCATCGCCATGATTTAGCGGTACGCATTTATATTCTTATCTTAACAATTCTCCCCAAGAATACCCTCTCTAAAATTTTTGGCTACTTGGCTCGCCTGCGCTTGCCAGCCTTTATCATGATACCTATATTGCTCGCCTTTTCTCGGCTCTACAAAATTAATGTAAGCGAAGCTGAGCTTGAACTCAAAGATTACCGCTCCTTAAATAATTTTTTCACAAGGGCCCTAAAAAACACAGCGCGGGTAGTAGCCCCCGGAGCTGATGTTATTGTCTCTCCTGTAGATGGTAGTTTATTGCATGCAGGTATTTTAGAAAAAGGTCAGATTCTACAAAGTAAGGGTATAAGCTGTACCCTCGAGGAAATTTTAGGTAGTAAGAAATACCTAGAAAAATTCATAGATGGTTGCTATGCCACAATTTATCTCTCCCCCCAAGACTACCACCGCATTCATGCCCCCACCTCGGGTAAAATCATTGGCTATTTCTACCAGCCCGGTAAGCTTTTTCCTGTCAATATGTTGGCTGTGCACACCATTGACAGACTTTTTTCCCGAAACGAAAGACTTATTACCTTTATAGACACGGGCAAAGGACTTCTTGCCCTTGTAAAAATTGGGGCAACCTCGGTAGGTAAAATTCGGGTAAATTATGATGAAAAATTTTCCACAAACAAATGGATCCGCATACCTCGCCAGCATACCTATCAAAACCCCATAGCTATTGAAAAGGGGGCCGAGATTGGTCGTTTTGAGATGGGCTCTACGGTGATATTAATATTTGAACGAGATAGTGTGGAGCTCCTGGATCTTGAGCCAAAACAAAAATTACACTACGGCGAGCCCATAGCTCTTTTTAAGAAAAAGGATTAAAATGCAAAAATTCTGCATAGTTGGTTTGGGGAACATGGGGGGGTCCTTAGCACGCTTTGCGCTCTCGGCGGGTTACACGGTATACGGCTATGATATTAAATCTAGCCAGACTGCTTCCTTGTCATCTTCTGCTCTTTTCCATGAAAAAAAAAGTATCGAGGAGCTACTTAAGGAACCCTACCCTTTAATTTTAGCCGTAAAACCGGGGGATGTAGGGACGATTTTATCCCAGATTGCGGATAATCGGCTTGTTGTATCTCTGGCAGCGGGGATCTCTCTTGCCTACCTACAAGAGAATCGTCAAGTAAAAGGACCGAATATACGTGCCATGCCTAATCTATGCCTAAAGGTGGGGGAGGGAGCTACGGTGCTATGTCCTGATCACCTTTGCCGTGAAAGCGATCTTGGTTTTGCACGAACTCTCTTTGCCTCCGCTGGACTTTGTGAAATTATTTCTAATGAATCTCTCCTGGATGCTGTTACTGCCCTATCAGGAAGCGGTCCTGCCTACGTTTATCTTTTTTTAAAAACCCTAGAAGATGCCGCGGTGAGAGAGGGACTCAGCCGAGAACTCGCCCGCAAATTAAGCCGGCAGACTTTAAAAGGGTCTCTCGCCTTGCTTGAGAAAACAGGCCAAACCAACCATGAGCTGATAGAGGCCATCTCTTCGCCAGGGGGAACAACTGCCGAAGCCCTGGCCACCTTAAAGATCGAGGGCTTTGAGGGATCTATTTATAAGGCTCTGCGCAAGGCCAAAGAACGCTCTCGCGAAATTTCCCGCCTATTTCAAGAGAATGCTCAGTGAAGAGAAGATTATTGAGCTTTTTAGGGGAGCTGTTTACCACAGACAGGTAAGCCCCCCTGGGGATGATGCGGCCTATCTTGAAATGGAAAAGGGTCGCTACCTCCTTTTTAGTACAGACCAACTTATAGAGGGCACTCATTTTCTTCTTGATTATTTTTCCCCACAAGATTTGGCGATAAAGCTGACAGAGCGCTGTCTTTCCGACATTTATGTGAAAGGTGGAAGACCTCTTTACGCCCTGCTCAATATGGGCTTAAGCCTTTCTCTTGCCAAGGAAGGTATATTTGTAAAAAAATTTGCGCGGGCTTTAAAGCAAATTCTCAAAGAACACCAGGTTTCCTTAATTGGGGGGGATACCGCGCGTAGTGAAAAAAATCACTTTTCTCTTGCTGTTTTAGGAGAAAGCGAGATCTTTATTGCCCGCCAAAATAAAAGCATACAAAAGGGGGATATCTTGGCATTAGAAGGCTATGTTGGTGGTTCAGACTATGTCCTTTCTCTTTTGCAAACGAAAAGCAAGATTTCCCAAAAAATAAAAAATGTGCACTTACGCCCACGGGCATGGGCGCGAGAGGCTCATTGGCTAAAAAGCCATGCTTTGGCTGCTCTTGACCAAAGTGATTCCCTTTATGAGAGCCTTTTTTATTTGGCTTTAGCAAATAAGCTTCATCTAAGAATAGAACTCTCCTATCTGCCCCTTATAGAGCCTCTAAAAGAACTTGAGGAAAACCAAAGGCTCGCCTATCTTTTAAGTGGCGGGGAAGACCTGGCCGTTGTGGCTATAGTCAAAAAAGAAAAGGCCTCCACACTTCCTCCTCGGGTTTCGCTAATTGGTGAAGTAGAAAAAGTAGGGGGTAAACCTACCTTGGCCTTCTTTTACAAGGGACAAAAAATACGAGTGGAAAACCTACGTAAACCTTTTGCTCACTTTAGAAGCGTCTGCACTGAAAATGAAAAATAGAGCTATGCTTTTCCATATCTCGATAAAGAACTTTACAAACTGTCGGAAAACGCGAAACTAAACCCACTATGGGACTTGATTTAAAACAAATTATATTGATTTTGCTAATTGTGCTTCTACTTTTTGGTGCCAAAAGAATTCCAGAACTGGCTCGCAAGATTGGGGAAGGCATAAATGAATTCAAAAAAGGCATATCAGGTAGCGGTGAGGAGCAAAGCTCAGATGCTATGGCAAGCGATGTTGAAGCTACAGAAGAAAAAGACATCACACCCTCCCCCAAAGCTCTACCTGCTGCCGAAAACACCTCAGCTATAAAAAAACCCTCCTCAAAGAAGGCTCAAGCCTCGAAAACCACAAAAAAGAGCACGACAAAAGCTCAAAAAAGTTCTTCAAAAAGCACAAAGGTCGCCAAAGCCTCAAAAAGTAAAAGTAGCAAAGCTTAGGGATGCCCGAAGATAGGGAGGACCCAGATGCTTATATTGCGCGGCTGCGCCGAGAGCAAGGCTACATGCCCTTCGTTGACCATCTGGAGGAGCTGCGCCAGAGAATTATCCGCATCTTACTTTGGGTCCTTGGCTTTGCTGCCGTAAGTTGGTTTTTTTATGCTCAGGTTTTTCAATTTGTACTGGGTCCAGTATCCCACCTTCTTTCCCTAGAACAAAATAAGCTTACAGTGAAAATCATTGCCACGAGACTTTTTGATTTTTTTGCTGTAGAGATGAAAATTTCCCTACTTACGGGCTTCATACTCGCTGTCCCACCCGTGCTTTTTGAAATTTGGGGATTTGTAGTACCGGCTCTGGACAAGAAAGTCCGCAGTTATGGCAATGGTATTTTGGTTGGTGCTATCTTGCTCTTTTGGGCAGGGGTTTTTTTTTGCCGGCAGTATGTATGGGGTGTTATGGTCGAATTCCTCGCTCTAGGTTGGGCACCTCCTCCTATCGAACTTCCTAACGGACAAACGGTACGCACAGAACTTCATCTTACACTAAACGAATACCTATCCTTTTTCTTTTCGTTTCATATTTTATTTGGCTTAGCCTTTGAGTTGCCGATAATAAGCTTAATTTTAGGAATGAGCGGGGTCCTCACCACAGATTTTTTCCGCAAATATTGGCGACATTCTGTTGTCGTTATTGCCATTATCTCCGGTGTAGTTACCCCCACCGATGGCTTTTCCATGATTGCTATGATGGTACCCCTTGTGGTTTTGTTTTTTCTCTCTTGGGGACTTGTGAGTTTAGTCGAGAAAAAGATGAGGAGCTAAGGTGGGTACTATTTTAGGACGCAGAATGGCAAAGTGGAGCCTCCAACTGCGCCTGGCTATTATTTTAGGTGTAGCTGGACTTATCTTGGGTTTACTTTTTGCTTTTCTTGCTCATTACCTAACCCAAAACCTGCGTCGAAATCTTTTGGAGAAACAAGCGGCCCAGCTCGTAGAAAAATGGGAAAAATACCTGCACAGCTCAAGGGAAGAAGAGCTGCAAAGGCTTTTGCGAGAAGGGCAAGGCAAAATACAAGTCATAACGCCCGAGGGAAAAGCGCTTTTCCCTCGGCTCTCCTCCGCTTTCCCGCTTAAGAACGAAGAAATAGAGAAACTTAGTATAGAGAAATATTTGCAAAAGGAAGGGCGCAGTCTCTTGGAATATGGTCCCCATGCCTTTCTAATTGTCTCTAATAAAAAAATACCCGCCATTATCCTGCTTTACTTGGGGTCTGACAGTGCTCGCAAGATTATACTTGTCTATTACATCCTAGCTTTGCTAGTAGGAGCCCTAATGGCTCTTGTGGGCTTTGTGCTCTCCTCTGAAATAAACCACGCTCTTTGGTCCTTAAAAAAACTCTTTAGTGGGGAATTCCCTGAAGAAAAAGTAAAGCTCCCCTATACAGAGCTTGAGGATCTCTACTTGACCATCAAGAAACAGTTTACATTGCCAGCCAAAAACGATAACGTGGGAAAAAGTGAGAGCGTTATGCGTTCTGATAACGAAGAAATCATAGGTTATCTACAAAAGGTCCTGTACGAAAAACCCTTCCCCAAGTTGAAAAATTTTGAACTTGCTCTTTTCCCACGCAACCCAGGGATAGAGGCAGAAAATTTTATCAATGCCCGCGAAAAAGCAGACTCTCTCGAGATCCTCGTGGCTCGTTTTGACCTCAATGATCTAGAAGCCAACTTATGGAAACATCGTCTTCAAGAAAAATTTATATCCTTATTTGAGGCAGATATCCCCACGGAAAAGAGAATCCATAGTATTTGGCAGACCATGTTCCACCACGTAGATTTAGGGCCTGGACTACTTTACCTCAAGCTTTCCCCCCAAAAGAATCAAATATACCGCTGCGGTAGCTTTTTTGTATATATGCATCAAGAAAATGGCTGGCAGCTTGCTCAAGCAGGCGACAGTTTCTTTACATCAAACTTTTCTGTGGATGATGTGCAAAACCTCCCCATAGCAAATGATATGTTGATCCTCACGCAAGATGTCCTTGAACTCTTACAGCAAGACGCAGAAGAGCTAACCCAATACTTAAATCAAAACTGCCATCCCCCGGCACGTGAAATCGTACTACCTTTTGCTCGGCTAGTTCATGAAAAACAAAAACAAGACCCAGGCTTTGGCTTCTCAGGACTTATCTTAGCCGCTCACAAAAAGAGCTGATTTCTGGCAAAATGCTATAGCCTTGGCTCTGCTCGATATCTTTTTGAATTTGTTGAGATAATGCCTCAAGCGAAGGGAATCTATATTCCTCTCTAATCTTGCGGATAAAAAAAACATAGACATGCTCGCCATAGAGATTTCCCGAGAAATTCAAAAGATGAGCTTCAACGGTAGTGCTTTTGCCATCCACCGTAGGCCTTGTACCAATATTTATGAGAGCCCGATAAAGATTATTTTTTGAAAAGACGGCTCCAAAATAAACCCCTCTTTGAGGAAGTTTTTTTTCCTCTTTATAAGCCACATTAGCTGTGGGAAAACCTAGCCTATAGCCCAGCTTATGCCCTAACTCTACTTGGCCATAAAGAAAATAGGGCACGCAAAGCAATCTATTGGCTTCATGCACAAGCCCTTCATCCAAGAGTCTACGTATGAGAGATGATGAGACTACCTCGCCTTTATAAGTGATTTGTTCTACCTGATAAACTTCAAAACCATAGCGTTTGGCTGCCAAAGAGAGGTAGCTGTAGTTGCCCCGTCTGCGGTAGCCAAAATGGTGATCATGGCCAATGACTAGTTGCCGCATATTCATTTTTGTAAGTAAAATATCTTTAAGGTATCGTGCTGCGCTCATCCGGGAAAAGCGAGGAGTAAAGGGCAAAATAAAAGCTAGGTCTAAGCGATAATAAAACGAAAGAATTTTTTTTTTCTCTTCTAAGGTAAAGAGGCGTTCATTGCGAGGCATTTTTTCCAAAACTGTTTTCGGAGAGGGATCAAAAGTTAAAATAGCTGAGTGGTATGCCTTTTGGCGTGCAAGCAGCATGGTTTTTTTTATGAGTCTTTCGTGAGCAAGATGTAAGCCGTCAAAATCCCCCATCGTGAGACTTAATGGACGATGTTTTTCTTTATCGTAAGAATCTAGATCGGTAACAATTTCCATGGGGACTTTTGCTTTTTTCTCGGTTTACAGGTCAACTCAATGTTTAGAATATTCCCTAAAATACAGGTAGGAGAAGGTATGCCCTGTGGCAGAAAGAGAAGAAAAAAGAAAATTGCCAAGCACAAACGCAAGAAAAAGCGTCGTCTAAACCGCCATAAGAAGAAAAATCGCTGATCTTGCCCAAAATGGCCCCAAAAAAAGACAGCGAGGAGGCCATCTGGTCTTTTTGCGAGGCCACCCGCCGTGAGATCTCGAAGATCCTCATAGGCTATCGGGAGGTTGTGGATAATATACTTACAGCTCTACTAGCCCATGGCCATGTACTAATTATTGGACTTCCTGGCCTTGGCAAAACCCTGCTTGTGAGAAGCCTGGCCCACCTGTGGAACCTAGAGTTTAAAAGAATCCAATTTACTCCAGATCTCACGCCTTCGGACATTACCGGTAGTGAAATTTTACAAGAGAACCCGGGAGGTAAAACCAGATCACGCTACTTTGAATTTGTCAAGGGTCCCATTTTTGCCAACCTTATCCTTGCCGATGAAATCAATCGAGCCACTCCACGCACGCAAAGTGCTCTACTGCAAGCTATGGAAGAGAGAGAGGTAACGGTTGGTGGAAAAACCTATAATCTGCCAGAGCCCTTTACCGTCATGGCCACCCAGAATCCCTTGGAATTAGAAGGAACCTTTCCTCTACCAGAGGCTCAGTTAGACCGCTTTTTGCTTTCTATTGAACTAACCTATCCAGAAAGGGAAGATGAAATCCAAATTGCCCTTTTGGGTTCGGGGATAGAGAAACTCACCACTTTAAACCAATTACCGGGGCACCAACAACTCACCAACTGGCAAAAACTCGTAGACCAAGTAGCAGTACCCGACTCTCTCTTAAGAAAAATAGTGGACACCGTGCGCAACACAAGACCCCAGAGTGGCCATCGCTTTGCCCGCTATCTCGATTATGGGGCAGGGCCTAGGGCAACCCAATTTCTTATCCGAGCTGCTAGAGCACGCAGTCTTATGGAAGGCTCTCCTGTGGTAACAGAAAAAATTGCCCGTTCCATCGTACATGCGGTACTGGCCCACCGTCTAAAACCATCCTACCTTGCCATTAGTGAAAAACTCACCATAAGAGAAATTCTCGACGAGATGCTTGAATTTTAAAATGGCAAAACTTGCTGAGCTTTTGCCTTACCTTCGCCTCCTCGAACTTGATTTTAGCGATTATCCTCCGTTTCGCCATTCGGGGCAAGAAACGAGCCGCCGCCGCGGTGGCTACGAGGAGCGCTATGAGGCAAGGCCTTACCGACCAGGTGATGACATCCGACACATCGATTGGCGGCTTTATGCCCGCAAAGATAGACTTTTTGTACGAGAAGGACTCTTAGCTACAAGAAGAGACATTGCCCTAATTCTCGATTTTTCTCCTTCTGTGTTACTAGACAAAGAAACCCGGCAAACCCTACTTTTAGCGGCTCTCAGTGTTGCTTACATTTTGTGGCGAAAAAAAAACAAGGTTTCTTTTGAGATAAGAAGTTTTGAGACAAAAGAAAATTTTTTTCTAGTTCAAGAACGCGATATTCTTGAACTAGAGGAGGAGCTAAGCACGAGGTATTTTAGGCGAAGCCCTTTGAAAAAAAACTATTCCCATATTTTAGGTTCACTGGATCTTCTTCCACAAGACTACTTGCTTTTCTTTACCGATCTTTATCTGTCTTGGCGAGAATGGGAGACATTTCTTCTCCAAGTGAAGGCTCGAGGTAAAAAACTTAGTTTATTTCACATAGTAAATCCGCCCACGAACATACTTAGGGGTAGCTTTCTCGGCCGAGCCATCGATATCGAAACAGGCGATTGGCTCCCCATACAGGCCATGCGATTTGCTCATGAGGCTTGGGAAAAAGGAGTTCTAAAACGATACCAACTATGCCATGCTTTAGGTGTCAAGGTGCATCCTTTGCCTGTTAAAGAAAGCCTTCTTAAGAGCCTTGCCGAAATAAAATTTCTATGATTCTCTCAGCCATCTGCCTTTTTTTTGCGCTCCTTCCTTGGCTTTTATACCTACTGCGCTTTTTTTTAGCTCCCAAAACAGCCTATCCCTCTCTTGTTTTTCTGCAAGAAGAGGAAGGGCTGGGCGTGAAGCTTTGGCACAAACTTTCTTATTATGCTCTCCAAAGTGCTTTTTTTGTACTTCTGGCAATACACTTTTTCCCCGAAAAGCAGGAGAATTTTTTTTGTCTCGTCGACGATCACCTGCGTTCCCAAATAACGGCTACTCAATTTAGACACTACCAAGAAAGTTATGGCCCAATTTGTGGAGAAAAATTTTATTCCTTAGCTTCTTTAGCAGAAAACCAGTTACAAGAAGTATCGACAGAGTATTTGGCAAAGCCTAGCGAGCCTGCCCCGCCTTCTTTAGTTCTAAGTTGGCTTAGAAAATGGGCTGCTCACCGTTATTTGATTTTTACATCAGAAAACAATTATATGGAATTTGGGAAAAACATATTTTATGCGCGCCCTTCGAGCGAAAAAAAGAATTATTTTTTTAAAAGTTTTTTGGCTCAAGCCCTGCCTACGGATTTTCGCCAATACCAAATATCCTTTAGCTCACAGATAGGGGCACAAATTTTCTTAGAAAGAGCTTTTGGCGAAAAGATTTTTATCTCGGTAAAAGATGAGCTGCCCCAAAATCTTATCATAGGCATGCCTCCCAAGTCGAAATCGGGCATCCTTGAGGTCATCCGCTTGGTTATTACCAATGACGAGTATCCTCGGGACAATGAGCTCTTACTTGTTCTTTATTGGCAGCAAGCACGCTCCGTTCAAGGTAAAGATATACCTAAAGCCTTGTCGGCCCTCCTTGATATGCCGGACTTCCCCTACTTTAGCCTTAAGCCCC
The DNA here is from genome assembly GCA_025055765.1 of Leptospiraceae bacterium. GTDB lineage: Bacteria > Spirochaetota > Leptospiria > Turneriellales > Turneriellaceae > JANWWS01. The sequence continues at coordinate 34,872 of JANWWS010000036.1, read as the reverse complement.
AAGGAGAAAAACTTTTTTTAGAAAAAGCAAGCTGCCCTGAGCCACAACCTGCTTTCTTAGATTTACCTCAGGACATTTTTCAGAAAAGTGCTTTTTCTTATAGCTGTCCCGCATCTCGTGGTCAAATTTACCTACGTTTTACGGATGGCCGAGCAGCGGTAAGCTTAGACAAAGACCGGGTTTATTTTTGGTTTGATCCCGACAAAGTGAGTGAGACGCTTTTGCAACACCCTGAATATGCACTTTTATTGTGGAAAATTGTCTATGAGGCACCTAAAGAGCTATTGGTAAAACATGAATTTGCCCATTATCATAACAAAGATTTTCCTGCTGTGATCCAGGGAAATAACATCATTAGGGAACCTCTTTTCATTACACCTGGTGAGTTGGTCAAGGTTATCAACTACCACCCCAAAAGCAGTGAAATTAGTTTCCAGAAAATCCCAACCGATCGCCTAGTAGAACCTCAATTTCAAGAGAAAGCCATGGTGCCTTGGCTTTTGGGGGCGTTAACCTTACTTATAGCCATTTATAGCTTACCTCTTCTCTACCGAGAAAAGGTTTGACAGCGCGGACTCACTTAAAAGCAAAGGCTATGCTCTCGGAGGAAATGCGGCAGGTATTAGAATACTATAATGCCGGACTTGCTCTCTACCGAAAAAGACAATTTCAGGAAGCCAAAGCTCAATTTGAAAAAGCACTAAAAATTCGCCCGGAGGATGGGCCCTCCAAAGAGTACGTTAGGCGTTGCGAGCACTATATAAAAAATCCACCACCGGACGATTGGGACGGCGTCTTTGTCATGACCACAAAATAACCATGACGGCAAAAGAAAACCGCAAGAAAATAGCCGAAGCGACCGTTTTTCAAGCAACAAGTACCTTTCGCGGAATATTGCATTATTCCCGTCCCTTGCGGATCCTCGGAAAATTTCAAGGTGAGATTTTTGGCAAGGACTTGCTTGAGATTGGCCAAAGTGCCCGGGTGGAAGCGAATATTGAAACCACCCATCTCATTGTCTATGGTCATATTACAGGTAATGTGCACGCAACAGAAAAAGTGGAGCTCAAAAAAGGGGCCACCCTCATAGGCAACATTAAGGCACCGCAGCTCGAAATTGAAGACGGCGTCGTCTTTGAGGGTATGTGTGAGATGAAGGTTTAGGCATGCCGGAAAAGCGTAGTGCCCCACGCTTAGGCAGCCGCCTGACAAAGCAGCGTGAGGTTATTGTAAAGCTCTTTGAGGAAACCCCCCGACCTTTACGACTCCAGGAAATCCACCACTTGGCCCAAAAGAAGATACCCGCCATGGGCATTGCCACGGTGTACCGTACTGTAAAAATTCTACGCCAGGTAGGTTTCTTAAGAGTTGTCCACCTACCAGGTGGGGGGGATTGCTATGAAAAGGAAGGATTGAGGCACCATCACCATTTTCAATGCCGCCATTGCGGTAAAGTCTTTGATTTGCCGGAGTGCACACTCCGCATTGATTTAGGCAAAATGAAAGAAGAAGGGTTTCAAGCAGAAAGCCATGAACTCGTGGTCTTTGGGAGCTGCCCTCCCTGTAATCGCCGAGCAAGGGGCGTTTAGGTTTTCCCCAAAAAATTCTTGAAAATTTTTGTTTAAGATGAGAGATCGACGGCGTCGAATAAAAAAAAGAATCATTCACGAAGGGGGTGCTATGAGAAATTTTTTCCATGGGCTCGTCTTACTGATCTGGTTAAGCACGAACTTGATGAGCCAGGAAGTGGTCGTACGGGATGCGGCAACGGTGACCGATACAACCGTAGATATTGTCTATCTTATGGATGGTAGTAAAGTCACTGGTAAAATAAAAGATATTGATGCGCAGAAAATTGTGGTGGATGTACAAGGAGCAAGCGTACCCATCGATGCTCGCAAAGTTGAGCGCATAGAACGCAATGTTGACCTTGATCCAGAGTCCAAAAAGCCTCGTTATGCCGAAATTACCTTAAAAGACAAGACGACGGTAATTGGCCAAATTACGCGTTCTGAAGCCGACACGACCTTTGTTCAGGCTGGTGGCAGTGAGCTACGCATAAAATCGGAGAATATAGTTGGCTTACGCTACGTAGACGCGGAACAAGCTCGCCTAAAGGAAATAGAAAAATCACGTAAGGCTGGCTTTGAGCTTACCTTAAAGGGAGGCTCCCCCTTTTACCAACATGGTACTTTCCGCAATACGCTAAGGCCAGGTGTATTAGCTCTTTTAGAATTCGCCTTCCCGCATTGGTTTATAGCAGCGGCACGAATTCATTTGCAGCTGGGGCTACAAACCGGAGTGTTCACTAACCCTGGTAAGATAAGCGGCACGAGATTTGATCTTCTGCCTGCTAATATGCTTCTTCTTGTCGCCTATCCCTTCCCCCGCAGCCGATTCGATGCTTTTCTCGGCATATCAGCTGGTGGCAACTTCACGCGCTTTGTTGGGGCAGGTCAGGAAAAAATTTCACTTGATATATCAGGGGGTGGCGAGCTAGGCTTTCGCTTTTATGCCACTTCGAGAATTCATGTTCGCCTGGCATCTCTTTGGTATACCGTATATCAAAGAGCCGATGGAAGCCTAAACCATTTGGGTAGCTATTTAGGAGTCGGATATCGCTTCTAAGGAGGTCAACATGAAAAAATGGCTAATACTTATTTCCGCACTTGGGGGTTTCCTTTCGTGTACAAACAATCCAGAAACCTTTCAATTAGCTAAAGAGTTATTGAAACCAAAGCCTGTGGTGGAGGAAGAACCCCCTCCTCCCGCAAATGAGCCACCCCCTTCGGAGGATCCCAACGCGGCCTTGCTTATCAAAAAACGGCGCAGTATCTGGCTCGTAGGAGGCTCTAAAGCAACGGGAACAGCGGCCAATCCACCCGCCTATGCCGTGGCCGTAGGGGCTTTTGCACGAGAACTTGATTACTACGACCCAGTGACAAACACATGGGGAACCGTGTATCCCTCAACCCATACCGGTTGTGGAACTGCCGGGGTAGATTGTTACAGTGGCAATTTTATCCCGGTTTTAGGGGCATGTTATGCTGGCTATCAGGGAAAAATTTATGTGGCAGGCGGGCTTCAAGAAAACAATACCTTTGCGAACGCGGCCCCCACAAATAGACTTCAGATCTACGACATCGCCCAAAATAGATGGTTAGATGCGAATGAAACCCCCAACATGCCCGCGGGGGTTGCGGCCGCCGCCTGTGAACAGAGAGGGACTAAGCTCTATGTCTTCAGCGGAACTGATCAGAACCTGAACCACAGTGGCAACCCTATCGGATCTACGGCGGGGCAGACGATCTTACAGATTTACGATTTTGTGGAGAACGCTTGGTCGAGCCAAGCATCGGCAGCAACGGGAGGCATACCCCCAGCCACAGCAGCCTACGAGGCCTGTATCGTAAGTGAGGGCCACATCATGTACCGCATAAATGGAAAAATTAACCTAACGGGTTATAGTGCTGCCGCAAACCACGGAATCTTCAATTTCTTTCTTGCAAATTATGCCGTCAATGCACCTCCGGCACATGCCAATTACCGAGCTGTGGGTAGCAGCTGTCTTTATTTGCCAGCCACAAGTAATGTCCCTGCGAGAATTGTTATGGTAGGGGGGATAGGAAATACTGCGGGTACACCGGCTCTTACGGGTACAAATCGTTATCTAACACCCCTCTCCAATACCACAGCAGCCACTGCTATCATTATGAACGCCGTATTTGTCTACTATGCACCTTTTAATGTGGCTCCTAATGCGGGATTAACAAACCTGCCTTTAGCCCGCAGCCATGGCGCTTTAGTCGTTAAGAATAACATCTTATACTACTTTGGAGGCAACAGCATATTTGCGATTAGCAGCGCAAACCCGAACCCCACCCCGACCAAGACCGTCTACGCGGCAGACGTAGAAATACCGGTTTGGCTTGCCAAAATACCCTTTACCAATACAAATATCCCTCTTATGCCCACGGCTCGTTGGGGCCATGGAGCCGTAAATGTTGAATAAGATTAGAATTGCCTCCTTAGCCTTTGGCTCCCTTCTGTTTTTGGCCTGCTCAAGCACCCAGGAACTTGAGCTTGGCCAGGAAGCGGAGTGGAAGGAAAATAATGAGGTTCGGGGTAAGGTGGTCCGTACTGGGGAGAATAGCTATGAATTCAGGGAAGACCTGGACAAAAACGGCTTTTATGAAAAAATCTATGTGACAGATAATAACGAGCTCATTGAGGTACGCTATTTATCCCCCAATGGCAAAATCCGTCAAAAGATTAATTACTTTCAGGGTATGGTAGCCTCAAGCACCCTCTATAACGAAGATGGTTCTGTGAAAGGCATAGCTTATTATGAAGGAGAGACCGTCACTCGAGTAGAACTACCCCAACTGCGCAAAAAGGTAGAATTCCCTAAAAAGAAGTAGCTGGCCAATTTGCATACTAGCCCTAAAAAAAGTTAAAGACAAGCTGCGGGCAAGGGACTTCTTCCCATGCGCTCATGGGCTCCTTTGCTAGTTGGGATTCTTTTTAAGCTTTTTGTCTCTGCCTCGTGAAGTTTTCGTCGCAAATAAAGAGCCGCTTGCCAGGGGCGCGCGATCGGCAACTTTTTTTGGAGTTTTGCGCGCGCAGCCGTGGCATGAGCAAAACCTCCGGAGGCAAATTTTGAGCTAGCAAACCTAACAGAAGTTATAGAGGAGTTGCACGAGCTATTGGGGGCGCTCCTTTCTCTATGGCTCTTTTGGCTTCTATTACTTGCCAAGCCACAAATCAAAAGCCAGTTAACCACACAAGACTACCACCTCTAATCGCTTTAGGTGAAAAAAGCTTTACTATGCTAAAAAGGAAGAAATCTATGGACCCGTGCGTCTTGGATTTTTTCTACTATTTGTCTTTTTCCTCGAAGTGATGGCCGAGGAAAGTCGCCTTAAGATGGGTGTGGAAACAAGCGCCAAAACGGAGATGGAACTATATCGGGAAATCCTTAACCGGGAGGTGGCAACCCGGCAGGATCTATACGACTTACTAGCCATGCAGTTTTTAGAATTCGAAAAAGAGGGAGGACCCCAAAAGAGAAACAAAGCTCTTGCTGCCAGGGGAATTACCTTAGAAGAGGACACGGCCCAACCGGTCAGCCGGGGGGAGGTGGCACGGGCTCTTTTAGAAGCGTACGATTTTGAGAAAGGCTGGCTTTTTTGGCTCACGCGGTGGGAATTTTATGCTATGAGAGATATACAGCAGCTAGGGATCATGGAAGATAAGTATACATTTCACCAAAAATTAACAGGTCGCCAGCTTGTGGCTATTTTAACAAAAGCCCAAGAAGCTAAGGAAAGACAGGACAAATGGCAAAAATAATCGTTATCTTATTTAGGTAATGTCGTATTAATAAATATAAAAGGAGGTCTTTATGCGAAGCTTTAGTTGGTTTCTTCTTGGCTTATCGGGTTATCTTATGGCAAAGCCGGTGGGCGTTTTTACCGCAGTTGTGGGCAAGGTTGAAGTGCGAGAAGAAGGAGGTCGCTGGGTCGAGGCACGACCGGGAATGAAGGTAGTGGAAAAAGCGGAAATCCAGACGGGTCTTAAGGCGAAAGCCACCATACAGCTTATTCATGGCAGTCAAGTTACCATATTCCCGGGAAGCGTCGTGAGCATTGACCGTCTAGTCTCTGGCAGTTATGGCACCGCTACGGATGTCAACTTATCGCTGGGCAAGATTACCGCTGTGATTGCCCGGCGGGACCGTCTAGAAGAAAAGAACTACTTTAGGGTACGTACCCCTACGGCTGTAGCTGGTGTGCGCGGTAGCATCCAAGAGGTGGCTTATAGCCCTGATAGCGGCACACATGTGCGCATGCTTGAGCACACCTCAGAGGTGATGAGCCGAAATGGCCAAAAAAGTTTGGTTCCTGAGGGGGGAGCAGCCCAGCTATCAGGGGATACTATGCGCACCGCCAATCAGTTAGCCCATGAGTCCGATCTTGTGGTCTTTCAAAATGCGGGAATGTCGGAAGCAGAAAGCGAATTTCTCACCTACACCACCGACCTAACCTACTCGAGCGCAGCCTCTGACTTCACGGCCCTCTTTGGTCTCTGGGATGAGATTTTGGACCAGTTACTTGCCGAATTTGGTTTCGTGCGTATCACCTTCGAAAAACTATAAATAAAAAGATTTGTCCCCATGGCGCGTATTTCTTACCTGCCCATGGGGCAATCAACTTAGAATGAGTAACCACATGAGGAAACAAGTCTTTTTCAAAGCATTTTATTTTTTATTTTTTCTCCCAAGTATCTTGTGGAGCCAAACCATAGAACAGACAGATCTCGTTCCCTTGCCGCAACTAGCCCCACTGCCATATAGCGAAGCCACCGTTAATGTGCATGGGTTCAATGGTGGGCTCTCGGCCCTCAATGCGGCCTCCTATGATACGGGTCTCAACCAGTGGCTACTGCTCGGCTTTTATAGACCATTTTTTAATTACATTTATCGTGAAAACCATCGCTTCTTACTGAGAGGAAAGTGGGCTCTTGTTCAATATACCCAGGATGTGAAAATCGACAGTGTAACGATCGAGCGAAAAAAGCTTAGCTCTTCGGTGGGATCCCTTGAAGTTGCCAGTGCAGAGCTCAATTTTGCAGCACAAAAACTCACTTTTGGCAGAGCATTTTATCTTTTGGGGCGGGGACTTCTTTTCGCCAACTTTGCCGATGGCCTACAGTATCAGCGCTTTTCTTTTTGGGGAGACTATCGCTTGCTTATTCTTTATTCGGGGGAATATGGCAAGAATCTGTGTGCCCTGGGGATAGCAGGCTGTGGTGGCCAAAACCCTTATGACATAGTTCCAGGTCGTGCCCTGGATGCCCAGCTCACCAATGCAGGTAGACGGCTCTTTGTGGGGGGTGAGGTGACATCCATCCCCCTCTACGGGAGCCGGATAAGTACGGCCGTGCTTTATAGTAAGGATTTCAATACGCAAAAAAACCTGGAAGGTAGGCAGTTTACCTACGAACCTCTTTATTTAAGTTTTGCTTCACGGGGCTTTTTCTTGGATCCTCGCTTACGATACTTATTAGAATATATCTACGCCACAGGAAATACGATTAATGAAGGCCCTGCCAACAAGAAAAGCCTAATATCAGCTCATGCACTCCTTGCTGATATTTTTTACTCACTACCCTTTTTGCCGGAAAAGCTAAGAGCGCTAGCAAGCCTGCAATATGCCTTTGGCTCAGGCGATGGAGATCGGGCAAACGGTTTCGATGCGGCACAAGTAAACCGCAACCAACATGACAACGCCTTTTTTTATTTTGGGGCCTTTGCTGGGGGTTTTGCTTTGAAGCCCCGCTTAACAAATATCCATATCTTAAGACCTGGTTTTCTCATAAGGCCTTTGGGTAACTTTTACGCAGCGCGCCAGCTGCTCTTGTCCTTAAAGTATAGCTATTACCGAAAGGTAATTACCGATGGACCTATATCAGACCCCAGGGCCAAAGAGAAAGAGAGCTTTATAGGCCATGGCCTTGATACCACCATTTCTTATGATTTCCGCTCTGACTTAAAATTCTTTTATGCCTTTGGCCTTTTTGCGCCAGGTGATGCTTATGAAAAAGGGGAGCGAAAAACCCGCCAGGCCCATATTTTTAGCGTAACCCTAAACTTCTAGCATCGTATTAATTAAAAAAGGAGAGGAAAAATGCGAAGAAATATTTTAAATACCTTGATCATCGCAATCACGTTATGGATGGCTCATTGCGCCAATGAGGGAGAGGGGCAACGGCAAGTTGTAAACGCCAAACGCCTTGCTCTTCGTTTAGCAGACGGGCGACCTCTTTCGCTACCTAATTATGAAGAACGCTCTCCCCAAATGGTGCAGCACCCTAGTGGTTATCTAAGTCTACTCTTTGTCTCAGACCGACCCTGCAACAACAATTTAAATCCAGGGTGTATTGGGGATTTCTACAATGTCTTTGTGGCACGCTCGCTTGCACCATATCATGGAGGGGCCCTGCCACCTTTTAGCGAGCCGCTTACGGTGAGGGCCATTGGGGGCAGCCCTGGGGCACAGTACAGTAGCCTTCAGCTCATAGCCGCCCATGCCGAGGGGGAAAATGTGGTATTTTACCAAAAAGCGGGAAGCCAGGGCGCCATATTTCGTCGTGTACTAGATCCCGTGACGGGGCAATTAACAGAATACCCTACCTATTCCCAACCTGGCCCATACGATCTTCTTGGTATACACGAATATGATGGAAATAAACTCTACCTACGCTACCAAAATTCCATCTATTACACTCCTTTCTCGGCGAGTCTTGGGGATTCTTTCGGTGACCGATTGGTCTACTCCCAAAACCGCGCTGAAGATATTGTGAACATAGCGGGACTACCTCTTGAGCTTGAGGGGGGAATACCTTTCTTTCACTCCTCGGATGGGGGGCTCGTGTTAGGTGTAAACTCTGCCTACTCAGGCTTTGGCCACCTTTCGTTTATGATGGCCGTTTTGCGTGAGCTCATGCTGATGCATGAAATTGATGTCGTGAAAACCAATAACCCAGGCCAGGAATTGCTCATTTTTAGCGGCGCCTCCTTACGCCAGGGAGATACGAGCATGGACCTCTATGTGGTAAGTTCCCATACGGCGCGCGAGCTATGGTATATAGGGCGCCGGGAACACTATGGTATACCCTTTAGTGACCTACCCCCCATAATTGTCTTGCGCGCCTTTATAACCGATCAAAGTTTCAATGGTACATTTGCAGGTGCCTCAGGTGCCGATACTCACTGCAACAGTGATTCCGCTCGGCCTGCCTGGGGGAGCTTCAAGGCCTTCCTTTTCGGAACCGGAGGCAGTGACACCTTTGGCCGGCCAGCTACGTTATACAACACTCTCTTGCAGCCAAACACACTCTACTTCAAAGCAGACGGCGTAACCCCATTTTTCAGGACAAATGCCGAATCAAAAATTGTTGAGATATATGAGCCAGACAATCGGCAGGTTTGGACGGGATTAGATGCGAATTATAATAGTGGCAACAGATGTGCTGATGCTTATGGAGTTTCTTGGAGTAATAGTTACGCCTCAGGGGCTTACGGTAAGTTGCAGGAAGGTCACTTCCCGTTTTCGGCCAATACAAGCTGCAATATGAACAACCGCCTCCTCTGCGTGGAGGTTCCTTAAGTAAGGGATTTCACGGCTCAAGGTTTTCAATTTTCTCGACAAGCTATTCCGGGGCTCCACAGTGGCCCCGGAAAGATGAAGGCCACCCAGCACCCTCGGCGCTCCATGCTTTATGTGCCGGCCCACCATAGCCGTTATCTTGAAAAAACAAAGGAACTTTGCGCCGATTGTTTTATCTATGATTTAGGTATATCCGTGCCCGTCCACCAAAAAGAGAAGGCACGTAGTCTTTTGACAGAGTTTCTTAAAACAACAGAGCTGCCCCGCCGAGAGCTTTGGGTGCGCGTAAATAGCCTTTCAAGCCCCTGGGGACTTGATGACCTACGAGAGCTTAAGGATCTTCCTATCCATGGCATTGTCTTCCCCCGAATGGAAAGTGCTGAGGAGATAACCCGCGCGGCAACGGCCATGGACACCGCCAATCTCTCTCATCTCATGCTAGCTGTCATGATCGAAAGCCCCCGTTCTATTTTGCAAATTGGCGAAATAGCCTCCCATCCTCGCACAAGTCTTTTAATTGCCGAAACAACCTCGCTAACGATCCAACTGCATCTTTATCCCTCCCGTGAGCGGACAGGGCTTTTGCATTCCCTCTCACAAATCGTGCTAGCGGCGCGGGCTTATGATGTTTGGGCCATTGATGGCTCACACATGAATCTAAAAGATACAGAGGGTTTTGAGTTTACCTGCAGACAAGGCCGGGACCTTGGCTTTGATGGGCGCACATTAAGCCATCCCTCCCAAATTGTCTACGCCAATGAGGCCTATCGGCCAAGCCCCGAAGATATAGAATGGGCCAGGCGGATTGTGGAGGCACTCAATGAAGCACATGCCCATGGTGAGGCGCTCGCTCTTTTGGCGGACCAGCTGCTCCAACCCTATGAAATCGATAAGGCTCGCCGTGTGCTGCAACTTGACGAAAAAATTCGCCAACTCGAAGCGGAGAATCTGCAAAGTCTTTCGCTATGAGCCATCGCCTCCCAACTTTATATCCCAAAGTTGAGCCCTGGCCCGGAATCCAGCTATACTATCCACCCGTAAAGTATTATCCGGCGCGCAATGAATATGAATCTGTGGAAGATGCCTGTGTGAGACTACGTGAGAGATCCCTTCTCAGCAAACCCCACACCCTGCTTCTAGACCTAGAAGATGGTTGCCGGCTCAAAAAAGAAAGCCGCGAGGTCTTACGCCGAGAGCTGCCTCGGCTTAACAAAGGCAAAACCCGTATTGCCCTGCGCATAAACCCCTTTTTAACCGAGGAGTACCACCATGACCTCCAACTCGTAGCCGACTTAGCCCCCTTTTTAGACGATGTTGTCTTGGCAAAGGCGGGTGAAGCTTATGGAGAGGCAGAGATACGCGACCTGTCGGCTTTTCTAGCTAAAGTCAATCCAGAAATCCGCATACAGCCAATCATTGAACATCCGAAGTCCCTGAAAATTGCGCATAAGCTTATGAATTACGACACCGTGAAACATGTCGTTTTTGGTATCCATGATTTTTCCAAGGCCATGGCCTTTCATATTTCCCCCGAGGGCTGGCAAGAACAACTAAAACCCTTTATGACCGAACTTCTATTAGAAGCCCGGTTATTAGGCCGTGGTGTAATTGGAGGGGTGGAGGTCTTAATTAACAAAGAGCCACTGCCAGAAAACCATGTAGAGCCAGATGATGTCCGCCGCTGGCTTGATCTAAGGGGAGATCGTGAGTCTCGCATAGTTTACCAACATGCGGTCAATGAGGTAGCCATGGGCTTTACGGGAAAACAGGTCATCCACCCCAACCACGTACATCTCTGCCGGGTAGCTTTTGTTCCATCAAGTACAGAGATTAGACGCCACAAAAAAATCCTCACTCTAGCTATGGAAGCAGATGCCCTTTTAGGGGGCGCTATTCGCTTTGAAGACCAAATGTTAGATCCACCCATGTTTGGCAAATCCCTCCAAACCTTACTTAGAGCCGAAGCCCTAGGGGCTCTTGGGGAAGAAGACATTGCCTTTGTGCGGCAAGTTATGGAAAAACTGCCCGACCAAGTAATACGGGAAAACTGGCCCTATGGAGTTATCTTATGAAAATAGCTAAAATGACCTTCACAGAACCCTACGCGCCCTTTCAGTGGGATATCCCCGAATACTTTAACATAGCTCGGGCCTGTTTAGATGACCCCGTAGAGCGTGGTTTAGGTGAAAAAGTGGCCATGGCGGTCGAAAACGAAAAGACTGGGTATAGTGAAATAACCTACTCTGCTTTAAAAGACATGGCCTCCCGCTTTGCTCTCTTATTACAAGAGCTCGGTCTTACTCAAGGAGAGCGGATTTTAATACGGCTGCCAAACTGCCTTGAGTATCCAATAACGTTTTTTGGGGCCTTGCGCTATGGCGCCATTGCGGTGCCCACCTCGGCACTCCTTACAGGGGAGGAAGTGCGCTATATTGCCAAAAATTCCGAGGCCTCTGTCATCGTTACCCACAAAGACATGTGGGGCGACCTTGACAGAGCTCTTAGTGATGTCGCAAGCTTAAAGTACGTCATCCTTGTGGGTGACGGGGAATTACCCAAAGGCTCTAAACAATTTATCGATTGGCGAAGGCTTTCTCAAGAAATTTCCGGCACATTTGCCTGTGTGTCCACAAAAAGCGAAGATCCTGCCTATTTGGTCTACACCTCAGGCACCACCGGCTATCCCAAAGGCGTTCTTCACGCCCACAGAGCGCTTTTGGGTAGACTACCTGCTGCCTGGTATTGGTTCCCATTTTCGGAGGGTCGGGATGAGAAAATCCTCCACTCGGGTAAGTTTAACTGGACCTATGTTCTAGGTACCGCCCTTATGGATCCCCTCTACCACGGCAAAAGTGTACTTGCCTTTGAGGGCAAGAACGAAGCGCCCACCTGGATTCGCCTTATTGCGCAGCATAAATGCACTATCTTCATAGGGGTCCCCACCATCTACCGACAGATCTTGCAAAAGACCAGCTACACAGCAGAGGATGTACCCACCCTGAGACATTGTATGTGCGCAGGAGAGCACCTCTCCAATGATATTTTTCACGAATGGCGCCGGCGTTTTCGCCAAGACATCTATGAAGCTATTGGTATGTCAGAGTGCTCCTATTATATCTCCCACAGCCGTTTTCGCCCAACCAGACCTGGTTCTGCTGGAATCCCTCAGCCTGGGCATGAGATACACATTATCGATGAGAATTTTCAAGATGTACCTACGGGAGAGGAGGGCATGATTGCCATACCTTTAAGTGACCCTGGTCTTTTTCTGCGCTATTGGCAGTTACCAGAAGAAGATGAGCGACTGCGCCGCCACGGTTTCTTCTTAACAGGTGACTATGCGCGCCAGGATGAGGATGGCTACATTTGGTTCTTAGGCAGAAAAGATGACATTATTAAAACCTTTGGCTATCGGGTTTCTCCCCATGAGATAGAGAGGGTCTATAAAGATCACCCAGCTGTCCTTGACTGTGTCGCCTTAGGAGAAGAGCTTACCCCTGAAAAAATACTGCCTGTTATTGTGGTCATACGTGATCCTAACGTCGCCTGTAACGAAGAAGAACTTCTTGAGTATGGCCGCAAATATTTGGCAGAATATAAAAGACCCAAAAAAGTTTATTTCGCCCAAGATTTTCCACGTACCAAAAATGGCAAGGTTTTGCGCAGCGAGCTAAAGAAACTTCTGCAAAGCGGCGCTTTGCATCATGCGGGAAAAGTTTAACTACTATCCCTGGCAAATCAGGCATTTTTTGGGATACCAAGCGCTTTCACGTCAAGAAGAAAGACCTGTTGTCGCCATAACACAGTCAAGCCTTGAAGTAGAGGAAGGGGATCTCTTTGTCGCTTTGCGGGGTAAGCGCGATGGCCATGATTATTTAGCTGAAGCTTTCCATAAAAAAGCCCAACTTGCCATAGTAGAAAAAGATCATCCCCACCTTAATAAATTGGGTAAGGAAGAGCGCACTCGGCTAATAGAAGTAAATGACACACTAAAGGCACTTGGCCAGCTTGCTCTCTCCCATCGCCGGCGTTTTTCTCCCATTGTGGTGGCGGTAACTGGCTCAAGTGGTAAGACGACCACGAAAGAGCTTTTGGCAACTATCCGCCATGTCATGCCTGAGGGAACTGTTGTTTACAGTGCCAAAAATTACAACAATGAAATTGGTGTACCTTTTACTTTGTTTCGTATAAATGAAAAAACCCGCTTAGCTATTTTGGAGCTTGCCATGAATCATGGTGGGGAAATAGAAAGGCTTTCGCTTATGACAAAGCCCGATATTGCCGTGATTACTACTTTGGGAGAGGCCCACATTGAATTTTTGGGCAGTGAAAAAAATATCGCCCACGCAAAAAGTGAGATATTTGCTGGCATGCAAAAACACAGTCAATTTTTTATACCTCGCTCGACCTCCCGAAAGAAAATCCCCATTAGTCTGGCAAGAAACTTGGGGCTTCATGTGCACGAAACAGGTTTTGGCCTAGAGGGAGATATTTTAAAAATTCGGGAAGAGCGAGCCGATGGCTTTGAACTTGATCTTTTAGGTGAGCCATTTTTTTTTCCTCTTCCTGGCAAGATCCTACTAGAAAATGTCGCCTTGGCGGCCTCGGTACTTCTCTTCTTAGGTTTTAGCCCCCGGGAAATTGCCCAAGCTTTTGGCAAATTCCAGGGAGAAGAGCATAGACTTAAAATCTACCACGGAGATTATGTTGTTATTGACGATACGTACAATTCAAATCCCACCGGTGTCAAAGCTGCTGTTTCTGCTGCCCTCCAGCTTGCAGGACCAAAGGATTGCTATGCCGTGCTTGGCGACTTTCGGGAGCTGGGACGTTTTTCTTTAAAATACCACAAAGAAACAGGCATATTTTTGGCTCAAACTACACTTAAAGACCTTATCACCTTTGGAGAAGATTCTTTTTATCTAGGCCAGGCTTTTGCTAAAAGAAGAAAAAACGTTCTATGGCAACATTTTCCTAATAGCCCTCTAGAAATTGACAAACTTGTCGCTCGAGTTAAAAATACCGTTCCCTTAGGTAGTGTGATCTTAGTGAAGGGCTCACGCGCTTTGCTTATGGAAAGAATCGTAGAGCGCCTTAGAGAACATCCATAAAAGCAGAAACACTAAAAACTGCCTTGCCTGCCCCGGCCGGGCCATAGCCCGGGGGAATGGGGAGACGATATTTTTGGTGGAGTTCTCGATATCGACGCAAAAGCTTGAGATAATACTCCAAGGGTGCGCTTTCACTTTCTCCAAGGGGAGTATAGGGCTCTGGCAACCAAGTTGTAAAACGCGGGGTTATCCCCTGACTCATAAAAAATTCTAGTCCCTCAGCTGAGCTTTCTACCGCGGCATCGACATCCTCAAAACCATAGGGCTTTGCCATTTCCACACCGGCCACAAAGTTAGGAATGACATTTTGGGCTCCAAAAATCTTCGCTGCCTTAAGAATACGTTCCATCCACTTATCCCAGCCAATATATCTCGCCTTGCCTGGGCAGATCTTCTCAAACAAACGGCGATCCCACACCTCGTAATTAGGGTGATAAATCTGAACACCTGCCTCCCATGCCTTACGCAAGTCATCCTCATCCCAAGCCTGGACCACAAGCTTGCTTAACCATCGCCGCGGGAATTTTTTTTCGATGGCCATGGGGTACTGTAGATAGAAATCCACCTCGTTTTTTCCTTGGAGTTTTTGAATCACGGAGCCGCCTGTTATGGTGTACGCCTTGGCGGTATGGTCGTACTTGTCTATAGCTGCCAGAGCTTCGAGAACTTCAGCTGTCGATTTAACCCCTGTATAGGGACGGCCGACCCTTTTTTGCTGGCGCCAGTTGTGGTTTATATCACAGTATTGGCATTCTTCGTCCTTGCCAAAATATTGGCAATGGCGAAACACAGTGAGATAAATAAGATAACCCCATTCAATGACAGGAGCAATTTCCCCTATGGGTTTTGTAAGAGTAAATTCATGAGCGTGGCGATAGTACTCTGGTACGGGGGGGAAATCTACGTCAGCTACATAATCCCCCTGAAAAAATAAAGCGTGTTTTTCATTATGGCGCCGCACCACATAGGGCGAGTAAGGATTGATACGTACACTAATGACGGTAGGCCGCAGGTTATGGGGGCCACCATATATGCGAATTTCCTCTGGGGCCTTAAGGTGCTCCTCTAGCGGCATTTTTTCCAAGGGCACTCGATCAAAAGTAAAGATAAAATAATCTTTCGTTTTGTATTCTCCATAAAAGGCAGATTCATGAAAAGCAAGTCCCTGTCTTAAAATATCTTGTTTGTAAACCACCTCAAAGGGTAGATCACTAAATTCCCTCTCGTACCATCGGTATAGTTCTTCATCCGAATTAAAATTGCACGCCCTGGGGATGGTTACACTAGCCATAATATTCCACCATGTTGTTTTCTGTTTCGTGAAGTCTCACACAATAAAGCTCTGCTCCATCAGGGATTTCATGCACCAGCTGCTCCCATATAAAAATACAAATATTTTCTGCCGATTGCACGAGATTTTTCTCCCGAAAATAGGGGATGTCATTATCTAGGTTGCGGTGGTCGAGAGTTTTGGCAATTTTTTTCTCCATGAGCTCTTTGAGTTTTTTTAAGTCGAGAACAAAGCCTGTCTTGGGATCGACCCTACCTCGCACAATTACTTCAACCACATAGTTGTGGCCATGTAGATTGGCACATGCTCCAAATACGGAATCCTCCACATCCGGGTGATGCATGCGATGAGCCGCACAAAATTGCATCCGGCGGCGCAAGTAGACATACCCCTTTTTTGCTTCTATGCCCATTTGATAAGTCCTGGCTCAAGTTTGCGCAACATTTTTTCATGTCTTGGTGTAATACGCACACTATAGCTATATCCCCCAGAACGAGCAGGGGTAAATTCACAGTGAAAGATAGCTTGACCTTCCTCTTCCTTAAGGTAGTACATGCTAATACATGGATCTGGCTCATATTCATTAACATCACCTTCTCTGTGATAAACGAGGCAAACCTCAAGATCTTGTGCCGGTATCCCCGCGGTGTGTATGTGAGCATAAAATTCCAATTTTTCCCGGGCTAGATTGATTTTTTTATCCGGCTTGTGGTAAAATTGACCTACACGGACCTCCGGCCACTTTTGGCGAATTTCCTCTAACCATTTGGTATATTTCTTTAATTCCCGAAATCCTCCCTGTACTAGTTCTAGGTAGTTTTGCGAAGAAGGGAGATAAAAGCGGCGAGTGTATTCTTTTACCATACGGTCGGTATGGTATTGGGGCGAGCCATACATGATACTCCCTTTCATCAGTTCAAGCCAGCGCCGTGGTATATTATCGGGACCTCTATCATAAAAGCGGGGTATCACCTCCTTTTCCAAAATATCATAAAGCGCTCGGCTCTCCACATAGTCTTGGTATTCGTAATCTTGATATTCCTCACCTGCCCCAATTGCCCAGCCCATCTCTGGTTTATAGGCCTCCGCCCACCAGCCATCTAAAATCGAGAGATTTATACCGCCGTTGGCAAGTACCTTCATCCCGCTCGTGCCTGAGGCTTCAAGCGGTCGGCGAGGATTGTTTAGCCATACATCCACCCCTTGCACAAGGTAACGAGCCATACGGATATCGTAGTTTTCAAGAAATACAATCTTGTTTTTTGCCCCAGCCTCACGCGAAAAATGCACGATTTCTTTTATTAGTTTCTTACCCTCCATATCTCTTGGATGGGCTTTGCCTGCAAAGATAAATTGTACCGGTCGATTAGGATCACACAAAAGTTTAATTAGCCTCTCTCGATCCTTAAGCAAGAGAGTAGCCCTCTTGTATGTCGCAAAGCGGCGCGAAAAACCTATGGTGAGTGCTTCTGTGTCGAGTAAATTCATGGCATCTTCTATTTCTACCTGGGAGGCTCTCTTTTTCTCAAGTTGCTGGCGCACAGTTTCGCGCACATAACTTACCAAGCGGTCCTTTAGCCGTAGCTTCGCTCTCCAGAGTTCATTATTGGGGATTTGCTGAACGCGATTAAAGATTTCTTGTTTATCGGCTCTTTTAAGCCATTCTGGGCCCAAATAACGGCGGTAAAGTCGGTCCATCTCATCGCTAATCCATGAAGGTATATGAATGCCATTCGTGATATAGTAGATGGGAACTTCTTGTGGTTTTAGGTTTTCCCAAATCTCATGCCACATTTCTCGGGCCACCCGACCGTGTAACCTGCTTACCCCGTTTGCAAAAGCAGAAACCCTAAGAGAAAAAACCGTCATACCAAAATACTCACTGCGCTGATGCTGATGAATGCGACCTAAATCTAAGAATTGGTCTAGGGGTATCTGAAATACATTTAAATACGGCTCAAGATATTTGCTAATTAAGCTATCGGGGAATACTTCATTGCCAGCTGGCACGGGGGTATGGGTGGTAAAAACAGTGCTTGCCCGCACAAGATTTAAGGCTTCCTCAAAACTGAGACCATCTTCCTGAACAAAAGCCCGAATTCTCTCGAGAACACAAAAGGCAGAATGACCCTCGTTCAAGTGCACCGTGGTTGGGTGAAGTCCCATTTTTTTTAATGCTCTTATCCCCCCAATCCCCAAGACGAGTTCCTGCTGTATACGATGCTCTGTATCTCCCCCATAAAGGATGTCCGTAATGTGCCTGTCTTCGTGGCTATTGAGCTCAATATTCGTATCAAGCAGATAAAGTTTAATACGCCCCACCCTCACCTGCCAAATCTGGCAATACACTTTTCGCCCGGGAAAATCCACATCCACAATTAACGGATCTTGCTTTTCATCTTTCACGAGTTCCACTGGCAGTTCAAAAAAATCTAAAATTGGGTAATCTTCCTGCTGCCAACCATCTTCGTTTAGATATTGACTAAAGTACCCACGATGATAGAGAAGACCAACTCCCACGAGGGGAAGACCCAAATCACTTGCTGACTTAAGGTGATCACCAGCTAAAACACCAAGGCCACCTGAATAATTTGGTAGACTCTCATGAATGCCAAATTCCGCACTAAAGTATGCTATTAAATTTTGATCTTTTCCTCCGGTTATTTTTTTATAATAGGTCTTTGCCGAGAGATAATCTTGTAAATCAATATAGACTGTTTGCATTTTAATAAGGAAATTGTCATCATGGGCAAGCTCTTCTAGACGTTCTGGTTCAAGCTCAGCTAAGAGCTTAATTGGATTATGGTTGAAACGATGCCAGCGATCAATGTCAATGCTTTGAAAAAGTTCAATAGCTTCGTAATTCCAGCACCACCAATAATTGCGCGCAATTTCGGCAAGTGGCTTTAATTTTTCAGGAATATAGGGTGTAATTTGAAAGGTCTTGGTGCTGCGCAAAGCCATAGTTTGACTTTCAGGATATTACTACGAGGTAAAGTATAAAATCCCTTTATTTTGACAAATGCTTTTATAGATTTCGTCTGGAGGTGCTGTAATCTCCAGGTTCTTTTGTGTAATGGGATGGCGAAAAGAAAGTTCGTAGCTGTGCAGCATAAGACGCTCTTCTTTACTTTGTGCATAAAGCCAATCGCCCACAATAGGTAAATTTTGCGAAGCCAGATGTACACGCAGTTGATGTGTTCTACCTGTTATGGGTGTGGCTTGGAGCAAAACAAAAGCTTCTCTTTCTTCTATAAGACGAAAACGACTATAAGCAAATGAACCTTCTTCTTGATCTAAGGCTAGGCGGTATTTATTTTTTTTAGGATGGCAACGAACAAGCTCATTGCGCACTTCCCACTGAACTTCGATAGGTTCTTGATTTTTGTGGCATAAAGCAAAGTATTTTTTACTAACTAAATGCTCTTGAAATAGCTCTGCAATGGCGGGATTTACTTCTTCTTTTTTTGTGAAAAGCACAAGACCAGAAGTTTCCTTGTCAAGCCGGTGGTGAACGCCAAGATAACACTCTTTGCGGCCATTTCTCTTCTTGAGATAATCTCGCAGTAGAGAAAATAAATTTTGCCTTGCCTCATCGAGAGAGGGCACTGTTAAAAGACCTGCTGGTTTATTGACACATATTAGGTAGTCATCTTCGTAGACAATGTCTTTTTCGCTTAGATGATAGATTTTTTCTTGTTGTGAAATTCTTTTTTCATCTAAATATATTTTAATAATGGCTTTTTTAAGAACCCGTTTGGAAGCTATCCGCACACGCCGTCCATTTAAATATACGGCACCCGCCACAATGAGTTTACGCACACGCGAACGCGACAACGGATAGCATTTTTGCAAAAGGGTAAAAAGGGCACAATCTAGTCTTTGGCCTTCGAGTTCTCCTGGGATACGAAAGGTAAATTCTTTCATAAAAGAATTGTCTAGCTAGAGCTTAGGCAGGGGATGTACCATGCAAATCATTTATTTACATGGTATGGGCTCTTCTCCCAAATCAGGCAAAGCTCTTTTTTTTAAAAAGAAATTTCACTCCTGCCAAATCCCCTTTCTCATACCAGACTACAATAAGCCTGATTTTGCCAGTCTAACTGTTAGCCGTATGGTAGAACAAACCCTAAGCTTAATTAGAAAAAAAGAAAAATACATTTTAATTGGTTCAAGCTTGGGTGGCTATGCCGCTGTCCATGTGGCAGAACTAAGCCCAGCCGTAAAGAAGTTGGTCTTGCTTGCCCCTGCCTTTGAACTCTCAAAATTAAGTAAACTTACCCCCGAAGAGAAAAAAGAATGGAAGAAAAAGGGATATCGCCCATATTTTCACTATGCTTATGAAAAGGAAGTAGTGCTGCACTATGCCTTTGCCGAAGATGCCCGCTTGCGCGACAAAATAGCCTTAGAGAGACAAATACCTTGTCTTATTTTTCATGGCTTTGAAGACGACGTGGTGCCCTATGAGGTGAGCCTACGCTATGCACAAAAAAACACAGCTGCAGAGCTGATTCTCCTGCATGGCGACCATCAATTGTCCCAGTTTAAAGAAGCAATGTGGCAAAAAATTCGGCTTTTCTTAAATCTTTAATTAGCAAAAAGAAGCATTCCCTTTTGAAGTTCATTTTTCCAGTTTTTTGCTTGGGTGATGTCGCGATATAATTCCATGTGCTCTTTTAAATATTTGCGAGCCTTAATTAAAAGCTCGGTGTCTTGGCGCAGATCTGCTATACGAAGCTCCGAAACACCAGCTTGTTTTACACCCATGATTTCTCCTGGACCCCTGATTTCAAAATCCCTTTGGGCAAGATAAAAACCATCATTGCTCTCCACCATAGCTTGTAAGCGTAACTGCCCTTCGGCAGTAATGTTGTTCGAGGGAATTAAAATACAAAAACTTTGATGCTCGCCTCTTCCCACTCTCCCCCGCAATTGATGTAGCTGAGACAGCCCAAAGCGTTCTGCATTGCGTATAATTATGATGTTGGCATTGGGTACATCCACCCCAACCTCAACCACCGTCGTGGTAACCAATATTTCAATTAAGCCTTCTTTAAATTTTTGCATGGCTCTTTCTTTTTCCTCTGAAGAAAGCCTACCATGCAATAGCCCCAAGCGCCGATTTGGAAAGACAGTTTTTTCTAAATAATGAAAGTCGCTTAGTAAAGAGGCGTAACTTGCCTTTTCATTTTCCTCAATCATAGGATAGACAATATAAGCTTGCCTTCCCTGAGAAAGGTATTTTTCGACGCTCTTGTAGATCCGAGGCAGATCAGCTTCGCGATAAATACGTGTATCGACGGGTTTTCGGCCCGGTGGCTTTTCACGAATAATAACTTGTTCTAGGTCTCCATAGAGAGCAAGTGTCAAGCTCCGTGGTATGGGGGTTGCCGTCATAGCCAGAATATCTGGGAGGCCTCCCTTGGCGCGAAGTTTTTCTCTTTGCTCCACACCAAAACGATGCTGTTCATCAATAATGACAAGCCCTAGTTTTGAAAATTCGACATCGTCTTGGATAAGTGCATGGGTACCCACTACAAACATAGTCTCTCCTTTTCGAAGCCTCTCTAATTTAGCTTTGCGCTCTTGCGCTTTTTCGCTACCCAAAAGTAGGTCCATCGGGAAAAAGACAAAATCTTTTAAAAAATTTCGAAAGGTGTAAAAGTGCTGTCTTGCTAAAACCTCTGTGGGGGCCATAAGAGCCACCTGAATTCCCTCTTCAATGTACCGCAAGGCTACAAGAAGGGCTACCAAGGTTTTGCCACTGCCAACATCTCCTTGAAGTAAAACGCCGCCTGGGTGGGGCGTAGAAAAATATTCATCGAGACTCTTTAGCGCCATCTCTTGATCCCGGGTAAGACGAAACGGCAAATTCTCAAGCAGTTGTTGGCGTAGTTTAAGATCTTCTGCTTTGATGGTAAATTGAAAAGATTTGCGCATAGACTCGCGCAGAATTCTTTTTTCTTCCATGAGTGCAGAAAAATAAAGTAGTTCATCAAAGGCCAATCGCTGCCTTGCCTTTCCTACCTCATCTAGGGACTCTGGAAAATGGATTTTCTCTAAGGCTTGGCGTAACGGCATAAGATCTTCTGCTTCTAAATAATCCTCGTTGACGTGGTCCTTTATCCTATCCCCAAATTCCTTAAAGGCCCGCTTTATAGCTGCTCGGATAGAACGGGAGGTAAGACCAGAGCGCTGCATATCGCCTGTAATTGTATAGAGAGGCACGATCCTCCCTGTGTGTATAAGGTCTTCATTAGTTACAAATTCCATTTCCGGATGTAACATGCTGAGCTTATCCTTAAAAGACTCTATTCGGCCAGAAAAGGCTACAAGCGATTGCGGCTTTAAGAGCTTACTGTAATATTCAATGCCATTAAAATAAACCATTTCAATTTGATTCTTTTCAGATTTGACCGTAACTACCAGCCTTTTTCTCTTGCCATATTGTATTTGAGATTCTAACACCGTCCCAATAAAACTAACCTCTTCTCCAGGCGGTACCTCATTTAAGTCTATATTCCTGCTGCGATCAATATAGCGCCGGGGAAGATAAAAGAAAAGATCCCGCACCGTCGTGATACCTCTGCGTTGTAAAACCCTTCGCTGGTCCTTCCTAAAAAGCCTTGTTTGCTCTAAAGAAATCACACCTCACTCATTTCTTAAAATGCCGTGTGTAGCTAAAAGAGTTTTTATGGTGGCTAGTTCCATATTAACATGCTCTGCAATTTGTTCCGGTGTCCACCCATAGCTGCCTAGCTTTAAAACAACCTCCTTTCGGTCATTAGGCTTTAAGTGGCTCATGCTTTTGGCAATTGTAGGCTCATTTTCACTACCTAGCTTTGTGCCCACGGCATTTACAAAGTCTGATAATTGCTTTACCTTATGTTCCGCGTTTTGTTCAATATTGCGGATTTCCGTAAGCTCCTGAGACATGTTAAGTCTCAGCTCTTCATACTTCTTGCGTAGAATCTCTAATTGCTCTTTCTTTTTTTCAATATCTAAGAGCAAGTCTTCTACTTCTAAGAATCGCTTATTGATTATCTCTATTTGCTCCTCGTTTTTACGTATGGAACGCATTTGGTTTTCTAATTTTTCCATTTCCTCTCTTAAGCTATTTGTACGCAAATTAAGACGTTCAAGGTTACCTTGAATTTTATCAAATTCTTCTTTTAACTCACGGGCAGCTCTTTGCTCTTCGCGTAAAGCCTCTATGGCATGGTTAATAAATCTCTCTTCATTTTGGAATTCGTCTATAATTGCTCTTAGCTTTTGCTTTTCGTCGTGCAGTTCCTGGTAAAGTTCTGTTGTCTCTTGAAGGCTTCTATAGAGTTTTTGCAAACTTTCTTCCTTTTCTTCAATTTGGTTTTTCATATTAAGTATAGCCGATATTTGGTGGTCAAGTTTGTCTATTTTTTCTCTCTTTTCCCGCATGAGCGCTATCTCACCATCAAGTTGTAGACGTAACTCCCGTAACTCCTCCACCCGCCGGAAGAGTTCCTTAACTGTAAAATTTTTCTCCTCAATAGTGCGCAACTGCTCCTCAAGTTCATCCCTAATTTTCTTTACGGAATCATACAAATTGCGTACTTTTTCAAGGCCCCCTGATTCTGCCTTTAGTTCCCGCATGGCTTGTTGTAGCTCTTTAATCTCATGAGAGTTGCGCTTTGCTTCTTCAGAGAGAGAATTTATAAGTGTCTGGTGTTTTTCGCGAAATGAGATGATGTCATTTTCTATGTCATGGCGAATCTGAGAAAACTCTTCAAGCACTTCACTACTCTTTTGATGAAGGTCATTGTAGGCACTTTGAGCTACGAGCCGCAGTTTTTCGGTTAATTTGTCTACCGTCTCTTGGATATCTTCTAGAAATAACTTCATTTCTTCTCGAGAAAAAGCCTGAAGCTCCGCTTCATATTTTTTCTTTTCTTCATAAAGTGACTCTAGCAAAGTCTCTTGCCTGGCCTCAAGGGCACGTCGAAGTTCCTGAAATCTTTGTATTACAGCCTCTGTTCGGCTGATAAACTCTTTTTCCCTGCTATCGAGGTTTTGGCGAAATTCTTTTACCAAATCTTGCATTTTGGCGGTCAGGTTTTCTTGCCATTCTTGAGCTTGCAGCTGGGATTTTTGCGTTTTTTCGTTTAAGATTTCCTCAAAGTCGGCAAGCATCTCCATACGCTGTTTTTCCCACTCAACGAGACCACGCTGCACTTCTCTTTTGGCCTCCGAGAGGAGAGACTCCATTTTGGCGTTATTGGTTTGGAACAGGTTTTCAAGCTCAGCTTCTTTTGCCTTGATTTTGTTTAAAATATGCTCTGCCTCATCTTGCCAGCGCGTGGTCACTGAGTCTTGAAAATTAAGAAGCTCTTTATCTATTTCAGCTATCTTTTGCGCAAAAACACTAGCCTTTCTTTGTAATTCTTCCTCGCTTTGTGCGTATCCCTGGCGTAATTCCTGCTCTGCTGACGTAAGTTCCGTCTGCAGGAATTGGATTCTTTGACGCATCTCTTTTTCCCATGACTCGAATAAGGCCTCGCTTTCTCGGCGCAGCCTATTTTTTGCCTCCAAAATATCGCCCTCAAGTCGCCTTATAAATTCTACAGTTCTCTGCTCGACATCATCTAATTTTTGTTCACTTCTTCGCAGCACCAGCTCCACATTGTGGCTAATTGTTTCAAGTTCTTGTCTGAGATGCGCCTCTTCTCTTTCATGTTGAGAGAGCATTTGGCGCCATAACTTTTCTGTTTCAAACCGAAGTTGTTGTAAAAGCTCTTCCGACTTTTTCCTTATTTCATTAATGCTTTTATCTTTTTCTTCTGTGATATCTTTTACATAACGTACTCTTTCAGCTTCAAGTTGAGCTAACTTTTCAAGAAGCTGAGCTTCTTGCAAGGCTTTCTCTTGAAACAAGTTTTGCCTCGCATCATGAAAAGTATATTGAAAAGTATCTAACATTTCTTTTATTTTTTTTGCTTCTTCACGAGCATGGCGTAAAATTTCATCTCGCTTTGTGAGAGCATCAAGATCAAGCTCGTGGATGCTGCTACGAATGGATTCTACTTGCCTCGCTAATTCCTGTAGTTGCTGGCGGCTGTGATCAGCAAATTCTTCAGAAAGTGACGCTATTTTCCTTTGGATCTCATTTATATTTTCGGGAAGCTCAACTTCTACTATTTTATGCTGGTTCTCAAGCCGCTCAGAAAGTTTGTTGAGAATATGGTGGAATTTTTCTATCTTGTTCTCTAGAGTATTATATAGCTGATTTGCACTACCCTCAGCATTGAGCTGCATGTCAGCAATTTTTTCATGTAGGTAGTCACTTAATTCCTGCTGCTTGCGCAAAAGCTCAGCGCGCAGCTGAGCATGGTATTCTTCGGTGTCTGTTTTTATGTGGTTTAATTTCTCTTGCAAGACAGAAAAAATCTCATGGGATCTTTCTCTAATAGTCTCTTGAAATACGGACACCAGGCGGGCTGCTTCATGGTCGATGTGATTAATTTGATCTGAGAGACGTTTTATTTTCTTTTGATGCTCATCTATTCTATCAAGCGATTCATTAATAAAGCGTAGTTGCTCCAGAATATTTCGGTTTCTCTGCTCTAGACTCTGGAGTTCCTGGTCCATATCGCGCAGGTTTTGCCGCGCATTTTCAATAGAAGTGAGAGAATTTTGGGCATCTGCCAAATGTTTTTTTGTCTGCTCAAATAGTTTTGTGGCAGTGATGACGAGTAGGTCAAATTTGCTTGTGGCATCGCGCAACTCTTCTTTTTTTCTTTGTGTCAGCTCTTGAATATCCCGTTGGCTTTTATCAATAATGTTCTTGAGTTTTTTTAAGTGCACATTGGAGCTATCAAGCCTGCGAAAAAGGAGAAATACAAATAAAGAGGCAAAAAAGGGGATAGCCAACTCAAGCATTATGTCGCATTAAATATGGGCGAGACTTTTTGCAAGTCTTTTTTGATGTGGCTATGGGTGTTACAAACCGACTCGTGGGAAAGTGGCGAGGCTCCTTGTTAGAGACATGGACACAATAAGACACCTATTGGGTGAGTCAAGCTCGTTCTGCGCCCATAAAGCTCAAGGCAGTGTTTAACTCCCATGATGCACCGAACCTTTCTTTTTAAGCGAGGATATACCACTAATTCTACACATGCCTCTTGCGTAATTTTGTATTTTTAAAGCCCGTAGCCGCAAAGACTTATTTCAGTGAGGTTTTGCGTAAGATATGTCTCATTTAAAAGCCAGTTGACACGAGTACTTGCTTTTGGTTTTTTCGACATAGATGCAAGAGGTGGTAGCCCAGAGCCAAATTGAGGAGCTTATCCCCCCCGAGCTCCAGGAGGTCGTTCACTATATTAAAGAAAAACTCTCCCCCTACCGAAGGGCGCACATATTTCGCGTGGTCTATTACTCCTCCAGGCTTGCGCAAAGATTTTACCCAGGTAAAGTAGAGGTAGAGCAAAAGGCCAAAATAGCAGCCCTACTCCATGACATTACCAAAGAAGAAAAAAAGGAGTTTCATTTAGAACTCTTTGAAAGACATGGCTTACTTGCCGAATATAAGGATATTCCTGGGCCTGTCATGCACTCAAAAAGTGCAGCGCTTTTTGCCCGAGAAAAATTTGGCATTTGGGACGAAGAAGTAGCCGAGGCCTGTGCCTGCCATACGACCGGCAAAGCAGGCATGGGTGTGGTAGCCCAAATTGTCTTTGCCGCAGATATGATGGGTTCTCTAAGCGAAGAAGAAATTAAACAAAAGGAAAATCTAAGCTTAAAAGAACTTTGCCTTGAAAAACTCATTTATTCCTTAAAAAGTGTGCTTGAAAAAAAGGGACGCATTCACCCCGATAGTTGGCTCTACTACGACTTTCTCTTGCGCTCATGAAGAAAAACTCCCTATTTGGTATCCCTTGGCCTCTTAATTGGCCTTTTTTGTTATCCCTATTTATCATCTTTTCCGCCGCGGCAGGGTGGCTTATCTATCACTACGTACACCGTACTGTTATGGAAACCCTTTTTGCAAGACAGCAAAGTTTTGGCATTCTTGTGGCCGTTGATCCCCCCAACAGCGCTGAAAAAGCCCAATTTCTATCGGTAGCTGAAATTCACCCAAAGACATCCCGTATAGGTTTTATATCTTTTTTTCCAGAAACAAAGCTTTCCCTGCAAGAGCCCGCTATTGGTTATCGTCTGCAGCAAGAGGGAGAAGAACAACTAACCCAAAAGCTTTCCCAAATTTTAGGGGTGGATATTCCCTATCACGTAAAACTTTCGATTCCTACAATAGCTCTTGTTGTTGATCTCAGCGAGGGCGTACCTTACTTTATACCACGTTCCGAAAAGCTACCAGAAGAGGAATTCCCTGACGGAGAATTTATCATGGATGGCTTTTTAGTGCAAAAATACCTGAAACCGGCTTTTGGCAAAAATGAGTATGCACCCGCTTTTGTTCTCTTTCGCTATTATAGTCTTTTCTTGAATTTTTGGAGACACCGCCAGCAAAAATGGAATATGTTTCAAAACGAAGAGATCTTACTACGAGCCATAAAAGACATAAAGACAAACCTTCCTTTTCGAGCCATAGTTTTTCTTTTAAAAAGCATATTAAATAATAAGCATTGGTTGCCCCTTTTTATGGAAATTCCGGTTAAGCGCATTGGCGATGATTTTTTTATGGATCAAGAGACCTCGGCTTTTTATTTAAAAAACTTTCGCCGGCAGCTAACGCAAAAGGAAAACCCCTTTTTGCAAGACGTTCCTAAAATGGAGGTAAAAAATGGCACTTTAATTCCCAACCTAGCCCGCGAGCTACGGGGAGAACTTGCCCGTAAGGGACTTTCTGTTTTAGAATTTTCCAATGCGGATCGCCATGACTACTCCCATACCCTCTTGCTAGATACAGCGGGCAATGTCTTTTTTCTTGAATCCATAAGCCGTATGTTGCAACTAGAGAGAGCCTATCACGCCGTGAACCGCTCTTATTTTACCGACCTTGTTCTCATTTTAGGTCAAGATTACAAAAAAATGAAACTGGAGAGTTGATGCCCCGTAAAAAAAAAGAAGAAACCTCTGTCCCCCCCAAAACACAGACGCGAGCAACCAAAAACAAAAGAGCAAAAATCTCCCGCAAAAAGGTCAAAGAAAATAAAGAAAATCGAGTGCTTTTAAAAAAAATCTGGGATTTGCTTAATCAAAAAAAAGCTGAGGACCTCGTCATTTTAGACCTAAGAGAAATTTCAGGCTACCTCGAATTTTTCGTTATTGCCACAGCACTTTCTCCTCTTCATGTAAAAAACCTCACCCATGAAATCTTGAGGCTTATGGACGAAGAAAAAAGAAAGCCCTTTGCTCCTGTCGAGTCAAACTTTAGTTCAGGCTGGCAGGTTCTGGACTATGGAGATATTGTGGTACACATTTTTAATAAAGAAAAGCGGGAACTTTATAACTTAGAAAAGCTGTGGGAAAAAGCCAAGCAGATTAGTTTTTAAAAAGTAGGATTTCTACCCGACGGTTACGGCTGCGATTATACCAATTGGTATTGGGCAAGAGAGGATAGAGCTCCCCCATGCCTTGATAAGTAATGCGATCGGTATCCAAGCCTTTTTGGACTAAATACTTCAACACCCGGCGTGCTCTTTCCTCAGACAGCTTTAAATTAAATTCTTCTGGGCCCACATCGTCTGTGTGCCCTTCAATTTTAATTTTGTATCTTGGGTATCTCTCAAGTATTTTTACTAACCTCTCTAAAACCGGCAAAGTCTTTTTCTTTAATTCAGCGCTGCCACTTTCAAATTCTATAGCCGACAGCCGGATTTTTAAGCCCCGTTCTGTCGTTAACACTAATATGTCGGTTTCAAAGCGACCTACCCCACTTTTACCTTGGTTTCCCCAAACATCCCTCGCCGATAATTCGTATTCATACCAGGTGGCACTTTCAACAAGTCTTCCTTGATCTCCTTTGCCATCCCAATAAATCTTTTCGGGGAAGTTTTTCTTACCCGCAAAGGTACGGAACAGAAACCTTTGGCGCTCATCTTTTTCATTGAATTGCACCTCGTATACCTGAAGCAGGTAATCCTCAATAGGAGATTCATCTTTAATGTCAAGGTAGAAAATTTGTTCCTCTTGTATCCCGTCCCCATCGGGAGAGAAGAGGTCATGCTCTGTGCTCACATATATCTCAGGGGGTTTCGTATCGAGCTCGAGAGGATATATTTGGGACTCGGCTAGGTTTCCAGATTTGTAGCGGCCTCTAAGTTGTACATAGTAGATGCCATCTTCTACCACACGTTGTCTTTCATTTTTGCCATCCCAAATAACCTCAGCTGGCAGGGACCTTGCCCCAAGACCCCGCCACTCAATAACCACATTTTCTGGTGGCTTTTGCATCTCCGGCTTTTTTTTTGCAATAATGAGTGCCCATTCTTCAAGATCACTTAAAGAAGAAAATTGGGGGAAGATAGATACTTTATCAAATAAACCATCCCCGTTGGGGCTAAGCCCATTTTGCGAAAGGCGTAGCTCAGCAAAATCTCTTCGGCGCACAAGGGAAATTTCCGTAAGACGAGCCTCAGAGCGGTTTCCTGCCTCGTCTTCACCGAGAAGAATTAGGTCATAGATACCCTCCTCAACTGGCTGAGCCTCGTCGTCTCTCCCATCCCAGCGAAAACTATCCTCAAAATTTGAGAGCTTTGCTTTTTTTTCCAAAATGCGCTTTTTTTGTTTGTTGTATATGGAGAAGGAAATACTATCCTCGCTCTGACCCTTAATGTTAAAACTAACAAGGAGCTCTTCTTTTATGCCATCGCCGTTAGGGGAAAAGGAGGTTTCTTCACTAAAAATCGCAAGCTCAGGTGGTGTAAGATCAAGGCGAATCTTTCCTTGAGAGGGTGGGGAAATATTGCCATGGATATCTTCTACCTGAAACGAATAAAAATAATCTCCCTCGCCAAGGTAGGTGGTTTTTTCTTTTGCCGAGGAGAGAGTTTCAAAGCTAATGCGCTCCGGTGTGCCATCCCAGCGTATTTTACGCGGCACAACTAAGTATTCCCTTTTTGAAAAAAATTCTGCCAAAAAACGCGCGAGCGAAAACTTTTTTTCCATAAGCCTTAGGTCGCTTTCATAGGCACGCACAAGCTCCCCACGACTATTGCGGATTTCTAAGCGATAGGCATGTAAGGGGCTTGCATCGTTTACCTCAATCTCAAAGACCACCGTATCTTTTATGCCATCCCCATTTGGTGAAAAGGCTGGATTATCTATGATAATTTTCACAAGAGGGGGCTCTCGGTCCACATAGCCCCAACTTCCCAAAAGGGTTATGAAATGAAAAGGCTCTTGTCGGTAGTTGAGTGGCGGCAGGTAGCTGTAGTGCAAGGCTATATTGCCCTGGGCTAAGGGTAGGTCAAAACCACCACCCAATACTGGCCCTTGATAAAGCTTGTTTTCCGGGTGGTGCATAAATCCACCCCGGAAAAAGAAAAAATGGTAAGAAAGCGCAAACCCTCCTAGAAGAGGAAAGCTGTCAAAGCGATTTATGCCCACGGTCTCCCCGTAACTTGCGAGAGCAAAGCGAGACTTACGCCAAATATAGCTTTGCACCCCAAAGTGAAGCGCCATGCGGGGAGCGATCTCGCTCCTACCCAAATTTAGAGCAATATTTCGCCCCCCAAGATAAAAGCTAAGGTCATAAAACCCAAACTCAGAAAAGAGGACTAGGTTACTTCTCGTGTTATAAAAAAAGGAGGGCTCAATACCCAAGGAAAAAAACGAGCCACCACTGCCCCGGCCATAAGCCGGCTTGAAGAAAAAACCAAGTCCACTGTTTTCGCTTACCTCTTTGGCATATCCCAGGCCTAAGGCAAGGTATTGCTTTAGCGGGGGTGACTCACTTGCCGAGATGTAAAGAGGGGTGATCATGAGAGAGCCTAGGCTTGAGGGAAGAGAAAGGAAGCCTTGAAAGCCAAATAGGTTTTGTGCCCAGGCAAAGTTAAGAGCTGAGTTCGTTCTCTTTAAGAAAGCACCAAGCGCAGCAAGGTTTGCCGCAGCGGAGGCTGGCTCACCACCCAGAACCCCACCCTGTCCTGTGGTGATGGCCGACAAGTTCCCCTCAGCGAGGTCCCGTACATGAGATCGCAGAGTGCCCACCTGCACCGACAGCAGCCAGATTAGAGTAAAAAAACGGCGCCGATGGTGCATGCCCAAGAATTAGGCTTAGGCAAAGATATTTAATCGGCGCTGCGACTCTAAAATAGCCTCGACTTTGTTTGTTATAGTTGAGGTAAGCAAACGCTCATTATGAATATGCTGCAGTTGGGCTATTTTCATTGGTAGGGATAAGAGTTCGTAACTCACCACTGGATTTGGCCGTATCTCCATCTCTCCCTCCTTGGAATGGATTTAGTTTTTTTTCGGCAGCTACCTACTTTTTGTTTAGCATTTAACTGCCAGCTGCAGGGGCAACATTGCCCGTTAGCTCATCGATTTTGGCACTTATTTCTTCGTAGAGATCCTTGGCCATGTCAACAATTACCGAGGGCCTCGCTTTACTTGCCTTTCCCGTGCCATAAAGCTTTGAGAGATAGCGCTTGCTTGCCTCAAGGAGAGCTAATTTTTGCTTGGTATCCGATGCCATTTGGTCAAGGTATTTTTTTGTTAGGTAAGAGTTTAGGTAAATCACCCCATCGTAGCCCCAGTTATTATCTAGGTCTGGGCCAAGCATGCCTGCCACTTGGTCCACAGGCTCACCCCCTTTTTCCATAAGTTCGAGCACCTGGCGGTAATATCGCGCCGCTTCCATGTAATAAAAATCTCGCGCCTTGTCATAGGGTCGGTAAGGAGCTTCTTTGTAGAGGTCATCAAGGTACCAAGCAGCACGCATCGCAGAAATAGCTTTCTTTACCGTGGGGGCGACTTCGGCCTTGCGAAGATGGTAGCAATCTACAGCTAAGATAAACGAAGCACAGCCGAGCAAGAGATTGCGGTTTTCATTAAAATCAAGTTTGCCAAAAAGTACCTGCATGAGGTTCTGACGATGCCCAATGGTTGACTTAAGCGCCTCTTGCTCTTGGGGGGTAAGCTGCTCAAAATCTTTGGGATAGGCGGCGTAAAGGCAGCGAGGGCATACCTGCACGGCATAGTCTAGGGGATTAAGTCTTCCCCATTTTTTGCTTACCTCATAGAGACGACGTAGTTCGGGCGTAAGCTTACCCGCAATAAGCCGCCCACTACCTGACAGCATTTCTTCTTTATTGTGACTGTAACCACAGACAGGACAAAGACTTGCCTTTTGGGCACGGTAGGAAACCTTTCTTTGATTCTGATTCACCGCGCCATTCATAGCTTACGAATTGCGGGGCATCCAAAATTGTAAACCTTTTTTCAGGCAAAAACCCCTTGGCCCACACAGGGCTGATGCCAATGAAAAAAAGGAATAAAGGCTTGACAATAGGAATTGAGAATGAGAATTGTTCTCATTATCAATAATAAAGAAAAGGAGTAAAATATGAAAAAAGGTCTCACTCTCTCGTTTTGCCTAGCCTTTACGCTAGCTGCGCAAAACCTAGCCACCGACGAAGAAAGGGCCCCTAAAAGCCCAGAGGCGCCCACCCAAAGACAGCTTCCCATGGTGCGGGTAATCGGAGAGGAAAAGCAACTTTCCCAAATTCCGGGCTCAGGGAGCATCGTGGATACCAAAACCTTGGAGAAATCAAGGGTTTTCACCGTAAATGAGGCGCTAAGAAAAGTCAGCGGGCTTAATGTTCGAGATGAGGAGGGTTTTGCCCTTCGGCCTAACATTGGGATTCGGGGCTTAAATCCGACACGCTCTACCAAGGTGCTCTTGCTTGAGGATGGCCTACCCTTAAGCTACGCCCCCTATGGAGATAACGCCTCATACTACCACCCCCCCATCGAACGTTTCGAGAGAATTGAAGTTCTCAAAGGTGCGGGCCAAATCCGCTTTGGACCACAAACCGTAGGAGGAGTTATCAACTACATCACTCCCATGCCCACACCCACACCGACAGCTAAGCTTACCTTTATAGGAGGAAACCGAGATTATTTTAATGCCCACCTCAACTTTAGTGGGTTTGCGAACAACGCCGGCTATGTCATCGACTATAGCCGCAAACAAGGCCAGGGAGCGCGCGATAACACCGTCTCCTATTTAAATGACCTGAATTTAAAAACCATTTTGCTTTTAACGGCCTCTCACGCCTTAACCGCTAAGGCAAATGTCTATACCGAAGACTCCCAGGTCACCTACTCAGGACTTACCAAGGCCGAGTTTGAAGAAAATCCCCGCCAAAACCCCTTTTTAAATGACAGGATGGTTGCCCGCCGCTTTGGTAGCTCCCTTAGCCATTCCTGGAACATCTTTTCCACGGGAGAACTCGTCACCT
This sequence comes from Leptospiraceae bacterium, assembly GCA_025055765.1. Taxonomy (GTDB): domain Bacteria; phylum Spirochaetota; class Leptospiria; order Turneriellales; family Turneriellaceae; genus JANWWS01. The sequence continues at coordinate 1,901 of JANWWS010000036.1, read as the reverse complement.
CTCTTTATGGAGCTTATTTTACCAGGGATTGGTGGCGCCAGTCAAGCAACTCTGCCCAAAGACCCAATGATGCCAGTGACCCCAATTGCGCTGGCATGGCCAATTTACTTACCACCTGCGGCAACGAGGGTCGTTTGCGTAACTACTACACCTATGGCGCGGAAAGCCGTTTTAACATGCGCTACCAGCTTTTCGAGAGCGAACAGAGCTTAGAGACAGGAATGAGAGCCCATTACGAAATCCAAGACCGTCGCCAGGTCAATGGGGATTTCCCTAACTCCCGAGTACCCGGTAGCTCCCCTAATGCAGGACTTGTGGAAGACAACGAACGAAAAGCCAATGCCTACTCAGGTTTTATAACCCACCGTTTTGTCTATGGCCCCATGGCACTTACCCCCGGTGTGCGTGTCGAACACATGATTTACGAGCGCACCAATCGGCTTCTCGCGAACCAAGCCAACGGGGGCCGCGGCGTTTATGGTAAAACCCAATTTACCGAAATTATCCCGGGTGCGGGAATAGATGTCCAAATTATAGAAGGCACCACTTTGTTTGCCGGCGTTCACAAAGGTTTTTCCCCCCCACGGGTAGAAGATATCATTAGTAACACCACGGGCGAGGCCCTTGATCTTGACCCTGAAAGGAGTATTAATTACGAAGCCGGTGTGCGCAGTAAAATTTTACCAGGTATTTACGGCGAGCTCACCTACTTTCGTATGGATTTCCAAAACCAAATTGTGCCCGCCAGCGTAGCAGGTGGTGTAGGAGCTACCTTTACCAATGCCGGTCGCACTCTCCACCAAGGCATCGAAAGCGAAGTGAAACTCTCTCTTGGCGAGTTTCTCCAAAGCCGTCACGATGTGTTCTTTACGAGCGCCGTCACCTACCTGCCCACTGCAAAATACGAAGGCACCCGCTTTAGTAGTGTAGGGGGATTTACCACTGTCTCGGTCTCTGGCAACCGGCTGCCCTATGCCCCCGAATGGCTTATCACAAGCACGATAGGCTATGCTTCACCCTGGGGCTTTGATGTGCGCCTAGAACAGGTATATGTAAGCGAGATGTTTTCCGACGACCTAAACACCCAAGAGGTCGTACCCAATGGCCAAAGAGGAAAGATCCCGTCTTACGTTATCTATAACCTAGCCATGAACTACGAGCTGCCCTGGGCACCCGTAAGCCTCTTTTTTACCATAAAAAACCTCACCGACGAACTCTACATCGCAGACCGCTCCCGTGGTACCCTGCCCGGTACACCCCGCCTAATCCAAGGGGGGCTATCCTACCGCCTGTAAGACACTCCCCCGGCCAAAAGGCCGGGGCTTTTTAATTAGGCTCTTCCACAAAATAACATAATGGCTGCCGCGACAAGAGACGGCTATGCCAAAATACTCATGGCAGCTCTAGCCTTAATAAAACGAAACCTATAGACCTGCTTCTCCCGTTTTTTTAACTCTCCCCTTTTGTGCAATTTCCTGGAAATTCCAAATATATATCTGACCCACGAGCCTCCCAACCCAAGATTTTGTGGTATCTGCCACTACCCTTTCGTTCCTCACCTTGCCTTTGCCGTGCCAGCAAGCCTACCTCTTGCCAGTAACGCGTTCCCTATAACCCCTGTTACCCGACATAATCTTAAGACCACCAGGCGCTCGGGCACGACACGGTGATCGTTTTCTCTTTCTTCGGCTCTGCAGGAGCTCGAGCTCTTCTTTATAGAAGATTTTGAACCAGGTGTCTTCTTCTATAATAAAAAATTTTTTCCCGTCTCATAGACGATGCTTTCCACACCTTCCGAGGCAGGTTTTGCTGTCACTGAGAACAGAGTAAAAATGTGACATAATTCGTATATAAATGCGGGGGTGCTTACAGCTTTTTTAGTCTATTTTGACGACTCTGAC